>NZ_QGGU01000008.1 GCF_003148745.1 Pleionea mediterranea | reverse complement strand
TTACCTGCCTGATTAATACCACAAACTTGGAATACGTTCTTTGCTAAATCAATAGAAACTAGTTTAATATTATTCATGATGAATACCTCTCTGATTACTTAAGTTCCAAAACTAAGTATGGCGCATTATGACGCCGTTAGTAGGGAGGTGTTCATCGCATCAGCCATAACTTAAAAAGGATTTGTTGAGAGTCAAGCTCTGGAGATGGGGGGGTAGCCCAGTTAGCGGTGATGCCGCTCAAAAATATCTAAGCGGAAATGCTGGTAAAGCATGGCACCTAAAAAATGAACAGGGTCGGTTCGGCCTTACAGTATTAGATAATACGCTATGCTCCGTCTTCGTTCACCAGGGCGAACCTGCGACTTTACAAAACAGTATGGAAGCTTGATTGCCACCAAATAATAGTGGCTTTACTTATAAAAAAGAAACCACAACGCAGTACCTTGCGACGACGTCCTATCAAATATTTCGTGGTGGTCAACTTATGGAGCAATGGGTAATAACCCTTAATACGCAACCGAGAGCCGAGCTAGTGGCAATAATGTCTTATGACGGCCCGTAATCTACCCTCGCCAGCAAGCTGGCTGGACATCCACTGCGTTGTTTGTTTTGTGCTTTTCAGCTACGATGACACAAAATAAACAACTACGTTCAGGCCGGTAATTGCGGCGTTAGGCCCACAAAAACAAGGTGAGACTTTGAGCATCAATTGGAAGCCGAAAGCATGGATAGCCATACTCTTAGGAGTAATTCTACAGGCATTCACATTTCTATACTTAAATAGGCCAAAGCTATTTTGGCTTTACTTTATTCTCTCTTGTGCTGTTTCTGTAATCGACTGGAAATATCAAACGCTATTTGCGGCTGCCTTTTCATTGATTTGCCCGATTCATGCGTATTTTATAGTAAAGATTTTTGAGTATTCTGGTGAGCGGGCTTGGTACTCTAAATGGTGGGGTATCCCAGCCATTTATGCTGCTTTTTTCTCAGCAGTCTTTCTCTTTCGTTCCTTTTTGTATGAGCCTTATGTTTTCCCTTCCTCATCAATGCAGCCAACAATAGATCCGGGTAACCATATCATTGTTCAGAAGCTTGGTTACCGAACATATGGAACTTATGGTATTACTATATCTAGCAAGGAATTAGCCTCAGCTGATCTAATGCAGAGAGGAAGGCTGTATGCATTTTATCCTCCTCATAAAGATATTCCTTTTGTTAAGAGGCTTATAGCTCTCCCCGGAGACACAGTAGCTATTAGAGGTAATGATATTTCTATTAATGGCGCTGTATTGGCCACAGAAATGTTATATGAAACAGATCTGCTATCAGTCTATGAGCAGAACCTGAGCGGAATCACACATTTAATTCAACGACTAAAAATGCGGCCATCTAGAGACATGGAAGAAATCGTAGTCCCAGAAAAAAGCTACTTCTTTATGGGCGATAATAGAGATAACTCGGCAGATAGTAGATTTTGGGGCTATGTTGCCAGTGATCGCATCATTGGGGAGGTCATATATGTCTTCAAATAATGGCCTAACAATGCGGCGGGACAAAGCACTGCGCGCTTTGTCCCTTAGCTGAGCGTTAAATACATATGAAAATAATACTGTCAATTTTAGCCAATACGCTTTCATTGACTATTCACACGGCTGAATTATGTCCAAGTATCAATATTCCAGCTCAACTGCAAGAAAAGGACATAGCAATTATGCTTTCTCAAATTAAAAATGAGAATTCATTAAAAATATCTTCGATCCATTTTTTCTCTGAGACAATTAAAGAAGAGAGTGATGATTTTATGAGTGGGGTGCAATTAACAACCTACTTTGGTAGATGTGGAGCAGGGATGTCGTATCGATTTTACAAGTCAAAGAATAATTGGCTTTTTAAGGATATTATTACTTCCGGCTCTCCAAGGGTATGTAATAAGTCCGTCAATTACTGTGAATAAGTATTTAACAATACATCTGAATCGACGCGAAAAAACGCACGTGATCTTGCACCCTGATACTAGACACCTAAAGTCTAGCGAGGAAATGCAAGATGCCAAAAACATATAGTAAAGAGTACGATAGATATAGTAATAACTTCAAGCGATTAGCCGTACTATTGACGTATCACCCCGATCTTCTAGCATTAGAAGTTGCAGAGCACTTGGGAATACACCCCGTAATGCTTTACCGCTGGAGGATGGAGATGAAACGAGGCCAGATTAAAGGTGGTGATTCAGAAGCTGATATTGTTGAAGAGACGGAATTAATTGAGGCGAATCGAAGAATAAAGCAGCTCGAAAAGCAGCTTAAAGAGACTCAAAGGGAGCGGGATTTCTTAAAAAAGGTCAAACGCTTTTCTCAGCAAAAAAAGTAGATATTTTTCGTTTTATAGAGCAACACAGAAATAACTTTTCAATCTGCTGGATGTGTCGCAGGTTCGGTGTTTCTAAAAGTGGCTTCTATTACTGGGAAAAGCATCAGCGACCAAAGGTAAGTGTAGCGGATACCGTTCTATTGAAGGCCATAAAGCGTTATCATCGTGGAAGAGCTAAAGCTTATGGCAGTCCGAGAATGTACCGGCTACTTAGGAGTAAAGGAGTAACTTGTTCGCGACGACGAGTGGCTAGAATTATGCGAGAAAATGGTATTTTAGCTAGTGTGGTTGGCTTGTACACATTCAATCCAAAGCGACGAGAACGTTACCAGAAAGTTAAGAACCTACTAAAGTTAGCACCGCCAGCTCATCAGCCAAACCAACAGTGGGTAGCGGACTTCACTTATTTGAAAACGCGAGAGAGAAGGTGGGTTTATCTTGCAACAATAATGGATGCCTTTTCTAGAAAAATAGTCGGCTGGTCGATATCACATACAAGGGATTTTAACTTTACCTTTGCTGCGTTGAAAATGGCGTTGAGTAGAAGAAAGATAACCCAAAATTTAATCTTTCACACAGATCAGGGAATTGAGTATGCAGGGCTTAATTTTCAACGAGCTCTTAAGGAATCCGGCCTGACACCCAGCATGAGTGGTAAAGGACGCTGTTTGGATAACCCAACAGCGGAATCTTTCTTTCATACATTTAAAACCGAATCGTTTTATCAGAAAGTATTTGATAATATTAAACAGATTAGAAGAGAGTTTGTTTTGTATATTGATTTTTACAATAAGCAGCGGTTGCACTCAAGTATCGGATATTTATCACCTGAAGACTATGAGACTGCCAATGTATAGTAGTCCAGTATCAGGGTGCAAGATCACACGTCTCAATTTGGCGTTAAACATTTACTAATGTTAAGTGAGAAAGTGTACGTTATGTCATGCTGTTAATAAAAATATTTAGTTCAAGTATGTACGATGCCAATTAAAAGGACTTGTTAATACACTTAAGACTCACTCTAGGTGCTTAACAATTTTTCGAGTGGTTCGTATCAGTTTTTTTTGATTATTATCTGGCTCTGAAATCGCAATTGTCTGCTTTTTATTTTGTTGTTGCTTTATTGCCCACGTGACGTGTTCTTTAATTAAGTCGGAATCGGTTGTGTTAAGGCATTGATTCAGGGCTTCTAAAATACGCGGTGAATATTCTGCATTGCCTAATGCAATCGAAATGTTACGTTGCCATCGCTCAAATCCAATTCGCCGGATGGGTGAGCCTTCAAAGTTTTTTAAAAACGTTTCTTCACTCCATAAAAATAGCTCGAGCAATTCAATATTGTCTAAGCCGTGTCGAGGCGAAAAGTCATCTATGTCGGTTGCTTTGGCGTATCGATTCCAGGGACAGACCAGCTGGCAGTCGTCGCAGCCATAAATGCGATTGCCCATAAGCGGGCGCAGTGACTCGGGGATTGAACCAAAATGTTCAATGGTCAGGTACGAGATGCATTTACGAGCGTCTACCGTGTAAGGTGCAACGATGGCTTGTGTTGGGCATATACTGATACAGGAAGTGCATTTACCGCATAAATTTTCCGGCTTTTCATCTGCTTCCAACGGTAAGTTGGTTAGAATTTCACCCAGAAAAAAGAAAGAGCCTTCTGACTCGTTAATTAACATGGTGTTTTTGCCAATCCAGCCAAGGCCGGCTTCTTCGCCGTAAGCGCGTTCCAGCACAGGAGCGCTATCGACAAACACCCGATAAGATAAGTTTTCGGACAGCTGCTCAAGTTGTTTGGCCAGCTTTGCCAGTTTTTTACGCATCAACTTGTGGTAATCACGGCCAAGGGCGTAGCGAGACACAATGGCTTTGCTGCTGTCTTCCAGAGTTTCAGCGAACTTTGCCGGGGTCGGCACATAATTCAAACGCACACTGATAACGGACAGTGTACCGGGTACCAGGCTTGTAGGATCACTGCGAAGGGCTTCCCGATCAGCCATATAGCCCATATCGCCATGGTAGCCCTGTTTTAACCACTCTTTATACTTTTCAACATGGGAGGGAATATCTGCCTGGGCAACACCGCATTGCTGAAAACCAAGCGACGTCGCTTGCTGCTTTATATAAGCTTTAAGTTGTTTCGGTGAAGATAAGCTTGTCACAGGAACTCATGGGTTAAGGTTTTGAGCATTATATCCACTGAGCCAATGAATGGCTAATCACTGCTGGCATTCGGCTATCATGTCGCCAGACAGCGAATAGCAGTTTATTGTGTGATCCGCTTTGGCGCCTTCGTCGTACAAATAGGCGGTAAGAGATAACTTAGTAACATGCCCATTCAAAGATGATATTGCAAACATAACTTGGAAAACAGATAGCGGTAGAAATTTGGCGCTAACAGGCGTATTTTTACCAGTGTAAGACAAACATTCTCATTTAATAAATGAACATGCATTAGGTTATCGTACTTTGTATTATTTTTATGCAAAATTGTAGAAACAGTTACAAAAACAGCTGTATAAAGATTTGCACAAAGAGCTGCTTAAAGAGCTGCAAAAACGATGCTTGATGGATGGTTAAAAAGGCTGATTATTTATGAAACTGATTAATCGAATGACTTTATTGTTTTTTATGGTCACTATGGCTGCCATTATGACACCCTCGGTTGTAGAGGCAAAAGACTGGACCGGTGCATTGTTTCCAGAATTTGAATTAAAAAATCAGGCTGGAGAGGTGATATCGGACAATAAATACGAAGGCAAGTGGGTGGCCTATTATTTTTACCCAAAGGACAATACGCCAGGCTGTAGTATCGAAGCTGAAAACTTTGCTAAGAATCATAAAAAATTTCAAGAACTTGGATTAGAAATTGTTGGCATCAGCCTGGATGATGTCGAATCACATAAGTCATTTGCCAAAACTTATAATGTTGAATTTGATTTGCTGGCGGATGTTGATAAGTCGCTGTCGAAAAAGTTAGACATGGTGAATTACTTACCCTGGCCTCATACCCGCCGCGAAACTTTTATTGTCGATGGTTCGGGCAATATAGTAAAACATTATCAAGAGGTTAATCCAAAATCACATGTGGAGCAGATCTTTGCCGATCTTAAAACCTTAAAAAAACAGTTAAAATAAATTAAAGAGGGCGGATTAATTCCGCCCTCAATATTTTACTTTTGTTAAATTATTGAATTTTAATAATTAACATAAATACGCACATAGGTTGCGTTGTTAACCCCCGATGACTCCGAAATAGCACCGTTATAATCAATCACAGCGCCAAGCCAATAGTATTGACCAGAATTAAGATTGGAAGGAATGGTTAAGGTACGCTGAAAGGTATAGGGAATGTTTCGTCCCAGTCCTAATGAACCTGTGCCAATGCGTCGATCACCTGTAGAAATATAGTTGTTGGTGGACACATAGTAACCCACAGCAGGCGACTGATAGGACTTACCATTATTTTCTGCGGTTAATTCCAGTCGAACGGTTTGTCCTTTATTGACACGATACACCCACTCACCACTATTCCCAAAGCGGGAGAGATTACCGCCAGAAGAATTATACAGACGAGTCGGTTGATGACGACTGTACTCACCGCTGGTACCAAGGTATTTATGATGACTCAAGGAAACATCTTCCATATAGCCGCCTGTGGTGCCATATAAAATAACCGCGCCATTGGCTGCATCTTCACCTAAGTAAGCCCGTGTTGAATTGCCGTTGGCGTGAATGAAGTCCCAGTCCTGTCCCATGATATTGTAATAACGATTTTCATGAAGCAGTCCTAATGCATGACCAAACTCATGAGTAGCCGTTGTTCTAAATGGACGAGCAGAGCCGCCATAAGTATTCAGCGCCGATTTGTTACTGGAGCTGGTATAAGTCACATTATTGTTGAACACAACATCCACTTCATCAATGCCATGCCGCCAGCCAAATAACCAGTAGCAGTGTGTCCAGCTAAAGGCTACCGCAGGTGCTCCGTCTAATGCGTCGGAATCATTGGTAAACCAGGTTTCATTTTGCCCATTATCAAAACCCACGGATGTATCGCCGGTTGATAAATTAAAGTTAAATTTACTGGGGTTGTCATTCACCCGACTGATCACGGTTTGTAAGGCGCTGCGATAAGATGATCCCGATGGGAAGCTAACATTACTGGCTCGCATGGTAACAGTATTGCTGTCCCATTTAATTTTATTACCGCTGCAGGTTCGCCATGAAGCGGCTTCAGTTGACTGTATATAGGTTAAGGAACCTAAAACTATCGCTATAGATATTAACTGTTTCATAATGATTACTCCTTTAATTAATGTTCGTCCTGAGTATTGCCAAGTACGGGATCTCCGCCGTTTTTACGCAACATTTCTTCTTCCCATAAATCAAACGACGATTTACCTGGATTGGAAAGAGGCATCATTGCCTTTTTGGTATTCGATGAAGCTTGTTTGGTTGGGCTGGCCATTGCTTGATCAAGCGGTGCAACCGCTTTAAAGAATCCACTTGAAAAGCCTTGTGATGGGTCGCTGGATTTAAAGTTCATAGTTGTCAAAGCTCCTTTTGAACGCTGTTGAGTCACCTTGCTTTTGACACTGATTAAAAAGTTATCAATATCAACAGGGCTGCTGCCTTTATTGGGCGTGATTTTTGATTCACCCGTTTCATTGCTCACTGCTCGCCCACGACCTTTTTGGCGATTGGTTTTGCCTATTTGGTCAGCCATGCTTTGACGACTTAGCTGATAACTGCCTTTTTCATTCATGACAACGGGCTGACCATCTTCACTGGCGATAAACCCGCTTAAGTTTCTAAACCGGCCACTGCTGCAATCAACCAGAGGACAAATAATTTTATTGTTTTTACGGACAAACAACACATCGCTTTCGCCCACTTCAAACTCTGGAACATCGGATACATGAAGATAACGTTCTGATTTGCCTGTGGTTTGTTTGCCGCCAATAAATCGAAGCGTCACCTGCTTTTGTTTGGTTTCGCCGGCAATTAACTCGTCCATACGATAGGTGACAAAAGTGTGTGGAAGGCCTTCGCTGGAATCTTTGTAGGTTATATCGGTAACCTCACCTTTAAAGATAAGATCAGATTTATTAATCAGCTTATTCAAATCAATGCTGCCTTTGGCCATGGCTGGAATAGTCATTAGCGATACTGCCAAAGTAGCACTTACTGCGGTTAGTTTATTCATTACTCAGTTCCTTTAAGTTGGTTAAACAAACCAGCTAATACTTATGAAGCAAGCTGGTGACTCTTATTTAATGAAAATAAAATGAGATATAATAGGGCGCAGAGTAATTGTTGTTGTGAGCGAATGCTTAGACCATTGTACGAATAGACAGCGTTTGAGCGGTTGAATTATCTTAAAATACGGTTAAAAAAAGCCAAAAGTGATTGATAAATTAGGAAAAACAGTATGAGGCGTTTTAATCGGTATGAATTAATAGGGTGAAAACATTGGCTCAGAGAAAGAGCCAATATCGTCAGGTTCGATGCAACATAAAGGTTCGGTATTCAAGGTTCTCCAGTAGCCTAGATAACAAGTAAATACCAAGTATGCTGACAAGACTGGTGGATAATGCGAAGCCATAACCAAAAAACGAGGCGCCCAAATCAATACTGATTAAACTGAGAGTGCCATTCAATAAAAAGAACATCAGGCATAGGATTAATGACGTTTTTCGATCATCCAGATAAAAAAGTACATTCAAGATAGACAAAAATAATACCTGCATGCCAACCCCAACAATATCAATATAAAGCAGTGGGGCGTACAAAGAGGATATACCAAAGGCATTTAGTATATCTTTGCCCCAAAGCAATAACAGAACAACTGTTATTCCCTGAACTTTAAAGATTTCATAAATGCCTTGCCTTGCGGTGTAAATCATCTGGGACTTTCGATACTGGATATTTTGTAAGGTATCGCCTTCACGAACGGAGTTGTAAAATAAATCGTATTGCTCAGCGAAATCTGTTTCCATTCGTACCAGAAAAACCGCCATTCCGGGAATAATAGACAGATACGCCAGAAAAATGGGAAAGTCATAAATAACAGATGCTCGTAAAGGACCAATGATGGCGTCAGAGGTATCCGGATGAAACCAGAAAACAATTTTATCTATCCATACACCCGCATTAAAAAACAGTCCGGTAAAAGCCAGACTAATGAATATATTTTTATTTTTTAAAAAGTCGAAGCTGACGAGTTTGATGCCGGGGTACTCTCGAATAATAATGAACAAAAAGCTGCACAATAAAAAAGCATGACCTAATAAAATGCCACTTAACAGGCCTTCAATACCAAAGTCAGTCATCAGTAATGCCGCAGCAACGGCAATGCCATAACCTATAAAAAAGAAAACCAGTATTTTAATGTAGGCTTTCATACTGGATAGAAAAATCAGCACAATCCATAAGTTACTCAGCACAACAAAATTGCAAAACATTAGTAATATGTATTCTATTGACTGATTGATAAATAAAAAGCTCAGTATTATTGATAGCGTACTTACCACCAATGTGGTTATGGTCAGGGCACCCAGTAAATTCGGCAATATAATATTGGATTTGTTTTCAAACAGGCGATCGGCAACAAACCGGGTAAACATTAATTGCAAAAAACCGGTGACAATTAACGATGCAGCCATTAAATAGGTAACGGATACCAAAAACTGTACGATTAATGTGGTGTTGGTCATTAAGCTAAAGCTGAAGATACCAATCAGCATGACTGCAACAATAGACAGCACCCATGGCCCCGAACTAATAAGTCCGGCAAAGCCATAAGCCTGCAGTAACGAAAGAAAACTGTCTTTCTTTAGTATTTTTCGAATTTCAAAACCTATTCCTGCCATGGGGACTCCAAAGCATTGCGATAGGTTTCGTCGTATTTATCAAACATCATTTTATGGGTGTAATATTTTTTGGTGCGTTCAAGGCCTGCTTGTTGAGCTTTATACCAAAGCTCCTCATTTTGAAGCAGGTTGATTGCCGCTGTTGCGGTTGCATCAGGATCGGCAATTGGAACCACAGCACCACCAGAACCAATGCGGCGGTCATCATCATTTTGTCCTTCGATAAGCTCTCGACAGGCGCCAACATCGGTAGCAATACAGGGCAGACCCGATGCATAGGCTTCAAGTATAACCAGTGGTAATGCTTCACTGATGGAGGTTAAAACCATTAAACCCAGTTTCGGTATAATGTCGAATATGTTTTGAAAACCTAAAAACTTTACCTGATTTTCAAGGCCAAGACTTTTAACCAGATCTTTGCACTCATTAACATAATCGGGATCTTCATCCTCCGGTCCGACAATCCAGCCTTCGACTTCTGGCATTTCGGTACAAACGGTTCGCATGGCCCGTATAAAGGTTTTAATATCTTTAATGGGCACCACACGGCCAATTAGTCCTAACACTTTCGGAATTGATTTTGGTCTTGACTCGAGCAGTGTTTCAAAGCGCTCTAAGGATATACCGTTTGGGACAACTTCTGTTTTATCGGCATTAGCGCCATCAATAATCTGTCGCTCCCGATTTCCTTCGTACAATGAAATAATCGGATCCGCTGACTGATAAGTTAATCGGCCCAGCACCTCAAAAAAACGGATCCAGAGATTACGTATATACCCCACATCGGAGTGAAGCGTTACACTGAGTTCTTCTTTTGGTTCGTGTACCCATTTCGCCTGAGCCAAATCAATTTTACGTTCTTTGGTATAAATGCCGTGCTCGGTAAGAATAAATGGATAATTACGCTGTCGTTGTAACATGGCGCCCAGTAAACCTGCATAACCTGTCGAAACGGCATGGATGGCTTTTACTTCTGGCATGGTGTTAGAAATTTTTGATAATACAAAAAGTGGGGCATGCATGGTTCGAATTGACCAGAAGTAATCAACAAAGGAAGGCTCTGTACAATGTTTTTTGTATTTTTCCTCAATAAAATCCCAGGCTGATCGGCTGAATAAAAAGTCATCGTGAGTAATTCCGTCAGGCTTTCCGATGCCATTGAAAATGGTTGCTAATAAATCGGCAGGTACTTCGGTATTGTTTTTAAAGCACTCATGCATGGTTGATACTTTTTCAAATACCGAACGGTTGCCTTCACATTTAACCGGTTTTTTATCTTGCCAGGATTCCATTAAGTAATGAATTTCAAGGTGTTTTACATTGTCAGGCAGTTCATACTGCATATCGCCATAATGATCTTTTGAGCCGCCTAAAAAGATTAATGCAAATGTGTACTGAGGTAAGCCGGTAATGATTTGATGAACCCATGAAGAGACTCCTCCTCGAATATAAGGGTAGGTACCTTCAAGCAACAAGCCAATATCGGCCACTGGTTTTTTGTTACCCGTAATTTTATCAGGACTACTCATGTTAGTTTAACCAATAGTTCAGAACGGGCATCAGATTCGCCTGACTTTTACCGCTAATTTTATACATGGACAAGTAATTCGGAATTAATTCGTAAGTCCGGTTTAAGAAAGCAATTTCTGCTAAATATGGACTAACTGAGCTGGGCTCAATACCATGTTGAATTGCTCTTTCAAATGTTAACCTTGCTTTTGGTAGTTCTTTTTTATTCAGTAATATTTGACCGTAGAGTTTAAGCGATGATGGTGTTTGCTTAATATCAAGTGATTGGGTGATGTGTTGCTCGGCCTGATTCAGAACATGGTTTCGGACACCGCCTTGCACAAGATCAAGGTAGACCAGTTCCCAGTAATTATTTGCGATCAATTGATGCAGTAAAAAACGTCGTTCATCGTCATCACTTTTGCTGTCATTGAGTTCTTCTATTGAGTTTAGGTGACGATTGATTTCTTCACTGATGTGCTTTTCTTTTTCATCCAGCATTGAGTAGGCGAGTAGGCGAACATCATCCACAGGATCTTTTAACGCAAACTTTAACAGGCTAATGGATATTCGCTCTGGCATTTGTTTCAGTGATAATACAACTTTTAATCGTTTTTCTGGACTGGGTGAATCCCTTAAAATTTGTATCAGTCCACCAGGACTATAAATTGGGTAGCTGTCGTAATCGGCTGCCTTAAATGGCAGGAGAGGTTCATCGGTGTCATACCAGGGATCGGAACGTTGTACTCGAGGTAGATTTAACGCAAGCAACACTGCGCTGCTTAACCCAATAGAGCCAATAAACGGGATAAAAAATTGAAACACGTATAAAAAGCCATAGCTGGTATGAAATGGCAGACGATAACGCGTTGGTAGAAGTCGCCATAAAACAATAGAAAACAGTGCCACAGCTCCCGCATGAGCAGAGACAAAAAGAACTAATTTTAGCCAGGTGGGTAGATCGGAGCTTAAACTCGCGATACTGCCTGCTTCAAGCAAAATACCCTGAGTAACTAACCAGTGGGTGTTCATGTGAGCAATGTTTCCGAATGAATGATTGTAAGAGTTCAGGATCTTTCGACATATAGTGAATATTTATTTCAACCGGTAACTGAGTCAAACTCATACCAAGCTGTGACTGGCAAGCTTCCTGTAGCCGGTTTCGGTATCCTTCAACACCAATTAACTCGGTTAAGGGTAATAGACAAATGACCTCAACCGTTGAGTCTGTCTGATATTCAAAAATAAGATCCAGTCCTCTGCGAATTTGTTTAATGATTGATAATACTTGATAGCCAGCATCATTGTTTTCGATATTAAAGCTGATCACCGTAGAGGGTAGTTCGTGTTTATTTATATTAATGAGTGAACGTTTTAAATTAACCAGCATATCGGTCAGTTCTACATCCTCTAGCTTATCAACAACTTGAATGGCACTGAATAAGTCGGCGATATGACCGGCTAGTACGGCTAACAATTTTTGTACCGGCTCTTGAAATGACAAAAATGGCATTGAGTTAACAACCACCACAGCATATAAATGATCATTGGAATCAATAAATGGAATGCACATCATATATTTAGAGTGCTGAGCATTTATTTTTTTGACCAGCTCAGGATTTATACTCACCACTTGTCGAGTGGAAATACAATGCTTTAATAAAGGATCGTCATTTATCAATGTAATATCTTCACCCAGCCTGCTCAATGGTTCCGACTGAATGCCTTGTTCAGTATATTGATAAAAGGCAGCTTGCTGAATCGAACCATACTCTGAAAATAAGGCCATGATTTTATTGGCAACCGCAGAACTGATTTTTGATAAAAGATTTTGATGTTGGTTTGAACCTTGAATATTTTTGCGTAGATTAATTAATGCTTCACGCAAACTGAGTGAGTGACCGGCCATTTGTTGCTCCAGTCGATCATGTGACACTTTTAACATATGAAAGCTTCGGGTAAATTCATCGAGTCGAAGTTGTCGGTATTGATTGGACTCCTGTAATCGAGATAATCGTCTTTCCCAAGTATCACGAAATTCACCAGCGACCATACTGGTGATCGCTATAAATATTGCATAAGTTGGTGTTAAGTTATTTGCATCATTATTTAGACGTTGCCACAGAACTATGATCAGCAATAACAATGCTGCGCTGACCACGCCTTTGAAAAAGCCATACCGCAAGCTGATTAACAGAGGCGCAACCACAGGCCAGGCAATGGTTGAATTAAGAAAAAACGGATCATCCGGCTTCGCCAACTGGCAAAAGACAATAACCAGTGTGGTAATAACAGCGACCTCAAGCCAGCTAAACCATGCTGCGGCCTGTTGTGTTATTTCATAGGAGTTGCGGTTGAATTCCATAGTCGGTCATTAATCCAGATTTAATTCGGCTAAAAGCTCTTCAATTAGCTGATGCATGGCAACTGCAACACCTTCTCGTCCCCAGCCAGTTCGTGCGCCACTGGCACTCCAGATGACTTGTTCGGTATTGGCATCAATAATCTTCAAACTAATACCAATAGCAGGTTCACCATCGAGGCCAGCTTTGTATTGCCACTCATCCACTGTACCCGTTACCCAGTATTGTGCCGGTTGTGTTTTTGCCCATGCTTTTGCTTGTTGCAGTTGGATTTGATCATTATTTAAGCCAAACCGATTTTGTTCAGTCGGGCGAGGGTACTCGGTTAATTGCCCAATACCAGTAGCTCTAAGATGGCTTGCCAAAATTGCCTCAGTACGTTCGCCGGCAAGTGGTGCCTGAGTTAAATTACTGATGGGCAATAGCACCCAGCGGTTCGATGCTGTAATGTCATCTGACTGATAGACCTTATGAGTGCTACAGGCAGTGATTGCGAGTAGGAGTGCTGCACTGAATATACATTTAAAAAGTTTTTGCATCAGTTATGTTTCCTGTCTTAACGTCCAAAATATTTACTATAACTTAAGTAGATAGACTGATTATCTTGAGAGTCTACCTTTGAAGAGCTAAATCGTAGCCCGAAGCTTAATTCATCGTCACCAAAGATTCGCCAGCCGATTGCTGTGGATAATGCAAAGTCAAAACTATTTTCATGGCAAAGCCAGCCTAAATCAATGTTTAATAAATAGTGTGGTGATGGTGCCGTTTGTACGATGGATCCCGGATCACCTTTTTGCCAGGTTGAACCAATACTGGTTCGACAATACTGCTTTGGCAACAATAAGTCGATACTCGGCTGTTGTTTGAAATAGGGGGTGTAACGGCTGCTATTTAAAATGTTAAGCGAGTTATTCAATGAATAAAATTCGGAATAGAGTGTCCAGGCGGGATCTTGATACATCAACTGGTGCTGAATACCGAGCCTAAACTCATTGCCATTACCGAGTGTTTCATTATCGAGGCCTTTGTATTGATTGAATGTTAATTCAGAATAAATGCGGTTTGCACGATCTACTTGATAGCTCGCTGATGATTTAACCGCATTTTTATTACCAAGCAAGTAAAAAGCCGAGCTAATACTATCCCGTTGCTTATATTGTAATTGATAGTCGAGTTGCAGCCTGCTGGTTGGTTGATAGTTCTGGCCAATTCGTAAGCTGGTGGAAGAAGAATTTTCTAATGTTGGAGACTCTAATGTTCGAAAGTTAATGTTCCACCAAGTTTTATTCGAGCCATTAAGGTAAGTATTAACTAGGTTAAGCTCATTTTCGCGATCAAATACCGGTAACAGTAAGCTTGTGTTAATAACCTCTATGGCTTGATTATTGAGTTCCAGATTAATCAGGCTTTCATCAAATGCATGTACATAATTGAACGATTGCCCATTTAGATCTATGTCGCCAATGGCACTTTGGCTTGCAGTCAATTTGGCTCCGTTTGGCAAGTCTTGCCTTAGACTACTGGTGATCCGGCGCAATTGATTTGTTTCATCATTCGATAATGTATCACGCAGTTGAGTTAATCCAAATGCAATACTGTCACCAGTGTAGCCCATTTTATATAAGGCAAACGTTTGGTCGGCTAATGGCAGTGACTCACTGCTTTTAAGTGACCGTTCGATAATGGTTTTGTCGAACGTCATTAAGCCATAACTTAATTTGAGCCACTCAGGTAAATGAATATTTAATGCATTAGCAAGGTTATACAGATAGGTTGCTTGTTCTTTACGATTGTTTTGCAGCGCCCATTCCAGAAGCAGAATCAGCCATTGAGTTAAATTGTCTTTGTCAGTGGCATCAAATAAATCATTACTGTTATTTATCTGGTAAAGTTGTTGTAGTATATATTCTGGAATTTGTGCTAATCCGGTTAATTGACCATTGAGTAATGACTGAGTTCGAGCCTTAATGATTTGCTCTTGTTGCGTCAGGTCAGTGTTTAGAACAGCAGTGTTTAGGACAGCGTTTGGAACAGCATTGTTTTGAAGATCAGAATTCTGCTTAGTTGTATTACTGTGTAATAAGTGAATAATTCGACGCCGAACCTGATAAGCATCTGTACGATAGCTAGATTGATGAAGTGTATAAGCGTAATCTGATAACCAACGGACATTCTCTTTGTTAGCAGATCGATCTTGCTCCATCCAATAAAGTGCATTTCGGTATTGTTTTAATTTTAGCCAACCAGCTGCCATGGCGGATCTAAGAGCAGGACGAACATAGCCTTGCGATTCATAACTTTCAAGTAATCGGTTTAACTGAGGCAGTTTGTCGTTTGAGCCATCAATCAATAACCACAATAGTGCTTCTTTAACTGCAGCGTTATCTGGTGCAGCCTGTAAAGCAGCGTAGGTAAGTTCAGTGGCTTTGCTGATATTGTTATTGCGACGATAAATTTGAGCCGCAATTAATTGATATTGAACGCGATAATTCTCTGGCAGTTGCTCCGGTGATTGCTTTTTTATAAGTGCTTCAGCGGTTGAATAGTCTTCTACATTAATACTTGCATCAAGAGCGATCACAAGTAAGTCATACTCAGCGTATTTTTTCCAGCCGTCCAGAGCCAGCTGTTGAACTTTTAAGTAATCATCATCGCTTACTGCCAGGTCAATGGCCTGCCGCATGTGCTCCTTGGAAAAAACACCTTGTTGTTGATATATTTTTTCATAGGCTAGTTTTGCGGATCCACTGTCTCCCAGATACCAGGCTATATCGGCCAGCTTCTGCCAGACTGTAACGGGAACTTTTTTATGGCCGTTAATCCATTTATTTAATCGGGTTATGGCGATATCTGGTTGATTTAACTCCCAGTTTAAATCAACAATCGATAACAGCTTGTCTGCATCAAGACTAGCGTATCGCTGGTTAATTAAACTGTCTTGTTGCTGTGCTTTGTTAAACTGAAAGTTGTCGTAATAAAAGCTTCTAAGTAACCAGCGACTTGTCAGGCTGGGGTACTTGTTTACATAATCCTTTAGTCGCTGCTCCGTTGTACTTATCGGTGACGATGATATTAGCGCCTGATAATATGCCTTTAATTGTTGTTTGGTGAGTGTATTGCTGCTAGCAAGCTTTTGATAAAGCTGCACACTTAATCTGGCATCATTTAAACCATTAGATAGCTCAATAGCACGGACTTTTGCCTTGGAGTTAGTGCTTAATAGAGTTAACCATAGTTTAAAAGCCTTCCTGGGTTCTCCTTGCCACTCATACAACTGTGCCACTTTACTTTTATTGGACGCTGAGAGTTGTCGCTTTTCTCTCAGCCATTTATTTGCCATGGTTTCAGCTTTATCGAGACTTCCGGCAGCAATATACAATGAGAATAGTTCCAATTCTAAATCATGTTTTAAATTAGAGTTATCTTGATTAATGTTTTTTAACAGTGCTTCTTTATAAGCAATAACACTGCTTAATTCAGAGTTTTGCTGGGCAATGTTAATGCTAAGTTTTAACAAGGATTTATTGTCAGGATGTCGCTTTAAATAGTATTGTGTGAATTTAAAAGCTTCTCCTGGTTGGTTTGCAGCGAGCAATGCATTTAAATGTGTGATGGCTACCTCAGGTTTTTCTTGAGCACTTGATTTTTGATACGCCGAACTAAAGGAGCTGTTGCCATTAACTATATTGTCAGCGGAATAATAAGCCTTCGCGGCTAATATGAGCAGTTGAGACTGGGTTGCTGTAAATTCTTTTTTCACAGAGAGTTGAGTAAAAGCACTTGCTTTCAACTCTGACTTATTTAAGCGCTCAAGGGTGTTAAGTAATTTTTCTTTATCTACGGACGAAAGATCGCTGTTTACAAGTGCTTTGATGGTAGCATCAATATCTAGTGATTCAGTAGTTGACTGATTGAGCGATAATAAAGCGTTTAACCAGAGTATTAAGGCGTCTGTATAGAATTGTTCATTACGAATTGTTATAAGTTCTGTTCGATAAACCACAGGGGAGAGAGCCTTTACTGACTCTTTGAACTCTCCAACTTGTTGCAGCTGTTTGGCCAGTTTAATTCTTAAAGCCACATTGGCTTTATCTGATTTCAAACGAACTTTTAAATAAGCAAGGCTTAAAGCGTCAGCTGGTTCATCACTTTTTTTATCATCCCCAAACTGTATGTTGTCTGGAAACAATAAATAAAGCACCAGTAACACCACGACAAATACAAAAAGAATGCCGGGCAAACGAATGAGTTTGTTATCGGCTTTAGCCACAATGCAGCTCTAACTGGCTATTTTCAACAATACCAACAGAAAGTGTAATACTCGCCTGATTTGGTGGTATTTTGATGGACTTGCCATTATAAACCACCTTGCATGCTTCCGAATTTTTTCGGATTTTAATTTTCCCATGGGTATAGTTGTCAATACTAATCTGAGTGGATCTGTCGTTTGTAATCCAATTATTTATCTGTCCTGAAAAGCTTTGCAGGTATAAACGATTATTGTTTTTGTTAGAAAGCTTTAACTGACCAAAAGAATCACTGAGGTGTATGTATCTCTGGTCATTATTGTCTGCGAACCCTATGATTTTTTTGCTATCGGAAAGCTCAGGAAAACCAGCAGTTTGATTAACTCTCAATGTTCTTAATTCGCCAGCCTCAGCAAAATGCCATATGTCATCTTCTTGTCCTATAGCTAATGTATAAAAGGCGTTGGCGCGTTTTGCATAGTCGCTTAAGTACATGGCATTAATCGGCTGGCTAAGTACGTATTGGTAAACATCGTGCAGTGCCAGCAAACCTTCATTTTTCTCGCCTGAATAAAAGTGATAATAAATACTGAGCGGTTTTAATCGTTTTGGCTTACTTAAGGCTTCAAATGTATTGATGACATTTCTGTATCCGAAATAGGGACCATTCCATAAATTGGTATAGACGTTCTCATTCATGACAGGAGCATAAATTTGGTAGCCTGTTTTTAATGGCAGTCCGACTGGCCATACACGACTCATCGAAAAGTCATGTTGAAATATTTTTAAGTTGGCGCCATTAACATTTTGAAGACCTAATTGTTGAGTCAATTCAACAGCATCATCAGTTGCAATAGCATCGCCCGACCATAAAAAGACTTTAACCTGTTTATCTTTTGGTGCTAACTGAGTGTTTATAAAGTTTACTGAACCGTTTATTTCACGTTTTAGAGAGGGTGTTGAGTAGCCGGGAACGGGCAAGGTTTGGCCGTAACCTTTGTCTTTATTGGCATTCGGGTTATCAAATATTTCCCAAAAGTAAGGATGACTAAATGAGTGTGAGGCAATTTCAACATTCGGTTGCTGAAAAATTTTACGAGCAGTTGCCATGGCCTGTTTTGAATCCTTTGGGTAAACACCATCTGGACTAATTTCGGCTTCAATAATTGAAACAGTGGTTGGCAATGGGTATTGTTTGATGATTTTGTCGAGAATGATCTGCCCGGCAATCTGTTGGTTACGGAGTGGATTTCTGGAAACGAATCCATCGCCATCTATATGGGCTGTAGCGATTTGCAATCCATTTTCTGTGGTAGTGTCGGGTGCTGGTATAGCTTTCAGTTGTAAACTTTGTGTTAAAAATTCCAGAGGATCAACCAGCCAATAATCTTTATTGCCAAAACCTTTTATCAGTGCATATCCTTTTTGAGCTACACCGCCCCAGTCGCCAATTAATACTGGAGTAAATGATTGTAAAGTTTTATCGGTTAACGTCAGCCAGCTTTGGTTGTTGGGAGACTGTGAGATCAGTAGTTTTGCAGGTCGAGGTTTTAATCTTAACGGTAATTCGTTACCAATATGTTTGTTTTGTTGCGTTATTTTAAGTGTCGCAGGATCAATATCCATTGAACTAACCGATAAATGGCTCAAACATTGAGGATGTTCTGGCAGGTGCTCAAAAACGGCTACTCGAATATTGGCATTGGTATAGGCCTTGTTAATCCAGTGGCAAACACTTTGACTGGCGGGTAAATTTGTACGATCAAACCAGCTGACGATGCCAGCAATGCGATTTCTAAGCGGATAGTCTGGCAAAGAATCTGTCGCCAGATTAATGTATTCGATGTAGTAACCAAGATACTCTGCACTGGAAGCTAGTTTTTGATGTAACGCACTTGGATAGATACCATTGTCCGGATCATAAAAAAGACCGATTAACTTTCGAGGAACTGGTTTTAATGTACTTTGACCAAGTAAGGTTAAGTGACCATTGGTGATCCAGGGGGTGAACCCCAGTTTATCAATTCGCCTGGCCAGTTGGTCGGCCTGTCTAAAACTGGACGCTGGTAAATAATCGATTACCGTAATGGGGAGTCCGTATTGATTTTTAACCTGTTGTAACTGATTAATTAACCATTGTTGATCAGAAGCACTGGTTGACTGGTAGCTGTTTTTGCCTGCCTCATAAGCCGAGAAAAGCGATTCAGCGACAACTTCATTGATGTGTTTTGCGATGACCGGCATTAACTCAAAACCCCGGTTCGCAATAATATAGATATCCGGGTACTGCTGACGAATTGACAGAATAAGTGATTCCAAGCTCTTTCGATAATGTTTTAGTGCTTCTGTATCTTGAGACAGCAGGGTATAACTGTCGAGTGTATCGAAAAACAACCCCTCATAACCTTGTTTCATTAATCTGGGAATATGTTTATTGAGTAAATACTGGTGCCAGACGGGTTGGCTTATATCAATAACGTGGCTTTGCCATTGTTCATTATATTGCTGGAATAATGATTTTGGTATTTGATCGGCGTATTGGGCATTTGAGGCGACTTCACCTAAACTAAGGTATGCGATTGGTCGGGCTTTAATATCAAAAAGCCGGCGCTCCTGATGTGTGTTGATGTGTTCTGGCAGAACAACAATATTGTCGTAAATCGACAACTCTGTTACCGGAACTTGCGATCCATAAAAGAAAGCGGTATCTCCTCGAGTAAACGAGCAGAATAAAATCAGGATAAGGGCGATAATGCTAGTGGGTCGCATAGAGTCAGCTGTACGTTAAAAAACCATAAAAAAGATTGTTTTTATTACTTTCTATTTTACGCTAATGTAGTGCTAATAGAGTAAGTTACGGTGGTTTTTTTGGGATGGTGGGACGTTATCATTGAACAGCATCTCGAATGATTAGGTTTAAAATAAAAACAGTACCAATAGGTAATGCTGTTGATAAAACATCAGTTTTTCGAATTGTATAGAATATCGGCTAATTCACGAGAAATATCCGACAAAAGTGTTTAATTTCCAAATCAGCGGTCTGACCAGTTGTAAAAGTATAGTCCAAATATTTTATTTTTGACGTAATGGGGTAAATTAATTTTATGATATTGCTGTTCACCTATTTGTTTCTGGCTATTGGGGTGTCGTTTATTTGCTCCATTCTGGAAGCGGTGTTGTTGTCCATTAATGACTCCTATATTGCTATGTTAGAGAGTGAAGGACGCCCCCACGGAGCACGCTTAAGGGCGATGAAAGACGATATTGATCGACCTTTGGCCACCATTCTTAGTCTGAATACCATTGCCCATACTGTCGGCGCCGCAGGTGTTGGTGCTCAGGCGCAATTGGTGTTTGGTAACGCTTATGTTGGCCTTACCTCTGCGATATTGACATTCTTGATACTGATTCTGTCTGAAATTATTCCAAAAACCCTGGGGGCCCGATTCTGGCGCTCTCTTGCCAAACCTTGTGTAAGAATTCTGGATATTTTGATGGTGGCATTATTTCCCTTGGTCTGGTTTTGTCAAAAGGTAACCGGTTTGTTGGGGTCCGATTCGCATAATCTTAGTTTTACCCGCGATGAATTCGCCGCCATGGCCGATAGAGGCGCTGAACAGGGGTTATTTGAGGAAGATGAAGTTAAAGCATTTAAAAATATGGTTTATTTTAAGTCGTTAAATGCCAAGGATGTTATGACGCCACGCCCGGTAGTGGTGGTGTTTGAGCAACAAAAAACCGTGTTAGACACATTGGAAGAAATACAGTCGTTAAACTTTTCCAGATTCCCAATATATGGCTCACATAAAGAGGACATCAATGGGTATATCCTAAAGCAGGATGTGTTACTAGAGGCGGCTAAGGGCAATGGCAGCAAACCACTGGCTGAGCTAAAACGTGATCTGCTGGTAATGATTGATACAACACCATTAAAAGCTTTGTTTGAAGAGCTGGTTCAAAGGCATGAGCATATGGCGGCATTGGTGGATGAGTATGGAGGTTTAAGTGGTATCGTTACCATGGAAGATGTGGTTGAAACGCTATTAGGGCTCGAAATTATGGATGAAGTGGACACCATCAAAGATATGCAGGTGTTGGCCCGCCGACAGTGGAAAAAGCGCGCCAAAAGAGTCGGACTGGCAATGCCAGATGATAATTTGACCAATGTCAGGGAGATTGATTAAAAGTTCGCGCTTTTTAGACTTTTACCTATACTGATCAGTATGTTGTATAGCCAATTGTTCATTGCGAGTAATGGCTAATTACATTAATATCTCATTTAGAGTTTGTTGAGTGATGACGCCTTTGATTCATCGTTAATATCATCCGTTATAACGGTGTCATCACTGATACATCGTCCTAAGTCTTAACGAAAGGGCTAGACGTTTGTAAAGTGAGTTAGTGCCTCGATAGTCATGAAGGCAAATGGAATAAGATTAGGTGCCGTATAAAAACATCATTTTTAAAAAAATCATCATCCATTAAACCTAAAGTACTGACAATAGTAGGGCTGCTGTCATTTGTTGGTCTATTACTGGTTGCCGTAGGGTATTTTCAGGCAGAAACCTTAAATGCACTCCGAGCTTATGTACGCGGCGAAAGCAACTGGGCTAAATCTCAAAAAGACGCAGTATTTTATTTACAGCAGTACGCGTTTACAGGCGATCATACGACTTGGCAACGTTATCTAAAAGCGTTGGAAAACCCTAAAGCCAATAACCGAATTCGTCGAATTCTGCAATCCGAAGATCCCGATCTTTCAGAAGCTCGTCAATGGTTTCTGGCTGCCAATAATCATCCTGACGATATCGATGGCATGATTCGATTCTTTTTGCGCTTTGAAAAGTTTCCCTATATGAAGCAGGCCATTAAGAAGTGGGAACAGGGCGATGGGTTGATTTTAAAACTTGAAAAGCTGGGCGAACAATTAAGGCATGCAAAGCAAACTGAAAATTCCGCTCGGTTAATCACTTTGTTGAGCCAGTTAGCAGAATTAAATGCCCAGTTAACACAGGTTGAAAATGAGTTTTCTCATGCTTTAACGGAAGGCGCTTTATGGGTGAAAAAAGTTCTGACCTGGTCTGAAATATTATTATTAATGATTACCCTGATCCCTGCATTCTTTATTGCTTATCGAATTATTATTCAAATATCGACCATTGAAAAGGCGTTGCAAACCAGTGATCAAAGATTTAGGGGCCTGTCTCAATCGAGCATGATGGGTATAATTGGTTGGCGATTCGATGGAACAATATTGGATGCCAATGATGCTTTTTTAGATATGATTGGTTACTCACAACAGGATCTAAAAGAAGGTCGGATAAACTGGCGTAAAACTACCCCTAAGGAGTTTTGGGACGCCGATGATAACGCGCTTGATGAAATTAACAAAGACGGCGTTTGCAAACCCTTTGAAAAAGAATTTATGCATAAAGAAGGTCACCGAGTTCCTGTTCTTATAGGCGCGGTGTCGCTAGATGATAATAATGAATCGGGTATCTGCTTTTTTATTGATTTAACGGATAAAAAGCTAGCAGAAGAACAAATGAGATTATCGGCTACCGTATTTAATGCAACAAATAATGGCATTCTGGTTTGTGATACCAAGAAAAAAATTGTTGCAGTAAACAGTGCGTTTTGCAACATGAGTGGATTTAAAGAAAAGCAAATACTGGGAATGAAAGCTGAAGAGTTTATTGCTGATAAATTATCCTCAAGTCAGAAAACATCAATGGATCAATCGTTAAAGAAAATAGGGCGTTGGAGTATCGATAATAAGTTGATTACAAACAGTGGAGCACATGTTGATATTCAGTTAAGTGTTAATGCGGTTATGAGTGACACGGAAACAATTACCCACTATGCTTTGATTTTTATTGATATTAGTGAACGTATTGAGTCTGAGAAAAAACTGATAAAAGCAGCCCATTATGATTTTCTAACCGGACTGGCCAATAGAATTTTATTTACCGATCGTCATAAGAAAGCATTGCTACGAGCCAAGCGAAATAATCAAAAAGTTGCTTTGTTATTTTTTGATTTGGATAACTTTAAACCCATTAATGATCAGTATGGTCATAATGTAGGGGATGAGTTACTTATTATAATTGGCAGCAGACTTGAAAAAACCATACGTGAAAGTGACACTATCGCTCGTTTAGGTGGTGATGAATTTGCGATTTTACTGGAAGATGTTGTTGAGCTTGATGCAGTGACTTTTGTTGCCCAAAAAGTCATTGATATCGTTAACCAGCCGGTTGAGATTGACGGCGTTACCATGCAGGTGGGGTGTAGCTTAGGTATCAGTGTTTTCCCTGAAGACAGTGATTCAACGGTGCAAATGATCAGTAATGCCGACAGTGCTATGTATGACGCAAAAAATAATGGCCGAAACCGTTATAGTATTTATAAGAAAAGTGATAGCAAAAATAAGCATTAAAATAAACAGGTTGATTTGTTTTAACTCAGAATGCTTTTGTACTGAAAGCTATACTTTGTGCCGATAACTAGTTTGTCTCGATAACTAATTTATTCCGATAACCACTGTTAAAAATAAACCAGTGGTTTTCAGCTGCAGCAAAAAATAAGCATTATTGATTAGGAAGTGAGTTACTTAATCAATCAGACCGTATTTGTTTTTTAAGATATCAATTATTTCAGCTTTAGGATTCTCAGATAGCATCAAGGTTTTTCCTGTGACTTTTTCCGCAATACCTACATAGGTTTTTGAAACTTCCATAAGAACGTCCGTGGGTAATGCGTTATCTCTGGCCAAAGCTTGGCGCTCATCCATACGATCTTTATTGAGTAGAATGTCTGGATCAGGAAAGTGGTTCAGCAATAACTGGCGGAAACTTTCTTTTGAGTTTTCAACGATTTCACCATTTCTATAGGCTGGGCCATCCCAAATTCTTGATGAGTCGGGAGTGCCGACTTCGTCCATATAAATCAGTTTTTCTTCTCCGGCAGCATCGGTGACATAACCAAACTCAAATTTTGTATCGACAAACACCTGATCCAGTTCAGCCAGTGCATCACTGATGACATCGAAACCTTGTTTAAGCAATGTTTCATAACGCTCAACATCACTGCTGGCTCGAAAATTAAATGCTTTAAAATTCTCAATAATATTTTTTCGGGTGATGTTGACATCATCGGCTTCAGGGACACCGGGAATGCCTTTTAAAATGCCTTTGGTGGAAGGCGTCATTAATAATTCTGGTAGTTTTTGATCTTTCTTTAAACCATCGGGTAATTGAATACCACAAAATTCTCGTTCGCCTTTTGCGTAAGCTCGCCACATAGATCCGGTGATGTATTGGCGACAGATTGCTTCGATCATGACCGGCTTGGCTTTTTGTACAATCCAGACAAATGGGTGGGGGATATCCAGTATATGGCTGTCAGCTAGCCCTTGCTTTTTAAACAGCTGAAACCAATGGTTGGAAATGGCGTTCAGAGCTGCGCCTTTGCCTGGTACACCTCTCATACCGCCTTCACCATGCCAGATGCAGTCAAAAGCAGAGATGCGATCGCTGATCAGCATGATGGCAAGAGGCGCATCCTCTGCTACATCATAGCCTTTTTCTTTAATCAGGCGCTTACTGTCCTGCTCGGTTAACCAGTACACCGAACGAACTTTACCATTATGAACAGGCCGATCAGTCCGAATGGGTAGATCATTGTTTACGGCTAATACTTTATCTGCAAGGTTCATGTAACGGTACTCTTTGCTGCATTGGTTTCGACTAAATGGCAGGGCGTTTTGGTCAAGCATGAGTCAGTGTGAACGGTCATATAATATTCAGCTTGATAGGCGGTTTACAACGGCCTGCAGTGGTTTAAATAAAGCGAGGAATATTAGCAGATATTTATCGACTTGGCACCAATCAGTAATAGCTATTAAAGGCTTTTAATAGCTTAGGAACGGCTGGTTTTTAAGTTTGCATAACAAGAATGGCTACGATGATTTTAGTGGCGTTTTAACATTTACAACTAAGCGCCATCGTGAGCCATTATTATTGAATAAATAGTCTATAAACTAATTAAAGAACCAGTTAAGCACCGGACCAAAGGTTCCGGTAAATTTTAGCGGTTCTGTGGTTACTGCAAAACAGATGCAATCACTTTCGGCAATAGGAGCATGTTCGTCCAGCCTGGAGTTGGAGACATAATCCCCACGTCTGTAAGTGCCTTTATCGTCAGAAAATGCACCGGATAACACCAATGTGTATTCCTTATCACGGTGCGTATGCTGAGGGACTTTCATACCTTTCTTAAAATAAATCAACTTGCCATCAAAGCTGTCGTCATTGGTTGGTAAGGGAATTTCAGCAAACCGCTTGGTCCGCCAATGCCAGTTGAGGCCTTTAGAGGTACCTTTAAGTAAAATTTGCTCAAGAATATGAAGATAATCGTTAGCAACAGGAGCATCTGTATCTGATGTTCTCTTAGTTGGGTCATTCGAGTTATTGATTTCGGCTGCCGTGCCAGCAGACGTACTTAATTGAGGCTCTGATTCGATGCGCGACATCAACTGCTCAAAAGCATTCTCTGCCAGCGGCAGTCCTTCGAGTTTATTAAGATATTGTCCGCCAATTCCTTCAAGTTCGGCCACATGATTGGCACAGGAAGGGCAAACGTCACAATGCAGCTTCAACATAACATTGTGTAGGCCGCCAATCGCGCCGGAAGCGTATTTTAGTAGTGTTTCTGCACCTGGGTGATATTGACAGCTCATAATCCACCTCTCATTAACTTATTCAAGTTATTGACGGCACTTCTAATTCGGCCCTTTACGGTGCCCAGGGTAATATTGAGGGTATCGGCCGCTTTTTGGTGGCTGAGTTGCTCAAAATAGACTTTCTTAATCACTTCGTACTGCTCATCAGGTAGTTGCGGTAGAAAAAAGGTGAGCTCTTCTCCAATGCGTGTGGTGTATTGTTCTCCGGGCTCAACGGCGATATCGTCCGAAATTAGCTCGGTGGTGTTAATTTGTCGGTTGGTTTTGCGAAAATAATCGAGTTTCTTGTTCCGTGCTATGGTGTAGATCCAGGTTGAAACCTGACCTTTATTGGATTCAAAATAATTGGCATAACGCCAGACACTGATAAAGGTTTCCTGAACTAATTCTTCTGCAATTTGGGGTGATAAGTGATGGGCAACGTAAAACGATTTCACTTTTGGGCCAAAATGGTTGAATAAGCTTTGAAAAGCAGACTGATCTTGTGTTTTGGCTACTTTTACCAAACACTCTATCCATTTTTGGTTTTGCACCCGTCTATCTTGGTCAACGGTGGTTTGTTCCAATCGCTTTCTCTTCAATTTGTATTGGTTGATTGCAACTACATTAGCCATCTTTAACCGCTTTGTAAATTAAGTTGTTGATAATTGGCTTAAATTCCAAAAGTGCTTTGGAACTTGGCCTCAGTTAAAGAGATATACGACCAAACTGGTCATTAGGAGCAAATAACGTCTAAAATAATCGCATTTTTTTAATCGAAGCTATCTTCATTATGCGGTTCTCGATAAAAAGCGATGATTTTTCATGTCAATTGCGAATCTATTCCATGTAAAGTGCTTTTTAGTATTGAGAGAGTTCTGACTGTTATTAAAGGTGTAAACATTGACGAGTAATTCAAAAACCGTTCAGTCAAACCAGCAAGGGATCCACGAAAATCTGGAAACTCTGGTGAAGCGCCATCTGCTTTCAAATTACCGAAAGCCGATCCAGCGCCATAATCAACAGGCGTTTGAGCACTTTTTAAGCCAAACAGAAACCATAAAACAGCCCAAAATATTGGACTCCTGTTGTGGTACTGGCCAAAGCACTATTGAACTGGCTAAACGCTACCCTGATCATTGGGTTATAGGTATTGATCAATCAGAACACCGGTTATCAAGAGTGGTGGAGCAGCCGAAAAACCTGTTGTTATTACAGACCAATTGTGAAGATTTTTGGCGGTTATGTGTAGAAGCATCGATTCGTTTTGAACATCACTATATTCTTTATCCCAATCCCTGGCCGAAAAAGATTCATTTGAAGCGGCGCTGGCATGGCCACCCGGTTTTTCCTTATCTGGCAAAGTTGAGTGAGGATTTAACCTTGCGTTCAAACTGGTCGATTTATCTGGAAGAATTTGCTGAAAGCTGGTTTTGGTTGACCGGCAAGCGTTACTCGGTGGAATCTTATGAGCCAGAAAATTTTATGACATTATTCGAAAAAAAGTACGCACTCAGTGGACAGGCTTTGTATCAATTAATCATTAATATGTAATGTTAAATAAATTGATGTAAATAAACAGTGAAGTGTTTAATGAAGTGTTTCAAGAGAGCAAGCTAACGGAGCTATCTTGATTTCTAGTAAGACTAGGATGCCATGCCAAACCATTTAAAACCGAACAATTTGTCGGTCAACAAATCGGTATCCAGCTCTATGGCGGTTGATGGCAAACTCTGTAGCACTTCCAGCGGAGCGCCATGTTCATCGGCGGGACTGTCCGATAAGTCGATAATCTTTGATTGTTCCAGATCAATGCCATAGGTGTTTTTAACCAGTGCGACTTTTGGTCTTAGTCGGGCTTTTTCTTTTTGTTCTAATACTATGCCTATTGAGTGATCCGATAGTTCTACCAGGCTGCCGGTAGGGTAGATACCAATGGCCTGAATAAATGTTTCTATCATTTCGCGTTGAAATAATACGCCACGGTTATGGTAGAGATCGGCCACTGCTTCAACAGGTGTTAACGCTTCAATGCCGGGGCGCGGATTAATCATTTGTTCGTAATAATCCGCCAGGCCAGCAATGCGTGCTAAAAAGGGGATTCGGTTGCCAATTAATCCACGTGGGTAACCGGAGCCATTATTTCGCTCGCAGAAGTTACTGATAATAAATTTAATTTGTCCGTTAACGGCACCCATAAACTCGAGCTCTTCGAGCGTTTTTTCAATATGGGCTTTGTATGCTTCTTGCTCATTTTCTTCGAGCTCACCGATATGAAGCTCACGCGGCAACTTTGACTTACCTATGGCGGATAAAATAAGAGCTGCACCCACATCGTTTAAATCTTTACGGGAAAGGCCAAGGTGCCGGGCAAAAACAAGGCCCCAAACCGATGCTCGAATGGCGCTTTCAAACAAATAGGTGTTTTCTTGTCGTATGCGACACATCCAGATAAGTGCATCCGGATTACGAATAACACTATCCACCATTTTACGAATGCTTTTTTCGACATGGTTTATCTGGATGGGTTCGCCATTTTCAATTTGTGACATGGCGTTAGATATGGTGCTGGTGACATTATTGAAGATTTTCTCAGCGGTTTTTAATTCTTTCTTAATCGATGTGGTCACCTGATAATGTTCGACACGGGCTTTCATGCGTGCCTTTTCATTCATCAGCTTCTGTGTTTTGGGATCAACCTTATTTTTACCTGAAGTGGGTAGTTTAGCGTGCTTAATGGCTGACCCATCCATTTTACTCAGAATGGTGTCGATATAAACATGGTTGCAGTACTGCGATAACAGGTTTATTTCATCTTGTTTGGTGATGTAAAAACCTTGAATGGGAAAAGGTGTTTTAACCCATGGAACATCAAGACGAGAAACATACATCCCAACTTCGAGATTTGAAACGGTTATTTGTTGGGTTTTTAAATGCATTCAGTGTCCCGTTTATTGCACCTTTGAATAAAGGGCATACATAGCAACTTTGGTCGTAAAGTAAGCAAGCAGCTTATCCTTCAATTATGAGTAATATAGCGAAATATTCAAGTGATGTAATGACTTAGTTCACGATTTTAAAGTGTATCGTTACTTATAAACACCATTGAGGTCGTTATAATTTGTCGATCAATCGGCTTTATTTGAGCCCTTGGAAAAGTGCTTTGAATGTATGTATTCGCTCCAGCCACCGGCATAGAAGTGTTGTTGATTGTTATTTGCCAGCAGGGCCGAGAGTATATTAACCAGAGCCGTGACTCCGGAACCACAGTAATGACAAGGGGTATTTGTATTTTGCCATCGGCTTCGGTGCCAGTTTACGGGCTTAAATTGACCATCTTCATCAAAGCAGTCGAGCCAGGGCATATTAATTGCGTTTGATATTGCTCCTGCCACGGGATCAATGGGTTCCTGCTTGCCCTGAAATCGCACAGCTTCTCGGGCGTCTATCAGAACCGTTGGTTCTGACAGGGCTTGAGTCAGAGTGTTCAGCTGGATGGGCGGGGCCACAGCGGACAAAGGCAATGTTGAAGATTTTTCACGGTTATATTCAGAGTCAGTTGAAGGTTGATTGGCATTAGATACCTGATTATTGATGGATTGCCACGCCGGTAAGCCTCCGGATAATAGCCGCACACGATGAAAGCCCATTAAATGAAAGGTGAACCAGGCGCGAGCGGCGAAGGCCAGCTTTCCGTCATCGTAGCAGATAATGGTGGTGTCAGAATCCAGTTGATAACGATCAATGAGTTGATTTTGTTGTGCTTTATTAGGTAAGGGATGGCGGCCACTGATATTCGTTATTTGGCCGGATAAGTCTTGTTCCAGATCCAGGTATTCCGAGCCCGGAATATGGGATTCGTCGTAAAACGCTTTGCCTTTTGCCGGTTTATCGCCAACGGCAAGCGAAAATCGGCAGTCGAATATTTTAAGTGGTTTTGCTGATTTTCTAATACGGGTTGACTCTGAAGCATTCGTTGAGTCAGTAGAATCACTGATAAGTTGATTTAACTGAGTTGCCGTAATAAACAGCTCTTGCCATTGCATTGGAGCACCCCCGGAAGAATTTGCAATCTTTCAATACTCGATGAATTAGAGCATATCAGTCTGTTGGGAATTTTGCAGCGGATTTGAAGTTGAGAGCTCGCTGAGAAATGGGGTGAAGCAGTTGTAATTGAGATGCATGTAGCATTAACGAAGGTTCCTTTCCATATGAGCCAAACGGCTTTGGTTTAGGTTGACTGTTAGCGGGCAACCAGAGCGAACGCTGACCGTAAAGTTCACAGCCGATAATGGGGTGGCCGAGTAAATTGGCATGTACCCGAAGCTGGTGCGAGCGTCCGGTTATAGGGTTAAACTCCACAAGGGTCGAGTGTTTAAATAGTGATATGCGTTTGTAACGAGTGGTTGACGGTTTGCCACTGTCAAAACAGAGTTTCTGATAGGGTTTTTGATACCAGTCACTGATAATCGGCAAGCTGATTTCACCTGAGTTTGACGTTAAATGGCCGTCTAACAGCGCATGGTAGCGTTTATCAATCTGGCGGTTTTGAAAAGCAATGCTGAGCTGCCGTTGTGCGATTTTATTACGTGCAAAAAGTATCAGGCCAGAGGTTAAGATATCCAGCCGATGAACCACGTAAATGGGCGGTAACTGATCCAGTAATAAATGATACAGGTTATGAGGGTAATAGGGATTATTTCCTGGAACGGACGGTAAACCGCCCGGTTTGTTGACGACAATAATATCGTCATCAATGTATTCAACCCATTGGTTAATATTGGGCGTCATTGGTTAACCAATTGTCAAAACTGTCACTAATAGTAGAAGCTTCTGGCGATTTAAATAATATATTAAACATCAGCGACTAAAATGGCCCGTTTTGGTGCAGGGTGCCCTTCAATGGTTTTGTTGATATCGTCAGGATCCAGATAATCTTTTAAGGAATGAAAAGTCATCCATTCGGTGGCTCGTTGTTCATCGAGACTGGTTTGATTGATATCAACGGTTTTAACCTGACGAAAACCACAGCGTACTAACCAATGCTCAAGGGTCTTGGTAGAGGGTAAAAACCATACATTTCGCATTTGCGCATAGCGACTAGGTGGAACAAAGGCAGTGTGTAACTCGCCGTCGACCACCAAGGTTTCTAAAATCAGTTGCCCACCGGGTGCGAGCAAGTTTCTTAAATGTTGCAGATGTTCAATGGGTGATTTGCGATGATAGAGAACACCCATCGAGAAGACGGTATCGAATCCTTGCTTACCCATATTGTCCGGCATGTATTCGATACCAACGGGTAACAGGTGAACAGGGCATTCGCCGATGTAGTGCTTCATTACCTGAAATTGCATGAGAAATTTTTGCGAAGGATCAATGCCGATCACTAATCCCGCTTGTTCGCCGAGCATTCGCCAGCAGTGATAACCATTACCACAACCAACATCTAAAACCAGTCGATTTTTTAATGGTTTAATGTGTGGTAACAATCTGTCCCACTTCCAGTCCGAGCGCCATTCGGTATTGATATTTAAGCCAAATAATTCAAATGGGCCTTTGCGCCAGGGATGCAATGGCATCAGCTTTTGCTGCAAACTATTGCGAGTTGCGTCATCGCAATCGTTGTTTTCACCAATTCGAACGGCATCTTTTAACTCGACACTTGAGGGCGTAAGTTTTGGTAAGCTTTGCAGCAACTCGAGCCATTGGTTCAGTTCGCCATGGGTATAATCCTGAAATCTTTGTTCCAGTCCTTTTTTTAATTCATCGGTCCAAAAGTGCAAACGTGTTTTTTGCAAGTCATTGAACAGGCTATCTAATGAAATCATAAAAAATTATCTTTATAAGGCAGTGTGTTATTTAATGGCTAGAATAGAGCAGAAATTAAATTGTTGGTGCCAAACGTCGCTATGTTTAAAGCCTGCTTGTGTTAGTCGGGATTTATGTTGCGAAATGGTTTCAGGGATCAAAACATTTTCTAATGCGTTGCGTTTTTGACTTATTTCGAGTTCGCTGTAGCCATTAGCGCGCTTAAAGTCGTGGTGTAGATCAATTAACCTTTGATCAATTAAATCGTCTTCGGATTTGATTTTTTCTGACAAGACGAGAAGCCCGCCACTATTTAAACCATTGTATATTTTATCGATAATGGATTGACGCAAAGCCATAGGAATAAACTGAAGCGTAAAATTTAATACCACCATAGAGGCATTATTGATGGTGATTTCAGCGATATCTCCCAGTATCGCTTTAATTGGCGTCGCGTGATGATAGGATTCAACAAATAACCGGCAACGTTCGATCATGGCACTGGAATTATCCACGGCAATCACTTCACAACCCGAAGTTTTAATGCCCTGACTCATGGCCAGGCTTGCCGCACCCAGGCTGCAACCCATATCGTAACAATTCGTGTTGTTTTGAACGTGTTTTGTTGCTAATTGTTGGATGCCATTGATAATCTGTTCGTATCCGGGGACCGAACGCTGGATCATATCGGGAAATACCGCGGCTACTTTTTCATCAAATCGAAAAGGTGAGGGCATCTGGCGATTCTGGTAAATGTTGTCTCGTGGTGGTTGTTTCATGTGACTTATCATTGCGGCATTAAACGCCTCGCATTATAGCAGAAAGCTGTGCTTGAAACCTATTCTCAGTGACTTTCAACAAGTCACTGCTATCAGCAAGTCTCCGCTATCAACAAGTGACTATTAACAAGTAATAGCCTTCAACCTTGTCAGTGCTTGAGTTAATTTTTGCAAGGGTTAAAATACGGGTCCTTTGAATAACCCATTATTTGGTGTTTATGAAATTTTTAATTGTTGATGATTTTTCCACTATGCGGCGCATTATTAAAAACCTGCTGCGGGATATTGGTTACGATAATGTGGTAGAGGCGGAAGACGGCAAGCAGGCATTAAGTATTATTAAGGGCGGTGGTATCGACTTTGTGATCACCGACTGGAATATGCCTAATATGACCGGCATAGAACTGTTACAGGAGATTAGAAAGTTATCTGGGTTTTCTGGGCTTCCGGTACTTATGGTGACGGCCGAGTCCCGAAAAGAACAAATTGTGCAAGCGGCACAAGCGGGTGTAAATGGCTATATTGTTAAACCCTTTAATGCGGCTACTCTTAAAGCCAAACTGGATAAAGTGATGGAGCGTTTCAAATAAAAAACGGGTCGCTGAATATTTACCTGGAGCAACCCGTTTAATTTTCTATCTGTGTAATATGCTAGCTTTTTTAGCTGTTTTATCTGTTATCTATTTAATCGGTTAATAAATGCTTGAGCTGTTCACTGTCGTTGCTCAGTTCAGATTTTCCTTTGGCATCAAACTGATAAACTGTTTTGTCTCCCACCAAAGATGCCTGTTCATTGGTTATTTGCAAACCGCTACCTTCTGGTAAACCTAATACGGTCGCATCGGGGTTTACTGTTAAAAACTCATTTAAGCGTTGCTCACGGGTTTCTCCATTAAACCCTGGAGGGTGCTGGTCAAGGTAGTGGGGATTGATTTGAAAAGACACCAGCTGTAAGGCATGAAACGACGGCGGTTGAATAATCGGCATATCGTTGGTTGTCATTATGCTCGGTGAGGCAATATTCGATCCGGCACTCCAACCTATATAGGGCACGCCATTCATCACTCGTTCGCGGATTAAGCCAATAAGATCAAATTGATACAATTGATGCAGTAGGTGGAATGTATTGCCACCACCGATAATGATGGCCGATGCTTTTTTAATTGCTATGGCCGGGTCATCGGCAGTATGGATGGATGACAGTTGCACATTGATGGAACTGAGCGCCTTTTTGACAGTTTCATAATAATCATCAAAGCCGATGGTAACGCCTGCGAATGGAATAAACAGCGCATTGTCGAACGCATTTGGTGAAACATTGCCTAAAAACTGTTCGATAATGGGTTGTGCGTGCTCGAGATAACCGGAGCTACCTTCTCGTGAGCTGCTGAGTAATAACAAGTTTCTCATGTGTAACGTGCCCTTACAGACCAATTGTTTTCAATGGGTTAATTCTATCGTAACGGCAAAAGATACTCGACAGTGAATGAGTTCTTTTGCTCAATATGTTAAATTGCTCGCGTTTTTATCCATAACATGTAGAAAGGCTATGACTGTATACCAAAACACATTAGAAATGATTGGCAACACACCCATGGTTAAAGTAAATCATCTGGATACTGGGTGTTGTGATCTTTACGTTAAACTGGAGTTACAAAATCCTGGAAACTCGATAAAAGATCGAATTGCCCTGAGCATGATCAATGAAGCCGAAAAACAAGGCGCCATTAAGCCTGGTGATACATTGGTTGAAGCAACCGCAGGTAATACAGGACTTGGCTTGGCGTTAGTGGCCGCACAAAAAGGCTACAAGTTATTGATCGTTATGCCCGATAAAATGAGCATGGAAAAAGAATACAACGTCAGAGCCATGGGCGCTAAAGTGATCCGTACCCGCTCTGATGTCATGAAAGGTCATCCGGAATATTATCAGGAAGTGGCTGCCCGAATTGCAGAAGAAGAGGGTGGCTTTTTCATCAATCAGTTTTCCAATGAAGCCAACTGGAAAGCCCATTACCAGACCACCGGACCAGAAATTTGGCGTGATTTAAACGGCAAGGTGGATGCGTTTGTATGCGGTGTAGGTTCGGGTGGAACCTTAACGGGTGTCGGACGTTATCTGAAAGAGCAACGTCAAAATGTAGAGATGGTATTAGCCGATCCTGATGGCTCAATTTTAACTCATTACCATAAAACCGGTGAAATGATAGAAGCGGGGAGCTGGGTTGTTGAAGGCATTGGTGAAGATTTTATTCCCGATATTTGCGATATGAGTCTGGTGGATAAAGCCTACTCGGTAAGCGATAAGGAAGCGTTAGGCGCCGCACGAGAATTATTATTGAAAGAAGGCATTATGTCGGGGTCATCCAGTGGCACTTTATTAGGTGCGGCACTGAAATATTGCCGCGAACAAACCAGTCCAAAAACAGTCGTTACCTTAGCCTGCGATACTGGTAATCGCTATTTATCAAAAATGTACAATGACGACTGGATGCAACAAAACGACTACTTGTAAGTCTGTGTCATTATCATCGTATATTAATTTTTATTGAGAGACTTTCTAATGCAAGACACCAAAAACTTAAAATTTGATACCCGAGTAATTCATGCCGGCCAGGCACCTGATCCAACTACCGGTGCTGTTATGCCTGCCATATATCAAACATCCACCTATGTGCAATCCAGCCCGGGTGAGCATTCTGGGTTTGAGTATTCGCGCAGTCAAAATCCTACCCGGTTTGCTTATGAGCGTTGTGTGGCTGATTTGGAAGGCGGAACACAGGGTTTTGCTTTTGCTTCGGGTATGGCAGCAACGGCTACTATTCTTGAGTTATTGGACGCAGGCGATCATGTGATTGCGATGGATGATTTATACGGTGGTACCTTTCGCCTGTTTGATAAAGTACGTCAACGCACGGCAAACCTTCAGTTTTCATACGTCGACTTGAGCAATCTTGATAATTTAAAAGCGGCATTAAAACCAAACACCAAAATGATTTGGATAGAAACGCCAACCAATCCAATGCTAAAAGTGGTGGATTTGAAAAAAATTGCCGCCTTCGCGAAAGAGCATAATTTAATTGCAGTAGCTGATAACACCTTTGCCACGCCTTTTAATCAAAAGCCGTTAGAGCTAGGGTTTGATTTAGTGATGCACTCGGCCACCAAATACATCAATGGTCATTCCGATATGGTTGGCGGATTAGCAATTGTTGGTGATAATCAGGACGTTCGTGAGCAAATGGCTTTTTTGCAAAACTCAGCAGGCGCTATTGCTGGTCCTTTCGACAGTTATCTGGCACTGCGGGGTGTTAAAACATTAGCACTGCGCATGCAGCGGCATAATGAAAGCGGATTGAAAATTGCTCAATGGTTAGAGTTACACCCAATGATTGAGCGTGTTTATTATCCGGGTCTTGTGTCTCATCCTCAACATGAGCTGGCTACCGAACAAATGAGTGGCTTCGGCGGAATGATTTCTATTGTGGTTAAGGGTGGGTTGGAGAAAACCAAACGATTTATGGAAAACTTAAATGTTTTCACATTGGCAGAAAGCTTGGGTGGTGTTGAAAGTCTGGTGAACCATCCTGCCATTATGACCCATGCTTCTGTACCCGAAGATATTCGAGCTGAACTGGGTATCACTGATAGTCTGGTTCGATTGTCAGTGGGGATCGAAGATGCCGATGATTTGATGCAAGATATTGATCAGGCCTTGCAAGATTAATATTTTTGATTGGTTAATATCAGAAAAAAAGCCGGTTATCCGGCTTTTTTTATATCGCTTTGTTCAGTCATTTTTAAGTAGATTCACCGGTGCGTACTGATCAGTAAGAATCTCACTGTTTTCGTCCCAGTCTTTTTCCGGTGTAAAACGATGATAGATCCAGTCACTGTCGACACCAAATACGTCAAACGCTGTTTGCCATTTTTCGGCATTTTGTTTGATAACCGGTAACGGTTTAAGGCTTTTATTATTGGTAGCCAAAACAATACGATTGCCGGTATTTCGACGTTTTACATTATAAAAGTCACCAAACACCGATTGATAGGTAGCTGACTCATAGGCGTAAAGCTTACTTTCGCTGAAGGTATTGGCGGTAACAATACCATCATCGGTTAACACCTGTTTTACTTCCTGCAGAAACTCCTGTGTCATTAAATGTTCAGGAATATAGTCGCCATTAAAGGCATCCAATATAATCCAGTCATACTGTTTATTGTTTAACGCGGCGCGCTTTATAAACAATCGGCCATCCTGAGTAACCGTGTCAATTCGATCATCTTCCTGATAGTCAAAGTACTGCCGGGCAATTTTAGTCACTGAAGGATCAATTTCAACGGAAGTGATTTTTGCCTCGGGCAATAACTCTTTTAAGGTCATGGGCAAAGTGCCGCCGCCCAGTCCAATCACCAGTATATGATCCGCTTCGGGCTTATACAGCAATCCTGATAACACCAGTTTGGTGTAGGAAAACACCAGGCGTTTTTTGTCAGTTTCATCAACGCAGGTTTGATAGGGAGGATTATCTTTTCGTGTTTCAAACACCAGGCAAAGCAGAGAATCTTCTTTAACCACACTGATGTTTCGATACAAAGATTTTTCGGTGTGAATAATGTCTTTAGCTTGTAAGGTAGAGCAAACACCGAGCAGCAAACAAATTCGAATCATTAAATTAAACATGTTTCGGATCCAGATAAAGATGTCTCAATATGGCAGATGAACCACAAGCGATAAAGGTTGCAAAGATTACCCATAAAATAACATTGATTTCAAACCAGAGTACCAGATAGAAGGACGTTAAAATGGTTCCCAATGCGCTACCTATGGTTGATACAAAATACAGGAACCCCGCAGTTTGGCCGCTGTGCTCTGCTGAAATGACCAGCAGTCTGACAGAGTATGGAGCAATCATCCCCATGACCAATGTGGGTAATAAAAATAACCCACTGGCACCGAGTAATGAGCCGTATCTTGGATCCTCGAATCGCTCAAAAATCCATTGCATGATGTTTTCACCAAACAGGATCATCGGTAGAAGTAACAGGCCGGAAATAATAAACAGGCTGCCGTATTTAAGGTTGTTTGGTGACTTAATTGACCAGCGCCCGCCCATTAGATAACCAAATGATAACGCCAGCATAAAGATAGTAATGATGCTTCCCCAGACATAGATACTACCGCCAAAGTAGGGCGCCATGATGCGTCCGCCCAATAGTTCAACGGTCATAATTGAAAAGCCGGAGCAAAACGCGAGAAAAAGAATGTGCAGTCGATACATAGTATTTTTATATAAATTAGCGATGGTGCAATCTAGCCTTTCACGCCAACAATCGCAACAACTCACGCCGTGTTTTATTAAGTAGACGGATAAAATGTCTACTCTGTGTTTATTATTTGTTCGATTTGCTGACGATACACAGCTCGTAAATCGGACCAGTAATAGTTTTTTAATAATAAATTATTTTGCTTATAGCCATTCAGATAGATGTTTTTAATAAAATTGGTCAGGTTCTCGGCTTCGAGTTGTTGATTATCGGCAACGCCAGTGTATTGCAAAGACATTGGTATATATTCTGGGTAGGCCACTCTGTCAGGGCAAATTGGAATACAGCCTTCTCGAATGGCTTCTTGAACAGCAAGGCCTTGAAAGTCGTGCAGTGAAGTTGAAATCACAAGATCGCATTCACGAAGAGACGCCCTGTACTGCTCTGGTGGCTGAAAGCCCCAACGGTTAATTTCCCGTTTAAACTCCTGTTGAGCCGATGCAAAAATTCCTGGCGACTGCCGGAACGATTGGCCAATGATGTTTAAATGAAAAGGCACGGCCTGTTGTTTTAATAAACGCAGCGCCAAAAAGAATACATCCGGGTTTTTATCGTATTCCCAGCGGTGATTCCATAGAATCGTTAAAGGTGAATGAGCGATGATGGTTTTACTGGGATTGGCTTTGCCTGTTAAAGGTACCGGTACAACAGCAGAGTTTTGCTCTATCTGCTCGATAAGTTTATCGGGTTTGTGATCCGGCAGTTTTTTTAGCAGCTGCCTGGCGCCTTTTATAAAGGTGGTTAAATTATATTGCGAGTTAAACAGTATTTTGTCGGCACAGGCTGCGTTGTACAGGGATAATAATTTGATGTGAACATCTTCTGATTGATGTTCCGAGATTGGATAGTCGAACTGGTTTTCATGGAAATAAACAATCAAAGGGGTAGTTGCGAGGTTGGCCCTAAATCCTCTAAGAGCGGTAATGTCCACCATAGAGGTTGCTATTATCAGATCATAGTGATCATTCAGCTCCGGATAATCTCCTTTGCCCCAGGTTAAACTATTACCTCTGATCCGCCAGGCGAAATATCTGGGCGGTAAGCTGCACAGTGTCCAGTTATAGTCGGGCAATTGTTGTATCAGGCCATTGGCCCAATAGTCATGACTGGGTGTATTGTAGGCGGATAAAAGTAATATTTTTTTCAAAAGTTTCTCATGCAAAATAGTGGCAAACCAGCTGATGGTACTCGTTGCTCAGGATAAAACAAAGGTGCTATTTATCATCAAACCTATGGAACGTAAGTATATGTCTTATTAGCGTGTAAGAGATCTCTTACACTGTCGTGCGATATTCTAACTAATCGCTATCAGCAATGCGGATGCTGGTTAATTTGTAATGCTGTAACTTCATGATATTTATAGTAAAATAATCCTCGTGTGAAGTGGTTCAAGTTTTATTCGGTAATAATTACACGTTACAGGCGTTGTTTATAATTCTGGTTCCAGTAACATTTCGGGTGTGGACAGGGAATGGATTAAGCCATGAGGCAGTTCCGTTTATGCGGAATGACAAGTTCACAAGGATACTGTCAGGAGACAGTTTTAGGGAATCAGGGCATGGACGATTCAGCGCTTGATGATCAGGAAATGTTAGGGATAGCCATAGGAACTCGACGGATTTGAGTAATGGATTAAAAATGGACGAGATTAACGTCTCATAAAAGGCAGCTTCGGCTGCCTTTTTTAATGCCCGAAATTTATCGTTCAATTAAGATTGCCAATATCTGTAGGGTTTTGCTTTTCTATTTCAAATCTTTCTCTGTTTAAATATCCATTCTGTTTCGATCGATTTAATTTCAATACCTATTGCAAAGCATTAATAAACAGCTTCCATGACATGAATTAACACAGTTCGGCTCACACTGACACATTTATTTGTGGAAAGATTAAGGTGAAACATTCTTAAGATAAAGAGGTGCAGTATGAGTAATTTAAAAAAACTTTTATTGGTTGGTCTTTTTGCCACGTCAGCTGTTTATGCCGAAAATCGCTACGTAATTAACGGACTTTATCAAATACCAGTGCAAACTGCTCTGGCCCTTCAACAAATTAAATACGATTTATTTGAAGGTAGAGACTGGAATGCTGAAGCAATTTTAACCATGAAGAATACGTTGGCAGATATTGAGAAAGGTCAGGTTGCTGCTGAAATTGACGTGGCTGGTACATCGGGTCAATTAATGAATAGCTTTGAGGTTACAATTAAGTCTCAATCGGAATGAGTGAGTGCTGTAGATAACTGTTTAACTTTTGCTAATCGTGCGGATGGATGCTTTTTGAGTTCCTTTATCAGAAAACGAGCCGGATGAACCGCTTGTACCAGCCGATTGGTTAGTGAAAACTCGGCACCACTTAAATACTCCGTGATTAGCGAAGCAGAAAGAAAGCTACTGGTAATGCCCCGTGCACCATGAGCAATATTGATGTACAAGCCAGGCCAATATTCAGAAGTCGAAAACCTGTGCTCAGGCGCACCTTTCCATAATTGCCGATAATTGTTTAGATATTCAAAGGCATTGGGTACCGGCCCAACCATAGGAAGTCTGTCTACTGAGCAATAACGAAAACCCACTCGACCATTTAATGCTTTATCCGATTTGGTTTTGATGCCACTTAGCGCTTCAAACTGGCTTAATAAATTTTGTTGGCTCTTCTGTAATAACTTTTCCTCTGCGCTGTCCTGTTCAAAAGTTGCGCCTAAATATAAACGTTTTTTATTTTTCGAGTGTTTTTTTTGCGTGTTTTTATTATGAAAATATTCGTTTTCTAAAAACATATAAATATGATCGCAGATGACAGAGTCATTTAATTCGACTAATTCTCGAAAACTAGTTTTATCCTCGTTTTCAATATCACTTTCACTTAAGTAGCTTGTTTGCCCACGGACCTTAATTGCGGGTAAAAAACTATCCGGTAACAGTGCGTCTGCATCGAAACTATTACAAAGAATAATAGCATCGAATGATAATTGCTTTTCTGTTGTGACTTCAGAAGAATAGTCGTTGACAGCACATTGCCATTGCTCTCTTAACCGCTTTAATTGAATAACTTTATGGTTTAATTTTAAAGTGATATTTTTATGGTTCAGCAGTTGTGTGCAAATGGATTGTGGCGATAAATAGCCCGACTTAGGAAATAATACGCCCCAACGCTCAGTATTTTTTTCGCTACTTTTAAACGTTGCTTTTTCGATAGTAAACCAACGGTTTGCATCTTGAGTAGTCGACGTTGGCATATCGTTAGATGATGCAACATCCGTTAATGGTGGTTTTTCCGAATAAGCATTTATCAAGTCTTCCGCCTGATGTTTACTTTCACACAGCTTTAACACACCCACTGAATGGCTATATTGATTTAAATCATAGTAGCCAAGATCATGAAGCAGACGATGATAGGCGTTTAAGAAAAATTGTGTGGTTAAGTTAATGTCTTTCGATAAAAAGGGGTAATAAATACCCGAGCTATTGCCTGAAGCGCCATTTGCAATGGTACTGGCTTGATCAAAAACAGTAACAGTAAACCCCGCTTCAGCCAATTTTTGTGCAGTGGTTGCTCCTGCGATGCCTGAACCAATCACGGCGATACTGTTAATGGTTTTTTTTAGTGTTGGCGGTTGATACCAGGCGGGAATTTTTTTATTAAGTGTTGGCTTTTGTTGTGATGTGTTTCGCCGATCTTCACTGGCGTTATCGGGAGTAGCTATTTTTCCAATCAGCATTTCTCGTTTCTGACCAAAACCTTTTCGTTTTTCAATATTAAACCCAGCTTCCATTAAACCTCGACGAACGAATCCGGCTGCGGTAAATGTTGCCAAAGTTGCTTCTGGGTATGAGCTCATTGACAAGGTATTAAAAGCCGCTTGTTGCCATATATCTTTATTTTTTGCTGGTGCAAAACCATCTAGATACCAGGCATCAGCTTTGATGTTGTTGGAGTGAATATGATGGAGGGCGTCTTGAACATCCATCCACATTAAATGCAGTTCAGCACCGAGTTCCGGAAAAGCTATCTTCCAGATCCCTTGTAGCGGTAGTGGATAATGTTCAATTAACGGCGGGGCTAAAGTATTAAACATGGGCCATAATTGTATGGCTTTTGTTAAATCCTGATGAGTTAAAGGAAACTTTTCAATACTTCGATATATCAGTTTTGTATTGTCTGGCCGAAATTGTTGCCAATGCCATAAGGTTGATAAAAAATTAAGGCCCGTACCAAAACCAAGCTCTATGACCGAGAAACAGGATTTATTGTAGTTTTTCCATCGTTCTATACATTGATTACCATCAATGAAGGTATAGCGTGTTTCTTCGAAGCCGTCCTGGCGAGAAAAGTAAATATCGTCAAAATCAACTGAATAGGGAACGTCGTTGCGCCATTCAATATTTGCAGGTGTTAGGCGAGCTTGCATCATTTTTGAGTGATGCAAGCTTGAATCATACAAGCCTGAGTCATGATACTTTTAATAATGATCATGAGCACACGTCAGCGTTAACTTCTTACCAGGTTTAAAAACTCGGTGCGTGTTGCTTGAGATTTTCTAAACTGACCCAGCATAACAGAGGTGGTCATTACCGAGTTTTGTTTTTCAACGCCGCGCATCATCATACACATGTGTTTGGCATCAATAATAACCGCCACGCCAGCAGCCTGAGTAACTTCCATTACGGCATCGGCAATTTGTTTGGTCAAGTTTTCCTGAATTTGTAAGCGCCGGGCAAACATATCAACAATTCGAGCAATTTTGGATAAACCAATGACTTTACCGGTAGGAATGTAGGCCACCTGACATTTACCAATAAAGGGCAGCAGGTGATGCTCGCATAATGAATAAAGCTCAATGTCCTTAACAATGACCATTTCATCATTGTCACTTTCGAAGATGGCATTGTTGACCACTTCATCAAGACTTTGTGTGTAACCGCGTGTTAAAAACTTCATGGCCTTGGCTGCGCGCATGGGGGTGTCTTTCAGCCCATCGCGAGTAAGATCTTCACCCAGTCCGGTTAATATTTCTTTATAATGTTCTGCTAATTGCTCGGTCATAATTAAGTTTTTCGTCAGTTTTAAGCGGTTAATTTCAAATTTTGCGCTATTTTATCGAATATAGAGCCTGCTTGAACAGGTAAATTGTTCTTTTTTAACCAGAATACAAAGAGAGTTAATGAGTTCTTGCTATAAAATTACCGTGGATAAAGCCATTCCATTTGCTGAACAGTTGTTTGGAGAGCTGGGTGAGGTGACATTAGTCCCGGCTGACTCCATCTGCAATGCAGGCCTTAAACAGACCGATGCACTGATTATCCGATCGGTCACACAGGTTGATGAAAGTTTATTGAAAAACACGCCCGTGTCATTTGTTGGGTCGGCCACCATAGGTACCGAGCACTTGGACAAAGACTGGCTTGAGTCGCAGTCCATCCATTGGTGTGCATCACCGGGCTGCAATGCTGTCGCTGTTGTACAGTATGTAATGAGTGCTATCAGTTATTGGCTAAACGCTCGTCAGCTTACATTGGATGATATTTGTGTCGGTATTGTTGGCTATGGGGCAATTGGCTCTCGATTGGCGAAACTCTTGTCATATTTAGGGATAGAAAGTTTACTCTGTGATCCACCCAAACAAGCAACTGGCGAGTTGGTGAATAGTCATTCGTTAGAACAGTTAACCGAGCAGTGTAACGTTATCAGTTTCCATACGCCTTTAACCAAATCCGGACCCCATGCAACTTATCAGTTTATTAATCATGAATTTTTCAACCGGGTTGATTGCCAAATCCCTAAACTGATTATCAATGCTGCCAGAGGCAACATTCTTGATAATGAAGCAGCCATAAAATGGTGTGATAAGGGAGGGGATTTAATGTTGGATGTATGGCCTAATGAACCGGCGATCGATGACTCTTTGCTATCAAAGGTGATGTTAGGTACTTCACACATTGCTGGTTACAGTCTAGAAGGAAAGTTTAATGCCAGTTATCAAATTTATCGACAACTGGCACAAGTTCTTGGTAAGACAAATATTGTTAGTCTAGAAAAGCTGGAGAGGGAATTGTTACCTGAACCTTCATTAGTAACATTGGGTTCTGGAACATCATTAACATCACTTTTTTTGTCCAGCTACGACATTATTAGCGATTACCAAATATTAAAAGAAGTTTATCAGCAGAAGGGAGCATCGGGCTTTAAGTTTGCCAGGGAGTTTTATAACTTTGGGCGGGAATTCAAAGGTCAACAATGGAGTGGTAAAAGCGCATTTACTGAATTAAAATCTTTTTTGGATAATCTTTAATCACTGTAATTAAGTGGGTGATTTTGATACCACTGGTTAAGGCATTGAATTCTTTCAAACTTTCTTGATTCTGAACGGCTTAATTCAGCAATATTTACAATTTAATGGCTGATTCTGTGAGAACTTATTCATATTTTTTTCTCTAACATACTATAATGTATATGACGTTTGAGACATTGTGCGTTTATCAAAAATGCTCGTTGTACATTACTTCATTAGCGAGTTGTATGATTCAGCTCGATCAATCAAAGTGAGCAATTTATGACTGATGTTAAAGATCAAGAAGTTGAGTGGACCAGTGTTGCGGTTGAAAGACGCGGTAACGATCGTCGCTCAGGTGGTGATCGGCGTCAGTTCAAGGGGCGTTCCATAACCGTGCCCGATATGCGCTCAGGTATTGATCGACGACAAAGTGACGACCGACGCAAAATTGTTCGGCTGACCATCACTGGCAGAGCAATGGATGTTTAAAGCGGTTGTTGTTATTTGATTAATGTTTCCTGCATTAATCCCAGAAACAGTTTTGCTGCGTTTGATAGCGGGCGTTTTTTATGATGGATCAGCCCTAATGTACGCGGCAAACTAAACTGCTCCGGTAGCAGTCGGATTAATTGCTTATTTTCCAGTATGGTGGGCAAAACACTCCAGCCCAGCCCACATTCCACCAACACCTTAATCGTTTCCAGGTAATCTCCTGTTCTAATATTCGAAAAATGCACATTCTGGTGTTTGAAGTGTTCGACGATGGCCTGACGGGTAAAGGTGTGTTTTTCTGGCAAAATAACCGTGTGTTCTGCTAAATCCTCCAGTTTAAGGTTGTTTGCATTACTCAGTGGGCTATTGCTTGAGCAATAGATGGCCATATCGTCCTGCCATAAGGGATATTGATGTAACTCAGGGGCTGATTGTTCGGGTAAGGTAACCACAGCACACTCCATATTGCCTTCTATCACGCGTTCGTAAGCCAGTTCTGAATCCATAAAGTGGATTTGCAGTTCAATTTTTGGGTGATGCTGACTGATGGCTTTCCAAACAGGCGGTAGACGATGCAATCCAATATGGTGGCCGGTGGCAATTTGCAGCGGACCCACTGCTTCACCAGAGAGGTTACGCAGCTGTTGACGGGCAAATTCCATATTTTGCAGCAAGTTTTGGGCATGTTGCTTTAACACTTTTCCGCTTGCCGTTAGCTGGATGTTATGGCCAATTCGATCAAATAGACGGCAATCCAGTTGGCTTTCTAACCCGGCTATGCGTTTACTGACGGCGGGCTGTGTCAGGTAAAGCGATTCAGCAGCCCGTGTAAAGGACTCGGCATCGGCCACTGCCAGAAATATTTTAAGTGACTGTTGATCCATTGGATCCGCTCCCTTTGGATTATCTTTTATATCGAATAGATAGAACGAGTGTATTTAGAATAAATACAATGATAACAAAAAGGAATGGAATATATGAAAATAATGAATTGGAGTTATTTTTAGGGCTGCATTAGCCTAGAGTCATATTTGATAGACAGGGGAACAATCCATGACTCAGGCAATGACTCTTTACGACAAGCTTTGGCAGCAACATCTTGTGTGTCAGCTACAGGATGGCAGTTCACTGTTGTACATTGATCGTCAGTTACTGCATGAAGTGACGTCGCCACAGGCATTTGAGGGGTTACGGCTGGCGAATAGACAGGTGTTCCGTCAATCAGCAAATCTTGCGGTACCGGATCATAATGTACCCACTGTAAACAGGGCGCAGGGCATAGCCGATCCTATTTCTCGCATTCAGGTAGAAACTCTCGACAGCAACTGCAACGACTTTTCCATCACCCAGTTTTCCATGGATGATATACGCCAGGGCATAGTGCATGTTGTGGGGCCTGAGCAGGGCGCAACATTGCCCGGAATGACCATTGTATGCGGTGATTCCCATACTGCGACACACGGTGCCTTTGGCGCGCTGGCATTTGGTATTGGAACATCAGAAGTTGAGCATGTACTGGCAACACAGTGTTTGCGTCAGCATAAAGCAAAAAATATGCGGGTGGTGATTGACGGTGAACTGGGTTTTGGGGTTACTGCTAAAGATATGGTTCTGGCGGTCATTGGTATTATTGGTTCCTCCGGAGGTGCTGGCTATGCCATCGAATTTGCCGGTTCGGCGATTGAGCGGTTATCAATGGAAGCGCGTATGACAGTCTGTAATATGGCGATAGAAGCTGGCGCCCGTATCGGGTTAATTGCAGTGGATAGCACGACCATTAATTACGTCGAAGGACGGGCATTTGCACCAAAAGGTGAGCAGTGGCAACAGGCGGTGGATTATTGGCAAGGTTTAAAAAGCGATAGCGAAGCGGTATTCGATAAGGAAGTTGTGGTGGATGCGTCTTCAATATCGCCACAGATTACCTGGGGAACATCGCCGGATATGGTGGTTGGCATTGAACAGCTGGTTCCCGATCCTGCCGATGTTAATGATTCAACAACTCAGCAGGGTATGCAGTCAGCACTGGATTATATGGGGTTGCATGCTCATCAGTCTTGGTCCGATATTGCCATCGACAAAGTATTTATTGGTTCCTGTACCAACTCGCGAATAGAAGATTTGCGAGCCGCTGCCGGAGTTGTTGTGGGCCGACAGGTTGCAGACTCTATAAAGCTTGCGATGGTGGTTCCCGGTTCGGGTCTGGTAAAGCAACAAGCGGAACAGGAAGGATTGGACAAGGTGTTTAAGCAGGCTGGCTTTGAATGGCGTGAGCCTGGCTGTTCCATGTGTCTGGCAATGAATGCCGACAGACTTAATCCTCAAGAGCGATGTGCCTCTACCTCAAACCGTAATTTCGAAGGTCGTCAGGGACAGGGTGGACGTACTCATCTGGTCAGCCCGCAAATGGCTGCGGCGGCGGCTATTAAAGGTCAATTTGTGGATATTCGTCAATGGACAGAACTATCAAAGCAACCAAAGCAGTCATTAAGCGGGGTGGCGTAATGGATAAGTTTAAAACCTTCTCGTCGGTCATGGCACCGCTCGATCGAGCCAACATTGATACGGATGCCATTATTCCCAAACAGTTTTTGAAATCGATCAAAAAAACCGGATTTGGCGTTAATTTATTTGATGAGTGGCGTTATCTCGATAAAGGAGAGCCCGGTCAGGATTGTCGTCATCGTCCGGTAAACCCAGACTTTATCTTAAATCAAAAACCTTTTAACTCGGCTCAAATATTACTGACCAGAGATAACTTTGGCTGTGGCTCGAGCAGGGAACATGCGCCCTGGGCATTAAAAGACTTTGGTATCAAAGTGATTATTGCACCGAGTTTTGCCGATATCTTTTACAGTAATTGTTTTAAGAATGGGTTATTGCCGATTCAACTTTCTTCAGAACAGGTTGATGAATTATTCAAACGCGCAGAAGTTGAGCGTTTAAAAGCGAGTGCGCTCCATTTAACAGTGGATCTACAGAGGCAGTGTCTTTTGCAAATGGTGTCTGATACCTCCAGTGAATCCAAAGATGAATCGACTGACTTGTTATCGTTCCCGTTTTCCCTTGATGCCGGCCGCAAGCAAAATTTACTCGAAGGATTGGATGATATTGGTGAAACGCTGAAATTAAAAAGTGATATTTTGCGTTTTGAACAACAGCATCAACAACAGTATCCCTGGGTATTCAGTCAGCCAACAGGAGTTTCGGGAGCATGAGTAACAATAACGCGCAGGATAAGCCCTTTAACATTTTACTGCTGCCCGGTGACGGCATAGGTCCTGAAATCATAGAGCAGGCCCGCTTGTTGTTAATACAGTTATCCGATCAGGAAAATGTTTCGATGCAGCTTAGCGCAGCTGATGTTGGCGGTGCTGCCTATGACAAGGTAGGTCAGCCATTACCTGATGACACTTTAGAAAAAGCCAAACAGGCGGATGCAATATTACTGGGTGCAGTTGGTGGGCCAAAATGGGAGCCACTGGATATATCGGTACGTCCAGAAAAAGCACTTCTAGGCTTACGCTCACAGCTCGAGCTGTTTGCCAATTTAAGACCGGCTCAACTGTTTCCTCAACTGGCTGAAGCATCCAGCTTAAAGAACGAGCGTGTTGCGGATCTGGATTTACTCATTATCCGGGAGCTAACCGGAGGCATATACTTTGGCCAACCACGAGGGGTGGAAGGTGAAGCAGGGCAACGGGTCGGGCGCAATACTTATATCTACCATGAGGATGAAATTAGACGAATAGCTCATGTGGCGTTTAAAGCTGCACAAAAGCGCAATAACATGCTGTGCTCGGTCGATAAGGCTAATGTACTGGAAGTGACCGAGTTATGGCGTGAGGTAGTCACCGATGTGGCGCGTGACTACCCGGATGTCCGTTTAACACACATGTATGTGGATAATGCCGCCATGCAGTTGGTGCGTGATCCGAAACAATTTGACGTTATGGTCACCGGTAATATGTTCGGTGATATTTTATCGGATATTGCCGCAATGCTGACCGGGTCCATTGGCATGTTGCCATCGGCAAGTCTGGATGCCAATGGTAAGGGCATGTATGAACCTGTACACGGCTCTGCGCCCGATATTGCCGGACAAAATAAGGCGAATCCATTGGCTACGTTTTTATCCGTAGCAATGATGTTGCGTTACTCGTTTGATCGAGAGGATCTGGCTGCTCAAATTGAACAGGCTGTGGCAGCAGTATTGAGTCAGGGTTTTAGAACAAAGGACATTGCGGCTAATGGCGCCATTAACGGTGATGAAAAGCTTGTTTCCACATCAGAGATGGGGCAGTTGGTCCGTCAGGCTGTTTCTTCAAAAGGCGTCAATAAACTTGCGGTTTAATAGGGCTAGTCAATCGTTTTCAGCAACGCAGGTTTTGTTTCGACCGGTCCGTTTTGCTTGGTAAAGAGCTTGATCGGCACGGTGCAGCCAGTGCTCTCCAGTCTCACCTGACTGATATTCTGCTACACCCAGTGAGATGGTTAACTTGAATTTTGACAGTTGAGGTGACGATTCAATCATGGTTCTTAATTGCTCACTCAACTCCCTGGCTTCATTGATACTGGCACCTACCGGCATAATGACAAACTCTTCTCCACCAATTCGATACAAATCATCGGTGGTTCTGATGCGCTGAGAAATAAGCTCTGCCACTTTGACCAGTAATTGATCGCCGATTTTATGGCCGTGAGAATCATTGATCTCTTTAAAGTGATCGATATCTAACAGGATTAATGACGTTACCTCCTGATTGCGTTGATATTGAGAAATAACTTTTTGCAGCGCTTCATCCAGTGCGCGCCGGTTTCGAGTGTTGGTCAGGGGATCTTTAATAGATAGATCCGTGAGTAACTGGTTTTGTTTAAGCGTTTGAAAAGAAAATATATAGGCCAGTAAGTTGGTTAAAACGATGGTCACCAGCGTAGCTATCATAATAGTGTCGCTGAGCTTATCTCGCAGTAAGAGAAACAACAAAATGGTAGCAACAGCGTTGATACTAATAGCGTGTTTGGGTTGAAGCAGGTAATACACCAGAATCATGGCGGGATAGCACCAGATAACCTGCTCGGCACCTTGTAAATAAACGGTGACCAGCATGCCCAGTATGCCTATCCAGGAGAGTAAAACACTGGCAAAAATTGTGTTACCGGTTTTATAGACACTAATGGTGAGACTCAGCATACCAGCCGATATAAATGCATCCAATAAGGCTACGGCGTAGTCTCCTGAGAAAAATCGTAGGAATATAAATGGGGTAATCAGTGCAAATCCCGTCAGACCCATAAGAATGAATATTTTTTCTTTTGTACTGCGTCTGGGGAGCATTCAAACTTCCTTATTCTTACAGGAATGCGTATGTTGACTGATTTAGAGTGCGTTTATTCTTTTATAGTACTGTGTCTAGCATTAGGGGTTAAACCTTACACTCTCTAGTTAAAGATAGCTCAAATTGCGTTAAGAGCGAATTTTTCCACCTATTGGCTATTTCTCGATTTTAATTTGTTCTTGTTTTTAGTTGTTTTCTGTTTTCATGAGAACTTAGTCTTAATTGGACTCATAATTCTAGAACATTTACTCCAAAATTTAGCAGGGCAAGGTTAACCGATATCAACGGAAGACCAATAAGCGCGGAAGGATCTTTAGTCTCTATAGATTGAAACAGGCTAATACCTAATCCTTCGCATTTAAAACTCCCTGCACAATGGTAAGGCTGCTCCTTATCAAGATACTGCTCTATTTCGAGCCGTGACAAGTTACGAAATGTCACACGGGTAATATCGGTGTACTGGTAAGGCGTTTGATGCTTCATAGAATAGACACATAAAGCGGTGTAAAAACAGACTTGTTGACCTGACATTTTACTCAGCTGGATTACCGCATTAGCGTGGGTTAATGGCTTGCCGAGCTGCTCATCGTTGAGGCAGGCCACCTGATCTGATCCTATAATAATGTCCGGTGTTGAGCCGTCAGAGTTTAATATCGGTTGACTGGCATCCGCTCGAAGCGACAGTACAGCCTTTGCTTTTTGTTTCGCCAGACGAGCAGCGGTCGCTTCTGCTGATTCGTTAGATAGCATGGTTTCGTCTATATTTGCCGGAATAATCTCCGGGTTTATCCCTAACTGTTTTAATTGAGCGGCTCGGTAAGGGCTGGATGAGGCAAGAATTATACTCATAAGTTACTTTAGTTTATTCCCGTATCTAATTGAATTTAATAGCTAAAAAATAGTTTGCTACTTAACTTTATAGACGACACAAAATCAGTTCGGTTAAAGCCTGACAAATACTAAGATTTCTTTGACCTTTCAAGAGTTTATCTATAAAATTGCGCGCCTATGAAAAAAGCCGATGTTCTCTGGTCAATTAATCCATTTAAGCTTGCTGAAAATGCCGCTAGCACCGAACGCACCATTGCTGTGTCACAGCTTGAGCGTTTTGTGAAATCACTGGCAAATGATAATGGCAGTATTCAGGCTGTTGTAACAGGCTTAATTGATGAAGATCGACGAAAGCTTTTAAAGTGCCGCTTAACGGGTGAGGTCAATATGACCTGCCAGACAAGTTTTAAAGTGTTGCCTGTTACCATAGAGCGAGAAGTAACTTTCTGCCCTGTGATGTCAGAAGAAGCAATTGCTGCGGTACCTGATGAATATGAAGCATTCTTGTACGATACTGAAGAGCTTGATTTGGTCAACTTGATTGAAGATGAGTTAATTTTATCGTTGCCATTGGCGGTGTATTCGCCAGATAGCCCTGAACAACTTAGGTTTGGGCCTGAGATTGTGGAGCAAGAAGAGAAAAAGCCCAATCCGTTTGCTGTATTGGCACAACTGAAACAGAATTCTGAAGAATAGTAGCACAATTAGGAGATACCATAATGGCTGTACAAAAGAATCGAAAGACTCGCTCTAAGCGTGATATGCGTCGTTCTCATGATGCGTTAAGTGGTCCAACTTTGTCAGAAGATAGCACTACTGGCGAAATGCACCATCGTCATCACATGACGCAAGACGGGTACTACAAAGGTCGTAAAGTTTTATAACTTATGATTGCCTCGTGTTAACGAGGCCGCGTCAATTATAAAACATTGAAAACGATCACACTCGCAATAGATTGTATGGGGGGGGACTTTGGTCCCCCCGTTTCTGTTGCGGCCTCTGAAATTGTGCTCAAAAATCATCCGAACCTGCATTTGCAGTTGTTTGGAGATGAACAGCAAATTAATCCTCTGATCAATTCTTTTTCCGATGATTTAAAGTCTCGCGTTCAGATTAAAGCAACCTCTGAAGTTGTCTTGATGGACGATAAGCCTTCCACTGCGCTTCGAAATAAAAAAGACTCATCTATGAGGCGTGCACTCTTGTCGGTTCGAGATGGCGATACTCAGGCCTGTGTCAGTGCGGGTAATACCGGTGCTTTAATGGCTTTGGCACGATTTACCCTAAAAATGATATCAGGGATCGATCGGCCAGCGATTATCACAGCCATTCCTACGTCAAACGGTCATACTTATATGCTTGATTTAGGCGCAAATGTTGATTGTGATGCGGATGTCTTATTTCAATTTGGAATAATGGGCTCGGTATTATCGTCGGCCACCGATAACTTGAAACAGCCTAAAGTAGGCTTATTAAATATTGGTGAAGAAGAAATAAAAGGTAATGAGCCAGTAAAACAAGCCGCTCAGCGGTTGTCTGAATGCCAACATATCAATTATATTGGGTTTATAGAGGGCAACGATATATTCTCGGGTAAGTGCGATGTCGTTGTCACCGATGGTTTTACTGGTAACAATGTTTTGAAAGCCAGCGAAGGCATTGTACGCTTATTGGCTGAAAAGCTTCGGTCGGTGTTTGAGCGTAACTGGTTAAACAAGTTAGTGGGTTTATTAATAAAGCCTATTCTTAAATCATTTAAGCAAGAAATTGACCCTGATCAGTACAATGGTGCCACATTGGTTGGTCTAAAGGGTATCGTGGTTAAAAGTCATGGTGGCGCTTCTGTTAAAGCCACCGTGCACGCCATCGAAGAAGCCATTATAGAAGTTGAAAAAAACGTACCACAACGTATCGCGAAAGAAGTTGAACAGTTCGTCAATAGCAGGACATAAGCTCATGTATAGCAGAATCTCTGGAACCGGCAGTTACCTCCCTGAAAACATTCGTACCAATAAAGATCTGGAAAAGATGGTTGAAACCAGTGATCAATGGATTGTCGAGCGTACGGGAATTAAACAACGGCACATCGCTGCAGACTCTGATACGGCCTCAATCATTGCGTCAAAAGCTGCCGTTAAAGCGATAGAAGCCGCCGGACTCGATAAGTCTGATATTGATATGGTGATTTGCGCAACGGCAACACCAGACCGATTATTTCCAAGTACCGCGTGCTTTGTAACACGACATCTGGGGCTAGAAGGTGTTGCTGCGTTTGATGTTACAGCCGCTTGTGCTGGTTTTGTTTACGGTATGAGTATTGCCGATCAATACATTAAAACCGGACATAAGAAAAATATTTTGGTGATTGGAACAGAAGTTTTGTCACGAATTGTTGACTGGAGTGATCGAACCACTTGTGTGTTATTTGGCGACGGAGCCGGTGCAGTGGTGTTATCGGCTTCTGAAGAGCCCGGATTACTGTCAACACACGTCCATGCAGACGGTAAGTACGTTGATTTATTGTATTCTCCAAACGCTATTCGTGGTCAGGAAGAAGGTTGCACTCAACCGAAAGTCTTTATGAGTGGCAATGAAGTATTCAAAGTAGCAGTAAAAACATTAAGCAGTATTGTCGACGAAACTCTGGCGGCGAATCAACTGGCAAAAACTGATATTGACTGGTTAGTGCCGCATCAGGCGAATATACGAATTATTCAAGCCACGGCGAAAAAACTGCAAATGCCAATGGATCAAGTGGTAGTGACCGTTGATAAGCACGGTAATACTTCAAGTGCATCGATTCCTTTAGCGCTTGATGAAGCGGTAAGAGATGGACGAATTAAACAGGGACAGACTGTGTTGCTTGAAACGTTTGGTGGCGGCTTTGCCTGGGCATCGGCATTGATTAAGTATTAATAGTTAGAGGTTATTCAATTTATGTCATTAGCGTTTATCTTTCCCGGACAGGGCTCTCAATCAGTTGGCATGTTAGCAAGCTTTGCTGATAACCCGACCGTTCAAAGTACCTTTCAGGAAGCCTCTTCGGCTCTGGGTTATGATTTATGGGATCTTTGTCAAAACGGTCCTGCAGAAGAACTGAATAAAACCGAGAAGACTCAGCCTGCGCTGTTAACGGCGAGTGTCGCTTTATGGCGATTGTGGTGCGAAAAAAACGGCAATAAGCCTGAATTTTTTGCGGGTCACAGTTTAGGTGAGTATTCTGCGCTGGTGTGTTCCGATGTGCTCTCTTTAACTGACGCTGTAAGACTGGTCGAGGCACGAGGTCAATTTATGCAGCAGGCGGTTCCTGCCGGGACCGGAAAAATGGCTGCAATCATTGGTCTGGATGATGAGTTGATCCAGCAGGCCTGTGAAGAATCGGCTGAAGGAGAGGTTGTATCTCCAGTAAACTATAATTCCCCCGGGCAGGTGGTGATAGCCGGTTCTGCCAGTGCCGTTGAACGTGCTATGTCTGCCTGTAAGGACAAAGGTGCTAAACGCGCACTGCCTTTACCAGTAAGTGTCCCGTCACATTGCGCATTGATGGAGCCTGCAGCCGAGCAGTTAGCGGCAAAATTAAATGGCTTATCGTTAAATGAGCCTCAGGTATCGGTCATTAATAATGTTGATGTGAGCGTTGAGACTAATTCAGATGCCATTAAACAGGCATTAATTCGTCAATTGCATAACCCTGTTCGTTGGACTGAAACCATTGAAAAGTTAAAGCAGGCCGGTGTTACTGATCTGGTTGAATGTGGTTCAGGAAATGTACTGTCAGGATTGAATAAACGCATTTCTCGTGAGTTAACTAGCCATGGGATTAATGATATTGATAAGCTTTCTGAAACCATAGAAAAGTTATAAAAACAAAATCACAAATTGTCAGGATATAGATTATGTCTAATGATTCAAAATTGGCTCTGGTAACAGGCGCCAGTCGAGGAATAGGAAAAGCCATTGCGTGTGCGCTTGGAGCAGCAGGGCACACGGTAGTGGGTACAGCAACTTCTGATGCCGGTGCGGATAAAATATCGAGCTATTTTAAAGAAGAAGGTATTAACGGGCAGGGCATGGTTGTTAATGTGTCTGACGCCGAGTCTATTGATTCCTTACTGTCTCAAATAAAAGAAAAGTTCGGCAAAACACCAGAGATATTGATTAATAATGCCGGCATTACCCGTGATAATCTTTTAATGCGCATGAAAGATGATGAGTGGGAAGACATTCTGCAAACTAATTTAACCTCTATTTATCGTTTATCCAAGGCTTGCTTACGCGGTATGTCGAAAGCACGATGGGGACGCATAGTCAGTGTTGGCTCTGTGGTCGGTACAACGGGTAATCCCGGGCAGACAAATTATTCGGCAGCAAAAGCCGCTGTCATAGGTTTTTCAAAGTCTCTGGCAAAAGAAATTGGCAGTCGTGGGATCACCGTTAATGTGGTTGCCCCTGGCTTTATCGACACCGATATGACTCAGGCGCTCTCGGATGAGCAGCGCAATGAATTACAGCAGCAAATTGCGCTGGGCCGATTAGGTTCACCCGGTGATATTGCTGCTGCAGTGGCCTTTTTAGCGTCAGATTCAGCCGCATACATTACAGGTGAGACACTGCATGTAAACGGCGGGATGAATATGGCTTAAGCCAATCAGCGGTTACTAAACTAAATAACCGCTTGATTTTATAGGGCTAAAGCCATGATAATAATGCCACTATGTGGTCTGACCAAAAACTAATTATCAATTGCGACTTGCAAGTTGCTTACGAATCAATAAACTAGCAGCGCATTAATGCCTGTGAATTTGGAGGAAATACTTAGTCATGAGTACTATTGAAGAGCGCGTTAAGAAAATTGTTGTTGAACAATTGGGCGTAAAAGAAGAAGAAGTAACTGCAGAATCATCGTTCGTTGACGACTTGGGAGCTGACTCTCTTGACACTGTAGAGCTTGTAATGGCTTTAGAAGAAGAATTTGATACAGAGATTCCTGACGAAGAAGCTGAAAAAATTAGTACTGTTAAGGCCGCTGTTGACTACATCAAAGCGAATGTAGAAGGCGCATAAGCCAAACCGGCGGTTTAATCCGCACAGGTTATCTAAAAACCGCACTGGAAGTTATCTTTCACTGCGGTTTTTTTTCAGATATCCAAATGTCATTTTACATCGTACTTTGGTTAGTCCATGCATTTGGGTAGTGCATAACGATAGATAATAGTTAATAGACGAGTGATCCACCTTGTGGAACAGGAGAGATAAAAGTGAATGGTCGGCGAGTTGTTGTAACAGGTTTAGGAATGCTGTCTCCGTTGGGTCTCAATGTTGAAGATACCTGGAGTAATCTAGTTGCCGGTAAAAGTGGCGTTGGGCCTATTGAGTCGTTTGATGCCAGTGAGTTTAATACCCGGTTCAGTGCTTCTGTAAAAGGCTTTGATGCAACAGAATATATGTCGCCGAAAGACGCACGAAAATTCGATCCTTTTATACAATACGGTATCGCTGCCAGTGTGCAGGCACTGAAAGACTCAGGTGTTGAAATAAATGAATCAAACGCTGACCGTATTGGTGTTTGCGTGGGCTCCGGTATTGGTGGATTGTCTGCGACAGAGAATAATATTTTAAAACTGCACAACTCAGGCCCTCGTAAAGTCTCACCATTTTATGTGCCGGGCTCGATAATCAATATGATTTCTGGCCAACTTTCCATTATGTATGGTTTAAAAGGGCCCAATATATCCATAGTTACCGCCTGTACCACAGGTGTTCATTCCATTGGCCATGCTGCCCGCATGATTGCCTATGGTGATGCGGATGTAATGGTCGCTGGCGGTGCCGAAATGGCCACCTGTCCAATAGGAGTAGCAGGCTTTTCTGCCGCTAAAGCCTTATCGACCAATAACGATGCGCCACAACAAGCCAGTCGTCCCTGGGATAAAGACCGAGACGGTTTTGTGCTAGGTGATGGTGCGGGTGTTGTGGTGCTAGAAGATTACGATAGCGCAAAAGCTCGTAATGCAAATATTTACGCAGAACTTACCGGATTCGGTATGAGCGGTGATGCCCATCATATGACGGCGCCACCAGAAGATGGTGCTGGCGCTGCCTCGGCAATGACCAATGCATTAAATGATGCCAAACTAAACGCTGATCAGGTGGGGTATATTAATGCGCACGGTACATCCACCAAAGTCGGTGATCTGGCGGAGTGTCTGGCGATTAAATCTGTGATGAAACAGCATGCAGATTCGGTAATGGTCAGTTCTACCAAATCAGCCATCGGTCATTTGTTAGGAGCGGCAGGCAGTGTAGAGGCTATATTCAGTATTTTGGCGCTGAGGGATCAGGTTGCACCGCCTACAATTAATCTTGATCAGCCAGATGAAGGCTGTGACTTAGACTTTGTACCTCATGAGGCAAAACAGGCGTCACTGAATCATGTGTTATGCAACAGCTTCGGTTTTGGTGGTACCAATGGCTCGTTATTGTTCAGTAAATTATCCTGATTTTTTCTGAATGATTAACTTTGAGTCATTACCCTTGAATCAACTACTTTCAAGTTAATGAGTCCTAGTGGAATTTATTACCGAGCAAAACAATATCAGTTTAAGCCCACAGGATCGTGGGCTTCTTTATGGTGATGGATTTTTTACAACGGTTCGAATTGCAAACCATCAGCCCGTTTTCTGGCCATTGCATCAGCAACGATTGGTGAACAGTGCCAAACGTCTGGGGTTTAGTGATTTTGATGTAACGCTATTGGATTCAAAGCTTGATGATCTTCCTGTTCAAGGTATCTTAAAAATTATTGTGACCCGTGGAGAAGGGAAGCGTGGATATGCCATACCAGCCACAAGTCTGTATAAATGTATCATTCAGGTAACGGACTTACCTGACAATAGAAACATTTTAACCACCGCGTTAAACTTGAACATCAGCAATGTGCCCGCCAGTAAAAATCAGCTTTTAGCTGGCATTAAGCACCTTAATCGCCTGGATAATGTATTGGCTCGTACTGCTGCGTTAAACGCGGGATTTGATGATGGGCTAATGATGTGTGATGGAAATGTTATTTCTGCGACTCAGGCGAATGTTTTTTTTGTAACGGACGGTAAAGTGGAAACGCCAAGACTCACTAGTGCAGGCGTTGAAGGGGTAATGAAAAAACAAGTCATTGATTGGCTTTCTGAAAAAGCAATAGTAGTCAATGAAACTGACATATCGGAACAATGTTTAGGCAAATACGATGAAGTGTTTATCACAAATTGTGTGATGGGTGTTTCTAGTGTGAATCGAGTCAATCAATTTGATTTTACTAACCATATTGTTACGGATTACTTACACTCTAAATTTCAGTCGATAATACAATGATAAAATTTCGATCGCTTATAGGTTTATTATTATTACTGTCATTGATGGTAATGAGCTGGTTTTATTTTTCTTACCAGCAATTTATTCAAGCACCAATAAATATTGAACAGCCCGTTATTATGGATGCTGACAAAGGCGTGGGTGCCTATGCTTTGTCCAATCAATTATTAAATAAAAATATTTTACAGCAGCCTTATTATATTAAGCTTCATTTATGGCTGAATCAGGATCAGTACGTCATTAAAGCAGGACGCTATAAAATTTTGCCGGGCATGAATATTAAAGATGTTTTTTTGCTGTTTACTGAAGGCAAGCAGGTAGAGTATTCGATTGCACTCATTGAAGGTCATACTTTTGAACAGGCTAGAGAAATTATTAGTGCTAATCCTTATTTAAAACATGATACCCAGCAGATGACCGATGCCGAATTATTAAAGGCGATGGGTGCCGATGAAACTTTTCCTGAAGGATTATTATTTGCAGATACCTATTCTTTTCCCTATCAGTACAGCGAACTTGCGATTTATAAGCGAGCTTACGGTCGACTTAAATCTGTATTAAACAAGGCATGGCAAGAACGTGTTGAAGATTTGCCTTACGAGTCTCCTTATGATGCATTAATTATGGCATCCATCATTGAAAAGGAAACCGCTCTGGAGTCCGAGCGAGCAAAAATTGCCGGTGTGTTTGTTCGCCGGTTAAATAAGAATATGCGATTGCAAACTGATCCCACCGTTATTTACGGTATAGGCAAAGCCTACACAGGTAATATAAAACGCATTCATTTAAAAACCGACACGCCTTACAATACTTATACAAGACATGGCTTACCTCCAACGCCTATTTCATTAGTAGGGCGTGAAGCTATTGTTGCTGCGCTTAATCCTGAGCCGGGTAATGCTCTCTATTTTGTGGCAAAAGGTGATGGCAGTCATTACTTTAGTGATACACTGCAACAACATAATAAAGCCGTACGAAAATATCAGTTAAGGCAGTAATGCAAGCTCAATTTTTAACCATTGAAGGTGGTGAAGGCGTCGGTAAAACCACCAATATTCAGTTTGTTCAGTCGATACTTGAACAGCATAACATTCCTTTTATTCAGACTCGTGAGCCGGGTGGTACGCCGCTGGCTGAAGAATTGCGTGAATTATTATTAGCAAAACGTGATGAACCTTTTGATCCCGTTGCTGAACTGCTTTTAATGTTTGCTGCACGTGCACAGCATGTCAGTCAGGTTATTAAACCGGCACTAGCATCGGGCAAATGGGTGATCTGTGATCGCTTCACCGATGCAACTTTTGCTTATCAGGGTGGTGGTCGACAACTTGACTGGCAAGTTATTACTCAGCTCGAACAAAGTGCTCTGAATAACTTTAAGCCTGATAAAACTTTATTGCTGGACGTAGCTCCCGAAATTGGTATGAAACGAGCCGCGGCTAGAAGTGATTTTGATCGGTTTGAAAGCGAACAGATGGCTTTTTTTAAACGCGTAAGAGATGCTTATCTAAAACGAAAAAACGATGATCCTGAACGTTTTTTAATGATCGATGCTTCTAAGGATTTAGCCACCGTGCAATCATCAATCAAACAATCTCTTGAACGATTTATCAAGCAGGTTAAACATGGCTAGTATTTTTCCATGGCAAAACCTTGCTTACAAACAGTTGCAACAGTCGTATGAGCAACAACGCCTACCTCATGGAGTGTTATTAACGGCTCAATCAGGCAGTGGTGTAGAATTATTTGCGCGCAACTGGGGGCAGTTTTTGCTCTGCCAAAATCAAACATCAAGCGAGCACTGTGGCCGTTGTAAGTCATGTCTATTGTTTGAAGCCGGAACTCACCCAGATTTTCACTGGATTGAGCGACATGAAGATAAAAAGCAAATCTCGATTGATCAAATCAGAGCATTAACGTCACAATTGCACGAAACGTCGAGTCTTTCAGGCTGGCGAATTGCTGTCATATACCAAACTGAAAAGTTGAATGCCAATGGTTATAACGCGTTACTAAAAACACTGGAAGAGCCCGGCAGTAATACTCAGTTATTATTGCTAGCAGAGCAAAGAAGTGCCATACCGGCGACTATAATCAGTCGCTGTCAGCAGTATAATTTGCAAGCCACCGATAACCAGCAAGTCCTTAACTGGCTGAAACAGCAGTCAACCGATCACAATGATGAGTCGATCTCTTTTGCACTTCAGGTGAGTCATGGCGCGCCGTTAGACGCACTACAGTGGTTGCAAAACAATGAACAAGACAGCTTTAGCCAGTTTCTGGAATTGCTCAGTGATGTTTATTATGGTCGTCAAACGCTATTGTCCCTGTCAGACTGTAAGTTGGTAGAGCCCTATCAGTTGCTGAAGTGGTGGGAGTTTACCGTGTCCATGATGATTAAAAGTCGCCATATTCGCTTTACGTCAGAAAATAAATCGTTACAGCGAGCGGCTGAACTTGCAGAAAACGCCGATGAACGGCTATTATTTAGGTTAAGAGATAATATTCTGTTTCAACTCAAAGAGTTGCGAGAAGGCATTGCATTGAATATGCCGATGCAGCTGGATGATTTAGCCACTCAATGGAGTAAAATCCGACAAGCATAATCGAAAATATTATGTGGCTTTAGCGAGCTTGAAACAGAACGAATGTAGGATTAAGCAATGTCATCACAGCCAAAAGCGGCACCCAGACATGGTATTTTATCTTTAACGATAAAAGATAAAGCAGTGCTATACGCTGCTTACATGCCCTTTGTAAAAAATGGCGGGCTATTTATTCCTACGCACAAGCAATACAATCTGGGTGATGAAGTCTTTATGCTGTTATCGCTAATGGATGAGAAAGAAAAAATTCCCGTTGCCGGTAAAATCATCTGGATCACACCCAAAGGCGCCCAGGGTAATAAAGCCGCAGGCATTGGCGTTCAATTTTCCAACCAGGACAATGGTCAGGCTCGCAATAAAATTGAAACCTATCTGGCAGGTGCATTAAATTCAGAGCGTTCCACGCACACCATGTAACCTTTTTCACTTTCGGATTCTTTAATGTTAGTTGACTCACACTGCCATCTGGATCGCATCGATCTGTCCAGTCACAACGATGATCTTGGAAATGCACTCGACTTTGCAAAAAGTCACGGTGTGGATCAGTTTTTATGTATAGCTACCGACAAAGCTAATTTTTCTCAAATTAAAACCATCGCTGAACAACACAAAGCGGTTCACTGTACTGTCGGTGTACATCCTCTAGCGGATGACTTATCGACCGAGGGTACTTTTGACTTCCTGGTTCAACAGGCGGCTCATGACAAAGTGGTAGGTATCGGCGAAACCGGTCTCGATGGTTTTTATGCGAAAGAGACTATTGAGCAACAGTTAGCGTCATTTGAAGTGCATTTTGAAGCGGCCAAGCAATTGAAGTTGCCACTGGTGATCCACACTCGAGAAGCGAAGCAGCAAACCCTGGATTTGATATTAACCGATCGCCGTGACAATCCAGGTGTTCTGCATTGTTTTACCGAAGACTGGGATATGGCAAAACAGGCCATTGATAATGGCTATTATGTTTCCATATCCGGAATTGTGACCTTTAAACAAGCTGAAAATGTACGCGAAGTCGCAAAAAAAATTCCTCTGGATCGGTTATTGGTCGAAACCGACTCGCCTTATCTGGCTCCAGTGCCACATCGTGGCAAACCTTGTCAGCCTGCATATACGCGAAACACCGCTGAGTTTCTCGCTGAATTAAGAGGTGAAGAACTGTCCTTATTGGCGGAGCAAACCACCGCAAATTACTTTAAGTTATTCGGTAAAGCGAATCGGGTATGATTCGACTGGCTCTTGAGTGCGATGACCGACTGGGCGTCACTCAGGAGGTGTTGTCTATTCTGGTGGACAATGCAATAAATCTTCGAGGAATTGAGCTGGCAGAGCAGCTTTTGTATCTTAAACTTAACGCGAGTGAGTCGGCTGCAATTGACAAGGTATTACTGCAGTTGCACCAGATTCAAGGGATACACTCGGTCAAGCGGATTGATTTATTACCGGGCGAGCGTGAACACCAGGAGCTGACAACCTTATTGGCTTGCTATCCCGAATCGCTGGTGTCGGTCGCCAAAAACGGCGATATTCTGGCTGCCAGTGAATCTTTCTACGATGCTTTTCAACTCTCAGGCATACCTAATCTATCCATTGTTGATCGTGTTCTGACAGAGCAACAGTTAAATTCTATATTCGAGTCTCTGGAGCAAGATGGTTTTACCCAGTTGAGCATTGTGATTGCGGATAAGCCACTTCTGATAGAAGCCTTTCCCATATATCAGAACGATGGGCGTCAGTTAAAAAACGACTGTAAAGCCGCGGTATTATTGTTTAAAGCTCCGTCACAAGTTGCTGAGCAATTAGAGCGCTGGCAACGCTCTAAAGACTTGTCCTTTGATCAGATTGTCGCCCAGTCTGAAACCATGAAAATGTTGCTGCAAGAAGCTGAACAAACCGCACTTCTGGATGCTCCCTTATTAATAGAAGGTGAAACGGGAACTGGAAAAGAGCTGGTTGCCCGTGCCACTCATTTAAAACGAACACCGGGTAAGCCATTTTTGGCAATTAACTGTGCTTCTTTACCCGATAGTTCTGCTGAGCATGAGTTATTTGGTTATTCGGGCAATGCCTTTGAAGGAGCTTCTAAAGCCGGCAAACCCGGATTGCTGGAGCTGGCAGATGGCGGCACATTGTATTTTGATGAAATTGATGAGATGTCGCCTTACCTCCAGGTTAAATTACTTCGGTTTTTAGAAGAAGGGGCCTTTCGTCGTGTGGGCACGGATGACGAAGTGCGAGTTAATGTTAAGGTTATTGCCTCAACACAGTCGGATTTGCGCCAACTTTGTGAGAATAATCAATTCAGGCAAGATCTGTATTATCGTTTACATGTTCTTAACTTAAAAATACCGGCCTTAAGACAAAGAGTTGAGGATATACAGCCATTGGCGGAATATTTTTTGGCTCATGGTTGTCAGAGAATGGGGCGATCGGCTTGTCAGTTAACACAGCGTGCATTACTAACCTTAACGCGATACAACTGGCCAGGGAATGTAAGAGAGTTAGAGAATATTATCTTCAGAGCCTTATCCTTAACCACTTCAACCAGCATTTCCAATCGACACTTGAATATGCCGATGCTTAAAGTAACCTCTGCTGAATTTGTATCCGATGCTGATGCAGCCAGCCATCGACAACTTATGCAGACGTTCGAAAAAGAACTGTTTCAATTCCTTTACCCATCCTTTCCTAGCAGCCGAAAACTGGCAAAACGTCTCGGCTTATCCCATACAGCGGTAGCCAATAAGTTAAAGCAATATAAATTATCGGAATAATCCATCATCGATTCATTGGTTGTAAACTATAGTTTACAGTATGGGTGATGCGCTTAGTCATTGAATTTTCGTGGCTTCTTATGTTTAAAGGATTGCTGTAAACAATAGTTTACATGTTGGCCGCTGTTAATGCTTGCGAAGTAAACTAACGTATTGAATTCTTTGTTGTTTAATGTCCCGCTTTTAAGGTTATAATAGTGCTTTAATTGAATGGCTTTGGTCATTGTGTGGCTTTTAACACAGACATAGAAGTTAATATTAATGCGCTTTTAAATGCGCGCTTACGAGGTAATTGATATGACAACTGATACAACGATTAATCCATTGGGTACCGATGGTTTTGAGTTTGTTGAGTTTTCAGCACCGGATGCCGAAGGCATTGAGAAGCTCAATGAGTTATTTAAGTTACTGGGCTTTACAGCGGTTGCTAAACATAAAGCTAAAGATGTAACGCTTTATCGTCAGGGCGATGTCAATTTTCTGATAAATGCCGATCAGGGTACTTATTTTCATGAGTTTTCCAAAGCTCACGGCCCTTGTGCCTGTGCCATGGCATTTAGAGTAAAAGATGCGAAAAAAGCACAGGAATACGCCATCTCTAAAGGCGCAAAAGAGTTTGATAAGTCAAACTGGGCTGAAGGCGAAACACAAATTCCGGCAATTTATGGTATTGGCGACTCGGTTCTATACTTTGTTGATCAGTATGGCGATAACGCGATTTACGATCATGATTTTGAATATTTTGACGGCGTTGATAAGCACCCGGAAGGCGTTGGTCTTTATGAGCTTGATCATCTGACCCATAATGTAATGCGTGGCAATATGCAAAAGTGGGGTGGTTTTTACGAAGATATTGGTAATTTCCGTGAAATTCGATACTTTGATATTGAAGGTAAGTTAACTGGTCTGGTTAGCCGTGCTATGACAGCGCCATGTGGAAAAATTCGTATACCCATTAATGAATCTTCAGATGATAAGTCTCAAATTGAAGAGTATTTGAATGAATACAAGGGTGAAGGCATTCAACACATCGCTTTGACCACGGATAATATTTATCAGACCGTCCGTAACCTGCGTGAAATCGGCATGGAGTTTATGTCGACGCCAGATACTTACTATGAAAAAATTGATGAGCGCGTTAAAGGCCATGAAGAAAACGTTAAGGACTTGGCTGATTTACGCATTTTGATTGACGGTGCACCGGTTGAAGGTGATGGTATTTTGCTGCAAATTTTCACCAAAACAGTCATTGGTCCAATTTTCTTTGAAATTATTCAACGAAAAGGCAATCAGGGATTTGGTGAAGGCAACTTCAAAGCTCTGTTTGAATCAATCGAAGAAGATCAAATTCGTCGTGGTGTTATTACTGCGGAATAATTGAGCAGTGTCTATTAACCAAAACTTTATAACTGGAGTGGCTCAATGAGAAAGTGGATATCGTTTCCTCATAAAGAAGGCGTAGTATCTCGTCAGGCGCATGCCGACTTTCCAGAGCAAGGTATTTATGAAAGAGAAGCTGGCCGAAGTGGATTCTTCGGTCCGGCTGCCCATTTCCATCATCAACGCCCACCAACGAGTTGGGACAGTTGGGAAGGTCCGTTGCGACCTCGGGCTTTTAATCTAAATAATCTTGAAACCAATGTTCATTCACCGTTTTCATCACCAGTGGTTTTACAAAATAAGTTTTGTAAATATCGTTTCTGGCGTTGTGAGCACAAAATGGACTTTCTGGTAAGAAATGCAGACGGTGATGACTTGCTGTTTGTGCACGAAGGGGAAGGTGAGTTATTTTGCGATTACGGACATTTAACGGTTCGTGATGGTGATTATATTGTCATTCCTCGAAGCACCATGTGGCGCCTAGAGCCGAGCAAACCTATGTCATTGCTGATCATTGAAGCAACCAATGATTCTTACCAGTTGCCTGAAAAAGGCTTAGTCGGTCCTCATGCGATTTTTGACCCCGCGATGTTGGATATTCCGGCAATTGACGATGCGTTTAAAGCTCAGCAGGTTGAAGGTAAGTGGATTGTTGAAATTAAACGTAATGATGACATTTCGAAAGTCCATTATTCTTACAGTCCTTTGGATGCCATTGGCTGGCATGGTGACTTGTCAGTGGTGCGCATTAACTGGCGTGATATCAGACCGTTAATGTCTCATCGATATCATTTACCGCCGTCAGCACACACTACCTTTGTGGCCAGTCGCTTTGTTGTCTGTACTTTTGTACCGCGTCCCATTGAATCGGATCCGGGTGCATTAAAAGTTCCGTTTTATCATAATAATGATGATTTTGATGAAGTCATTTTTTATCACGCAGGTGACTTTTTCAGTCGAGACAATATCGACGCAGGCATGGTGACTTTTCATCCATGTGGCTTTACGCACGGGCCGCATCCTAAAGCTTTTGAAGCAGGCCGAAAACATGCGAAAAAAGAGACGGATGAAGTTGCGGTTATGTTAGACACCAGAGATCCATTAGAAATAGGGGCTTCAGCATTCAGCGTTGAAGACGAGTCCTATTCCGAAAGCTGGAAAGTTAAAAAATAAGGGTTTATTGAATGAAATTTGCAACGTTAAAGAACAATACACGAGATGGCCAACTGGTTTTGGTCAGTCGCGATTTGACCAAAGCGGTCGCTATTCCTCAAATTGCAGGTACATTACAAGCATTATTGGATAACTGGAATGAGCTTGCACCAAAAGCAGAGGCTGTCTATCAGGATCTGTTAGACGGTAAAATCAGTGAAGCGTTTGATTTTGATGAGTCAAAGTGTGAGTCGCCACTGCCTCGCGCTTACCAATGGGCTGATGGCAGTGCTTATGTCAATCACGTTGAGCTGGTTCGCAAAGCGCGTGGTGCTGAAATGCCAGAAACGTTCTGGACCGACCCATTAATGTACCAGGGCGGTAGCGATACCTTTTTAGGGCCTCGAGATAACATTGAAATGGCTTCAGAAGAGTATGGCATTGATATGGAATCGGAAGTTGCGGTTATTGTTGATGACTTACCCATGGCGGCAACAAAAGATGAAGCGCGAGACGCCATTCGTTTGTTTATGCTGGTTAACGATGTCTCATTACGTAATTTGATTCCGGGTGAACTTGGAAAAGGCTTTGGCTTTTTTCAAAGTAAACCGTCCAGTGCTTTCTCACCCGTTGCGGTGACACCTGACGAGTTAGGCGATGCCTGGGACGGCGACAAAGTAAAACTACCTTTGGTCACTCATTTAAATGACGAGTTATTTGGTAAGCCAGATTGTGGCGTTGACATGACTTTTGATTTTCCGACTATAGTTGCTCATGCCGCTAAAACACGTCCTTTAGGCGCCGGTGCCATTATTGGTTCTGGTACCATTTCAAACTATGATCGCAGCGCAGGCTCAAGTTGTTTGGCTGAAAAGCGTATGCTAGAAATCATTGCTGATGGTAAACCGAGTACCGAGTTTATGAAATTCAATGATAAAGTTCGTATCGAAATGTTTGATAAACAAGACAATAATATTTTTGGTACTATTGAACAAACGGTAACCGAGTATAAAAAGTAAGATAAGTTTATTATCTTCACTGCAAAGCCCGGTATATCCGGGCTTTTGTCTATTTATACAATAATTATAAGGGTGATCAGAATGTTAAAATTATTTGGCTATTGGCGTTCCACCGCTGCATACCGGGTGCGAATAGCACTTAATGTAAAACAGGTATCTTATAACAGCGTGTCTGTTCACCTGGTTAAAGAAGGCGGTGAGCAACATAAAGCCGAGTATCGGGCGCTTAATCCTCAAGGCCTGGTGCCTCTGTTAGTGGATGGTAAGATCTCTATCAATCAGTCAACGGCAATTTTGGAGTATCTGGAAGAACGATATCCTACACCTGCTTTGTTGCCAGAAGATTTATACGCTAAAGCTGAAGTTCGTTCAATTTGCCAGATGGTTGCCTGTGATATTCATCCACTTAATAACTTAAGAGTATTGCAATACCTTACTGGTGAGTTGGATATAACAGAGGAAAGAAAGGGCCAATGGTATCATCACTGGATCCATAAAGGGTTTGAAGCGCTCGAAACGAAGTTGCTTAGCCACAAAAGCAAGGGCCCTTATTGTATGGGAAGTGATTTAACCATGGCTGATATTTACTTGGTGTCTCAAGTTTATAATGCCAATCGTTTTAATGTGGATTTGAATGCTTACCCACGAATTTGTGCAATTAATGAGCACTGCATGACGTTAAGCGCATTTTCAGACGCTGCGCCGGAAAATCAACAAGACGCAGTCTCAAGCAAATAAAAGGGTCTATTCAAAAGGACTATTAAAAGGAACTATTAAAAGGAACTATGCGAATAGCCGCTTGTCCTATAACCGATCTGGTATATACTAGCTCGCCTTGAATGGTGTTAACCCATAAATAAACCGTGTTTACAGGTAGTTTAATGTTTAAGTTCAAAACAATACCCGCAACTGCACTAATTGCTTTAGGCATTGCATCATCCGTATCAGCAAAAAACCTACCGACTTCATACGAAGTTATTGACTTGGGGGCTTTGCCCGTTGTTGAAACCGATCCAAAACAATCTAGTGGGTTTGCATTAAATGACAGTGGTGACTTAGTTGGAACATCAAGAGGTGAGTTTAGCTACACTGTAGAAGTAAATGGTGTTGAAACAATTCAGCGTGCAAATGTGTTTAATGCTGTCCGCTTCTTTGAAGATAATATAAATCCTCAAAATATTATTCCGGAAAGTCAAAAGCCGATTATTGAAGCAGCTCTACGAGGTGCATTCGCTTCTTCAGTTAGCAGTGATGGTGTTGTTGTAGGCTATCGTTCAGTTGCGCAAACAGTTAAAACCTACAGTCAGAATAGTGAAGGTGCATGTGTAGAAGGGAGTCAGGAAGTTTTACTTTCCAAAGCATTTTATGACAACGGTAACTTTAATGAAATCCAACCTTTTGAACGGGATGGTGAGGCGCTAGATGAAATGATAGTTGAATATCGCCAGACACGGGCACTGGATATTGCAAATTCACAAATAGTGGGAGAAGCAAACGTAATAATAGAAAAAAATGAATGCAATGGATTTTCTGCAGATTCATTACGAGGAATGAAATTCGATATTCTAAATGAAAGTGCCTCTTTTATTGAGCCACTTGATGAAACCCACAACCGCACTGCACTAACAGGAATTAATTCAAGTGGTACCTTTGTTGGGCATAGCGGAATTTTTAATAACAGAGATAATTTTTATATCGTGGCACAGGCATTTATTTCTAATGATACCCAAGCATTAACTCCAATAACAGGACTAGTGGAAGACTCTAGAGATACGTTGTGGGATATTAATGAAAGCGGAATATATGCTGTTGGTTCTTCAAATTCCCAAGCTTTTTATTATGATATTTCAACTGAAACTGCTCACGCTATAGGATTTTTGGATGACCGCTTTAAGTTTTCTCAGGCTTTATCAGTTAACGACCATGGTTTGGTAGTTGGCATCTCTCAGCAGACATCTACTCCTTTATCATTCTCGCCTTTTATTTACGATATTGACTATGAAAACGAAGTTCCTGTTGATTTAAATACATTAATTGATTGTGACAGTGGTTGGAATCTTTCTGAGGCAAGAGAGATAAATAACCAAGGTTGGATTATTGGATCAGGAACCGTTTCAGTTGAGCAAATTGATGGGACTCTTGAAGGTGAAATACGGGCGTTTCTTTTAAAACCAAGAGCAGCAGAGGCGAATCAAAGTTGTGAAACTACAGAAGCCGTTGAGACAGGTGGAAGCATCAACGGGATTGGACTATTGTTTTTAACAATATTTGTTGTATATCGTCGTTATCCAAATTATTCATGAATTAAAAAATTTGAACTATTAAAAAAGGCGACTTATAAGTCGCCTTTTTTAATAGAAATCAGAAAGTGTTAAGCAAGCATTTCAGAGATAAAATTCATCCCCATTTTCTTATAAAAAGATGTTTCAGTTAAAACTAGCTGTGCAAATGGAGCTAGATCATCTTGATTGAGTTCTTCAGGATGTTTCATCGGGTTATCCAGGTTAGCTGGATTATTGTGATTGTTATTTGAGGCTGCCATGATTGTCTCCAATTACTATACAAACATCATAGTGAATTAAATGCTAGAAAAATGGGATATTGTTCACATAAGGGAGGAATTCACCTATTTCACTGAAAGAAAGCCAGTACTAAGATGAATGCTTGACTCTGGGAGTCAAAAAGGTTTTGGTCAGAGCAAAGAAAGGAATTGGAGCTGGGGATCACCGTGTAATGATTTGGTAATGCCTAGCTCCATAATACAATATTTAGCGTAATAAATTTATTGAAATATTATAAAAATATCGTGTAACAGTTACATATTAGGGTAGTTTGGGCCGCCAGCGCCCTCAGGACAAACCCAGTTAATGTTTTGTTTAGGATCTTTTATATCACAGGTTTTGCAGTGTACGCAGTTTTGAGCGTTGATTTGCAGTCGTGGATTACTACCATCATCGTCCCGAATAATTTCATAAACCCCGGCAGGGCAGTAGCGTTGGGCGGGTTCATCGTATAGCGCAAGGTTGTGATCGACCGGAATAGATTCATCACTAAGTTTTAAGTGCACCGGCTGGTCTTCTTCGTGGTTTGTATTCGAAATAAACACAGAAGACAGCTTATCAAACGATAGCTTACCATCTGGTTTAGGGTAGTTGATTTTGGACGATTCGGCAGCTGGTTTGAGCGTATTATGATCGGCAACAGGATCGCTCAGTGTCCAGGGGAGTTTTCCATTGAATATATTTATATCAATGAATGCGTAAGCCGAGCCTATCAGATTGCCCCATTTATGCTGCGCTGGGCCAAAATTACGTTGAGTGTAAAGTTCTTTATAAGCCCAGGAGTTTTTATAGGCTTCGGTGTATTCTTCAAGCACATCATTCTTGCGGTCGGCTTTTAATGCGTCGGCAATTGACTGAGCTGCAATCATGCCAGATTTCATTGCTGTGTGAGAGCCTTTTATTTTTGCAAAATTAAGTGTTCCTGCATTGTCACCAATGAGTAGACCTCCAGCAAAATGCATGGTTGGTTGAGACTGGATACCACCTTTTACTAGGGCTCTGGCGCCATAGGAGACGCGTTCACCATTATCGAGATACTGTTTAATGGTTGGATGATGTTTATAGCGCTGAAACTCATCGAAAGGGCTTACGTGGGGATTTGAATAGGAAAGATCAGTAATTAAACCGACAACTACCTGATTGTCTTCTATATGGTATAGAAATCCGCCTCCTGAACTTTTACTTTCACTCAAGGGCCAACCTGCAGTATGAACCACAAGTCCTTGCTGGTGCTGCTCTTCCGGTATGGTCCAAAGCTCTTTGATGCCAATGCCGTAATGTTGAGGCTCTTTGCCTTTATCGAGTTCAAACTTCTGAATCAGTTGCTTTCCAAGACTGCCACGGCAACCTTCTGCAAACAGGGTGTATTTGGCATGAAGCTCCATACCACGCATAAATCCATCTTTTTGAGAGCCGTCTTCAGCAATGCCCATATCGCCTGTGGCCACGCCTTTGACGCTGCCATCGTCGTTATATAACACTTCGGTAGCGGCAAATCCGGGAAAAATTTCTATCCCCATGGCTTCGGCCTGTTCACCGAGCCAGCGGCATAAATTTCCTAAGCTGATGATGTAGTTACCATGATTATGCATGGTTTTTGGGGCGAAAAGAGAAGGGATCTTTTGGGCTTTTTGGTCGGATGTCATTAAGTAAATATCATCACCAGAAACCTCTGTATTCAGCGGTGCGTTCTTTTCTCGCCAGTCTGGAATAAGTTCATTCAATGCGGTTGGCTCAAAAACAGCGCCAGATAAGATATGCGCACCGACTTCGGAGCCTTTTTCGACGACAACGACGGATATTGGGTTATCATTCTCCTGGCCTTGTTTAGCGAGCTCAATTGCCGCTGATAGTCCTGCTGGACCTGCGCCAACGATAACTACATCAAACTCCATAGATTCGCGTTCTGTCATGTAATTTATTCCTCCAAAATTGGTGCTATTTTCTTTATCTTATAAGCGGAAAATAAGTGGCAAAGGTTGATCTTTCACTAGGATCCCGTCAAAATCTGGCCTTAATTTTTACATTGCACTGCAATAACGTTTATTACCGTTATTATAAACAACTCAGTACAGGACAATCCATGAAAATTCTGGTAGCCGTAAAACGCGTCATCGATTACAACGTTAAAGTACGCGTAAAAGCTGATAACACTGGCGTTGAAACCGCTAATGTTAAAATGTCTATGAATCCATTTTGTGAAATCGCTGTTGAAGAAGCGGTTCGCCTTAAAGAGCAGGGCGTTGCCTCGGAAATCATCGTGGCATCTATTGGGCCTCAGCAAAGTCAGGAAACATTAAGAACCGCATTGGCACTGGGTGCTGACAGAGCGATTCTTGTGAAAACCGATGAAGAGGTTCAACCACTTGCTGTTTCAAAAATATTAAAAGAACTGGTTAATAAAGAATCACCCGATATGGTTATTTTAGGTAAGCAAACCATTGACGGCGATAACAATCAGACCGGTCAAATGCTTTCAGCTCTGCTTGATTGGCCTCAAGGTACTTTTGCCTCTAAAGTGGTGGTTGAAGACGGTAAGGTTAATGTGACGCGTGAAATCGATGGTGGTTTAGAAACCGTTGCACTTCAATTGCCCGCTGTTGTAACAACCGATCTGCGATTGAATGAGCCTCGATTTGCTTCATTGCCCAATATTATGAAAGCGAAGAAAAAAACATTAGATGAGACCACGCCAGATGAATTAGGTGTTGATATTTCTCCGCGAGTGAAAACATTAAAAGTAGAGTCTCCTCCTGCACGTGAAGCAGGTATCAAAGTTGAGTCGGTAGACGAGTTGGTAGAAAAGTTAAAAAATGAAGCGAAGGTGATCTAATGACAACTCTAGTTATAGCAGAACATACCAATTCGGAACTGTTGCCATCTACTTTAAACACAGTAGCTGCTGCAAAGTTTCTTGGAAATGATATTCATGTGCTTGTCGCTGGTCATAATGCCGATTCTGTGGCTGAAGCGGCCGCTAAAGTTGAAGGCGTTGCTAAAGTCATCGCTGTTAATGATGAAAAGCTTGAGCATGCTCTTGCCGAAAATGTGGCTAATTTAACGGTAGAGTTAGCAGAAGGCTATTCACACATATTGGCACCAGCTACAACATTCGGGAAAAACTTTATGCCACGAGTTGCAGCAAAGCTCGATGTTCAGATGATTTCCGACATTGTTTCAGTTGAGTCAGACGATACATTCAAGCGTCCAGTTTACGCCGGTAATGCCATTGCGACGGTTCAGAGTGCAGACAATGTAAAAGTGGTAACGGTTCGAGCCACTGCATTTGATGCGGTAGCTGCCGAGGGTGGTTCCGCTGATGTAGATTCTAAAACTTTAAGTTCTGGATTTGAAAAGTCATCTTTTGTTGGTCAGGAACTGACAGAGTCAGAACGTCCTGAGTTAACGGGTGCTAAAGTCATTATTTCTGGTGGCCGTGGTATGCAAAGCGGTGAAAACTTCCATATGCTGGAAGAGATTGCAGATAAATTAGGTGCTGCTGTTGGCGCATCTCGTGCTGCAGTGGATGCTGGCTTTGTACCGAACGACTATCAGGTTGGTCAAACAGGTAAAATCGTTGCGCCAGAACTCTATATTGCAGTTGGTATTTCTGGAGCAATTCAGCATTTAGCCGGTATGAAAGACAGTAAGGTTATAGTGGCCATCAATAAAGATGAAGAAGCTCCTATATTTCAAGTTGCGGACTATGGACTGGTTGCTGACTTATTTAAAGTATTACCTGAGTTAAAAGAAGCGCTGTAATTTTTGCTGCTTAATTGAGCGAGTAAGAACTTATCTGTTTTTACTCGCTTTCCAACTCTATTTTGCAATATCTATTTTTAAAAATAGCTTTATTTGAATATTCTCCCTGCACTTTTCCTTAAATAAAAAAACTTTCCTTCGAATGAAAAAATCATATTAAATAGTTAAACTAAATTATTGTAGGAATAGGGATTAATCTAAAAATAAATCGGGGTAAAGCGGTTTGCTCGCGTCTACTGCGTATTGCTCAAAATTATCGACACCATACTGTCTAAGAATATCTTCATCGAGTAACAACTGACCAGTAATAGTGTTTTTTTCGGTCAATAATAATTGATAGGCAGCATCCGCCATAATTTTGGGCGTGCGACAATGGGTCAGTGTTTCTTTATTGCCAACGGCAAACTCAATTGCTGCGGTAGCAATCATCGTTTTTGGCCATAATGAGTTAACTGAAATTCCAGCGGACTTTAACTCTTCGGCTAGTCCTAGCGTTAACATGGACATTCCGTACTTTGAAAGCGTGTAGGGTGCGTAATCTTTTAGCCACTTAAGGTTTAAATTAATGGGTGGTGATAAGTTTATGATATGAGGATTGGCTGATTTTTTTAAATAAGGAATACCATAATGAGCCAGGCAATAAACGGCACGGTGGTTTACTGTTTGCATCAGGTCGTACCGTTTGGGGCTGGTTTTCTCAACGGATGTTAAACTGATTGCCCCTGCATTGTTTATTATGGCATCGATAGAGCCAAAGGTTTCAAATGCAGCAGTCATTAACTTTTTTACAGAAAGCTCCTTTCGAACATCGAGTTGAAAAGCCAGTGCATTTCCGCCAGCTTTATTGACTTCCTCGGCTACCGTGTGAATAGTCCCCTCAAGCTTCGGATGTGGTTCTGATGACTTTGCTGCAATTACAATATTGGCACCGTCTTGAGCAAATCGAAGGGCCATTCCGCGACCAATACCACGACTAGCGCCTGTGATGATTATGGTTTTATTGTTTAAACTCATAGTAGCTCATTAGATTATTTTTTAAACGGTTTCTTATTTAACCCTGGGTATTGATCAATAGTGGGGAGGAAGTTCGTGACCTGCCGGATCGGATCCTTGTTGCTCTCGTAAACTAACCATTTGCGCTTGTAGTTTTTGTAAGTGATGCATTAATTCATCAATTTGTTTTTGTTGAGCAATAACAGTGTCGTTTAATATATTGATAGTATCGTCCTGAAAGGCGAGTTTACACTCCAGATCCATCAGTTTTTGATTTTGACTCATAACAGGCCTGTTAAACTAACTTTGCAACAGTTTTTTCGATGGCTTCCGGCTTATCTTTTGGCGCAAAACGCTTTACTACATTTCCTTCGGTATCGACTAAAAACTTAGTAAAATTCCATTTGATTGATTGACTGCCAAGAATACCCGGAGCCTGTCTCTTTAAATGATCAAATAAGGGGTGGGCATTTTCTCCATTGACATCCACTTTTTCGAATAATGGAAATGACACTGAAAAACGGGTGCTGCAAAAGCTTGCAATCTCGTCGCTTGAACCTGGCTCCTGCTTGCCGAATTGATTGCAAGGAAATCCAAGTACTGAAAAGCCTTTGTCCTTGTATTGCTGATACAGTGATTCCAACCCTTCATACTGAGGCGTAAACCCACATTCGCTAGCAGTGTTTACGATCAGTAATACCTGACCTTTGTATTCCGATAGATCGTTTGACTCACCGTTTAATCGGTTTACTTTTTGGTCGTAAATCGGGTGGGACATGTTGGACTCCTGAACTCTGCAAATTAAATTGCAACTTTATTTAACAACATCTTACAACACAACACGGTATTTGATAATCTTTTCGCACTATTAATCTGGAGATAGAAATGAAAAGTATAATTACCCAGTTATTCATTGCTTTAGTGATTGTTTTTTCGCCTGCGTTGGTAATGGCAGCCGGTAAACTAGATCAAGCTGATATTGAGAGAGCTGCCGAGTTAAGAGATAAAGCGCTTAAAAGTGATCTGGCTTATGACATTTTAGAGTCTTTAACCACCGAGGTCGGGCCCCGTATGGCGGGCACCGAAGGGGATAAGCGAGCAGTCAAATGGGCTAAAAATAAGTTCAAACAATTGGGGTTTGATAAAGTATGGACTGAACCGGTCACTTTTCCTTCCTGGGATAGAGGCGTTGAGCAAGCTGAAATTATTTCACCCTTTCCTCAAAAAGTGATTGTTACTGCATTAGGCAACAGTGTGGGTACTGGTAATGAAGGCGTAAGAGGTGAGATTGCTCATTTCAAAACCTTTGAAGATCTTCAGGCTGCTGAAAGAGGGGCTGTAGGAGGTAAAATCGTTTTTATAAGCCACAAAATGAAGAAAACTCGGGATGGACGCTCTTATGGCAAAGCGGTTGCTGCCAGAAGCCGGGGAGCCTCTGTTGCTGGCGAGAAGGGCGCCAAAGCCATTGTCATTCGATCCATCGGTACCGATCATGACCGTTTACCCCATACCGGTAACATGGGTTACGCTGAAGGTGTGAGAAAAATTCCGGCAGCCGCCTTATCAAACCCCGATGCCGATTTATTGCTTAATCAATTAAAGCGCGGTTCTGTGGAGTTTGGCCTAACTTTAACCTCTTCGCCCGGTGAGTTGTTGACGACTTACAACGTAATCGGAGAAATTACTGGTCGAGAAAGTCCCGAAGAAGTGGTAGTGATAGGCGGTCACCTTGATTCGTGGGACTTGGGTACGGGCGCGGTTGACGATGGCGCAGGCGTTGCAATTACCATGGCTGCTGCAAAGCTAATCAGTGAAGGCAAACGACCGAGAAGAACCATACGGGTAGTTTTATGGGGAAATGAAGAGCAGGGATTGTGGGGAGCGAAAGCCTACGCAAAAGCTCATAAGGATGAAATGGATAAGCACATTACAGGTGCTGAGTCGGATTTTGGCGCCGGTCTTATTTGGTCATTTGATTGGACTTCAGTCAATGAAAACGAGCCTCTTATCGATCAAATGGCGCAATTGTTAAAGCCGCTGGGTGTAAAGAAAGGAAATCCAAAAGCAACCAGTGGGCCGGACTTATGGCCATTAAGAGGCCTGGGAATGAGCACTTTTGCTTTAAGACAAGACGGTACCGATTACTTTGACTTGCATCATACCGCAAATGATACTCTGGATAAGGTCAACCCTGAGCACTTAAAACAGAATGTAGCGGTTTATTCAGTATTTGCCTATGCCGTTGCTGAAGTAACGGGTGATTTTGGTCGTGGTATTAAATATTAGAGCCGTTGGTTTACTCTAAAACAGGATTTCATAAAATGAGTCAGAGCAATATTATAAAATCGATTGATGGCGCTGTAGTGACATTACAATTTAATCGAGCAGATAAGAAAAATGCTATTACGGCAGACATGTATCAATTACTTGCGGATGGCTTAAACGATGCGAATAAGGATCCCTCGGTAAAACTGGTTAAAATTATTGGTGCTGATAATGCTTTTTGTGCGGGAAATGATTTAAGTGACTTTTTGAAAAATCCGCCCCACGAAGATGATAATCCTGTGTGGCAATTCTTATTCGCACTGGATGCCTTTGAAAAGCCTTTGATTGCTGGCGTTAATGGTCCTGCGGTAGGCATAGGAACGACTCTATTGCTGCATTGTGATTTGGTCGCCGCATCATCCAGTGCTGTCTTTGCATTACCTTTTACTGCATTAGGTTTATCTCCTGAAGCGGCATCCAGCTTGTTAATCCCGAAACAATGCGGCCTTAAAAAGGCCACAGAGTGGTTAATGCTGGGAGAGCGTTTTAATGCTGCGGAGGCTGAAAAGTTCGGATTGATTAATTGTGCACTGGAAACACCGGAGCAAGTCAGCGAACAAATAGAAAAATGGCAGGCCAAGTTATTGAAACTTCCATTTGAATCGGTGATGGCGACTCGAAAGTTGCTGCGTCAGGTAGATGATGGAAACGTTAAGGCCAGAATGACGCAGGAAGGTGATATCTTTAAACGTCTGCTGAAAAGTGATGCCGCTCAGGCGGCATTTCAAGCCTTTTTAAATCGATAAAATATCTATATTGAAACATCACAGCAGCCTATGAAAAGTTTGCTGTGATGTTGATTTCAATTCGCTATTCAAGCAACAGTCATTCGAGCATATACCATTCGAGCAAACATCGATTTCATAACAAAAAGTATTGAAAGCGAGTGTTTATTTCTCGGATATTTTGCTTCGACTCATCCGGCTTAATTCATCGGTTAATTGATTGGCCGGACCTCGTCTTTCGCGACGGAATAAAAATTCACCGCTTAATCCAAGGTTTGAGCGAGCGAAGGCTCGATGTTTGATTCGTCTTGTATTCATGGTGTTCATAATAATATTCCTTTATGTCAATTCAGTGACACCCATTGCCACCAGGTTCAGTATAACGATTAATCACCGAAATAGTAACACTCTCTAGCTGAGCAGCAGTAAACATGAGCCACTGATCACAACAACACCGACAAAATTTAGTGTCATTCCTTTACTGGCCATTTGCCTGACGGTCAGTTTTTCGCTGCCAAAGACCACTGCATTAGGGGCCGTGGCAACCGGCAACATAAACGCACAACTGGCACTCATGGCTGCAGGCACCATAATAATCGCAGGATCGATACCTGCTGCAATCCCCGCCGCTGCTAGAATAGGCATCAGCAGGGTAGTGGTTGCCGTATTGCTGGTGACTTCTGTAATAAAGGTGACCGATAAGCAAATTAATGGCACCAGCAACCAGAGCGGTTGATTGATTAATACTGTCAAATGCTCACCGGCAACCTGACTCAGCCCGGATTCAGCGAAGGCTTTGGCGATACAAATACCGCCTCCAAACAATATAAGAACGCCCCACGGGATTTTATTGGCCGTTTCCCAGTCCAGCAGTCGCTCGCCTTTGCCATTGGGCAACATAAACATTACTGCTGCAGCGAGTAGTGCAACGCTGGCATCGTTTGCCGTTTTAAGATCAAACCAGCTGCTCCAACCGCCAAAGGGTTCTTTACGGGTAATCCAGAGTAGAGCGGTGATCGCAAAAACAGTCAACACCCGTATTTCTTCGGTTCGCCAGTGCCCCGGATGAGGCACTTCAAGATTATTACTGGCGGATAAACCCTTACGCAGCCAAAGCCAGGCGAGCGGGATCAAAACCACCACCACCGGCACAGCCCAGCTCATCCATTCAGTGAAGGAAAGCGATTGACCAGTGGCTTCTTCATAAACACCGCGAAATAGCATATTGGGGGGTGTGCCGATGGGCGTACCAATACCGCCAATGGAGGCTGCATAGGCGGTGCCCAATAACAAAGCTGGAACTAACGTCCTGTCGGTATTCTTCTCAAGTACCGCTAATGCAACGGGTAACAGCATTAGGGTTGTGGCAGTGTTAGAAATCCACATGCTTAACAGAGCTGAAGCAACCATAAATCCGAGCAATACTTGTGAAGATGATTTACCACCAAAAAGATGAATCATCTGTAAAGCAATGCGCCGGTGGGTGCCTGATTTCTCCATTGCTTTTGATAACATAAAACCGCCCATCAGCAATAAAATCAGTGAATGACCGTAAGACTGGGCAACTTGTTTGCTGTTCAACACGCCAAATAATGGAAACAGAGCTAAGGGTAATAAACTGGTAGCGGCAATGGGAACAGGCTCGGTGATCCACCAGATGGCACACCAGAGAGTAACGCCAAGGGTTAGCCCCATAGCAAAGCCAAAATCGGTATTAGCAAGAATTAAGGTCACTACAAGACACACCAGCGGCCCTGTAATTAATGCAAGCTGTTGAATTATTGAGAATTTATTTTTACCGGTATTCGAGAGTTGTTCCGTCATAAGCAAATAAGTTACTGTTGTTATCTATCTTATTGATTTTTATGGAGTATATTACATCATTTATCCGAGGGCTTAGCGAATGATAATTTATAATCCACACAAATTATAATCGATTTAAGTTAATTTACCTTGGTCGTTGTTTGACCAAATATAAAAAAAAGGCCAAAATAATCAATATATTGCAAATACAATCTATAATTGAGTTTAACTAAAAGTAATAATAAAGATTATGTCCGCAAAAGTTATTGCAATCGCACAGGCGAAAGGAGGAGTGGGTAAAAGCACTCTATGCGCCAATCTCGCGTCGACGTTTGCCGATGTTGCCAAAACATTGGTAGTTGATTGCGATCCACCCCAGCACTCCATGAGTGCCTGGCACGATGTCCGGTTTGAAATCTATGAAGAAACCGGTATGGATCTTCAACTGGCCACAAAACCATCCGAGCTTTTGAATATTCTTGAAAAAGAGCAAAACAATTACGATGTTATATTGCTTGATGGTCCACCCCATATCAATGCGATGACCCGCACAATGGTTGCAATAGGCTCAATGGTACTGGTTCCTCTGGCACCATCTCCGGTGGAAATTTGGTCGTTTCAGGAAATGGACAAGCTGGTGAGTGAAGCCCAGAAGTTAAACCCAGATTGCCAGTCTCGTATTTGCTGGACCCGGGTAAGAACCCGTGTAAAGTCAGCGGAAGATCTTATTTCAGAAGTTAAAAGTGCCAGTCATATTAAACCTTTTAATTGTCAGCTGACTCAACGGGTGGCTTACGTTGATTCATTTGCCGAAGGATTGTCGGTATATGAGTGGCCAGATCCCGTGGCCCGGGCTGAAGTATGGTCGCTGCACTCGGCGATACAGCGACTGATTAAAAAATGCGGTACACCCAAGTTTACCAAACGTACTAAAATCCTCGAGTTTTCCAGGCAGTGATGGTTTTAAAGAAGCATTAGAAGATTCAAAAGGATTTTTAAAGAGTTTTTAAACAGCTTCTTAAAGAGCTCTCAAGTTTATTGAGCTTCGAATGACACTTACAGAAACACTCAATTGACCGTTGAAGATTGGCTAAATAGAAAAAATTAAAACCTTTTTGCCATTTAATACGTCTATATCATTATCTCAGGGTATCTAATCAGTATGTCTTTTGACTGGAGAAGGTCATGCGCTCACATCTTAGTAAAAGCTGGATTTACACCGCAATATTAGTTGGTTCATTAGTCTTTACTTTTCTATCACTGCATTCCGGCACTCATCGATTACAATTGCAGGCTTTTTTACCTTTTAATGATCAACCTCTTTTGATTGAACTTGCCGATGAATATTCGGAAAAACAGATGTCGGATCTATGTGGATAGTTGCGAGAAACTCTAAATTATCCACTGAACAGATCCGATTTACGCTCCCTACCTATGATTCTCACAATAACTCTCTGTTGAAAAAATAACCCGCCGGGGAGGCGGGTAAATGGGGTTATTTTGAGGAGCTTGTCTTAACCAAGTGTTACTTTGGCTAAAAAAGCATCTTAAGAATATACCCGCCGAATGTGATTGAGTGTGTAAAGGTGTAAAAAGTTATTTCAGGCGAATGTTTTATATCCGCTTAATATTTATATTTCATAAACGTCCTCATTTCAGTATGCGTTATTAAATCCGTCTATGGATAAATTAATAGCAATATGCAAGCTTAGCTATTTTTGAGTTGTTGGGCTCTCATGCTAAAGTAGTTTGGAGTTATCAATGGCATTGTTATAAGAGCAAACCTGTGACAAATACAACCAATCAACGACAACCGATACATAATCGTAATATTAACTCTACAGGCTATTTACGTGATGATGGTCTTTGGGATATAGAAGCTGTATTGATCGACACCAAAGATTATTATTTTGAAACCATAGAGCGGGGCACTTTATCGCCTGGAGAGCATGTCCATAATTTAACGGTTTGTGTAACACTGGATGATAGTTTTACCATTCGGGATGTTAACGCGGTAATGGAAGCAACGCCTTTTCAACTTTGTAAACAAGTACCCCCAAGAATGAACAAAATAGTCGGAATTACCATAGGTAAAGGCTGGATTAAACAGGTACTAGAATTATTGGGCGGAACTCAAGGGTGTACTCATTTTATTGAAATGCTTAAAATCATTGCAACTACCGCGTATCAAACCATTCATCCTTATCGAATAAAAGATACCCAAGGTCCAAAGATTATTCATCCATCCATCGTCGATCAATGTCAGGGATTTGCATCAGATGGCAGTGTCGTTCAGAAACACTTTCCCGAGTACTCTTTATTAAATGTTAAAGAGACATCATGAGTCAGATTCATCAGGAGTTAATGTCATTTATTGATGAGCTTAGCTCGACAATGAGGCAGTTAAATCTTTGGGCAGAACAACCACCTGAAGAATATTGTTTTGAAAGCACAGCGCCGTTTTGTGCGGATACCATGGCTTTTGAGCAGTGGCTACAGTTTGTGTTTATACCCAGGTTACAAATGTTGGCAGAACAGCAGGGCACTTTGCCGGCACCAGCTAATATATTACCCATGGCAGAGCAAGTTTTTAAAATGGATTATCAAACCAAAAAACCACTGTTGCTGCTTATGGCTTATTTTGATCGATTATCGAAGCGGTTAGTTAATGTTAAGTGATAAACAAGTAAAGCATTATTACCAGAAGCTGATGACTCTCAAGCAGGAGCTTCAGGATGATATAGAGTTAGCTCAAGATTCTGCGAAGACGGTTGAGCTGGATCAAACCTCCACTGGCAGAGTGTCACGGGGCGATGCACTGCAACAGCAAGCAATGGCGAAAGCCGGGTTGGAGCGTGATCAGAAACGTTTTATAAAAGTAATTAAAGCACTGAGCAGGATAAGCGATGACGATTACGGTTGGTGCTTACGGTGCGATGAACCCATTTCAGAAAAACGACTCGAGATAATGCCTGAAGCTGAGTTTTGTATTGATTGTGAGGCTAAAAAGGAAACTCAACAGAGTTGATATTTGGTTACGGTTTTACTTTACAGTTTGGTTCGATTAAGTGATTATCCTGATCAAATAACGGTGTCTGACTGTAAACAGAAACCGTAATAAATTATTTAATGTTATTAATGATCCCTAAAGCGGAGAGTATCATGATAAAACCAATTATAATTGCATGCCTGTGTGTTTCTTCACTGGCTATGGCTGACGATCCCATTTCTGCAGACAGACCCGGTTTTAGTAGCGGGACTTATACTGTTGCACCTGGTCGTATCAACGCAGAGTTTGGTTATCAATACAGTGCCAATAATCATGGTATTGATCAGTCTACTCATACGTTACCGCTTATGGTATTGCGAGCCGGTTTTTTATCGGATATGGAAATAGATTTGATGTGGGCTGGTTGGGATATTGACAAAGTTGGAGAACAGTCGTCAACCAATTCTTACTCGGATTTAACCGTAGCAACAAAATACAGGTTACACCGGGGTAATGATTTTAATTTAACCGCATTAGCCAGTGTTTCGTTGCCCATTGGTTCTGAGCCTTCTACTTCTGACAATACCGATCCATTAATTGGTTTGCTCTGGGATTATCAACTGGTTAATGACGTGAGTTTATTTGGGGTGGCTCAGGTGAGTTCGTTTAAAGTGGCGGGTTCCCGTGAACAAGATTTGCAATTAGCCATTGGAGCATCGTTTTCGCACAGTGATGGCTATGGCTCCTTTATTGAACTCTATACCATACAGCCGTTTGACTCCCGTTTGGACGATGAAGTTGTAATCGATGGTGGCATTACTTACTTGGTGAATAATGATCTACAACTGGATTTTAATATTGGTCTGGGGTTAAACGATACATCGAGTGACTTTGTGGGTGTTGGAGTGGCTACTCGTTTTTAATGTCGGTGATTTTTTCACACTATTTTATCCAACACGAAATTTCTGAACATGAAATCTATCACCCTTGTTGATGTCTTCAAGGGTGATGTTGATTGGATGGCTAAAACAGGGTGCGTTTGTCACCAGTGTATGAAACTCGCCATTTTCCCCACATGGATCAACCGAGGATGGAAGTTCATTCAATAGTTGTTGGTTGTAATTGCGGCCAACAAATTGACCATCAAGTTGGCTAGTATCGACGGTTATTAATTGAGTTTCGATGTTTCTTTTGAGAATCTCCTGAGAAAGACTTTCAGGTGTCTGACCCAGTAAAGGGAAAACGCATTCAAAACCTGCGGGCTCTAGAAACGAGCGACGGTAGTCTTCAATGCCATTACAAAACATATCACCAAATGCAATGGCATCAATGGGGACCTCTGCGTTTTTTAAATGATCCACAACTATCTTCTGATAAATGTTGTTATCCGGAAATGTTTTTGGCAGTTCTGCCGTTATTAAAGGTAAGTTTAATCGCTCAGCCTGCATTTTTATAACATCAAGAGGTGTTTCCTGAAACGGCACATGATTTTTCACATGTGTGGTGAATAACCCTGTGACTTTATAAGCAGGGTTATCGAGCAGTTCTAACAAGCATAAGCAAGAGTCTTTGCCGGAAGACCAGCTAACAACCACGTGTTTAAGTTTAGAAGTCACTTAACTGTCCAGTCTTTGGTAAATGGCTTCAGCAAGTGCGAATGCAGCAGGGCGATGAAAGCGGAAAAACAATTCAGGCTCAATCAGTTCAAGTTCCATTAATGATAGTTTGTCATCATTGTCACGAATAATATCAACGCGTGCATAGATGGGTTTTGGATCACAGGCCAGTATTGCTTGTTCGGCAAATTGAGTTTCGTTTTCATCTGGCTGATGAGGCACAACGGTTCCACCATGATCATCCTGCACTCGAAAATCACCTTCGGCCGCTATTTTTCTAACCGCATGAGTTACCTTACCATCAATAACCATAAGTGAAAGCTCGCCATCTGACATAATATTTTTTTGAAAAGGTTGTAACATAAAGTCTTCCTGCTTGATAAGGTCAGACAATTTTTGCTCCATGTCATCTATATTTTCTTTGGTTATCCGATAGGTATGTCGGGCGGCACCTGAAACCACTGGCTTTAAAATGGCCTCTGAAAGTCCATGGTCTTCCAGTGTTCGTTTTAAGTTGACAACTTTCCCTTTCGGTAGAATATAGGTATCAACCGATCGAATACCTTTTTGCGCCATTTCGATTAAATAACGTTTATCCATATTCCACAGAATAGTTGACAGATCGTTAATGCAAACCACTTTCGATTCGATAGTTTTTAGCCAGTGAGAAAACTCACCAAACCGGTCAAAATAATCCCAGGTAGTACGGAATAAAACGGCACGGCACAGAGACCAGTTGTAGTCAGGATCGGACCAGCTTTTTTTAATGACGTTTAATTTTTTCTGTTTCAGCGCATCAATCACAAGTTCATCTTCAAGTAAAACTTGCAGTGTGTACCAGCCAAGCTCAGGCAGTTGTTGTTTATCGGCAGGCGCGTATTTATCTTCCGTCAGTACAACAATATCAACAGGACTGTTGTTATTTACAGAATTACTATTCATAGAACTACTCTTATTATCAGAGAAAGTATCCTTTGCAGAACTTGTCATTCGGGTCACAATGTTATTGATTTTTCATAGTCGCATAGTAACTGATCGAGTCTGCATGTCACAAGCCGCCTGGCTACGAAGGAACATTGGTTATTCGATCAAAGCAAGACGGCTTTTCATACCAAGAGAGGTGCTATAACCGACACTGACAGACTCTAACTGATCATTCGAGTTACTAATGTAATAAGTTGGAAATCCTTTGATATTAAAGTCTTTTAGCTGCTGAACGGTGCCGAGCAATACATCCACGGGCAGATCGTGTTCGGAAACAAACTGTCTGACCTCATCAACGGTTTTCCAGTCCAGAGCAATAATATAAACGTTAACATTTTTATTATTGATATCCTGTTTCAGGGTATTGATATTTTCTATGGATAGATGGCAGATATTGCACCAGGGGGCAAAAAAATAGTAGATACTGGGAACCGCTGCTTTGTTATTCGAATCAATAATCTGACCGGATAAACTTGGCAGTACAAATGAAGGTGCAGTGTTTGCACCATCTGTTGGCAGACTATCTTTGACTTGCCAAAAGTGGATGCCGATCATTATGGCGATAATAATCATTAGATCGCGCCAGCTAAACCAACGATTTTTACCTGCGTCATTGGTATTATTGGTGACACTACTTTTATTCAAAAACTTGTCAAACAACTGTCTTAGTTTTGTCATGTATCAACTTTATAACTGGGGTTCATTTAGCAAAGTATGTATTAATTTATTACCTGGCAGTTTGGGAGCTCACATGAAATCGGTCGAAACGATTAATTCACAATCAAAATTTCCATCACAAGCGCAATTACAATCAATAGACTATCAAACACTCGGAAAGTTACTGGGCATTAACTTTAATCAGTTAAAATCTTCTGAACAACAACCTAAGTGGCGAAAGCTTGAAGTGTTGAATGAATTGAAGCAACTTGAGTCGGATGTTAATGACTTTAACATAAACTGATTGCGCACTAGTGTTTGTATTTTGCGATATTGAGGCCCAGGCTTTGAGCCCAATGTTCAACAAGATGGTATGAAATGGAGCCGCTGCTCGGCAATATTATGTCGCCACTTTCCAATTGCTCAATAAAATTGTCTGCATTAACCCATATGGCATGCTCAAGCTCCTGATCAAGCAAATGCACATTCTGGCTCGATGCTTCGGCAGTAAAACCAATCATGATGGAGCAGGGAAAAGGCCAGGGCTGCGAGCCAAGATATTCGACATTGCTGACCTTTAATTGACTTTCTTCCCAGACTTCGCGTTTTACCGCCTGTTCAAAACTTTCACCTGGCTCAACAAAACCGGCTAACACTGAGTATCTGTGCTCAGGCCAGCTGGACTGCCTGGCCAGTAATAATTCATCTTTATAAGTGACAGACATAATAACGGCCGGATCGGTTCTGGGGTAGATCGCTGAATCACAATGACTGCATACCAGCTCATGACCCGCAGAATATATTTCTGTCGGTTCACCACAACGACCACAATATTGGTGTTGCTGATGCCAGTAATGCAAAGCTTTGGCATAGGCAATGGTTGATGCATAAGGTTCTGCAATTAAAGGCAATGCCAACCGCAAAGATTTCCATTGTTGGTGGAAACTGAGTTCAAAGTCATGACTGTCAACAACGGCGCTGAACCAGGGGGTATTTTCTGCATGGCCCAGATAAAGCCAGTGTTGTTGATCTGGAGCATTGGTGTGGTGCGCTGCATTTGCTGCATGAAGTCCATCGGGTGACATAAGCAGCTGTAAGTCTTCGTTAAACACGACCAACTTTACGTTATCTTGCGCTCGCCATTTAGCCTGTTGAGTCTCATCTGAGCGGCAGTGCGATTGTCGATCGAGTGGTGAAAATGAAAACTTCCACATGATTGAATCCTAAGTATATTTAGAGTATCTGTAGTCTGAAAGAAAAATTCTGTCTGGCACATTCGGTCTGGCACATATAAAGCATCTGGAGTTTGAATGCTTCTGAATAATTATCAATCTATCGATAACAAATGAATCATTTACAAATAAGTTACTTACAAATAAATGACAAGTGCCAGAGAAACCACTGCTAACACCAGCCAGAGTATAGCGCCCATAATCAGTGGTTTGCTATCCACCTGTTTAATAACCTGAGGTGTAATGCCGAGTCCTAATAGATAAAGTGCAAATATCAGGAAGAACTTCGCTATTTCGGAAATCTGCTGGAAGACAGGCGCAAAACTTGGTATTGCACTGTTGGCGGCAGAGGCTAAAACAAAAAATACGATAAACACCGGTAAATTAAGTCTGGACTTATGCCCATTAAACCAGACTGAAGCGAGCAGGGTTACCGGAATGATCCACAATGTTCGGGCCAGTTTGGTCGCGGTTGCAATTTGCAAAGAAGCATCACCGTATTGAGAAGCCGCACCTACAACGGAACTGGTGTCATGGATGGCTAAAGCGGCCCAAATACCAAATTGGTATTGGGTTAAATCAAGCCAGTGGCCGATATAGGGAAAGGTATAGAGGGCAACAATATTTAATAAGAACACCACGGTAACGGCCATAGCTGTCCGATCCGGATGGCTTTTAATAGCCTGTGATACGGCCGCTATGGCACTACCTCCGCAAATTGCAGTACCCGAGGTGATGAGCAACCCGGTTTGATGATGAATTTTCATAAGTTTGAACACGACAACACCGGTTGCTATAGCTACGGCGATGGAGATAAAGGTGATCAAAAAGGTATCTTGGGTGGTTTGCCATAATCCTTGCAAATTCAAACCGAAACCAAGGCCAACAATGGATAGCTTTAGTAACTGCGCAGACACTTTACGGCAAAACCCGCTGTATGAATGACGCAGCACTAAAGCCGTCGCCAGTCCTGCAAACAGAGCGAGTCCAGCGTTTAGCAAATTAAGGTAAATCAAAACAGCTACGGACAGCGAAATTACGATAACAACGGAGCGTACCACAAGACATCTCTATGACTAAATTTTAGCGCATGCTACCACATGAACTGGTTAAAGCGGTATCTCAGAAAGATTTGTTACAACTTCAAGTTAACATAAAGATATTATAAAACAGATAGTTAGAGTTGATTGGTAGAACGTTTAATCGATTCGATGAGAATATTTTATTGCGTTATGCTGATATGGTGATATAGTTATATATAACACCAGTTCGGTGGTTTGGTTTGTATCAACGTCAGGCCAATTTTTTATGACAAAGGTGAATGAACTATGCAAGCAAACTGGAACGATAGTCAGCCTATTTATCGTCAGTTACGAGATAAGGTCATCGCATCCATTCTGGATAATGAGTTGAAGGAAGGGGATGCATTACCTTCGGTACGTCAGGTGTCTGCTGATTTTCAGTTGAACCCTATTACCGTATCGAAGGCTTATCAGGAACTGGTTGATGACAGTGTGGTGGAGAAAAAAAGAGGGGTTGGAATGTTTATTCAGCAAGGTGCTCGAGAAAAGTTACTAAATCAGGAACGACAGCAGTTTTTAACACAGGAGTGGCCATTGATTGTTGAACGAATCAGTCGACTAGGGCTTAAGTTAAGTGACTTGCCTGATGCTGACACAAAGTCTAACAGTGAAGGAGGTAACTCATGAGCGCGGTTGTAACAGCAAAAGGATTAAGAAAATCCTATGGTGGTTTTGATGCCTTAAAATCTGTTGACTTTACCATTGAGCGCGGCCGCATTGTTGGTTTGATTGGACCCAATGGTGCTGGAAAAACCACTGCATTAAAGTCACTGCTTGGTTTAACGACTTTCGATGGTCACCTTGATGTGTTTGGACTGGATCCCAGACAGGATCGTCATTTGCTTATGCAGCGGGTCTGTTTTATAGCCGATGTCGCGGTTATTCCTCGTTGGATGAAAGTGTCACAGTCCTTGGAGTTTGTAGAAGGTGTGCATCCTAAATTTGATCGTGTTAAAGCCGAACGGTTTTTACAGAAAACTAAAATTAACCTGAACAGTAAAGTTGGGCACTTATCCAAAGGTATGGTGACGCAGCTTCATCTGGCACTAATTTTAGCCATAGATGTTGAACTGCTGGTACTCGATGAGCCGACACAGGGGTTGGATATTCTGTATCGAAAAGAGTTCTATCAGGAGCTTTTAGGTGAATTTTTTGACGACAACAAAACCATCGTTGTAACAACCCATCAAGTTGAAGAGGTGGAGAATTTATTGACCGATCTTATGTTTATCAAAGACGGCAATATTGTTCTGGACTCAACCATGGATGAAGTGGGTGAACGTTTTGTTGAAGTTATGGTGTCAGGCGACCAAGTAGACGTAGCAAGACAACATAAGCCCATTGCAGAGCGAGAGGTTTTTGGCCGAAAAGTATTTTTATTTGATGGCATTGGTAGTGAAACCGCCGAGTCATTGGGTGACACTCATAGACCGAGCGTTTCAGACTTATTTGTTGCAAAAATGAAAGGAGTTAGCGCATGAACATAACCGTTTTTAAAACATTGTTATTGCGAGAGTACTGGGAAAATAAAAGTTTTGTCAGAGCACCTCTTATCATTTCGGCAGTCCTTATTTTTTCCATGATTGTTGGCATGTTCACTGCACAAAGCATGATTTTTTCGCTCGGTGATGACTCAGGCTTTCAGTTTGATGCCGGCTTTGAAGCTTTGAGCGAAGCCAATTCTTATGAGCTAACCAAAGGTTTGCAAGCGTTACAGTTTGGTGTGTTTTTATCGCCTCTAATCGTTGGCATGGTGTTTGTTTTATTCTTTTATGCACTTGGCAGTTTGTACAATGATAGACGCGATCGCAGCATACTGTTCTGGAAGTCTATGCCAGTGTCTGATTTGCAAACGGTTATGTCAAAGGTTTTCTCAGCACTGATTATTGTGCCTGTATTGACTGCAATTGTGGCAGTAGCCACCCAGATAGTCGGTCTTATTTTAATGACTCTGATGATCTGGTTTAACGGTGGTTCAGCTTGGGACTTGTTGTGGAGCCATTCATCATTTTTTAGCGTGATTTTTAACTACTTTGCATCACTGTTTATGTTGGCATTGATTATGGCGCCTATCTTAGGTTGGCTATGGTTGGTGTCGGCTTATGCCAAACGAGCTGCATTTTTAATCGCGCTGTTTATTCCATTAGGATTGATGTTGGTTGAAGGTATGATTTTCCACTCTGGTAATCTTGCAAAATTGATTGGTGATCATATCTCAAAAACTGAAATTATTATGGAAGGCGTGGTTATGCATGGGCATCCGTTTGCGGTGCTTAGTGAAGGCGGATTTTGGGGTGGTTTGTTGATTAGTGCAGCATTTATTGCGGGTGCAATCTATATACGCCGCTTTAGAGATGACAGTTATTAGCCCACATATTTAAAGGATAGGGTGCGAAAATAAATTTCGCACCCAGTGGAGAAAAGTTATGAAACAAGTAAGACGTTACATTGACCGCGTGAGTTTAGCCGTATTTATTATCAGTACTGGATTTATGCTGGCAAACCTAAAATCGTTTCCTGAAGTTGCGCATTATGAAAGTACCAGCGAAGCGATTATTGAGATGATGTGTATTTTATTGTTTTAAGTGTTTTATTTGAAAGCGTTTAAATTAATCGATCATAGCTATTATTAATTTTTTGATGGTGTGGTTGACACTAAATTGACAGTAAAGTTATAAAATTAATTAAATAGCTGGCAGTGCGCCACGATCATGCAAAAACTGATAGATGCTTTCTGCTAATTTTCGATAACCAAGTTGATTTAGGTGAATAGTATCTGATTTAAGTTGTTTATCAGACAGTAAATCCGAAAGGGCATCTTCAATCAATGGAACATTCGTCTCTTTGGCAACTTCTTCATAAATGTCAGCGTCCGACAAAAAAACACCAATGTCGGGTACTGCAATTAATACAACTTCTGAATTATTCTGTTGTATCCGATGAATAATGTTGATTAAATTTCTTTTCGTTTCTTCCGACTTTCTTTTCCTTAAAAAATCATTGCCGCCTAAACACAAGAGTACAAGATCCGGGTTATAGGTTGATAACATGGTATCAATTCTTTCTAGACCATCTTGAGTTTTATCGCCTGGTATTCCTCTATTGATGACTTCAAGCCCGGTTAGAGCCATAAGTACATCCGGGTAGCTTTCGGCGCTTTTGGCTCCGGTTCCATAGGTTAAACTGTCACCAAAGGCGACTATGGTTGATTCGGAGTTTAATGGTGAAAGGTGAGGAGGGGTATCACAGGCAAGTAACAGCAGTGAAATACATGCAAGAATATGAATTTTAAACTTTTGCATTACGGCGTAACTTTATTTTTTTTGAGCAAAAACGAAAGGAGCCACAACGACTGCCCAAAAAGGTGTGTCTGTTTGACAATTTTGTTTTACCCAGTCAATAGTAGGTAAAAACAATTGCTTATTGTTTAATTGTTGTTCAATAAAAGATTTGTCATCGTTCGAAACTCTGGCCGCTGTTGAGATCAAATCCTGTTGCTGTTCGACAATGTAAAGCTGTCCTTTGGCGAAAAAACGTTCAATTTCAGCCCAGGCAACGACGGCTGTTTCCAAGTTTAATTTATCGGTAACTGATTCTGGCGTGTTATCGGAGGACATTGTTTACTCTTGTATTCATTTGACTAGCTTGCAGTGATGCTAACTCTAACTGTTTTGGAGTTCAATATTTTGTGTCTAATCATTGTTTGACTCAATATTATTGAACGAGTCGCTATCTTTTAGTGGCAATGTAAAGCAGGCAGTATACTCAGTTTTGCCCGATTGTGCATTGTTGGACTCTATCCATAACTCTCCATTGAGCTGATTTATGATTTTCTCAGACAAAGACAAAATACTGCTTTTAGTTGTGTTGTGGGCTTTAGTGTTTTCTGTTGTACAAGTGTTTTTTGATAAGGGGACATTGGAAATTCTTATCATTAGATGTTGCTGGCTCGGGTAGGCGTGGAAGTAAATAGTTCCCACACCCATATGAGTTATCAGATAGTCTGTGGTATTGAATATAACCTGATTAACACAATGTTCATCGGCCCATACATCAGGCGGAGTCTGAATATTATTGATAAAGTTTATAGACAGATCATCAAGACTGTCGTGAAATACATCAATTAATACGGGTATTAGACTACTTAGTTTTACAAAGTATTTTTCGGTGCATAACGAATCAATATTGTTGGTCACGGAAAAAATTAAATTTCTAAGGTGAATGTTCAACTTTACTGAGTGGCATGTAAGAGATTTGATTTGGGCTTTGGACAACTGCTGTTTGTCAGATGATTGAAGATCATGTCCCAAGTTATTAATTGCTTGCAATGGCTTTAATAATTTATCTTGAAGCTTTTTATCAGAAAGTTGTTGTGGGTTAATATTATTTTTTAGAGTATCCCATGAGGCTTTTGCAGGCTTGCTATTCATTTTTTTATTTTTATAATAAATTATTGATATAGCTAATAATATGATAAGAATGACAATCACTCCAAAACTGAATAAAAGCCAATTTTCAAGTTCACCGTACTTTAAGGTTTTTAGATTTAGTTGGGTATTGAGCTCAGTGATTTTCTGATCTTTTTTCAAAAGTTTATTCTGAAATTCGACGCGTTTTACATTGTTTCCCTGGTCCTCTCCTAGCAGTTCCTCGGCAACGTTTTTATATTGTTTATAGTGATGTAAAGCCGCTTTATGATTTTGATTTGTTTCATAAGCATCAGCCAGGTGTTGATGAAAACGCATGATCTTTTCTTTTTCAGATGTTTTTATTGCAATGGATAATCCTTTTTTCCAGAAGTCTATAGCCGCTGTAAAATCATCCAGACTGATATGGAGTTGACCGAGTTGAAATAATGCTTCATTTTGTACTTGAGTCGCTTGTGAGGCTAGTCCAAGTTGATGAGCTTTTTCCAGATGAAGCTGTGCTTCAGCTAACCTGTTTTGTTTTATTAAAACGGCACCTATGGTTGCATGTGAAAACCCTTGTCCGCGTTTGTTATTAATTTCCTGCTCTATAGACAAAGATGACTCATAGTGTTCGATCGCCTGTTCAAACTGACCTAGTTTCTCTAATGCTTGGCCTTTATTATTAATGGGATCCGCTTGCTCTGTACGTAAGCCGAGTGATTGATAGACTTCGATGGATTTATTGTAATAAAGAATGGCTTTTTCATATTGTTTTAAATAGAAATAGACGACACCAATATTATTTAAGGTCGAGGCAACAGAGCCCGGATTATCAAGGGATTCTTTAATTGCCAGGCTTTTAAGTAAATAATCCAATGCCTGCTCATAATTTCCAAGATGACGATGAATAATTCCCAGGTTATTTTGTGCTATTGCTATGTCATGAGGCTTATTAGCTGCACGGTACAAATTTAAGCTTTTCTCAAGACTGTCTACTGCTTGATAGATATCACCCTGGTACCAGTATATCTCGCCTTTTCTTGACAGGGCCTGAGCCTGTTTATCGGCATGGGTCTGAATGGATGTGTGTGCGAGTAAGTGTTGAAGCAGCACATGTGCTTGTTGGTAATTATCCTGCTGTACATAAGTGTCCGACAGGGTGATATTCAGGACATAATAGAGTTCAAAGTCGGGTTGTTGTTCAAGTAGCTCAAGCCCATGCTCAATGAGCCTTATCGCTTTTTGGGGATTTTCATATATGAGTGAGTTGGCTTGCTGGTTTAGCTCAAGGACTTGTTGGTGCAGTTTAGTAGCTGAGTGAGCCGGTTGGACGAATTGGATGTAAAGTAAAACAAAGAGAGCTCCTTTACCGAACAGCCCCAAGCATACCGATTTTATTTTCAATCCTTTATACTCCCGAATAATTCAGGTATCAAAACAATAAGATATCGGTTTCAGGAACTCAAGTTTTATCCCAATAATTTAATTAAAACGTATTAAAGCATAATGGGTTGACCTGCAATAACTTGTTAATATTAAAAGGGAAAATAGCTTGAGGACCCGTTCTGTATAGTGTAGTGTAAAGTATACCTACTTAATGGAGGTGTTTATTTATGAAACATACTACTCTTCGACCTTCCGCTATTAAACTTTTGCCCATTAGTATTGCTGTTATTTTCTCAGCATCGACATTTAGTGGCGTTCAAGTGAATCTGGTTGAGCCTGAACGTTATACCGATATTCAAGACACAAACTCCAGCCGAAAATCTTCTATCCAAGACTTTGAAAAAGAGATGAAAAGCTTTTTCGACAGTAAAAGCAAGGCTGTGCTTAAGTCAGGACATAATCTGTCAGTTGATATACTGGATGTGGATCGAGCCGGTGATCTTCGTTATAACTACACGGCAACTCACGAGGATATGCGTATACTTCGTGATACTGTCAGAGTTCGTGTAAAACTGAAGTATACAATTTCAGACTCGGATAAAAATGTGATTAAGTCTGGCGAAGAGCATTTAAAAGAGTTTTATCAAATCGGTAGTATTGACGCTCGAAAAAACCAGCGTGAAAAGCTTTATTATGAGAAAAAACTGATTAGTGACTGGCTCGATAAGTTATATTAGAAAAAAAGCAGCGAAAGCTGCTTTTTTTATGCCTAAACATTTCAAAAATACAATCAGTTGAGCTAGATTTATATTAGGTGGTTGTTAAAAAGTGGGGATGTGCGATGCCAACGAACGATATTGTTTTTTTATTGCAAGATTTGGAGCAAAAGCTAAGTGATCTGGAAACGAATGATCCGGCTGTGGCAAAAGATGTCAGGTTGGCCAGGCATCAAATTCGCAGCTTGTTATCTAATCCAGATAGTGTGCCAGAACCTGATGAGTTTTTAATTGATCAGCTGGCGGGTGTTGCCGAGCATTTTGAAACTGATCATCCCGTGTTATCGGAATGGGTTAGCAAACTGAGTGACTTATTCAGCCGAATTGGTATATAACCCGTAGCTATTGGCATTTTTTGTTTAACTTAAGAATAATTAAGCCATGAATACTTTTAATACATCTCTAATTTACCGAGCGATTCCTCCCATTTAGGAGGCGGTGATTTAGTGTTTACACTAAACCCGCAGTTTTTTATGAACTGCGGGTTTTTTTATGCCAAAAATAATTGACTGATTAGATAACCTAAACGGTTAAGTTGATAGTTAATAAGTGAGCTTGCTTTTGGATTCCAGTAAAACGGTGGTTATTAAACTCGGCAGTCAGGTGGTGAGTAAACTCTTTAATGACAGACACTCTGTATTCTGGCAACAGCTGCAGTTACTTTACGATAAAGGCTATCAGCCCGTTATTGTATGTTCAGGCGCGGTCGCTCTGGGTTGGCAGGTATTTCAATCAATGGCTTCAGATAAAGCTAAATTGCTGTCGAAATCAATCAGGTTTGAAAAAGCGCAGTTGCAAAAGCATTCATTTCAGAAGGAGCAGTTTCAAACAGAGCCAAAACAAACAGCTAAACATCAAAGTTATCCTGTAGCCAATAAAACAATGCTCGCCTCTATTGGACAGGGTGAATTAATCAATATGTGGAGAAATGGTTTAGGGCGGCCAGTTGCCCAAATTCTCGTGGAGCAAGCGCATTTTAACGAACGTCATTGTTATAACGATTTATCGGCAACTTTTCGGCAGTTGTTAAAGCATGATGTTGTACCAATCATAAATCAGAATGACGCACTGGCAGAGGCTAACAGTTTAATTTCTAATAATGATCGTCTGGCAGCACATGTGGTTAATATGCTTGGGGCGAAATGGTTATTTATGGTCAGCGAAGTTGGTGGCATATACCGAGACTATCCAACCTGTCAGCAATTGGTTTCTGTTTTTGAAGTTAAAGAGCCTGATTCTGAATATCGTTATGAAGATGTTATATCCAGTGATTGTTCTGCCATGGGCACAGGCGGTATGAGAGAAAAGTTGGATGCTGCATTATTGGCAGCCAGGCAAGGCGCTCAGTGCTTCATTTGCGATGAAAAAGCACCGTTTTTGCATATTATTGAGTCCAGAGCGACCTATGGCACATACATTCGTTATTCGTCTCAGCCAGTAAAAAGAATAAAACACTGGTTGCTTAATACTGCTGAGTCAAAAGGTCTGATTATCATTGACTCTGGTGCTGCAACCGCACTACGACATCGTAATGCTTCTTTGTTAATGTCAGGGATCGTTGGGGTTGCTGGCACTTTTTCAAAACAAGCCATTGTTGAGGTAAAAGAACAGGGGACTGGTGAAATTATTGCCAAGGGCATGGCCCGTTTAAATTCAAATCAGATACTGATAAATCTTGCTTTAAGACAAAATCAGGCATCGAACAGCCAATTTATTCCATCCAATATTGTACCTGACAACCCATTACATTTAGCTAGCGAATGGGTGGTAGATAAAATCGAACACAATGACATCCAAGAACATCCCGATAATAGTTTAATAAAGGGGTCTACTATTGTGCTGCATCGAAACCAGTGCGCTCTGTTATAAGCTGACTAATAAGCTTAGTTATTTTGTATAAACGTCTATTGTTTGAAATTTATCCATTAAGAGGCCGATTTGTTGAAGAAATAATCAGTGCTGGTAAGACTTTACCGAATCATAGCTGTTTTTAGTCAATACTCACTTGCGCAGACTGGATTAATTGTGATGTTATTGGGGTTTATCTTAATATTAACGAGTGCTGCAGTGCAGCAGGCTGGTTGGGGCACGTCTGCACTGGGCGTATATGCACTTAGTAGAACGTATAACTAAAAAGCTAACAAAAAGAGAATATTCATTATGGCCGCCAGAGGTTCATTTGATACACGTTTGGGATTTATTCTAGCTGCCGCTGGTTCGGCAGTGGGGTTAGGTAATATATGGAAGTTTCCATTTGAAGTAGGCGATGGTGGGGGTGCTGCCTTTGTAATTGTATACCTCGCATTTTGCTTTATTCTTTGTTATCCGGTTTTGGTCACCGAAATAGCCATTGGGCGTAAAACCCAAAGAAATCCGGTGGGTGCCTTTAAAGCGCTCGGTTATAAAAAATGGTCGATCATTGGTTACATGGGCCTTGCGAGTGGTGTACTCATCTTGTCGTTTTACAATGTGGTTGCTGCCTGGTCTTTTGGTTACGTTATAGAGATGATTCAGGGCAACTTTGGTATCGGTGAAGATTTTGGAGTATTTATTACCGATGCCCTAAAAGTCGGCTTGTACGGTGTGATTTTCATGTCGACCACCGCGTTTATTGTTTCTAATGGTGTTTCCGGTGGTATCGAACGTGCCGCGAAAATTTTAATGCCAAGTCTTATTTTTATCATTCTTTGCTTACTGGCCTATGCCTTAACCCTGCCAAATGCGATGGAAGGGGTGAAGTTTTATCTGGTGCCTGATTTTTCAAAACTTACCGGTGATGTTATCTATTCGGCCCTTGGGCAAGCGTTTTTCTCCTTATCATTAGGTATGGGCGCTTTAATCACTTACGGCAGTTATGTGTCCCGTGATCAAAATATCGTCAGTGCCGGTGCCATGATCACTCTGGCAGATGTTGGTATAGCCTTTATCGCTGGATTTATGTTGTTTCCAATTGTTTTCAGTCAAGGCATTGAGCCAAGCGGTGGGGCTGGATTAATCTTCATCACCTTGCCAGGGGTGTTTGAAACTTTGGGGCCAAATATGGGCGTTGCTGTTGGCGTTCTGTTTTTCTTACTGCTGACCTTTGCCGCATTAACTTCAACCGTGTCCTTGTTAGAAGTACCAACCGCTTATGTGGTTGATGAGCATGGTGTAGAGCGTAAGAAAGCCGTTTGGGGACTGGCATTTGTTATTTTCCTAATCGGTATTCCATCTTTATTATCAAATGGTACCACTGAGTGGTTAACGTCCTTTATCCAATTGCCAGGCCATGATTCACCCATCAGCTTTATGGATTTCGTTGAAGATTTAGCGGCCGATTCGTTCTTGCCTGTGGGTGGATTCTTAATCGCTGTCTTTGCTGCCTGGGTATGGCGTAAAGAGAATTTGAACGAAGAGCTAGCCTATGGTGATCCTTCGATTCGAGGCGGCATACTGCTGAAGTACATTAACTTTGCAATCAGTTATATCTGTCCATTAATGCTTGGCCTGATTGCTGTAGTGACAATTCTTGATCGTTTCCTGGGTATTCAGTTGATTGGTTAAGATCGATATTAATAAAGGGCTCAATTGAGCCCTTTAAGTTATCAGTATGTAAATTGAAGCATGTAATTAGCAGTTTGCAATTAGAAGCATGCAATACGAAGTATTTAAGTTTTATTTTTAATAATAATTAATAACGATTACAAAAGCAGGACCCTATGACGCAAACCAAGTCTCCATCGTTACTGGATGCTCTGATTCCCGTGTTAGTACTGGTAGGGCTATTGGCTCTGTCGGTTACTTTGTACGGTGCAGATTCTTCCTATGGTGCGAATCAGATTGCTTTAATTATTTCTGCCGGGCTGGCCGCTTTAATTGGCATTAAAAACGGCTACCGCTGGAAAACCATTGAAGAGGGCATCGTTAAAGGCATATCCAGTGCACTGGGTGCGATTCTAATATTGCTGGCGGTTGGCTCGCTTATTGGTACCTGGTTATTGTCGGGCACTGTACCTACCATGATTTATTTTGGACTGCAGATAATGCATCCATCCATTTTTTATTTTGCAGCTTGTATTATTTGTGCGCTGGTATCGGTAAGTATTGGCAGTTCCTGGACTACCGCAGGTACTATTGGTGTCGCCTTAATTGGTGTGGCTAATGGACTGGGCTTGTCTCCAGAAATTACTGCTGGTGCAATTATTTCTGGTGCCTACTTTGGCGATAAAATGTCGCCACTTTCAGATACTACCAATTTAGCTCCAGCTGTCGCTGGCAGTGACTTATTCACTCATATTCGCCATATGATGTGGACAACCGGTCCCAGTATTATTATTGCCTTAACGGTGTTTTTTGTTATTGGTATGGTTCAGACATCCGATGGTCAGGTGGAAAAACTTGAACAAACTTTGATGGTGATCGATCAACACTTTAACGTCACTGTCTGGACATTAATTCCATTGGTAATTGTGTTCGCTATGGCGATAAAAAAATACCCGGCATTTCCAACCATTATGACCGGTGCATTGGTGGGTGGTGTGTTTGCGTTCTTCTTGCAGCCCGACGCCATTAATCAGTTTGTTGGCGACACCGGCCATTATCGATTTGTCGATAAGATAGATGCTGTATGGCGAGCGTTGTTTAATGGGTTTACTATCAATACCAGTAACGCCGAAGTAAATGAGTTATTAAACCGTGGTGGCATGAGTAGCATGTTAAATACGGTATGGCTTATTTTGTGTGCGCTGACTTTTGGTGCGGTACTTGAGCGGACTTTGCTGCTTGAAAGGTTAGTGATATCCGCACTTAAAATGGTGCACTCTACAGGCTCTTTAATCGTTACGGTTATTTTAACCTGTATTGGTATTAACATTATTGCTGCGGATCAATATATCGCCATTGTTTTGCCCGGCAGAATGTATAAAGCAGAATTTAAACGACGTAAATTACAAAGTAAAAACCTTTCCAGAACCCTTGAAGATTCAGCCACGATTACCTCACCACTTATTCCGTGGAATACCTGTGGTGCTTATATGTCGGGCACACTAGGGGTTGCAACACTGGCTTACCTGCCATTCTGCTTCTTTAATCTGGTTAACCCTTTTGTGTCGATGCTTTACGGTTTGTATAATTTCAAACTGGAAACATTTGAAGAGCTTGAACAGCAGGGCGCTGAGACATCATCTTAATTTAAAGGCTTTGTATACTTTATGACGAAACAACTTTTTTCATTAGCGGGTAATTCACAAAAACTGGATGGCGGCGCCATGTTTGGCAATGTGCCAAAAGCCATGTGGCAAAACTGGGTAACCGTGGATGAAGAAAATCGAATTGATCTGTCCTGTCGCGCGCTTTTGGTAAAAGAGCCTTCTCGAAATATATTATTTGAAACCGGTATTGGTGCGTTTTTTGAGCCCAAATACAAACAGCGGTTTGGGGTAAATGAAGATGATCATATTTTACTGGATTCGTTAAAACAGCATGGATTAACCCATGAAGACATTGATATCGTTGTGTTGTCGCATATGCACTTTGATCACGCAGGTGGTTTGCTGACAAAGTATCAGGAAAATAAAGAGCCTGAGTTGCTGTTTCCAAATGCAACCTATCTGGTTGGTGCTGCAAATTGGGAGCGTGCCAACAATCCGCATTTTCGAGACAGAGCTTCATTTTTACCGGTATTAAATAAACTACTGGAACAATCCGGTCGGCTGGTTATTGTTGAAGGCAATTCGAATGATTTGTTAGGAGAGGATTATCACTTCCATTACAGTGATGGTCACACCCCCGGTATGATGTTAACCGAAATAGCCACAGAGAAAGGGCCTGTTGTATTTGCCGCGGATCTTATTCCCGGAGCTCCCTGGGTGCACTTACCCATTACCATGGGCTATGACCGTTTTCCGGAGCACTTAATTGAAGAGAAGTCGTCATTACTCGGTGATTTAAGCACGCGAGATGGCTGGATCTATTTTACCCACGATCCTGAGATTGCCTGTGGTAAAGTTTCGAAAAATGAAAAAGGTCGATTTCAGTTATCGGAATCCTACTCGGATTTAACGGGCTGGTAATTTCGTTCACTATAATGGCAAGTGCCATATAAGCGGTGATTTCCTAAAGTACAAATCGACTGAGCATTTGAGTTGCTAAACTCGGTGGTTGGTGTAAAGTTAAATCATGCGTTATGACTAGGGGCTTCTTATGTATAAAGAGATGTATTATCACGATGATTTGGAAAACCTGGCCGAAGAAATCGTCTTTGAACAAATACACGAGTTAATACAGTCTGGCGAGCAGGATTTCAATCAGTCGGATGTCAATATTCAGGATATTGCAGCTATTGCACTGAATAATATGCCTGCTAAGTATGTCTGTAATTTCCTTGAGAAACAAAACCCTGGGCCAAATTTAAGAGAAGAAGTTAATGATCTTAAAAAGTACGCAAAACGTCAGGTGATAAAAGCCATCAAAAAAGTCAATAAGCATCCTCACGACTGATTGCCCGATTAGTTAATCCTTAAATCCTAAATACAATGGTATTGCTCAACCTGTGATCCAACATAATCTTTCTCTTTGTGGTACTCAATGTGCAGTGCATGAATACGGTTTAAGCGATGGTGAGCCGATTATTTTATTACATGGGTGGTTAGATAACCTCGCCAGCTTTGAAACATTAATTCCTTTTTTTAAACAGTATCGTGTTATTGCTCTGGATTTCCCGGGGCATGGATTCTCCAGTCATTTACCAGAAGGTATGGCGTACCATTTTTTTGATTTGGTATACGTGATTCAGGACTTAATTGCAGCTTTTAAACTTGATTCGGTAACTCTTATTGGTCATTCAATGGGTGGTGCGGCCTCAACTCTGGTGGCCTCGGTTAATGAATCGGTTAAACGTCTTATTTTGTTAGAGGCGCTTGGGCCACTTACGGTATCAGCCAAAGGAACTGTTGAGCTTATGCAAAAAGCTTTGGCAGAAAGAGCTAAAATTAACAATAAATCACTGCGTTTGTTTGAATCTGAAGCGCAAGCGATTTCGGTACGCGCGAGTCATTCTAATATGGACGCTGATATTATTGCGCCTGTTGTTCGGCGAGGATTATTAAATAAAGGTAATGGTTTTCAGTGGCGTAGCGATCCGCGCTTAAGAATCGCCAGTATTAATCGGTTAACCGAATCTCAACTGGAACCTTTACTGAAAAAAATTACCTGTCCTGTTTTGTTGATTGAAGCGGATAAAGGGTTGTTTGCCGATAACCAGGCAATACAGGCGCGTAAGCAATTGCTAAATAATCTGACAACAAAAGTATTAACCGGCGGGCATCATGTACATATGGAACAGCCGGAAAAAACGGCTGCCATGATTGTCGATTTTATTGAAAAAGAAAGTTTAGATTAGAAAAATATCCCTTCCAAAATACGAGAGTTAAGTATTCAGTGGAAGATATTCTATTAAAAGTATTTTCTAAGCGAAGTTAAAACGGACTCTGTTTATAGTCACTACAAGTTACTTCTTCTAACTGAGCACAGTCGCCAGTAACTGTTTAACGTGATCCGGTTCAAATGGTTTGTCACAAATTGCAGACACACCTATTTGTTCGATATTGTTTAACACTGCGCGGTTTTGTTCACTGGTTACCATTAAAACAGGAATATGCGAAATTAATTCATTTGAACGAATGTATTGAACCAGCTGCTTTCCATCAACTTCAGGCATATTATAGTCGGATACAATTAAATCAAAATCGCTGTTTTGTTTTAATAAATCAATGGCGGCTTGTCCATCTTCTGCTTCAATAAAGTTCTGAACGCCTAAGCCTTGTAAAGTTTTAATAATAAAGGTGCGAGCCAGCTTACTGTCATCCACCACGAGCACTCTAAGGGTGGTCGGATCATAGTTATCCAGTTCAAGCTCATCGGGTTCAAGAAAGTGCAGGGTATTTTTAAGCGCTGTTTGTAATGCTTCATGGTCAAATGGCTTGGGTAAAATAGCCACCACACCGGCCTGCTTGATGGGATCAATTCGGCCAAAGCGTATTTCGCTCGACACTAACATAAACGGCAAGCGATTCAGTTTATCGTGCTCTCTTATGTATTTTACCAGCTCGAAGGCTGTCATATCTTCAAAATACATGCTGCTGACGATTAAGTCGGGCTGCGTATGTTTCAAATATTCCAGCGCCTGATTGCCACCTGAAACGGCATCCACTTTTTCGACACCCGCATCGGCGAGGTTGTTAATGATAATTTTGCTCTGGGTAGAAGAAGGCTCAACTAATAATATCGTGAGATCGCTCACTAATAGCTTTGACAAAATAACACACTCTTAATGGGTAATGAGTTAAGTGTAGAACAAGTTTCCAAGACTGCCACAGCAAGGTGTTTGGCTATAAAGTAGCCAGTGGAGTGCGGGTATGGTCAAATTGGTCGGACAAGTACTTTCCTTCCACAACGGCAACTGATAGCATTGAGTGATACCTTAAAACTAAAGAGCTGTAATTTAACAGCCGTTTCGCATCAAATATGCGCATTTACGTGACAGGAGTTGGTGATGGATAAAGTCTGGCTGAAGAGTTATCCGGAAGATGTAGCATCAGAAGTCGATCTGGATCAATATCAATCGATAGTTGATATTTTTGATGAAAGTGTCGAACGATTTAAACAAAAACCGGCGTTTACCAATTTAGGCGTGACATTGTCGTTCCAGGATTTGGATGAACAGTCAGCCAAGTTTGCCAGTTATCTGCAAAATAACCTTAAGCTGCCTAAAGGCTCGCGCGTCGCTATTATGATGCCAAACCTGTTGCAATATCCGGTTGCTATATTTGGTGTGCTGCGCGCCGGTATGACCGTCGTTAATGTTAATCCTTTGTACACGGCTCGCGAATTAAAGCATCAGCTTAACGACTCACAAGCAACAACCATTGTTATTGTCGAAAACTTCGCCTCTACGTTAGAAAAAGTAATCGATGAGACCAGTATACAAAATGTAGTGTTAACAGCCATCGGTGACTCTTGCGGCTTTTTAAAGCGATTTATAGTGAATACTGTTGTTCGAAAAGTTAAAAAGATGGTTCCAGAATACAGTATTAAAAAGTTTCACTGGTTTAATGATGCAATGGCGAGCGGAGCAAAACAGCCATTTCGCAAAGTGTCCGTTGTGGCTGACGATATAGCTTTCCTGCAATACACAGGTGGCACAACTGGCGTGGCGAAAGGCGCCGTATTATTGCACCGAAATATGGTGGCCAATATTCAGCAGGCATCGGCCTGGTTAAAGCCGTTAATTGAAGAAGGCAAAGAAGTGATTATTACTGCGCTTCCGCTTTACCATATCTTTTCATTAACCGCGAACTGTATGACCTTTATGAAGTTTGGCGGACTGAATGTTTTGATCACCAACCCTAAAGACATGCCGGGTTTCGTTAAAGAGTTATCCAGTTTTAAATTTACGGCACTAACCGGTGTTAATACCTTATTCAATGGTTTATTGAATACCGATGGCTTTTCAGATCTCGACTTTTCACAATTAAAAGTCACCCTTGGTGGTGGAATGGCTGTGCAGGAATCCGTTGCTAAACGATGGCAAGACACTACCGGCACGCCATTGCTTGAAGCCTACGGCCTGACAGAAACAGCGCCGGCTGTTTCAATTAACCCCATGAACTTAAAACAGTACAACGGCACCATTGGCCTACCTGTTCCCTCAACTGATGTGTCGATTCGAGACGAAAAAGGGAAAGAGTTAGGATTTAATGAGCCGGGTGAACTTTGGGTGAAAGGCCCTCAGGTGATGGACGGTTATTTGGGACGTCCGGAAGAAACTGCCAAAGTTATTAAAGAGGGTGGTTGGCTGTTAACAGGTGATATCGCCTGCATTGATGAAAAAGGTTTTCTGAAAATTGTCGATCGTAAAAAGGATATGATTTTAGTTTCCGGCTTTAATGTTTACCCCAATGAAATTGAAGACGTAGTAGCGTCGCATCCTGGAGTACTTGAAGTTGCCGCGGTAGGTGTTGAGTCCGAATCAAGTGGTGAACAGGTAAAACTGTTTGTGGTTAAGAAAGACAGTGACTTAAATGAAGACCAATTGTTCGACTACTGTAAAGAGAACCTCACCGGTTATAAACGGCCAAAGCTGATTGAGTTTCGGGATGAGTTGCCCAAATCCAATGTCGGTAAAATTTTGCGCCGTGAATTACGGGATGAAGGATAGTCATTGTTTTATTTTTGTTCAAAGCCAGTTAAATAGAAAGGATCATTTTGAACGATTCTCATACCGCTGATTTTCAATGGGTGACACACTCAGATGATCTTTCTCAACTGGCTCTACAATGGCGTTCTTTGGACGCATTGTTCATAGATACCGAGTTTCATCGCGAAAAAACCTTTTATCCGGAGCTGGCCCTTATTCAAATTTTTGATGGCCAGCATTGTTATTTGATCGAGCCAGTCGCGGCTGATCATTGCCCTCCGTTTATCGAATTATTGACTTTAGAATCCTTGCGTAAAGTGTTCCATTCCGCTTCGGAGGATTGCGAAGTGTTGTATCGCCGGTTCGGCTGTCGTCTGGTTAATTTATGGGATACTCAAATTGCCGCTGCGTATCTGGGCGATGGTTTAAATTTGGGTTATGCGGCAATGATCCAAAAGTATTGTGATCATACCTTAGAAAAGGGTGCGACCCGCTCAGATTGGTTGCAGCGACCTTTGAGTGCTCAGCAATTGCAATACGCTATTGATGATGTGTTGTATCTTGGCAAAGCCTATCAGCAGCAAATGAAGCTGACTCAATCTTTGCCGAATAGTGAAAGTTGGGTTACTCAGGACTGCGAGCAATTGGCTGCGCGGGTTGATGAGCTTGATGATATCGAGTCCGCGTATCTGGATATTAAAAATGGCTGGAAGCTGAGTAACCGTCAGTTGCAACGATTAAAAAATCTGGTTGAGTGGCGTGAGCGGCTGGCAAGGGAACGAGATGTACCTAAGTCATTTGTTTTGAAAAATGATGTCCTGTTTACCTTGGCTCACAAAGGCTTGTTAAACGACCAACGATTGCCCGATATCACTAACTGGCATCCAGCCTCGAAACGTCGCTATTCCGAGGCAATTATCCATATTTTAAAACAACCGTATGACGAAGCACTTCAAGTCAAGGCGCCATTAAGCCCTAAGTTTTGGCAGGAGTATACCCATAAGTTACAGCAAGCAAAGGATGTTGTTGCATCGGTAGCCCAAACACTTGGGTTTGAGCCAGATGTCATTTGCAGTAAAAAGTTATTACGCCGTTATGCGAGCTTTCTATTGGGCTTTTCTAACCAGCCTCCCCGAGGATGGACCTCCTTGCGAGAGCAATACCTGGGTGAACAATTGCACTCTATTTTTCAAGAATAAACGGATGTTCAAAGATAGCGCTTTTCAAAAAAGAGTCTTTAATGTAAACCCTCTTTAATGTAAGTCCTCTTTCAAAGTAAACCACTATCCAGTGTAACCATCCTGAACAAGCTTTAAATATTGGCTTGATCTTCAATTTTGCCACTTTTGAAACCTTTAATGACTTTTTCAGTCAGCAAAAAGCCAATGATTTAAGTCGCTTAGCTGTCGGAGTTTTCTAGATTCTGATTTTCTGCGACAATAGACGACATTGAATTCCTTTAAAATAATTGAAGTCTTAACGCCTTGTTTGGCTGATTTAGCCGGAAGTGCTGAATAGATAATTTGTATTCTTGATAAGAGACGTAGTTTTCCATGTTGACCTTTGTTTACCGTAGCCCTAAAAGAAGTGAAATGTACCTGTATTTGATGGAGCGTGATAATTTTGATGCGGTGCCCGAGTCATTGCTTAAAGCGTTTGGCACTCCAGAGTTTGCTTTACATGTTAATTTGGAGAAACGGGAAACATTGGCACGCGAAAACATAAATGAAGTGAGACAGCAGCTTAAAGAGCAGGGCTTTTTTCTGCAAATGCCACCGTCGCAATTGCTTGATAAAAATCAGTTAAAGCCAGCACAGCAATGAGTCAGCCAATAACTAACTATCAACCAATAATGAACTATCAGCATCAAAGTGATATAGATTCTATTAAGCGTTTGCCCGCTGGCAAGGTAGTTTGCATAGGCCGTAATTACGCGGCGCACGCCAAAGAGTTAGGAAATCCTGTACCCAAACAGCCAGTTATCTTTATCAAACCCTCAACCTCCTTGTGTCACTGGAATGAAAAGGTTTACATTCCAGCTGGTTTGGGGGAATGCCACCATGAGGTTGAACTGGCGATATTGATTAAAGAACGGTTAACTAACCTTGATGAAACCGATGATGTCGTATCTGCCATTGCCGGTGTTTCGCTGGCACTGGACTTAACTCTAAGAGACCTTCAGCAAACATTAAAGTCTCAAGGACATCCATGGGAAATGGCAAAAGCGTTTGATGGCGCCTGTCCGGTGGCAAACTGGGTTGAGCTGCCTTCGGCAAAATGGTTAGAGCAGGCGGAGTTTAGTCTGTCGATAAATGGTGAGTTACGCCAAAGTACAACGGCTCAGTTAATGCTCTGGCCGGTTATCGAGTTAATCCGTTATATTTCTCAAACCTTCACATTACAGCCGGGCGATATGGTTTTAACCGGTACACCAGAGGGCGTAGCTGCTTTACAGCCTGGCGATAAACTACAGGCCAGTTTATCCGATTTACTAACAATCACTTCTAAGGTTGAGTCATATGGCGGATAAACCATTTTGGCAAGTTACCGCGCTTGATGACATGACCGAAGAGCAGTGGGAATCACTGTGTGATGGTTGTGGAAAGTGCTGTGTGTATAAACTTGAAGGCGACGAAGGGGAGTTTTATCAAACCGATGTCAGTTGCCAGTATTTCGATCAGCAATCCTGCCGCTGTAGCCAATATACTAACCGTTTTACACTGGTGCCCGACTGTATTCAGGTAACCCCTGATGCAGCAAGAAGTTTTGACTGGTTACCCAACACCTGTGCTTATAAATTGTTGGCAAAAGGGCAAGATCTGCCGCAATGGCATCCGTTGGTCAGTGGCAACTCTGAATCAGTGCATCTTGCAAACCGCTCTGCACGGGGTAAGGTGATTTCCGAGAAAAAGGCCTCTGAGCTGGAAGAGCATATCATTGCTATATTGATCCCAGAAGATGATGAGGCGGATCCATTATCAGAAATAGAGCCGGAGCCGGTTAATTAAATGTGTTCTGTTGTCTTGCTTTTTATTCGTCTATTCTAATTAACCTATTAGTCGTTAAATCAAAGGCTTAGCACCAGCCCATGTTTAAAATCGTCAAATTATTCGACAAAATGTGATGGTGTGGCAAAAATGTTCAATTTCTCGGGCTAAGTTAAAGCAACTTCTTGATTTTTACGCTAAACTTCTGAAAATAGATACATTTATTGTCATAGACAAGTTGATAGGTGGTACAGAATTGCTTCTGTTTGATTCGTCAACAATCGGCAATCGGTCGCTCTAAATCCGGTGCCACCAGTCAATAAAACGCATTTATCACGATAGCGGGTGTGCATATGTCACAAAGCCGAGCCATAAAAACCAGAATGCCAGGCAAACGAACTGCGTTTATCGCACTAGTGCTTCTTTGTTTACATCAATTCGCCTACACAGCGGAAGCGGACAAACAGAAACGTTCTGATGTGCGCGTGTTAATTGATATTTCCGGCAGCATGAAAAAAAATGATCCTGAAAACTTACGGATCCCGGCGTTAAAAATTATTACCAACCTGATGCCTAAAGGCTCGGAAGCTGGCGTCTGGGCGTTTGGTAAATACGTCAATATGTTAGTACCTATCAAGGAAGTCGACAGTCAGTGGCAAGCTAATGCCAACAAAGCCGCTGACAAAATAAATTCTGCAGGACTGTTTACCAATATCGGCGACGCTATGGGCAAATCCAGTTGGGACTGGAATAAACCCGATGATTCTGAGTCCCGAAGCATGATTTTGTTAACCGACGGAATGGTCGATATATCGAAAGATGCGGCAAAAAATAAGGCTGAGCGAGAAAGAATATTAAATGTGTTATTACCAAGACTTAAAAATGCCGGCGTAACCATTCATACCGTTGCTTTATCTGAACAAGCGGATAGCGAGCTGCTATCAGAATTATCCAATCAAACCGATGGCTGGTTTCAATCAGTCTCAAATGCAGAAGATTTACAGCGGGTATTCCTTAAAATATTTGAGCAGGCAACGCCCAGAGACAGCCTGCCGCTGGACAATAATACCTTTAAGGTTGATGCCAGTGTTGAAGAAATGACCTTACTGGTGTTTCGCGAAAAAGACAGTGAGCCAACACGATTGGTTGAGCCTACTACAGCGACGCTGGATAAAAACAGTGACAAGCAAGGATTACGCTGGTTTTCCACCAACGCCTATGACTTGATCACCATTGAAAACCCACAGCCCGGAGATTGGCAGATAGATGCTGCAATTGATCCGGATAACCGGGTAATGGTGGTGAGTAAGCTTGGGCTGCAAGTCAGTGATATTCCCAATAATGTATTGGCAAACGAACAAATCAGCTATTCCGTAAAGCTTATTGAAGATGGTCAGGTTATTACCAAGCCAGACTTTTTACAGCTGGTTGATGCAAAGCTCGAGACTCGTTACAAAGGCAAAACTCAAAACACACCATTACTGCGGGACGATACGGGTACTTTTCGTCAGGTGTTTTTTGCAGGTGAAGAAGATGGCGTACTTGAAATTAAACTGACCGTTAAAAGTCCAACATTTGAGCGAAGTCGTACCCATGCCGTCAATATCTACGGCAATCCGGTTGAAACAGACCTTCAGTTATCTTACGAGGAAAACGAGCCTCATAAAATACATCTACGAGTGGCTGAAGACGTTCTCGATTTATCGAGCCTTAAAGTAGCCACCGAAATCACCTACCCGGATGAGAGCAGTCAGTTCATTACTTTCAGTGACTGGCAAACACCCCAAGCAATTGAGTTAAAACAATTCCCCAAAGGTGGTCGCTATAAAGTTCAGCTAACGGCAAGAGGGCATTCTCCTCTTGGTCGAAGTTTTAGCAGTGAAATGCCCGTGGTTGAGTTTGAAGCCGAGCCGCTGGAAGGGTTTGCGACGCCGGAAACGCCTGTCGAACAAGAGCCGGTCAAAGAAGAACCGGTTAAAGAAACTGAACCAGAGCCAACTACTGCAGAGCCAGAAGTTACCACTCCTGAAAAAGTCGATGAGACTGCCGATGAACCAGTAAAAGAGCCGGTAAAAGAACCGGTTAATTGGACTTTATGGCTAAGCCTGGGACTTGTTGGCAATGTGGCTTTAGTGGCACTGGGTTGGTTTGGTTGGCGAATGCTGCGGAAAAAGTCGCGCAGCAGTTCGGAAAAACTTGCAGAAGAATTATTTGAAGACGAAGAAGGCAATGATTCGCCGGAGGAAGATCGTTCATGAATGAATCATGGTTTAGCTGGTTACTGGTGGTGGAAATCGTACTGCCCTTTGTAATCGTTTCTATTCTACTCATTGTTTTATTGGTTAGAGGTCAGTCTCGATATAAAGATGCCATGCGGGAGCTGATCTTAAATGTAAAAGATAACGAACCTGTGCAAAAAGAAGCCACCCAACGGTTTTTGCATGAAAAGCTAGGCCTTGATGAGAAAGCCGTAGAAAAGCATTCGGCGGATATCATACGAGAACGAAAGTTTTTCTTTCGTACCTTTGTAAGCAGTGTCTTAAACAAAGACGTTGAAAACTTAGCGTCGCTGGATGAAGAGTTGTCCCGGATCACCGAGAAATACCATGATCTAACCGTCGGCTCAGCAACGAAACCTGCTCCGGAAGAGTCTGACGCCAGCTCTGATACCAGTGCCCTTAACAGTCAGTTGGAGGCGAAAGAGGCTCAAATTGAAGCGTTAAAGCAAGAGTCCAAAAGTCTGAAACAGGAAGTTCATATAACTTTAACCACCTTAAACAATATTTTTGCCGAGTATTCATCAATGTTTGGAGAAGATATAGCGAAAAAGGACATGTCGGTTGAGCAAATTTTAACGGCTATGGAATCATTTTCTGGTGCCAAATCTGACGACAGCTCTTCGGATGCTGCTCCAATGGATGCGACTACCGAAGATGAGCCCGATGATGTCTCTGATTTAGATTCAATGCCGTTAGAGGATATATCCACAGGCGAAGCCGATGATGATGCAGGTACTCAGGAGGAAAGTGGTTCGGATGATCCTAGCTGGGAAGATGCGTTTGAAGAGTCTGGCGATGAGATGGAAGAGTCGGATCAAAATAAATCGTGATCTTGTGTTTATTTTTAAGCACAAAAATCAGACAAATTAGCCCAGAATTTGATGTTTAAATAATCAGTTTGAACAGCATTTAATCGACTGATTTTAAATGTTAAAAAATTTAAAAAAGTTTGTTGACAGGCCTAAGGGCTATACGTATTATAGCGCCCACCTCGCAAGGGGTACCTAAGCGGAGCGGTAGTTCAGCTGGTTAGAATACCGGCCTGTCACGCCGGGGGTCGCGGGTTCGAGTCCCGTCCGCTCCGCCATTTTCCTTCTCTCTTTCCAAATTTCTGAACACTCAATTTCCTATATATTTACTCAATCTGTAATTAAGTTTTTTTCGTTATCCGTCTGATTAATCTTGATATCTTGTTGTTTTTGCGCGAGTATTTAGCCTATCAAATCGCAATATAAAGATAGAGAGGACATAATGAAAAGGCTTGCGGTCGCAATCATTCACGGGATGAGCACTGAAGACCAACATTTTTCAGTTGAGCTTAAGCATCGAATCATTGAAGAATATGTCGCCGGTGGTGAAGGTCGACTTGAAGATGATTTAATGTTCAAAGAAATTTACTGGGCAGATGCCATCAAAGATGAACTGTCAGAGTTTTACAAAAGCATTAATTACAAAAATGATTTGGCCTACGAAGGTACTCGAAAAATGTTTATCGATTATCTTGGGTCAGGGTTGGCGTACCATAAAGGTTCCAGGCTTTACTCGAAAGTGCAAAATCGTGTTGCCGATTCTTTGAGAGAGTTTGCCGGTCATCGTCGGGTGAATGAAGAAAAAACACCATTGATAGTGCTGGCGCATTCATTCGGATCAATCATTATGCAAGATTATATTCGAGAAATGCGAAATACGACGCCAAAGACTTCTAACTTTGAATCTATGCAAAATTTAGTTGGTTACGTTACTTTTGGTAGTCCTCTGGCAATTTATGTTCGTCACCACGAAGAGTTACACCAGCCAGTAAAAGTGGCGGGTGATGCGCTTCCAGAAGATTTTGCAGAACGCGCACGCTGGTTAAACTTTTATGATAAAGACGATATTGTTGCTTACCCATTAAAAGGTATTAATGAATCTTATAATAAAGCCGTTGCAGGTGATTATGAGATTAACGTGGGTAATCCGGCGACGTCATGGAATCCTGCTTGTCATAATGGTTATTGGGAAGATAAAGATTTTATCAAACCAGTAGCAAAGTTTATGGCTGATGTATTAAAGCCCCACGAAATCTGGGATTAAGCTTTAATAATTTCCATAAAAGCCTGTTTGTTTATGGCAAACAGGCTTTTTTCGTTTTTGCCAATTGATATAATATCGTTCGACTTACTAATCCTGTTATTACCGATTTGTTCTCACGCTAATTTTTTAATTTGCAGTTTCTTTCACTAACAGACTTATATTCGATACTGGATTTTACGGTTATACAATGTCTAATAATTCCTCTACTGATATTCTTGAGTGTCTGACACGTGATGCTGGCAAAATAATAGGATTGAAAAAGAAAATCGCTGGTCTAAAACGGCGTAACAAAGATACTCAATCGGCTGAGCAGTCATTACAAAAATTATTTGATTCCTCAAAACATTTAAAAACACAGCGCGATAGCCATAAACCCACCATAAGTTTTCCTGCCCAATTACCCGTCAGTGAGCAGTCTGAAAAGATTATCAAGTTGATTCAGCAAAATCAGGTTGTCGTAATAGCGGGCGAAACCGGTAGTGGTAAAACGACTCAGCTACCAAAAATTTGTCTTAAGGCCGGATACGGTGGTCGGGGATTCATAGGTCACACTCAGCCTAGACGTGTTGCGGCGACGTCTGTTGCTTCCAGAATAGCCGAAGAAGTCAACACACAACTGGGTCAGGATGTTGGTGTGAGTGTACGGTTTTTTGAAAAAGTGTCTGAGCAAAGTTACCTGAAGGTAATGACGGACGGCATGTTACTCGCCGAGATTCAGCAAGATCCATTTCTCAGTCGTTATGAAGTTATCATTATTGATGAAGCCCACGAACGCAGCATTAATATTGATTTTTTATTAGGGCTTTTAAAGAATTTGACCCAAAAGCGTCGAGATCTAAAAGTTATCATTACATCGGCAACAATCGATGTTGAACGCTTTTCAAAGTTTTTCGACGATGCACCGGTACTGGAAGTTAAAGGTCGTACTTATCCGGTTGAAATGCGTTATTTGCCTGCTGACAGCATGGAAATCCCCCACGGTGAAGAACCTGAACTGTGGCAAATTAGAACCGCGGTACAGCAAGCCTGTAAAGAAGGTCCGGGTGATATTTTGATCTTTCTACCCGGTGAAGGGGAAATTCGTCAGGTAACACGTCAGCTGCGGCGTTTAAATTTATCCCAAACTCACATTTTACCCTTGTACGCCAGATTAAGTATTGGTGATCAGCAAAAAGTATTTAAGCCACTACAAGGTCGGAAAATTGTATTGGCAACCAATGTTGCTGAAACCTCGTTAACGGTACCGGGTATTCGTTTTGTGATTGATCCTGGAACAGCCAGGATCAGTCGCTTTAGTATGCGCAGTAAAATTCAACGTTTGCAAATTGAAAAAATTTCACAGGCCAGTGCCAATCAACGGGCAGGGCGCTGTGGTCGTGTGTCATCGGGTATTTGCTTTCGGCTTTATTCGGAAGACGATTATGACAGTCGATCTGCGTTTACCCTGCCAGAAATTAAGCGAACAAATTTGGCGTCGGTGATTTTGCAAATGAAATCCATGGGCATTGATCAGCCAGAAACGTTTCCGTTTATTGAAAATGCCGAAGAAAAACACTGGCGTGATGGCATGAACATGCTGTTTGAACTGGGGGCTTTGGACAATGATTTTAAGCTGACCAAAATCGGCCGGCAAATTGCCCGGCTGCCCGTTGATCCGAAGCTGGCGGTTATGTTGTGTTCGGGAACCGAGTTTGCACTGAAAGAAATGCTGGTGATAGCCAGTTTATACAGTGTGCGCGATCCCAGAGAGCGGCCGCACGATAAAGCACAAAAAGCAGATTCAGCCCATGAACAGTGGAACGATAAAAAGTCAGATTTTATAACCTTTTTAAACGTCTGGAATGGCTTGCATAAATTGCAGGAAGATATGGCAAACCGGCAGTTTAAAGATTATTGCGCTACCCATTTTATAAACTTTCCTGCTTGGCTTGACTGGCGCAATACATTTCGTCAGTTAAAACAGTTAATGTTGCAAGCTGGTCATAAACTGAATAAAGCTCCGGCGGATTATGAGCAGATCCACCGGGCACTGCTACCAGCTTTAATTACCAACGTTTTAACAAAAACCAATGAGGCGCATTATCAGGGGGCCAGAAATACAAAAGTCTACGTTCATCCATCGTCGGTTAACTTTAAAACAAAATCACAGTGGATGCTGGCGGCAGAGTTAATTGAAACGGGCAAACTTTATGCACGTGCAACGGCACCTATTGAAGCAGACTGGATTGAAGATTGTGCCGAGCATATCGCTAAAGTCAGTTATCTTGATCCTCACTGGCGTAAGAAAAAAGGTGAGGCCTGCGCGTATCTGCAAAAATCGTTGTTTGGACTTATTTATGTGGCCAATAGACTGGTTGGTTACAGTCAACAAGATCCAGCACTGAGTCGAAACTGGTTAATAGAGAAGGGCTTTATTGATGGAGAGCTTAATACCAATGCGCCTTTTCAAAGTATCAATCAATCGTTATTAAATGAATTTCGGGACGAAGAATCCCGTCAACGTCGAACCGATATTATTAAAACGGATGAAGAACTGGTTGACTACTTTGACCAACGGCTGCCGTCACAGGTGTTTAATTTAAAAACATTATTGCGTTGGTTAAAAAAAGACTGGAAAGCCCGTAATCAGCAATTAACTTTAACCGAGCAGGATATTTTAAATCCGGAAGCTGAACTGGATGAATCGGCCTTTCCGAAAACACTGGTCATCAGAGATACCGAGATTAAACTGGAATATCGTTTTGAACCGGGACATCCTGATGATGGCGTTTCCATCTGCTTACCGTTACCCATGTTAAAACAGTTTAAGCCAGCGGATTTTGAATGGCTGGTTCCCGGTCTGTTGCAAGAAAAAATACTCTGTTCCATAAAAGCCTTACCCAAGTCTATCCGTAAAAACTTTATCCCGGCACCGGAATTCGCATCGGCCTGTTATGAACGACTGAAAGATAATTTTGGCAAAGGTGACTTTTTTCAAGAGTTAGCGACTGTACTTTATCAAATATCCGGCCGCTCAATTGATCTTGATTACTGGAATAATCTGGAGTTGCCCAGCCATTTAACGCCAAACTTTAAAGTGTTTGCAGAAGGTAAACAGCCTATAAAAAAAGGGCGGCAGTTGAGCGATTTACAACAGTTCTTAAGTGACAATGTAAAAGCCGCATTGCAACTATCGACAGAGCAAGTTAACAGTGCTGGCAATAAAAGCCAAAAAACAGCCCATAAAACGGTTAAACAACCGACAAAATTAACCGAGTGGCCAGCAGGCTATCAATTTCAGCTTGAAGTGGTTAATACAAATAACCGACAACAAACACGATTGTTGCAGGCTCTGGAGGACAATCAAGATTATGTCCAACGAGTTGGGTGCGAGTCCCGTTTTGTCGCTGAGCAAACTCATCAAAGAGGCCTATGTCGATTACTGTTGCTAAGTCAGGATAAAAAGCTGAAGTATTTTTTACGCTCATGGCAACATCGAAACGAGTTGACCAAACTGGCTATCTTGATAGACGGTTATCCGGCGTTGGTTGAAGATTTGGCGATGGCCGTTGCCAAAGACTGTTTACCCGATGCTCCAATTGAATCGGAACAGACGTTTAAAGTCGCTAAGCAACGGTTCGCAAAAATATTTACAGAGCGAATGAATGATAATTTGTCGTTGATATTGTCGTTATTACGAACAACACAAGCGATCAATAAGCAGGTTTATGAGAAGGTCGAGCCAAAATATTTACAGTCGTACCTGGATATTCGTCAGCAGCTGGAGTCCCTATGGTACACAGGTTGTATTTATCAGCACGGTGTTGAACGATTAAGAGATTATCAACGTTATTTAACGGCACTGGATAAGCGACTCGAACGTATGATGGTGAACTTTCCTCGCGAGTCCACCTGCCTTAAAGAATTTCAGAGGATCCAGCAACGGGTCAATAAACTTGAACAATCGCCGCATAATAAAGCTTATTCGAATGCTCTGGATGAACTCTACTGGATGTTGCAGGAGTTCCGGATCTCCTTGTTTGCCCAAGGTATTAAAACAGCCTTTCCAATATCGACAAAAAGGATTGAAAAACAGATAGATAGCTTAAAGTACTTAGAATAAGCTTTAACTATATAAGGTAACTCAGAATAGCGCTAATTGCCTATAAATGTAATAAATTGTGTTAAGTTGGTCGCAGTTTAACCAAGGGGTTGTTGAAATATTAACCAACTTTGCTAGGCTTAATCTGTGTCTGGTGGCTACTGGTTTCTAACCCGGTCCACCATTTAATCTTCTTGGTTGTTGTTTCAGGTAGGTCTATGAGTGCTTTGAGTTTGTTGTCCAATGCATTCGTGTCAGGGAAGTACATGAGTGCTGTTTTACCTCGGTTTATGCTTTCTTGTCTGGTAGCTGGTGCTGTTTTTAATAGCACGGCAGCTTCAGCGTCCGGTAATCGATTTTTATCCTCCGTATTATTCTCTGATACTGTTCTTAAAGAGAATGCTATTCAAGAGAATGCTATTCAAGAGAATGCCATTGAAAATAATGATTTAGAGCCAAAAACGACGGATTCTATTGATTTGGAATTGCCGCTGGGTGATCGCTATGGCATTGAGTACTCCATTGATAAAAACCAGAGTTACAGCGATATGGTGTCGCTTTCCTTTCTTAGCCGTTATGAAAACTCGGACCAAAGTGCAAACCGCTATTCCTTCGCCAAACCAGTTGTTTTCAGGGTTACCCTGAAAGGCTACAGCCTGTTTCAGTCCGAGCAGGGTGAGAACTACTTTTTCTCTCTCGATAAGGCCCGAGAAAAAGAAATCCGTAGCCCCCGTTTCTTACTGTCGTTAACCAAGCATTTCTAACGGTTCAATCATTTCTAACAGTTATTGTTACTCGATTTCATTATGGTCGATTTTTACAAGTCTTCCCGGTAATTTTCATACCAGAGTGCTGTCGCGCCCGCGACAGCAACTGGCATAACCAGAATGTTCGCTACCGGAACCATGGTTATGAGCATAACGGTACCACCAAACCCAAGTGGCCCACCGCGCCTTGCTCTGAGCTGGGTAAGCATGTCATGAAAGCTGACTTTATGATTATCCATTGGATAGTCTATGTACTGCACGGCCATCATCCAGGCGCTGAATAATACCCAGATAACCGGTGCAACCAGGTTAACCCCGGGGATCAAAAATAAAATCAGGCAGGCCAGTGCCTTTGGTAGCCAGTATTTAAGTTTTGCCCATTCACGCCCAAATATTCTTGGTAAGTCTTTGATAACCGAACTAAAAGACTCATTTTGTGAGGTATCCTTGCCGGCAAGGTGACGTTCCACAGCTTCTGAGAGTAAGCCATTAAATGGCGCCGCCAACCAATTAGCGATGATGGCAAAAAAATAAAAGACCGAGAGAAAAATAACAATGAAGACCACCGGCCATAACAGCCAGCCAAAGTTATCCAATATCCATTGGACCCATTCCCAGCTCCAGTTATAAAACTGCGTTTTCCAGTCAAGCAGTTTGTTGAACACCCAAATACAGGCCGATAACAATAAAACGATGTTGATGAGCAGTGGTAACACCACAAAGTGGCGAATGCCCTTTAATCGTACAAGCTGTAAACCTTTGGTGAAATATTGAGCACCACTGAATCCGCTTTTTATCATAGACTAAAAATTTCTCTCATTTTTTGATACTACTGTGTGTGTTTAGCAGTGAAATAATTTACACTACTCGGCTTAATCAGAATAAATAAAACTGTTTACAAAATGTAAGTTCACGGTCAGCCGAAGGCCATTGTAAAGATAAAAAATACAGATTTCAGGGTTATGCGCTTAAAACAAATAAAATTAGCTGGATTTAAATCGTTTGTTGACCCCACGGTTGTTCCGTTTCCTCAAAACCTGACCGCTATCGTAGGGCCTAACGGCTGTGGTAAGTCGAACCTGATAGATGCGGTACGCTGGGTTATGGGGGAGTCCTCGGCCAAACATTTGCGTGGCGACTCCATGACGGATGTTATATTTAATGGCTCAACAGCCCGTAAACCAGTTGGTCAAGCCAGTATTGAGTTGGTGTTTGATAATAGTGAAGGTAAGTTAGTTGGTGAATACGCCTCTTATGCTGAAATTTCCGTACGCAGAACCGTCACCCGCGACGGTCAATCCTCTTATTTTCTAAATGGCACCAAATGTCGTCGAAAAGATATAACCGATATTTTTCTGGGAACCGGTCTTGGACCGCGATCTTACGCGATTATCGAACAGGGTATGATTTCCCGGCTGATCGAGTCAAAACCCGCCGAGTTACGGGTGTTCATTGAAGAAGCTGCCGGTATTTCAAAATATAAGGAACGACGCCGCGAAACGGAAAATCGTATTCGACATACCCGTGAAAATCTTGAACGACTAGAAGACATCCGCGAAGAACTGGGCAAACAGTTAGCACACTTGCAACGCCAGGCAACCGCGGCACTAAAATACAAAGATTTTAAAAGTGAAGAGCGCGAACTAAAAGCTCAGTTATCGGTATTGCGTTGGCAGCGTTTTAACAAACAAATGCAAGAGTTTGATACCTTAATCAGTCAACTTGAAACCGAGCTTGAGTCAAGAGTTGCTGAGCAGCGCAGAGCAGATGCTGAAATTGAACAAACTCGTGATTTACATGTTGAGTTGAGTGATCAGTTTAATGAAGTGCAGGGGCGTTACTATGGCATAGGCGCCGATATAGCACGACTTGAACAAGCCATTAAGCATCAGTCTGAACGTAAAACACAGCTGCATGAAGATCTGCAAAATGTTTCGGCATCACTGAAGCACGTTAATGAGCAGAAACTCAGTGATGAATCCCGTATAGAAACATTACAGCAAGAATTAATGGAAGCAGAGCCTGAGCTGGAAATGCACAATGAAACCGTTGATGTATCGCAGGAGACTCTGCATCAGTTGGAAGATGCCATGAACAATTGGCAACAGGACTGGGATAACTTTAATCAGGGCGCTTCAGGAAATACGCAAAAGCTGGAAGTTGAAAAAACACGAATTCAATCGCTTGAAGCCCACTTAACCCGGTTATCTGCGCGAATTGACGCAATGGATCGAGAGCTGGATGGTTTTCAGTCCGAGCCCATGGAGTCATCGGTTATCGAAGCATCAACGGAACTCTCCAAAGTTGAGCTGGAAGCGGCCACCTTGTCAGAAACCGTTGATGAGTTCGTAGAGAAAATATCGGAACTGCGTGAGCAGCGGCAGCGAAAATCCCAAAGTATGGATGAGCTGCGTCGTGAAGTTCAAAAGATGCAGGGACGAAAAGTATCACTTGAAGCGCTGCAAAGTGCTGCTCTTGGTAGTGAAAATAAAGCCACTCAAAAGTGGTTAGAGACTGCCGGCATGCTTGAGCAACCCCGTCTGGTGGAAAAACTCGATGTTGAAACGGGTTGGGAAAAAGCCGTTGAAACCGTGTTGGGTGATACGCTACAAGCCGTACTGGTTGATGACTTCAGTTTAACGGAAAACTTGGAGACTCTAACCGAAGGTTCATTACAGTTTATCGAAGGCTCTGCCCAATACAGCGGCACAAAGAGTTCATTAGCGACAAAAGTTTCGGGTGCCGTGGATATCAGTCATTTATTGACCGGCATCAGTGCAGTAGACACGTTAGACGAAGCCATAAAACTCCAGGCTAATTTAGCGGACGGTGAAAGCATCATTACCAAAGATGGCATCTGGATTGGTAAGCATTGGTTAAAAGTTTCCAGAAGTACCGATAAAGAAGCCGGGCTGGTCGAGCGTGAAGCCGAGTTAAAAGAACTTTCGCTTAAGCTGGAAGAAAAAGAAATGTTGCTGAACGAGCTCGAAGAACAGGAATCTGCCATTCGAGAGCAAATTCGTGATCTGGAAGGTAGCTGGGAGCAAAAGCAGCGCGAGCTTAAAGACGCCAATAAACGCTACTCTGAACTGCGGGCAAAAGTTGGCAGCCAACAAGCGAAGCTTGAACAAACTCGTCAGCGCATTGAAAAGCTAAACAAAGAAAAAGCTGAAGCCACACGACAAATGAAAGACGATGAAAAAGCCATGTCTGCCAGCCGTGCGGTAATCGAAGAACTGGTTGAGCACCTGGCCAGTGACACTGATGAGAAAGAAGCCCTAAGCGCAAAGCGAGAAGAAATCAGAAGTGAACTGGAGCAATCGAGAAATCGCTCTCGTGAAGCTAAAGATGTGGCGCATAAATTGGCGCTTCGAGTGGAATCGCTCAAAACAGAAATTAATTCAGCACAGAATAACTTTCAACGAATGGATCAACAGATTACTCAGTTGCAGCAACGTAAAGTTGAACTTGAAGACAGCCTGAACAATATGGAAGAGCCGGGCGATGACCATAAAATAGAGCTCGAAGAAGCACTTGAAAAACGCTTGTTGGTTGAAGAAGAATTAAAGTCTGCTCGTGAAAAAGTGACGGAAGCGGATAATAACTTACGAGCTTTTGATAAAAAACGTCTTGAAGCCGAGCAGGCTGCACAAGCGATTCGAAGTCGACTTGAGCGCGCAAAAATGGAATGGCAGGAATGTAAAACTCGCCAAAATACTCAGGCCGAATCGTTGGCTGATGAAGAGTTAAGTATTAAAGCCATTGCTGAATCAATGCCTGAAGAAGCCAATGAACATGATTGGCAGCAAAATCTGGAAGTTATCAGTGGAAAAATTCAGCGTTTGGGTGCTATTAATTTAGCGGCCATCGAAGAACACAAACAACAAGAAGAGCGAAAGGTTTATCTGGATGCGCAGCATGAAGATCTGGCCGAAGCATTAGAAACCCTTGAAGCTGCAATAAGAAAAATTGACAAAGAAACCCGTACACGATTTAAAGAAACCTTTGAGCGAATTAATGCTGGCTTGAAAGATTTATTCCCAAAAGTTTTTGGCGGTGGTCATGCTTATCTTGAGTTAACCGGCGATGATTTATTGGATACAGGCGTTACGGTAATGGCACGACCACCTGGTAAACGCAATTCGACGATTCACTTGTTATCCGGTGGGGAAAAAGCATTAACAGCGATTGCGTTAGTGTTTTCTATATTCCAGTTAAATCCTGCGCCGTTTTGTATGCTTGATGAGGTTGATGCACCACTTGATGATGCAAACGTTGGGCGCTTCTGTAATCTGGTTCGTAGCATGGCTGAAAAAGTTCAGTTTATTTATATTTCACACAACAAAGTCGCCATGGAAATGGCTCATCAACTTGCAGGTGTTACCATGCAAGAGCCTGGTGTTTCTCGACTCGTTGCGGTAGATATTGATGAAGCCGCAGCTATGGCATCTATGTAACAGGAGGTTCAATACATGGAGTGGGAGCTTCGAATAATTCTAGGCATTATTGGCGCCGCCATCATAGGCTATGTTGCTTTTGACGGTTGGCGTCGCAGTCAAAAAGCCAAACAAGCGCGTCAGGAAATTAAAGATTTGGTCAATGTTGATCAGGATGCTCGCGATCGACAAGGTTTTGACTACCTAGGTGTGAGCGAGCCGCGAACGATAAAGCAATCGTCGGCTAATGAACAAGACAGCGATAACTCTGCCAGCGAAATAGATAACGCATCCGTTAGACCTTCTGCTTCAAATACAAATGCTGATCAATCAAGTGATAAGTTATCCGCCAATAAAGCAGAACAAATTGTTATTACAGAAGATGATGCAATAACAGCCGATCGTCATACGATGTCGTCTGGTGGAGAAGAGCATTTAACCGCTGAACCATTGGTGAAGTCCTCCGATAAATCATCCAGCAAACACACCGATACTGTTACTCATCAAGAACCAGAGTTGATTTTTTCGTTAACGTTATTATCGCAAGAGACTCCGTTTAATGGCGATGCATTATTGCAGCGATTAATTGAGTTTGGTTGTCGCTTTGGTGACATGAATATTTTTCATTGTTGTAAAACACCAGGTAACGATAGCGAAAAATATTTTTCTGTGGCCAATGCATTTAATCCAGGCGTGTTTGATCTGGATAACATGTCGCAAGAATCGTTTAAAGGCGTATCTTTCTTTATGGGGATCCCGGGTGCTTATGAGCCTGAAGTCGCCTATAAAAAAATGGTAGAAACGGCCCGTGCTCTGCAGAAAGAGTTTGGTGGTAAATTAATGGACAGTTCCAGAAGTGTATTTACCGAGCAAACCTATCAGCATGAAAAAGAACAAATCAACGACTACAAACGTAAATCTTTAACCCGAAGTTAATCTATCTATGAGCCAGTCTGTAGAGCAGCGCATCAGTGAACTGCGTGACCAAATAAATGATCACAATTATGCTTATTATGTACTTGATGATCCTTCAATTCCTGATGCCGAGTTTGATCGACTGCTAAAAGAATTGCAGCAAATAGAACAACAACACCCGGATCTCATTACTGCTGACTCACCAACGCAACGTGTTGGTGCTAAATCCGATACCGCTTTTAATGAAGTGGCCCATGAAATACCTATGCTGTCGCTGGATAATGTATTTAGTGACGAAGAACTGTCTGCTTTTGAAAAACGTATTAGTGAACGATTGGTTGCTGCAGAAAAAATTAATTTTGTCTGTGAGCCTAAGCTTGATGGTTTGGCGGTTAGCATACTTTATGAAAATGGTCAGCTTGTTCGCGCCGCTACACGGGGTGATGGACAAGTCGGTGAGGATATTACACAAAATATTCGAACCATTAAAAGTGTACCTTTAATGTTACGAGGTGACTTTCCTGATCGGGTTGAAGTGCGCGGTGAAGTGTTTATGTTAAAGCGTAGTTTTGACCAGTTAAATCAGGTAGCTAAAGACAATAACGAAAAAGTTTTTGTTAATCCACGAAATGCCGCCGCGGGCAGTTTACGGCAACTTGATCCTTCCATTACCGCAAAACGAAACCTTTCAATCTATATTTACAGTCTTGGCCTGGCGCAAGGCGTGCAGCTTGCAGACAGTCATTTTCAGCGTTTACAGCAAATCAAGCAATGGGGCTTACCCGTCTGCCCTGAGGTAAGACAATTGACGGGCACCGACGGTTGCCTGGAATACTATAAAGACATAGGCGAACGACGTCAGCAGTTGCCTTATGAAATTGATGGTGTGGTTTACAAAGTTGATAGCATCGAGAAGCAGCAACAACTTGGCTTTGTAGCCAGAGCTCCGCGTTGGGCGATTGCACACAAGTTTCCGGCGCAAGAAGAAATGACCGTGTTGGAAAAAGTCGAGTTTCAAGTAGGGCGCACGGGGGCTATTACACCGGTGGCACGATTAACCCCCGTTTTTGTAGGAGGTGTAACCGTTAGTAATGCGACATTGCATAATATGGATGAAATTAATCGACTTGGCGTTTATCAGGGTGACACGGTCATTATTCGTCGAGCGGGTGATGTTATACCGCAAGTTGTCAGTGTTATAAAAGATCGTCGACCAGAAGATGCCCAGCCGATTGACATGATCCGGCAGTGCCCGGTTTGTGGCTCTCCGGTTGAGCGTGAACAAGATCAAGCGATTTATCGTTGTACGGGCGGTTTGTTTTGTGGTGCTCAACGCAAAGAAGCCATTAAACACTTTGCTTCTCGTAAAGCAATGAACATTGACGGACTTGGCGATAAACTGGTTGAACAGTTTTGCGACTTAAATATGGTTGAGTCCTTATCGGATTTATACCGACTTACGGTAGAGCAAGTTTCCAGTATTGAGCGTATGGGCGAAAAGTCATCGGAAAACCTTATTAATGCCTTGGAAAAAAGTAAGCAAACCACACTTGGTAAGTTTGTTTACGCACTGGGGATTCGAGAAGTGGGTGAAGTTACAGCATTAACGTTAGCAAATGAACTGCAGACTATCGACAATATAATTGCAATTAAAGAGGATGAGTTATTAGAGTTGCCGGACATTGGTCCCGTTGTTGCCCATCATATTGTTTCTTTTTTTGCTAATGACACAAATTTAAAAGTGATCAATGAGCTCATCGAGTTAGGTGTTAATTGGCCTGCGATAGAGAAAAAATCCGCAAGCGAACAACCTTTACAAGGGCAGACTATTGTCTTAACCGGTAGTTTTGAAACCATGTCACGCAGTGTAGCCAAAGAAAAGCTTATGGCAATGGGAGCTAAAGTGAGTGGTAGCGTATCAGCAAAAACATCCATTGTTTTTGCGGGCCCCGGTGCCGGATCAAAATTAAAAAAAGCACAAGAGTTAGGTGTGACGGTAAAAGATGAGGATGAGCTGTTGTCTCTGATTAAATAACCAGAACCAAAACTATATTCGAAATACTGGTAATAATAATTAATTACAATAAAGGTGGGCGCATGTTTCGGTTTAAAAGTAGTATAACTTTTATTAGTTTGATGTTTTTATCTTCAATAGTTTCCCAGGCTAAAGAATATTCTACCAACGATCTCTTACAGCGTTCAGCGACATTTGACAATAACGAGTTGTTTCAGCAGGGGTTAAAAGTTGACAGTTTAGGTCGCGTATTGTCACCGCGCGAACGCATAAAACCGATCAACGACATAGTAAAGTATCGCCTTGATCACTTACTACCTGAACTGATGCGTCAGTCTGATCTTGATATGTGGATTGTCATCAATCGAGAATATGGAGAGGACGCTTTATTTTATACACTGGTACCTCAACCCACCTTTGCAGCTCGTCGAACGACCATATTGGTTTTTGCCCGTAAAAATGACAAGGTCGAACGATTCAGTGTTAGCCGTTACGCCATTGGCGACTTTTACCCGACACGATGGCAGGGTGGAACCATAGACTCTCAATGGCAACGACTCGCCGAACTGGTTGCTGAGTATGATCCTGAAAAAATAGGCATTAATACCAGTCAACACTGGGCATTGGCGGACGGTTTAACTACCGGACTTCATCAACAGTTACGAGCTTCATTACCGAAAAAATACGTTAACCGTTTAACCAGCGCCGAGTCACTGGTGGTCCGTTGGCTGGAAACTCGAACCGAGCCAGAGATAAATATTTACCCGCATGTTGTTAAATTGGCGCGCCGTGTGATCGCTGAAGCTTTTTCACGACAAGTGATCACACCAGGTATAACCACAGCAGATGATGTTGCCTGGTATATCCGGGAACGTTTTGAATCACTAGGGCTTACTCCGTGGTTCCAACCCTCGGTTAGTACCCAGAGAATGGGTGACGATAATCGTGAGTACAGTAGTTTTTTTGGTCGATCCAACCGAACAATTTTACCCGGTGATATTTTGCATACCGATGTTGGGATTTGTTACCTGAATTTATGCACCGATACTCAGGAAATGGCTTATGTGGCAAAAATGGGTGAAACAGAATTACCCACAGGGATTAAAGTGGTTATGGCAGCCGGAAATTTATGGCAAGATTCATTAACCGCAGAATTTAAAACGGGTTTGAGCGGTAATGAAATTTTAGATCGTGCCAAATCAAGCGCTGCATCTCTTAATTTGAACGCCAGTATCTATACGCATCCTATCGGTTTTGTCGGTCATGCCTCTGGGCCAACCATTGGTATGTGGGATAATCAGAATGCAACACCGGTTAAAGGTGATTGGTTATTGTACCCAAATACAGCCTACGCTATAGAAGGTAACGTAAAGGTTCAGTTGCCAGAATGGAACAATCAATGGATACAGGTAATGTTGGAGCAAACGGCACTATACGATGGTAATCAAGTTTATTATGTCGGTGGTCGTCAAACAGAGTTTCATTTTGTTCATTAATAAAATGTTAAAGCTGGTTTAAATAAGTTAGTTACAGTCTCCAGTCACAGAGCAGTCTCATGTTAAACCAGCTCTTTTTAGGCTCACATACAAATCTTCGACTTTAGTTTCGCAGTGGAAATACACTTACTACAATTTTTTATTGTTTTAATGTGACTGCTTTCATGTCTTTCATATAGGCTCGAAGTTTCCGACCAACAAGCTCTACTGGATGGTTGCGAATAGAATCGTTTGCCATTTTGAGCATTTGGTTTTCCACTTGATAGTCACTCACATCAAGGCTATGTCCCATAAGCTGAGTGTTTAACTGTTCGGTAATTTGAGGCATTAGCTGATTTTGAAGCAAAGTAAGTGCTTTATTAGTGAATAAGTAATTACCATATTCAGCGGTATCAGAAATAACCACATTCATTTCATGCAATCGTTTACGAGCAATAGTATTCGCAATTAGCGGGACTTCATGCAACGATTCATAGTAGGCCGACTCGGGTAATATGCCACTTTCTACCATTAGTTCAAAAGATAATTCAACACCAGCTTTAATCATTGCAACCAGAAAAATGCTTTTATCAAAATAGTGTTGTTCAGGTATATATTCATCTGTTGTTGCTGCATGTTCAAATGCAAGCTCACTGGTTTGCTGTCGCCAACTTAATAGTTGCTTATCATTGTTGTGCCAGTCTTCAATCATCTTGGTAGAAAAATGACCCGATAAAATATTATCCATATGTTCTGTAAATAATGGCCGCAGTATTTCTTTGGCTTGTTCAGATAATTGATTTGCCGCAAGTTTTGACGGGTTGTTAAGCCTATCCATCATGTGGCTAATACCGCCCACCTTTAATGCTTCGGTGATAACTTCGAGTCCATTTTGTATCAGCTTAGCGGCATAGCCAGAATCAATTTTGCTGGCGGTCATAAAGTCAAACGCCAAAATCGAAGCGGTTTGTAACATGCCGCATAATATGGTTTGTTCACCCATAAGATCCGACTTAACTTCAGCAATAAAAGAAGACTCAAGTACACCTGCGCGGTCGCCGCCGGTAGCTGAAGCCAATGCTTTGGCTTGCTCCAAACCTTTATTGTAGGGATCGTTTTCTGGATGCACGGCAATTAAAGTGGGTACACCAAATCCGCGTTTGTATTCTTCACGAACCTCTGTACCGGGGCATTTTGGTGCACACATGATGACGGTGATATCGCTGCGGATTGATTGAGCTTGCTCAACAATGTTAAATCCGTGCGAGTAGGCGAGAGTTGCTCCTTGTTTCATTAGTGGCATGATTGTTTCAACCACGCTTTGATGTTGCTTATCGGGCGTGAGGTTATACACCACATCGGCCTTGGGTATCAGATGATTGAAACTGGCAACTTTAAACCCGTTCTGCGTTGCTCGCTGCCAAGATGTTCTTTGTTGTTTAATGGCTTCATCCCGCAGAGCATAACTGACGGATAAGCCTGAGTCACGCATATTAAGGCCTTGGTTCAATCCCTGAGCGCCGCAGCCGATAATTACGATTGATTTATTTTTTAATGCATCACAGCCCTGTTCAAATTCATCTTTAGACATGAATCGACATTGACCTAATTGCTGACGCTGTAACCGAAACGGCAATTGATTGAAGTAATTACTCATAATGTAGTCCCTGATAAGTGGTGTGGCAAAATTAGATTAAATAACAACACTCTTAGGCTAAATATTTTTTAAAGTTGCGTAAAACGATATATTGGCAACTTGTGATTGCAAAAAATGCAATATAATATGATAAGGAAATTGAATTGGTTGATAATGGCTATTGAGAGTTTTGAATGGATTTAAAAGTTATTCAGGCATTTTTAGTGTTGGCTGATACACTGCATTTTGCTAAAACGGCGGAGACAATACATGTGAGTCCATCTACCTTAAGTCGTATGATGCAGCGACTTGAGCATGAGACTAAGCAGTCTTTATTTCAAAGGGACAATCGCCAGGTCGTTTTAACGGAAGCAGGGCAACGGTTTCGGTTATTTGCTGAAAAGGTAACTAAGGAATGGCAACGATTGACCAGTGATTTTGACCGTTATTCGTTAGAGCTGACCGGTAAGTTATCTTTATATTGCACGGTGACCGCGGCTCACAATTATTTACCGCAATTGATCGAACCTTTCCGCCGTCAACATCCGGGATTAAACATTGATTTAGAAACTGGTGATGTGAGCGTTGCGTTTTCAAAGGTTAAAAAGCAACACTCCGATATTGCCTTTGCGGTTGCGTCAGAAAAAATACCCGAAGAATTTTATTTTTATCCACTGGATATCATTTCATTGAAAGTGATTGCACCCAAAAAATACGTTGAGTCAAATCGTGTATTCAGTAGCCATGAGATCGACTGGGACAATATGCCGATAGTCATGGCGGAGTCAGGGCCAGGGCGTACGCATACACAAAACTGGCTGCAACGAATGTCTATCAACCCTGAAATCTATGCCAATGTCTCTGGCCATGAGGCGATAGTCAGTATGGTAGCCTTAGGCTGCGGTATTGCGCTGGTGCCTGAGCCTGTACTGCAAAACAGTCCATTAAAGGATAAGGTGGCTCAGTTATCATCGCCTGTTGCACCAAATCCTTTTACGCTGGGTATTATTTGTTTGCAGCAAAACAGACATAAGCCTCAAATAGAAGCTTTTATATCGCTCGTCCATCAGGTATTTTCAGCGACTGTTTAGCCAATTAAGGCTTAGGCTTCCAAAATTGGTTATATTGACCAAACCTTTTACATTATCGTCACGTCTAAACTCAAGATGGGAGAGCTGAAAATCATAAGTTATTGATTATTATAAATTAAATAATTGGAACGATAGTTGCTATCTCTAGCTTATAACAAGCATTTAACTCTCTTAAAAAACTCAATCTATTAAGGAATGGAAGATGAACGTAAAATCAAAGCTTAGTTTGTTGTGTGCGATGACATTGTCGACCGGGATCATCACCAATAACGTTAACGCGGGTGATTTCGATATTGAAAAAACTGAATCTTTAGAAATATCTGCAGCCAATCTGAATTCATTATCAATCAAAGCTGGCGCTGGCTCCTTAACCATTAAAGGAAACTCTGAACTGTCACATATAAAAGTGTCGGCTGATCTTAAAGTGGACAAAGATAACTACGAACTCAGCTTAACGTCAGAAGATGAAGTTGCATACTTGGTTTCTGATGCAAATCCAAACAATGACAGTAACTGGTGGGGTGAAAGTCCTTCTATCGATTTGACGGTTGAACTGCCTGATCATTTTAAATTAAAAGTAAAAGATGGATCCGGTGAAATCGATATTATTAATATTTCAAATGACTTAACTATTCGCGATGGATCCGGTTCTATTGAGGTATCGGGTATCAAGGGTAACCTGGATATTAACGATAGTTCAGGCAGCATTACGGTGAATGATATTGATGGCGAATTAACCATTGATGATGGTTCTGGCAGTATTACTGTAACCAAGGTTTCTGGAAAAGTAGTGATTGATGATGGTTCCGGAAGTATCAATGTTTCCAATCTTGCCAGCACACTTGATATTGAAGATGGTTCCGGCAGTATGAGCATTACCGGCATTAAAGGTCATGTCACCATCGATGACGGCTCTGGTGGCATTTCACTGGTGGATTTAGCACAAGGTGTCACTGTTATTGAAGAGGGCAGTGGTGGGCTCTCCATGAAGGATGTAAAAGGCAAAGTGAATATGAAGTAGTCAAGCTTCTGACTTTCTTTCTAAAAAGCCGGGCAGTATTCTGCTCGGCTTTTTATTGAGTCGAACAATTGTTTTGCAATAGTGTGGTTATGCCATAAAAAACATCTTTTACTTTTCTTCACTCATTATTTTTGTAACACTACCGGCATTAAACGTTATTGATTAAGATAAAACTATGGTTCAAGGCACACTTAAAAAAATGCGCTCAAATTTAGCGCAACCAGTAGAATATTTTCTACCCGTTGGTGATGAAAATATTCCGTTAAATCCTGTTCTTGGAAAAACCATTAAGCTTCATCATACAGGCAATATTTTTTGCGCCAATTGTGAACGGAAAACCAACAAAAGTTTTTCACAAGGTTATTGTTTTCCTTGTATGAAAAAGTTGGCACGTTGTGATATGTGTATTATGAAACCTGAGCTTTGTCATTACCATGAAGGCACCTGCCGGGAACCTGAATGGGGTGAAACCAATTGTTTTATTCCACACTATGTCTACTTATCTAATACCAGTGGTTTAAAAGTGGGAATAACCCGACATTCTCAAGTGCCCACCCGCTGGATCGATCAAGGCGCTACACAAGCGCTATTAATGTATCGAGTTGCCACCCGACAACAATCGGGATTGGTTGAAGTCGCGTTTAAAGATTTGATTGCTGACAAAACCAACTGGCGAGCCATGTTAAAGGGCAACGCTGATGATATGGACTTAATAACGCACGCCAATCAATTAAAACAAAAGCTTAATGATTCCATTGCCAATATTATTACGCAACATCCTGATAACGATATTGAATCGATTGAAGATGAAGTAACTCAAATTAGTTATCCCGTTATGGAGTTTCCAACTAAAATTTCGTCTCACAACTTTGATAAAAATCCGACAGTAGAAGGTACTTTACTCGGCATAAAGGGACAGTATTTAATACTTGATACGGGTGTTATTAATATTCGTAAATTCACGTCTTATGAAACAGAGGTTTCATTGTAATAAACTATAAATATTATGATTTAGAGCTGTGTGATCTGGCTACACTAATCTGGAGACTCAATTTCATATAAACTTAGCATTAGAAATTGAGGACAGTATAGTGACGAAAAGAAGTAAGCAAGAATATAGCAAAGCGCAGTTAAAATGGTGATTTCATCAGATAAATCGATCGCTCAAATAGCCAGAGAATTAGGTGTTAAAACACCCACACTATATTCTTGGGTCAATAAAGAGAAAGATGACGAGGTGACGAATGAAGAAGTCACTAAAGCTGAGCTGTTCGATGAATTGAAGCGCCTTAAACAGGAGCTTGCTGACGTTAAAGAGCAAAGAGACATCCTAAAAAAGGCAACGGCATACTTTGCGAAAGAAAGCCAATAAAGTGTGCCTGGATAAAGGCACATCGGGAGGCTTTCAGCATAGAAAAGATGTGTCAGATGCTCGGAGTTTCCACTTCAGGCTATTATGACTGGTTAAATCGTCCGCCTTCACCACGGCAGTTAGATGATAAGCATTTAATCCCGCTCATCACCGAAATCTTTAACAGTCAACGCAACGGTTGTGGAACGCGAGTGATTAAGAAAGCGCTGAGTCGACAAGGTTTTCAGCTCAGTCGCCGACGGATAGGCAGATTGATGAAGCTGGCAGGACTTAAGTGTAAGACACGAAAGAAGTTTAAAGCGACTACGGACTCTAGACATCACTATCCGGTTGCACCGAACTTACTAAATAGAGCGTTTGTGGTTGATAAGCCCAATCGAACATGGGTTGGCGATATCACCTACGTGTGGACAGATGAAGGTTGGTTATATCTGGCGATGGTGATTGACTTGTTTTCCCGTCGAGTAGTTGGATGGTCTATGGATAAAAAAATGAAAACATCACTCGTTAACAACGCATTACTGATGGCTATTTGGCAGCGAAAACCAGAGCGAGGATTGTTATGGCATACCGATCGAGGTTCTCAATATGCATCGGACAGTCATAGAGAAATTCTGGCCGACCATGGCATTACACAAAGTATGAGCCGAAAAGGAAATTGTTGGGATAATGCCGTTGCTGAAAGTTTCTTTCATACGTTAAAAGTTGAGCTGATCCATCAGAGTCGATTTAAAACCAGAGAAGAAGCTAAGCAAGCCATTTTCGATTACATTGAAGTTTTTTATAACCGACAAAGACTTCACTCAACCAATGATTATTGGTCTCCGGTTGATTATGAAAAGATGAATAAAGTTTCGTAGATGAGTGTCCGGGAAAGTGTTGACGGATCAGTGTTATTGAGTAATACAGTTATAAACGTTTATGAAATAGAAATGAGCGATGATCAGTTTAGTCATCGCTTTTTGAAGCTTCTTTTTTATCTTGTGCGCTTTCCAGTGTTATTAACTCTACATTTTCAACCGTTACCATAATGGTCTCATCACAGGTTAAGTGATACAGGTAAATAAACCGGGTAGTGGTGCCCAATAATTTCCATTGACTATCATTCCCAGACCAACACTGTGGTTTTATGGGTCCACCGTTTTGCCATGCTTGAACAAAATTACTCTGACTGGTTTTGATTCGCTTTACTTCTTCTGCAATAAACAGCTCCAGGAAAATCATAAAGTATGCAATCAGGGAGATAATGAGTGTTAGCCGAAATAAAACAATATTCTTTGGCACATAAAATATCAAATTGAAAAAGTACCGTCGCTTACCCGTAAATAAATGCGGCCGCTTGTTTTTGAATTTTTCAGACCATAGGGTGGAGTAATATATAAAAGTAACCAGGACTAGAGCACTAAATAATGCCAGTGATACCCGAGGCTCTTGCAGTCCGGCCAATAATACATCACTGATCTCAAGTGTTTTTAAAATGGGAATATTAAAATTCGCATAAAATACAATCAGATAAATTATGCCAATAACCGCCCAGGAAAAATACGCAATACTTAATAAAAAGCCGGGGTGTGCTTTAAATGTTTTAATTACACCGCCGACGGTTTTTTGTTGTAAGTCACTCATCAAGTATTCCTTGTATTAATCAGCAAATGCTGACAAATCATAATTAGCCTAAATGACACAACTAAAGTCATAAAACACTGAAATATCTTACGGGCTTATTCCATTGTAAGTGATAAATTTATCACTTAATTTACTTGTTATTTAAATTATCCAGCTTAAAAAAAAGGCTCTTATTTTGATAAATAAGAGCCTTTCACTAAGCTATTTTAGTAATAAATACTAATTTGCTTTTGCCAGGTCTTCCATAATTGCTGCCAGGAACCGGGCTGCTTCACCACCAGTACATGCACGGTGATCGAAGGTTAAGGATAATGGCAACATTTTTTGATTCATAATGCCTTTATCGGTTAGCTGCAATTCGTTTCTAAAGCGACCCGTACCCAGTATGGCTACTTGCGGTGGAGAAACAACTGGCGTGCCATATCGACCGGCGATCGAGCCAAAGTTCGACAAGGTGATGGTGGCATTTGCCAGATCATCTGGCTTAATGCCTTTATTGGCAATTTTATCGCGTAACACCTGAACCTGAGCGCGAGACTCGGCCATACTCATTTGATCGGCATTATGGACCACAGGAACGTATAATCCGTCAGGTGTATCGACAGCAATACCGACATTAACATCAGGATGAACCAGCTTTTCCATATTATCGCCATCGAACCAGGCGTTCAACGCCGGCTCAGCACGACTGGCGACAACCAAAGCGCGAATATAACGGGCCAGTGAATCGGTTCCTTTTGGCCACGCAGAAATATTAACATCCTCCACCAATGTAGTTGGTACCACTGTGGCGTGAGAATGTGCCATACCTTGAGCCATTGCACGACGCGCACCACGAACCGGTTGAGGATCGCGGGTTACGGTAATGCTAGGTAGACGGGAGCCACCAGAAGAAGTGGTAGAAGATGCGCTGCTTGCTTGTGATTGAGCGGCTGCAGGTTTACTGCTGCCACCCTTGGCGGCTTGCTCAACGTCATCACGGGTAATACTGCCTTTGCGTCCCGAAGCATTACACTGACCTAAATCAACACCCAGGCGACCGGCTAAAGCGCGAACGGCCGGTGAGGCTTTGTAAGCCAGTGGGTTAGAGGTTTCAGTATTTGCAGTCGGCGCTGACTGGCTGGACTGACCTAATTTAGCACTGCCATCTTTTGCCGCAGCTTTGACATCGGCTTGAGTGATTTTACCGTCTTTACCGGTGCCGGTTACTTTTGTCAGGTCGACTTTTAATTTACGTGCTAGCGCACGAGCCACCGAATCGGCAGATTCTGCAACGACCTGATCACCCACTTCAACGGCACCAACAACAGTTCCTGCATCAGAAGATTTTTCTTCAGCGGCAGGTTCTTCAGCACGTTCCTGATGATCGCTGGCGGCTTCAGCGCCAGAGCCGGCAAAGGTGACCAGTGGTGCGCCTACTTGAATGACGTCACCTTCTTGACCGTGTAATGTACCAATTGTTCCTGCCACAGGTGAGGGAACTTCAACCACCGCTTTTGCGGTTTCCATTTCAACCATAGGCTGATCAACGGTCACTTCATCGCCTTGTTTTACTAACCAGCGAACGACTTCAGCGTCGGGTAAACCTTCGCCCAGATCCGGAAGTTTAAACACTTCACCGTTGGACGATTGCTTGGCAGCAGGTTTATCGGCAGGTTTTTCCTCAGCAGCGGCTGGTTGTTTTGCCGGTGCTTCAGCTGCAGCCGAGCTACCATCGCCATCAAATTCAACCAGTGGCGCGCCAACTTGAATGACATCGCCGGGCTGACCATGAAGCTTTGTGACTTTTCCATCAAATGGAGAGGGGACTTCAACTACCGCTTTGGCAGTTTCCATTTCAACCATGGGTTGATCGACAGAAACCGTATCGCCTTCCTTAACTAACCAGCGTACGACTTCAGCGTCGGGTAAGCCCTCGCCTAAATCGGGTAAGTTGAAGATGTTCATTTGTACTCCATAATTTTTCTGGCTTCTTCGAGAACGCGATCTACCGTAGGCATGTACTGCTTTTCCAGACGATAGTAAGGCATAACCGTATCATAACCGGAAACACGACCAATAGGCGCTAATAAGTTTAGAATGCCTTTTTCAGCAATTTCGGCAGCAATTTCTGAGCCCAGGCTGCCGGCTTTGGGTGCTTCTTGAACAATCAGTGCACGGCCTGTTTTTTCTACCGATTCTAAAATGGTATCAATATCCAGAGGACTGACAGTTGCGACATCGATCACCTCGGCGCTAATGCCTTCTTCAGCCAGTTTATCGGCTGCCTGATTGGTTTCGTGCAACATGGCACCCCAGCTGATTAATGTAATGTCGGTGCCTTCGCGATCAACAAAACAACAGCCAATTGGGTAATCTTCGCCGTTATCTTCCACTTCGTGCTTAACAATTCGATAAACACGCTTAGGTTCCAGGAAAATAACCGGATCGGGATCCCGTATTGCCGCAAGCATTAAGCCGTAAGCCCGTGACGGGTTTGATGGAATAACAACTTTTAGACCCGGAATATGGGCAAAAATGGCTTCGGTACTTTCAGAGTGATGCTCTGGTGCATGGATACCACCACCAAAAGGTGCACGTACCACCATTGGAAGTGTGATACGGCCACGGGTTCGATGGCGCATTCTGGCCATGTGACAGATAATTTGGTCCACCGCAGGGAAGATAAAGCCCATAAACTGCATTTCAGCGACGGCTTTGATGCCTTGTGCGGCCATACCGATAGAAACACCGGCAATCATTGATTCTGCCAGTGGTGTATCAATAACGCGTTCTTTACCAAACTTGGCCTGTAAACCATCGGTTGCGCGGAATACACCGCCATTGGTGCCGACATCTTCACCTAAGGCAACCACCGATTTGTCTTGCTCCATTTCGTGAGCGAGCGCCATATTAACGGCTTCAATTAACGTAATTGCTGGCATGGTTACTTCGCTCCTTTGTTGGCACGTTGAATGGCATACTCACGCTGCTCCATGGTGCGGGCAGGGAGTTCATCATATAAGTAGTCAAACATGGCTTCTGGAGCATCGGGTGGCAAGTTAACGTAGTTGTCGACCGCTTGCTGAACTTCTTTTGCAAGTTCTTCTTGCATGGTTTTTTCGTCGTCTTCCGTCCAGGCGTCTAGAGACTCAAGGTATTTACGCAAACGTAAAATAGGCTCTGCTTTCCAACCTTCGTCAAGCTCGCCTTCTGGGCGATAGCGACGGGCATCATCGGCGGTTGTGTGGTCACACAGTCGCAGAGAAATGCATTCAATAAGTGTTGGTCCTTTGCCTTCACGGGCTTTCTTGTAGGCTTTTTCGGCGGCTTCACGAACAGCTATGACGTCGTTGCCGTCAACTTGTATCGCTTCAATACCGGCAGCAATAGCTTTTTGAGCATAGGTTTCGCAAGCGGTTTGAATTTCAGAAGGTACAGAAATGGCCCATTGGTTATTATTGATGAAGAAAACCACTGGAAGATTCCAGATACCGGCAACATTGATAGCTTCATAGAAATCACCTTCGGAGGTTCCACCTTCGCCGATTTCAGTGGCAACGCAACGTTTCTCACCTTTAATTTGCATTGCTTTACCGATGCCAGCAGCGTGCAGTAGCTGGGTTGCAATGGGGACCGCAATAGGAAAGTCTTCTTTGGCGTTTTTAAAGTCTGAGCCGCGCTCATCGCCGCCCCAGTACAACAAAACTTCTTCCATGGTAACGCCATGCTCGATCATGGCAGCATGACCACGATAATAAGGGACCAAAACATCTTCTTTAGTTAATGCAGAACCAAAGCCAACACCAACGGCTTCCTGGCCAAGTGCAGCCGGGTAGGTTCCCATTTTACCGGTACGCTGTAGTGCGTAAGCTTTGGTATCAAGCGTTCGGATAAGATTCATTGAGCGATACAGGGTTTTTAATGTATCGACATCTTTAGCAAGTTTTGGCAGCTTCTTGGTAGTCGGCTTACCATCTTTGTCCAGGTACTGAGTGTACTTTATTTCAAACTTTGCAACCGTGGTCACAACAAACCTCCTTTCGAGGCAGCCTGGTAGAAATTACCGGCTGGTTTATAGTCAATTTTCATGCGGCGCCGATCATAAGGATCTCAAAGGCATTTGTATAGTTAAAAACAGTAAAAGTTACTCTTTGTTGGCTGTATTTTGTTCAGTTTTAGCGTAAATTAGCGTCAAATTCGAAACATATCAGACCAGTTAAGTGTAATATGGGTTTTGATTTTAACGACTTTCCGTTAGGCTTTGCATCATAAAGTCAGACTGTTGTTTGCATAAATATCAATTGAATTAAAGGCTTTGAGACACCTCTATGAAAAACTCTTCGGCACCGATTACAAAGTATAGAAAGGATTACCAGCCTTCCAACTTTTTAATTTCTGAAACCCATTTAACATTTATATTGAATGAGCAAGAAACTCTGGTGAAGTCGCGACTTTTGTTGCGCCGCAACCCAAAGGCAGACCTTGAAGCAAAATCAATCCAGTTTGACGGCGAAAATCTGACGCTGCAATCCATATTATGGAATGGTGAAGCGCTGAGTGCCGATGAGTACAAGGTTACCGACGAGGGCCTTGAGCTCACAAAAGTTGCCGATGAGTTTGAACTTGTGACTGTTTGTAAAATACTGCCACAAGACAACAGTTCATTAGAAGGCTTGTATAAGTCGGGCGATAAATTTTGTACCCAGTGTGAAGCCGAAGGCTTTCGTAAAATTACCTATTATCTTGATCGACCCGATGTGTTGTCGCGTTTTTATGTGCGAATCGAGGCCGATAAGTCACGCTATCCATTATTGCTTTCTAACGGCAATCCTGTAGCCAGTGGTGATATGGACGACAACCGACATTTTGTCGAGTGGCAAGATCCTTTCTTAAAACCCTGTTATCTGTTTGCGCTTGTAGCGGGTGATCTTGATTTACTGGAAGATCAATTTATTACCAAAAGTGGTCGTACCGTAAAGCTGCAACTCTATGTCGATAAGGGCAAACTCGATCAGAGTGACTTTGCCATGCAGTCGCTAATCAATGCCATGAAATGGGATGAACAGCGATTTAACCTCGAATACGATCTGGATTTATACATGATTGTTGCCGTAAGTGACTTCAATATGGGAGCCATGGAAAATAAAGGCCTGAATATATTTAACACCAAATATGTTCTGGCCAATCCACAAACGGCAACGGATCAGGACTTTGAAGGCATCGAAAGTGTTATTGGTCACGAGTACTTTCATAACTGGACAGGAAATCGGGTTACTTGTCGAGACTGGTTTCAACTGAGTTTAAAAGAAGGACTGACGGTATTCAGGGATCAGGTTTTCACCGAAGATATGCGCTCTAAAGCGGTGAAACGCATTGATGATGTGAAAGTGATCCGCAGTCATCAGTTTGCAGAAGACGCCGGCCCCTTGGCCCATCCCATTCGGCCAGATGAATACATTGAAATGAATAACTTTTACACGGTTACCGTTTATAACAAGGGTGCTGAAATCATTCGAATGATTCATACCCTGTTAGGTGAGCAGGCTTTTCAACGAGGAATGGCGTTGTACTTTGAACGTCACGATGGTCAGGCCGTTACCTGTGATGATTTTGTTAGTGCCATGGCTGATGCCAGTGACATTGATTTATCGCAGTTTAAACATTGGTACAGTCAGGCGGGCACACCGCAAGTATCCATAAACTATCAATATCATAAAGATGAGGGGCGAATGACGCTTATCGTCAAACAATCGAATCAACATCCTTCATCTAAACAACCCTTCTTAATCCCATTAAAGCTTGGCCTGGTTGGTCGTTCAGGAAAACCTCAGTCATTTTCGCTAGAAAAGCAGGACAATAAAGTCACTGAAACGCTGATACACATTACCGACTCATCACAAGTTATTGAGCTTTATAAGGTGGATGAATCTTCGGTTCCTTCATTGTTCAGAGACTTTTCGGCGCCGGTTAAATTTGACGTCAACTATACACACGACGATTTAGCCTTTTTATTTGCTTACGATGAAAATACATTCACCCGTTGGGATGCCGGTCAACAACTGATGGAACAATGCATTGTATCTGGCAATGATGCGCTCATGTCTAATATAGCCGAAGCGTTTAAACAAATACTGAATGATTCAACGCTGGATAATGCTTTTAAAGCAAGAGCACTGGTCATTCCCGATCTTAAAACATTGTTCGAGTCACACAGTTCGAAAGGCGTGGACTTTTTAATAGAGCGTCGTCGTTCGTTAAAGGACTTTTTGGCCAAGTCTTTAGAGCAAGACTGGCTCAAGCAATACCAGTCGCTGCATCAGTTGTCAGATAAGTCTTTGGATCAGGACTCTATTGCTCGTCGCAGTATCAAAAATCTAGCGTTAAGTTATTTGGTTTGTGCCAGTGACGAGCATGCTGAGCTTTTAAAGCAGCAGTTTAGTCAGGCGCAATTAATGACTGAAGAAATCAGTGCGCTATCCATAGCGGCACATGAGCAGGTTAGGCCGGCTCAATCAATGCTCGATGATTTTTATAAAAAATGGCATCAAGAACCGCTGGTTATGGACAAGTGGTTATCGGTGCAATCGACCATTGATTCAGACAATGTGTTTGAGGTAATTGAGCGGTTAAAACAAGATCCTGTTTTCAGCTTAAAGAATCCTAATAAAGTTCGTTCACTTTACTCCGCTTTTGCCGGGTTAAACTTTGCCCAGTTTCATCGAAAAGATGGCAAGGGTTATCGTTTAATTGCCGATACTGTTTTTGAGCTAGATTCTATTAACGCACAAATTGCGGCGAATCTTTCGAAGCAGTTTTCGGGCGCCGCTAAACTTGACAAGCAGCGTCAAAAGCAGGTGGCTGCTGAACTGAAAAAAATTAAAAATAAACCTAACCTATCCAAAGATGTCTTTGAAGTAGTGTCAAAAACATTGGAACAATTAGTAGAGTCCGGAGACTGATTATGGCGATAATTAAATGCCCAGAATGTCGTAAGCCTATTTCTGATAAAGCCAATATATGCACTCATTGTGGCTATGCAATGAAAGGCGCAACCGACGAAGATTTAGCGCGTGCCGCCAGAATAAGTCGCCTGAAAAAACAGAATCGCATGCAAATGATTATTTACGGTTCCATGGTGGTATTTTTGGCAGGCGTGCTGTTTTTCTATTTTGGCCGGGAGTCAGGCTCTAATTTGTATCGGGTATTAGGTTACTTTGGTATTGCCCTTGGAGGGCTCGGTTATCTGTTCAGTCGTATACAGTCTGTGATAAGTAAACGCCGCTGAACAATAATTGGAAAAAGCGTTATATTTTTATTGCAGTAAACAAAAATTAGCCTATAATTCGTGCTGAAACTTGATAAGGGCAACCTGAACTGAAAAGTGCAGGGCGCAAAACTACCGGCCTAAGGGGCAACCTGTAAAAGGGGTTACCTACGGCAGCGGAGTTTCCGGGTTTACAGCACATCTACGATAGCCAGTCCCCAAATCGCTCTTATCTCCGTTAAATAATTAACATGACTTTTGTTATTTTTTGGAGAAACCAATGAAATACATACTCGTTCTTTTGCTAATCACTAGCACAGGTTTGGCTCATTCATCCATGGATGAAATCAACCGGTTATCTTCTGCTTTGTGCGAGTACATCAAAAATGATGACCGCACCAGTATTCGTAAAAAGCTTCGTTCTGCCAACCTTGATCTTCGAAAAACTTATACAGGGTTTGTTTGCCAGCCTGAAGGTGATTTTAAAGGTGGCAGCTTGCTTCGGACAGCAACTTACTTTGGAGCAAGCCAGGTATCGACATTTTTAATACGTAAAATGGAGCGCTCGGATATCGCCTTTAAAGAACACGACGGTAAAACAACTGTTGAGTGGGCTAAAGAAGCAGTCGAATCCGGCGCTGTTAAAAATGCCGATAAAGCCAAGTCAATATACGCTGAAATGGAAAGTCGTTCAGCCGATTAACCATTAACATTGAACTGTCAATTGATGACAAATGTTTGGAAGTTGACACTCGATGAGATGAGTTGCAATTTATAATCTGAAATAAATCTAATTATAAATGCAACTCATTGTTGTGTTAGAACGGAGGTGCTTGGGCTAGTGATTCTGGGTTAGCTTAAAAAATCATGCCTTAGCGCTGCTGATGTGAAGCTGCGTTTGTTGTGCCTTTCCTTTAGAGGAGTAGGTAGTTAAGTTATTAGGACGCAGTGACTGTTTAAAGATATTAACAGTACGCTCCAGACTTTTTTGCGACAGGTCAATGATCCGCCCATTTATTTCATTTTGTGTTTTGCAGCGAAACATGGCTGTTTTAAGTGACTTCCATTGATCGAGTAGCTCAGTGTTATTGGCTATTTGTTGTTCGTAAATATCTTGATGATTTTTAAGCAGTGACTTGATACCAAATACAGCCAGTCGATGCTCGGAAGATTTTTCAAGTTCATCCAATAATTTCGACTTCTCTTTAAGAATTGTTGAGATTTCATCGATATTTTGTGTCTCATAGCATTTCTGTTCGTCAGCCAGTAGCTCAAACAGTGTTTGACATAGGGTTTCTTCACGAGACATTGCTGTCTTTAAAAAGTTAGTGACATTGGAATCAAGCATAACTTATCTCACTTTACTGTAGCCGACTTCGAAGTCGAGCATTTTATTGGCGACTCGTTCGGGTTCTATTTCATAGCGCCCCTGGTCAACTTTTTCTTTAACCGGTTCGACACGGCTGTTATCAACAACCGGTGACGACATCATTTGCTTTATTAACGATTGAATTTGTGACGCTTTTCCGGTGAGCTCCACAGAGTCAGCAGCAGTATCACCTGAATCATCAGCATTACTGACAGCATTGTCTTTCAGCTTTTTACTTTTTGTACTGTTGGTACTGATTTTTCCGGAACCAACGTTTCGTACATCAATAACCATAAATTGCTATGCTCTTTTGGGGTTGTTGTTGTGTTTCAATAAACTCAAGGTTTATCATAAATTAATCGTCACTTTTTTCTCTGCAACTACTGTTCCAGAAATTTCACGCTTTGATTGTAAATTTTCAATTAACACGCGTTCACCATAATGTCCGTCTTCTAAAGCCGTGCCCGCCATAGATACTGAAAACCGCTTGTTGCCGGTGGTGATCATAAGTTTATCGCCTTTACACACCATGCAGGCATTTCGGGCATTAACGGTTTGGCCATCAAGCACTCTACGTTTCAATATTGAACCAACAATCTGGCTTTTCTTGATTAGAGGCGTGTGTCTTAACTGGCTAATATCGACCTGTTTAAATTCAATGTCGGCTTCTGAAACGCGGTCACCTTTTGCCATGGTTTTATTGTAGACCAGTATATTTTGTTTAATAACAAGAGATACCGGAACATAAATATGCCAGCTTTTGACGCCGACACAGCGTATGCCAACAATTGAGTTACCTTTTAGATCGGTACCTTGCGGAATAAAAGCGCTTAGTGGCTGACTGCATTTTGACAGTCGCAACCTGGGATCAACCTTACCTATGTTGATTTCAACCTGATTTTTATCGGCAGAAAAGTGCTCCTGAAGGAAAGTTTTTGCCGTATTGATAATTGTTTTAACCGGTTGAGCTTCTGCATTAGCCACGGGTGAGCTAGCAAATAATGATAGCAGCAGAGTGTGAGTTAAAAATTTACCTAAATTCATAAGCTTGGCTCAATTATATAAACTCCAAATTAATGCCTTGAATACTGCAATTCAATAAATTTGGGCTATGCTATAAATATTCAGTTTTAATACTTATCGGCATAATCTCAAAAAAGCTAAGGGTTATTTATGCGCTTTATTATAAAGCAGTACAAAAAGTGACCTAAGCCTCGCAGTTTCACTAAATTAACTGATATGGGATTAAAGGTAGCAACTTTTGTGCCGTTAATATTAACGACTGTGCTTTAACGTTTAATAAGTGCTTCTGTAACAATTTGCAGACATCGGAGAAATTAATGTCGAGTATTCTTGATAGTGTTAATCAACGCACCCAGATGGTGGGGCAGAATCGCCTTGAACTGTTATTGTTTAAGCTGCGAGGACGACAGGTTTATGGCATTAACGTCTTTAAAGTTCGCGAAGTGTTGCAATGCCCTGAACTGACTCAAATACCTCAACGGCACAATGTAGTGCGGGGTGTCGCACATATACGTGGGCATACCATATCGGTCATGGACTTAAGTCTGGCAACGGGTGGGCCGGCACTTGAAAATCTTGATAAGTGTTTTGTGGTGATTGCAGAGTACAACAGAGGAGTCCAGGGCTTTCTGGTTAACTCGGTTGAAAGAATAGTTAATATGAACTGGAGTGATATTCATCCACCGCCCAGAGGCAGCGGAAATGATCATTATCTGACCGCCGTTACCGAAATTGATAATGAGTTGATTGAAATAATCGATGTGGAGCGGGTTTTGGCCGAAATTGCACCCACAAGTGATGTGGTTAGCGAAGAAGTTCTGGCAAAATCGGCGGGTAAAGAACCTGAAGATAAAATCGTTCTAATTGCCGATGACTCGGCGGTCGCTCGTAATCAGATTAAGCGAACAATCGAACAGTTGGGTATGAACGTGGTAACCAAAAAAGACGGTCGAGAAGCGCTGGATTACTTACTCGGTTTAGTGTCTGAAGGAAAAGTGATTAATGATGAAATTTTATTGTTAATTTCCGATATTGAAATGCCCGAGATGGATGGCTATACCTTAACGGCTGAAATCAGAGCGCATGATCAACTGAAAAGCTTGTGGGTGCTATTACATACTTCATTGAGTGGTGTGTTCAATCAGGCAATGGTCAAGAAAGTAGGCGCGAACGATTTTATTCCCAAGTTTAACCCTGATGAGCTGGCGAGTGCTGTACAAAAACGACTTGAAGTAGAACAAGATTAAAGTAGGCGTTCAGAATTAAATGATACTTTCTGCAAGTGAATACAGTGAGTTTCAGAAGCTGTTACATACTAAAACGGGAATATTACTGGGTGATAATAAACAGTATCTGGTTTCCAGTCGGCTTAGCGCTTACCTGAAAGAGAATAGTTTAGAATCTTTTGGTGATCTGCTAAAGGTGCTAGCGCGGCCTGGTAGTAATGTGCTTCTGCAACAAGTCATCGACCGTATGACCACCAATGAAACCCTATGGTTTCGTGATGGCTTCCCTTTTAGCTATTTAATGTCGCATATAATGCCTGAGTTAAAGAGCAAAGGGCAGTCGCGTGCGAATATCTGGTGCGCGGCCTGTTCGTCAGGGCAGGAGCCTTATTCGATCAGTATTGCATTAGAAGAAGCCTACAGCGGAGCGTTTCGTCATAAAATTCCGGCTCAGGTGGATATATTGGCGACGGATATTTCGAGCCGTATTTTAAAACAGGCTCAGCGGGCGGAATATCAGCCTCTTGAAATTACCCGTGGCTTATCACCAGAACGGCAAAAACGTTTCTTTGAACAATCGAGCACTGGTAGCTTTCTACTTAAGCCCGAGTTAAAGAAACGGGTTAAATACATGACGTTAAATTTGATGCAATTACCTTATCGGAGCATTAATCGTTACGATGTTATTTATTGTCGCAATGTTTTAATCTATTTTTCAGCGGAACTGAAAATTCAGGTGATCAAAGGAATGGCCGATTGTTTAAAACCTGGTGGTTATTTTTTCCTCGGCGCCTCAGAGTCTATGCCAAGCAGTATTCCCGGATTTGAAATGGTTCGTTGTAATCCGGGTCTTGTGTATCGCAAAAAGTAAACACGCTCTAATTTATAACTGCAAATAGATTTAAAACTCCCATCAAAACAGACATTTCGTTTGTTGCCGCTTTCGCGGATCTCCCTTGCCGCTTTATACCTTTTTAACCAAGCATTATATAGATTTATCGCTCTAATTCATTGAAATAAAACAAATACCCAATTTTGGCACAGTGATTGCTCTATCTAAGTGAAACAGAGTTTGGAGAGATTTAATGGGCATTTCATTTGACAAAGCACTCGGCATTCATGAGCACACTTTGTCATTGCGATCTAAGCGTGCGGAAGTCATTGCTAATAACTTGGCGAATGCAGACACACCTGGCTATAAGGCGCAGGCATTAGATTTTGACAAGGCATTACAGAATGCCATGAATGGTCATAACAAAGGCTTATTAAGAACTCATGAGAAGCATATTTCATCTTCAGCAGGTTCTTCAGCGTTTAGTGATGTTGTTTACAGCGTACCAAACCAACCAGACACTGGTGATGGCAATACGGTCGATAGCCAAAAAGAAATGGCGAAATTTGCTGAAAATGCCATGGAGTATCAAACCACTTTGATGTTTCTGAGTAAAAAGTTTAAGGGTATGAAAACGGCTCTGAAGGGCGAGTAATTCAAGCATGAATTTAGCAATTAACATGATTATAGCGACAAACAGTTAACGATAAAGGTAAGCAAGCATGAGTTTGTACAATATTTTCGAAATTTCTGGTACCGGCATGAGCGCACAAAGTGTTCGGCTTAATACCACAGCCAGCAATATGGCTAATGCCGAGAGTGTCGCCAGTAGTGTTAATGAAACCTATAAGGCACGACACCCTGTTTTCAGTGCGGTTTATCAATCGTTAAAAGGCAGCAATTATTCGGGAGCAGGGGTTGATGTACTGGGTGTCGTTGAGAGTGAAGCTGCGCCCAGAGTGAAGTATCAACCGGAAAATCCAATGGCTGATGAGCAAGGCAATGTTTATTTACCAAACGTTAACATTGTTGAAGAAATGGCGAATATGATTTCTGCATCTCGCAGTTATCAGGCAAATGTACAAATTGCCAATACAGCTAAAACTCTCGTTCAACGAACGTTAAATCTTGGTCAGTAACAAACGATCAGTAATCAATGGTCAGTAGAAATCAACGGATAAAGCAATGACTACTATAAACAACGATGCAAACAATATTCTTCGCGACCTGGGCTTAAACCAGGAAGAAAACCTTGAGTCGGGTCGTAAAGAACAGTTAGGCCAGTCAGATTTTTTATCATTGCTGACCACACAACTTGCCAATCAGGATCCCTTTGATCCTATGGATAACAAAGAGTTTATCTCGCAAATGGCGGAGTTTTCCAGTTTGTCCGGGATGGAAGAGTTGAATCAAAACTTTAATACATTAGCGTCTTCCTTGACTTCAAATCAGGCATTACAGGCATCTGCTTTGGTTGGTCGAAGTGTCATGGTGCCGACAAGTGTTGGCCATCTGGGTGAAGAGGGTGGTATTGAAGGGCGCGTCAGTTTAGATCAGTCCACGCAAAACATGTGGGGCGAAGTAAAAGACGCGTCGGGTCAGGTTGTTCGACGGTTTGAAATCGGTAATTACTCGCAGGGTGATCTTGAGTTTGAATGGGATGGTATGAGTGATACCGGTGAGCGAATGCCCGAAGGTGTTTATTCCGTCAATATCTACGGCCAGGTTGGCGGCACAACCGAACAACTGGGTACCGTGATAAAAGCACAGGTTAACAGTGTCAATCTGGGTGGCAGCGATGGCCAGGTTGTGTTGAATTTAACAGGGTTAGGTCAGGTGAACCTGGCGGATATCGAAGAGATTGGAATATAGAGCGCAGAGCGTTTTATCAAATAATTGTTCATTATGTTGGGTAAGTTGGAGAAGTAACTATGTCTTTTAATACAGCGTTAAGTGGTTTAAATGCAGCGCAGGCTGACTTAAATGTCACCAGTAATAATATTGCGAATGTATCAACCACCGGATTTAAATTTTCTCGTGCAGAGTTTGGTGATATTTTTGCAACATCAACGCTCGGTAGTTCAAAAACAGCGATTGGTAATGGTGTTATTTTAGGAAACGTGGCCCAGCAGTTTGGTCAGGGAAATCTGGAATTTACTTCTAATACGCTGGATCTTGCTGTGTCAGGTCAGGGCTTCTTTGTACTGGAACCGAGTCAAAATAATCAAAACCAGATCTTTACCCGCGCTGGCGAATTTGGCGTCGATAATAATGGTTTTGTGGTAAATAATGCTGGCGCCCGTTTACAGGCTTTCCCAACAAACTCTGATGGCACCGTAACCGCTACCGCTTTATCCAGTACCCAGCCATTACAGATTCCACAATCCGCCGGTTCTCCAACATCCACCACAGAAATTGATATCGGCGTTAATTTACCTGCCAATGCTACGGGACTGAATGTTAACGCATTTGATCCTAACTCACCCTCAACATTCAGTGCTTCAACGTCATCCACTATTTTTGATTCATTAGGTGAAAGTCATATCGCTACTGTGTATTACGTTAAAGATGCCGGAGCACCAAACCAGTGGGCTTCTTATTACTTCGTGGATGGTAACCCAGTTGATATTACTGGTGGAACGGCAGGGGCAAATGGTCAGCTGTATCACACCGTCGAGTTTGATGCAGCGGGTAATTTTCAACAAACCGTACCGGCAAATCCATCAACGGCTGCATTAGGTTTTACCAATGGCTCTAATGCTGCGCAAACAATTGCACTTGATTACGCAAATAATGCACCTACTCAATTTGCATCCCCCTTTACGGTTAATACTTTAGATCAAAACGGTGCAACCATTGGACGGCTAGCGGGAATCGAAATTGGAGAGTCTGGAGTAGTACGAGCAAACTTTACCAATGGTCAGTCGAACTCCATCGGTAAAATTGCTCTGGTTCGTTTTCCCAACCCTCAAGGATTAGCACAATTAGGAAACAATGCATGGTCAGACACCATTGACTCAGGACAGCCTCTAGCAGGTGAAGCTTTAACATCAAGTTTTGGTCAAATTCGATCTGGCGCATTGGAAACTTCCAACGTTGATTTAACGTCGGAACTGGTGAACTTGATTACAGCACAACGTAATTTTCAGGCCAATGCCCGAACCATCGAAACCAATAATCAGGTCACACAGACCATTATTCAAATTCGATAAATAATCCGTTAAACGAGTGAGTAAAACAGGACTAAACAATGGATAAAATGGTTTACCTCGCAATGTCTGGCGCTAAAGAAAATATGTTGGCTCAGGCAAAGTCTGCCAATAATCTTGCCAATGTTAGCACCACAGGTTTTCGTGCTGATTTACAGCAAGCACGATCCATGCAGGCTTTTGGTGATGGTCATCCGAGTCGTGTTTTTTCACTCACTGAACGTCCGGGCTATAAGTTTGAAACCGGCACCATTCAAACTACCGGAAATGATTTTGATATTGCTGTTAAAGGTGAAGGCTGGATTGCTGTGCAAGGTGCTGATGGTAATGAAGCTTATACCCGTCGAGGCGACCTGAAAATTAACGCCAATGGATTACTGGAAAATGGCGCCGGTCATCTGGTTCTTGGAAACGGTGGACCAATTGCTTTACCGCCTTTTGCAAAAGCGGATATAGGTGTTGATGGCACTATTACAATTCGACCAAAAGGCGCGGCACCGAATGAATTACTGGTGGCTGATCGAATTAAACTGGTTAATCCAGATAATGGGGATCTTACAAAAGATCAGTTTGGTTTGTTTGTACGAAAAGACGGCGGTATTGAGCCGCCAGATGCCGCCGTTAATGTGATTAATGGTGCAATTGAAAGCAGTAATGTCAATGCCATTGAAGAAATGGTGCAAATGATCAGTTTATCCCGACAATTTGAACTGCAAGTGAAAATGATGAAAACCGCTGAGGAAAATGGACAAGCATTGGATCAGCTGGTTCGAATGGGTTAGTAAATTTTTAAATTAGTTAAAAATTACAATAGTTGAGTAACAGGATCGAACTAAAGCCAACGAGCTAAAGTATTCGAAACAAGCGTTAATACATAAGTAGCGCAACCCGATTAACAGGTGGAGTAAGGTTATGCATCCCGCACTTTGGATTAGTAAAACCGGTTTGGACGCACAGTCGACCGATTTGCAGGTAACGTCAAACAATCTGGCCAATGCCAGTACTGTTGGCTACAAGAAAAATCGTGCCGTGTTTGAAGATCTTTTTTATCAAACTGTACGAGCTCCTGGCAGTCAGTCGTCGCAAAATACTAATTTGCCGTCCGGTTTAATGTTGGGTACCGGTGTTAAAACTGTTGCCACTCAAAAAGATTTTACACAGGGTTCTTTTCAGTTAACCCAAAACCAGATGGACATGGCAATTGAAGGGGCTGGTTTCTTTCAAGTGTTAATGCCAGATGGCAGTACCACTTACACCCGTGCCGGTAATTTCGCATTAAATGAAGATGGTCAGGTTGTTACTTCTGGCTCAGGATTTTTATTACAACCCAATATTACTGTACCCGACGATGCCACCAGTTTTGATGTCAGCATCGACGGTATCGTTACGGCCCGTGTTCCTAATAATCCGGCTCCAGTCAATTTGGGCCAGATTCAGTTAGCGGATTTTATTAATCCCGCAGGTTTAGAGCCGATAGGGCAGAATTTATTTCGAGAAAGTCAGGCCAGTGGTGCACCCATTATTGGCAATCCATCCGAAGATGGACTGGGTAATTTACGTGGTGGTCAACTGGAATCATCCAATGTTTCTGTAGTGGAAGAACTGATTGGATTAATTGAAACGCAGCGTGCTTATGAAATTAATGCCAAAGTTATATCGGGTGTTGATCAAATGCTGCAGTACGTTAATCAAACGCTTTAATGTTAGTCAGTAAATAAGAAACTATTGCTTAGAGAATTTATTATGAGCCGTTACAGTTTGATTGTTTTAAGTCTGTTGTTAATCACTGGGTTGGTAGGGTGTGCATCCTTTACGCCTCCTGCACCGGATGATCCTTACTTTGCGCCCAAAATTCCTGATGTACCAAAACACCAACGCGTCAGTAATGGTTCATTGTTTTCAACAAACAGCCAAATGTTGTTGTATGAAGATCGTAAAGCCAATCAGGTCGGCGATATCATCACGGTTATTTTAACCGAAGTAACCGATGCTTCAAAACAGGCCGACACAGAAACCAAAAAAGAGTCCGATGTATCATTACCGAACCCAATCATTGGTGGCCGTAACTATACCTTTAACTCAGGACAGTCTTCATTTGAAATGGACATTGGCATGGAGAGTGAGTTCAAAGGTGAAGCGGAGTCGAAGCAAAGCAATAAACTAAATGGAACCATTTCAGTAACCGTACAAAATGTATTACCAAATGGAAATTTAATTGTTCGTGGTGAAAAGTGGATTACGCTTAATCAGGGCGATGAGTTTATACGTGTCTCAGGCATTATTCGGCCACAAGACATAACATCCGATAATACCGCACCATCATCTCGTCTGGCGAATGCCCGTATCCAATACAGTGGCACAGGTGCGGTGGCCGATGCCAACAGTCACGGATGGTTGGCACGATTCTTTAATAGTAGTTGGTGGCCATTTTAAAAAAGAGAGCAACCCATGAAGGCAATTGTAACGTTTTTTGTAGTTTGTACGCTGGTGATGAGCCAGAACAGTTTTGCCGATCGGGTAAAAGATATTGCATCAATTCAAGGCGTTAGAAGCAATCATCTGATTGGATATGGCTTGGTGGTTGGTCTTGATGGCACTGGAGAGCAAACCGCCTACACCGCTCAAGCGTTCAAAACAATGCTTAACCGATTCGGCATAACCTTGCCGCAAGGACTGAATCCCAAGCTGAAAAATGTTGCCGCTGTTGCCGTGCATGCCGAGTTACCTCCGTTTATTAAACCCGGACAGACCATTGATATCACGGTTTCCAGTTTAGGTAATGCCAAAAGCTTAAGAGGCGGGGCACTGTTATTAACGCCGTTAAAAGCGGTGGACGGTCAAATTTATGCGTTAGCACAAGGTAATATGGTGGTGGGTGGATTTGGTGCCGAAGGTAGAGATGGCTCAAGTGTTACCGTTAATATTCCAACCGCAGGACGCATACCGAATGGTGCAATTGTTGAGCGCAGCGTCGCCAGCTCTTTTGCAGACGGCGATCATTTTATTTTTAATTTAAATCAGCCCGACTTTACAACCGCGCGGCGTCTGGCAAAAGCCATCAACGAATTTGTTGGCCCACAAACCGCAAAACCGATGGATGCTACTTCAGTTAAAGTCAGTGCACCAAGAGATGTATCCCATCGTGTGGCATTTATGTCGGCGTTGGAAAATGTTCAGGTTGAACCGGCCGATAGCAGTTCAAAAATAATTATAAACTCACGCACTGGAACCATCGTGGTTGGTAAAAATGTCCGTTTGAAGGAAGCTGCGGTTGCTCATGGTTCACTTGTGGTGACCATTGCCGAAGCACAACAAGTCTCGCAACCTAATCCTCTTGCGCAAGGTGAAACAACGGTAACACAACAATCACAGGCTGCGGTAGCCCAGGAAGATGCAAAGATGTTTCATTTCGATCCCGGTGTTTCGCTTGATGAGTTAGTTAGAGCGGTGAATGCGGTGGGTGCTGCACCAGGTGATCTAATGGCAATACTCGAAGCCTTAAAGCAGGCAGGTGCCATTCAAGGCCAACTGGTGGTCATTTAATAATGATTTCTTTTGGAATGGCTGGTTTAGAGATGATCGATTTAGAGTTGATCCGTTTAAAGATAAGCAGTTTAGATATGTTCTGTTTAAATACGCACTGTTTGAAAGTGCAAGGTAAAGCAGAGGCATTATAGTGGACTTCTCAAAACCGGCAACAGCATCACCAAGCGTTTATCACGACTTAAACTCTCTGAATAAGTTAAAGTCAAATAACCCTCAGGGTGAGCGCGAAGCTTTGCGAGCTGCGGTAAAAGAATTTGAAGCCTATTTTTTAAACCTGATGTTAAAAAACATGCGCTCTGCGAATAAACTTTTAAATGAAGATAGCCCGCTAAACAGTAGTGATGTTGAGTATTATAATGAAATGCACGATCAACAACTGGCGGTTAATCTGTCGCGCTCCAGTCAGTTTGGTATTGGTGATTTATTGTTTAAACAGTTATCGGCTCACTTGCCAAAAGACAGTTCAGAGAAACAACAAGCACAGGTTCGGCTACCTAATTATTCCGATGTTAGCCTTGGAAAAAATGTTGATTCTAATCATACGGGTATTAATCAGAGTAATAAGGCAAATAATTCTCCAAATACAAACTCATCAGAAAGCTACAATGTTAATCCATTGATGACCATGAATGTATCGGTGCGAAATTTATTGGTTAATCCTGAGCAGTCGAAAGATCTTTTGGCCAAACAAGCCGTCGAAAATAACGCGGCGGTCTCTGTAAATAACTCTCAATTGAATCAATCAAACATCGGCAAAGCAGTTTCAGGTAAAGATGATTTTTCTTTATCCTTTGCTTCAAAGTCCGACTTTATTGATAAAATTAAACCTTATGCCGTATCTGCGGCAAAAGCTATTGGGACTCATCCTGGAATTTTAATTGCACAAGCGGCACTTGAAACAGGATGGGGGCAATTCTTTGGCAAGAATGAACAGGGCAAATCGTCATTAAATCTATTTGGCATTAAAGCGGATAGCCGTTGGAGTGGTGAGTCTGTCGCAACCCCAACGTTAGAATTTAAACAAGGGATCCCGGAAAAAATAACCCAGTCATTCCGCGCATACGACTCTCTGGAACAGAGCTTTAATGATTACGTTGACTTTATTCTTAATAATCCACGTTATAAAAATGCATTAAATGAATCCAGTGATCCTGAGTCTTACATTCAGCAAATACAATCAGGCGGCTATGCAACGGATCCCGACTATGCCGAAAAAATAAAGTCCATATTCAATCGCGAATCTTTGTTTAATATAACAAGTGAAAAGCCGTAAATACGATTTTGAAATTTTATCATTAACTTTTACATTCCATTCACCACTCAAGCCACCCAGCGATTGTCCTTCGCAAATACTTGGTACGAAACCTGCAGTTATATCCACTATGTTAATCAACCAATTGATAATTTTACTAACACTGTTGCAAGTCTTCAGTAGGGAGCCTATTTATGGCCGGTAATTTCTTAAACGTTGGGGTTTCAGGACTCTTGTCCAATCAGGCTGCCCTAAATACGGTATCGCATAATATTGCTAATGCAAATACCGAAGGATACAGCCGACAAGTTACTGAAATCGATACCCGACTACCGCAATTTCTTGGTGGTAACTACGTTGGAACAGGGGCTCAGGTAGACGCTATTAAACGTGTGTTTAACTCGTCAGTTGCAAATGAATTAACGGCAAATACGTCCGTTTTCAACCAGTTAGAAACATATCTTGATCAAGCGTCTCGTGTCGACAGCATGGTTGCGGATGCATCAACTGGTTTGAATCAGGCATTACAAAACTTTTTCTCTGCGGTGCAAACTGTGTCGAATGATCCAACCTCTATTGCGTCAAGACAAGTGATGTTGAGTCAGGGCGAATTACTGAGCGATCGATTTAAAACGTTAACAGAACAGTTTGATACACAAACTCGTTCACTTAACTTGGCGTTAGAAACGTCAGCTGAAGAGATTTCCGCATTGGGGCAAAGTATTGCCGATATTAATGTTAAAATTGCCGCTGCTTCAGGCGGCGGGCAGGGTACGCCGAATGACTTATTGGATGAGCGAGAACGTTTGATTAATGATCTGGCCGAGTTGGTTGATGTTAAGCCTTTAAGACTTGATGATGGAACCATGAGCATTTTTATTGGCAGCGGTCAGGCGTTAGTGGTTGGTGCAACAGCGAATAAAATATCTGCCGTTCCGCGTCCGAACGATCCTAAAAATATGTCACTGGTTTTACAAACAGGTTCCGCGTCTATTCCAATCACAGAAAGTATAAAAGGTGGAAAGATGGGCGGCTTATTGAGGTTTCGAGAAGAAATATTAGAGCCAGCTTATAATGTTTTAGGGCGGGTAGCTTTGGCCGTTTCCGATAGTGTTAATTCACAAAGCCAGTTGGGAATGGATTTAAATAATCAGCTTGGCAGTAACTTTTTTAATGATATAAATGATATCGCAGCTATGCAGCGTCGTGTTGTGGCCGGAAGCGGTAATACCGGTACGGCCAGTATCGCGGTTCAGATTGATGATGTGAATGCCTTGGGCAATGATAACTATCAATTATCCTTACAGGGCGGTACATACACCTTAACTAATCAAACAACCAATTCGGTAGTTGCTAGTTTTGCTCCTCCTGGTGCAACTCCAACAACAGTTGCCGTGCCTTCGGAAGGAATTAGCATTGTATTTGAGGCTGGTGCGGCGGCTAATGGTGATGAGTTCTCTTTGTTTCCCACACGTAATGGTGCGGCTGAAATAGGTATGAATATAACGAATCCTTCTCAAATAGCTGCGGCATTACCGGTTGCTGCTAATGAAAACCAGAGTAATATAGGAACAGGTAATGTCAGTAGTGTAACCGTATCTGATACGACAACACCTCAATTTACGAATGTTCCTGGTGATCTTGATCCACCATTAATATTCGAGTTTGTCGGACCTAATTCTTTTAACGTTCGTGATGCAAATACCAATGCAGTTATTACAGGGCCGGTTGGTGGTTATGTGCCTAATCAGCAAAATGACATGATGGCTTTGGCTGGTTTAAATCATGGTTATGAAGTTACGCTTAACGGTGCCCCACAAAGCGGCGACACTTTTAATATTTCTTATAATACTAATGGATTCGGTGATAACCGAAACAGTTTATTGATTGGTGATTTGCAGCAACAAGATACGCTTGATAATGGTACTTCTAATTTTCAGGAGGCGTTTGGTCGTCTGGTAAGTGATGTCGGAACCCGAACTCAGGAGTCTCGAATTAACTTATCTGCATCTGAAAGTATTTTAAATCAGGTAAAAGAGCGACGAGAATCGATATCTGGGGTGAATTTAGATGAAGAAGCGGCAAAACTAATTAAGTTTGAACAAGCGTATCAAGCATCCGCACAAATAATTCAGGTGGCCAGAACTTTATTCCAAACGGTACTTGATTCTACAAGGTAGAGAGTCTAACTATGAGAATCTCCAGTAATCAAATAAATACAGCCGGCTTACAGGAAATACTGCGCAAGCAGAGTGAAGTGCGTGAAACACAACTTCAAATTTCTACTCAACGGCGGTTTTTGACCCCTGCAGATGATCCCGTTGCAGCCACATCAGCGTTAAATATTGAAACGGAAATTTCTTTGACTGAACAGTTTAATCGTAACGGTATATTTGCAGAAAACAATAACGAGCTTGAAGAGTCAATTTTGACGGGTGTCACTGAAAATCTATTTCGCGTCCGTGACCTGATGATATCCCTTGGTAATGGCATATACGGACAGGAAGAATTGCAAGGGTTAAAAGCAGAGGTTGTTGAGCGGCTTGATGCGATAGCTGGGCTTGCAAACAGCCAGTCGTCAAATGGAGAATATGTTTTTTCAGGATTTCAATCTGACACTAAGCCTTATGTAAAAGACGCCAGTGGAAATTATATTTATCAAGGTGATAATGGTCAGCGTCAGCTTAAAGTTAGTAGCGGTACCAGTGTCGCAATTTCTGATTCTGGGCAAAAAGTATTTGGCAGTTCATTTACCGGCAATAAAACATTTTCAACGTCGGCAAATGCAGCAAATACAGGCTCTGGCAGTATTACAGTTGGTTCCTATCAGGGAGCATCTCAGTTTTTGGCGGAACCTTATCAAATTAATTTTACAGCGGCCAACACCTATGAAGTGGTAGGAGTTAATAGTGGAACAACTATAGTGCCTGCTACAGCATTTTCACCGGGAGACAACATAAGCTTTTTAGGGGTAAGTGTTGAAGTGAATGGTACACCAGCAGCAGGGGACAGCTTTAATGTTGCTCCCAGTCAGCGACAAGATATCTTTACTACACTGCAAAACGTTATCACAATGGTTGATAACTTTACGGGGACTCCGGCAAGTCGAGCCCAGTTTGAGACTGAGCTAGATTCTCAACTCGCAAACTTTGATAATGCCTTTGATACCATCGATTTAGTCCGAGCCGATGTTGGTAGCCGACTGAACGCCATAGAGACAGCAACCTTTTCAAATGAAAGCCTGGTGCTCAATTTCAAAACAACATTGTCAAAAATTCAAGATTTGGATATGGTGGAGGCGGCCAGTCGGTTATCTCGCCAAACCACAACACTAGAAGCTGCACAAGCAAGTTTTGTAAGAGTGCAAAACTTATCGATCTTTAATTTCTTGAGATAATTTTTAAGATGGTTCTCGACATAGTTATAGAGGTAGTTTGTTAGTTGTCTAATGCTATAAAAGGTATATTACTGTAACTGCTTTCTGCAGGTGACCGAAGTCGGTATCAAACCAACTGAGTCCCAAAATTTTTCTGCCACCTTGTTATTGGCGGCGTACTCCACATCATAATAGGGCAGGCGCTGCTCTTTGAACAACTGCTCGATAAACTGAACAGTTTGTTTGCCAAAACTTTTCTTTCGACAGGTTTCTTCTAACCATAGTGACTGCACAAGTCCATAGTGCGTTATATCGGTAAAGTTATTGTTTACAGGGACTACTTTTATGTGGGCAAACCCTACGGCAGTCGAGTCGAGATAAGATAGGAATAAAATGCTTTCTGGCAGGTTGAGTTCTAAAGATAGCCAGTCTTTAAGATGACGTTTAAAATCTTGTTTGACGGTTGGGGTGGTTAGACTGTCTTTTGTTTCAAATTGATGGAGCTGATAGGTTCTATCTGTTAGATAATCCAGATCATTAATGGTTGCCTGGCGAAATTCAAGTTGTGCATCAGGTTGATTCATGAATGGATTTATATTGTTTAGCAGCTTTAAATTTTGATTTTATATCAATTATATTGCTACTTTCACCTTTTTTCTGATTTTTTACTTCCTGAGCGTATGCTTGATCCAGTTTTAATATACGCTCAATACTATTTTTAACTTCATCTACCAGGCTTTTATCGATATCCTGATTAAAGATGCTTTCTAACTTTTGCTGCCGTTTAACAGTCAAAGACGATAGTTGATCCCACTGCTTATTCTTAATAAGTGTTTTATAGGACTCTGTTTCATTCTCAATATGTTTTAATGACTCTAAAATCGATGGCATAGTAATTCTTATTAAGTGAATTGAATGTTAAACAGCTGCTGTTTTCTGATTCGATGAAAATATTTTTTTTGCTTCATCTTCAATACCATCCCAACCTTCTTTGATATTTTTAATGACCGATATTGCGCTATCAACATTTTCGATGTTGTTAGTCTGGTTGGCAGTAATTAAGTTGTGAATGGCGTATTCGTATAAGTCATCCAGATTGTTTGAAAGATCTCCGCCAGCGTCAGCGTCCAGACTGTCTCTTAGTCCATTGATTATTTTAATAGCCCAGCTGATGTGGTGAGATTTTTTATCGTATTCTTTACGATCAATAAAGCCTTTCGCTTTAGACATTTTCTCAAGCGCACCTTCCATTAACATCTGTATAAGGCGATGTGGATTTGCATCGATCACACCACTTTGAGTGCTGGTTTTCTGGTAAGCATTTAAACCACGTAAGCTCATAATAAACCTCTAAATGTTAAGATTTGGATGCACCTGGCAAAGCAGCAAGCTGCTGAGCCAAATAGTTTCCTGTAAAGTTAAACTGACTTACTAAAGCGTCCATCGCGCCAAATTTTGAGCGCAACTGTATCTCAAGCTGTTCAAGTCGGTAATCCAGGTTGAGTCGTTTGTCTTCAATTCGATCAAGTTGCTGATTTAGCGATTGTTCGCGTAAGTTTATAATTCCATTTAATTGAGTATAAGGCTCAACCGTATCAGACAGTTGAGTTGCGATACCATTGGACCCGGCAAAAAGCTCTGATAAATCACTAAAGGCATCGTCGCTTATTTTATCAAATTCGACGGTATCAAAGTTTAAGTCACCGGTGTCTAATGTTTTAATCCCAATGCTCGACAAGGTATCGAATCCTGAAGTAATGCCTGAAACACTGTTTCCTACGACATTTCTGACTCTAGAAACAATCATTCGCAATGTGGAATCACCAGCAAGATCACCAGTAGCCAACTCTGAGCTTTTCCCCAGACTGTTAGCCGTACTGATAAAGCTGTTGTAACTGTCTACAAACGTTTGAATGTTTTCTTTTACTGTTTCGATATCTTTACTAATGGTTACATCAACAGCTGTGGCTGTTTCTTTCGTCGCAGTAAAGGTTATGTCTTGTATGGTATCGGTAAAAGTATTGGTTGAATTAGTTATCTGAATATTATCAACAAATATGGTTGCATCACCGGCGGGTTGGTTAGTGACTAAGTTAGTAGAAATGCTATCAAGCGATGCATTGTCATTGGTTACGCTAAGAGTGTTTCCAGTACCCGTTACATCAGAGTCAAATACAAGATAAGTTTGCGTACCAGTATTAATTAAGTTTACGTTTACGCCAAAGTTGTCTGCAGCGTTATTAATTTTTGATCGGATGTCGGATAAAGTGTCTGCTGCATCGATAGTTACATCAAAGGTGTCACTACCAGCAGTTAAAGTGAGTGTTCCACTACCAACTGTGTCCGAAGATGAAGTAAATGCACCAGACTGCAATTCTGATCCTTGTGCCAAGGTATCAACTAATACGGAAAACGTCCCGGAAGATGCCGAAGAGTTAGCTGATCCTGTGATGGCTTCTTCATCGCTACTGGTAAATTCGTTAATTTGAAATTTATCGCTGGAACCTAAGTTTTCCAGTGCATCGGTCAGCGATGACAAGGAGCTTTTTAAGCTGCCAAGCGCAGACAGTGTTGTACTGGCTTTACTTTCCTGACGATTTAATGAGGATTCTAATGGGGCTCGTTCGGCTTTCAGCATAGCTGAAATAATCGATTCAACATCGATACCTGAGCCAATCCCTGCTGATGTAATTAAACCCATAAAATAAGTGCCTGATAATTAAATGAATGACTAATTTGTACTACTAAGTATATCGGCTTAAAAAACGTCAACTTTACTGATTTAATGAGATAATTATCACTGAAATAATTGACGTTGATATATGTTGCTTTCATCGAAAACACTACATGTTATCGTCTATTTACAAATATTGTCTGTTTATAAATTTACGTTAACAAACAGGTGATTAGCAGTAATTTAAACTGTCTATTAGATTAGGTTAAGCAATGCTTATGCCAAGATATTGCTTAACAAGCTATTACTATCTGAGTATTTCAAATACTAACCTCTAGCATCTAAGAAGAGCTGTTAATAGATTAAAAACACATCGATGTATTCTGCTAAGTATAGTGAAAATAAGAGAAAGAGCAGGGCTCTTTCTCTATTTAGGCTTCGGTTTGAATTAAAATACCTTGGGCCTTTGACATATCTTCATTGAGTTCTTTCAGTCGCTTCGACAATGTCAGCAACTCTTCAGGTGGAATTTGACGAATGGTTTCATCTGTTTTTCGGTCTATGACCTTGATGATAGTACTACCGGTATCTGTATCCACTTTAAAGCGTAGGCTTCGACGAATGGTTTGTTCCGATTGAGCAAACTTTTCCAGTTGTTGCTGTAACTCCTCTGCACCCAGTCCGTCTTTCGCTTTCGCGGAACCCTCTGGTTGTTGTGGAGCTACTACTTGATTCGTTTGTTTCACATTTTCAACTGCAACTGAACCAGTAGTGTTGTGAGTGAAGGAGGTCTCTGGCAAATCTTTGCCATTGCCTGACTCTCGAATCGGCTGAAAGCTGCCTATAGATTGTATAGTAGCCATTTCCCTAAACCTCTTGATTAACCACGGATAATGGCGTTAAAGCCATTATCCGATCGAACCTGATTATTAGAACTAAAGTGTTCATCAGGTGGTTATTCAAACTACTGAAGCAGTGAAAGTACAGACTGGCTACTGGCGTTTGCCTGTGCCAGAACCGATAAACCCGCCTGCTGTAGCACCTGATTTTTAGCCAACTGAGAGGTTTCAGCGGCAAAGTCAGTATCTCTTATACGAGATCGTGCAGCCGACTGGTTTTCGACAACATTCTGTAAGTTAGAAATGGTAGAAGACAAACGGTTTTGAACCGCACCTAAGTCACCACGTACAGAGTCAATGGTACTTAACGCCGCATCAAGTGCCGTAACCGCGCCACTAGCACCAGCTGCAGTAGAGATAGTCTCACCACTGGCGTCTAATCCAGAAGTTGCAGCAATTGCACCAGACTGGTCAGCAATGGTGAAGGATACATCTGTATCAGCCACTTCTGCACCCACCTGAATGTCAACCGAGTAACCGGTAAACAGGTTGGTTCCTGCAAAGGTTGTGTCATCAACGATACGGTTAACTTCTTCCGCTAAATCGGAAAACTCAGCGTTTAAAGCAGTACGACCGTCGGCTGTTGTATTACCTGATACGGACTGTAAAGCCAGGTCACGCATACGTAATACAATGTTGGTTACTTCTTGTAGAGCACCCTCAGCGGTTTGCGCCACAGAAATACCGTCATTGGCATTACGAATAGCAACATTTAAGCCGCTTACAGACTTACTTAACTGGTTAGAAATAATTAAGCCAGAAGCATCGTCTTTTGCACTGTTGATACGAAAACCCGAAGACAAACGTTGGAAGTTTGTGCTTAGGTCACTATTGGTTTTGAAAAGGTTACGTTGCGCCGTTAACGACGAAATATTGGTTTGAATTACATTACCCATGATAGATCTCCAGTTACCTTTGATGAACTGCTGAGAACAGTTAGCTACAAAGTGTGAACATTAAAGTACGACTAACAGTGCTGAGAACACGCTAGCCTCAGAGTATCTATCGGCTATGGAAATGCTGACTTTAAAAAGAATTGAATAAATTCATCAATAATATGTTAACCCATTGAAAAAAAAGGAGAAGAAACTTCTCCTTTAAAGGGTATTTCGTACGGTAGAGGGCCTAGATTTGTGAAATATTCATGAGTCTACCCCTGTAATAAGGATAGGATTCCTTGTCCGGATGCGTTGGCTTGCGACAAAATTGATAAACCAGCTTGCTGTAACACCTGATTTTTCGCCAGATTTGACGTTTCGACAGCAAAGTCGGTATCTCTTATGCGCGAGCGGGCAGCCGACGAGTTTTCGATAATATTTTGTAGATTGTTAATGGTGGAGGTTAGACGGTTTTGTACCGCACCCAAATCACCCCTAAGCGTGTCTATGGTATCTATGGCTGCATCAATGGCAGTAATCGCCTGGGAGGCTCCCGGTGCGGTACTGATGGTTTCAGCTGACACGGTAATGCCGGTTCCGGCAGCCTGATTCAAGTTGGCAATGGTCACTGTTATATCGGTTGAGTTGGCTTCTGCACCCACTTGCAGGTTAACACTGTAACCGCCTGCCTGAGACAGTACCGCAGCACCGGCAAAAGTGGTATCACTGACGATTCGTCCAATTTCCAGAGTGAGTTGCTCAAACTCGGCATTAAGCGCCTGTCGGCCGCTAGCTGTTGTATTACCACTCACAGACTGTAAAGATAGATCACGCATTCTTAAAAGGATATTAGTGGCTTCCTGTAAGGCGCCTTCTGCAACCTGTGACAGTGAAATCCCATCATTAGCATTTCTGATTGCGACATTAAGACCACTGACCTGCTTGGAAATTTGATTGGAAATAATCAATCCAGAGGCATCATCTTTGGCACTATTAATACGAAAGCCAGATGATAGACGTTGAAAACTTGTTCTTAAGTCATTGTTTGTATTAAATAAATTACGCTGCGCGTTTAGTGAGGCAATGTTTGTTTGTATGACGTTACCCATCTCGTACTCCCGATATTAACCATAAAAGCATATCTATGCTGTTGTTAAACACATTTAAGGTGACGACGATGAAATACTGAGAATATCCCTTCGTTTGCAACTCGCCATGTTGACAGGGAGAGTTGCGAACAAAAGATACTGAGAATATCTATTGCGAGGAAATCAAAGCTGAGAACTTCGATTCAAAAGTGTTATCGGCTCTGAAAAAGTCGACTTTAAATTATTTGCGAATTTTTTAGCAAACGTAAAACGAGAAAAGTTGGCACGCTGTATGCTTACTTTAAACTGCCGACATAAATTTAACCAAATCCCATGATAGGTCTAAGTTTGTGAAAGGCATATAAGTGGCACACAAAGGTTGCTGAGAACAACTTTTAAAGTGTCGTGAAAATTTCTCTTAAAGCTGCTGAGAACAGCGATTAAGTAGGAAGTTTTCAAGAAGGTTAGCTATTTTAAGTCGCTGAGAACGGCTTGGAACCAGTGTCCTTCAGTAGTACGGTAGGGGCTAAAGAGATTTAGCCCCTTTATTTTATCTCCCCCGGAATCAGGAATAGCTCTGCCGCAAAAGCGGTAAATATTTGCCTTAGTAACCATTTAAATGGATGAGTTTACTGTTATTGGCAATTAGCGTAGGCAGTCGTTTAATAAAACGATCAGTTTAAACATAGGGCACTGAAGGCAGGGTTTGTTCGTTCTGAAAAAGACCCATGAAAATTATAACAATTGATATTAATATTAAGGTAGGCTGGTCGTAAAAGTGATGCATGCTCATTATCTGAAATGGCAATAAACAGGATTGTGCAATGACTGAGATAATTAATACAAAAAATATAGAAAAAGGCATTAAACAAATTATTGCAACCGGCCAGGGTTATGGACCTGAGTTTAAAACTGCATTGAAGACCACTCAGGCCATTTTAAAAAAAATAAACAAAGGACGTCAGCATACTGCCCATAACTATTTTGAGTTGGCGCAATGCTTTATTCAATTGGAAGATACCGAGCTTGCCATGAATGCATTGAAAAAAGCGCTTTCAATTAAGCCTGATCATGTGGACTCCCTTTGTTTATTAATTGCATTGTTGGATAATTTGGGAATGTTTGCTCAGGCATCAATGGTTACAGACGATCTATTGCAGTTAAATCCTGACAATATTGAGGCCAATTTTCAAAAAGCATTGCTGTTGTACAAATTAAAAGACTATGTTTTAGCCATCCAATACGCAATAAAGGCGTCAACGGGCGATGATATTCACCAGGAAGCCCTAATATTACTGGGATCTTGTTTTAACGAATTAGCTGAATATCAGCACGCACTTAAGTTTTTACAGGTAGCCTATTATGCCAATTCAAATCACACCGAACTTTACTATCAGTTAGGCAAAGCCTATTACTACACGTTTAACTTTATTAAAGCAGAAAAGCTTTATCGAAGGGGCCTGGAAATTGACGATACTCATTATGAGTTAAATGTCGCATTGTTTAAAACCTATCTTGAATTGGGTGACCAGAAAAAACTTCGTCATTATCTGGCCAAAGCCGTTTGGCTGCAAAGAAAAGCGCCTCAGTCACTGTTTTATCTTGGTTTTTATTATGGCGCAGTATCAGAGTTTGATAAGGCTACCGGGTATTATAAAAAAGCTTTAGTTAAAAACCCGGGTGACGATACGGCAAAAATGAATATTGCGCATATATATCAGGTTCGTGGAGAGTATGATAAAGCAATCCCTATTTATGAAGATATTATTGCAAGAAAGTCTGACGCTGCGCAATCAAGTATAAATTTGGGTTTGATCTATATTGCAAAGGGAGAGCTTGAAAAAGGATTTAAGGTCTCAAATAATCGATTTTCGAATATGGCTTACAAGTACAGTCAGTTAAACTGGTCTGGTGAAAGTTTGTCCGGTAAAAAAATCTTATTAAGAAAAGAGCAGGGTATAGGTGACCAAATTGAAACGGCCTGGTATTTTAACTTGCTGCAAAACGAAAATGTCGACGCCACAGTTCAAGTTGATGAACGGTTGATACCATTGCTTAAGCGAAGTTTTCCCAAATTTAATTATGTTACCTTTAGTGATGACTATATCAATTCTGAACATTTTGAACGATTCGATTATCAAATATTACAAAAAAGCTTAGGGATTATTTATCACACTAAAATTACCGAAGCTTATAAAAATAAAAAATATACTGAAAAAGGCTTTCTAACGGTCGATACAGATTTATTTAACCAATGGAGTGAACGTCTTAAACCCTATAGAGGCAAATCTGTCGTTGGTATTGCATGGCGTAGCGGTCTTATGAATCGATCCCGTAAAGGCTATTATTTAGACGTGTCAGACATCATTTCATTATTTAAAGACAAAGATGTCACTTTGGTGAACTTACAATATAGCTTTACTAAACAAGAGTTGGACCTATTAACTCAAACTTTAGGTGATAAGTTTGTTCACTTTGAAGACATTGATCTTAAAGATGATCAGGACAATCTGGCAGCGTTAATTAAAAATCTTGACCTTGTATTTACTGCCCCAACCGCTGTATATGACTTATGTGGCGCGATTGGCAAGCGAACTTTGTGCTATTCCTATGCGCATACCGAGCTTGCGGCAAAAATGTATGGCTGTGACTCAAACCCGATGTTTCCAGATGTGGATATGATTTGGTCTGTAGGAAAAAGTGTTGCTGAGTCCATGGATTTAATTTCTAATCGCCTTAATGAGCATTTAAAAGAGCACAAAAATGTCTGATCGAATACTGGTTACCGGTGCAGATGGGTTTATAGGATCTCACTTGGTAGAATTATTACTTAAGATGGGGCATGAAGTCAGAGCCTTAAGTTTCTATAATTCATTCAATCATTGGGGATGGCTTGAAGATATTCCAGAGTCTGAAAAACTGGAAGTGGTTAGCGGTGATATTCGTGATCCTCATTTTTGTCAATCACTCTGTGAAAATGTTAGTTCTATTTATCACTTAGCGGCTTTAATAGCGATACCTTACTCCTATGTTGCCCCAGACAGCTACGTTGACACTAATGTTAAAGGGACGCTCAACCTATGTCAGGCAGCCAAAAATCATAAAGTAAAGCGATTTATTCATACTTCAACCAGTGAAGTATATGGTACGGCTCAGTATGTACCCATTGATGAAAATCACCCTATGCAGCCACAGTCACCTTATTCGGCATCAAAAATTTCTGCTGATGCTATGGCGATGAGTTTTTATTATACCTTTGGATTACCTGTAACGATCGCTCGGCCATTTAATACTTATGGCCCTCGTCAGTCAGCTCGTGCCATTATACCAACTATAATTACACAGATTAATCAGGGTGTGAAAACAATAGAGTTAGGGGACTTGTCGCCAACGCGCGATTTTAATTTTGTAAAAGATACTTGTCGCGGATTTGTGGCCTTAGGTGATTCCAAAGAAGCGATAGGCAAAACGATCAATATAGGATCCAATACAGAAATTTCTATGCAAGACACATTAGAGTTAATTAAAAAAATAATGGATAGCGATGTGGAGTTTCGTATTGACCCGGCTCGTCTGAGACCTAAGGACTCAGAAGTGTTTCGCTTGAAATGCGATAATTCGCTTATTAAAAAGCTGTGTGGTTATGAGCCAGACTACGATATAAAAAAAGGTTTAAACGAAACCATACAGTGGTTCAGCGATCCTGAGAACTTAAAAAAATATAAGTCGACGATTTACAATGTATGATGAGCTGTTTGATTTAATCAAATCAATTTATGCTAATCAGTCCAGTATTGTTTTACACGAACCAATACTTACTGAACATGATAAACTTTATCTTAACGATGTTATCGACTCCGGTTTTGTGTCATCGGTAGGTCAATACGTTACACAATTCGAGAAAAAACTGTCTTCTATTACAGGTGCTAAAGAAACTGTTGCTGTGGTTAACGGTACTTCTGCATTGCATCTTGCGCTAAAAGCGGTGGGTGTATCCCACGAAGATGAAGTGATTACACAATCCTTAACCTTTGTCGCAACGGCAAACAGTATCGCCTATTGTGGAGCGTCTCCTGTTTTCATCGATGTCGATAATCACACACTCGGTATGAGTTATTCATCACTGAAACATTGGCTTGAAAATAAATGCAAGAACACCAGTAAGGGTCTTATTAATCGTACAACGGGTCGTCGGGTTGCGGCATGTTTACCTATGCATACCTTTGGTAATAGCTGTGAGATTGAGAATATTGCAAGCTTATGCCGAGAGTTTCAGCTTCCACTTATTGAAGATGCGGCTGAAGCTATGGGCAGTTACTATAAACAACAGCATCTGGGCACTTTTGGTGATATAGGGGTTGTCAGTTTTAATGGTAATAAAGTAATAACCACTGGTGGAGGCGGAGCTCTATTATTTAATGATAAGTCATTAGCAGAGTCTGTCCGTCATTTATCGACAACGGCGAAGGTTCCTCATCCCTATCAGTACAGCCATGATCAAATTGGTTTTAATTACCGAATGCCAAACCTAAATGCTGCATTGGGTTGTGCGCAGCTTGATAAACTAGATGCTTTATTAGCCAGTAAGCGAAGAGTATTTAAGTCATATCATGACTTTTTTAATACAAAATTCCGATCAAAACCAATGTCACTCATTGAGCCGGTAAAATATTGTCAATCAAATCACTGGTTAAATGCTGTCATTGTTGAACAAGCTTCAAAAGTAAAAAATTTAATTGAGTTAGCTTCAGAACAAAATATTATGTTGCGACCGGCATGGCAACCTATGCATAGCTTGCCAATGTTTAAGCACGCGGATAGAGATGACTTGACTGTGACTTCGGATCTGGCATCAAGACTGGTAAATCTACCAAGCTCTGCTGTAATAAATGAGCAGTTAAACTTGCCAAAGCTACCCGAGTTTATGAGTGGTAACTGATATGACGGTATCTGATTTGACAACGTTAGCCATGGTAACATCAACACGTGCGGACTGGGGATTGTTAAAACCTCTGGCTAAACAATTAACATCAATTGAAGCGATCGATTTTCATCTGATTGTTTCTGGCACACATTTGCTTCCATCGTTTGGCCAAACAGTATCTGAAATTATTAGTGACGGATTTACCGATATTCACAAGGTTAAGTTTGATATGAACGGGCAAAAAACAACGGATACCATAGCTTCAACATCAGAAGCGTTATTGAAGTATTCCGAGTGTTTTGTTTCTCTAAAGCCAGATGCGATAATTCTTCTTGGCGATCGTTTTGAAATTTTTGCTGCAGCAGTATCAGCACTAATGCTTAAAATACCCATTGTGCATATTCATGGTGGTGAGCTTACTGAAGGTGCTCTCGACGATGCTTTACGTCATTGCATTACCAAAATGTCATCGCTCCATTTTGTATCAACCAGTACATATCAACAGCGTGTTATACAAATGGGGCAACCACCTGAAACGGTATACCTATCTGGAGCACTCGGGTTAGAAAATATTTCACAGGATGCCTGTTTCGATTTGTCCGATGACTTTGAAAAGTATTCAATCACTAAAAATGATGAACTAATCATGATGACTTACCAGCCTGAGTTTTATGGTGAGATATCGGACTGTTCTGTTCTTGAGAACTTGTTGGAAGCTTGTTTAAGCAAGACGAGTGCGAAAATACTTATTTCTTATCCTAATGCTGACTCAGGACGTGATTCCATTGTATCCGTCATTAATAATTGGCAGCATCAATACCCCGGCCGAATTATAGCGGAGCATTCTTTTGGTCGAAAGCGTTACTTATCATTGGCTAAACGTTGTCTGTTTGTTATTGGAAATTCTTCCAGCGGCTTAATTGAAATACCATCATTGCATGTACCTACTATTAATGTAGGTGGACGACAAAAAGGGCGTGTATGCGCTAAGTCGGTCATTAATGTTACTACCAGTTACGAAGCTATTAGCAAAGCAATTGAGCAAGCGCTGAATAAAACGTTTAGGGAGTCAGTAAAAAGTGTAGAAAATCCTTATTCTCTATATACATCGCCGTCAGAGTTCATTGCTTCCACTCTAAGTAACTATGATTACAGCAGGATAAATCACCGGTTCTTTGACTTACCGGATAATAGCTTAACCAAAGCTGAGTTGCCGACAAGTACCTTGAAAAACAATAACAATAAAACCGTTGAAACTAATAATATTGAAACAAGTGTCGTTGCATCGACTAATAAAGTTCAGGCAGATAGTGAAGATAAAGGCTCTAATGGGAAGGTGAGTGGATGAAAATTATTGCAGAAGCCGGTGTTAATCATAATGGCTCTCTTAAGCTGGCAAAGCAATTGGTTGATGCTGCAAAGTTATCGGGAGCGGATATAGTAAAGTTTCAATGTTTTAGAGCCAATTCTTTAGTGACACTCGATGCGGAAAAAGCTCAATACCAGCATGCTGGTGATAAACACAGTTCACAGCATGATATGTTATTGTCCCTTGAACTGTCTTATGAAGATTTTATAGAGTTATCAAATTATTGTCAGTTAAAAGATATCGAGTTTTTATGTACGGCATTTGATACGAACAGCCTTACTTTTTTGCTTGAAAACACTCAAATGAAACGGTTGAAAATACCTTCCGGTGAAATTACCAATGCACCCTTTGTATTACAACATGCAAGAGCAGGTTTGCCATTAATTGTTTCAACCGGAATGGCGTCACTTGCGGATATTGAGAATGCTCTTAAAGTTATAACTTTTGGGTTGTTAGCGCCTAAAAGTGAAAAGCCAGATAGCAACCGTATCGAACATTATTACTCATTGCCAGAAGCTCGCTCATGCTTGAGTGAAAAGGTAACGATTTTACATTGCACAACTGAATATCCAGCACCATTAACCAGTATTAATTTGAATGCCATGAGATCACTAGGTCAATGCTTTGGTTTGTCTTATGGCTATTCGGATCATACCAAGGGTACTACGGTTCCTGTGGCGGCTACCGCTTTAGGTGCCAGTATAATTGAAAAGCATTTTACACTGGATAAAACTCAACAAGGACCGGATCATAAAGCCAGTCTTGAGCCAGATGAGTTAAAAGTCATGATCAGTTCGGTTAGAGATTGTGTTTTGTCTTTGGGAAGTTCAGTAAAAACACCGGCGCCCGTTGAGCTCAAGAACAAGGTTGCAGCTCGAAAAAGTCTTGTGGCAGCAACATCAATTGCAAAAGGTGAGCAATTTTCTGAACATAACCTGACGATAAAGCGCCCTGGTAGTGGTGTTTCACCCGTGTATTACTGGGATTACCTGGGGCGTACTGCATCACGTCCTTTTACCAAGGATGAGTTAATTGATTAATTCGCCACTTGTCATGATCGGCGCAGGCGGTCATGCCGCCGTCTGCTTCGATGTGCTGGTAAAAAATCAGCAAAATAAAAATCTTTTAGGTGTTATTACTCCTGATATTGAAGCGGGTTCATATTGGCAACCTTTGAATCTGGTCAGCTTGGGAAATGATCAAAGTGGCCTCGCTTTAATTAATTCAAATGATTCCATTGGCTTTATTAATGGCTGTGGGTTTTTGCCTCGCAATTCCTTGCGTTATAGACTTTATCAAGAATATAAGTCGAAGGGGGCATCATTTACTACACTTATTCATCCCAGTGCGATTGTTAGCCATTATGCTAATCTTTCTGAGGGCGTACAGGTAATGGCAGGAGCGTGTCTGCAAATTGGCTGTGATATTAACCAAAACACCATTATCAATACACGAGCAGTAGTAGAGCACCATGTTTCCATAGGTGCACATTGTCATATCGCTCCAGGCAGTATTATTTGTGGTGATACGGTTGTTAAAGATCATGTTTTTATAGGTACTGGCGCTGTTATTTTGCAGGGTATAACCATTGGTACAGGTGCCATTATTGGGGCTGGCGTTACGGTTAAGTCGGATGTCGCAGAAAAGGCAATACTTAAATAATTGCTGTAATACATTTTAAGACCCAAAATACAGAATAAAATATACATTATAACTCCATTAATCAGGATAACCTTAAGAGAGTGAATATGTCGTTTCAAGATGATCGTTGGAAGTCGGCTTGTGTCTCTTCAACGGATTCTATCCGTGATGTGATTGGCGCTATTGATCGATCGGCCATTCGCGCTGCATTGGTCACCGATAATGAGTATAAGTTACTGGGTATTGTTACCGACGGAGATATTCGACGTGGCTTGCTTAATTACATCGATCTGGATGAGTCGGTTACAAAAGTCATGAACAGTAATCCCGTTTACTGTACGCCTGCAGATTCTACACAAAAAATATTAACGCTAATGGCTCGAAAAAATTTGCTTCATTTGCCTGTAGTTGATGACCACAAAGTTGTCGGCCTGGTTGTACTTGAGCAATTAATGAAAACTCCCAAACGCAGTAATCCAGTGTTTTTAATGGCTGGAGGGTTTGGTACACGTTTAAAACCATTAACAGACGATTGCCCTAAACCTTTACTCAAAGTTGGTAGTAAACCAATTTTAGAAACCATTATAGAAAGCTTTATAGAATATGGTTTCTATAAATTTTATATTTCAACCCACTATCTTGCTGATCAAATTAAAGACTACTTCGGTGACGGTAGCGCCTGGGGGATAGAAATACATTATGTTCATGAAAATGAGCCTCTTGGTACGGCAGGTGCTTTAGGGTTATTACCCGACACTACACCGCAACTACCTTTGATTATGATGAATGGTGATCTACTAACAAAGGTAAACTTTGATGAGTTATTAAGCTTTCATGAGAAAAAGGGCGCTGTGGCAACGATGTGTGTCTCCAGTTATGGTATTAAAGTTCCTTATGGTGTAATAGAAACCGATGGTGAAATTATCACCAGTATTGTAGAAAAGCCGACAAAACAATTTTTTATTAATGCTGGTATTTATGTTCTGTCTCCCGATGTGTTTTCAAAAATTGAAGCCAACAAAAAACAAGATATGCCGGATTTAATTCAACAATATATTAAGCGTAATAAACAGGTATCCATGTTTCCTATACATGAGTACTGGCTGGATATTGGGAAAATGCCTGACTTTGAGAAAGCACAAGACGATATTATAAAAGGGAATTAAGTTTGTCTTATATTGCAATCATACCTGCTCGCTCCGGAAGCAAAAGAATTCCGAACAAAAATATGCGTCTGTTTTCAGGTAGGCCGTTAATTGAGTGGACAATTATAGCTGCGTTAAATACAAAAGCTATCAGCCAGATAATTATTACCAGCGATCATCCAGACGTTAAAACGTTATGTGATCAATTGCGCGAAGGAGAGCATAATAATAGCGAGTCCAATTTAACTAAAAATCTGGACAGGCTGTTATTTTTAACGCGACCTGATAATTTAGCATCGGATACAGCAGGTATGGCAGAGGTGATTAGTCATGTTATAGACGAAGCTCAACTGAGCAAGGAGCAGAACATTATCCTATTGCAGCCCACCAGCCCTCTGAGAAGTGAGCTGCACATAACCGAAGCAATAGACTGTTTTGAACAACAACAGCATAACAATCTGGTTTCAGTGACGCCTATTTCTTTTCCACCCCAGTGGTGTTTAACAGTCAAACAGCAAGGCGACCTGAACATTCCTGAGTCATTATTTAACGGTAAACGTTCTCAAGATTATCAGTCTAGTTTTGTTCCCAATGGTGCTATCTATATTTCAAACATTTCACGATTTAGAGCAAGTAAAAGTTTTTATACAGCGCCGTGTTACCCGTATATTATGGCACCAGAGCATTCACAGGATATTGATGATGAATCTGACTGGAAACTTGCTGAAGCTCTGTTTCAATTAAATCAATAGTTGTTTGTGGCCATTACCAGTGCCGTAATGTTGCTATACGTCAATTACAGTAACTTGTGCAGAATAGTCTTTTACCAAATATTATCGTTTGCGAAATATGGTCGTTTACGAAATATTATCGATTGCCAAATATCATCAGTTAAGTTGAATGTTGATAGTGATGTAATTTACATTAGAATTAATTGACAAAAAATTGACAGATTACAAATCAGCTTCTATTTATTATCATAGGTTATTCATTTTAAAAAACTTTTAGCCGATCCAATTGGTTAAAAATAGAGCAGTTTTTTTACTCAGGGGTTTGCGGTGTTATCCGAATTAAAAGTACTTGTGATCGATGACGATGCCAAGCGAGGGCACGATATTAAAGTGATCCTCGATTTTATCGGTGAAGACTGCCTGATATCGGATTCAAAAAACTGGCAAAACATACTGACGTCACCGTCAGAATTTCTTACCGTTGCGATTGGCCAGCTGGATAACTACGATAAATTGTCGGATCTGGTTGCTGAAATTCAGCAATACTCGAAAAGCCTGCCGTTACTGATGATTGGCGATGTTTCCTACACTGGTGATATGAGTGATGCTCTGGCCTGCCAAATTGTAGGGCGAATCGATACCCCACCAAAATACAATGATTTACTGGAAGTGATGCACGCCTGTCAGGAATGTCACGGTAATCAGCACATTATTCAGCAGGGCAATCAACCGCTTGAGTTATTTAGAAGCATGGTTGGTGCCAGCGATGCGGTACAAGATGTTCGCACACTTATCTCACAAGTAGCCAACAGTGACGCTAATGTTTTGATTCTGGGTGAATCCGGAACCGGAAAAGAAGTCGCAGCCCGAAATATCCACTATTTGTCCGATCGCTCGGATAAGCCATTTATTCCGGTCAATTGTGGGGCGATCCCTGGCGAACTGTTAGAGTCCGAATTATTCGGCCATGAAAAGGGCGCTTTTACTGGTGCGCTGTCTGCCAGACAGGGGCGATTTGAACTTGCTCAGGGCGGAACCTTGTTTCTCGACGAAATTGGCGATATGCCACTTTCGATGCAAGTTAAAATATTGCGCGTGCTGCAGGAAAAGTGCTTTGAACGCGTCGGTGGCAATAAAACCATTCAGGCCAATGTAAGAATAGTCGCCGCAACCCATCGTCAGCTGGAGCACGAAGTATCAGAAGGAAACTTTCGCGAAGATCTGTATTACCGGCTAAACGTTTTTCCCATCGAGATGCCGGCTCTGCGCGAACGTGCCGATGATATTCCGCTGTTAATTAACGAATTAACCACTCGGCTGGAAAAACACGGTCGAGACTCGGTGCGATTCAGCGCCAATGCCATGGCATCACTGATGCGGCATGACTGGCCAGGTAATGTAAGAGAACTGGCGAATTTGGTGGAACGACTGTGCATCTTGTTTCCGTACGGTGTGGTGGATGTCAATGAACTGCCCACCAAGTATCAGTACCTTGATGGTCTGACACCTTACGAAGCGCCAAAACTAAAACAGCAGATTGAAAGTCAGCCACGGGTAGCCGCTGAATTTGATGTTTCGTCGGCAGAAAATCAAAGCCCAGCAGGTGAGCAGAGCGCTGAGTTGGAGTTGCCAGAAGAAGGACTTAACCTTAAAGAGTTTATGGCAAAGCTTGAAATTGAATACATCAAACAGGCACTCGACCGTGACGACTGGGTGGTTGCCAAAGCCGCCAACCGACTGGGTATGCGCAGAACAACACTGGTAGAAAAGATGAAAAAGTACGATATTTCCCGTACTGACGATATATCGGGTTAGGGTTGCTTATTTTTAATACCGCTGGTTGTTTGAAACTCTCTAATACATATCAATAACGATCCTTTGTTGGCTTAGAACCGATAATTGAGTTTTTGTTGCGCCGACCTCTCGATTTATCACCCAAAGGTTATCCAGATATTTACCAATAATATATTACCCAAATAATACCCATAACAATCACCTCCCTAAGTCTTGTTTTTTATCGACAGTTAAACGCCAGAAAATTGACTGCAGCTGTTTTAGAAAATTTTAATGCTACATATCTTATTGAAATAAAACAATAAATTAAAATAGGCACGCTATTTGCTGCTAAGCCATCAACGCTTTGGTTACCGCAAGCAGGAGACAGTAAACGATGCCAAACCCTCAACGTATTAAAACGTCAACCGATGAAACATCGGTGACTTCCGGCACGTCGATATTTTCTAAAGGTAACTCATCCAGCAAATCTATAAACCAGACAACCGCAAGCCATGCAGAGGCGAATGATTTGAACATTGAACATTTGCAGCAAGCATTTCAGCAGTTTAACCGGCTATCGGAAAACTTTGTCCATTCTTATCAGGATCTTGAAGATCAGGTGGAGTCACTGGCCGATAAATTAGCGCGCGAAGTCAGTAATAAACAGCACCAACTTATTGAAAAAGAAAAAGCGGCTTCACGTTTACAAAGCCTGCTGTCGATTTTACCCGCGGGTGTTGTTGTGATTGATGAGCACGGTTATGTGCAAGATTGCAATGCAGTATCCGTCGATTTATTAGGCCGGCCATTGCTTGGCGAGAAATGGATAGCAATTATTCAGCGCAGTTTTGCACCACGACTCGACGATGGTCATGAAGTGTCGCTGAAAGATGGTCGCCGGGTGCATATTGAAACCCGTTCACTGGATTACGAACCTGGTCAGTTGATTGTGCTTACGGATCTCACTGAAACCCGTAAGTTACAGGACAAGGTTAATCAGGATAAACGCTTATCCAGCATGGGTAAGATGATGGCGTCACTGGCGCATCAGATAAGAACGCCTCTATCGTCAGCGTTGATTTACGCAGACGGTTTATCGAACACCAATATGGGAAAGGATAAGCAAAAGAAATTCTCAGAGAAGCTGGTGAGTTGTTTAACACACCTTGATAGACATATTAACGATATGTTGCAGTTTGCCCGATCCGGCGGATTACAAAAGTCTATTAAACCTTGCTCCGAAATTTCACAGGCTGTTAGTCAACATGCGACCGATCATTATCCTGAGTTAATAATCAATAATGATACCAAGCATACATTTAATGTGGAGCTCAATTTAGACGCCGTATTAAGTGCTTTATCCAATATTATCGACAATGGGTTTCAGGCTTGTGAAAAAAATGAGTTAGCAGAAGTATCGCTATCAATTACAACGCAAGACAACCTTATTATGTTTAAAGTCTCCGACAATGGAGAGGGAATCGAACAGAAAAAAATCGATAAAATACTCGATCCTTTCTACACCACAAAGTCAGGAGGCACCGGTCTTGGTCTTGCGGTTGTTCATGGCGCGGTAAAAGCGCATCAGGGAGAATTAAATATTCAGTCTGAAATAGGCAAAGGGACAGATATTACGTTAATACTTTATCGAGCAATAACCTTAAATGCAGTAGAAGGCAGTCATCATGAACACTAATCGAGTATTAGTACTGGAAGACGATCAAACATTAAGAGAAGCCCTTACCGACACACTTGAGTTATCCGGCTATCAGGTTGATGAAGCAGAAGACATAGATTCGGCCATTGTTAAATGGTCATCGTCACAACCGGATATAGTCGTCAGTGATGTTAATCTGGGTGAGCGAAATGGGAAAGAGTTTTTGAAATTTGTCCGTGGCAAAGATATGAATACGCCGTTTATATTTATGACGGCTTACGGAACAATCGACATGGCTGTTTCGGCCATGCAGGAAGGCGCCAGTGAGTTTATTCAAAAGCCGTTTAAACCAACAATATTGTTAGAAATTTTAGAGCGCTACAAGCACACTGAGTTAAATGAAAAGTTACCGATTATTGCAGATGATAAAAGTCAGCAACTTTATCAGTTAGCCAAACGTATCGCGGCCACCGACTCAACGGTATTACTCAATGGGCCAAGCGGTTCGGGTAAAGAAGTTATGGCGAACTATATTCATAGTCATTCAAGTCGTAGTGAACAGCCATTTGTTGCATTAAATTGTGCCGCCATACCGGAGAATATGTTAGAAGCAACTTTGTTTGGTTACGAGAAAGGGGCATTTACAGGCGCTTATCAGTCTTGTCCTGGTAAATTCGAACAAGCCCAAAATGGCACTATTTTGCTGGATGAAATATCAGAAATGGATTTGTCTTTGCAAGCTAAACTGTTACGGGTGTTGCAAGAGCGTGAAGTGGAGCGGCTCGGCAGTCGCAAGATGATCCCGTTAAACGTACGAGTGATCGCAACAACCAATCGAGATTTGAAAAAAGAAGTCCAGGAAAAACGATTTCGTGAAGACTTATATTTCCGTTTAAATGTTTTCCCAATGACCTGTTTAGCTTTATCGGAGCGAACCCGAGACATTATACCGCTGGCAGAATTTTTGTTAGAAAAATACGCCCGTCAAAACAATCTTGATGTTCCATCGATAAGCAGTGATGCGAAATCAAAATTACTCAGCTATAACTGGCCAGGCAACGTACGAGAGCTGGATAACGTGGTGCAGCGCTGTCTAATTTTATCCGGTGGTGTAGAAGTTGACTCAGAACACCTGATGTTTGAAACCACCCATGAAATTATTGACTCAACTACACAAGAGATCGAAGACGATAATGTTTCTGCGCTTGGTGCAGGTGTTAGACAGCACGAATATCAAATTATTATTGATGCGTTAAAGCAGTGCAATGGAAAGAAAAAACAGGTTGCAGAAGAACTGGGCATTAGCCCCCGAACACTTCGATACAAATTAGCCAAAATGCGAGAGCTGGGCTACGAAATGCCCGCTTAAATTAGTGAAAGGTAAATTAATATGACTCAAATAACACCCGATCAAATATTGTCGCAAATGAGGCAGTTAAGTGCTGCAGCTCAAAACCCACAAACACAACAAGTTGCTGCCAGTGGTAATGCTGACTTTACCAATGCGCTTGGTGATGCATTAAAAACAATTAACCAACATCAAATGGCTTCTGCACAAGCTGCAAATTCTATTGAATCTGGTGATGGTGGTGTCAGTCTTGTTAAAGCAATGATTGCGTCGCAAAAAGCAAGTGTTGCGTTTGATGCTGCCGTACAGGTTAGAAATCGTGTGGTCAGTGCTTATCAGGACATTATGAATATGCCCATTTAGGCATGTCATATTCCTGAATAATTTAGTTTTATTGGAGAATAAAAGTGGCTGAAGCAACATCAACAGAGCTGTCCAATGTGAGCGCTGCGCCAAATATTTTACCGGGCATGAATAATCTTGGCGTATTTAAACAGCTGGGCATTATGATCGGCCTGGCGGCCAGTGTCGCTCTTGGTGTGTTTATTGTTTTATGGGGTTCAGAGCCAGATATGCGGCCTCTGGGTAATCTTGATGCTGGCAGTTCACTGGATGTTGTGAGTTATCTTGATCAGAGTAATGTGAAATATAAGCTCGACGGTAATGGCATGATATTAGTGCCTCAAGATCGTTACCAACGCATTAAAATGGAACTGGCTGGACAAGGCGTTAATTTAAATGCACAAACCGATCAATACCTGAATAAAGAAACCGGTTTTGGCGTATCACAACGATTAGAAAAAGCGCGATTAAAACGCAGTCAAGAATTACAGTTGGCAAAAACCATTGGCGACTTTAACGGTATAAGAGCCGCTAAAGTTCATTTGGCTTTACCCAAAGAAACCGCATTTTTAAAACACAAGCGCAAACCTCGTGCTTCGGTATTATTAAATTTATACGGCAATCGTCAACTTGATGAAGAACAGGTTAGGGCTATTGTTGATTTGGTTACTGGCAGTGTTGCCAATCTTGAAGCTGAACGTGTTACGGTGACTGATCAATTAGGGCGACTGTTGCATTCTGGCAGTCAGAGTCAACAAGAGCGTGAAACCAATCGTGAAATAAAGTTAACGCGCGAACAGCAAGCAGATTATCGCGACAAAATTGAGCAAATATTATTACCCATCGTTGGTGAAGGCAATTACACAGTACAAGTTAATGTTGATATGGATTTCACTAAAACCGAACAGACTCAACAAGTGTTTAATCCTGAATTGCCCGCCGTTCGAAGTGAGCGCACCATGGAAGATCAATCCGCTACCGCTGGCGCTTCAGGAATACCAGGCGCACTGAGCAATCAACCACCGGCAGCAGCCAATATTCCTGAAACATTACAGCAAGATGCGGGTAATCAGGCCGATAATGCAACTGCTGAAACACAAACGCCGGTGAATCGTCGCGTTGAAGCGGAACGTAATTACGATTTGGATACCACCATCAGTCATATTAAACAGCAGGTAGGGGTGATTCGAAAGGTTAGTGTTTCTGTCGGGCTTGATTACATTGACAATCCACAAGACCCAACAACACAAGTACCTATGTCGAACGATCAAATCACCAACATTACCCGATTGATTCGTGGTGCTATTGGCTATAATCCAAATAGAGGCGATCAAGTAGAAGTCGAAAGTTTTAACTTTGTACGACCTGAAGCGTTACCAACGCCAGCGCCATTAGCTTTTTATGAACAACCTTTGTTTCAGGCACTATGGAAACCGGTAACCGCTTTGTTATTAGGATTAGTTTTAATATTCGGCTTGCTTAAACCATTAATGAGTAAGTTAACCAAACAACCCGATGTTCCCGTAGGGACCCGTCAGGAAGATGACTTTAATATGGGCGAGATGGGAGCGGATACGTTAAGCTTAGGCAGTGATCCCGCATTAGAGTTACCAGGCCCTCAAATTGCTGGTTCACCAAAGAGTGAAAAGGCCAAAGGTGTTGCCGGGCAAGATCCAACCATGGTGGCACAGTTAGTGAAAAACTGGGTAGAAGAAGATGAGTGACGACAAACCTGAAAAAGAAAAAAAGACAAAACTGACGTACAGTGGCACCGAAAAGGCCGCTGTACTTTTGTTGTCGCTGGGTGAAGAAAATGCGGCTCAAGTGCTTAAACATATGGGACCAAAAGAAGTTCAAAAAATTGGACTTGCTATGGCGTCGCTTAAAAATGTAGAAAAAGAATCGGTAGAAGTGGTACTCGATGAATTTCTGGAAAAAGTTGAAGATCAAACCGGCATCGGAATCGGCACCGAAGACTATATTCGTAACACATTAAAAAATGCTTTGGGTGAAGATAAAGCCGGCGCATTAATTGATCGTATTTTACTAGGCGCCAACACCAAAGGACTTGATACGCTTAAATGGATGGATCCACGAGCGGTTGCCGATATTATTCGATTTGAACACCCGCAAATTCAATCGATTGTTTTATCCTATCTTGATCCGGATCAAAGCGCAGAAATTATGGGGTTGTTTCCAGAAAAAACACGACTTGATCTGGCACTACGAATTTCCGCACTTGAAGCAGTGCAACCGAATGCCTTACAAGAACTTAACAGCATTATGGAAAAACAGTTCTCAGGCAGTTCATCATCGAAAGCCGCGCAAATGGGTGGAGTCAAAAAAGTTGCGGATATTATGAACTTCCTCGATACCAGTGTTGAAGGATTGTTGATCGAAAACATTAAAGAAGTTGATGAAGATTTAGGTCAACAAATTCAAGATATGATGTTTGTGTTTGATAATCTGGCTGACGTTGATGACCGAGGCATTCAAGCACTGCTCAGAGAAATCTCTACCGATACACTTGTATTGGCATTGAAAGGCTCTGATGAAGCCATTAAAGAAAAAATATTCAATAACATGTCAAAACGTGCCGCTGAATTAATGAAAGATGACTTAGAGGCTATGGGGCCGGTTAAAGTAAGTGAAGTAGAAAACTCTCAGAAAGAAATTTTAACCGTAGCGCGTCGTATGGCGGATGCCGGTGAAATTGTACTGGGCGGTGTCGGTGAGGACATGATTTAATATTATGACAAACACTGATAACCCACAGTCATCTGAGAAACCGGGACAAGATAACAGGTCTAAAAGTTCTGATAAGTCGAAGCAGACAGAGACCGCGCAAGATGAGTCCGCTGATCAGGAACAGGATACAAGTAAATCCATGGCTGTAGAGGAATTGGAAGTAATGAGTGAGCAAGAAGGCGCCTTAAGTTCCAAACGTTGGGAGTTACCTTCGTTTGATTCAGGCCAATCACCAGGCACTCGCTCACAACAAAATAAAGGCGTACCTAAGCCGCCAACTGCTCAAGAAATTGCCGCAATACGACAAGCTGCATTTGATGAAGGTAAGCAGGATGGTTATGAGGCCGGCTTGCAACAAGCGCAAGCAGAACTGACTAAAATGAAACAAGAGTTTGATGCGTTAATGCATCAAATGGAAAAGCCGTTTGAACGAGAACAGGAAAAAATAACCGAAGAATTAGCGGAATTAGCGTCGATGGTTACGCGGCAGATCATTCGCCGTGAAGTAAAGCAAAATCCCGATCAAATTATTGCGGTGATACGTGAAGCAATAAAATTACTGCCATCATCAGGCCGCCAAGTTACCGTTAAAATGCATCCGGAAGATGCCAATTTAATTCGTAAAATATTTTCGGTGGATGGTGAACGACAGTCGGGCTGGACAATTACTGATGATCCTTCCATTTCACGCGGTGGTTGTTCGGTGTCCACCGATGTTTCAAACATAGACGCCACTATTGAAAAACGCATCGCCGATATTTTTACCCATGTTTTTGGCGATCAACGAGTAGCAAAAGATGACACCCAAACCTGAGTTTCAACTGGCCGATAATATCAGTCAATTCAAACAACGTTTGTCGACAGCGCCGGGTCTTGCCGTTGAAGGTAAGTTAACGCGTATGGTTGGTATGACGTTAGAGGCGGTAGGTTGTCAGGTGAATATTGGAGAGCGCTGTTTAATTACCACCAATCGTGGTGAAAAAGAGCCAGCTGAAGTGGTCGGTTTTTCTGAAGACAAAATATATCTGATGCCCACAGGCGATATTCAGGGCCTTGGTCCGGGTGCCAGTGTTATACCCACTGGAAGTACCGCTAACGTAAACGTTGGCGATGAACTTTTAGGGCGTGTTTTAGACGGTTATGGCGCACCGCTTGATCAACAGGGAACTCTATACACAGGTAATAAATACCCGTTGCAGGGCAGACCCATTAACCCTCTGACCCGACATCCGATAGATGAACCTCTCGATGTTGGTGTTGCGGCTATTAATTCATTGCTAACGGTGGGCCGTGGTCAACGTATGGGGTTGTTTGCGGGCAGTGGTGTCGGTAAATCGGTTTTACTGGGAATGATGACGCGGTTTACTTCGGCCGATGTCATAGTGGTTGGCCTGATTGGTGAGCGGGGTAGAGAGGTTCAAGAATTTATTGATCATATTTTGGGTGAGAAAGGGCGTGAGCGTGCGGTAGTGGTTGCGGTTCCTGCGGATAATTCACCTTTAATGCGGCTGCAGGGTGCTATGGTGGCCACCAGTATTGCCGAGTACTTTCGCGATCAGGGTAAAAATGTACTGCTGCTTATGGATTCCTTAACCCGTTTTTGTCAGGCGCAACGAGAAATTGCATTGGCCATTGGAGAGCCGCCCGCTACTAAAGGGTATCCGCCTTCTGTTTTTGCCAAGCTACCGCAATTGGTTGAACGTGCCGGCAACGCTGAAAAAGGCGGTGGCTCTATTACGGCATTTTACACCGTATTAGCAGAAGGCGACGATCAACAGGATCCCATTGCTGATGCTGCCAGAGCGATTCTGGACGGTCATGTGGTGCTATCAAGAGAGTTGGCTGATGCAGGCCATTACCCGGCAATTGACATAGAAGCGTCGGTGAGTAGAGCGATAACGCAAATTGTCGATGAAGAACATATCAAAGATGTTCGTGAATTTAAGCGTATTTACTCAGCATTTATGCGCAATAGAGACCTGATTAATATAGGTGCCTATGAAAAAGGTAGTGATCGTGAAATCGACGAAGCCATTGAGCTTATGCCAGAAATGCGCGCGTTTTTGCAGCAAAACACCTCAGAAAGTCGCACATTGGAGCAGTCAATTGAGGGTTTAAGGTCTATACTTCAAAACGTACCCGACAATAATTCAAGTGGAATGGTTGTTTCATGAAATCAAGCTCACAACGCATAGAACCTGTCAAAAAGGTCGCCGAGCAACGTGAAAAGAAAGCGGCCGATACTCTGAGTCGTGCCCAGAATGTTTACGGAGAGGCGCAGTCAAAACTCCATGAACTGGTGCAATACCGTTCTGATTATATGAGTGAGTTTCAATTTCGGGCACAAAGGGGCATGAGTGGTTCTCAACTACAGCATTATAAGTCCTTCCTGTTACAACTCGATAAAGCCATTGAGACGCAAAAGCAGCAAATAGAATTGCTGCAAGGTGAAGTTAATAAACAGCGTAGCCAGTGGCAAAGCCGCAGTCAGCGTACTCAGGCCGTCAGTAAATATCAGCAGCGAGTACAGAAAAAAGAGCAGTTGAATAAAGACAAAGCAGAAAACCGCCAGATCGAAGACGATATCAACAATCTTCGCCATTCCAAACAGTCATAATTTTCGACAAGTATTCCCCAAAAAATATCGGCAAATTTGCCATGATCTGCTATAAACAATAGACAGGTTTAATAATCAGCTATAACTAATTGATAATACATGGAAAACAAAGTGAGCGTCAGCTGTGGTTCACAGGTGACTATTCAACAGGCTGAGGCCTTAAAACAACGCTTTTTAAACGCGCTGAATAAACAGTCAAATCTTTGCTACGTGAATGCCAGTAAAGTGGAAAAGCTGGATACTGCGGGCGCGCAGCTGCTGTATGCATTTATTCGGCAGGCTGAGACCATGTCTATCGAAGTGCGCTGGCAACATCCTTCGAGTGCTCTGCTGGCGGATGCAAAGCTTTTGGGTATGCAACAGGCACTTCAGCTAAACAACCTTTAGAATCTTAAAGTAGAATTATAATCTTAAAATAGAATTAGGCTCTTGGAATAAAATCAGGTTCTTAGAATAAAGTAGAGCTAAGTAAAACAATGAGAATAAACAATGACCAGAATATTAGCCGTTGATGACTCTAACTCAATACGTGAGATGGTGGTATTTATTTTAAAAGATGCCGGGTTTGATGTGGATGAAGCGCAGGATGGTCAACAAGCGTTACAAAGCGCGCAGAAAACACAGTACGACCTTATATTATCGGATGTCAATATGCCCAACATGGGAGGAATTGAACTGGTTCAGCAACTGCGACAGTTATCTTCTTATCGATTTACACCCATCTTAATGATCACCACAGAGTCAACCAAAGAAAAAAAATTAGAAGGCAAAAAAGCTGGCGCAACAGGATGGATCGTAAAACCTTTTCAACCAGAGCATTTAGTCGCAACCGTAAAAAGAGTAATTGATTAATGTTTACAAGTTGTCCGTTAAATCGTTTAGCCAGGCAATAGGTTAGTTTATGGCTATCGATTTAAGTCAGTTTCATGATGTTTTTTTCGAAGAAAGCTTCGAAAGTCTCGATATTATGGAACAAAATTTACTGCAGCTACCGACAGAATCCGATACTCACCCGGTTGAACCCGACAGCTTAAACAGTATTTTCCGTGCTGCTCACTCCATTAAAGGCGGCAGTGCTACATTTAAGTTTGATTCCGTTGCTAACTTTACTCATACACTGGAAACACTGCTTGATGAAATGCGCAGTGGTCGTTGTCAATTAAACCCAGAAATTACCAATACCTTATTGCAGTCGGTTGATTGTTTAAGAGAAATGTTAACCATTTTGCAAAATAATAAAACACCCGACGAAAGTTTGTATCGACCACTTAATGACGAATTGAGCCAGTTATTAAAAATTTACACGAGTGAAACGGGAACCAGTGCAGGCATAGAGCCAGATTCAGGTACAGATACAGGTACAGATAGTGATAAAGATATTATTAATGCTGGTCAAAGTAACCGTGAGCAAACCTCTGAGAATACGACCAGCCTTAAGCAAAATAACATCCAGAATTTAAGTCAAAACGCTCAAATATCCGGTCAATACTGGGTCATTACTTTTAAACCACAGCCACAAATTTTACGAACAGGCAATGAACCTTTACGTATGTTTCGTGAACTGGCAGAGCTCGGTGAACTTACTGTTGAGGCAAATACAGACTCTGTGGTTACTTTAAACTGTTTGGAGCCAGAAGAGTGCCTGTTGCAGTGGACATTATTGCTACAGGCAAACACCGAAGAATACATGATAGAAGAAGTCTTCGAATGGGTTATGGATGAGTGTGAGCTGTCCATAGAATCAGTGGCTGAACAAGTATTTTCTGAACGATTACTTAGCATAGTGAAGCAATCTACTGTTGAACCGTCCGGATCTCGCAATCCCCTTATTCATTCTGCGCAACAATTAACTCAGAAATCAGATAAAGCAAAAGCAACCAAAGCCTCTTCTCAAAACAGCCCATCCATTCGAGTGAATACAGAAAAAGTGGATACGCTGATTAACCTGGTTGGTGAGTTGATTATTACTCAATCCATGTTAGGTGAAATTGGTGAGGATTTTTCAATCAATAAGCTTGAAAAATTAAAGGATGGATTGAGTCAGCTTGAAAGTAACACTCGTGAATTACAGGAGCATGTTTTACAAATACGCATGTTACCGATTAGCTTTGTGTTTAACCGCTTTCCTCGAATGGTACGCGATTTAAGTGTGCAGTTAGAGAAAAAAGTTACCATTAATATAACGGGTGAAACAACAGAGCTGGATAAAACCTTAATGGAACAAATTGGTGATCCTTTGGTGCATTTAATTCGAAATGCTATGGATCATGGTATTGAGCTTCCCGAGCAGCGACTTAATCAGGGAAAACCAGAAACCGGTGTTATCAACTTATCGGCTTATCATCAGGGCGGTCATATCGTTATCGAAATTAATGATGATGGTGCAGGCATTAATCGTGAAAAAGTAAAGCAACGTGCTGTTCAAAACGGACTTATCAGTGCAGACAGTGAAATACCGGAAGAGCAGTTGTACGCATTGATTTTTGAACCCGGATTTTCCACCGCTGAAACAATATCCGATGTATCCGGTCGAGGCGTAGGCATGGATGTGGTAAAGCGCAATATTGCAGCACTTGGTGGCACAATACAGGTGTCTTCAACAGAGGGCTCGGGCAGCAGCATCACCATCCATATGCCATTAACATTAGCCATATTGGACGGCCAGTTAATACAGGTAGGCGATCAAACATATATTATTCCACTAACCTCAATTGTTGAGTCGCTACAGCTAAAGGCAAAAGATATCATAAGCGTTGCTGGCAATAACCAGGTATTTTTACTGCGTGATGAACATGTGCCCATTGTTCGTCTTTATCAGTCCTTTAATGTAATGCCTAAACAAAAACAAATAACCGATGCTACTATCATTGTTGTTGAAGGAGCCGGTAATAAAGTTGGTTTAATGGTGGATGAGTTATTGTCTCAACAGCAAGTGGTAATTAAAAGCCTGGAGTCGAACTTTATCGCTTTGCCGGGTTTGTCGGGCGCCACTATTTTAGGCGACGGGACGGTTGCGTTAATTATAGACGTGGTTGGTTTTATTCATCATTACTCACGCAAAACTAAAAACAGAGTGATTGCTGCATGAGTAATCAATTAATTGAAGTGCCAGAATCTAAAGCAAATAACGACCTTCAAGACGATATTTTTGATGGCGAACAGTTTTTAGGGTTTGTCGTCAATAACGAGTTTTATGGCATCAATATTCTATCGGTTCAAGAAATTAGAAGTTGGCAGGCTTGCACTCAACTGCCTAATGCGCCCGAATATCTAGCTGGTGTTATCAATATACGGGGCGATATCATCCCGGTAATTGACCTCGGAATAAGATTGGGCATGAATGCCGTTAAGCCGAATAAAGAAACTGCCATAGTGGTACTGAATGTTATATACAGTGGTACGCATAAAAAGATAGGTGCCATTGCCGACTCTGTTTTTGATGTGTTCGAAATTGATCCAGATAATATCAAAGCGGTGTCTGAGACCATTGGCAATATTGATGATAAGTTCGTTAAGGGATTATGTCAGACCCAAGGCAAAACCTTGGTTTTACTTAATGTCGAGCAATTGCTGGATCTCACGGAAGTGGCTAATCATTATGCAAAAGTTGTAGCGTTATGATTGCAACACATGCCGACAGTCATCAATATTTATCTTTTGGTTTGCAGGAAGAGGCATATTGCATCGACATTTTAATGGTTCAGGAAATTCGCGCTTTGGAAAAAGTAAAGCCAATTCCCAATGCACCTAAATTTGTATTGGGTGTCATTAATCTACGTGGGCAAGTCATTCCGGTTGTTGATTTAAGAAAACGCTTTAACTTGTCTAAACCTGATACCAGTCAAAAACCAGTCACTATTTATATCGAGTTAGAAAATTTACAAAAGATAGGTATTGTTGTTGATTATGTGTCAGATGTGCATGAGATCTATCCATCCATGATTAAGAAAAACCCCGACATTACCAACACAGTGGATACGACTTATCTTGACGGTATAGTGACGGTTGATGATGCAATGATCGCCATCATCAATATGAATAAAGTATTTGAGAAAAAAGAATTGTCCGATTTAAGTAATTTGATAAGTGATTAGGTGAAATACTTATGATGTTAGTAAATATCAATAATAAATTACGATACGATGTTATCAATAGGAGTCAATCATGAAAAGTACATTGCTTGGCAATATGAAACTTGCCAATAAGCTCGGTATTGCATTTGTGGCTCTAATGGTTCCTCTGGTTATCAACTTGATAATTCTGGTTCTTGATGATCATGAGCGTGCAGAATTTGCCCATCGTGAAGTGGATGGAATAAATATTATTAGACCAACCATTGAACTCACCTCTAATATTGCGAAGCATCGTGGTAAAAGTGCCCAGCTGTTGGCAAAGGCAGATAGTCGACAGCGACTTAATGGTTCAGAGCTTTCAGAATTTCAAACTAATGTAGACGATAGCTTTACAATAGTAAAAAATGAATTGGAAAGACTAGGCGATGTTGATTTATCCGATAAAATAAAAAAGTTATCCCAACGCTGGAACAATATTCGTAACCAGGCCTATAGCTTTACAGCGGATCAATCCTTTGAGCAACACACCGATCTTATCAATACAACGATACTCTTTTTAGAAAATGTATCGGCCAGCTATAATTTAAAGCTTGAGCCAGCTCTTGATATTAACTATCTGAGTGCAACCATTGCTTCTTACATACCTCAAACTATTAATACGTTAGGAAAAATACGAGGTCTTGGCTCAAAAGTTATCAACTCTGATATAAACAATGAAGCCGATAGATCTCGGTTATACGCTTATACAATTAACATTGAAAACCTTGCCTCTCAAATGAAGGTGGCTCATCAAACCATCACCAAGGTAAATCCTGATATTAAAAGTGAAATTGATAATAGCTATAAACAAACCTTTCTTGCCATATTAAAGGGTGTTGAAGAAATTAACCAGAGAGTTTTAATTAATACAAACAATAGATCACAGAGTGACTATTCAGCTGATAGCTTTTTTAATCATATGACCGATCAAATTAATCAGGTTGAGAATTTAGGTATTACTATTGCTCCATTACTCGAGCGTCGATTAAATAATCGAGCAGATGAGCAAGTGAAACATATGTATACTCAACTGGCTATTATTTTAACAGTGATTGTGCTGGCAAGTCTTATTGTTATATTAGTGGTTAAAGATCTGGTTTATCGTGTGCATGGGGCACGGCATTTATTTAAAGCCATTTCACGGGGTGATTTAGATAACAAAATAGATATTTCAGCGACGGATGAAATTGGTGATCTTTATAAATCTCTAAGTGAAATGCAAGCCACTTTAAAGCAAAAGATTAAAGAAATTGGTCGTCTGGCTTCAGTGGTTGAAAATACATCTGTTAATGTTGTTATGACGGATATGAATAACACTATCACTTACGTCAATCCTGCTGCTATTCGTTTATTTAAACGACGAAAGAAACAGTTAGCCTCTAAAATTCAAAGTTTTAATCCCGGATCATTGGTCGGTAGAAATATTAATATCTTTGATGATGCGAATCGTACATTTGATATGTGCAGTGACCATAATCATCTGCCTTATTATAAAGAAAAGTTGATGGATGGACTGACTTTCAAAATCTCGGCATTTAGTCTGGTTGACTCTAATGGCGATTCGATTGGTAGTGCATTTCAATGGCAAGATATTACTGAAGAGAAAGACGCCGAACGACAAATTGAATCGTTGATTAATGCGGCTGTTAAAGGCAAGCTGGATTCTCGGATTGCGGTTGATGAATACGAAGGCTTTATGAAAAATGTTGGGCAGGGGATTAATCAGCTGATTGAAACAGTGGTTACACCGATCCGAGAGACCACTCGTATAATGCAGGCTATAGCCCAGGGTGATTTAACCGAAGATATACAAGGCAAGTTTCAGGGTGAATTTAACGTTCTTGCAAAAGCCATTAATCAATCTGTTGAAAACTTGCGTGGCATGGTTAGTGAGATTATTGAGTCTTCGGGTCACGTTTCAAGTTCTGCAAAGGAAATTGCGCTTGGCAATACAGACCTTAGTCAACGCACGGAAGAGCAAGCATCAAGTCTTGAAGAAACGGCTTCAAGCATGGAGCAGTTTACTAGCTCTTTGCAGGAAAATGCGAGTAATTCCAAGCAGGCTTCCGATCTTGCTGAAAATGCCAAAGATTTAGCAATTCAGGGAGGCGATGTTGTTAATAGTGCTGTCAAAGCAATGAAAGATATTGAAGATGCATCCAAACGTATATCCGATATTATCAGCGTGATTGATGAAATTGCATTCCAAACCAATTTGCTCGCACTTAATGCTTCCGTTGAAGCTGCCCGTGCCGGTGAACAGGGCAGGGGCTTTGCTGTTGTTGCATCAGAAGTTCGAAGTTTGGCCCAACGCAGTGCCGGTGCCGCTAAAGAGATTAAAACATTAATTCACGACAGCGTTAATAAAGTAGCTGACGGTGCCGACTTAGTCGGTAAATCTGGCTCCACACTGGAAGACATTGTCCGTTCTGTAACGAATGTAAATTCTATCATTACTACCATTAACAACGCGACTCAGGAACAGGCAGCAGGTATCGAACAGGTCAATGAAGCTGTGGGACAGATGGACGATATGACTCAGCAAAACGCAGCTCTGGTTGAAGAGGCGGCCGCCGCGGCAGAATCTCTTGAAGAGCAGTCTTCAAGCTTGCTGCAAAAAATGATGTTCTTTAACACCGGCGAAAACTTTATTGAAAAGTTTCAGGACGATAAAAAACCAACGTTTAATTCAAACATTAAGCCTAAAAAATCAGGTGGTTCAACCTATCATGGGCGATTTAGCAGTAGCAAAAATACTGATGACTGGGAAGAGTTTTGATTGAATATGGCGACAGTACTAAAAAAGCAGTTTGAGTTTACAGCAGCCGATTTTACTACTGTTCAAAAGCTTATTCATCAATACGCCGGAATTAACCTTAACGACCATAAGTTTGAAATGGTTTACAGTCGACTGGCTCGGCGACTGCGTGTTTTGAATATTTCAACCATGGCCAACTATTTAAAACTGGTACAGAGCGACCACACTGAAAGCATACACTTTATTAATGCTATCACCACAAACTTAACTTATTTTTACCGTGAAACGCATCATTTTGATTATTTAAAACAAAATATATTGCCTGAATTGTCATTGAAACATAAGGATGATAAGCGGGTTCGATTGTGGAGTGCGGGATGCAGCACTGGTGAAGAAGCCTATAGTATAGCCATGTCGCTTCATAGCTTTTGTCTAAATAAAAAGCACTGGGACATTCGTGTGTTGGCGACCGATCTTGACACCAATGTGTTAAATGCTTGTGAGTACGGTGAATACCCTACAGATAAATTAGATAATGTTTCAGCGAGTGAGAAAAAACATTATTTTAATTTTCATCAATCTTTGGCAACTGTGAAGCCCAAACTTAAAAAATTAATAGCGTTCAAACGATTGAATTTAATGGAGCCCTGGCCCATGTCAAAAAAGTTTGACGTTATTTTTTGTCGAAATGTACTCATTTATTTTGATCGCTTAACTCAGAATAAATTGATTCAACGATTTGCTCGTCAACTTTTACCTGGGGGCTATTTAATTCTTGGTCATACAGAATCAATCGGCAATAATATTGATCTGTTCGAAACCAGAGGACGAACAATATTTCAGAAAAGACAGCAGTCAGTAGAGAAATTAAGTCAATATTTCGAAAAAGGAACGAACAAAGCCAAAAGAGTTGAGCAACGTGATTAAGTTTCTTAAGCCAAAGATACCTGAAGCATTACCAGGGTTTGATACTGTTGCTCGCTATTATGATCGCCACAATCAAAAAGTAGCTGCCAAGATAAAACCCGGTGAATACTATGTTAGTAATACGGATGAATTGATAGTGACTGTTCTGGGCTCCTGTATCTCTGCCTGTATCCGTGACCGAGTTAATCATATTGGTGGAATGAATCATTTTATGTTGCCGGTAACGGATGAAGAAAAATTTACTGGTGCAAATGCTCATAAAGGCGCCGCTCGATACGGTAATTTTGCCATGGAATTTTTAATCAATAATATTTTAAGAAATGGCGGCGAAAGACAACATCTGGAAGTTAAGTTATTTGGCGGGGCTAAAGTTATCAAGAAAATGTCAGATGTCGGCGATCGAAATATCCAGTTTATCCATGAGTATATGAGTTCTGAAAACCTTCAAGTTTTGGCTTCTGATCTGGGGGGAAATCATCCTCGAAAAGTGTTGTATAACCCTTTAACCGGGGTTGTAAGGGTTAAAAAGCTTCGCAACCTTCACAATGACACCATTGTTAGAAGAGAAGATCGTTATCTGAATGATATTCAAAGTGATCAAACGGTTAAAAGCGATATAGAGTTATTTGACTGAATGAAAAAAATTCGCGTGCTAATTGTTGATGACTCAACGCTGGTAAGGTTGATGCTTGACCGTATTTTGTCGAATGATGCTTCGATTGAAGTTATTGGGCATGCGGCGGATCCTTACGAAGCCAGAGAAAAAATAAAGCGATCGCAACCTGATGTCATCACACTTGATATCGAAATGCCTAAAATGGATGGCATTACCTTTCTAAAGAACTTAATGCGACTTAGACCGATTCCGGTTGTTATGATTTCAAGTTTGACCCACAAAGGCGCAGATATAACCATAAAGGCATTATCACTTGGTGCTGTAGACTTTGTCTGTAAACCCAGTGGTGACCTTAAACAGCAATTAGCCAGTTATGGCGATGAGATCATTAACAAAGTAAAGAACGCTGCGAATGCCAATGTCACTTCAACGGCTTCAAATAATGCTTTAGTCAAGAAAGCTCCGATACATCAGAATAATCGATTTGAAGTGATAGGTTTGGGTGCATCCACAGGCGGTGTAGATGCCATTAAAACAATCGTTACCCGCTTACCCACAGGCTTGCCACCCATAGTGGTGGTTCAACATATACCGGATGTTTTCTCTACATCTTTTGCGAAGCGACTCGATAATATGACGGACTTAAAGGTTATTGAAGTCAGACAGGCGATAGTGATGCAGCCCAGTCACCTTTATATCGCTCCGGGAGATGATCATTTATTTATTGAGCGTGTCCACGGCAAACTAGTGGTAAATATTAATCATAACGATCCCGTCAACTTACATCGGCCCAGTATCGATATAATGTTTGAATCTATAGCAAAAACTTCCGGTAAACGAAGTATCGGTGTTATATTGACCGGTATGGGCAGTGATGGAGTAAATGGATTACTTCAAATAAAGCGAAATAACGGAATTACTATCGCTCAAGATAAAGAATCCAGTGTGGTTTGGGGAATGCCTGGTGCTGCTATTGCATCCGATGCTGTATCTAAAGTCATTTCACTGAACAGGATCGCTGATGCGTTGGTTCGTATGAATCACTAACGCTAAAATGTTCATTTTATACGGTTTATTCTTGCGTAATTACACTTATATTCTATCATTAACAACAGGTGAACTAATCTAGAAGCCTTGTGTATGGCGAGGTTTGGAAATGTTTGTCAAAAAAGCACTTTAGCTGTAGGTAGTACCGTCACGTATAGCTTTAATAACGACCTGTTGATACATTTGGAGAACACATTTATGGCAGTAACCAGCTCAAACTCCGGTTCAGAGTTGAACATTAAAATAACCGGTAAGTTCGATTTTAGTTGTCATCAGGATTTCAGGGCTACTTACGAAGATTTGACGGATAAACCACAAAGATTTGTGATTGATTTGTCAGAAACAACCTATCTCGATTCTTCAGCATTGGGCATGCTCTTATTGTTAAGAGATTACGCTGGAGGAGACTCTGCCAAAGTTGTGATTGAAAACTGTAATCCCGAAATTAAAAAGATACTATCCATTTCTAATTTTGAACAGTTATTCTCGATCAGCTAATCGAAATGCAATATACCGATTCAATACTCTGGCGCTTTTAAACAAGCGCTTATGCGTGTTTGAAACGATTAATATGAAGTGTCGAATAATCATGTTTAACAGACTTGCTGTGTGATTGACTCTTAAAAACGCCTCCAATGAACCTTCTATTTATCACATCTCTCCTATCATTCGATCATAAGATTAAGCCATTGTGAAAATACTAATTGCGGAAGACAATTTTACCGATCGGCTCATTTTGCGCAAAATAGTTGAGCAGCAGGGCTATCAGGTGTGTGAGGCAGAAAATGGGGTGGAAGCCATTGAGGTATTTAATAAAGAACAACCGGATTTGATATTACTGGACGCATTGATGCCTAAACTTGATGGCTTTAATGTTGCCAGAAAGTTGAAAGCTGACCATCCTGAAGCATATATACCCATAATTTTTATCACTTCATTAACTGAAACTGAATCTTTGGTTAAATGCATTGAAGCCGGTGGTGATGACTTTTTTACCAAGCCATTCAATCGCGTAATTTTACAGGCAAAAATAACCGCTTTTAAACGCGCTAAAGCGCTTTATCAAACAGTGCTCGATCAAAAGCAGGAAATAGAGTTTCACACCCAACATATGATGCAAGAGCAACAAATTGCGAAACGTATTTTCGACAATATTGCGCATAAAGGTGCCTTGGGTGATCCTTGTATTCGCTATTCGGTTTCGCCCATGTCGGTATTTAATGGCGATATTTTACTTGCTGCAAAGCGACCGTTGGGCGGTATGAATGTATTTTTGGGCGATTTTACCGGGCACGGCTTATCGGCATCCATAGGTGCATTACCCGTTAGTGATATCTTTTTTGGTATGACAGCAAAAGGGTTTGAACTGTATGAAATAGTAAAAGAGTTAAATAATCGATTAAAATCCGTCTTACCAGTAGGCTTTTTCTGTTGCGCAATTGCAGCTGAAATTGATTTTGAAGATAATAATATTAAAGTCTGGAATGGTGGGCTGCCCGATGCTTATTTAATTAATAAACATACCGCTGAAGTAGAAGAAATTAAATCGAACCATTTGCCACTGGGTATAATTGGCGAAGAAAAATTTCAGGCTAAAATGGATGTTCGTCCGTTCAATGACGGCGATAGCCTGTTTTTATATTCCGATGGTGTTATTGAATCTGAAAATGAAGCTGGAGAGCTATTTGGCCTTGATAGACTGCTTGTTTCAATATGTGATGGCGCAAGCCGCGGTGAAGCCTTTGATACGGTGACTGAAGCCGTGAAAGCTTTTAGAAAAACAACAGAGCAGGGCGATGATATCACCTACATGGAAATTAAAAATCATAAGGAACGGGATGTTCAGGCCTATGAAGAAGTGGACGAAGTGTTTAGAAATGACGGCCCCAGTGATTCCTGTTTAAATATGGAACTTGGTCCTCGCTCACTTAAAAACTACAATCCTTTGCCCAGTATTTCACAGCACCTGATGGAAATTGGTAATCTGCGAAGTTATCGCACACAGGTAATGACCATTATCACTGAGCTGTATTCGAATGCGCTTGAGCATGGTGTACTAGGACTTGGATCTGAGTTGAAAAAATCAGCCGATGGCTTTGCTGAGTATTACCGCCAGCGAGAGGATAAGTTAACAAAGCTGGAACATGGGTATATTAATATCAAGGTGACCCATAAGAATCTAGACTCAGGTGGGCAGCTTGAACTGATTTTTGAAGACAGTGGCCAAGGGTTTGATTATAAAACGATGCAAGATAAAGCATCCTCTTCTAAATTAAGTGGACGAGGATACCCTTTGGTCATAAGATTGGCGGAATCTGTGGAGTTTTTTAATAATGGTTCCAGTGTCAGAGTAATATTTAGCTGGAAAGCAACAGGAAGTAAATAGTATGAAAGAAACCATTGAGCAATTGAAAGAGTTATTAGGTGATGATTTCAATGAGTTGGTTGTGGCTTTTGATCAGGACAATCGAAAACACCTGAGTAATATTGCTGAGCACATTAAATCGGCAAATCATGAACAGGTTGCCCATGAAGCACACAGTATAAAAGGGGCAAGCAGCAATCTGGGGGCTGTTGAACTGGCGGCCAAATGCGAGGCTTTGGAACACTCTGCGCGAGAGGGCGATCTGTCTCAGGCTAGCGAGCTGCTCACAGCTATTGAACATCACTTCGAATTAGCGGTTAAAGAGCTTAAATCGGCATAAGCCAAGATTTATAGTAATAAACACGCTTTAATATTTGAGCGCATGACTCTATATTGGCACCCGTATTGCACTATCTAAGTCATTGATAGACTTATGAGGCAGTACAGTGTCACAAACTATTCTTCAATCAACCTCTGTTACCAGCAATACAGCTCGTGATAAAAGCAATGAGACCAGCGCTCAGGGCAGTGCTAATTCTTTGAAATTTAAAGGAATAATGTCTGGCGTTAAGGATGGAGGGCAATCTGGCAATCAGCACGATGCAAGCTATAAAGTGCGGTCTAAAGAAGAGATGTCTGAAGGCCAGATAAGCGGCAAAAATATGCCGTCCAGAGAGGCTTCTGACTCAAATAATACTATTTTCGATAACGCTGCTTTCGATGAACTTTCTAATGGAGCGGATTCAGGGGTTAATACGGAGCAATTACAATCACCTAAATTAACCAAGCAAGCATTTATCGAGCAACTGTCCTCTGAGTTTGAACAGCAAAGTAATAATGTAATTGTTAGTCCTTCACTGAAGAGTCAAGTGGAAGCAGATGCAGTAGTAGATAGCAAAACTGCCCTTGATCCGAATAACGCTAAGGGGAATCAAAGTGCTCACTGGCCAAATCTACCTGGCCTGTTATCGGCAAACCTCAACTCAAGTCAATTATCGGGTAACCTGACTGGCAACTTGAGTCAGCCCTTAACTGCTCAGGCGCAAGCCAATGATTCGGGTAAACATCAATTCAATGTCAATCAAACCAATGGTCAGTTTCTCAATGATACTGTATTGAGTAATAACCTATTAAACACTCAGAAGCATTTATTCAGTGACTCTATGTCGCTAACATTTGGTGATCCCATGGCGGCTGATGATAAACATAAACTTGCATCAATCGTTCAGGGAAGTTTGAACAGTGATAAACCGTTAAAACTATCGGAACAAAAAGCGTCAATTAATTTTTCTTCATTAATTAGCGGTGAAACTTCAGGAGATGAGGTTTCCAAATTGTCTCGGCTTGAGTCGGGATTGCTGTTTGACGCAGAAAAACCCTTTGCAAATCTTAAATATTCATCGTTATCTGCAGGCCAAAATACTACTGCGTTTGAGCAAAGCAGTTTGGCAGCTAAGTCCATGTCCACTAATACATCAATGCATCCAGTGCTTTCATCCGAAAGTAATCTTGATGGTAAATCTACCGTGAAAGAGTCGACACTGAATTCATCACCTTTGGTACTGCACAGTAAAAACTGGCAATCTTCATTTACGCAAAAAATCAACTGGATGCGAAGTGGCGCACTTGAGCGAGCCGAAATTCAGTTGGACCCAAAGGAGTTGGGCCCACTTAATATTCGGGTCAGTCAGTCAAACGGTGAGCTTCAAATCACGGTACAAACTTCACACAGCCAAACCAGAGAATTGTTTGAGCTTAATCAGGAACGGTTAAAAGAAATGTTGCAGGAGCAGGGGATGAATCTCTCGCATTTTGACGTACAAAGTGAGCAACAAAACGCTGAATCTGATGATTCACTGTCCGAGAACGGTGAGCAAAACTCACCGTTGGCGAACAGCGATGTTGACGTGAATGAAGAACAATCGAAAACCATCCAAACCACTCAACTATCTCTGGGCCAGCTCGACTTCTTTGTATAACGATGCTGGCTTGGGCTAAAACGCCTGAGCACTTATGTGGCTCAGGTATTTCTGCTCAAATCAATTCTTATAGGCTTTTAGCAACCTGGTTTTTATTTAGGTTTCTTGTTAAATCCTTTATTGCACGCTAGTAAAAACCAGCCAATCTCATCAGCTAATCACACCAGTTAATCACCCTCCACTCACTCCATAAAATCACAATAAATTCTTAAGTTAATGAGTGTCGGAATTTTGTCACTTTTATTCAATAATAGTTTAAGCGATGTTTGAATCATCTTGTGAGTGCATACAATAGCTTTCTAATATACTGATATTAAAGGGAATATATTTAAAGTGCCTTTGGTGGCACTATGTTTGCATTCTTAGCCGCAGGTACCTTTTGTTTACGAAAATGAAAACGAACAATCGCCATGATTATTACAACAGGAGAGTCACATGGCTGAAGAAGAACAAGAACTCGAGTTAGATGTTGAAGAAGGTGGTGGCAGTAAAAAGAAGCTGATCATCATTATTGCTGCGGCTGTATTACTGCTGGGCGGTGGTGCTGCGTTTTTCTTTATCGGGGGAGACGATACAGCGGCCATAGATGAGCAAACCGAAGAGCAAACAGAGCAAGAAGCCAAGTTACCCGCTATTTATGTCGGTGTGCCCGGTGCGATTATTTCGCCAATTAAAGGCGAACGCAAAGATCGCATGGTGCAAATTAAAATGAGTTTTGTCGTACGTGGCCCTGAGTCAGAAGACAAAGTGAAAAAACATATGCCACGACTCAAAAATGACCTGTTAACACTGGTCAGTCAGTCTAAAGCCGATGTGATTATCACGCCAGAAGGTCGTAATAAGTTACAGCAGGATTTACTCACTGTTGTGCAACAAACCATGACCCAACTTGAAGGCGACAACCACATTGAAAAAGTTTTGTTCGTTAGCTTTGTGATGCAATAGTTATGGTTACTGACTTATTAAGCCAAGACGAAATTGATGCCTTATTACACGGTGTTGATGACGGTGATATAGACGTTGATGAATCTGAGGGAACGCCCGGAGAGGCGACACCCTATGACTTTACTTCGCAAGACCGCATTGTTCGCGGTCGCATGCCTACACTAGAAATGATCAATGAACGATTTGCCCGTCATATGAGGATTAGCCTGTTTAATCTGATGCGTCGCAGTGCTGATATTTCTATTAACGGCATCCAGATGATTAAATTTGGAGAATATGTACACAGTCTGTTTGTACCAACCAGTTTAAATATGGTCCGCGTTCGTCCGTTACGCGGAACCGCACTGTTTACTCTTGAAGCAAAACTTGTATTTATACTTGTGGATAATTTTTTTGGTGGAGACGGACGCTTCCACGCAAAAATTGAAGGACGAGAATTTACCCCAACAGAACGACGCATTATTCAAATCTTACTGGAACAATCCTTTATAGATTTAAAAGAAGCCTGGTCTCCGGTAATGAAGGTTGATTTTGAATACATGGATTCAGAAGTAAATCCTGCGCTGGCAACCATCGTTAGCCCATCTGAAGTAGTGGTTGTGTGCAGTTTTCATATTGAGCTTGACGGTGGTGGTGGAAACTTTCATGTCACCATGCCGTATTCAATGATTGAACCTATTCGAGAAAAATTAGACGCAGGTGTGCAGAGTGATCGGGACGATATTGATTCACGCTGGAGTGAAGCTTTAAAAGAAGAAGTGATGAGTGCAAAAGTGGGGTTATCGTCTACCTTGCTCGAGAAAAAAGTAACCTTAAGAGATGTCATGAAATTTAAAGCAGGCGACATCATTCCTATCGAGATGCCTGAAAAAGTCGTGGTTGATGTGGGTGGGCTGCCTTCTTTCAGAGCCCGTTATGGTCAATCGAAAGATAAAGCGGCTTTACAAATAATTGAAGATATACCACGCGGTCATATCACTAAAAATTTGATTGAGGATACTGAAGATGAGTGAAGAAAATGATGTAAATCAGGATGAAATGGCTGATGAGTGGGCGGCTGCAATGGATGAGCAAGATGACACTGAGTCAGCACCACTGGATGACTTAAAAGATGAAAGTAAAGGCGGTGGTCTTAATAACGAAAACCTGGATGTGATTTTAGAAATTCCAGTGTCTTTATCTATGGAAGTGGGTCGTACCAATATAGCTATTCGTAACTTATTGCAGTTGAATCAGGGATCGGTTGTTGAACTCGACAGGTTAGCTGGTGAGCCTCTGGATGTGTTGGTAAATGGAACACTGATTGCGCACGGTGAAGTTGTTGTGGTGAATGAAAAGTACGGCATTCGCCTGACCGATGTTATGAGCCCTAGTGAACGAATTAAAAAATTAAAGTAATCACCATGATATTTCGATTATTCGTTTTGTTTACAGGTTTAATGCCCTTATCTCTAAGTGCTGTTGAAAAAACCAGTGAAAAAATCACCAAAGTGCCATCGATGGCTGGTTCGGTGATGTCGGTAGTCATAGCGTTGATATTTATTATTATTGTAATTTTGGTATGTGCCTGGTTATTACGACGTCTTGGTGGTAATCAATTTCATGGCAACAATGCAATAGAAGTGAAAGCCAGTCATATGTTAGGCACCAAAGAGCGGCTGGTGATTATAAAAGTTGATGGTCGTCATTTATTACTGGGTGTCACCCCACAAAATATTCAACGCCTCGATGAATTATCTGACACTTGTATCCCTGTAAAATCTGACGCGCCTGTATCCTTTCAGCAAGCTTTTTCCAGTCAGGTAAAAAAAATGATGGGGAAAACTGATGAGCAGTAAACGAATAATTCAAGCCATCACTTTATTAGTGATGGTAGTAATTGGATCATCAGCTGCTTTTGCTCAAGAAGCATCGGGCGCATTACCAGCGCTTAAGGTGATCAATACTGCAGACGGAGGACAGGAATATTCCGTTACACTGCAAATATTAATCTTAATGACCATGCTGACGTTTTTGCCAGCCATTGTCATAATGATGACCAGCTTTATTCGTATCTCAGTGGTATTTGCCATTTTAAGACAGGCACTTGGTTTACAACAAACGCCTTCAAACCAAATATTGGTAGGACTGACTTTATTTTTAACCTTTTTTATTATGGCGCCGGTAATTTCACAAGTAAATGACACTGCCGTTCAGCCTTATTTGAATGAAGAGCTAACATCTATGCAGGCGATTGAAGAGGCAAAGAAACCTTTTCGCCAGTTTATGTTGTCACAAGTTCGTGAAAATGACTTGATGATGTTCTCTGATATAGCCGATGTCACCATAGAAAATAATGATTACAGTGTGGTGCCATTTTCAGTATTGGTGCCTGCTTTTATTACTAGCGAACTTAAAACGGCTTTTCAAATTGGTTTTTTGGTGTTTATTCCATTTTTGGTGATCGATCTGGTTATCGCCAGTATCTTAATGGCCATGGGTATGATGATGTTGTCGCCCATGATCGTTTCTTTACCCTTTAAAATTATGTTATTCGTATTGATCGATGGTTGGTCACTAATCATTGGTACTTTGGCTAGCAGCTTTGGCTAGTGCTATGAATTACTTTTTATCAACAACTGAATCAATAGAGGGGGTTCTATGACGCCAGAAATTGTTGTTGATGTATTCAGTCAGGCGTTTGCTTTGGTAATAATGTTAACCGGTACCATAGTATTACCCGGATTGATTGTTGGTCTTATCATTGCCATTTTTCAGGCAGCAACCAGTATCAATGAACAAACTCTAACTTTTTTACCGCGTTTGTTAATGACATTATTGGCCTTGTCATTTTTAGGCCACTGGATGGTCGGTAATCTGGTTGAGTTTGCTACTTCTCTTTATCTCAGTATACCAGAGCTTATCGGCTAATGGTCATTGAGTTTTCCGCCATTAATGATTGGTTGGTGCATTATATCCTTCCTTTTTCCCGGATCGCAGGCATGATTTTAGCCATGGTGGTTATTGGCACTCGCTCGGTATCACCTCGAATTCGATTGTTTTTAGCGCTTAGTGTAACTGTTGTTGCAGCACCAATGATTAAAACAGATGTTGCCTTGGATTTATTTAGCTTTCAGGCAATTATTCAAGTGATAACGCAAACCTTGATTGGAATAGGAATTGGGTTTGTTACTCGTGTTGTATTTGAAACTTTCGTGATTGCTGGTCAGGTGATATCAATGCAAACTGGTCTGGGCTTTGCATCGTTAATTGATCAGAATACAGGCGTCAGTGTTCCGGCACTTGGTCAAATGTTCGTGATGATGGCTACGCTAATCTTTTTAGCACTTGATGGGCATTTACGATTAATCGAATTGATGATTTTAAGTTTTGAATCATTACCAATAAGTGAGTCACATTTGTTTTTTGTGCAACTGGATAAATTTGTTTACTGGGTGGAAATGATTTTTTCGACCGCTTTTATGATGGTTTTGTCTGCCATTGTTGCATTATTAGTCATGAATTTAAGCCTGGGTGTTATGACACGTTCGGCGCCTCAACTTAATATTTTTGCCGTAGGCTTTCCAATCATGACTGTTGTCGGAATGACGATAATCTGGCTGTTATTAAAAAGCTTTTTGCCTCACTTTATCAATCAGATCGACCGCGGTAATCAAGTGGTCTGTCAATTACTGCTGCTGGAGTGTTAGATGGCTGAGCAAGACAGTGGTGAACGTTCCGAAAAGGCAACGCCCCGGAAAGAACAACAGGCAAAAAATAAAGGACAGGTTCCCCGATCAAAAGAGTTGACCACTGCTTTTGTGCTTATTATCAGCCCATTGGCATTGATGATGACATCCGGTGCGATCGCTAAAGGCTTTGTAAAAGTGGGTGATATTTCTATGTCCGTTGGTCGCAACCACTTATTTAATGACCAATATTTAATGGATGCATTAGCCGCAAGCATGTGGGCCGTTTTTTCTGCTTTGATAATTTTCTTTGCGGCTGTTTTTATAATGTCATTAGTAACACCTGTATTATTGGGTGGTTTTACCTTCAGTGTGGGATCGCTTGCTTTAAAAGGCAATCGACTATCTCCAAAAGCAGGTTTTAAACGTATGTTAGGTCCAACCGCTGCTATGGAGCTGGCAAAAGCCGTTGGCAAATTTTCTTTGGTCGCTTTTATTGCGTTTTTAATTATTGATTCAAACTTTAACAAATACATGCAGCTTGGACGATCAACACCACATCAAGAAGTGGTTGAAGCGATTAATTATATTTTGGTTGGCTTATTGTTGATTTCTTGTTCTCTTATCATCATTGCGATTATTGATGTACCGTTTCAAATGTGGAACCACTCCAAACAATTAAAAATGACCAAGCAAGAAATTAAAGATGAGTACAAAGAAACAGAAGGGCGGCCGGAAGTTAAAAGCAAAATAAGACAAACACAACGTGAAATGTCTCATCGTCGAATGATGGAAGCCATTCCTGAAGCTGATGTTGTAGTGACCAACCCGGAGCATTTTTCGGTCGCTTTAAAATACGATCAGTTTAGTGGCGGAGCACCCATAGTGGTTGCCAAAGGGGCGGATGAAGTGGCGTTTAATATTCGTAAAGTAGCTAATGCGCATCATGTACCTATTATGCAGGCACCTCCTTTAGCACGAGCTATTTTTTACACCACTAAACTTGATCAAGAGATCCCTGGCGAATTGTATTTAGCGGTGGCTCAAGTACTCGCCTATGTACTGCAATTAAATGAATATAAAAAAGGTAAAGCGGCACGACCCAAACCTATCCGTGATTATCCTATACCTGACTCTATGAAGTACTAGGAGCTGATGTGGCAGAATTAACCCAAAATAAATTGCGAGCATTAACGCCCAAAGGTGCCGGTACACCAATCTTGGTACTGATGATTTTGGCAATGATGACATTGCCATTGCCAACAATAATGCTGGATTTGTTTTTCACCTTTAATATCACTCTGGCATTAGTGGTAGTACTGGCAACGGTTTACACATTGCGTCCTTTAGAGTTCGCCGCATTTCCAACGGTATTACTGGTGACTACATTATTAAGACTGGCGCTTAACGTTGCTTCTACTCGTGTTGTTTTATTAAACGGCCATACCGGGCCAGGTGCTGCTGGTAGCGTTATTGAATCCTTTGGGGCTGTGGTAGTAGGCGGAAATTACGCCGTTGGCCTTGTGGTGTTTGCTATTCTGGTCATTATTAACTTTGTGGTTGTCACCAAAGGTGCCGGACGAATTTCCGAGGTTAGTGCCCGATTTACATTAGATGCCATGCCCGGTAAACAGATGGCAATTGATGCTGATTTAAACGCAGGCTTATTAACTCAGGAAGAGGCTCGTGATAGACGTGAAGAAGTATCAAAAGAAGCCGACTTTTATGGTGCAATGGACGGTGCATCAAAGTTTGTTCGTGGTGATGCTGTTGCCGGCTTATTAATTTTATTTATTAATATTCTTGGTGGTGTTGCCATCGGTATGAGTCAGCACGGACTGGATTTTGGTACCGCTATGCAGTTTTACGCGTTGCTGACCATTGGTGATGGTCTGGTTGCTCAAATACCTTCGCTGCTTCTTTCAACTTCGGCTGCGATTATGGTGACTCGTCAAAACAGTTCCAACGATATGAGTACTCAGGTTATCGGTGAACTGTTTACCAAGTCAAAAGCGTTATGGATCGCAGCAGCCATTCTTGGCGTTATGGGGATTATCCCGGGCATGCCCCATTTTGCATTTTTATTGTTAGCGATAATCGCGGCGGGTGTGGCTTATAATATTGATCAAAAGAAAAAGCGTATTGCCGATGAAGAAGCGCAACAAAAAATTGAAGAAAAACAGGTACCATCAAGCGAACCCGAGTTGAAAGAATTGAGTTGGGACGATGTGCCACCGGTTGATCCTATTGGGCTGGAAGTGGGTTATCGTTTAATACCGCTGGTTGATCAAGCTCAAGATGGCAAATTAATGGGGCGGGTGAAAGGTGTTCGTAAAAAACTGTCTCAGGAGCTAGGTTTTTTAATTCCGCCGGTACATATTCGAGACAATCTTGAACTGTCTCCTAATGCTTATCGCATTACTCTAATGGGCGTTGCCGTTGGCGAAGCCGAAGTGCATCCTGATCGTGAAATGGCTATTAATCCCGGCCAGGTGTTTGGAGAAGTACAGGGAATTAAAACGAAAGATCCGGCATTTGGATTAGACGCTGTCTGGATTGAAACCAATCAAAAAGAGCAGGCGCAATCGATGGGCTATACGGTTGTTGATTGCAGTACGGTTGTTGCAACCCATTTAAGTCAGTTGGTGCAAAGTCATGCCAGCGAATTATTAGGGCATGAAGAAGTTGAGCATTTATTGAAAAAGCTGTCCAAGTCGGCACCCAAACTGGTGGAAAATCTGGTACCCGATTCACTGCCTCTGGGCGTTGTCGTCAAAGTACTGCAAAACTTGTTGCTTGAGCAGGTACCTATCCGTGATATGAGAACGATCGCCGAAACTTTGGCGGAGTATAGTGTGCGGAGTCAAGATCCCGCCGCTCTAACATCGGCGGTCAGAATTTCATTAAGTCGCTTAATTATACAGAATATCAATGGGTTAGAAGGGGAGCTTCCGGTTATTACGCTCGATCCAAATCTGGAACAGATATTGCACCAGTCATTACAGGCGAGTAATGATGAGAGCGTTAACATAGAGCCCGGCCTGGCAGAAAAGCTGCAACGATCACTGAAAGAAGCGGCTGAAAAACAGGAGGCCGCAGGAAAAGCGGCAGTATTGTTAACCTCACCAGGCTTAAGAACCAGTTTGGCTCATTTTGCTCGATTTGGAATACCAGGACTGCATGTACTGAGTTTTCAGGAAATTCCGGATAACAAACAAATACGAGTGGTGGCAACGGTTGGGCAGTGACCCTTGTTAAACAGTAACGCTTAACGCCACTAAATAACTGAGATTAGAATAAGTATGAAAATACGTCGATTTTTTGCCAAAGATATGCGAACGGCTCTGAGCCAGGTGTCGGCCGAGCTGGGATCCGAAGCAGCCATTCTATCCAGTAACAAAGTCTCTGGTGGGGTTGAGGTGGTTGCCGCTACCGATTACGAAGAGGCGCTTGAGCACAGTCGACAGCCGCTTTCATCGACCCGTGGTTCGGCCAGCCAGACAACTGGACAGTCAACCGAACAATCCACTGGTGCTGCACAAAACCAATCAGCCCATAATCGATTGTCGAATAATTCATTGTCGCAAAATCCAATACATAATCAGACATCGGTTCATCAAGGTACGGCAGAGCAGCATGGGCTTAATCGTCAGAGTGACCTATATAACCCACTTCAAGATGATTCGTCAGCAGCTTCTACGCTGGCTAATGCAACCACTAATCACCTTAAACGCTTTCTAAATAAGCAGTCGGCTGGCGCTAAACAACGCGTAACGCCTGAGCCTTCTTATTCTGAATCTGAGCAAACTAATGTGAAGTCTATGCCTCAGGCACCAATACCTGAGCAACAACAATCATTTCCGAATATCGAGTGGTCTCAGGAGCCAACACTGGTTGCCATGCGCGAAGAACTCAACTTATTGCGTAATTTACTGGAAGAGCAGGTGTCTCAAATCGCCTGGGACAAACAGTCGCAGGCTTCACCGGTTAAAGTTGCATTAACTCGAGAATTTAAGCGAATGGGGTTAAACGAATCGATTTACAACGATATTTTTGCTCAGTGTGAAAATGAGCGTGATTACGAGTGCGCTTGGCAAAAAGCCCTGGCTTTATTATCAAAAAAGGTGATGGTGGGTGAAGATGAAATATTAACTCGCGGAGGTGTCGTGGCATTTGTTGGGCCAACGGGAGTCGGTAAAACAACGACTTTGGCAAAAATAGCCGCTAAGCAGGTTGTAAAGCATGGCGCAGACAGCGTTGCCATGATTACCACCGATAACTTTAGAATTGCAGCCCACGAGCAAATCCGCACTTTTGGTCGTATATTACAAGTGCCGGTTCGAATGGTGGACGATGAGCAATCATTGCGTGATGCACTTAATCATTTTGCCGATAAAAAGTTGGTATTAATTGATACCGCGGGAATGAGTCAACACGATGAACGAATGAATCAATTAATGCAGTGTCTGGCTCACGACAACATTAATATTCAACATTATCTGGTGTTGTCTGCCACGTCCCAGTCATCGGTATTAAAAGATGCCATTAAACTATTCTCGCCGTTACAACTGAGTGGCTGCATGATCACTAAGCTTGATGAAGCGGCCAGTCTCGGTGAAGTTATATCGACTATAATTGAACATCAACTGAATGTTATCTATACCACCGATGGCCAGCGAGTGCCCGAAGACATACGTGTTGCACGAGCGCACCATCTGGTTTCTAAAATGGTATGGTTGACGCGCAACCGACAACAAACTGAACAATTGGCCACAGGAACGCATTAGTGTTTGAACCGAATCAGAATCCGGATCCCAAAACTATGAATGACCAGGCAGCAGGATTAAGGTCAATGACAAGCTCAAAACCGGTAAAAGTAATCGCCGTGACCGGCGGTAAAGGTGGTGTTGGTAAAACTAATCTTTCGGTTAACCTTGGCGTTTATTTAAGCTCGCTTGGCCGAAATGTGATGTTACTGGATGCTGACTTAGGCCTCGCCAATGTTGATGTTATGCTAGGACTCAGGGTCGAGCGTAATCTAAAACATGTTTTAAACGGTGAGTGCGACTTAAGAGATATCGTGGTTACCGGGCCCTCTGGGTTAAAAATCATTCCTGCATCATCGGGCACCCAAAAAATGGCTGAACTTAGCCCGGCTGAACACGCGGGTATCATCAGAGCTTTCAGTGACCTGGGTCAAAATCTTGACTATCTAATCGTCGATACATCGGCTGGCATAACCGATAATGTGGTGTCTTTCACCCGTGCTTCGCAAGATATCTTAATGGTGGTGTGTGATGAGCCTACCTCTATAACCGATGCCTATGCTTTAATGAAAGTGCTTAATCGAGATCATCAGATTGAGCGTTTTCGTATTGTTGCGAATATGGTACGAAGTCCTCAGGAAGGTCGTGAAATATTTGCCAAGTTAACAAAGGTGACTGACAAATTTCTCGATGTAATGTTAGATTACGTAGGCAGTGTGCCATTTGACGAAAATGTTCGTAAAGCCATTAAAAAGCAAAAGCCGATTTTGGAGCTGTTTCCGCGGACGCCCGCATCGGTTGCGATAAAGTCGGTTGGTAAAAAAATTGAAACCTGGCCCATACCAATGAATGCAAGCGGTCATATAGAGTTTTTTATGGAGCGACTGGTTCACCAGGGAGCCTATTGACAAAACCAGCAGAGGATTACTTGTGTCTGGCATAGATACATACAAAAAAATGGGTGCTCAACAGGACGTGACGGTTCGTTATGCGCCTTTGGTTAAGCGTATTGCGCACCATTTAATGTCACGATTGCCATCAAGTGTGCAGGTAGAAGATATGATGCAGGCTGGCATGATTGGTCTGCTTGAAGCCTCTCGTAACTTTGATGCCACTAAAGGAGCCAGCTTTGAAACATTTGCTGGTATCCGTATTCGTGGTGCCATGATTGATGAAATACGCCGAGGTGACTGGGTGCCTCGTTCGGTTCATCGCAATACACGAAAAATAGCTGAAACCATCGCTAAAATTGAACAACAGACAGGGCGTGACGCTCGAGATACCGAGGTGGCTGAGGCGCTAGACGTTGAAGTGGAAGACTATCGGATCATGCTGATGGAGTCATCCACCGGTCATATGCTCGATTTTGAAGATCTCGGATTAACCGAAGACTATTTTAGTGAAGGTTTGTCCGATTCATCGCCGGGTAAAAATCCTTATGAAGGGTTACAGTCAGAAGATTTTAGAAACTGCCTTGCAACGGCCATTGGCGGCTTACCAGAGAGAGAACGACTGGTGCTGGCGTTATATTATGATGAAGAACTGAATTTAAAAGAAATCGGCGAGGTTATGGGAGTAAGTGAATCCCGTATCAGCCAAATAAACAGCCAGGCCATGATTCGTTTACAAAGTCGTTTAAGAGATTGGCGTAAATAGATAATTTTGACTAACTTTATCTATATCTGGCAGTAAGAATTTCCGCAATTAACGTAATAATATTAAAAGCCTGACACTAGGGGAGGTTTTTCTTGGACAAAGAAATGAAAATACTCATTGTTGATGATTTTTCAACCATGAGGCGTATTGTTAAGAATCTGCTAAGAGACCTTGGGTTTACCAATACTCAGGAAGCTGATGACGGACAAACCGCATTACCCATGTTACAGGCTGGAGACTTTGATTTTTTAGTAACAGATTGGAATATGCCGGGTATGCAAGGTATCGATCTGTTAAAAAACGTCCGTTCTGATCCTAATCTTAAAGATCTTCCTGTTTTAATGGTGACCGCTGAAGCCAAGCGTGAGCAAATAGTTGAAGCTGCTCAGGCAGGCGTTAATGGTTACATCGTTAAGCCATTTACCGCAGGCACTCTGAAAGAGAAAATCGACAAGATATTTGAAAGAATCGAAGGCAGCTAACGGAGCATCAGAATGGATACACAAGACAAACTGATGGCCGATGTTACGCTCGATCAGGCTCGCCATCTTATTAAATGCCTGGAATCTGGAAAAGTTGAAGAAGCGCGAGAAGCCATCGATGGCTTGTCTCAAATTCGGGAAGCCAGCCTATTCTGTGAAGTGGGAAAATTAACCCGACAACTGCATGAAGCCTTGTCGAATTTTCAGCTGGATAACAAGTTAACTGGCTTAGCTGCGCAAGATATTCCAGATGCTCAGGAAAGATTAAATTACGTTATAGAAACCACCGAAAATGCTGCCAATAAAACCATGGACTCGGTTGAGAAGTGTCTGCCCATATCGGAAAACATCAAGTCAACTGCTGACGAACTGCTTAATGACTGGGGAAAGTTATACCGACGCGAATTAAAACCCGGTGAGTTTCGAAAGCTGGCAGGGCGGGTCGAAACATTTTTAACTTCGGTGTCATCAGATTCAAGTCAACTTAATGGCTTGTTGACCGAAGTTATGGTGGCACAAGATTATCAGGATTTAACCGGACAGGTTATTCGACGAGTTATAACTCTTGTGCAAGATGTTGAAGAAAATCTGGTACATCTGATTAAAATGTTTGGTAGTACCGAAGAATATCAAAAGGCTCAAAAGCAGGACGTCAAGCATGAAGGTGCCGAAGGTCCGGTTATTGATAAAACTAGAGAAGATGTTCTGACCAGTCAGGATGACGTTGATGATCTTCTTTCCAGCTTAGGTTTTTAGGGGAGCTGTTGAATGTCAATCGACGCTGATGAAGAAATACTTCAAGACTTTTTAATTGAAGCCAGTGAAATTCTAGAAACTTTGTCCGAGCAGTTGGTCGAACTTGAGAATAACCCTGAAGATAAAGAATTGTTGAATGCTATCTTTCGTGGTTTTCATACGGTAAAAGGCGGAGCAGGATTTCTAAATCTGACCGCAATGGTTGAAGTTTGCCACATCACAGAAAATATTTTTGATGTATTAAGAAACGGTGGTCGTTCAGCTGATTCAGAACTGATGGACACTGTGTTACAAGCGCTCGATTTTGTTAATGCGATGTTCGATGAGGTGAAAGCTGGGGAAGAGCCGACACCCGCCCCCAGTGAGTTACTGCAATTATTAGAACAATTTGCTAAGCCCGATGATGGTTCTGCATCCAGTGAAACTGCAGAGGTTGCTGAACAACAAACTCCAGAACCTGAGCAAGATATGGATGCAATTTTTGAAGCAAACCGTGTTGAACAACCCTCAGGTTCCGCCAATGATGAAATAACCGATGATGAGTTTGAAGCTTTACTCGATCAAATTCATGGTTCTGGTGGATCCGATCCAACCGCTACAGGCTCCGCAGACAAACCTGATAATAAACCCGCTGCTTCGGCTGATGAAATAACCGACGACGAATTTGAGGCATTACTGGATGAGCTTCATGGCAAAGGCGTTTCGGCTGAAAACAGTAACCTTGAAAATAAAAGCGTTGAAAAAGAATCCGTAAATAAAGACACATCGGCCAGTAAAAACGCAACAAATTCTTCCTCCAGCCAATCAGATAGTGATGCCATCACCGATGATGAATTTGAAGCCTTACTCGATCAATTGCATGGGTCTGGCAAAAGTCCGGCAGCCTCAGCAAATAATCAAGCTGCCAGTAAAGATTCTAAGCCTGCAGAAAAGAAGCCTGCGTCTGTCAAGAAGGTAGAGCCTGTTAAAAAGCCGGAACCTGCCAAACCCGCTGCGAAAAAAGCAGAGCCATCAAAGCCTGCTGCACAAAATGAAAAACAATCGGCCGTGCCTGCACCTGCTGCACCCAAACCATCCGTTACCACTGAATCTACAGTGCGCGTCGATACCGCACGGCTTGACGATATTATGAATATGGTTGGAGAACTGGTATTAGCAAGAAACCGGCTTAATATGCTGGGACAGAATCATCAGGACGAAGAGCTGAATAAAGCCGTTGCAACACTTGATGTGGTCACCTCAGATCTGCAAGGCGCGGTTATGAAAACCCGAATGCAACCGATTAAAAAAGTATTCGGTCGGTTCCCGCGTGTGGTGCGTGATTTAGCACGAAGCCTTAAAAAAGAAATTTCACTTCAACTGGTGGGTGAAGATACCGACCTGGATAAAAACCTGGTGGAAGCCTTGGCCGATCCTCTGGTTCATCTGGTCAGAAACTCGGTGGATCATGGCGTTGAAAGTCCGGAAGAACGGGTCAGCAATGGTAAACCAAGAACAGGACAGGTTGTTTTATCGGCTGCGCAAGAAGGTGATCATATTTTACTGTCAATAGAAGATGATGGTAAGGGTATGGATCCTAATGCATTGCGTCAAAAAGCCGTCGATAAAGGGTTAATGGATTCGGATCAGGCCGATCGACTGGATGACACCGAATGCTTTAATTTAATTTTTATGGCGGGCTTTTCCACCAAAGACGAAATTTCTGATGTGTCGGGTCGTGGCGTCGGCATGGACGTTGTTAAAACCAAAATAACTCAGTTAAATGGTAGTTTAACCATCGATTCTCAACTGGGTAAAGGCACCAAAATATTAATCAAAGTGCCACTGACACTAGCGATATTACCAACATTAATGGTGACTGTAGGCAAACAAGTGTTTGCGTTACCGCTAGCCAGTGTGAACGAAATTTTCCATTTGGATTTATCACGCACCAATGTTGTTGACGGACAAGAAACCGTGATTGTCCGCGATAAAGCATTGCCCCTGTTTTATGTTGATCGCTGGTTACTGCCTCCTGGTCAGGCGACCAATGAAAAATCTGAAGAAGGGCATGTGGTGATAGTACAAGTAGGCACCCAGAAAATTGGTTTTGTGGTTGATGCGTTAATTGGACAAGAAGAGGTTGTTATAAAGCCATTGGGCAAATCGTTGCAAGGAACACCCGGAATGGCAGGCGCTACCATAACCAGTGATGGTGGCATTGCGTTAATTCTGGATGTGCCCAGCCTTCTAAAGTTTTACGCAAAGCGCTCATAATGCTGTTGTCAGGAGCCAAGTGTGACCATTAGAGTTCTGGTTGTTGATGATTCAAACTTTTTTTGTCGACGTGTCGCGCAAATACTTAGTTCTGATCCTCAAATTAAAGTAATCGGGGTTGCTAATAACGGTCAGGAAGCCATTCAAAAAGTACAGCAGTTAAAACCCGATGTGATTACTCTAGATGTGGAAATGCCAGTAATGGATGGCATTACCGCATTAAAGCAAATCATGCAGTTGCAACCCACCAAAGCTTTAATGCTATCGTCATTGACCTATGAAGGCGCTAAATTAACGTTAGATGCGTTGGATGCCGGTGCCGCTGACTTTATGTTGAAAAGTTACGAAGGGATTTCGCAAAGCAGTGGTCAGCTAGCCAATTTACTTCGTGAAAAAGTGAAAGAAATTGGCTTAAAAGGAAAAGTTGTTGCAACAAAAACAGCAACCACCCCTGTCCAGCAACCGTCAGCACCTGTCAGCAATTCACGTGGTCAATTTAAATTATTAGCCATTGGCGCCTCAACTGGTGGTCCTGTGGCTATTCAAAAATTTCTTACGTCATTACCGGCTAACTTTTCATTACCGATCACCATTACTCAACATATGCCAGGAACCTTTACCGGGGCTTTTGCTCAACGTATGAATAGTTTGTCAAAATTAGATGTCATGGAAGCTGAAAATGGTGTTTTGCTAAAACCGGGCAAAGTTTATATTGCACCCGGTGGTAAACAAATGTTGATCGAAGGAACTTCAGGTCATCCCAAAATTCGTATTAAAGATACCGATGCAAGATTACAATACGCACCTTGTGTTGATTTAACCTATGGATCTGCCGCTAAAGTGTTTGGTCGACAAGTGCTTGCAATTGTATTGACCGGTATGGGCGCCGATGGACGAGAAGGCGCTCGTATATTAAAACAATCCGGTGCGAAAGTATGGACACAAGATGAAGCCAGTTGTGTAGTGTATGGGATGCCCATGTCGGTAGCAAAAGCGGGCTTTTCAGATAATGAATTTTCCGCAGATAATCTCGCTTCACAAGTTTTACAAGTGGTTTAACAATGGATAGCTTAACGTTTGTCGGTCTGTTATTTGCTTTTCTGGCAATTTTTGGCGGCCAAATTCTTGAAGGTGGTAGCATAGAATCGCTGTTAAACTTTCCCGCTTTTGTCATTGTAATCGGTGGAACCTTTGGTGCGGCCTTAATTCAGACAAATTTAAAGGTATTAATACGGGCATTTAAAATGATCCGTTGGTGTTTTATTTCACCAATTGTCGATCCGGAACGCGGTATTAAAAAATTAGTAAACTGGAGTTTACGAGCTCGTAAAGCTGGATTACTGGGTTTGGAAGATTATATCGATCAGGAAAAAAACCATTTTGAACAAAAAGGGTTAACTTTATTGGTTGATGGTGGTGAGCCAGAAAAAATCAGAGATACATTACTGGTTGATTTAGAAGTTGGTGAGCGCGAATCAATAAAATCCGTTAAATTTTTTGAAGCACTCGGCGGTTATGCGCCGACAATGGGAATAGTTGGTGCGGTATTGGGATTGATTCAGGTTATGGGCAATTTATCGGATCCATCGCAACTTGGCAGTGGGATCGCTACTGCTTTTGTCGCCACTATTTATGGTGTTGGTTCCGCTAATTTATTGTTTTTACCCATAGCCAATAAATTAACCAGTATTGTGTTATCGCAAAGCTTATATCGAGAAATGATCATAGAAGGTATCGCGCTGATCGCTGAAGGAGAAAACCCAAAAGTGATCGAAAGTCGTTTATTTAGCTTTGTGCCCCGCTAGGACTTCACAATTGTTTTCACTTTCGTCACTCAAGGTGACATAAAAGATATCATTCGGTACACCTTATGCTGAGAAAACAAACCGTTGAGAAAAGTGAAAAAGTGGATCGTTGGCTGGTTTCTTACGCCGACTTCATTACTCTTTTGTTTGCTTTTTTTGTGGTGATGTATTCAATTTCTCAAGTAAATGAAGGTAAATATAAAGTTTTATCCGAATCTCTGTTATCAGCATTCGACGCAACGCCGAAAAGTTTATTGCCGATCCAAGAGGGCGAAATATCACGGGTTCAACCGAACAGTGAGAAGTCTGATGATAGCCAAAACGGTTTTAGTGAAGACGTTATAAATGAAAATATCATTAACGAAGATAACTTTGCCAGTCAGCAAGCGTTTCAACAAATTGAACAGCAATTGCAACAGCAACTAGCGCCATTAATAGATAATGATTTAATTTCTATTTCATCTTCTGAGAGCTGGCTGGAAATAAACCTACGAAGTGCTTTGTTGTTTGAAAGCGGAAGCGACACATTAGCGTCTAATGCCAGAGTAGTCATTGAAACCATATCGGATACCTTACGACAGAATAATCAATTAATCAGTGTTCGCGGTCATACCGATAATGTGCCCATTAATACTTCTCGTTTTTCCTCCAACTGGTCTCTTTCAGCCTCTCGCTCAGTTGCAGTGGTACGTTTGTTGCAGTCTTTTAATATTAAGTCTCAGCGATTAAAAGTTGAAGCCCATGGTGAATATCAACCAATTGCTTCTAACGCTACGGCTGAAGGGCGAGCAAAAAACCGGCGTGTGACCATAGCTGTATCTCGTTATCTGTATCAGGAGAGCGAGACAACAACCTCTGAGCAAGTTAGAGAACAGTCACCAGAGCAAACAGCTGGGCAAAGTCCGGTACAAGAAACACCCGGTCAATCATCAGAAGCGGATGCCGAGCCAACCTATGAAATTGTCAGGCTTCCTGGTGGAGGCTTGTTGATTCGCGGCAAACAATTGCCAGATGAGACAAAAAACAATGATAAAAATGATGATGAACAAAATAATCAATAATATTGGTTTTATTCATCCAGTGATTACTAAATACGACGTTAAAATGATACAGGACGAGATTTGAGAGTCTGGACCATCGCTAATCAGAAAGGTGGGGTTGGCAAAACCACCACAACGGCAACGCTTGCTGGCTTGTTAGCAGAGCAGGGTGCCCGTGTGCTTTTGCTTGACTGTGATCCTCATGCTTCCCTGACCAGTTATTTTGATCATGATCCGGATGCATTAGAGCATTCATTATTTGATGTGTTTGATAGTGATTTCACTAATGCAAATGATCTGCCCAACAATTTAATATTACCCACAGCACATACCAATATTTCGTTGATGCCATCGTCCATTGCTCTGGCTACTCTGGACAGAAAGATAAGTCAGAAACCCGGTAAAGGTTTGGTGATTAAAAAACTTAAACAGGCATTCAAAGGCGAGTATGACTACATGTTAATCGACTGTCCTCCAGTGCTGGGCATTTTGTTGGTTAATGCTATGGCAGCCTGTGAACAATTGATTATACCTGTACAAACAGAATTTCTGGCGCTTAAAGGGCTTGAGCGAATGATGCAAACCATCAATATGGTGACCAAAGCACAAAAGCACAGTATGCAGTATCTGGTGGTACCAACAATGTTCGATCGCCGGACTAAAGCTTCCATAGCAACTTTACGCAATATGCGGGATGAGTTTGGCATGCATTTATGGCCTAAAGTTATTCCAATTGATACCAAGTTTCGCGATGCCAGTAAGGCGCATCAGTGCGCTAACTTTTTATACCCCGATTGCCGTGGCGTTTATGCATACCGTCAGCTGATAAAAACATTAAAGCAAGCTGAATCGGCTGAGCAGGTCGCGTAACTATCATGAAACCTCCGCACAAAAAATCAAAAGATGTTGAGTTACTCGAAGACTTTATTGGCAATATGCTAATGGAAGAAGAGTCTGAAGATGAGCCCAACAGTCAAGTTAAATCAATCTCTAAAAATAAAGACATACACACAACGCGCACCAAAACTGCTCCCAACGAAACCGTAAAGGAAGCGGAAACGGTAACGCCACAAATTATTACTTTGTCGGCAACTCAACAAGCTGAAACAGACTATGATGATCTGACCGATGAACATCATCAGCGATTATTACAAGTTCAAAATCTGCTATCGCGTATGCCAGGCGTACAACAAGCGCCAATTAAACAAGAACCTTTAATACAGACCCAAGAAACAACCAAGCAACAATCCGTTAGTGAGCCTTCGACCAAAACAGTACAGAAACATTTTATTGCAACAGAGCCTGCCGTACAGACTGAGCCATCAAAGCCTGAAACAGATTTAACTGCAAAGCAGGAAATGCAGCATGCTCAAACAGCTCAAGTTTCCGATGCAGATGTATTCAGTGACGATGTGACACGTGAAGTTACTCGTGCCAGAGAAATGCTAGGTGACAGTTTCCAGACATTAATTTTTGAGGTTGGCAAACTACCACTTGCTGTACCACTGGCGAAACTGGGTGGTATTCATGTGTATTCTGAGGAAGATATAACCCCCATATTTGGTACACCAGACTGGTTTAAAGGTCTTATTCCTGCTGAGCAGGGTAATATTATGTTGGTAGATACAGCGCAATTTATTATGCCGGAAAAATATCCCGCTATAAAAAATCAACTTGATTATAAGTACGCTATATTGCTTGACGATACGCGCTGGGCATTAGCGTGTACAGAAGTCAGGGAAGCCAAGCATTTGAGTCTTGATGATATTCGATGGTCACAAAAAAATTCGAAAAACGAATGGTTTGCTGGAATGGTGGTTGAGTTTATGTGCGCTCTGCTGGAAGTCGACTCTTTAATAAATCTACTCTATCAACGTGGGCAATCACAAAAAAGCAGTTGAAAAGCTTACTTTTATTAAAAAAGGTCTATTATTGATACATATAGCGCTTTCAATCATGGTGACTTAAATAGTTGGAATGATATTTGCCTTTATCATCCAATAGGTCTTTATTTGATAGCGTATGACTGAAAACGACAATAAATTGACACTCGTATGGCGGGAGAAATATGGGCAACGGGGACTTTAAAAAGAAATCTGCACAAAGCGATGATGAAATTCTGCAATGGGTAACCTTCCGTTTAGCCAGTGAAACTTATGGCGTTAACGTTATGCAGGTTCAAGAGGTATTAAGATATACCGAAATTGCCCCGGTACCCGGTGCTCCGCACTATGTTCTTGGTATCATAAATCTACGAGGTAATGTTGTAACGGTAATTGACACATGCCAACGGTTCGGTTTGCCACCCATTGATATTAAAGATTCGACACGCATAGTGATTATTGAAGCAAACCAGCAAGTGATTGGTATCTTGGTGGATGCCGTTGCCGAAGTGGTTTATCTTCGTGCGTCAGAAATTGAAATTGCACCTAATGTTGGTAATGAAGAAAGTGCCAAGTTTATTCAGGGTGTCACCCATAGAGATGGTGAGTTATTAATCTTGGTGGATCTTAATAAATTACTGGATGATGAAGAGTGGAAAGATCTTGATTATCTTGACTACTAACAAACCATATTGTTGGACAAGCATTAATGGTGTTTGACTGGACCCTACAACAAATTATTATTGCAGCGCTTGTTGTGTTTCAACTGGTGTGTCTGTTTTATATTGCCGGGTTAAAATCGAGCATCGGAAAGTTGCAACAAACCGTCAGCCGGTTATCGGAAGAGCAACAAGCCATGCTAAGTGGCAGTGTTGGGCTTGGACGAAAATTGTTTGAAGTAGCGACGAATTTAAATCATCTTGAGCAATCACAAGCGGATCTGCAACAGTCCACGCCCAATGATAAGGCCATAGAACAAGCGGCGAAAATGTTGCAAAAAGGCTTATCGGTAGAAGATGTCATAGACAGCTGCCAAATATCTCGTGGTGAAGCAGAACTGTTACGCGATATGATGTCTGCAAACGCCATTCATTAATTTTTATTATTTCCTTTCTTTCAGTGGGCTCGATAGAATGCCTGCATATTTACTATGACCATTAGAAATAGAGGAATACTCGTGTCACAAAAGAAATTTAATGTCGCTATTGTAGGCGCTACCGGAGCCGTAGGGCAGGTTATGCGTGAAATACTCGAACAGCGTAACTTTCCGGTGAATAATCTTTACCTCCTGGCCAGTGAACGTTCATCCGGTGAACAGTTAAGTTTTAATAATAAAAACATTACGGTAGAAAACCTGGCAGAATTTGATTTTTCAAAAGTAGATATCGGACTCTTCTCAGCAGGCGGTTCCATCAGCAAAGAATTTGCTCCAAAAGCAGCAGAAGCGGGATGTATCGTGATCGATAACACTTCAGAATTTCGCTATCAGGATGACATTCCCTTGGTTATCCCTGAGGTGAATCCACAAGCGGTTGCCGAATATAAAACTAAAGGCATCATCGCTAACCCAAATTGTTCAACCATTCAGATGCTGGTTGCATTGAAGCCCATTTACGACGCTGTCGGGATAGAGCGAATTAACGTCGCAACTTATCAGGCGGTATCAGGTTCAGGAAAAGAGGCGGTTGACGAGTTGGCACGACAAACCGCTGAGCTGATGAACGGAAAAGAAGTAACGGTAAAGACCTATCCCTGGCAGATCGCCTTTAATGTACTACCCCAAATTGATGCGTTTCAGGATAATGGTTACACCCGTGAAGAGATGAAAATGGTTTGGGAAACGCAAAAGATCATGTCGGATAAGACCATAAAAGTTAATCCCACTGCCGTTAGAGTACCGGTGTTTTATGGCCATTCAGAAGCAGTCCATATAGAAACGTCTCAACCAATAGCTTCAGCGGATGCTCGAAAGCTACTTAGTGAATCTTCGGGCATAACCGTACTGGATAACCCTGAAAACAGTGAGTACGCCATGCCGGCGCTTCAAGGTGCAGGAAAAGACACTGTCTGGGTTAGCCGTATTCGAAATGATATCAGCCATGCTAACGGCTTAAATTTATGGGTTGTTTCGGATAATGTGCGCAAGGGTGCAGCGTTGAATAGTGTACAAATTGCCGAGCTGTTAGTTGAGAAATACTTGTAACCTATTGAAATATAACTTATTTCAGGTGTTTTTTAAGCAACTCCTTGAATGATTTGTCGTAACAGCTTGTTTTTATTGACTCTTGCCGCGTTTTGCTTGCGGTTATTGCGAGGCGCTATATTTTTGAGACTTAAGTCAAAAAAAGCGCGGCAGAGGAAAAAATTATTCCAAAAAATCCAATGTATTTGCTATAGTTACTGCGATATTATAAAGAATAATCTTAAGAGAATACTCTAACTCGTTAACGTATCAACAGGTTTCTATTGAGAGCCAGTAACTAAAGGGAACTTTATATGTTTCGCAAACTTAGCCTGGTTTTGGTTTCTGTCCTAGTCGCATTTTCGTTGGGTGTACATGCGCTTGGGTTGGGTGAAATAAAACTAAAATCTGGATTAAACCAACCCCTGAAGGCGGAAATTGAACTATTTTCACCGGAAGGTATGTCTGAATTTGAAGTTGCTGCTTCTTTGGCCAGTATGGCTGAGTTTGAGAAAGCTGGCATCGATTACTTTGGCTACTTAAAAAACATACGTTTCAAAACTGTTAAACACAGTGAAGAAGTGCTGGTGATAGAACTTTCAACGAGAGAGCCTATCAAAGAGCCATTTCTTAACTTTTTGGTTGAGTTAAACTGGCCAAAAGGGCGTATGTTACGAGAATATACAGTATTACTTGATCCTCCTGTGTTCTCAAACAGTTCCTCATCAACGGTTACTCAGGCTGAAACTGCTAAACCTCGCCAAGCGCAGACTGCCCCCCAAACGGTTCAACAAACACGCCAGCCCGCAGTTACACGTCAACCAAGCAATACTTCTGAAACAGTTTTTAGCGATAGTTCATACGGACCTGTCGGTAATGCAGAAACCTTGTGGAGCATTGCCGGTAAAGTTAGACCTTCAAATGCAACCATTCATCAAACATTGGTTGCTTTGTTTCGTGCCAACCCTGACGCTTTTGTGAATCAAAATATTAACCTTTTAAAAAAAGGTGCCGTTTTAGAGATTCCTGACGCAAGTCAAATCGCATCAACCCCACATCGTGCAGCACTAAAAGATATGGTTGCTCGTTTAAGGGGGGATAATACTTCAGATTCCGTACTCGATACTTCAGGACAACAGGCAAGCAATCAATCAGCTCGTCGCAGTGGTGACCGTTTAAAGTTAGCAACACCAGATTCAGGAACAGGTGATGCTTCAGGTACCGGTTCTAATTTAGATGGCCAACAGGTGAATCGTCTTAAAAGCCAGCTAGCCGAAACAAAAGAAGCAGCAGCAACCCTTGAAGCCGAAAATGAAGAACTGCGACGAAAACTGCAAAGCGCTTTAAGTCAAATAGAGCAAAGTGGTGATAATGCGCTTGATATTTCATCTACCGAAGGTGCGGCGCTAGCGAATCAAGATTCTGTATTTAAAAACACCGACGATAGCGACACTCAACAATCTCTTGATGATGAAAGCACCGGTACCGATGATGCTTCTATTGAAGACGAGGGTATGGCAGCAGGCAACACACAACAGTCTTCTGATGATTCAAGCGACATGGGTACTGAACAATCAGGTTTAGACAGTAGCAATACTGATAGTAATGATGCAATGACGGATCAGGAGACAGCATCCGATAGTTCTCCTACTAAGAAAACCACGCCACCATCAAGTTTAAGTACACCTCCAAGTTCAAGCTCAATATTAGACGATCCCCTTTATCTCTACGGTGGAATTGCTTTGATCGTCGTCTTATTGGGCGCTTTTGCTGTTTTCTGGAAAATGCGTCAGCGCATGTCTGATGAAGAGTATCAGGACGATCTGGTTGTTTCAGCAGGTGGCTCCAGTTTTGATACCGAAGAAAGTATGGATATGCCAGATGGTGATGACCTACTGAGTGATTTCGATTCTGATGATGTATTTGAAGGTGACGAGTCCACTGCCGAAGCGGATCCATTAGGTGAAGCGGATATCTACATCGCTTATGGAAAATACGATCAGGCCGAAAAGTTACTCAAAGATGCCATTGATAGTCATCCTGAACGAACAGACTTAAAAGTAAAATTGCTGGAATGTTTTGCAGAAGCAAAAGATAAAGACAGTTTTGAAGCCACAGAAAATGAGTTTAATAACAGTTTTGACAATGATTCAGCGCGTCAAGTTAGCGAAATCAAATCACAAGCCTGGCCGGGTGAATCGACCGTAGATGATGAGTTTGAATTGCCATCAACAGAAGAAATCTTTGGTGATAGTGATACGTCTTCATCTAAAGATGATTTTGACGATGACTTTTCGCTGGACGATCTGGATACAGAAAGTGATGTGTCTCTTGATGACACCGATGAACAACCTTCTATTTCAGGTGAAGAAGAGAGCTTTGATACTGACGAATTAGATTTTGATATTGAAGATCAGGCGTCAGATGATGACAAAGCTGATGCTGGTTCTGACGACGCATTCTCGTTAGATGAAGATCTACTCGATCTTGAGTCGGAAAAAGACTCAGCTTCCGATGATGACTTCTCTCTGGATATGGATGACGACACAACAAAACAAGCTGGTTCAGACGATGACTCTTTCAGTTTGGACAGTGACTCTGACGATGATGCCATTGATTTATCCGATGATATTGATATGGATCTCGACAGCGATGACTTTAATCTTGATGAAGACGACTCAATGGACGATGAGTTAATGGATGGCACTGATGAAGCTTCCACTAAACTTGATTTAGCACGCGCCTATATTGATATGGGTGATGCCGAAGGCGCTAAAGAAATCCTGAATGAAGTTGTTGAAGAGGGTGGTGAAGCGCATAAGTCTGAGGCGCTCAGCCTGCTTGAAAAACTTTAACTTCCACTAACAGCGGTACCAAGATATTTACCCATGATCGTAGCCGTCGGTGTTGAATACCTTGGTACCCGTTATTGCGGTTGGCAAAAACAACTGCACTCTCCGTCTGTTCAATCTTGCGTAGAACAGGCGCTTTCCAAAGTTGCCAATCATCCAGTTACCGTGTTTTGCGCTGGCCGTACCGATACCGGGGTTCATGCCTTAGGGCAAGTTATACATTTTGAAACAGAATCAAAGCGGCCAGAAAAAGCCTGGATACTCGGTGGCAATGCCCACTTGCCAGACGATATATCGATCAACTGGGCTAGGCCCATGCCGGATAATTTCCATGCCAGGTTTTCCGCACAGTCCCGGCGTTACCATTATATTATTTTAAATCGTCGGCCACGGCCGGCTGTATTAACGGGCCAGGTGACCTGGATCCGTGATCCGCTGGATGAAAAGGCTATGCATACTGCTGCACAGTCGTTAGTGGGAGAGCAGGATTTTTCCAGTTTTCAAGCCGCAAGCTGTCAGTCTCCCACAGCATTTAGAAATATTTTTCATATTAATGTCATACGGCGCAACGATTTCGTTTTAATTGATGTTACAGCGAATGCTTTCTTGCACCATATGGTGAGAAACATCGCAGGAACTTTGATCGATGTTGGTCGTGGAATACACAGTGTTGATTGGGTTAAGCAATTGTTAGAGAAAAAGGATCGAACAAAAGCGTCGCCAACGGCAAGTCCATCGGGCTTGTATTTTTTACAAGCAAATTATAGCCGGCAATTAAATTTACCCACACCAGACTCTTCGTTTGGTCCCTTCGACTGATACGACCAGATTATGACAAAATCTGCTTCTATCTGTCTTAAGGCGTGGTAAAATTCGCCGCAACTCCAATATTCAACACTCGATAGAGGAAAATATGAGCTGGTTAGAAAGACTGCTTCCTAAAAGAAACACTTCGGTCGATAGCCGTAAAAAGTCAATACCAGAAGGTGTATGGTCTAAATGCACAAAATGCGCTGCCGTACTCTATCGTTCAGAACTCGAGAGAAACCTTGAAGTCTGTCCAAAGTGCGGCAACCATATGCGTATTACTGCAAGGCGCCGGTTAGAAAAGTTTCTAGATCCGGAAAACCAGCAAGAAATCGCAAATGATTTAAAGCCTATTGATGCACTTAAGTTTAAAGATTCAAAAAAATACAAAGATCGTATGTCAGCGGCTCAAAAACAAACCGGTGAAAACGACGCATTAATTGTTATTGCTGGAGATTTATTAGAAATTCCAGTGGTTTGTGCGGCTTTTGAATTCAGTTTTATGGGTGGCTCTATGGCCTCAGTGGTCGGTGAAAAGTTTGTACGTGGTGCAAATTATGCCATTGAAAACAACTGCCCATTTATATGCTTTTCTACCAGTGGTGGAGCGCGGATGCAGGAAGCTCTCTTGTCATTATTTCAAATGGCTAAAACCAGTGCTGCCTTGGCAAGAATGTCCGAAAAGGGTATTCCTTTTATTTCGGTATTAACCGATCCAACCATGGGTGGTGTATCTGCCAGTTTAGCCATGCTTGGTGATGTTAATGTTGCTGAGCCAAATGCTTTAATTGGTTTTGCCGGCCCTCGAGTTATTGAACAGACCGTTCGTGAAAAATTACCCGAAGGTTTTCAACGCAGTGAATTTTTACTGGAAAAAGGTGCGATAGATATGATTGTTGATCGCCGAGAATTGCGAACACGTCTCGCTTCAATTTTATCGAAATTAACCCACAAAAAAGAACCATTGCGTCAAGTTTCTGAAGAGTCCTGATTTTGCGACAGCTCTCACAGTGGCTGGAACATATTGAGTCACTGCATCCTTCACACATTGAGTTAGGGCTCGATCGTGTGAAGGCTGTTGCTGAAAAACTCGACTTACTGCAATTTTCCAGTCCAGTCATTACGGTTGCTGGAACCAATGGCAAAGGCTCAACCATCGCAGTACTGGAAGCTTTACTGGCAGAAAAGGGCTTGTCTTCCGCTGTTTATACTTCCCCCCATCTTCTTCGTTTTAATGAGCGATTGCGGATAAAACAGTCCGAACTTAGTGATGAGTGCTGGTGCGAAGCTTTTGCCGCTATTGAAAAGGGTAAAGGGGATATTGGGCTGACCTATTTTGAGTTTACAACACTTGCTGCTTTTTACCTGATCAAACAACACTCCTGTGATTACGTACTACTCGAAATAGGTTTGGGTGGTCGTCTGGATGCGGTCAATATAATAGACAATCAGTGTTCAATTATTACCAGCATCCACTACGATCACGAGGACTGGCTTGGCCACGATTTAGAGTCCATTGCTTCAGAAAAAGCTGGTGTGATTCGAGCCAATACTCCGGTGATCGCAGGGGACAATCAAGTAAAGCAACTCATTAGTCCTTATACAGATACAAACAGCTGTTACGCAGCAGATAATATTGATGAGATTATTCCCGACTACTCGTTAACTATGGAGTTGCCGTTTCTTGGCAAACTGCATCCTAACAGCTTACGCAGTGCCGTTTTGGCTGCTGACCAGTTCAATTTATCGTTTAGTGAAGAAGAGCTTAAACGAGCTTTCTCAAATGTGGATATAAAAGGGCGCTGGCAAAAAGTATACGACTCGCCCAGCGTCTGGCTCGATGTTGCTCATAACCCACAGGCAATTGAAAACTTAATTGGTAAGTTGTCTCAACACCCAGAAATAACCGAGTGGGTTGCCATATGTGGCATGTTGAAAGATAAAAAAGCTTTGTTGGCACTTTCTGTGCTACAACCTCATATTAAACAGTGGCTATTGGTGCCAACAACCGGGCCACGTGGGTTGTCATCGGCCGAGTTAAAGCAAAAACTGCCTTTTTGTGATGAACAGAATAGTCAAATCTTTAACAGTGAAAAAGCGGCTATAGACAATGCCATTTCTCATTTGCCAAAAAATGTAGGCATTATTGGCTTTGGGTCTTTTCTTGTGGTGGCTAACATGGTTGAATACTTTCAACAGAAAACGGTTGGTTAATATACGATGGCAATGGATCAAACCATAAAGCAACGATTGATAGGTGCGATTGTATTGGTCGCTCTAGCGATTATCTTTTTGCCGGGGATCCTGGGTCAAAAAAAGCAGCAGAGCGAATTCAGTTCTCAGATACCAAAAAAACCGGAAACCTTAAAGAAACAGTTAAATTTGCCAAAGAGTCAACCGGTGAATGAGACAACGCCTTCATCAGATTCTGAAGTCGATGAAACCGCGTCAGGTGCAGAAATCACCAAACCTTCTTCTGATAAGTCATCGACCGCCGAGAAGTTAACATCAGAACACTCCAAGTCGACTCCTGGCAATGCTGATAAGTCAATAGATACCGATAGTTCGTCAAAGAGTTCCACCAAAACTGATAAAGTACTCACCGATCCAGTTAAGCAAACAAATACAATACCTGCTGCCCAACAGACCGACAAAACTAAGCCTAAAGCTGACAGTAAACCGGCTAAAACATTAACTAAATCATCCTGGCTAGTACAGGTTGGCAGTTTTTCTTCTAATGACAACGCCAATGCATTGGTAAAAAAGTTGGAGGCAAATCAACTGAAAGCCTTTGCCCGACCAGCCACACTGGATAACGGTAAGGTATTGTATAGGGTGTATGTCGGCCCCTGGCTTGAGAAAAAGCAAGCTGAACAAAGGATGGATAAAGTACGCACTATCACTCAGTTGAACCCAATTGTTATTGCCTGGGATCCCACGAAACATTAATCCGACACTGCTTTGATGATTGCTAGGCTTGAGCCTAATGCTCTGTTAAAATGCCGCCTGCTGAATACGAAGAAAGGTTCTCGAATTAGATGGTATGGTTTGACTGGGCTATTTTAATCTTAATCTTAATTTCTACCCTCATCAGTTTAGTCAGAGGATTCATCCGGGAGGCTTTTTCACTAGCGGGCTGGGTTCTTGCGTTTTTTGTTGCCAAGTGGTTCTACCTAGAGCTGGCAAGCTTATTGGCCGATCACATCTCTACCCCGAGCCTACGTTTAGGCATAGCCTGGGGCGGCTTATTTTTTCTTACTCTCACCATGTCTGGTCTTGTTAATTACCTGTTGAGTCAGTTCGTTGAGCGGGCCGGTTTAAGCGGCATGGATCGAATGATGGGCATGGCATTTGGGGCTTTGCGAGGCATTCTGGTGGTCGCCGTTCTGGTTATTTCATTAAAAGTGTTTACTCCTGTAGAGCAAGATTCCTGGTGGCAACGGTCACAATTAGTATCTCATTTTGAACTTATTGGCGGATGGTTCTATGATCATTTAAAGAACAATTCTCCAAACGTATCCAATAACATTAACATCTCTCTTGATTCTGAATAGATTTACGTTACTTAAGGCTTAATTATTATGTGCGGTATAGTTGGTATAGTCGGTAAATATCCTGTTAATCAAAATATATACGATGCGCTTACAGTGTTGCAGCATCGTGGGCAGGATGCCGCTGGAATGGTAACTCTTAATGAAGGACGTATGTTTATGCGTAAGGCCAATGGCCTGGTACGCGATGTTTTTCAAACACGCCATATGCATCGGCTGGCAGGCCACGTTGGTATAGGCCATGTTCGCTATCCAACCGCTGGTTGCTCAAGCTCTGCCGAAGCTCAGCCATTTTATGTAAACTCCCCATTTGGCATCGCTTTAGCCCATAACGGAAATCTTACCAACGCGGCAACCCTTAAGCAGGAACTCTATAAAACGGATAGACGCCACATTAATACCAGTTCCGACTCCGAAATTTTACTCAATGTTTTTGCCCATGAACTACAAAAATCGACCTCATTATCGCCTGTTGCAGAGGATATTTTTGAAGCAGGGCGCCAGGTCTACAAACGGTGTAAAGGCGGCTACGCAGCTGTTGCACTTATTTTAGGTGTTGGTATGGTTTGCTTTCGCGATGCTTCAGGTATTCGTCCATTGGTCATAGGTAAACGAGAGACTGATAAGGGGACCGAATACATGACTGCGTCTGAAAGCGTAGCGCTTGATGCACTTGGCTTTGATTTGATAAGAGATGTCGCTCCCGGAGAGCTGGTGTTTGTTGATTTTGAAGGTAACATGCACAGTAAAGTTTGCGCCGAGAACACACGGTTAACGCCTTGTATCTTTGAACAAGTATATCTGGCTCGTCCCGACTCCATGATTGACAATGTGTCTGTGTATAAAGCACGACTGCGAATGGGCGAGAAGCTGGCTGAAAAAATTCAACGTGAATGGGCTGATCATGACATTGATGTAGTGATCCCAATTCCAGACACGTCAACCACCAGTGCCATGCAGTTGGCACATGGCTTAAATTTAAAAATGCGTCATGGATTCGTTAAGAATCGATACATTGGCCGCACCTTTATTATGCCGGGTCAACAGATGCGACGTAAATCGGTTCGCAAAAAACTTAATGCTATCGAACTTGAGTTTAAAGACAAAAATGTTTTGTTAGTGGATGATTCAATTGTACGGGGAACAACCAGCCATCAAATCGTTGATATGGCAAGAGAGGCTGGCGCTAAAAAAGTATATTTCGCTTCTGCTGCACCACCGGTTCGGTACCCAAATGTATACGGTATCGATATGCCAACAGCATCGGAGTTAGTTGCTCATGATAAAACCATCGAAGAAGTTGAAAAGATTATTGGTGCTGACAAACTGATATATCAGGATCTGGATGACTTAATTGAAGCGGTAAAAGAAGGTAATGCAGATATCGAACAATTTGATACGTCCGTTTTTACCGGCGAATATATCACTGGCGATGTTGATCAGGCATACCTCGATAGACTTGAGCAAGAACGTAACGATGAGGCCAAGTCATCTTCAGGCGCACTAGAAGATGTCGATATGGTTATGGATATTCATAACGAAGGCAATGTATAGGCCTGTCAATTGAAAAGCCTAAGTCGATGGTTATTAAAAGCAATGGGGTGGAAGCTGGTTGGTGAACAACCAGCGTTAGACAAATACGTTCTAATTTTTGCCCCCCACACATCCAACTGGGATGTTATTTTATTGTTGCTCGTACGCTGGGCAAGTGGGTTAAAGCCAAATTTTATTGGAAAACACACACTTTTCTGGCCGCCGCTCAGCTGGTTTTTAACCGCTATTGGTGGTGAGCCGGTCAATCGAACGAAAGCTAAAAATGTTGTGGATCAAATTGTAGAAAAATTCCACAGCAAGGATGAGTTTAAATTTGCTTTGTCTCCTGAGGGCACTCGCAGCAAAAAAGATCATTGGAAAACCGGGTTTTATCGTGTCGCACTAAAAGCTCAGGTACCGATACAGTTAGTTTTTCTAGATACGCGCACAAAACAGACGGGCTTTGGCCCACTGCTGCATCCTTCAGGCAATATCGAAAAGGACTTTGAATGGTTGCGTGCGTTTTATCAGGATAAACAAGGGTTTCGGCCGCACTTACTATCAGAAATACGAGTAAACATTGCAAAAGAAAAAAACAAAAGCCAGTAAACTTTGCCCTTTGAAATCAGGCGTTGTTAGCCATATTCTTTTATGGCTTGGCTTTTGTATTGCTCCATGGTTACAGGCTGATGAACTAAAACGCTTACAGATCAGTCCTGAACTCCACTTAAGTAATTACTCGATTAATGATGGACTCTCCTTGAGTGCCGTTACAGCCTTTTCACAAACCGACGACGGCTTTATCTGGATAGGGACAGAAGAAGGGCTTAATCGATTCGATGGCTATCAATTTAAAGTATACAAACGAAACAGCAAAGAAAAATACACATTACCTGACAATCAAATATCTAGTCTGCTCACCGACTCTAAAGGAAGACTTTGGGTTGGCACGGATAAAGGCCTGGCTTATAAAACTAATGACAATAAATTTATTTCAGTACCCGTAGAAAAACCATTAAGCAGTTATTATGTCTCTGTAATGGTTGAAGATATCTATAGTAGATTGTGGGTCATTGTAAACGGTCAATTACTACTGTTTAATCCAAATGAACAATTATTAGTTGATTACAATAAAGAGTTGAACTTAAAAAAAATAATTCGCAATCGCAATATAAGTGGGTTGCACTCAATAGGTTCAAGTCTGTACTTTGGACAAGAAGGCTGTTTATTTAGTTTAGATCTAATCAACCAGGAACTAAAAGAACGATGCATTAAAGAGCTTAAAGCTGATGATTTTCCTATTTCTTCTATTAGTTCAAATAAAAAAGACACCCTCTGGATAGGAACTCATAATGGCGTTATTCGGTATAATTTATTAAACGAAAATTATAGGCATTACAAGTATTCAGTTGATGGAGAAGGTAAGTTATCAAGTAATCATGTTCAATCTGTATTTGTGGACTCAACCGATCGTGTCTGGATAGGTACATCAGATGGGCTTAATGTCTATGAACAAGATATTGATAGCTTTACTCGTTATAAAAAAAATCTTATTGATAAAAACGGCTTACTCTCAAATGATATTCTTGCTTTTTATGAGGATACTCAAGGTTTGATATGGATAGCTACATATGACAGTGGCTTTCATATATGGAATAAAAGTAATGAAATGTTTAACCATTACTTTACACGAAAAGATGCAAGTGAGTTAAAAGCCACCAATATGATTCATAGTGTTACAACTGACTTATTGGGCAATATTTGGATTGGCAGCTACGGAAGTGGATTATTTAAAATTGATTCTACTCGAACCACACTAGTAAAAATACAAAGTTCGACCGACTCTCAAATCTTATCCAATGCTTTAATAACAGATCTACATTTCGATATATACGATAATTTATGGATTACAACATTAAACGGAGTTTATACGCTTAACCCGGATAACAATGAAATAATTCGACTTCATAATCCTTTGTTAGACGAAACTGCGTTATCGATTACAGAAGATCGAAACGGTGAACTTTGGATTGGTTTGCAATCTGGCCTTGTAAAAATTCAGGGTGTTAAAGGGAAGCTTACTAGTAACCAGAAGTATCATGTTGTTGATTACACCAAGCGATTAAATTCAATTTTAAACACTCAAGACTTTTTAATTAATGCATTATACGAAGATGTCGAAGGACTTATCTGGGTAGGTACTGATAGCGGACTTGCAGCGTTTAAACCTGAAGATGATACTGAGTATTTATTTACAGCTGAGTTAGACAACGCCAAGAGTATAAGTAATAACTATATTCAAGTTATCTATGAAGACACACAAGGTGTCTTGTGGATAGGAACAGGAGATGGTTTAAATAAGCTTAATTTAAATAGAGGCAATATAGCAGAAAGCTCTTTTCAACAGTTTACAGAGTCTGATGGAATCGTAAATGACTCTATTTACGGAATTCAGTCTGGTAGTGATGATTCATTATGGTTAAGCACTTCTTTTGGCATCATTTTATTCAATTCAGCCAATAACACAACTAAGCACTTTACTGTTAAAGATGGGCTGCAAAGCAATGAGTTTAATGTTTGGGCCAGCCATAAAAGTTCTGATGGGGAAATTTTATTTGGAGGTGTTAACGGTGTTACTTCTTTTTACCCTGACGACTTGGTGTCTAAGCAGTTAAATCCGAGCGTGAAGTTGATTGAGGTTATGAAAAACAATAAGTCAGTTGACGTAAATAGTGAGTCTTTTCCGACAGTATATTTAAAGGATGAAGAGGACTTTTTAACCATTAAAACATCGGCGCTAAACTATCATAATGCAAGCTCCCAAGCTTATCGTTATAGACTTTCAGGCTTAAATTCTGACTGGGTTGAACTGAACGATACTCGAATTATTAACTTGTTTGGATTACATGCTGGTGATTATTTGCTTGAGATGCAAGTTAAACAAAGGAATAGTAATTGGGGGGATACATTTAATTTGTTAGCAATAGAAGTTAAAGATAATTTTTGGCAGTCTAAAACAGCAATTTTAATCTATATTTCTACTTTGATTTTTTTGATAGGCGGTATGATTTATTGGTGGTTGTTAAGGTTAAATAAACGAAGCGAATTAATAAAGCTGGAGCTTGAAGATAATAGAGAGTATATAAAGCAACTGCGTTTTGAACTTGAGTCATCAAAAGATAAAGGTGAAGAATTTTTAAGGTCGCTAAATGAAGTAGAAGAAAAAGTTAAGTATTATGAAAATAAAGTTATTGAATACAGTAAAAAAGATAAGCTTTCACAATTCTTTAAAAAGTCGTTTTTTGAAGAAGTTATTGCTAATGAAGATGATTTTTTTAAGAAAAACAATACCAAGCCGCCGGGTGGTTGTTTTATAGCCTTTTCTATTTCTAATTATGAGAAGCTATTAAAAACTGAGTATAAAGCAAACATAGAATCGTCTATTTCGGAGTTATGTGAGCTGATCAGTGACTATGTATCGGGCGATGACCTGATTGCTCGCTGGGATGATTCTACATTTATTATGCTCGACTCATTGAGTTTCGAAGAAACCAAGCAAAGAGTTTATAATTTTTTCAGGCTTTTAAATCAACGCTCTTTTGACTGTGGAAATGGCAGGCTTTTAAAGTTTGATTTTAATATTGCGCTAGTTCCTACACCAGTTGTTGAATCAAAGTCTTATTTAGTGAACCGTTTGACCAGTGCATATCTGGCAATTGATTTTCTTTATTATTCAAAACAAAGAAACGTAACTGGTGCTTATGCTATCACTAGTTCAATCGATCATCATCCAACAGAGTTTGAAAAGAAAGTTTCTCAAGGGATCGATGTATTACTCGATGAAAAATTTATAACGGTGACCAACTTGAAAGAGTTTTTCACTAAGGAGAAGTCGTGAAATATTTATTTACCTTATTATCGCTTACTTTTTTCATGAGCGTCTTTGCTGCTGAGAAAGATGCCATTATTGAAGGTGACTCGGTTAACTACCCGATAAAATCTAATGGCGGCATGGTTGCCTCGCAAGAGTTTAGAGCTTCCAAAGTAGCGGCTAATATTCTTAAAAATGGTGGTAACGCCATTGATGCGGCAGTCGCACTTGGATTTGCAAAAGCAGTAACTTTGCCCAAAGCTGGAAACCTTGGTGGTGGTGGTTTTATGCTTATATATCTTGCAAAAGAAGATAAAACCATCGCAATTGATTATAGAGAAATGGCGCCTTCACAAGCAACCGAAGACATGTTTTTAAACGATAATGGTAAAGCTTCAGCCACTAAATCCAGATTTACCACTTTAGCATCCGGTGTGCCAGGTACTGTAGCCGGATTGCTTCATGCGCTAGAACATTACGGCACTATGAAGAGAGAAGTGATATTAGAGCCGTCAGTAAAATTAGCTGAGCAGGGGATTGTTGCCGATTACCCATTTCTGGACTCTTTAAATGCGCGAAAAAAACGTTTAATTAATGATAAAGAAGTTGCCCGAATTTACTTTAAATCTCAGGGTGACAGTTATCAGCCAGGTGAGCTAATAAAATTTCCAGATTTGGCCTGGTCGTTAAAGCAAATCCAACAGCAAGGCAGCGATGCTTTTTATAAAGGTTCTGTCGCGGATAAATTTGTAGAGTACATGACGAAAAATCAAGGACTCATTACAAAACAAGATCTTGCCAATTATGAAGTTAAAGAGCGGGAAGCGGTTACTGGTACTTACCGTGGTTATAAAGTGGTTTCGATGCCACCGCCCAGTTCAGGCGGAGTTCATGTTATTCAGACGTTGAATATTTTGGAAAACTTTAATTTAAAGGATGCTGGCTGGGGCAGTGCTCAACACATTCATCTTTTAACTGAAGTGTTTAAACGTATTTACGCTGATCGAAGCAAACATTTGGGCGATCCTGACTTTTATCCTGTGCCTATGGAAACTTTAACCTCTAAATCTTATGCCAAACAGTTAGCAAAAAAAATTAATTTAACCGAAGCAACACCTTCCAGTGAAATTTCTGCCACAGAATTTTCTGGTAACGAAAGCCCACAAACCACCCATTTTTCAGTCATTGATCGTTGGGGCAATATAGTGACCAACACATACACCTTAAATTTTAGCTTTGGTTCAGGAAAAATAGTGGATGGCACCGGAATCTTTTTGAATAACGAGATGGATGATTTTTCTGCAAAGCCAGGTACGCCCAATGCATTTGGATTGATCGGGGGCAAAGCCAATGCCGTTGAACCTCGTAAACGTCCTTTAAGCTCAATGACGCCTACCTTTGTTTTAAAAGATAATATACCGGTTTTAATTACTGGCAGTCCCGGAGGCAGTCGTATTATCACAACTGTATTGCATCAAATCATTAATGTGATTGATTTTGATTTGAATATTAGCGAAGCAGCGCATCGTCCACGTTTTCATCACCAGTGGATGCCGGATCGATTATTACTCGAAGGAGGATTTTCACCCGATACGATTAGATTGTTACAGACAATGGGGCATAACGTTCAACCTTCTCGTGCATCTGGCAGTGTCCAGTCGGTGGGCATTGATCCCAGCAGCAAAACTTTTATCGGTGCATCGGATCCGAGACGTTCAGGCGCTAAAACCATCGGTGTTTTAGAGTCAGGTCAATTGATAGAAAATTAAATGGATAATTAAAATAACTATTATGGCCGCTTGGGTAAATTAACCATAAACCATGGTGGATTTCTAAGCGGCTAATTTATTGCACAAATACTATGAGTTAATGAAGATACGCCAATATGCCTAAGGTTACGGCGCCAATCCCAACGCCCAACCAGTGAAATAAGCCCCAGTGTTTAAACTGTTCCATTAATTGGTGGTTATGATGGTGGTGATCCCGTCTTGGTCGGTGGAGCAGCACATGCATTAAGGCACCGGAAACAAAAGCTTGTAACCAGGCAAAACTTTTCGAATTCATGGCAGATTCCATCTGAACACCGAGTACATAACCAAACACTGTAAACACTGCCAATCCAGACAAAGCCATCCAAACTGCCTTAAAACCGAATACCGGACGAATAATCCAGAGGACTGATAAAGCAACCGGGATCCTATGTAGCACAATGGCCAGGGGGAGCCACTTAGATGCCGAATCAATCGACTTAAACTCATTCAGTGACGCGCCATCGACCATGGTGTGTAATAACAAGCCACTAAAACCAATAATTAAGGTAATTTGATGTGTGCCATCAGCGGCTTTATGAAACAGTTTCTCAATTAAGGTAGGTCCGGTTAATCCCAAGAGTGCAAGAGGAATGCTCAACCAACCGCCATTGGCGTAAGAAAGCGGCATCAGCTCAGCCAACACAATGCCTCCCAATACAATCAGCAAAAAGCCTGACAAGGTATCCTCAAAATGAGGCGATTTGTCATACACTTTTGCCATAAACGGGGCAATGGCTAACACCATAATGCTTAAAATCAGAAATAGCATGGCTTTCTCAAAAAGGTCAGTTTACAAATAAAGAGGCGGCGCTATTGTACTTAAGATACTCTTTGGCCGCCAATATCACTGTTGTTTTTAAACAGTAGTGTTTAAACTGTAGTGTTTCAACAGTTAGGTTTAAATGGACTGCTTTAAGTCTAATTTATTACAAAGCAATCAGTTTCCCCGGGTTCATTATATTATTAGGATCAAAAACCTGCTTGATCTGTTTCATTAAAAGAACTTCTTCATGGCTTCGTGAATATTCAAGGTAGTCGCGCTTAACAAGCCCAACACCATGTTCTGCCGAGATACTGCCACCCAGTTGCTGAATGGTTTCAAAAATATTTGGATTTACAGACTTACATTTTGCGACAAATTCATCCAACTCTAGGCAAGCGGGTTTTAAAATATTTAAGTGCAAATTACCATCACCAATATGACCAAACCATATAATTTCAAACTCAGGGTATTTTTCTTTCACAATAGTGTTTATGGACTCTAAAAAACTGGCAACATTACTTGGCGTGACCGAAATATCATTTTTATACGGTATTTCATGACTGATGGATTCGGATATGCGTTCTCTTAGTGCCCATAATTGTTGCGCTTGCGTTTCACTCTGGCTTATTACGCCATCCACAACATGGCCATTTTCGAGCACTTGTTCAAACGCCGAAAAAGCCGTTTCACTGGTTTGCTCCGATTCGTTTTCAAATTCAATAAGTACATAGTATTCAGCCGGGGAGTCAAAGGGTTTTGGTAAGTCATGATGACTTAATACTTTATTAAGTGCTTTGTCAGAGAAAAACTCAAATGCGGTTAAATTAAGTTGCTGTTGAAAGGTTTCCATAACCGGGTACACGTCGCTTAGCTCGGATAAACCCAGTACCATTACCGTCAGATCTTTTGGTGGACGTGTTAATTTTATGGTGGCTTCCACAATAATGCCTAGTGTGCCTTCACTGCCTATAAATAAATGGCGCAAATCATAACCTGTTGCGTTTTTGATCAAGCCTTGATTTAAATTCAATAAATCACCATTGGCCGTAACCACTTTTAAGCCTAAAATCCAATCGCGAGTCATACCCCAGCGGATCACTTTAATACCGCCGGCATTGGTTGCTATGTTTCCGCCAATTTGGCTGGATCCGGTTGAGGCAAAATCAACCGGATAATAAAGCCCATTATCTTCGGCAGTATTTTGCAATTGCTCGGTGATAACACCAGCTTCACAAACCACGGTTTGATCAACTTTATTAACTTTGGAAATCTTATTTAATCGATCAAGGCTTAACACTAACTCGCCATTTGTTGCACAAGCACCACCACTTAAACCGGTTCTACCACCAGATGGAACCAGCGCAATTTTGTGTTCATTGGCGTACTTAACGATAAGCTGTACTTCATCAATAGTGCCTGGACGAACAATCGCTAAAGCATCAGGCGTAAACAATTTACTCCAGTCTTGCCCGTACTCATGGGTATCATCTTTACTGGTTAACACATGTGCTGTGCCAACAATTTTTTCCAGTGCTTGTATAATTTCTGTCGTCATTGGGTTTTCGCTTTCAATCGTAAAGTGTGAATAGGACTTGTAGATGTTAATGGAGTCACCTTGCCTTCGACCCAGTCATCAAAACCTGTTTCATAAAACGGCGAGAGAGGGTGACCAGATTGGCCACCTGGCATATGAAAAATTGCACTCTCAGGATGTCCAGGTGCGATCACCATTCGTTGTGATGCGCCAAAGCGAGGTGTTTGTACTCTAGGGCTGTGGGTATCTCCGGCCATTGGGTATGGCTTTCTATCTAAAAATACACCTAGCACAGGCACCGCCTGACTAATCGGGTGCTTGATACTCAACTGATTATGTATTCCCCATACTTGATCGCTTAGTTGTTGGTGATTTGAGGTGTAACGATCAATAACTTTATCAAAAGCAGCGTTAAACAGGGATGAATAATCCTTAAAATCTGACGGCAAATATTGCTTTGGCTGTTCAGTGATCAGAGTCCAGAGTGTTTGCTCGTATTGACTGGAATAAAAACTAAAACTGTACTTGGCATCTTTGTCCAGTTGCTTTGTCAGAGGAGAAAGTAATTGGTTTTTAACCTGATTTCGATAGGCTCTTATTAATGTGAATCCAGCTTGATCGCGATCCGACTTGCCATTCCATCGTTTAATCAGATCGATGGCTTCCTGATGCTGGTTACTTTTAAAAGGTTGCTTTTGCAATTCGGATAAAAGATGATCGCGCCATCGCCAATAAAGTTCAGCATCCGTATCCAGTTGTATTGCCAACAAGTCTCGCTCATTAGCATTTTCCAGTTTAATTAATTTATCACGAATTAATTTAGCTCTTACACCCAGTGCATAACCACCGTCGCCAACTTTTTTAAGATCATCTCCATCAACAACACGACTGTTTGCAGTCCACAATGCATTGTTATCCGGATTAATAACGTGCGGATAAAGTTGAGGAGAGAGCCATTGTATTTTTCCATCAACATGATGAATAGTTTTGTAAGGATCCGTCTGATCGGCACGCTCCGGTAACGGACCAATAATTGTCCAGCCGATGTTACCTTGAGTATCACCCACAACCAGATTTTGCGCTGGAATAGAAACATTCTTTGCCAGCTCAATGGCTTGTTCCACTGAGGTTGCCTGCTCAAAATTCATTAAGTTTAAATTTACGGCTTTGCTATCGTGGGCAACCCATAAAAAACTGTGTGCCTGATTATTGGCTTGCTGCAGCACAGGGCCAAAAATGGTTTCTTTTACTTTTAATGTCTGGCTTGGTTGACCTTTGATATTAATAATTTCATTGGCGTAGTGAAAATTGTACCAATTACTGTTGTGTTTATATTGACCGGGTTTATCTGAGCTTGTCGTTACAGAAATAACATCGGAATAATCACCATAACTATTGGTAAACGCCCAGGCAATTTTATTGTTGGTTCCAGAAATTAAAAGTGGCGTCCCTGGTAACGTTACTCCGCTTAACTGTATAGCTTGCTCTTTATGTTTATAACTTAAGTTTGCTTTAAACCAGATATTAGGTACACCATGGCTTAAGTGCATATCACCTGCAATAATGGCAGAACGGTATTGGGAGCGACTGCCGGCTATGGCAAAGTTATTACTGCCAGGTTTAGCATCATTATCAGCCTTAGAATTTTTCTCTACGGCTGATTCTTGATGATTAACAGTATCCGGTATCTGTAAACTTGGCTTCGGTGTTTGTTGCATAACATCCATAGGATTTATTGGCGCATCAAATACCGAACCTTTCGGCAATAAAAAATTAAAAACTGTTTCATCGAGGTTATTAAAGGCTGAGGTTAAAACGCGTTCCCGTTCAACACCACTGTCCTGCAGAGTTAGATACATGGAGTAAACCACTAGTAATGTATCAGCTGCTTGCCAAGGTTGGGGTTCAGTTTGCAGTAACCAATATTCAAATGGACTGGTATCGAGAGCATTTAATCCTGTGTTAACCCCTTGGGTGTAAGCATCTAATAGAGAGCGGTGCTCATCGGAAAGGTAGTTAAGAATTTGTTCAGCTCTGTGACGAAAACGATGCATGCGAACTTTTTTGTCGGCAGGTAGAGTCGCCGGACCAATAATTTCAGATAGCTCACCCGCAGCACGCCGTCGTAATAAGTCCATCTGAAAAAATCGTTCCTGTGCATGTAACCAGCCTAGTGAAAAGGCAAGGTCCTGGCGGTTTTGAGCCTTGATGCTGGCGGTGCCTAAAGCATCCCGCTTTATAGTGACCGGCTGCGACAGGCTGTCGATTTCAACTTCACCATCGTATTGCGGTAAAGACGACGACAATACATAGTAAATGACAAAGCTGACGATGACCGCCAGAGTTAAGGTTATCGCTATAAACCTGCGGATAAACCGGCTAATAAACGAACGCTTTTTTTGAGTTTTAAATACACTGCGTTTTGATTTTTTCATGACGTCTATAAACAACTCTAGTGTGGCACTGCCCGTAAAAATAACACAGTACCAGAATATACAATCAAATGTTTATAAGCGATGGTTCAAAGATGAATGTGTAAACAACCTGAATGCTTTTATCCGGCAGAATAAATATCGATGCCAATTACTAGACTTACATCAATAGAATATATTTTTACTAAAAATGTCAGACTTGGAATTATCGCTTGAATTAAAGGAATTATATCGCTGAATAAGGATTAAAAACAGGTTGGATTGAAGCAAGAATGTTTAATACTAAGAATAGGGGAGAAAGACCGGAGTGGTGGGCGCTACTGGGCTCGAACCAGTGACCCTCGCCTTGTAAGGGCGATGCTCTCCCAACTGAGCTAAGCGCCCACTCCGTCAGAACGGGGCGCATTCTATGAAACATTTATCTTGCGGTCAATGAAAAATTACATATTTTTTACGATTTATCGATCCGGCTCCGTTTAATTAATCACAACAGGTTGATAAAATAGCTGCTTCATTTGTTCAGGATAAATTAACCCATGTCAGTTGTTACCCGATTTGCCCCCAGTCCTACCGGCTATTTACACGTTGGTGGTGCCAGAACCGCACTTTACAGTTGGCTTCATGCTCAAAAACACAATGGCGAGTTTGTGCTACGAGTGGAAGATACCGATCGGGAGCGCTCAACAGACGCTGCCGTGCAAGCCATAATCGATGGTATGAACTGGTTGGGTTTAGAGCACACACAGGGACCGATTTTTCAAACCGATCGATTTGATCGTTATACCCAGGTTACCCAACAGCTGTTGACGGAAGGCAAAGCTTACCGCTGCTACTGTTCAAAAGAACGGCTGGAAGCGTTACGTGAACAACAGATGGCCGATAAACAAAAGCCCCGTTACGATGGTAAATGTCGTCGCCTGTCAGAATCTGAACAAGATCAAAATCAACCTCATGTGATTCGATTCGCTAATCCTCAAGAGGGGAGTGTGAGTTGGGACGATGCCGTCAAAGGCACTATCACATTTGCCAATCAGGAACTGGATGACTTGATTATTGCTCGTACCGATGGCAGTCCAACCTATAACTTTACCGTGGTTGTTGATGACTGGGATATGAAGATCACTCAGGTGATCAGGGGCGATGATCACGTCAATAATACGCCACGGCAGATCAATATTTTTCAAGCTCTGGGCGCAACACCTCCTGAATATGCCCATGTGCCGATGATTTTAGGTGATGATGGCAAAAAATTGTCTAAACGTCACGGTGCCGTAAGTGTGATGCAGTTTCGGGATAATGGCTACTTGCGACAAGCGGTTTTAAATTATTTGATCAGACTGGGTTGGTCACACGGTGATCAGGAAATTTTCACATTAGAAGAAATGAAGTCGTTATTTGATATTCATGATATTAACCGGGCTGCTTCGGCTTTCAATACTGAAAAATTAAACTGGTTGAATCAGCATTACATGAAAACATTACCGGTTGAAGAGGTAACAAAAGAGCTGCAGTGGCACATTGATCATCAACAACTGGACGTCAGTAATGGCCCAGCTATTGAACGTTTAATTCCTGTGTTTGCTGATCGGGTTAATACTTTAAGTGAGCTGGTAAATAGTGTGGGTTATTTTTATCATGACTTTGAAAGCTACGATGAAAAGGCAGCAAAAAAACACCTTCGTCCGGTTGCTAAAGAACCGTTAATGCATGTTCAATCCAAATTGTCTGGATTAACCGATTGGCAGCCAGAAACCATTCAACAAGCAATTGATGATACGGTGTCCGAATTATCCATAGGTATGGGTAAAGTGGGGATGCCACTTCGAGTGGCTGTCACAGGCGCAGGCCAGTCTCCAAACCTCGATACAACTTTGCATCTTATAGGTCAACAACGTACTTTAGAGCGCATTGCCAAAGCGATAGAATTTATTGAACAAAGAGAAGCTCAACAATAAATATTAGTGCCAATATCAATTGAAAAAGCCGCAAGTGATTGCGGCTTTTTTATGTTTATACGATTTACAATGTTGCTTAGTGAATTATCAGGGAATATTTCGCTCATCGACCAGCTGCTTTACCACATCAAGTGGTTTGAGAAACTTTAAAACAAACCGACTGGTTTTGCCGCGCAATTTAGGCGCGTACATATGTTTGGTTAAAATATCCTCGTCATTTTCGAGAAAGTAAGCACGCTCGTGCAATTTAAATCCAGCTTCTTTAACTTGAGTAATCACCGTATTGACAGAAATTCGGTGCAAATCGTGCCCGGTTGTAGTTGGTGAATCGGGTTCGGCATGGTGATCAATAATCGCCAGAATACCCCCCGGTTTTAAAGACTGATAAATGTTGTTTAAAAATACTTTGCGATCAATTTTTGGCCAGCTACCTTTCTTAGGTGAATAGTAAATATCGTGGTAGGCCAAAATTAAAAACGCGACGTCAACACTGTTTGCCGGCAAGCTTAAATCATTGGCTTCGGCCTCAATTCGTTTAACATTGGGCAGTCGATTATTGTAGTATCGCTTTTCCAGTGTCTCAGCGACGTACTTAATATACGCCTTGTTATTATGGGATATCACTTTACCTTCTGAACCAACAGCGTAAGAGAGCAATTCTGTGTAATAACCGCCACCAGAGAAAATATCCAGCACGGTCATTCCGGGGCGAATATCAAAGAAATTTAATACCTGTTCTGGTTTACGATTAATATCGCGCTCCAAATCTTTTTCAAGTCGATCGGGCGATTGTACGGACGTAATGATTCTGTCGCTATCGAATGCTGAAACAGGCAGTGTCAGCAATATGGATAAACTTAGCAGGCAGGACGAAAAGCTGGAACTGGAAAGTGTTTTCATAGATTGATTATGAGAAACCCTGTTGCATTGGTCGAATTCTGTTTGTAACACGATATTACATGCCTGACGGTTCAGGCTAAACAGGATTATAACAAAGATGACTTATCTGGTAGGGAAGTTACTAAGGATCCGAGTGTGAATATTGCACATTCAATGCCATAAAGGTAATGTGTTTTATTATAAACATTAAACTTATAGCTCGATTGTCTGATAAGCAGACTTATTTTCTTGCGTATAGCGTTAAAGCTTAACTTTCAGCCAAACTATACAATCAAACTATACAACTAAGTAACCTCTGATTAATATCCAACTAAAGTAAACCAAGTAATAGTATTCGGTAACTATGTTATGACACAAATAATCACAAATTATCTACGGCCATTACCCTTTTTAACAGGACTACTGGTTAGCTTAATTTTAATACAGCCTGTCAGCGCCAATACTGTAAAGTCAGTTTCTGCAGCGTCGAGTGTTGCTAATAAAACAACACAAAGCCCCTTAACCGTATTGCAATCGAAATTGGTTCAGGGGGGCTTTTTAATTGGCCAGGTTAAAGCGGGTACTCAAGTTGAGTTTCTTGACCGTAACCTGGTCGTTAATTCACAGCGGCAGTTTATTATTGGTTTCGGTCGAGATTTTCCTGACACAGCCACGCTGAAGTTAACACACTCAAATACGACGGAATCTGTTCAATTTAATATTCGCAAGCGGCAATGGAAAATAGAGCGCATCGACGGTTTACCACCGTCAAAAGTAAACCCCAAATCTGCAGCGGTGTTAAAACGAATTGCTGAAGATGTGCGGGAAATTAAGAAGGGACGTGCCATGGAGTCTTCATTAAATTACTTTTTGCATCCATTTATTTATCCGGCAAAAGGTCGAATCAGTGGTGTCTATGGCTCACAGCGTGTGTTAAATGGTGAGCCTAAGCGCCCACATTATGGGCAGGATATAGCAGCGCCGGTGGGCACGCCAGTTATTGCACCGCTCAGTGGTATTGTACGGGTGGCACATCCCGATATGTTTTATTCCGGCGCCACGGTTATTCTTGATCACGGCCATGGTTTAACCTCCACCTATTTGCATCTGGATAAAATACACGTCACCGTTGGTCAGGAGATTAAACAGGGTGAACTGATGGCAACCATAGGTCAAAGTGGCCGAGCCACAGGGCCGCATCTGGACTGGCGTATTAACTGGCATAACCAACGACTCGATCCTGCATTATTCATTGATGATACGTTAGAAAAAGCAGCGAATTAAATAATTGATAAATATTGTTTGAATGAAAAATGTATTTACGTAAAAGTGAATGAGAGATTAAGAGGGTTTTATTTACGGCTTGTAACTTAGAACTTGAGTAAATTAATTAGAGATAAAAAAACGGCGGATAAATCCGCCGTTTTTGATCGAAGCATTTAATACTTCAAATAACTATTGCTTTTTTGCCTCAGCAACTCGCTTACGAGCTAACTCATCAGCAACCACATTGGTGGTTTTGTCCTGCTTTTCAGCAGTCGCAAAAACTTCTTCCAGTGTATTGTAAATTTCATCCACTTTGCGAAGTGCAGCATCACGATCGTATTTTTCTTCAAACGAGACATTAATAATGCCGCCAGCGTTTAAGATGTAATCTGGCGTGTACAAAATGCCACGTTTTTTCAACTCATCACCATGACGATCTTCGGCTAACTGATTATTAGCAGCACCAGCAATCACTTTTGCGCGGATCTTAGGGATGGTCACATCATTCAAAGTTGCGCCTAATGCACAAGGGGCATAAACATCAACGTCTTGCTCGTAAATTTCATCTTTATCAATAGCGATAGCGCCACACTTGGACACAACAGTATCGATAGATTCTTTATTGATATCAGTGACCAGCAGTTTTGCGCCTTCATTACTTAAATGTTCGCATAAGTACTGACCTACATGACCAAGACCTTGAACAGCTATTTTTACACCGTCTAAAGACTCTCGGCCCAGTCGATGTTTAACCGCTGCTTTCATACCCATGTAAACACCATAAGCGGTTACCGGAGAAGGATCGCCACTTTTACCTTCAAGACCCAAAACATGATTGGTTTCTTTATGAACCATTGCCATGTCAGCTGGGGTGATCCCGACGTCTTCGGCGGTAACGTAACGTCCTTTTAGATTATCAACAAATCGACCAAACGCCCGAAAAAGTTCTTCCGACTTCATGGTTCGAGGATTGCCGATGATGACGGACTTACCGCCACCCATGTTTAATCCAGCCATTGCATTTTTGTAGGTCATACCCCGTGATAGACGTAACGCGTCAATAAGTGCGCCTTCGTCCGAGTTGTATTCCCACATACGACAACCCCCTGTAGCAGGGCCCAGAGCAGTGCTGTGGATAGCAATAATGGCTTTTAGGCCAGATTCGCTATCACTACAGAAAACTACCTGTTCGTGATCATCGTAAGCACGCAGATTAAAAACTGCCATAACATGTCTCCTAGTAATGGAACGAACAGGGGAGTCTGTGAGCGACTCCCCTTAAATACTTCTTATTAACCGAGGTTAAACTCAATGCCTTGTGCAAGAGCGGGTTTTTCACCCCAGAAAATCGTATTGGTTTGACGACGCATGTAAGCTTTCCATGCATCAGAACCGGCTTCACGACCACCACCGGTTTCTTTTTCACCACCGAACGCACCACCAATTTCAGCACCGGAAGTACCGATGTTAATGTTGGCAATACCAGTGTCGCTGCCAGCAGCGGATAAGAATTTTTCGATGTTACGCATGTTCATGCTGAACATGGCCGCCGATAAGCCCTGACGAACAGAGTTGTTCATTTCGATGGCTTCTTCGATGGTTTTAAATGTCATTATGTAAACGATTGGTGCAAAGGTTTCGTTTTGCACGGCCGGCCAATGGTTTTCGGCACGAATAATCGTTGGCTCAACAAAGTGACCTTTACCTTCAATGGCTTTACCGCCATAAAGTACTTCGCCGCCTTGCTCTACTGCGTCAGCAACGGCTTTTTCAAAGTTTTTAACAGCAACGTCGTCAATCAGAGGACCCATCAGCGTATCGTTATCCAGTGGGTTACCAATTTTCACCTGACCGTAAGCACCAACCATTGATTCGATAACTTTATCGGCAATGTTTTCATGCACTATTAAACGGCGAGTGGTGGTACAACGCTGACCGCCAGTACCTACCGCACCAAATGCGGATGATGGAATAGCGTTATCCAGATCGGCAGACTCATCGATGATCAAAGCATTGTTACCGGAAAGCTCTAACAGGCATTTGCCCATTCGCTCGGCAACTTTAACACCAACCATTTTTCCAACAACGCTGGAACCGGTGAAGGATAATTTCTTAACACGGGTATCGTTGATTATTTTGTCAGCCAGCTTGTTATCGGTACCGTCAACAAAGGTGTAGAACACTTCTGGGAAGCCATTGTCTTTAAGGACTTTGTTACAAATATTTTGTACAGCGATAGCTGTTAAAGGCGTCTTTGGTGATGGTTTCCATACGGTTACGTTACCGCATACCGCTGCAACAAAAGCGTTCCAGGACCATACGGCTACCGGAAAGTTAAATGCAGAAATAACGCCAACGATACCCAGTGGGTGCCATTGTTCGTACATACGGTGTTCAGGACGCTCAGAGTGCATGGTGTTACCGTAAAGCATGCGCGATTGACCTACGGCAAAATCGGCCATATCGATCATTTCTTGAACTTCACCGTCACCTTCGGCTTTAATTTTACCCATTTCCATAGAAACGAGGCTGCCCAGGGCGTCTTTATGTTCACGTAACGCATTACCTATTTGACGTACTACTTCACCACGTTGTGGGGCAGTTGTCATGCGCCATACTTTGAAGGCTTCTTCTGCGCGCTCAATGATGGTTTCGTAATCTTGCTCGGAAGCGGCGTTAACAGACGCAATCACTTCACCTGTCGCTGGGTTGATGGACTCAATAACACCTTGATCGGAGGTAGTGCTCCATTCGTTGCTGGAGAGTGAAGCGCCAGAATTTACGCTTTCAATACCTAATTCTTTCAATATATCCATTGATGTAACCTCGCTTAAATATAATAAATTTGTCAGACTGGTCTTGTGGGAGGTAACGGCGATGAATGCTCAATCGATTCATCAAGCTTTTTTGTAACCAATCAACTGCATTAATACTGTCTAAAAAACGCTCAAAAGTTACCCCCTTTCTGAGGTGGCGCAACCTTACCACTGTGACATTTAAATCTCTAGCTTAATTTTATCGATTGACGTATTTTTAACCACATTTAAGTGCCTTTTAATGAAAGAAGCGGTATTTTCATGGAATAATGGCTGCTTGTCTGGTCTGATGAGTTTGGTCTTTTTGACGCCTTGTGCAATGCATTAATTTACTGGTTTTTAACGGGAGTTATAATGATTTATTCAATAGATAATATTGCACCTAAAATCGATTTTAATAGCAGCTTTATCGCTGAAAGCGCCGATATTATTGGCCGGGTAACCCTTGGGCAACATGTCAGCGTCTGGTTTAATGCGGTGATCCGCGGCGACACTGACGACATTATTATTGGTGACAACACTAATATTCAGGACAACTCGGTACTGCATACCGATCCGGGTTTAAAACTTAAAGTCGGCAAGGGCGTGACGGTAGGGCACAAGGTAATGCTACACGGTTGCAGCATAGGGGATTACAGCCTTATCGGTATTAACTCTGTGATTCTTAATGGCGCGAGCATTGGCTCTCATACCTTAATAGGTGCCAATACCTTAATCACCGAAGGCAAAGAGATACCATCCGGTGTGCTGGTTATGGGCAATCCGGGAAAAGTCGTCAGAGATCTCACCAATGATGAAAAACAGGCGTTAGAAAACAGCGCCAGCGTCTATACTCGTAAAATCGATCAATACAAAAGCAGCTTAAAAAAGGTGTAACTTATGACGCCCGAGCAATCGAGTCACCCAAACGATGTCATTTCGTCATTAGACCTGGCTCGATTCAGTCCCTGGTGCCAGTCTCAAATAATTGAAATAGTCGATTACTGCCAAAAGCGTAGTTGGCGTGTGTGCCACATCAGTGAGCTGCAATCTCGTCAACTTCAACCGGTGCTATCGGTGTGGCAAATAAGCTACCAAGAGATGCAAAACACAAAGACAGCCTGGTTTATTAATGGTGATTTACCCATTGGGCATATACCTTATCAACAAGCATCTTCTGCCCGCGAAGCTTTATTGGGTTTCAGTCGTAAATATTTATTTATCGCGCAAAAATTACGTAAACAACAGCCAATGGAAAACAGACAACAATCACAGAAAGTATCTGTTAAGCAGAAGACGGTTAGTAATATTTCTGGAAATAAGGATACTGATGAGGTGGTTAAGTCTAATTCGCCAGAACAGCAAAGTCATAACACCTCTCACTATTTACAGAGCCTGGTGAAAGCTGCGGCGGATCTATTGGTGTTGTATCATGATGATGGCATTTGGCGGTAAACTTAGAGCGTGTTTATCATCGAATATTTAATAGATTTTTAAACATGACTAATCAAGCAAAACCGATTCAAAAGGAAAAAGATGCCCGTTGGTGAAATAGCAGGAGAGCTGCTTGGAGGAATTTTTAAGTTTATAGGTCGTCTCTTTATTGAAGTTGTCATAGAATTAATCATAAAAGGCTCGGGCTATTTAATTTGCCGCATGTTTTCTAAAGATGTGGATCCTGATGGCGTTTTAGTTATTCTAGTCGGCTTAATGTTTATTGGTATGGTTGGATGGGGCATTTACTTTGTGTACGACTATGTGCAACTTCAACTTGCAATAGATCATTGTCTTGACTCTGGAGGCGAGTTCACTGATGGTGAGTCGAATAATGACAATGGAACTTGTCAATAAAGTTGCACTGTAAAGATTAATGAGTTGCTAATTCCTACTATGAGAAAGACCGATAAAAAAATAGATAATGCCATTAGGAGCGTATTAACCGAAGCCTGTGATATTGCATTGGAACAGTACGCCGGTTTTCAATGGCTAACCCACTTTGTGAATTACAATCAGTTTCCAGAGTCCCTATTGATTGTTTGTGTTTATGATACTAACGAAAATCTGGTTAAAACAAATCAAGATGCTATGTGTGCACTTATTCAGGAAAAGCTGATAACTATCGATATTAAACTAAAAGATATACGTCGGCAGATAAGCTTTGATACTGAAGAAAACTGTTTGATAGAGCACGGTGGTAAGTGGAAAGATCGGTTTTCATAGTCGAAGCTTGGCGGGCTAAATAAAATAATGAATATTGAAGAAATAAATGAGAGTCAATGGGAGTCTCTTAAATCCATAAGGCTAGAATCACTTTTAGACTCTCCTGATGCATTTTGCATTTCATATGAAGAGGCCAATAACCTCACTGATAAAGAGTGGAAGCTTTTGGCGGCTGGTAAGCTTGGCTCTCAATTTTTAATCGCTTATGACTATAAAAATGCAATTGGTTTAGTTGGCATTCTAGACAAGAAAGAGACGTATGAGATTGTCTCCATGTGGGTTAAACCAGCCGCTCGAGAGCAGGGGGTTGGTAAAGCATTAATAAAAACATTATTAGACCATGCTTTATCCGTAGGTCATACAGAAGTAAGGCTTCAAGTTACTTCGAATAATACTAGCGCCAGGTGTTTTTATAAAAAACTGGGTTTTGTTGAGTTGGCTCAAACAAATGAAGTCAAAAGGAAAAGTGACGAAGGAATGATAGAAATGACTTGGTGTTACGATAATAAAGTAACCCAGATTAAGCAACTCAATTCCATTGAATAATACAGCGACCTCAATTTTGATCATACTTGCCATATAAGCTTTGTTTTTTCTTGGTGACTCATTTATTCCTCCTTGAAAACTACTAGTTTTAAACTACATGCACAAGTAGTTATTTGTCAGACAGTTACTCTTACTTCGCTTTATGTTTCGGTAACGTTATGATAAAAAGAGAATTGCTCATAGATATACTAAATTCGTTTCGTGGAAATAATAAAGTTGGCAAATGATACGGAAGCCAGTAACCTATTTATTATTTTTAATAATTAGATCTATCTCGGTGAATATGGATTCATTACTTGTGGTTTGCTGAATAGAATAAGCTGTTATGAGTCCAAATGAATAAGCAAGAGTTGATGATTTTGAGTCAGACCTCCTTGTTAGGAAATGTCTCGAAAAACATGCGCTACATATGTGTTAGTTTCGATTTTGACATTAATAAACTTACAGTTTCATGCTGGTTAGAATCAGAGCCAACCGAAAATGACAACGAACTAATGTTCGGATTTTGAGGCGACCTCGAGGGACATTCCCCTAAGCTATTGGATAAAGAAGTTGAATTCTTTCATGATGAGCGCTCGTATAGAGGAATTATACAGGCTATCAATAGGCGACAGATTTGCGTATTCGCAATGGATGACGGCTCATAGAAATTAGATTCGGCTGAAAGGCAGCCTCACAATTTAAACAAGCGTTAAGCGGCCGAGTGGCCCACAACTTGTAGACGCCTTTGGCATGTGAAATTAGGAATAAATATGTGGATTAAAGAAATAAATATAACTGGTGTTGGCGGGATAGAAAGCCTTGATTTAATCCTAGATCCTAAGATGAATATTATATGTGGGCCGAATGGAATTGGGAAAACGACTATTCTTGAGTCAGTTGCTCATACATTTTCAAGTGGAAGAACAAACATACTCAAGCGTAATGCTAAGTGTGAAAAAAGCCATATTTTCGCAAAAGTTGACATTGATGGCGATGAAAGAGTGTCAAATGTCGAATTTACAGAATTTGTGCCTAGCCAGCAGGCCGAAATACATGGACTCAATGACCTTTCGACAAAGTTGCTTTCACTAAAAATAAATAGGACCTTCGAGTATCAAGCTCTTCAGGCTGTGGGTAAAGATACTGAAAAACTACAAGGAAGCACGTGGGGAGAAGCTATAGCCGGCGTCAAGTTGAATGATGTAAAAAACTGGTTGGTTAATCGGTACCTTTATTCCCCTCATGGAACATTAACAGCGATTCAAATAGCTAACTATGAACTAGCCAGGGATAGCTTTTCGGTATTAAACCAAGAATTTAAATTTAGTCGAGTCGACGCTTCAACTAATGAAATATTGGTTAATACTCCAAGTGGTGAAATTTATTATGAATACTTGTCATCAGGATTTAAATCATGTCTCTCAATAATATTTGGAATAATAAAAGAGATTGAATTTAGATTTTCCGATCCGCAAATAAAAGCGAAAGATTTCGATGGAATCATCTTGGTTGACGAAGTTGAACTTCATTTGCACCCTGAGTGGCAGGCCATAATAGCTTCTGTTCTTACAGAGATTTTTCCAAAGGCTCAATTTATCTGTACAACTCACAGCCCTCATATAATTCAATCCGCACAACCTAAACAAATAATTGCCATTGAAGGAGTTGACGGCAAGGCAACTCAACGCCCTTTACCTAGTACCAACCATGGATTTAAAGGCTGGACAATAGAAGAAGTCCTAATGGACGTGATGGGGATGTGTGACTTGAGAACTAATCTTTTTACAGACACTATTGTAAGGTTTGAGTCTGCTATCGAAAAAGAAAATTATGATGCTGCATTGAGTGCATATGATTCTTTAGACTCTATGCTTCACCCAAACAATCATATGAGAAAGATGCTGAAATTTCAGCTTGCTTCAATTAAGGGGGTTGCAATTGATAAAGCTGAATAAATCAGAGGCGCCTGATTACCTAAATGATGAAACAGTTGAACGTTTGACAGTACTATTTAAAGATACCGGGAACAATGTGTGGAATCATGAAAAGATTAAAGATGCATTACTTTTAAGTAGTTCTAGCAAATGCGCATATTGCGAATGCAAGCTCAATGCTGAGAGTAATTATATGGAGGTTGAACATTTTGAAGATAAGGGCTCGAACCCAGAAAAAGTCGTGATCTGGGACAATCTCCTGCCTTCTTGTAAACGATGTAACGGCGCTAAGGGTGCTCATGATGTGTTGGCTGAGCCTATTATAAATCCTTTCTTAATTGATCCGAAATCTCACTTGGGTTTTAAATTATATAGATTAACTGATAAGACGAACGTAGGTAAAAATACAATCGATGTGCTTAACCTAAATCACTCAGAAAGGGCTGTATTTAAACGCTTTGAAATTGGCGAACAAGTTTTATCTTCTATCAGAGATGCTCATGACAGATATCAAGTCTGGCTGAAAAGGGGTAAAACAACGCGATCAAAAAATATACTACTTGGAGGCATTGAGGGCTTACTTTTAGAGTGCCAGCCGTGTTCATCGTACTCCGCAACTGCAGCGACTGTTTTACACTGCGAGCCAAGTTACACTAAGTTAGTAGAAATCCTTAAGGAAAAAGGACTTTGGAGCGACGAGCTAGAGAAGCTGCATGACACATCATTGGAGCTTGTGTTGGAGTGTGCTTAACACATATGAGCCTTCCTTGAGTCAATAAGCAATACTAAAGTTTTCGCTCACCGAGGTGGGCGAATATCAGTTAATCAGTAATTTCATTTACT
>NZ_QGGU01000007.1 GCF_003148745.1 Pleionea mediterranea | reverse complement strand
GCTGTACTCCAACTGCAAGAAAATGATTACACCCGTTATCGTTATGCATACCATCGGTACAGTCCTATTCATACCCATCAACATCAGGAGTCTGTCGGTAATGGTTGGAATATCCTGGCTTTTTTTGGTGTGCTATTGGTCGGAGTATTTTTTCTTTCATCTATATTGTTATTAATTATTAGGGATGAGCCTGGGATCGGATACTGGAGTTTTTTTACGGTTACAAGTGGTATAGTTTTTTGGTCCATATTTTATATGCGCTGGTATCGAAAAAAGCACGATATGACTTACATACCTCATTACAGTCATGTGATTTTTGACCGAAAAAGTGGCTGCGTTATTACTCGTAATATTGATTATACCGAAACTAAAAAGTATCACTATTCTAATTACATTCCTGCCACCTTTTATACGGTTAGTGTCAATGCCGTTCAGGAGTTCCATCTAGTGCTCTTTAATCGAATAAGTGGTAATGCAATCAATCTAAGTACTTCCAGTGACATCTATAGCCTGTATGTAAAGTTACGCATTTTTAATCAATTTATGGACATTAACGAACCCTTGCCAGATCTGCCGCATCTAGAGCCTTTTCGGCCGTTTGATAAAACGACAAGAGAGTACGATAAAAAGAAAAAACGCGATCCAGATAAATGGCGTAGTGCTGACCACTTGGAATATCATAAAATGTGTGAGGAGGCGCGACGTCACTTACAAAAATATTTTGAGTCGGGTGACTGGATATAGAGGGTGTTTTGGTTATGTGTAATATTAATTAACATGTCTCTGTGCAACACCCCTGTGAGGCCATCTTTTAGATGTCTTAAAATGTTCCAGGCATTTTAATCGAACAGAGGAGTTCTCATCTTCCGGTTGCACAAAATGAAAAAAGCCCACCGATTGGTGAGCTTTTTAATTTATTTGGCGCGCCCGGAGAGATTCGAACTCCCGACCAATTGGTTCGAAGCCAACTACTCTATCCAGCTGAGCTACGGGCGCGTTGCGGGCACAAATTTAACGAAATCTGGGCTATTTAACAAGGAAAAAATGGATTTTTATGGTCAGAAGGTGTTTTATTGAACAATTTATACGGCTTACTGTTAAAAGTGGGTAAACATCAATCAATAACTCAGTAAATTGGCTGTAGAAGGGCTTTCGTTGCTAAGTCGCTTTTCAGTTAGTTACAATGACTCTTGCCTATTCTATCGATAAGATAAGTGAGTCAAGTGATTGCATTACCCTATATAGAGCCTGTTTTTCGGCCTCCAAGTGAGTGGAAGTCGCTTATTTTGCAGGTGACGAATGGATGTTCCTGGAATCAATGTACTTTTTGCGATATGTACACTCAGCCCCAGAAGAAGTTTCGACCCAAGTCTCAAGAGGATATCGATAAGGAGTTGGCTGTTGTTGCTGAGTCGGGCACTCATGTAGGGCGTGTTTTTCTGGCCGATGGCGATGCGATGGCACTGTCGTTTCGTCGTTTAAAATCTATACTGCTGTCTATTAAACATTATCTCCCCAATGTAACACGTGTGTCGAGTTACTGTTTACCAAGAAACTTACTTAATAAGTCAGTGGATGAATTAACCGAGTTACAACAGCTGGGTCTTAAGTTGGTTTATGTAGGATGCGAGTCGGGCGACGATACGGTTTTGTCTGCCATTAATAAAGGTGAAACCTATGCTTCGTCATTGAGTGCGTTAGTTAAATTAAAACAGGCCCAAATGAAGACCTCGGTAATGATTTTAAATGGAATGGGTGGTGTCCGTTTTTCAAGGCAACATGCGGTGCAATCTGCTAAATTAATGAATGAAGCACAACCTAATTTTTTATCCACACTGGTCGTATCCTATCCATTAGGAGATAAACGGGTTGTTGAAGGTTTTAAGGGAGAATATCAGCTTCCAGATACAAAGGGACTTTTGCAAGAGATGAAGGTTCTACTGGAAAATTTGCAATTGGAAAGCACTGTTTTTCGTTCTGATCATGCATCGAATTATCTGGCGCTGAAAGGGATTCTTGGAAAAGATAAAAGTAAAATGTTGAGTATAATTGATAGCGCAATAGATAACGCTATTCCTTTACGACAAGAGTGGCAGCGTGGTTTGTAACCTGACAAGCAATAATATCTGTTAAATATTTTCTAAGTGAGCCAGTTAATAATGAATAAATTAAGCTGTTACTGTGGTTCTAAAATAGCATTTAGCGTTTGTTGCCTGCCTGTTATTGAGCGCACAAAAAAGCCTGAAAATGCAGAGCAGTTGATGCGCTCGCGTTTTTCTGCTTTTTGTACACACAATGGTGATTATTTATTTGAGACACATCATCCTCAGTACAGAACAGGATTAACCGCAGCTAAATTGACGCTAAGCGCCAAACAGACACAATGGATTAACCTTGATGTTGTGTCGCATAATCACTTAGGCGAGCAAGAGTCGAGTGTTCACTTTAAAGCATGGTTTATCGAAGGTGGAATTTTAAGGTGCATGGAAGAAAATTCAAAGTTCATCAGCATCGATGGGCAATGGTTTTATTGCGAACCCATAGCGTTAGTTAATAACACATCAAAACCAAATCTGTTGCAATTAACAACCAGTGATCATCAGCTGGAGGAAAATAAGAAAATTTCACGTAACGCACCTTGTCCTTGTGACAGTGGTCAAAAATACAAACGCTGTTGTATCTAGTATAAGTAGAGCACTTTTTAATATTCTGAGACCATTCGTTCTAAAAAATATTGCTCTCATTGTTAATTACTCTAAAAACTCAAAAATTGTGTATTAATCACAAGCCATTGATAAGCTTGTTAAAAATTCTTTAACTATACTTAATAGAAGCGGTTAGAAATTATTTGTCAGCGAATATCTGATAATTGGTGAACTGGATCACACCCGTTTTGTTACTTTACTGCTAAACCTAAATAGTCTTGCTTTCCTTGCGCTCGTTAGTGTGACATGCGCTTTGGTAAAAAGCCTTTTGGTGAACTGAGCAGAATCTAGAGGGTCGCAGTTGTGGCGTCTATTGCAACAAAAATTCGGCAGCTCACGCCTGAGCAATATTTACCCCGTGCTGGGAATCCTTCTGATCCCGGTTTGTCCTGGTCTATTTCGTTAAATCTTGGGTTGTGGCTCAGTCTGGATCTTCAGCAGGGGTGTTCGGTTGCTCTGTATATAGATTATCAGGACAGCCGTGGCGATCAGTCATTGTTGGTCGATACACTCAAATTTAACAGCGAGCAGGAAACCGTATTTTCTAACTTGATCAAACTACCCGTTAAAGGGGTGCTTCAAAGTGTTGCTCTTATTCTAAGACATGACAGTACCTGGGTTGAATGCAGTATCAACGAGTTATTTGTACGGGTGGTTGAGTTGCCGCCTAATCCAGGCCTTTACAAGTCAGCTTAAACAGAGAGCTATATTTTATCATTGCTTCTGATTAAACCGTGCGTGCAATCAGCGGTTTATACTAATCCTTTAAATTCAAAATTTGTGATTGTGTTATAACTTTGGGCTATACAAGGTTGACATTTAAAATAGACTGGTTAATTATTGTTCGCTATTTTGAGATATTGCAGTAAGAAATATACTAAAAACACATTTATAAAAATAAAAGCTTAAGCTTCAATCACTTAGATGATAAACAATATGAACTCTAATTCTTCCGTTACTATAGCTCCCCTGGAGTCGACTCAGGTGACGCAAACCCACAGTATTTATCTGGATGCTGAGAAGTATTTACCTGTAAATTTTCAACTAACCGACCGCCCCTGGTCCATATCACTGAATATATTGTGCAGTTTTCGCATGAGCGATTATCTGGATGGGAAGTTTGCTTTGTTGCTGGAGTATCAAGATCTGCGCGGTAAACATCGGTTACCAGTGGATATTCTGGAATTATCTTTTGAAAATGCGCTGTTATTTTCTAATCTGGTTGAAATACCGGTTCGAGGAGAATTATCGGACATTTGCCTGAAGTTAACCGGCGTGCCAAAAGACATCGACGTGGAGACCGAGTTGTTGCATATTCACCTTGAAGAGTCTCGAAGTTACAGCGATAGTCAGCCGATCCGTAAGGTCCTGTAAATGGCCTATACAACTTTTTGTTATATTAACGAAAATAGTTATTGACTTATGTTCGGCTTTGCCATAATTTACAAGCCATGAAAATGAATAACGCACAAAATACAAATTTCTGGCATGCTCGTTGGTGGTGGCAAACTACTTAACGGGTTTTAGCTGTGCGCGAGTTATGCGCCAATAGTTTTCAAAAGCCCGTTTTAATAACGGGCTTTTTTTTTGCCTAATTGAAACTGAAATGACAAAGCATGAAGCAATTATTATGAAACAACATACACAACAATTTGATACTTTTGCAAAACACTGGTGGTGGCACTTAACAGGCTAGCTGCGGGTGTTTGATGTCTTATTGTTTAAAAAAACCCGCATTGTGCGGGTTTTTTTATGCCTGAAAAAAAGAATTTAACGTTTAAACTTTTGGAGAAAATATTATGATTATCGTATTAAAAGCAGAAGCAACCAAACAAGACGCGGATGAGATTTTAGCAAAAATTGAAAACGCCGGATTAAAGCCACTTTACATGCCAGGGACTGAGCGAACGGTTCTGGGCGCTTTAGGGGACGAGCGTATTTTACAGGGACTTAATATTACCGCCCATCCAATGGTGGATGATGTTAAACCAATATTAGCATCATACAAGCGTGTAAGCCGTGAGCTTTATCCGTCTGATTCTGTGGTCCATATCGGTAATGTTCCATTTGGTGGTGAGCACTTTTCCATTATCGGCGGACCTTGTGCCGTTGAAGGGTTGGATGAGTTTCGTCAGTCGGCCAGTGCCGCCGTAAAAGCTGGTGCCGTGGCACTTCGAGGCGGAGCTTTTAAACCCAGAACCAGTCCTTATAGTTTTCAGGGCGGTGGTCTTGACGCATTAAGAGTGATGAAAGAAATAAAACAGGAGTTAGGTGTGCCGGCTGTTACCGAGGTAATGGATGCCGCAGATATCGATATGATTTGTCAGCATGTTGACGCCCTACAAATTGGCGCAAGAAATATGCAAAACTTTAATCTGTTGAAAGCGGTTGGTCGTACTGAAACACCGGTTATTTTAAAACGAGGCATATCAGCCACCATCGAAGAAACCTTATTAGCGGCTGAATACATTGTGGATGCCGGAAATCCTAATGTGATCCTGTGTGAAAGAGGGATCCGAACCTTTGAAACTGCCACTCGAAATACACTCGATTTAAACGCAGTGGCGTTTATGAAGCGAAAGTCTCATTTGCCAGTAATTGTTGATCCATCACACGGTACCGGAATTCGCGAATTAGTCGGGCCAATGGCAAAAGCTGCGGTGGCAGTCGGCGCCGACGGCGTTATTATCGAAGTACATCACGAGCCTAAAAATGCATTATCCGATGGTCAGCAGTCGCTATACCCGGAGCAGTTTGCGCAATTGATGAAAGAGCTGGATGCATTTATCACTGCAGCCGGGCGGCAAACGACCAAGCGCAAGGTTGCCTGATGAATCCGATGCAGTTTGATAAAAACAAAGCCGTTACCACCTTGACCAAGCAGTTGAGTAACCGCATTGATGTTACCCAGGCCTATGGCCAGTTGTGTGGTCATTCAACAAACATGACTGCACTGCTCGAAACCGCTTCAATCAGCACCAAAGAGCACACCCGCAGTTTACTGGTTTTATCTTCGGCGCTGCGGATCCGCTGCTTTGGTGAATCGGTGACTGTTTTGGCGTTAAACGCCAATGGCAAACAGCTTATTGGACAGCTTGCGGAAATGTTTGGTGAAGAGGGGCGGCAATGTCGTACAGAAACAGATTCCGAATTAACCCTTTCTATATCCCACCAATCTTTACAAGACACCATTGATGAGCAGAAAAAGTTAAGCGCTGATTCTGTACTGGATGTGCTAAGAAAGATTATGTCGTTATTGAGCGTTGATGCTCACAACGATAAAACGACCATGCTGGTGGGTACATTCAGTTTTGATTGTTATCAGTTATTTGAGTCGTTACCTTCGGTTGCAACAGAACAGTCGTTTCCAGATTACGATTTTTATCTGGCGGATCGGTTATTGGTGGTGGATCATATCAATCATTCAACTCGCTTGATTTCAAAAATCTTTCGTGGTGATCAAACCGAGCAGGTTTATTTTGATTATCAAAACAAACTGTCCGAAGATGAAAAGCTTTTAGCCGCTGCTCTGGATGACAAAGCAGAACAATCGGCAAGTCTGTCTTCGAATGGCAATCATGCTTTTAACATTAAAGATGTTGATGTTAAGTCGGTGAATGTCAATCTTTCAGATTTGGTTTATAGCGAACTTGTTGAACAAGCAAAACAGCGCATTATTGCCGGCGATGTGTTTCAAATGGTGCTAGCCCGCGACTTTACTTTGCCCTGTAGCAATGCGTTTTTAGCCTATCAGCAATTGCGACTTTCGAATCCCAGTCCGTATATGTTTTTTGTTAATACACCGGAGTATCAATTGTTTGGTGCTTCGCCGGAAAGCGCCGTTAAATACGATGCTTCGAACCGCTCTTTAAGTATTTATCCTATCGCGGGTACCCGACGTCGGGGCCTCAATAAAGATGGTAGTGTTAATGATGACAGAGACGCCCGTATCGAGCTGGAACTAAAAAATGACGAGAAAGAAAAAGCTGAGCATTTAATGCTGGTCGACTTGGCTCGAAACGATGTCGCACGAGTGTGCGACAGTGGTACTCGAAAAATTGAGCGACTTTTGGAGATAGATCGTTACTCTCATGTGATGCATCTGGTATCAAAAGTGACCGGGCAACTGAGTGAAAATCTGGATGCCTTAAGTGCCTATCAGGCCTGTATGAACATGGGGACTTTATCTGGCGCCCCAAAAGTAAAAGCAACGCAACTTATTCGTCAGTTTGAAGGCAAGCACCGAGGGGTTTATGGCGGTGCCATGGGCTACATCAATGCTGCCGGTGATATGGACACGGCGATTGTTATTCGAAGCGCATTGGTTGCCAATAATACAGCAACCGTTTCAGCTGGTGCCGGTATTGTTTACGACTCACAACCAAAGCTTGAAATAAAAGAAACGGAAAATAAAGCCGCCGCTGCATTACAGGCTATTCATAGAGCTAATCAACTCGTTAAACAACAGACAGAACAAAACGCAGAGCAAAAGATAGGTAAGCAGGTGAACGATCATGGCTAATGTTTTATTTATCGATAATTTTGATTCGTTTACCTACAACTTGGTGGATGAGTTTAAATCATTGGGTCATCAGGTCACCGTTGTTCGAAATACCGTAGCCACCGATGTGCTGGTTGAGTTGAGTCAGCAACATGATCTGGTGGTGATTTCTCCGGGGCCCGGTGATCCTCAGCAAGCCGGAAACTGCTTGTCATTTTTAACACAGGTGAAAGGACGTGTTCCTGTGCTAGGAATTTGTCTTGGCCATCAATTATTAATTGAACAGGCAGGCGGGCGTATTGGGCTTGCACCACTTCCGGTGCATGGAAAAACAGCAGCGTTGCGGCATAAACAATCCCATTGTTTTGCTGACTTACCCAATCCACTAACGGTGGGGCGTTATCACAGTTTGGTGGCTCTGTCGGTACCTGATGACTTTGAGGTGCTGGCAACCGTTGACGATTTGGTCATGGCGATTTATCAGCCGAAACAACGATTGCTGGGTTTTCAGTTTCACCCAGAATCTATTTTGACGACGCAAGGCAATCAATTGCTTGAGCAGAGTATTCAACTTTTAATGAATGATTAGTGTATTTATTTTGGGGAAATTATCATGAATCAATTAATGGAAAAGCTCTATCAGGGCGAGCATTTAAGTAACCAGGATACGCACAGTATCATTGAGAATATTGTTACCGGACAATTATCAGAAGCTGAAATTTCAGCGTTTCTGGTGGCTTTAAAAATAAAAGGTGAGTCGAGCGATGAAATAGCTGGCGCCGCCAGTGCATTGCGAGCTTCGGCGACACCATTTAAACGCCCGCAAGGAGTTGTGGTTGATACCTGCGGTACCGGTGGTGATGGCATGGGCACCATCAATATTTCCACGATTGTTGGTTTGGTTGCTGCTGAATGCGGTGTTAAAGTAGCTAAGCACGGCAATCGCTCCGTTTCTTCAAAAAGTGGTTCATCCGATGTACTGCAAAAGTTTGGTGTAAAGCTGGATATGAGCCCCGAGCGAGCCGCAGAAAGTCTCGAGCAATTAAACTTCAGCTTTTTATTTGCGCCACAGTATCACCCAGGTGTTCGGCACGTAATGCCGGTTAGAACAGCGTTAAAAACACGAACTTTATTTAATCTTATTGGCCCTCTGGCAAACCCGGCGGCACCTGATGTTCAGCTTATGGGGGTGTATGATGCAAACCTTTTAACCACCATGGCACAGGCGCTGAATGATCTGGGTTGTCAAAAAGCATTTGTGGTGAATGGTGGTGGTCTGGATGAAATTGCACTGCATACAGAAACACAAGTTGCCTATTTAAATAATGGTGTGATCGAGTCATTGACCATTTCTCCGGAAGATGCAGGACTGAAGCGTGCATCGTTAAGTGAATTGCAAATTGATGATCCGGTGGATATTGCGGCTGCTCTCTTGTGTGTGATTCGTGGCAGTGGAAAACAGGCTCATGAAAATGCAATAGCCTTAAATACCGCAGCGGTACTTTATTTAACCGGGCAGGCGGAAAGTTTAAAGCAGGGTGCGAGCTTTGCAAAAGAAGTGATACAGTCAGGCCGTGTAGCAGAGCGGCTGGAAAAAGTAGCGGAGTTTTCAAATGGCGGATAAGCCTTATTCTTTACAGACTAACGCATTACAAAATAATGTTTTACAGACAATTGTTGATAATAAACGCGATGAGGTGGCACAACGAAAACAGGCGGTGCCGATTGCTGATCTGATTGATAACTGCCAACCCTCGCATCGATCATTGAAAGCGGCACTGTCGGAACCCGGCAACCGATTTATTTTAGAATATAAACGTGCATCTCCTTCAAAGGGAGATATTCGTCCAGACTTTAAGGTTGAGGATTGTTTAAACGCTTATTCGTCTTGTGCCGATGCTTTTTCTGTTCTGACCGATAAGCAGTACTTTAATGGCAATCATATTTTATTAAACAGCGTGGCCAAGCGAACCAACAAGCCGGTTTTATGCAAAGACTTTTTTATTGATGAGTATCAAGTATACGAAGCCCGATTTTATGGCGCTGATGCTATTTTATTAATGCTGTCGGTATTAAGTGATGAGCAATACAAACTATTGGCCAAAGCTGCGTCGGATTTAAACCTCGATGTGTTAACCGAAGTGCACAGTGAACAAGAGTGTCAACGGGCGATTGATCTAAATGCCAATATTATAGGTATCAACAACCGTGACTTAACCAATTTAACCACCGACTTATCAAACACGGAACGGTTAAGTCAGTTAATTCCTAAGGATCGTATTGTTATTTCTGAGTCGGGCATTAATACCCGAGCTGACATTAACCGTTTGGCACCCTGTGTGAACGGTTTTTTAGTGGGTTCCTCTCTGATGGCTGCTGATGAAGTTGCTGAGGCTGCAAAACAATTGGTTTATGGCAATATTAAAATTTGTGGTGTCACCACGGTTGATATTGCCGAGCAGGCATTTACATCCGGGGCAAGTTATGTCGGTTTAATGTTTTATAGTAAGTCTGTCCGTGTCGTTACTCCTGAACAGGCAGAACAAATTTGTACTCAAGTTCCCGGACGCTACGTTGGCGTGTTTGTTAATGAAGACGCAAATACCATTGCCGATATTTCAAAGCAGTGTTCGCTTAGTGCGGTACAGCTTCATGGTTATGAAACCGAGCAACAGGTATCCGCGGTTCGCACGGCACTCAATGATTCCGGGCAGTCACAGGTTGAAATCTGGAAGGCGCTACCGCTTGTAAATCACAATAATATTGAGCTAATCGTTCATGCAAGCCGTTACGCGGATAAAGTATTAGTGGATTATCAATCGGATTCGGAGCAAGGGGGCACGGGACAATCGTTTGACTGGTCTTTATTGCCTGAGCTGCTTAAACATCTTGATGAGAAAAATATTATTATTGCTGGTGGTATAAACGCCGACAATGTTTCCAAACTGTTCAAGTTTTCCAACGTAATGCTAGATTTAAGCAGTGGTGTTGAAGAAAACAAAGGTGAAAAATCCAGCCAGCTAATTTCACAGTTTTTTAATCAGTGTCGCATGAACTACGCAGCCTGATGCATGAATGAATTTTGAATGTTAAGAAGGTTTTGTATGAGTAATAACCAACATAAAGCGTCCACAGATAAACAGCCTATAAGTGATCAGTCGCCCAGCGAATTTGAAGCGAATGAAAACTTGGGCAGTCCGGGGTATTTTGGACAGTACGGCGGAATGTTTGTACCGGAAATTTTAATCCCCGCTCTTGAGCAACTGGAGCAAGCGTTTAACGATGCCATTGAAGATGAGTCATTTGTCAGTGAGTTTAATGCGCTGTTGAAAAATTTTGCCGGTCGTCCAACACCACTCTACGAGTGTCGAAATCTGACTAACGATAAACAAGGTCGAATATTTTTGAAACGCGAAGACTTGTTGCATGGCGGTGCCCATAAAACCAATCAGGTGCTGGGTCAGGTTTTATTAGCAAAGCGAATGGGGAAAAAGCGTATCATTGCCGAAACAGGAGCAGGCCAGCACGGCGTTGCTACGGCAATTGCTTGCGCGTTAATGGATTTACCATGCGTTGTTTATATGGGAGCGGTTGATTGCGCTCGTCAGCAACCGAATGTTTACCGTATGGAGTTAATGGGCGCAAAAGTAATTCCCGTTGATAATGGTAGCGGCACTTTAAAAGACGCGATCAATGAAGCATTACGAGACTGGGCTGCTTCTTATGACGATACTCACTATTTATTAGGCACCGCTGCGGGTGCTCACCCATTTCCCACCATTGTTCGTGAATTTCACAAAATGATTGGCGAAGAAGCGAAACAACAAATGATTGAGCAAACCGGACGACTACCGGATTATGCCATTGCCTGTGTCGGTGGTGGTTCAAATGCAATTGGGCTGTTTGCTGATTTTATCGAGGATAAAAGCGTTAAGCTGGTGGGGGTTGAACCGGCCGGTAAAGGTGTTGATACTGAGCACCATGGTGCAACACTTACTAAAGGCAGCCTTGGTATATTACACGGTTCTCACACAAAAATTATGCAGGATGATGTTGGGCAAATCGAAGAGTCTTACTCGGTTTCTGCCGGTTTGGATTATCCTGGCATTGGTCCTCAACATGTTTATCTGCAAGAAATTGGTCGCGCTCAATACGAAGTGGCTGACGATAAGGAAGCATTGGATGCGTTTAAGTTACTGTCGAAAAGGGAGGGGATTATTCCAGCTCTCGAATCGTCCCATGCGCTGGCGTATGCCCTTAAACTAGCCAAGGCTTCCGACAATAACACACACATATTGGTCAATCTTTCCGGTCGTGGTGATAAAGATTTGGCTTACGTGCGTGATTTAGAGCAGGCCGCTGAACAGTCAGCAAATTCATCCTCCAGTTCATCCAATAGTCATTCAGAAAAAGGCCAGTGATTATTATGAGTCGTTACGAATCTTTATTCCGTCAATGTGATCAACAAAAGCGTATTGCGTTTATTCCTTTTGTGATGCTGGGTGATCCTGATTTTGATACATCAATAGACATTATTAAAACATTGGTTGAAGCGGGCGCCGATGCTTTAGAGCTTGGTATTCCGTTTTCTGATCCGGTTGCGGATGGCCCGGTTATTCAAACGGCGGCCATTCGTGCGCTGTCATCAAATATGACGACCACTCGCTCATTTGAAATACTGGCGCGGGTGCGAGAGCTTTTTCCGGATATCCCGATTGGTTTATTACTCTACTCCAATCTTGTTTATCGCAAAGGTATTGAAGCATTTTATAAACAATGCGCAACCGATCAAATTGATTCGGTATTGATTGCCGATGTACCACTACGGGAATCAACGCTGTTTGATGGTATTGCTAATAAACACGGTGTCGAGTCGGTGCATATTTTACCACCTAATCCTGGTGAAAAAACTTTGCAACAAGTGGCGAAACTGAGTAAAGGTTACACTTATGTTTTAGGTCGGGCCGGTGTTACTGGTGCAGGCATTGCAGCAAAAATGCCGTCTCAAGATATTATGCAAAAACTGACTCAATACAACGCCGCGCCACCTGTTATGGGATTTGGAATTTCAAAGCCGGAGCAGGTAACTGAAGCAAAAGCCCATGGCTTTAAAGGAGCCATTTCTGGTTCTGCTGTGGTTAACATTATTGAAAATAATTTATCGAACAAAACAAAAATGTTGTCTGAGCTGGCACTGTTTGTTGAGCGGATGAAAGCCGCAACGTAAACGTTATCTGTTTACAATTTATTTTGAATTACTTTTAGACAAACACGCTCTAGAACTTGTCGAGTCCGTCGGTGGAGTTAAGCGCAGCTCGCTCGGCTTTGTCGATGGCTCTTAATAGCAGCGTGTGTTCTTGAGATCCCTGACCGGAACGCAAATATAATTTGGCGTAATGTTTTACTTTTTCCAGTAGCTCTACACGGTGGTTAAGGTTCAACAACGACTTGGCAATAAAGTCATGATCGTTATTTTGTTCCCGCATGGTCGCTGCGGTCGTTAATGCTTGTTGTAACTCTTTCTCGGTAGGTACACCCATAATAAACCTGTATGATGCGTCTGTTTGTTCTATTTATTATAGCTTTGCTTTCTATTATTATGGCGGAATCAATCGAGAGGTTTTAAATGACTGATTTTTGGACTAAAACGGAAACTCTTTTACGCGAAATGGAAGCCGACGAAGAATACGACCTGTTTGCCATTGGCTATGTGATCCCACAGGTTGCCTTGGCGCATCAGCAGTTTGATGATGTCGCAGATCCCGCACAAACCGTTCGCGATTATGTGGCCCACTGCATGACTCAGGATAACATCGAGCAGGCCGATCAGCGCCTGATTCAACAAGTGCTCGACGCCGCCTTACAATAACTTTATCCGGTTTACGCTTACTACTCTTTTTGGAGTCACTTATTTTAATTAATGAGTAAATAAACGCTCATAGCTAAATATATTGGCTAATTTGAGTAATATAATACTCAATATTGATTATTGTGTTGTTTGAGCTATAATTTACGCATAATCGTTATTTGTATAGATTGTGAGCATATTTTTACTCGAAATATTGCTTTTGGTGGTGTGCTTGTATAGAGTTCATAGAAGAAAACGTATAACAAACAACCTATAAAAAACAACGCATATAAGACGGTATGTGAAAGCGGAGTGACAGATCCCTTTTAGAGGAGCGTATAGCATGGAGCAAGAGCAGCAAATTATCGAAAAGATTGGTCAGAAGCTTCAGCAAACACGACTTGACGCAAATTTAAGTCAGGAGCAAGTGGCAAAGAGCGCCGACATCTCGCGTAGAACACTGGTGCAGGCAGAAACAGGACATAGCACCTCGCTGTCTACGATTGTCAAAATACTGTTGGCATTGAAGGCCGAGGATCTGTTGCAGCCATTAATGGAAACGGCAAGCATCAGTCCGGTTGAGCTGGCTAAGTTAAAAGGTCGTAAACGGCAGCGGGCAACGGGCGAGCGTCAGAGTTCGTCAAAAGCTCAGCCAGATGATGAGCAGGGCGACTGGACATGGTAACGCAACAACAATCTGAAGCACGGGTGGAAGTGGCCGATGTGGTGTTATGGGGTGAAAAAATTGCCGCAGTTGCCTGGAACCGTGAAAAAGGCATTGCCGATTTTCAATACCGTCCGGAGTTTTTAAAACAAAATACCCAGCCTGCGCCACTGACCATGCCGCTAAGTGATCGGGTTTATCAGTTTGCCGGTTTAAACAAAGACACCTATTTTGGTTTGCCAGGATTACTGGCCGACAGTCTGCCCGATAAATTCGGTAATGCACTGATAGATGCCTGGCTTGCAAAACAGGGACGAAGCCAGGCAAGCTTTTCGCCGATAGAGCGACTCTGTTATATGGGCAATCGTGGCATGGGTGCGCTTGAGTTTCAGCCGTCAACACGTGGTCGAACAGGCCAGTCTCATAGGATCGAAATCGATACCATGGTCTCTTTGGCAAACGATGTATTGTCGCAGCGGCAATCGTTAATGGCCAATATTGAGTATGACCGGCAAAAAGAAAAAGCCTTTGAAGATATCATCAGAATAGGCACGTCAGCCGGTGGTGCTCGCGCCAAAGCCATCGTCGCCTGGGATCAACAAAGTAATGAAATTCGTTCCGGACAAATAACCGCTCCGGACTCCTTCAGTTACTGGATTTTAAAATTTGATGGCATTCAACATAATCGAGATAAAGAGCTGAATGATCCTCAAGGATTTGGCCGTGTTGAATACGCTTATTATTTAATGGCAAAAGACTGTGGGATCACCATGATGGACAGTCATTTATTGCAAGAAAACGGTCGGGCGCATTTTATTACCAAGCGCTTCGATCGTTTTGATAATGGTGACAAGTTGCATGTGCAAAGTTTATGCGCCATCAATCATCTGGATTTTAATATGGCTGGCGCGCACAGTTACGAACAAGCGTTTTCTGTTATGGACAAACTGGAATTGTCCAAAGATGACAAGCTGCAACAGTTTAAGCGTATGGTGTTTAATGCAGTTACTCGGAATCAGGATGACCACACTAAAAACATTGCCTACGTTATGAATAAAGCCGGAAAGTGGCGGCTATCGCCGGCATTTGATGTGTGTTTTTCGTATAATCCCGATGGGCTTTGGACGGCGCAACACCAAATGAGTATTAATGGCAAGCGTGATAATTTTCAACGTGAAGATTTGTTAGCCGTGGCTAAAATTGCCAATATCAAAAAACAAGATGCCGAAGATATACTGGAACAAATATTATCCATTACAACGAGTTGGTTAAACTACGCGAACAAAGCTGACGTTGATAATAAATTTGCGAATTATATATTGAGTACGTTCAGGTTACGCTGGTTTGAATGAAATTAAAGGAGATGAATAAAAATATGAAATTAAATCATGTACTCTATAGCTTTACTCTATTAATAATTCTGTCAGGTTGCGCTTCTAAAGATCAAGCTAAAAAAGTAGATGCAACAAGCAAAGAAGAGAAAGATGTTTTGGTTTTCAATATTGATGATATTGATATTCCAGATCTTTTAGAAGACGAAACGTTCTATGAGTATGTACAAAGAAAAGGTCTAGTTGAAACGGATGCACGTTCGAAGTGTGCAACTTTGTATAAACTATTGAGTAATGATTTTAAAGTTGTAACACACGATTCAAAAAGCTTTACTGTTAAAAACTCTGAAGAAGAGCGAGTGTACCATTTTTCTATCGAACACTGCGAGCCAGTTGATTGAACTAAGTTTTAATACTTAGCAAGACATTATTAGCCCATCAAAAGTATTGGATGGTGAGTTTTTCTAAAATGACGCCACAAAATATATTTGTGGCTGAATAAAAAATGTAAGATTAAAAAAGGCTCCAAGCGGAGCCTTTTTTAATTCTAAAGTTATTGCTTATGCAAAGTTTTTAGCGGCAAAATCCCAGTTGGCTAATTTAAAGAAGCCTTCCAGGTATTTAGGGCGCGCATTACGATAATCGATGTAGTAAGCGTGTTCCCAAACGTCAACGGTGATCAGCGGGGTTAAACCGTCAGTAATTGGGCAACCTGCGTTAGAGGTGTTCACAATTTCCAGTTTACCTTCGCCATTTTTCACTAACCAGGTCCAGCCAGAACCAAAGTTATTAGCTGCGGACTCAGAAAATTTCTTTTTGAAATCTTCAAAGCTACCGAAGGTTTCATTAATCGCGTCAGCCAATGCACCTTCTGGTTCGCCGCCGCCATTTGGGCTCATGCTGTTCCAGTAGAAGGTGTGGTTCCAAACTTGTGCTGCATTATTGAATACACCACCCGATGATTTTTTAATCACGTCTTCTAACGAGGCATTTTCAAATTCGGTGCCTTTTACCAGACCGTTTAATTTATCAACGTATGTGTTGTGGTGCTTACCGTAATGGAACTCCAGTGTTTCTTCAGAAATTGTGGGCGCCAATGCGTCCTTAGCGTAAGGAAGAGCCGGTAGTTCAAATGCCATATTCAAAACTCCTTCGAAGTTTAATTTTGAGTTTAATCGAACAATGTATGGTACAGCCCACTATTGTAGTCACTCTTGGTAAGGCTTGTCAGGCCTTTTTTTATAACTAATGGGAGTAATCGAAAATATCCATGACCAGAAATTCTGACCATAGAATGATTTATTTGCCTTTTTAGGGCTTATGGGGTGGCTTATCGGCATAGGGTTGATTAAGATCGGGGGTGTTCTTACAACTGATGAATTGAGGTATTAATGGAAACGGTCGATCGCATTAAACAGCAAATTGCTGAAAACGACATTCTTTTATACATGAAAGGATCGCCTAAACTGCCAATGTGCGGTTTTTCGGCTCAAACTGTACAAGCATTAATGCAGTGCGGTGAAGAATTTGCGTATGTGGATGTTCTTGAGAATCCAGATATTCGTGCCGAATTGCCGAATTACGCTAACTGGCCAACTTTCCCACAGTTGTGGGTAAAAGGTGAGTTAATTGGCGGCTGCGATATTTTGCTCGAAATGTTTCAAAAAGGTGAGTTGCAAGAGCTCATTAAAGAAACCAGAAAGCCGCTGGAAGCTTAATTCGCTGCAGCAATCTATAGGTATTTAAGCTATAGATTATCAAGGTATTAATCTTGATTGCCTCTAAGCTGGGGCAGATATATGCTCCAGCTTAGATAATTCATTCCCCAACTTGGATGATTCGTTTCCCAATTTAGATAATTTGTCCCTCAAGTTGGATGATTCGCCCAAGCTTAATTGTTAAAACCACTGGTGATATCCTTCTATTGATCATTCGGCTTTCTATTCTTTTTATCCTTTCGCTGCCTGTTATGCTCTGGTGGCTGGTTAAGCCGGTTCGATTACTCATACCTTCTGCCAATAATGTGATTTGTCAGGCTAATGTTTGTGTTGATGATGAAGCGGCTTTGCCAATGGCCGAAGAGCTGTATTTAGCTTCAGTTAAACAGATGACGGCCCACGGCATTCACCATGATACATCCGCTAAGTTCGTTTATTGTCGGTCAAAAGCCTGTTACGCCTCATTTGGTGGGGGTAATGAACGCGCCATGTCATACCCTTATTTAGGAACCATTATTGCGCCTGAGTCCTGGCAGCCCTATATTTCAACTCACGAAATGGTGCATTGGGCACAATTTAAACATCTTGGGGCAATCAATACCTTAACCATGCCAGACTGGTTAATCGAAGGCATGGCTTATCAATTCAGTGGTGCACCCGAGTCTGATATCCCTGAGCATTATCAATCCATGCTTGAGCGTTATAGACAATGGGCTTCTGAAGCTGACTTAGCTACCGCACTTGAATCCGCCAGACATTACACCGAGTAAATCTTTAATACGGTAAATAGGGCGGTCAGTGGTTGATGGCTTTGGATTTGTTTAAAAGAATTGATTGGAACAGATGATGCTTTTATTCAAAGATATAGGCTCAAAGCGAGGCGTTGAGCCTACAAACAGAGTGGATTGAGCAGAAAGTAAGTTGAATAAAACTATATTGAGCAGAGCTTATCGTGTAAGAGTATATCGGTTAAGAGTGTATCGAGTAAGATAAGAAGCAGTGTTGCCTAGGCTACGTTATGAAACGCGATAGGTGGTGTAACGCTTTGTTTTAACAGTTCTTTTGCGTGCTTGCCGCATTTTCCACACTCACCAGCAATACCAAACTCGCTGCTTAAGCTGCGCATACAGTTGACTTTGCCTTCACTGATGGCCTGTTTGATCTGTGAGTCGGTGATTCCGCGACATAAACAAACGTACATGATTCGTGCTACCTGATGTAAAGCTGATGGGGTGTTTCAGCTTGAGCTAATACTAAGTGTGTTTTAACTGCTTGATTTTAATGTTAAAAAGTAAAGGGTGAACCACTTGATAACAATCTCTCTCAAACAATAATTGTAATTATATGCGAATGAGAATGATTGTCAATCAGTAAAATGTAAATTTGTTGGATTTGTGCACAATCGACAAAAACGATTACTTTTAATAGTCATAACGCAACCATTACAGAGTGCCACGGGTTTGATTATAATGACGCCTCGTTATTACTTATGTTCTTAACAATTGGAGAAATGAAATGGGTGTATTAGTTGGACGTGAAGCACCAGACTTCACTGCAGCAGCTGTATTAGGTAACGGAGAAATCGTTGGTGATTTCAATCTTAAGCAGACAATCAAAGGGAAAGACGCAGTTATCTTTTTCTATCCATTGGATTTCACCTTTGTGTGTCCTTCTGAGTTGATCGCCTTTGATCGCCGTTTGGAAGAATTCAAAAAGCGTGGCGTAGAAGTGATCGGTGTTTCTATCGATTCTCAGTTCAGCCACAACGCATGGCGTAACACACCTGTTGATAAAGGCGGTATTGGCGAAGTGGGTTACACACTAGTTGCCGATACTAAGCACAGCATTTGCCAGGCGTATGATGTTGAGCACCCTGAAGCAGGCGTTGCTTTCCGTGCGTCTTTCCTTATCGACAAAGAAGGTAATGTACGTCACCAAATCGTTAACGATTTACCATTAGGCCGTAACGTTGACGAAATGTTGCGTATGGTAGATGCGTTGCACTTCCATGAAGAGCACGGCGAAGTTTGCCCTGCCGGTTGGAAAGAAGGTGATAAAGGTATGAAAGCTACACCAGAAGGTGTTGCTGAGTACTTGTCGACAGAAGCTGACAAGCTTTAATCGATGTTAAAGCAGGGTGATTAAATTCTGTTGCCTTGTTTTATAAAAAAATGTTTATAAAAAAACGCCAGCATGCTGGCGTTTTTTTATGCCTGCCATAATTATTTGTCGAACAATAGTGGATTGAACCCATAGCGAATTATTCCCAAGGCTCACAAGAATGCTGTGTAATCCGTTTAATTTTACCGTGATCAGCAAGTCCTCATAATTTGCTCATGCTTTTTTAGACCGTTATACAGAAAATGACCTATCCACTTTAATCAGGTATAGGCCATGTCAAAAAATCTAAAGCAAAATCATTCTCAATCAGTCCCTCAAAATGACTTACCAAATAAAAGTAAGCCCGGAAATCGATTAAACCCTCTAAGCCATTTCAACGGTTTCCGCTTGTTGTTATGGGGAGGTGCGTTGCTTATTTTATCCCTGCCGTTATTCGCCATGTTGTTTACCACCGAGGTTAACTGGACAATTGGAGACTTTGTTGTGGCCGGTGTTTTATTGTTTTCTGTCGCTGGATTAATGGATTTAGCGCTATCGCTCACATTAAACAATAGTTACCGGATGGCTGTGGCTGTATTACTGGCGTCTTTGTTTTTATTGCTCTGGATAAACGGCGCTGTTGGCATTATTGGCAGTGAAAATAATAGCGCCAATCAATTGTATTTGGCAGTGGTTGTGGTGGCCGCCATAGGTGCAATGAGTGTTCGTTTTCAAGCAAAAGGCATGTCGGTTGTGTTGAAGCTTATGGCTGTAACTCAAGTACTGGCTACGTTGGTTGGATTATTGCTTCGGCCAGACTCGGGTGTTTTAGAGTCGCCAAAAGATTCATATACTTCATTAGTGGCGACTTTACTGCTTAATTTATTTTTTGTTCTGTTACACATGACCTCGGCCAGATTGTTTAATCGTGCAGCCGAGCAATAAATACAATCATCATGATTAAGAGCACAAGCGATAATGCTTTGAGCTTTCAAGTATTTCGGTCAAGTATGTCGGTAAGGTCGATAAGGGTGGCTCTCAATTGACAGGGATTATTCTCGGTTACCAAGGATTATTCTCGGTTGCCAAGAATTATTCTCGGTTGCTAGAGATGACTCTCGGTTTCTAAAGATCATTCCCGGTTGTGATAAACCTTGGTATCGCTATAATAAATTTTTGCCGCGTTAGCGGTGTGTCTAAATTAAGAGTATGTCGGGTTAATGTCGTCTGGTTGCTATTGTTTCGAAGGTTTTAAATTTAATCCGGTGAATCGTCAACTGTATCGTGACGGTCATTCTGTTGAGTTGAATGCCCGTTATCTGGATGCGCTGGCGTTATTGGTTCAGCAACCGGGCAGGCTAATTTCCAAACAACAATTCTTCGATTCGGTTTGGCAAGGCACTGCCGTGACCGATGAAGCTTTGACCCAATGCATAAGAGTGTTGCGTAAACAGCTGGGTGATAGCGCTTCAAAACCAAGCTTTATAGAAACCGTGCCCAAACACGGCTACCGGTTTATTGCGCCTGTCATATGGCATGAGTCGGGTGTTGCCAAAACGCTAGCTGAGCAAAACAATAAAGCTTTTACGGCAAATGACTCGGATATAAGCCGTGGGATAGATTCCCCCGACACCAAAAGCCATACCATTTTATCGGGTGATAGTTATCAGACAGTTGCGCGAGGCGTTTGTGGCAGTGCCATTGCCGGTATAATCGGAGGATTGATATTTGGTTTAATCACCTCACTCTCTGCATCGGTTTTAGTAGGTGCTGTATCGTCATTTCTGGTTTTAGTGAGCGTCACCATGATTCTGGCAATCGTTGGTGGTGCCGGAATCTCAATCGGTCTTGCCGCTGCAGAGCGGATAACGCAAAAAATTACTGTCTGGTCGATTGTTGGTGCGGCTATTGGTGGAATGACCGTTGGTGCTGTTGTTAAGTTGCTGGGGGTTGACGCTTTTCATCTTCTTTTGGGGCAATCACTCGGAGATATAACAGGGCCTATGGAAGGGGCTGTTTTAGGGGCCTCGGTTGGCATTATGCGCTGGCTTAGTGGTCAATTTATGGCGTTTAATGCTCAAAACGGAGACTTTCAAAAAGAGGACTCTCAAAAAGAGAACTTTCAAAATGATGACTCTCAAAATGAGAACTATCAACAAAACGACTCTCAAAAAAACAATATTCAAAACGATGATTTTCAAATTAAAAGCGATCAAATTAAAAGCTCTCAAACAGACAACCCGCAAAAAATTAACCTACAAAATAATAATCTACTAAATAATGACCACCCAACAATTAACGCTCAAAGGATAACGGCCATGGCTGTTATAAGCGGTGCCATCGCTGGTGCTTTGATCTATGTATTGGATGGGCAGTTATTGGCGGGTAGTTTGAACATTCTGGCGGAGCAGTTTCCTAACTCACGGTTTACACTCAACAATATTGCGCCGCTGTTTGGAGAGGAAGTGTTCGGGCCTGTCAGTCTTTTTATGTGCAGCGTTATAGAAGGGGCTGTTTATTGCGCATCCATAGTGGCGGCCTTGAATTGGCGGCGATCAACTTTGCCATAAAGTGACTTTAAGGTTATCAGTTCTTATCAAGCTTAATTTTTAAAAAGCTAACTTTTAAAAGTTTCAGCTGTCTTGCAGCGGCCATCCGCCCAGGGTTTTATAACGATTGATCATGGTGCAAAACAGATCAGCGGTTTTTTCCGTATCATACAATGCCGAATGCGCCTCGGTGTTATCAAAGCCAACACCAGAGACTTCGCAGGCTTTTGCCAATACTGTCTGGCCATAGCACAACGCCGCCAATGCGGCGGTATCGAAGGTCGAAAAAGGGTGGAATGGATTGCGCTTAATGTTATTGCGCTCCGCCGCCATTTTAACGAAGCTCAAATCAAAGGTCGGGTTATGGCCAATCAATATGGAGCGTTGGCAACCGGCGGCTTTTTGACCCTTGCGAACAAATTTAAACAGTTCTTTGATGACGGTGGCTTCATCTATGGCGCCCCGTAACGGGTTTTCTGGATCGATCCCGGTTACATCCAGAGCCGCTTGCTCGATATTGGCACCTTCAAAGGGTTCGACATGTTCGTGAAATGTCTCATCTTTCACCAAATTCATATCGTCATCGAACTTAAGACTAACAGCAGCGATTTCCAGCAGGGCATCGGTCTGATGATTAAATCCACCCGTTTCAACATCCACCACAACCGGGAAAAAGCCTCTAAATCGTTTATCCAGCATACCAATACTCTTAAAAAGTGAGACGCGCATTGTCGTATATTTTGTTGGTGAGCTCCAGCCAAATCCCGAACTTTCCCCAAACAGCGGTGATCAATTGCCCCTCAGTCCTTAAGTCGGCCATTTTGAGGCCGATAGATTGATAAGAATGCATTAATTTTAATGACGCGATTAGTTGTGCCGTCTAATTTATAACCGAAAAACAGTCATTTACCTGAGAGTAATTATGAAGCGTACTATGAAACGTGCTATGAAACGGACCCCATTGCAGTGGATTATAAAAAGCGTTTGCCTATTACCCTTGGCCATTTCCGCCGAGTTTCGAACCTATCAAGCCGAAATTGAACAATCGAAATGGGATTTTGTCGGCAATCCGGTACGCTGCGAGTTAAAACATTCGATCCCACGTTACGGTGAAGCCACCTTTTTTGCACGCGCTAGTCGGTCGCCTAACATGGCGTTTATTTTAGACAGCATGCGCAACCGGGTTTCAACCAATAAACGCATTGATATACGCGCCTTAGCGCCACAGTGGCAACCGGGTAAAATGGCTCGGCAGTTAGAGTCTGTTGGGGCCGTACCGGGTGAAAAAACACTCAATTTGGTTGATGAGTCTGCGTGGAAATTGCTTGTGTCATTAGAGCGAGGAATGAATCCGGCGTTTTTCTATCGAGATTTTCAGGACAACAGTGATCGTGTCGCCATTGCATTGTCGGCAGTCAACTTTCAGTCTGTTTACGACGACTTTTTATCGTGTGTCGAATCGTTGTTGCCGTACGATTTTAGAGAAATCAAACACACCATGGTGAACTTTGCCTTCGACAAGTCCCAACTGAGTATTGATGATAAACAAAAGCTCGATGTACTGGCTGAGTTTATTAAATACGATGACGACATTAAAGTTGTGTTAGTAGAAGGCCATACGGATAGCATCGCATTACGTCGATACAACAGAGCCCTAAGCAAACGCCGCGCTGATGAAGTTAAGCAGTATTTATTCGCGAAAGGCGTGAGCAATCAAAAAATTGTGACGCGTTATCACGGTGAACGAAGGCCCATAGAAAGCAATCACACCGCAGAAGGCCGAGCGATGAACCGGCGGGTGTTTATAACTCTAAGTAAAACCTAAGCTGGGTTGTTTGTTCTGTCGATAAAATCTTTTAAAACTGATTTAAAGTTTATCTAATGGGCTAAGCGCTCCTGAACAGTTTCGACTAAGCACATGAGTATAAATTTGAGTGGTTCTAACGTCATTATGCCCTAATAACTCTTGTACGGTTCTAATATCTGCACCCGATTCAAGCAAGTGCGTTGCGAAAGTGTGCCTAAACACATGTGCGGTCACTTTTTTATTGATTTGGGCTTTATCGACAGCCTTTTTAACATGTTTGGCAAAAACAGAGGGATGAACATGGTGTCGACGAAGGATTTGAGTTCGTGGATCGGTACTTACGCGAAGGCTTGGAAAAATCCATTGCCAAGCGAGTAACTTACCTGCGTTTGGCTCTTTACGTTCAAGGGCATAAGGCAGTTCAACACCATTTAAATGATCACTTTGATCTTTTAAATGCAGTTGCTTAACAAATTCTATTTGTTCTATTAGTGGGGCTCGACACGCTTGTGGCAAAGGTAATGGTCGATCTTTATTGCCTTTGCCACGCTTTACCGAAATTTGATTCCTATCAAAGTCGATATCTTTCACCCGCAGCCGATGAATTTCTGATTTTCTTAGACCCGTACCATAGATTAGTTGCGCCATGAGTTTTGGCAAGCCAGACATCGTACTAAGTAACGACTTTACCTCAATAACAGAAAGTACTACTGGTAGGTTACGATGCATTTTAGAACGAACAGCATTAATTGAATTTTCCCCCAGCGGTTGTTTTAAAATTACTTTATACAGAAACACAAGAGCGCATAAAGCCTGGTTTTGAGTAGCGGGTGAGACCTTTCGGTTAACAGCTAAGTGGGTTAAGAAATCGTTGACTTCATGAGATGACATGTCTTTTGGGTGAAGAGGTTGTTAAAATGAATATAGCTTTTAATCCAGTAAACATAGCTCTTCTCAGTAAAATATGAGTACTGCATTGCTCTAATTTGCTCTCTGACCAAACGCATAAACTTAGGCTTTTTTGTCATGCTGTATCCTCCATGATGGCTATAAATTACAAGCTACTTATATAAGTAGTTGTTGTCAATTTGTTTTTGTAACTACGACGCCAAAAAAATTGTAAGTTATTGATTTAAATAGGTGTTAAAAAGTGAGTCTGGAATTGTATGCAGAAAAGCTACGTAATTACGGCATTGACTTCTCAATGAAGTTGCGTAAGTATCTGAAATTAAGAAATAACTCAGTAAAATATATACAAATGTTTGAATTTAATTGTGATTTACTGAATACAATCAGCTGTTATGTGTAGGTTGTAGGTCAGGATGAGTATCAAATTTTTAAAAATAGGTACCTGGCTATACGATGGAACTACCGAGAGGCCGGTCGATATCGTCGGCCTGCCTTACGATTGGTGGTTTAGTCTGGCTGAAGCCGATGACATGCTAGAGCCAGGCGAGGAGCCCATGCCTCTTAATGAAGAAGGCCTTCTATACTACGTCCGCTTTAGGTACGCGGGGGCGGCTACCGAGCCAACTTGGGTCGATTCTGGAGGTTACCAAGACATAAGCGGCGCCATCGAAGAAGCCGAGTCAAAAGTCATAGGGCGAATTCAGTGGGAAAATACATAACAAGGCAATTAAATTCGTTCCGGCCTACGGCCTCCACCGGACGCCCTTGTCAGGGCGCCGTTTATTGCTGGCGTTATATACCCTCTGGAGTTTTGTGAATGGAATCAGTCTGGATATTCAACAAAAGTAATGCCGCATTCTCCGGTGGTGTTTTTAGCGAGCTTGATTTGGCTGAAAGTTGGATTAGAAATAATTCATTAACAGGTATTCTTACCAAATACCCAATTGATCAAGGTGTCTTTGACTGGGCAATCGAAAATAATATGCACAATATAAAGGCTGAAAAAGTAGCGGAGAAAAGTAAGCAACCTAATTTTATTGGTGGTTTTACGTCTGCTAGTCAGGAGCACCATCACTATGAAAATGGCATTCGTGTATAGGGTATATAACAAGCCATTCAAGCGGGAAAATTTACAGTTGGCTTTTCTCGCTTCGCTCGTCATTTTAGCCAACTATAAATTTCCCCTTAATGGGGCGTTATGCACCAGGGATAGATTATGAGATTTTCCGAATTCATTGAACGAAAAGAGCCTGCTTACGAAGTCTTTGATCAGAGTATTAAAATAGTCTTTGATAAAGATGATGGAAATACAGAATATCTTGAGCGTATCTCAAAAGAAGCAAGGCTAGTATACCTTCTGTGGTGCTTCGACGGAGAAATTCATAATGGTGGCTTTGATCAACTTTTCTTCAATTCACTCGGTGACCACTGTTTAGAAATTCTAGAAAGCTTACAATTAGTTGGTGCAGTTAGGTCTGCAGAGCTATTAAAAAAAGCAATAGCATGGTTTCCAAACTCCCTACCGTCATCAGATAGAGAGGAACGGTGGCAGCAACTGGAGCCGTACGAAGACGATGAAAAATATGAAGAAGCTTTAAACCAGCTAGACGACGAGTTCTACAAATACGAAGACAATCTAGCTGAGTTATTAAATCAATATGTAAGGCGGCACGCTGAGGCAAGCATTAATGCATAACAAGTACCTCCACCGGATTCCGTAATATTGGCACCTTTGCTGCAAAAATACGCAGCAAAACCGCCAACATTACTTCTCCGGTGAGGTAGGCGTTAAGTTACCAAGGAAGATATGCGTAAATTTCTGGCATTGGATAAAAAATCTCAAATAGACTTGCGAGAAAAGTATCCAGATCTTGATGAGTTGTATGTTGTAGAAGATACAGATGCATATACTTACATGGCAGTTTCGGTTTTCGACCGTTGGTTGGGAGCAGAAGACTCAATTAAATACTTATCTGATGTTTCTGATGAAGAGCAACAAAGTAGAGATGCAACATTCGTTAAATTTGCGAAAAAATTAATCGATAACACTGAGGTTCTAAACTTTACATTTAAAGGTCGTTGGAGTTCGGCTAAACCACAATTTCGCAAATTTACCTCGGATGCTGCTAAAGAAGCTTACCTAATGTGCGCTCCACATAATGTAGATAGTAGTCATTTTTATAAAGTGGTGCTGCCTGAGTTGGAGGCTGTATATTTTGAAAGCTGGGACGACACTAATGTTCTCTACTTACGTAATCCTAAACACGCAGAAAAAATTGAAAAATGGGCTAATGAATGTGGCTTATACTGTCTAAATAGGTAACTTAACAAGCGCATCAAAAATGACGTCAAACGCTTGGCTGGCGCTCATTCTTCGCGAATTTTAGCCAAGCATTACCCGCATTTTATGCGGGCGTTATGTGCTCGTATGAATACACTGGAAGCTCTCAAAAAGACATGGATCACTAAACTAGGAGGCATTGAATTTTATATCTTGCCAATTGGTTTAGTTGGGTCGTATTTGTTGGCCTCTATGGATGTTATTAGCTTACCCGTGGGTGCTGGCTTAACATTTGCGATTAGCTTAATGTCTGCCATGGCTTATCACATTTGCGTGTACTACACCTTAAAATGTCCACAATGCGGTAAAAATCTATCTAAGTTTAACAATGGTAAAAATATACCGAGCAAACAACTTCACAATGGTTTTGCTTCAGGCAAACCATGTAGGCATTGTGGGTGGCAACCGGAATATGGCACATTAGCCGGACGTTAAGCACACATGAGCATCGTAGCAAAAACAATATCAACCATCTTATTCGTTGCAGCGTTATGTTTCGCAATATCCAGCACGGACAATGAGACGTGGCTTACGACCTGGTTTCTTTTGCTTTTCTTTATAGGCATGCCTCTTAGCTTATTAGTACTGAAGGACCTACTGGTCGTTGTGGCTCCAAAGTGGCTCGGCCCATCACAGTTGTTGTTGCATATTTGTGCGATATTTAGCGCGGTAATAGGCTATGGCCTTGGTATTATGGCTGTAAATACTGGGCATGAAAAAGCGAATTTGCATCAGTTGCTAGTGATAATCTTTCCGCTCATGGTTTATGCAACACCGTTGCTCATGATATTTCATGGCATGCCAATATCACGCATTAAAGAGTTCTATTATAAATCCAGCAGGGGGCGCGAGTAGCATGCCTAACAATCGCAGGCACAGCGACGGCTTTTTCGTTTCGGCTTCGCCTCCACTACAAAGCCGCGCGCTGCGGCGTTAGGTAGAAATATGGCCTCAAAAGCTAAACCTTTAAATGATGAAATAAAGAAGAGCTTTTATCCTTTTGTCTTTGAAAAGGGATTTGAAAGATTAAAGACTAGTGATCCTCACTTTGCGGAATTTAGAAGAACGAACGGCGAACGAGTTGAGTTTTTCGATATTCAGTGGGATAAGTATTGGCGCCCGTACTTCGTATTAAATTTCAAATTAGAAGGGACTGAGATAACTTTTAACAAAAATATGGGGAGACTTCAGAGAAAGAAAGGTGGCCCTATGTCTTGTTGGTTTAGTTTACATAAACCTCTACTGAAGAGAATATTAACTTTCAGCTGGTATTACTCTCCAGAAGAAGTTGTTCTTGAGTTAACATCAGCATTTTCTGAATTAGAAGAATGGTGGGAGACCGGCGTTGAAGGGCCACATATTTATATTGTTTAAATTTCTACCTAAGCAGGCATTGGAGAACGACGCGAAAACAACACGCGTCTAAATTTGGCATGAGTTTTACTCTCAAGTTAATTGCACGCTAGCAATGAAATAAAACTTACAATAACTGACGCTTCACTAAATCTAAATATTCTTGATCGGTGGGTTGTCGCTGCTGTTGTTGAGCTTGCCACATACTTTCCGCCAGAGCATTCATCAGGCAGTGCTGTGCATCGTGTTCCGATTTTTTCTGCTTTACCGCTTGCTGATATAAATTGACGATGCCAAAAGGGCGGTTGGTGCTCAGTTGTTCTTGCAAAGCAATGTGCAGCGACATATGCAAAAATGGATTGGTATCGCCCAGCTCCGGAAAATAATCTTTATTTAAATTCGCTTCGGCATTGCTAAAAATAGCCGTGTATTCTTTGTGCTGGTTAATGACATTGGCAATTTGCGATTCCAGTGGCGTCAAAATGGCGTTTTGTTGCATTTTTTGCCACACATCAAAAAACTGTTGTCTTAACTGCGTTCTATCATTTCCAAACATGGCGTTATATTTCGGTCTTTTGTTTAAATTCGCACAGGTCTTCGATAATGCAAGAACCGCAGCGTGGTTTACGTGCGATACAGGTGTATCGGCCGTGCAATATCAACCAGTGATGCGCATCGATTAAATAGTCTTTAGGAACAAACTTAAGTAACTTTTTTTCCACTTCCAATACATTTTTACCCGGCGCAATTTTTGTGCGGTTCGACACGCGATAGATATGAGTATCAACCGCCATGGTGGGTTGACCAAATGCCGTATTTAACACCACATTAGCCGTTTTACGGCCCACGCCTGGCAGGGCTTCCAGTGCTTCGCGAGTATCCGGAACTTGCGACTGATGCTGTTCAATAAGCGCTTTGCAGGTTTTTATTACGTTTTCTGCTTTAGCGTTATACAGACCGATGGTTTTTATGTACTCCTTAAGCCCATCAACACCGAGGGCATAAATCGACTCGGGCGTGTTGGCTACAGGGTACAACTTACGGGTTGCTTTATTCACACCAACATCGGTCGCCTGTGCGGACAAGATCACGGCAATTAATAATTCAAAAGGCGAAGAATACTCAAGCTCCGTGGTTGGCTCGGGATTATTCTCCTTGAAGCGTTTAAAAATTTGTTCGCGTTTTTGTTTGTTCATAATTGTTATGTAAGCTGTTAACCCTGAATAATTAATTGGCTGTAAACGAGTATTTAAGTAATCGGTTTTTAAAATTAAAAAAAGTTTTAGAATGACGCCTGCTAATGTAAAAAAGTTTCAGGATGACGGATTCTCAGGATGAAAATTTATCCAGCACCTTCTCAAGATGAAAGCTTATCCAGCACCAGTTCGCCATCTTTAACAACCGCTACGCATGGATTATGGCCAAACGCATAGGGAATATCGCAAGGGGCATCAATGTCCCAAATGGCAAAGTCCGCCTGTTTGCCAACCGCCAGGCTTCCAACTTTTTGATCCATACCAAGTGCTTTAGCAGCATTGATGGTAACGCCCTTAAGTGCTTCTTCTGGCGTCATTTGAAACAGCGTGCATGCCATATTGGTGACTAACAATAACGAAGTACAGGGCGCACTGCCGGGGTTAGCGTCGGTCGCTAAAGCAATGGGAACCTTATACTCTCGTAACCATTGTATTGGCGGCAATTGTTTTTCCCGTAAGTAATAAAATGCAGCGGGTAGCAATACTGCAACGGTTCCACTATCGGCAATGGTTTTAACGCCTTGTTCACTGACGTATTCCAGATGATCCACTGACAGTGCGCTAAAGCTCGCCGCAAGTTGTGTACCTTGTTGATCGGTTAATTGCTCGGCGTGAAGTTTTAACGCTAAGCCCATCGATGAGGCGTGTTCAAAAAGCCGCTTAACCTGTACAGGAGAAAAGCCAATGTTTTCGCAAAAGGCATCTACGGCATCGGCTAAGTTTTCCGCTTTAACTTTGGGCAGCATTTCTTCACATATCAGAGTGATGTAATCATCGGCGCGATCTTTGTATTCTGGAGGCAGGGCATGTGCGCCTAAAAACGTTGTGGTGACATTGGCGGGGATTTTTTCTGCAATGCTTCGTGCCACTTGCAACATTTTAATTTCGGTTTCGGTATCCAGGCCGTAACCGGATTTTATTTCCAGTGTGGTTACCCCTTCGTTTAACAGGTGTTCAATACGTTTTAACGCACTGGCTTCGAGTTGTTCATGAGTGGCTTTGCGCGTCGCTTTGACGGTGGACAAAATACCGCCGCCTTGACGGGCAATTTCTTCGTAGCTGACACCGGTCAAACGTTGTTCAAATTCCTGACTGCGATTACCGCCATAAACCAGATGCGTGTGACAATCGATTAGCCCCGGACTTAACCACTTGCCCTGTAGATCAGTTATCTTGTTGGCTTGTGAGTTGCTCAGCTCTGATAGTGTGTCGAGTAAGTCCTCAGTCATTGAGCCGATATAACTGATGCGACCATTTTTACTGGCTATAATGGCGTTATTGAGCGTGCCATAGGACTCTGTGCCTTCAAAGGTCATTAAGTTTGCATTGATCCAAAGATGATCAGCCTCGGACAGTTGTTTTTGCGCATCAGTTGTCGACATAACTCTTCCACTTATGGTCAATAAACGCTTACTCGAAATACGTTTACGGTTGCTAATTATTGATTGGGGCATTATGTTATCGCGACTGGCTGCAATGGGAAAGAATCAATGAGTGATCCAATCAAATATAATTCTTCAAACAAATATTATGCCTCAGAAATTTTGCTGCACGATGGTTGGCAGCAGGATAAAACACTCACGGTTAAAAATGGCGAAATCACGCAAATTAGTGATGGTAAAGAGCCTGACGCGGAGCGGATCCGGGGGCCGGTGATCCCGGGTATGGTGAATTTGCATTCGCATGCTTTTCAGAAAGCATTTGTCGGATTAACCGAGTTTCAGGCCAACAAAGACGATTCTTTCTGGAGCTGGCGTGACTCCATGTACCGATTGCTGCAATGTTTAACCCCAGAAGATATGAACACCATCGCCAAATACGTCTATCAGGAAATGCTACTGCAAGGTTATACCTCTTGCGCCGAATTTCACTACCTGCACCATCAGCCAAATGGAAAGGCCTATGATGATCCGGCCATCAATTCAAAGATGGTGATTGATGCCGCTCAAAGCGTTGGTATTGCGTTATGCCACTGTCCGGTGTTTTATCATTACAGCGGTTTTGGTGAGCAGCCGGCAACTGATGGTCAGCGTCCTTTTTTACACAGTGTCAGCCAATTTCAACAGTTATTGGAACAGTTGCAGCAGTATGTGAGCCCAGACTCTAGTAACAAAAGCTCTAGTAACAAAAACTCTAGTAACACTGATTTACAAAAAAATAGCTCTCTTATCACGCTGGGGATTGCACCGCATTCGTTACGCGCAGTCTCTAAAGCACAAATGGACGAGTTGGTTACCTGGTGGCAGGGCAAAGGACCTGTCCACATTCATATTGCCGAGCAGTTAAAAGAGGTGAGTGACAGCCTGGAATTTTACGGCCAGCGCCCGGTTGAGTGGTTGTTAAATAATCAACCAGTGGATCATCATTGGTGTCTGGTGCATGCGACCCATTTAACCTCTGATGAAACCAGGGCTATGGCTCGTTCCAGAGCGATAGCCGGTATTTGCCCTCAAACGGAAGCCAATTTGGGTGACGGTATATTTAATGCGGATGAATATTTTCAGCACAAAGGTCAATTTGGCATTGGCTCAGACAGCCATATTGCAATATCTCCCTGGCAGGAGCTGCGTATGTTCGAGTATTCGCAACGCTTAAAACACCATCGGCGAAACTTTTTATGCAATGATGACTTGCCTCATGTTGGACGATTCTTATGGCAGTCAGCGGCAAAACAAGGCGCAAATGTGATCAATCGAAATACTGGCGAACTGGCGGTTGGTAAAAAAGCGGACTGGGTGGTACTTGATCAATCGATTGCCGAGTTGAACAGTGTCTCCGGTGACTTTTTGCTCGATGCCGCCATTTTTGCCGCCAATGAAAATCCGGTGAAAGATGTGATGGTTAACGGCCAATGGCGTGTACAAAACCGTCAGTTGATTTCTCCGGATAATAACAAACAAAATTATCTGGCATTTTTAAAGCAGAAAGTTAATCGCCTATAACTAGAGCGTGTTTATCTTTCATTCTTTGAGATGTTGAGTGCCAAAATTAAGCCAGTCGCGGCGTGAATTTTGAGGTTTAGTTATTCTAAAAAAGAAATTCTCAACAAAGAGTGGCTTAATTTTAGCCTCAACCCTTCGGGCAGGGGTGATTTTATAACACAACTGCGTTATCGGTCATTCAAATAGAATAACTATTCATCACTCCCTCTGCCTTGCTGTGTCATAAAATAACCTCCTGCATCTCAAAGAATGAAAGATAAACACGCTCTAATAAATCGTCTAAGAGTAAGGGCTAGTTCTACAAGTAAAGGCTCTATTAAAATCAAAGCGTCGTTCTACAGTGACGGATAATACGTCACTGAATGCTGAAAAGTTACTGGACGCTATTTATGCTAAAAGCTCGGTTACTTTTTCTCTTAATGCTTCATAGTCGACCGGTTTCAGTAACAAGTCGTTAACCCCAGCTTCAAGCAATTCTTGCCAGTGCTCGCCAATAACATCGGCAGTAAGCAATAGAATGGGTAAATGTTTGTTGGCGGCGCGTTCAAAAGCTTTAATGCGTTGTACCAGATCAAGAATGGCGATGTCGGTTATGTTGGTATCAGACACAATCAACTGATAATCCACCTGTCTTAATTTTTCCAGAGCAACCTTGCCGTTAATGGCTAAATCGACCGTGGTTCCCATTTTATTAAGAATGTCTTTGGCCACCATTTGATCAATGGAGCTGCTTTCTATCACTAAAACACGACCCGTAACAGGTGTTTGATTATCCGTGTCGGCGTTGGTTTCAACAGGCTCTTCAATGATCGGCTTATAGGGAAATACAAACTCGAGTTTATATTCATTTCCCTTATCAGGTGCGCTGTTGATGTTGAGTGTACCGCCCATTATTTCCGTTAGTTTTTTTGCAATAGCCAGTCCGAGTCCTGAATTAGATTGAAAAGGTTTATCCAGATGATGACTTTGGCTGAAAGATTGATACAACCGGGCTAGCTGATTGGGATCAAACCCAATACCGGTATCAATTAGCTCGATGTTTAAAATGTATTTACTATTATCGGTGGTTGGGTAGCCATTTAATTTTAAGTCGATGGAACCATTTTCAGTATGCTGTATGGCGTTTTGGATCAGATGATAAATGACTTTTTGCAGTTGGCGTTGATCCGCTTGTATCAAAATACTTTTATGTAGTTTATGAGAAACATGGGTATCGATGTTTTTAATACAAAACTCTCTCAGAAATGGCGAAAAACTGCGTTTAATCAGTCTTACCGGATCAAAGTAGTCTAGATTTAAAATCAAACTGTCCGTTTCCAGTTTTGAGTAATCCAGTACATTATCGGACAACTCTATCAACATATTGGCGGAGAGAATGCTTTGCTCAATAAACTGACGAGATTCTGAGTCTATATTGTTGTTTTCGAGCAAATGCAGACGACCGAGAATTGCATTAATAGGTTCACGAAACTCGAAACTCATGTTAGTTAAAAATTCACTTTTTGCTTTATTGGCATCATCGGCTTCACGTCGTGACTGTTCTAATGCCATGGCATGTTCCAGTTCTTTACGTTTTGCGGACTCAAGAGTAGAGGCCATGGTATTTAAATTAAATTCGACAGCGCCCAGTTCACCTCCCGATAATTGCTCAACCCGAGCTGAAAATATACCTGATTTATAAAGTTTAATGGTTTCTGAAAGTGAGCGAATAGGGCGGGTAATACTCGTTGACACATACATTGAAAGAATCAATGTAAGAAGGATGCAGCCTAAAGCGATTAAAATTCCGTTTAATAAGGTTTGTTGCTGTTGATCGATAATATTTTGCTTTGTGAGTGCAAGTGATATTCGGCCAATACTTTTAGATTGATTGTCTTCAAGCTCAGAATCCATCGATAAATCAAGAGTATTACCGCCTAAGGGAATATCTTGTTGCATAACTTTAGACTGATAAACTTTTAAATTGTCTTTATTAGCCGTATCGATCAGAGACAAGTTTTTTCTTGAAAGCAGTAGTTGGTCATCGGCATCGTATATTTCAACATAGACCACATCACTTTCATTTAATATAGGTGACACAACTTCTTCAAGTAAGCCCGGATTTTTGATAAATACGGCATACTCACTGGCTGGTGCCAGCTGTTGAGCTAATAACTCACCTTTATGATCCAGTTGTTGTTCCAGAACATTAAATTTATCACTGATAAAATAAATCGTGAGTGATAAAAACATAAATACAGCAGGCAGTAGTGCCAGCAACAGGGAACGTGTCTTTATGGATAACTTATTCATATATTTCCACCTCGCCCATGTTTAACTCGATGGCTTGAATTAAGTCGGTATAGTGACTATTGCCTTTAATATTGATATTCAATGAACGAGCAACTTCTTGATTAAATACGACATCGAATCGTTGGCTAAAATGAGTGGCCGGTAATTTTTTATTATTGTTGTAAAAGTATTGTGTGGTATCAATGACTTCACTGATCAACTGTTGTAATGATGTATAGGTGGTTGCAATGCTTCCCGGACGAATAAAGTTTTGGTCAGCGCCTATTAAAAATTTATTGTGACGGTATAAGGTAAGTAAAATGGACTTTATGGTCGAGCGATTATAAATCGTGTTGTTTTTGGTCGCAATTATGGCGTCTGATCGGCTAATTAACTTTAATAATTTTTTTGAAAGTTCTTCATTATCATTAATGACTTCATACTCAACCACCAGATCAAGTTTTAATGCAATGGATTTTAACGCATCGATCAAATGAACTTCATGGGGTGATAGCAACAATCCCACGCGCTTTCCATTGGGATATATTTCTTTAAATAAGAGCAGCTGTCGAATCAAAGGTGCCTGATGAAAAATGGCTGAAACATTCTTCGACAGCTTTGGGTGTTTTTTTTGTATGGCTCTAAAGTCTGTGCTGTTGATTAAAACGGCCAATATAGGCTTGTTATAACCCGCTACCAGAGCACGTGTCAGGGCGTATTTGCCACTGGTAATTAATAACTCCGGCTGCTTGGTGGTTTTATTGCCGTTTTGGTTGTTGAATTGATTAGCCGAGTTCTGTTTGTCTGTCGTCGTTGTTATTTGCGGTTCAGAGCTACCCATTATTTTTTGTATCAAGCTGGACTGCTCGGCGTTGACCAGACGTACATTGACATTCAAATTAGTGGAAACCAGACTGTCTTTAAGATGGGACGAAAAAGCATGACTGAGCCGATCGGATTGTTGCTCAAGAATTACAATCGAGTTTATTGGGTGAGATAACGTCGCATTGGCGAATGCCTTATTCGTCATTGCGATAATTATCAGTTCAGCAAAAAGGGCTATCAGGCGTACATAAGTCTTACTCATTAATGCTTAACCGCAGTTGGCTGTCCAAGCCTTGTTTTTATACCAGTGTTCATAATCTGTTCGAATGAAAGTGTAACACACCATCAGGGTGCTTATCCTTTATTATCCAATCCTTATATATAACGTCTATTAAACGTCTTTAAGTTACTTACACCACTCAATTGTAGACTGATTATTCTTGATTAGGGCTTTGTTTGCCAAAGAAAAATGTTTACAGCCTAAAAAACCTCGGTGAGCGGACAGAGGAGAAGGGTGAGGTGCTTTTAAAATGGTGTGTTTTTGTTGATCAATCAGCGCGGCTTTCTTTTGTGCATGGGCACCCCATAGCAAGAATACTATATGCTGGGGGGCACTGTTCAAACTTGAGATAACCCGATCAGTAAAGGTTTCCCATCCTTTGTTTTTATGGGAGTGAGCCAGTCCATGCTGAACCGTCAGTACTGTATTGAGCAGCAAAACGCCCTGTTTTGCCCAATGGGACAAGTCGCCATTGTTGCCGCAAGGTTGACCTATATCACTTTCTATTTCTTTGTAGATGTTTTTGAGACTTGGCGGAAGCGCAATTCCTTCATTGACGCTAAACGCCAGACCATTGGCTTGATTGGGGCCGTGATAGGGGTCCTGTCCCAGGATAACCACTTTAATCTCGTTAAATGGCGTTAACGAGATGGCATTAAACACCTGTGATTTAGGCGGGTAGATGATGTTGCCTTCAGCACGTTGTGCGTCAACAAACTCCAGCAGTTGTTTAAAGTAAGGTTTTGATTTTTCTTCACTGAGGACTTCGGACCAGGTTTGCGGCATGAGTGTTTTCTGATATTGATTACGATGCCACGGATACTAATGACTGGCTCCCCGAATGGCAATAGTCAGTGACGATATTAGTCTCAGTTACGATAATAGTCTCAGTTACGAAAATGATAAGAAGTCTTTGTAGAGTTATACCGTTATACAATGCAACGAAGTAGAACAGACACTTGGTAAGTTACTTCTGTATCTTCATAACCGCTTCTTCGAGTGTGTAATCCATAAACACGCTCTCCGGATTAATATCTTGCCACTCCATTTCATAGGGGCCACTCCAGTCCTCTGGTGCTTCTACTTCGCGGGGCGTTAATGATTGCCAGTCGGTGAGGTCGAGAGATTCTATTTCACCCTCAAAATGCTGAAACTCAACAACCTGCTCGTTGTCATCCAGTGCAATCACTTCCACCGGATCGGCTGCAAAATTGATACGGTACCAGTGACCAATTTCTGCGTTATTCATAGCATACCTTCCTTATTGATCGGCTCTGTTTTAATTATAAGGAGATAAACTCATTGGCATCAGATTATTGTTTTTTAAATAACCCTCTTTTTATACGATGTAGGAATCACTATAATACAGACCATCTGGTCTGTAACTAAGGAAGATTTATGATTTTTAGGCAAATTTTAGCGTTGGGGCTTGGTACTGCGTTAATGCACTCGCAACTGCAAGCTGAAGATGTAGACTTCTCGGCAGCCACTGGTATTGAGGCTCGTATCTTTACCGAGGAGGCAACCCAAAATCAGGATGATTTTAGTGGTTCTTTTTATGTGGAGCCCGAGTGGTATTACGATGGCGAATCGGCAAGGTTTACGTTTAAACCTTTTTTAAGGCTGGATTCTATGGACAGCGAACGAACCCATGCCGATATACGAGAAGCTTACTGGCTGATGGTTGGTGATGAGTGGTCGTTGAATATTGGTATCAATAAAGTGTTTTGGGGCGTGGCCGAAACCCAGCATCTGGTGGATATTATCAACCAGACCGATCAGGTCGAGAATATTGACGGCGAAGATAAACTTGGCCAGCCGATGATCAATTACAACTGGGAAAAAGACTGGGGCACATTGAGTCTGTTTGTATTGCCTGGCTTTCGGGAACGAACCTTTGCTGGCGAAGATGGCCGACTTCGATTTGAGATACCGGTGGATGCCGATGCCGCAACTTATGAATCATCCGCGGAGCAATACCATACCGATGTGGCACTGCGGTTCAGTAAAGTGATAGGGCTGTGGGATATTGGCATTGCTCATTTTATTGGTACCAGCCGTGAACCCGTGTTCAATGTAAATCCGGTAAGTGGCTATCTTGAACCCTATTACCCACAAATTAACCAGTCGAGCATCGATGCCCAGGCGACCCTTGAAGACTGGTTATTGAAGCTTGAAATGATATACCGGACAGGCTTTGGCTTTGAAGGCAATGAAAAAGATTACCTGGCAGCGGTTATGGGCTTTGAATACAGTACCTACGGTGTGTTTGACAGTGTGATTGATTTAGGCTGGATTCTGGAGTATCAGTACGATGAACGCGATCAATTTGGCAATCAGTTTTTTAATATTGAGTTGAGTGACGTGGTGGTTTTGGGGGCTCGCTTTACCTTTAATGATCCCGAATCAAGCGATCTTTTACTAGGCCTTGGTGCAGAAACCGATAATGATGCGCAGTTTATTTCCATTGAAGGTTCTCGTCGTATTGGCAATGATATGCGATTGAGTGTTGAAGGGCGGGTGTTTGCCGGTATCGATGATACGCAACCTTCCGCAACCTTTTTCTACTCTTACCGCAATGACGATTTTATCCAGATCACTCTGGATAAATATTTCTAATCGAGCCGTAATATTTAAAGAGCACTGAGCACCGCAATAGCTCCTGTTCAGTGCTATCGGTTAAGGACATTATTGGCTAAGGATTTAGTCTAAAGGATTTGTCTTCAGAAAGAGTCTTTCGTATTGGTTGAAGGTTTCTGTTGATAGTCATGGTCGATGGTAACTGTCTATTTCATCTGTGAATGTTTCCTGTGCATGATACCGACTAGGGTGTGGCAGTAATATTCAGCTCCACCAGGGTTTCAAAGTAGTTTTCTTGTTGTCCTAACAGACTGCGGTAAATTTGCTGGTACGCCAGTACGTTTTTAATGTAGGAGCGGGTTTCTTTGTAGGGCACGGTTTCAATCCAGATATCGGCTGGGACCTGTTTGTTATCCGGTAACCAGTTGGCCACTTTATGACGACCCGCATTGTAGGAGGCTGTGGCCAATACCGCGTTTCCTTGATGCTCATCCATCAAATACTTCATGTAACGGGTGCCTAACTGCAGATTGGTTAGCGGATCTTTCAGGCTATGAGTGCCTGCAAATGGCAGCTTTTCTTTGCGAGCTATGTATTTGGCGGTGTAGGGCATTAACTGCATTAAACCTATAGCACCAACCGATGAGCGAGCATCGGGCATAAACGCACTTTCTTTGCGCGCAATGGCCAAACTTAACGTCAAATCGAGCCGGGCGTCTTTGGATGCTTTTTCCATCAGTGGTGAAAATGCCAGAGGAAAACGCATATTCACCGAGTCCATCAAACCCGATTCCGACAGGGAGTAAATGACCTGATCGTGCCATCCCCACTGATGAGCCAGAGCGGCCATATGTTTTCGTTCTGTGGTCGGTAGTTTAGCTTTAAAGTGATTCCACTCGCGCCTTGCCGACAGGTGTTGATCAAGTTGCCATAATTCATAGGCTTTTTGCGCGCCCGGCATTTGCGACAGTTGATCCACCATTATGTAGCTAAACGGGTAAGGTTTGTGTTCCAGATTGGGCGATTTATTTAACATGGCACTGGCTAAAAATCCGTAATAGCTGCGCTTGTCGGACAGTTTCAGCAATCGTTGTCGGGCTTCATCCATATTACCCAGTTCCATATCTGCTCGCGCCTGCCAGTAGTTCCAGTCATTTTCGGAGTTGGATGGTGGTGGGGTATTGGCCAGCCAGGTTTTAACGGTTTGCCAGTTGCCTTCTCTTAGTTCGTGCGCCAGCTTCCAGCGCAACAATAATTCACTGCTTTCATTGGCAGCAATATTATCCAACCACTCTGAAGCTCTTGGATGTCCTTCGGACGCCAGCGATAAGGCAATGTTTCGAGCCAGTTCCGTTTTTTGTGCGTGACTAAACCGGTAATGGGGAGATGCTTTTTCAATCAGTGTTAAAGCTTTGTCCGAATCGCGCCAAATTTCTCTGGCCATAATTAACGCAGCAATTTCTGCCGTTCGGATCGGCTCCAGCTGTTTTAAGGGTGCTGTTGCAAGGCGTGCAGGTCGAGCCATTACTCGCTTGGCCCAGCGGCCATCATCCTGCTGATCCTTGGGCAGTAAACGGGTTAAATAGCTGACAAGCCCAGATTGACGCTGCTTAACGGCCAGTGACAATCGTTGCCAGATTAATCCGGGGGTTAATTCTCCGGATTTTTTCATGGCGGCAAATACCGGGTCACAGGCATCCGGACGTGACTTACCGTGCAACCAGATACGTTGAGCATGATCAAAAATATCACGTCTATTTTCATCGGTTTTGAGGCGAAACTTTAGCCAGTGGCATTGCAGAGAAATACTCGAGGTTGGCCGATAATAGGTTAAAAACAGGTTGGTCTGATTATTACGCGCCAGTAACCATAAAAAACGAGAACGAATACGATAAGTAACAGGCTCACCGTCGTAACGATCAAGAAACGCCTGAATATTGCTACGATTTTTGAGGGTTATTCTGTCGAGCAGATACATTTGCTGCAAATAGGGCGCTAATACATAACCTTCAAGTTGCTGATGGATGCTTTTAAATTCGTCGGTACGCCCATGTCTCAGTGCTTGTTTAGCCTGTTTAAACATTTCACGGAAACGAAGGTTGTCGTCGTTATTCAGATTGAACGGTGTAGGACTTACATTCGTCAGCGCGTTATTTTTACTGTTATCGGGGTGCGTCTCGTTTTTACTTTCGGATAGGGTATCAATGCTGATTTGTTCGGAAACCGGCGTTTTAGTATCAAGCGTCGAGGAAACTGCTGACGGCTCTAAATTCTCCGCGACAGAAGTTATTGGAACTAACAGGCTAAGAAATAACCATTTTATGTTCATACTGCGCCTACTGCAAAACGGTTTACTCGAAAAGAGAGTCATTCTGTTGGAGTACTATTTTTTGCGATATTTTTAATAATAGTGTTTGTCACTAAAACTAATGGAGTCTTCAACGCCATCATAAGAGTCTTCAACGTCATAAGAATCTTCAACGCCATTTGAGTCATTAACACTTCTTGAGCTAACAACATTGCCTGGGTCATTAAGACAATAAGACTTTTATGGCGTTCACAAGCGTTATGATTTCTGTATAGGGTTAAAGTCATTGCTACCTATAGTTATCGGCCAAATTGGAGAAAGTTAAGCTTTTTTATTCGATAGCCGACATTCCAATTAGTTCCCCTATATAATATAGCGCACTTTTTTGATAAACACGCTCTGGATAGTTTGGGAATATTGAATGGCAATTGTACGCGGCGATAAGCTGAGTTTAAGTTTCGGCACACATGTTTTACTCGATCAGGCGAGTTTTTCACTGTCGGCGGGTGAAAAAGTGGCTATTGTCGGTCGAAATGGAGCGGGCAAGTCTTCTCTGTTAAAACTGGTTGCGCAAATCAATAAGCCCGACTCAGGTGAATTGCAGCAACAAAAAGCGCTTCGTGTGCGCTACCTGGCACAGTCATTACCGGAATCTCTGGATATCAGTGTCTTTGATTATGTGTCTAAAGGCGTTGAAGACATCAAGCTTGCATTGGATAAGTACCAACATTTGCTTGAAACAGGTGGTTCCGAAAGCGAAATCAATCAGCTGCACGATCTACTGGATCGCACCAATGGCTGGCAGTGGCAGCAGAAAGTCGACAAAGTGCTTACCCGACTTAATCTCGATGGCGACGTGTTGCTATCGACATTATCAGGCGGCTGGCGCAGACGCGTATCCTTAGCCGAATGTCTGGCTGCAGAGCCTGATTTGTTACTGCTCGACGAACCGACCAACCATCTTGATCTCGACACCATAGAGTGGCTGGAAGAGTCCTTGAAACAGTATAAAGGCGCACTCTTGTTGATTTCCCATGATCGTCAGTTTATTGATGCTGTGGTGAGCAAAGTTTGGGAAATTGATCGCGGTATTATTTCAGTGTTCCCTGCGCCTTATGATGCTTATGTTGAAAGTAAAGAAAAACAGTTAAGTGACGAAACGAAAACGAATTCAGAATTTGATAAAAAGCTGGCCAACGAAGAGAAGTGGATTCGTCAGGGGATAAAAGCCAGAAGAACCCGCAATGAAGGACGGGTCAGGGCGTTAAAGAAAATGCGTCAACAGCATGCCGAGCGGCGAACAAGACAGTCAACGGCGCAATTGAATGTAAAAAGTGGTGGTCAATCCGGCAAGCTGGTGGCCGTGCTGGAAAATGCCACTTTAACCCGCGGCGATAAAATACTGTTTCAAAATTACAGCACTTCGGTAATTAAAGGCGACAAAATAGGGGTTCTGGGGCCAAATGGCTGCGGTAAAAGCTCTCTCATCAAAATGATTCTGGGTGAACTGGAGCCAGACAGCGGAACCGTTGAACTGGGTACACAACTTGATATTGCATATTTCGATCAGATGCGTTCGACGGTTAATCCTGATTTATCCATTTTCGATAATGTCGGTGAAGGTCGTGACTTTCTTGAAGTCAATGGCGAGAAAAAGCACGTGATCAGTTATCTGGCGGATTACGGCTTTGGTCCAGAGCGAATGCGAACACCAGCAAGCGCCTTATCCGGTGGCGAAGTGAGTCGTCTGGTGTTGGCCAAGCTATTTACCCGTTCGGCCAATCTGCTGATTCTGGATGAGCCTACCAATGATCTGGATATAGAAACACTGGAGTTACTGGAAAGTCAGCTGGTGGCGTTTAAAGGCACTGTTGTTGTGATCAGCCATGATCGACGCTTTCTTGATAATGTGGTTGCTTCACTGCTGGTGTTTGAAACAGATGATATCGATAGTGCACGATCGGGTGCTAATCTGGGTGCTATACAGGATCAGAGCAAAAAGGCTGGCCACATTGTTGAAATAGAAGGCGGTTATAACGACTATCGACGCTACAGGGCTCAAAAAGAACAATCTCAGTTACGTAATAAGAAGCCCTCTGCAGGCAGCGATTCTTCAGATAATCATTCATCAGAGAAGCATTCGAGTCATAAGCAACAAGGGCAACAGCAAGGCAATGCGTTGTCGTCAGATAAATCAGTTGCTAATAAACCGAAACCGGCAAAATTATCGTATAAGTTTCAACGGGAACTGGATGCAATTCCGGAACAGCTTGAACAAATCGAAAATGATATTGATGCCATTGAGCAGCAAACTCAGACAAGCGAGTTTCAAGCCAAGACGCCTGATGAAATGCAGCAGGTGTTTCAGCAACTGGCTGATTTGCAGCAAAAAATGGAGCAGAAAATGGAACGCTGGGAAGAGCTGGAGGCCATGAAATAACCGAATCTGGTCTGATGAGTGGAGTGGGATTGAAATCTACTTCACTTGCGTCCAACGGTTGATCCGCGAGATAATAGGGTAATAATTAGCGGTGAATAATGCTTTCACCCATAACAGAAAACAACCTGATAGCTGCTGCAATGGTAATGACATTGCCAGTCTTTAAGCTGCGGCACAGGACAGATAAATTGTCACAAGAGGTAGTTTACTATATGGCCAAGGGTACTAAATACAAAGCCCGTGAACCTGATGAGTCTGGTTTTATTCATTACACTGAAGAAGAGCACAGTGTCTGGAAGGAATTATACAATCGTCAAATGACCATTATTCAGGGCAGAGCCTGTGATCAATACATGGAAGGTATTAAAAAATTGGGCATTACCGCCGATCGAATTCCTCAGCTAGGTGATGTTAATAAAGTATTGAAAAAAGAAACCGGTTGGGAAATTGCCTGGGTTCCGGCATTAATTCCTTTCACCAAGTTTTTTAATTTGTTGGCGAATAAAAAGTTTCCCTGCGCAACTTTTATTCGAACCCGTGAAGAAATGGACTATTTGCAGGAGCCGGATGTTTTTCATGAAATATTCGGTCATTGCGCCATGTTAACGGATCCCTATTTTGCCGAGTTTACTCACACTTACGGAAAACTGGGTGATGCGGCCGATAAAGAACATCATGCCTGGTTGGCTCGGCTTTATTGGTTTACGGTAGAGTTTGGCATTATGAACACCGATAAAGGTAAGCGTATTTACGGTGGCGGAATTTTATCTTCTATTGGTGAGTCGCAATACGCTCTTACTGATGAACCTGAGCACAGACCCTTTGATATTATGACGGTGTTAAGAACGCCGTATCGTATCGATATTATGCAGCCCATCTATTATGTTATTGATGATATGAAGCAGCTGTTTGATATTGCTCACACAGATATCATGTCTTATGTGAAAGAAGCTAAGCAACTCGGTTTATTTGCGCCCACTTATCCGCCAAAAGAAGAGCAAAAAGTCAGTTAGTCATTAAAAGTTTATTGATAATTTAAATTATAAGTTGAGGCCGGTCAGACATTGTTTGTCCGGCCTTTTTTATTGTTATCTGTAATTGCTGAAAAATTAGGTGTTGGTTATTAAGGTAAAATTTTCTCCGCTCTAATTCACTCCAACTCAAATTCTCGCCATAAAAAAAGCCGCTCATATAAGCGGCTTTGAAATATTAATTCGGCATTGAATGTCGAACTTATTTATCGTTCCACAGTAATTGGTAAACTTACTGCTTTAAACTTTTATACACCTGACGAGTCATTTTTTCCGTTGTAATAAATCCCCAGTTCCAGGCTTCGTGATAGTCCGAAAGCGGATTGTTGTTAACGACGTCATCTTCCGACAACCCTTTATCAATAGCTTTGGCAATTCGTGATTTTGCTTCCTTTAACATGGCAACGGCTTTTTCCAGATCGGATTTGCTGGCTAGCGGGCCATGGCCAGGAATGATTTTGGTTTTATCATTGGCGAGTTTGATAAGTGTTTCTTGCGCTGAAATATAGCCATCAACACTGCCGCCACTGTTGATATCAATATAAGGGAACATGCCATTGAAAAAAACATCACCGGTATGAATGACATTGGCTTGCTTAAAATGAATCGCAGCGTCACCATCGGTATGGGCTTTAGGCAAATGAATCAGTTCTGCGTCTTCACCATTTAAATGAAAGCTCATGGAGTGGCTAAAGGTAATTACCGGAAGCATTGCTTTTGGGGCGTCTTTCGTTTTACCGCCACTTGAAATTCCTTTGGTTAACAAGTGATGACGTAGATTTTCGTGAGCAACAATATGAGCGCCGTCATTTGCCATTGCGGCGTTATTACCAATGTGATCACCATGAACGTGTGTGTTGATTAAAAAGTCCACTGGCTTATCGGTTACTGATTTAATGGCGGTCTTCATAATATCCAGCATAGGTGGCATTGAGTCATCGATCATCACAACGCCATCTTCACCTATGGACAGCCCAATATTCCCTCCGGTAAAGCCACCAACACCTTGCAACATGTAAATGCCGCTGGCCACTTCTTTTGCATTAAAAGAAAGTTTTTTATCTTCATTTGAAGCGGTATAACCCGGTTGAGCCAACAGGGTTGCACCTAATGCTAGCGTCATTGAGGCCATCAATTGTTTAACGGTCATACTCTTTATCCACATGCTTCTTTCTCCATTTGTTATCATTTATTGAGTTATTGAAAACGAATATTACAATATCAAAATGATGAGAAACTATACAGTGTTACCTTGTGAGATAAATTCTCATCAGTTAATTAGTTGTTGGCTTTGAATGTTTTTCTGAAATTAAAAATTCTTGATCGGTTAATGACTGCATAAAAGCAATTAGATCGTTTTTTTCTTCTTCGGTGATTTCAAAACCTTTTACAAAAGGGCTTTTGAGAGGGTTTTTGCGACCATCCCCTTGAAATTCGTCTTCTTCAATCAGTCGTCCGCCTGCGGCGTAGAACTCAATTACTTGCTCCAGAGTATCGATACTGCCATCGTGCATATAGGGCGCTGTTACTTCAATGTTTCGCAGTGTTGGCGCTCGAAATCGACCGTGATCATTATGATCAAGAGTCACTTCATACAAACCATCGTCTATTGGGTACTGTCCTTTTTCATTTGAATTATACAGGCCTGTATTATGGAAAGGGCGTCGATCAAGCAGCTGTTTTTCATGAAATGTCGATTGAGTAAAATTAAAGCCTCCGTGGCAATGATGGCACTCAAATTTTTCGGAAAAAAATAAGGTCATACCCTTCAATGCGGACTCTGATAAAGCACTATCGTCACCGTCATAGGCGTAGCGATCAAAGGGGGAGTTTAGTGATATTAAACTTCGTACAAAACTTGCCAAAGCCTGATTCATGGTATTAAAGCTTAATCCTTTATCGGGAAATGCTTGCTCAAATAATTCAGTATATAAAGAGGTTTTAAAACGAGCCAATACTTCAGCTTCGTGCCCGGTAATACCCAGTTCCACTGGCGACTCACCGAACATGGGTAATAATAATTGTGTTTCAATATCCTTTAATCCATCGTGTGCCCAGGTTAAGGTTTTATTATAAGCAATATTAACTAATGCGGGTGCATTTCGACGGTGTTTTTCTCCGGTTGAACCGGTTGATTGCTTTTTGGTTTCTGCAAAGGCGTATTTTTGAGTATGGCAACTGGCACAAGATTGCGTTTTATTAAACGATAAGTTTTTATCGTAAAATAGATGACGGCCCAAAGTTACTTTTTCCGCTGTCATGGGATTGTCTTTTGGTACTTGTGGTCTCGGAAATCCTTCTCTTAATGGCCAGTTATACCTTGTGTCTGAAGGTTTGTTGTCACAAGCTAACAGCGTGGTTAAAAGTAACAGACAGATTAATCGAGGCATAAGGGTAACGGTTTCCACTTGTTATTGAATAACGGTAAATACCGTTTGAACTCTGCTGCTATCGATACCGTTTGCTGCCTTTTCTATGCCGAGCTTTGATAGCAATACTGGGCAGCTTTTGGTATCAGGACTCGACTGACAACTTGTACTATCTGTTAAATCTAATTCACTCAAAAGTGACTTTAGATCCAGTTTGATAGGGACGCTATTACTGGCCTCACTATCTGCTTTTTTGGATGTTTGCGGTGGTAAAGCAAGCGTAATCTGACTTCGATTAGGATTTTTACAAGCTGACTCGGGCGGTCGAACCGGTGCGGGTGATTGGCAGCCGGTTGAGCCAAGGTGGAATAGCCAGCTGTCGTTATCTGATTCAAGTTCAAGGCGCAAAAATTTATGACCGGTTTGCCAGGTCCAGAACATATCGGGTTGATTAAGTGGACTCGGTTGTGTGAGAGGATTTTTATGATTTAAATGGAACGGCACACCAAGGGTAAAGCGAATGGCTTGTTGATCACTTAGCGCAATCATTTCTTTCAGATTAACTTGCCACTGCTGCTGTGCGCCACAAACACCACCCACTAATGCGATTTTTTGATGATCTTTGGCAGCAATGCTGGGAGAAACCGCGTGCCATTGTCCTTTATTATTTTGCAGTTCAATGTTGTGTACATAAAACTGAAGTTGGGTTACACGCCACTGTTGGCCATTTTGCGTAAAAGATGCTTCGCAATTTAGTTTTTTGGATCCGTAATACACATCAAAATTGAGGTGGTTATTTCTATCGGTCACATCACAGGCATTAAATAACAAGCTCGCAATTAGTGCTGTGAGTATCTTGAATGAGTATTTTTTAGAACGATTTTTAATATATAGCATTGATTGTAATAAAACATTTCAGCCAGTTCAGTTAGACAGATATTTTAACAACATATTGTGCGCTGTGTGGTCTTTTAACTGTAAATATTCAACTATCATCTAATGTATACAAGTGTTTAAATGGTATATATCGGTTTAATCGGGCTTTTTAAAAGGAAAACTAGGGTGATTAAATATCTCAGCATAAAATATTTTTTATTGGCATCTTTGCTACTTTTGGCGACTCAGGCCTGGACCCATTCGGAACCATCAAAATCACGATACGTTTCTGAGCATGGTGAAGACAAAGGATTTTGTGATAATCCAATTCGTCCCTGTAAAACGATCAGTTACGCGGTATCAAAAGCGAATAAGGGTGACAAAGTTTTGGTGGCCAGTGGTCAGTACTCAATATCATCCGCAGAAGAACTGTTTTATTTAAAGAGTGAGCTGGTTCCTGTGTTAGCTGGGTATAATCGTTTTGATCACTTTCAGTCACAAAGCCCTAATGTGAACAAATCTTTTTTAACCGGTGTACCACCAGAAATGGTGCCCGATTTACGTCGAAATGGGTTCCATGTTATTGCCGATGGTAAGGCCAGTCAGCTTTCTGCCTCTGTTGCGGCAAAAATGAAAGAAGTTGAATCTCTAAAACAAAAACAAACCGCTGTTGATTGTGTCAACGGAAGAGCTGGCAACTTTAGATGTAATAATATTGATTTGCTGGCTCATGTGCCACTTAATGCATTTTCTTCATTTCCCAGTTCAGGGAATGATATTTGGGGGCATGTTGATCTAAACAACAATAATGAGTACGCCATTATGGGCGTTCAAAATGGCGTGGCTGTATTTGATGTGACTGATCCAGAAAACCCCGTTGAAGTGGGCACTGTTTCAGGCAGCTCTGCATCCTGGCGTGATATCAAGGTTTATCAGTATTTTGATGATAGTTTAAACAGTTGGCGGGCTTTTGCTTACGCCACCGTCGATGGTAGAAGTGATGGTGTCTCGATTATCGACTTGAACGACCTACCAAACAGTATTTCACTGGTGGAGCGCAATAACAGTGTCGGTAATGCCCATAATGTTTACATCAGTAATGTTGATTATTCATTGAATATTGTAGAAGAAAATACTCAAGCGAAACTTCAACTTGTGGGCAGCAGTAATTTTCAAGGATCGTTTCACAGTTATTCTCTGGATAATCCGGCAACCATTAATGTCGAAAATGGTCAGTCTTCATTTCAAGGTTATACCCATGATGGTGCTTCGGTCACTATTGATGACAGTCGTAAAGATTCCGGATGTGTTAATTCAAACGGTGTGAACTGTACTGTATTTGTCGACTTTAACGAAAAGCAAATGTATTTATGGGATATTACTAACCCAGCAGATACTCAGCAGTTAGGAATGGCAGAATATAATGATGTGCCTTCATCAGCAAAGTATGTGCACTCAGGATGGGTAACCGAAGATAAGCGCTATATTTTGTTGCACGATGAGTTTGATGAAAGTCGGGCGAATATCAATACCACCGTAAGAATTTTTCAAATTGATGATTTACGTAATCCAGTTCAGGTAGGTCAGTGGACAGGTCCAACAGGCGCTATTGATCATAACGGTTTTGTTCGTGGTAATCGTTATTATATGTCCACTTATGAGCGGGGATTGACCGTTCTCGATATTACCGATCCCACTTCGCCGATTGAAGTCGGTTATTTTGATACTTTTCCAAGCAACAATAATCCCTCTTATAACGGTGCCTGGGGCGCTTATCCGTTTCTTCCTTCTGGTAATATTTTGGTCAGTGACATTAATAGTGGACTGTATATTTTAAAGGATAATACTAAGCAACATAACGAAGGACAGCTGCAGTTTAAGAAAGCACAGCTCACGCTTGATAGAGGACAAACGGTCGACATAAATGTTCAACGTACCGATACAGGTAGCAATCCTGGTGCAACCAGTGTCAAGTTCGACTTTTTAAGTGGCAGTGCAAGCTCTAGTTCCGACTTTTCATTAAACAAGGGCATTTTAGAGTGGGCCGCTGGTGATACAAGTGATAAACAAATCTCAATTAATATCAGTGATTTTCCTCCAAACAGCCAGCCGACGGAGTCATTTTTTCTTCGACTGACCGATCCAAAAAATGGCGCTACCATTGGCGATAATGGTTACCTGACAATTACTTTAAACGGTGAGCCAGAACCTGGCGCTGTGCAGTTTACTACTGCTAATGCGGATATTGCAGAAGAGAACAATTCGATAACCATTACAGTGGAAAGATTAGGTGGTTCAAAAGGTGTTGCGACGGTCGATTATGTTTTAAGCGGTGTGACCGCTACAGCTGCTGAAGATTATGTCGATACATCGGGAACATTACAGTGGCAAGATGGTGACAGAGACGATAAATCATTTGAAATAACCATTAACGCTGACACAACCGAAGAGGGCGACGAGTCATTTAATGTCATTTTACAATCGGCCACTGGCGCATCCCTTGGCAACACGAGTGAAATGCAAGTAACGATTCTGGATGACGATACCAACACAGCGCCATCTGTTTCAATACAAGAAGATTTTGAAGTGAATACCGGGCAAACCGTTGAGTTAACGGCCAGTGCAACCGATGCTGAAAATCATACGGTTACTTTTGCCTGGGAACAGACAGCGGGTGAATCGGTTGAACTGTCAAACGCGACTTCTGCGACAACCTCTTTTATTGCACCAGACTACGCCGGCGAATTGAGTTTTCAGGTAACCGCTTCTGATGTTTTAGGTGCTCAGGCTACCGCTTCAGTAACTGTGACGGTAGTGGCGCCTTCAGATAATGGCGACAACAGTGATAATGGTGGCAATGAGGACGGTGGTAGCAGTGGCGGTCTATTATTCTGGACATCCTTGATGTTGGTTTTCTTCTCTCGTTTACGGAAGAGAGGTTAGTTACCATTCGATTATTTTGAGCAAAAAAATACCCAGGTCCATAGGTGGTTGCCTGGGTTAGGGGAATGTTTTAGCTGTCAGGAACAACAAAAGGGAGTTTTTGCATTCCTTATAGTAAAAATTAGAACAATTACCGTAAACATCAAGCCATTTGTTCGAAATTTAATCATATATTTTTATACGAGATTTGTTCGTTAACGATTCAATGGCTTTTAACGAATTAAGTAAAGGTATCGTCATCGTTTGACTGTAAGCCATCCTGATTCCAGGGCAGCTCGCGATAGTGCGCTTTATCGACCTCGCCCCAAAATGGAAATTTTAATATTTTGAAATAAGGGGAATAATCAAAGTCGGCGGGTGTGAAAAGTTTGGCGTTACGTTTAATAAGCTCCACTTGTTCATTCTCTAGCCGCTTAAAAGCAGGCAGTACCGGATAATCGACAGCATTAAAGGCTTCTGCGAGCATGGATGAGCAAACGGTACGTGTCGGCTCACCGGCATTACTGCGAAACAATGAGGAGCGCCAGCGTCTTGGAATAATCGACCAGGGGAACAGTAATCGGGCTAAATCTATCATTTGTCTGAAGTTGTATGGAGTACCCAGGTGAGCCACTGCAAAGGCGATAACCGACGCGGCATCTGCGTGTGAAAGAGCGGATGGCCGACATATCCGAAGGTTATCCCGCTGGTACTCTGAAAGCACGTTTAAAATGGTTCCCTGGCCCAGTAGACCTTCTATGATCAGTTGATCGGAGGGATCAAATGTTGAAAACTTCTGAATTTGTTCTCTCAGTTCAGGATTTTCGATGTCGTGAATGCGCCCAATGTAGAGAGCCGCGTGTGACCAGCGACTCTGAGTTATAAGCTTTATGACCTCGGCTACACGGGTTCGGCCTTCAACCAGAACTACATCACCGGGTCGCAGGCCATAGCGCAGTTTCTCAAAGTCAATTTGAGGGAATGATGGTGGTGGGGTCTCTTGATTTAACCATTTTTCGACCCATATTCTTAAAAACTTAACCATTTTAAAACCGTAAAATTTGCCCACAAAAACAGTATGTTAACTATACTATAGTGGAATCAAAGTGAAATACAGGTAGGAATATTGTGACCTGTAACGAATTCTTGCAATATTTTACTTGTGACGGTAACAATTTATTTGCTTAATAGAGATGAAACCATCGAATTAAACAAGGGTCAAAACTTCTGTTCCCTGTAAAAGCACGTTAAGATGGCTCTTATGGAGAATAGCATTATTGAAATAATGTTGGCCTGAATTTTAGGGTTTTGATGAACATAGCTCAATATTTATTTGGAGAAAAAGAAAGGTTACTTTCTTATGTTCTTAACCCAGTAATCCATTATTGAAAAGTTGGGATGTATATGACGTTTGTATGGCTTAAACAAAATCTGTTTCAATCACTGAAAAAGTTTAAAGGCTTTTCATTCGCCTTATTGTTGGTTGTACCGCTTGCCATTGTGGCACAGCAGCCACCAGAAAAGCATGCGAATACAGATAAGTCGCTTATTGAAGGACCGACGCAGGAGTCTTTGTTACCTAAGCCAAGTCATGGTCGTGCCAGTCGTTACATCGCCAGAATATTTTCTGAGCTTCATTATTTAAAACCCAGTATCCGTCGAAATGATGAGTTATCCGGGCAGATTTTAAACAAATACATTGATATTTTAGACGGTAATAAAAGCTACTTTTTAGCTCAAGATGTTAAAGATTTTCAACGATTTCAAAATATGATTGATGACAACATCATCAGCGGTCATCTTAAACCCGCTTACGATATCTATCAGGTTTTTCAAAACCGTTGGATCGATCGTTACGACTATGCTTTAAGTTTGCTTGAAACTCCATTCGATTTTGAAAAAGATGAAACCTATCGTTATGACCGGGAAGATGTTGAGTGGATATCCGATGAAAAAAAGTTAAATGAGTTATGGCGCAAACGGGTTAAAGCCGATGCCTTGAGCTTGGTTCTGGCGGAAAAAAGTTGGGAAGAAACCAAAGAGGTTTTAACCAAGCGTTATAACATGGCAAAACGACGCATGAGCCAGAATAAAAGTGAAGACATTTTTGAATACTTTATGAATGCTTTTGCCTTGACCATCGAGCCTCATGCGACCTACTTTTCGCCACGGGAAGCTGAAAATTTTGACATCGAAATGAAGTTGTCTCTGGAAGGTATTGGTGCTGTTTTGCAAGTAGATGATGTTTATACCAAAGTTAATAAACTGGTAACCGGTGCACCGGCAGACAAATCAAAGCAGATTAAAGTAGGTGATAGAATCATTGGTGTTGGGCAGGGTGATAATGCTGTTGAAGATGTGATTGGCTGGCGCCTTGATGATGTGGTTGATCTTATTCGTGGTGAAGCGGGCACAGAAGTTAAGTTGCAAATACTGCCAAAAGAAGAAGTGATTGCCGGCGAAACCAAAACCGTAAGCCTTATTCGAGAGCAGGTGAAATTAGAAGAACTCTCAGCTAAATCAAAAGTTATTGAAATAGACAATAATAATCAACAGTATAAGTTTGGTGTGATAGAAATCCCCAAATTTTATGTTGACTGGGATGCTAAATACAACAAACGTCTGCCTGACTATAAAAGCACATCAAAAGACGTTGCCAAGTTTATTGAGTCTTTTAAGAAAGAGGGCGTCGATGGCCTAGTGATCGATTTAAGAAACAATGGTGGCGGCGCTTTAGATGAAGCGGTTGATTTAACCGGATTGTTTATTGATCGAGGCCCTGTTGTGCAGCAGAAAGATTCTCGGAATCGGGTTCATGTGTTCCCAGACTCTGATCCGGGTGTTGTTTATGATGGTCCGTTAGCCGTATTAGTTAATGGGGCTAGCGCATCAGCGTCGGAAATATTTGCCGGTGCAATTCAGGATTATGGTCGTGGTGTGATTGTTGGTGAGCAAACCTTTGGCAAAGGCACAGTTCAAACGCTGCGCGACTTGAACCATTTTAGAGGTCTTTTGGACACTCAGCTTGGTCAAATCAAATTAACCACTTCCAAATTTTACCGTGTGTCGGGTGAAACAACACAGCATCGTGGTGTGGTACCGGATATCAGCTACCCATCCAGATTTTCCAGAGAGGATTTTGGTGAGAGCAGCTACGACAATGCTTTGGCGTGGGATACCATTAAGCAGGCGAACTATAAGCCTGTTAATGAAGTGAATGAATTTGTATCTGCCCTTGATCAGCGTCATAAAATGCGTCGAGAAAGCAGCAAGGAGTTCGCTTATCTTGAAGAAGATATTGCCGAATATCAGGCGCGCAAAAATGATGACACCATTTCGCTTAATATGAAAAAGAGAAAGGCTGAAATTGATGAGCGAAAAGCCAAAAAACTGGCACGTATTAATCAGCGCCTAAAAGACAAAGGGTTAAAACCGGTTGATACTTTAAAAGATTTTGATGAGTCTGTTTTTGAAGACGATGATTACAAGTTAGAAGAAACCGGGAATATTTTGGTGGATTACATTGCACTCAAGCGCAGTAAGAAACTGGCTGAAAATAAATAGGTTTTAATAATCTAAAGTTCATCAAGCCAACTATAAAAAAGGGAAGCAAAAGGCTTCCCTTTTTTATATCTGTTCTCTCTGTCATAAGAACGCCATAAATTTGCCATCCTTTGTACATACCATTCACTAATAATTATGAAAATTATTGAATGGGTTGTAACAATATGCTGAATCGTGTGGTAGTGACGGGTATGGGTATCATTAGTCCCCTTGGCATTGGCGTTGATGAAAACTGGAGTCGTCTTATTGCTGGTCAGTCGGGCATCGATTATATAAAAAAGTTTGAAACAGACACATTTCCAATAAAAATTGCAGGTGAAGTACCTTCTCATTATCAAGACTATTTAGAAGGGAAAGACTCTCGCCATCTGGATCCCTTCATTCAATATGCATTAATTGCGACACAACAAGCTTTAGAAGACTCAGAGTTATTTCACCAAAAACATGTGGGCGTTGTGATTGGATCCGGGCAGGGTGGAATAAGTAATATCGAACGGGAACATCCTAAAGTGATTAATGGAAAAATCAGACGTGTCACTCCCTTTTTTATTCCATCATCGGTCATTGGTATGGCGTCAGGCGTTATATCCGCCCGTTATGGTTTTGAAGGTCCCAGTTACGGTGTCAGTTCGGCTTGTGCAACGTCAGCCCATGCCATAATGGATGCCTGTAAAATGATTGCTGTGGGTGAAGTGGATAAAGTGATTACTGGAGGCTCGGAAGCAACCATTACACCATTGAGTCTGGCGGGTTTTTCCCGGTTGAATGCACTTAATACTCAAGTGGATAACCCATCCTGTGCGTCAAGACCATTTGATAAAAACCGCAGCGGTTTTGTGTCGGGGGAAGGGGCTGGTATTTTGGTACTTGAAAGTATGGAATCAGCCATACGACGTAATGCAACAATTTACGCCGAGATTGCCGGTTTTGGTGCAACCTCTGACGCACACCATTTAACAGCGCCTTGTCCCGAGGGAAAAGGACAGGTTGCTGCCATGCAAAAAGCCATTGAAATGTCGGGTCTGGAACTTGAACAAGTGGGTTATATTAATGCCCATGGTACCTCGACACCGCTGAACGACAAGATTGAAACATTAGCCATAAAACGGTTGTTTTCGGCTCATAGTAAATCATTAACCATAAGCTCAACCAAATCCATGACAGGGCATATGTTAGGCGCTGCGGGGGCCGCAGAGCTTATATACACCATAAAAAGTATGCAACATGAGCGGATAGCGCCAACCATCAATCTTATAACACCGGATCCTGACTGTGATTTAGACTACACGGCTAACCAATCGGTAACCAGGCGTTTTGATGCAGCATTGTCCAACTCCTTTGGTTTTGGCGGTACTAATGCATCGCTTTTAATTAAAAAAGTTGCCTGAAGCTTTAATTTACCGGTTCAACTGTCATACAATCGGGCAGTATTTAATCGGTGGATGCTCAACGAGTTTGCCTCCTGTTTATTATCAATAGGGTAGTCAGCATGTTTAGAGTTTTTAGTGGTTGCTTTATTGCCGCTTTGTTTATTGCTTTTTCTTTTGGAACTAAAGCGGCAGAAAACAGTTTGGTGAAGCTGCAAACCAACTATGGTGATATTTTTTTAACCCTGAACAAAGAAAAAGCACCGAGTACGGTTGAGAACTTTTTGCGTTACGTTGAAGCAGGGCGTTATACCGGTACTGTGTTTCATCGCGTAAAGGAAGACTTTGTTATTCAGGGCGGCGGTTATGATAAAACTTATCAACCTATTGAAGTGTTTGATGCCGTTAAAAATGAAGCCAAAAACGGCCTAAAAAATACCAGAGGCACTATATCCATGGCTCGTTTTACCGATAAGGACAGTGCTGACAGTCAGTTTTTTATTAATCTTCGCCATAATAAAAATCTTGATCATCGCAACGATACCAATGTGGGCTATGGTTACACGGTTTTTGGCCAGGTCGTACAGGGGATGGATGTGGTTGAGGCCATATCTAAAATACCAACGGGTTCTATTGATGACATAGGAGATTCTGTACCAGCTTATCCTGTTATTTTGCAAGACGTCAGTTTGGTGACTTCTGATGAAGTAATGGAGCAGCAATAACCCGTCTCAAAACTCTTGCCACGTCCAACTTTAAAGGGCTCTTAAATGGCTTAGTTCCATTCTTTTTTAGAAGTGTCTATACTCGAAATCAAATAATTCGAATATAAGGTCTGCCATGATATCCATTACATCTTTATACGCATCCCTGTGCGGCATACTAATATTAGCGTTAGCGATCCGTGTGGTTTATTTAAGACGAAAAAATAAGGTTGGTATTGGCAATGGCGGTGTCGATGATTTAAGGCGTGCCGTCAGGGTTCATGCCAATGCTATCGAGTACATTCCCATCGTTTTGATACTAATGGCAGCTTTGGAGCTAAACGGTGTCAATGGCTGGTTAATGCATGTTTTAGGTAGTTTGCTCGTCTTATCTCGCCTACTCCATGCTCAGGGGTTAAGTGGCAGTCCTGGAGTGTCCTTTGGTCGCTTTTGGGGTACTTTAGTTACCTGGATCGTTATTATCATTAGTGTTGTCGCTAATTTAGTACAGTTTTTTGCAAATTAATCGGTACCTAATACCCAACAATAAAAAAACAGAAAAATAAAGAACGTGAGTTTCAATAACTCTATGCTTTCAATTTTAGTGAGGGATATAAAATGCATTACTCAAAGGTTAAACCTATTTTGCTGTTATTAAAAACAGCCATAATTTCATTCTTATTAGTGAGTGCTGCGCCAGGCTTTGCAGAAAAACAAAATAATAAAGTTGCCATTGCAATTCACGGTGGTGCAGGCACCATTTTAAAAAGTAATATGACGCCAGAATTAGAGGCGGCTTATCATAAAAAAATGAAACAAGCCCTTAGTGCTGGTTATAAGTTGTTAAAGCAGGGTGAGAGCAGTATAAAAGCGATTCAAGCAACCATTATGATTATGGAAGACTCAGAGCTTTTTAACGCAGGTAAAGGCGCTGTATTTACACATCATAAGACAAATGAACTTGACGCATCCATTATGGAAGGCAGGCATTTAAATGCTGGTGCTATAGCTGGTGTTACAAAAGTTAAAAACCCCATTACTCTGGCCCACGCTGTTATGGTGAAATCAAACCATGTGATGTTAAGTGGTGAAAAAGCTGAAACCTTTGCCAAGAAACAATCCATTGAAATGGTTTCTCCCGATTACTTTTATACGGAACGTCGATGGCAGCAATTGTTGAATGTGTTAAAAGATGATTCTGACTCAACACAGCTGTCTGAAGATGAACAGCAGTCGGTTTCACAAGCTTCTCCTTTCATGAGTGTTCAGCGTTGGCCAGATGATAAGAAATTTGGAACAGTGGGTGCGGTAGCCCTGGATGTTAATGGTGATCTAGCAGCAGGAACATCCACCGGTGGTATGACAAACAAAAAATTCGGGCGCATTGGTGATTCGCCCATCATTGGCGCAGGTACTTACGCCGATAATCAGTCTTGTGCAATTTCGGCTACAGGACATGGTGAGTTTTTTATTCGAGCCGCAGTTGCTCATGATATATGCGCACGCGTACTCTATAAAAAAATTCCCTTACAGCAAGCTGCCGATGAAGTCATTATGGAAAAACTTGTCAACATGAAAGCAGAGGGTGGAATTGTGGGAATGTCACCAAAGGGTGAGCCCGTGTTTTCATTTAATTCAGCAGGCATGTACCGAGGTTATATCGACGCAGAAGGGAATATTCATACAGCAATCTATAATCAGTAGTAAATTAATAGGGAACAGCTTTGATCATTCAATCAAAACATGACGAAGAAAAACTGGAGCATATCAGTCAAATTGTGGCAGCGTGTGTAAAAGCTATGGGAAAACAGCTTAAGCCAGGAATAACCACAAAGCAGCTTGATCAAGTTGGTGAACAGTTTTTAAAACAGCATGGCGCAAATTCTGCGCCACGTGTTATGTATAATTTTCCTGGCTGTACCTGCATCAGTGTCAATGAAGAAGCGGCTCATGGTATACCCGGTAGCCGTGTGATTCAGCCTGGTGATATTGTGAATATTGATGCTTCTGCTGAAAAAGATGGTTACTACGGTGACACAGGTTTTACGTTTCTTGTCGATCCTGTGCACCCCAAAAAACAACATTTAATTGATGCAACAACTAAAGCCTTGAATGAAGCGATTAAAGTAGCAAAAGCCGGAAATAAGATTAACTTGATTGGTAAAGCGATTGAACAAAGTGCCAAAAAATCAGGTTATAAAACTTTACGTGATTTAGCCAGTCATGGCATAGGCAAGCGCCTGCATGAGTATCCTGAATGTATTCCTAATTACTTTGATAAGCAGGACAAGCGTATTTTAGAAGAAGGAATGGTTATTACCATCGAACCTTTCTTATCAACAAAGTCACAATATACAGAAACCGCAAAGGATGGTTGGACGCTGATCTCTGGTGAAAATAATCTTTCAGCCCAGTTCGAGCACACAATGATAATAACCCGCCAAGCACCTAAAATATTAACCATTGCCTGATAGGCGTTAAATAATTTAAGTTAAAATTTGAATCAAAAAAAGTATTAGAAATTAACATCGATATAAAAAAAGCCCGGATACTATCCGGGCTTTTTATTAGTCACTGTATAAAGCTCAATGGAGCTCTTAAAATAAAGAGTCCTGCTTATCTTTGTCATCGTTCGATTCAGAGTCTTTAGAAGAAGAGTCGTCAGCAGTAGACGTTTTCTTGCTTTCACTTGGTGACTCAGAATTTTCAACAGACGCTATGGACGCTTTCGCCATTGGACTGTTGCTTGCAGACTTTTGTTCAACGTCAACTTTTTTACTGACAGGCGCTGATAAGTCAACGTCAGCTTTGTGAGAAAAAGACATTGGAGTAAAGGCTTCAATCGACGCTGGCTTTGCCATAGGACTTTCAGCTTTTCCTGCTGTTGCTGTTGAAGCTACTTTTTCCGCTGGCTTACTGGGCGTTTTTTCGTCTGCATCAGGCGTTTTGGCAGTTGCCTTGGTTTCTGTTTCTGTTGATTCAGGCTTGTTCACAGGCGCTTTAGTTGCTATTGCATCCTGTTTAGCGGATTCAGTCGTTGCACTGGAAGAACCAAGATCGTCTGACTTTGCCTCTGAACTTTTATTGCTTTGATCAGGGGCAGGTGCTTCTTGTTTTGTTTCCGTTTTATCAGTTGGTTTAACATCAGCTTCAGATTTACTTGTAGCAGTGTTTGTTTCAGGCGTTTTTACATCCGCTGCTGATACACTTGTTTTATCTTCAACATTGGCTTCAGAGGCTTGCTCAGCCTGACCCGAAGGTTTTGCTTCTGCAGATGATTTTTGTTCTGTAGGCTTTGGTGTTGTCACTGCTGTTTCGTTTGTCTTAACCACATCTACAGCTTTGTTCTCATCAGCCTGTTGATCTTCAGCAGGTGCTGTTTTACGGGTAGAGTCTTTAAGCGACGACACCTGTTTTTCAGACACTTGAATTGAAGCTTGCGAGGCCATTCGATCACGATTACTCGTTGATGGCTTTTCAGAAACTTGTTTATTGCCATCGGATGCTTGTGCTTGTTCCGCTATTTTACGGTTTTGGGCACGCGCTTCTTTTTGCTGTTCCTGACGTTGGCCACGGGGTACACGTTCTTCACGTTGTACTTTAGGCGCTTCTTGACGTGGCTTACGATTTTGTTGGCGTCCTGAATCTTGTCGACCGCTATCTTGCTGACTGTCTGAGCGACTCGATTCTTGACGTTGGCTTGAATCCTGACGCTGGCTTGAATCTTGACGATGACTGGAATCCTGACGATCGTGCTGCTGATTACGGCGGCCTCCGCCAGAGCGGTTGTCTCTATTGGACGAAGAACGTTCACCTTGACTGTCTTGTCGCTTAGAGTGAGGTTTACGGTTGCTCTGATTACGTCGACGGCGCTGGTTTTGACCACCACGTTGATTTCGACCTTTGTCGGACTTTGAATCTGTTTTCTTTTTGTCTGATTGCTTGTCGTCAGAACCAAACAACGAACCAAATAAACGCTTCAATAATCCTGGCTTGCTGTCTTTTTTGGGTTTGACAACCGGCGCTGTTGTAGGCGCTTGTATGGTTTGGACAGCAGGTACTTCAGACACGGCTTTAGTTGCCGGAGGCGCGTATGCTTGTGAGCTGGAAGTATCTTCGTCTTCGCCCGTTTCAATTTTTAACTCAAAACTACGTTCGTGAGTGACGTCTTCTTCACGCAGTCTTAAAATTTCGAAATGTGGTGTTTCTAAATCGGGATGCGGTACCAGAACCACTTTCACTCGACGGCGCTTTTCGATTGCGGCAATAATTTTGCGTTTTTCGTTCAGCAGGAAAGTCGCTACATCCACAGGTAAGAAGGCCTGTACCTGTGATGTTGATTCTTTGGTTGCTTCTTCTTCAATCAGACGGAATATAGACAAGGCAAGTGATTCAATACCTCGAATTCTGCCAACACCACTACAACGAGGGCAGGTTTCCTGACTGGACTCACCTAATGACGGCTTCAGTCGTTGACGTGACATTTCAAGTAAACCAAAGCGTGAAATACGGCCAATTTGTACTCGAGCGCGATCTTGCTGTAGCGCTTTTGATAAGACTCGCTCAACTTCACGTTGATTTTTCACAGGTGACATATCAATGAAGTCTATAACGATTAATCCGCCAATATCTCGAAGTCGAAGTTGGCGAGCAACTTCTTGCGCCGCTTCAACGTTGGTATTTAATGCGGTTTCTTCGATATCCGAGCCTTTGGTTGCTCGTGCCGAGTTGATATCTATAGAGATGAGTGCTTCGGTAGGATCGATAACGATAGAACCACCGGAAGGTAACTGAACTTCGCGTTTAAAGGCTGATTCAATTTGAGACTCAATTTGATAGCGATTAAACAGTGGGAACTCACGATCACTGTACATCTTGACGCGATTAACAAAGTCGGGGCGAATCAGTTGCAGGTAATTTCTGACTTTATCAAATGCTTCCTGTTTATCGATGATAATTTCACCGACGTCTGGGCGCAGAGAGTCACGAACCGCCCGAATTAATACATCGCTTTCCTGATGAATAAGAAATGGAGCAGGGCGTGCTTCAGCTTCTTTCTGTATGGCGTCCCAAATGTTTAACAGAACGCCCATGTCCCACTGCAGCTCTTCGGCTTCGCGGCCAACACCAGCAGTACGAACAATGCATCCCATACCTTTTGGAATATCGAGGGTTCTAAGGGCTGCTTTTAAGTCATCCCGCTCTTCACCTTCGATACGGCGTGATATACCTCCAGCTCGAGGATTGTTTGGCATAAGAACAACGTAACAACCAGCAAGGCTGATAAACGTAGTAAGTGCGGCGCCTTTTTGACCACGTTCTTCTTTATCAATTTGTACAATCAGTTCCTGACCTTCAGATAAAACATCTTTGATATTCAGGCGACCACGAACAGACGGATCTTTGAAGTAACTTCGGGCGATTTCTTTAAGAGGGAGGAAGCCGTGGCGTTCGGCACCATAGTCAACAAAGGCGGCTTCAAGACTTGGTTCAATTCGTGTGATCTTGCCTTTGTATATATTGGCCTTTTTTTGCTCTCGGCCAGGGAGTTCAATATCCAGATCGTAAAGTCGTTGTCCATCGACTAGTGCGACACGCAGCTCTTCCTGCTGAGTTGCGTTAATTAACATGCGTTTCATTATTTGTAGTTCTCTCGTTTCTGATTAACGCAGAGCGAATCCGAGAGTGATGGTGCGAGTTACAGGATCAGAAATACGTACTTACCTTTGCCTTTAATGCCAGCAAATATTGGTAGGTACATAACATGTTGAATTTTCAAACAATGTTTTACTTTCCTTGATAGAGTGTCCTATCGATGGTCAGATGCTCAGCTGTGTTATCGTTGCTGATCAGCATGTGACCTGAAATTCCTGCGTGCTGCTTATTTTAAATAGGTTAAGTCTTACGCTCGCTGCACCGATCACCTTCGTGTATCGACCTGCAAAATGGTTGTTGCTTACCTAAAGTTTGTAGCTCTTAATGTTTTACTTAAAGACCTTCTTCAAGGTTTATCGGAAGTTTTTTAGTGATGAAACTTTGATGTCTTTAAGGCTACAAACGAAATTCGATGTCCAAAGGGCATATTTACCCTTGTCTATAACAACTGAAATATAGCAGGGATGCCGCATAGCATCAATTTATTTCTGTTTTAATGCTACAATAGCGTCACATTAACCGACTGATTTGTTTAAAGAATAGCCATTTTGTCTAAAGTACAGTTTGTAACCATTGATGCTGACCAGGCCGGTCAAAGAATTGACAACTTTTTGATCACTTTTTTGAAGGGTGTGCCCAAGTCTAAAATTTATCGTATTTTGCGAAAGGGCGAGGTACGAGTGAATAAAAAGCGGGTTAAGCCGGTTTATAAAATACAACCAGGTGATGAAATACGGGTACCTCCCGTGCGTATCGCTGAAACAACCGATAAACCTGTGAATGTCCAGCTGAATAAAGTTAAACAGCTCGAATCACAAATTGTTTACGAGTCTGACAACGTTATCGTTATCAATAAACCATCAGGCATTGCGGTGCATGGTGGCAGTGGTCTTTCCTTTGGTGTGATTGAGGCGCTACGTCAGTTGCGTCCCGACTGCCGATTTCTGGAATTAGTGCATCGACTCGATCGGGATACCAGTGGCTGTCTGTTAATTGCCAAAAAGCGCAGTGTATTGCGTTATTTGCACGAGCAATTAAGAAATAAAAAACTGTATAAAGAATACGCAGCATTGGCTGCTGGGCGCTGGCCGCGCTCTACCAAACGGGTGGATGCTCCGCTGTTAAAAAATACCGTACAATCGGGTGAGCGTTTGGTAAAAGTGGACTTGAGTGGAAAAGATAGTTGTACGGACTTTTCCATTGAGCGGTATTTCGACAAGGCAACACTAGTTCGCGCCATGCCTGTGACCGGTCGTACCCATCAAATACGAGTGCATGCTCAATTTGCAGGATGTCCATTGGCGGGTGATCCAAAATACGGTGATCAGGCGTTCGATGAAGAGCTTAAAAGGACTTACGGTTTCAACCGATTGTTCCTGCACGCCAGAAAGCTCAAGTTTAAAGAAAAGCGTGATGAAAAGGTGATTGAAATTACCGCCGATTACGATAAGGCTTTAAACGATTTATTAGAGACATTAAGCAATGAATCAGTTTAATACGATTATTTTTGATTGGGACGGTACATTAATGGACTCTGCTGGCCGTATAGTGTCTGCAATGAAAACCTCAGCGCTAAATGTTGGTTTGCCGGTGCCGGAAGACGAAGCCATACGCCATATTATCGGATTAAGCATGGATGAAGTGTTTAACCAGTTGTTTCCTGGAGCGGATGAAGCATCACGTACTAAACTATTTGAAGAATATCGTTTTCAATACATAGAGGGTGATACAACGCCAACGCCATTATTTGAAGGTGTGGAGTTGCTGCTGCAAAGTTTGCAGGAGCAAAGTTTTAACCTTGCCGTTGCAACGGGCAAGGCGCGCAAAGGTTTATTGCGGGTAATGGGGGAGACAAAGCTCGAACGTTATTTTGTCGATTCAATTTGTGCCGATGAAGCGGAGTCAAAACCAAGTCCACAGATGTTGAATATCATTACTGAGCGTAACGGCTGGCAGAAACAACAGTGTTTAATGATTGGTGATACTTCACACGATTTACAAATGGCAGCCAATGCCGGAATTGCCAGTATTGGCGTCAGCTATGGCGCCCATCCAATCGATAAGTTATCACCATTAAAGCCACTGCATATTCTTGATGATATCAATCATCTGACTGATGTATTATCTCTTAGAGTGCCTGCCTGATTTAATATAAAAAATGATTTTTAGCTAAATATGTATGGACGTTCCATTAAACGGATAACCACCAATACATAAGGCTGGCACCAGCAATTAACCCTATCAACACAGCGCATGCAATGGGTAAGTATTGCGGTCTAATTTTAACTTGTTGTAACTCTGATTCGCGATATTCCGGTACGCGTTTAAGATATTGTTGGCTTATTTCTAGCACGGCACATAAGCTCATTACGGTTTCGTTTGATGCATTACCGGATTTTTCGACTCGTTGTACGGTTCGCAAACTTAAATCGCAAGCGTCGGCCAGATTTTGTTGTGTCCAACCGTGCCGTTTACGATACTCTTTGATTATCTCTTGTTTAACTTCCAAACCAATTCCTTAAATGTTAGTCATTGTTGTGTTTGAAAATTACGCAAACCAGTTACTAAAGGTTGCTGCAATAAGGCCTACTAAAATTCCGGCAGCAAAACTGACGGCTAAAATAATCGCCAGTGTTTTTAAAGTCGAACGACCATTACTGTTGCTAATCAGAGCTTTGCTTTCAGTACCAACCGGTTCATTGTTGATATAAAGACTGCATTCAACGTCACCGCGTATCATGCTGTTTACTTTTAATTCAACCTTGTAATCTTTCCCATTAGAAGTGAATTCATGTCGGCTTTTTAAACCAAAACTTCTGGATTCCGATACAGGATCGTCGTTTAAGTAGACAATTTCTTTACCGGTAAAGCCTGAGCCGTAAACGGCAATTTGATTATTATCGTGGTGAAAATAATACCAGTAACCTTTGGTGGGTGATGCCATGCTCATTGTTGAATCCGTATGGTTAGAGTTTTTCAGTGGGTTAATAGTCATTGGATGTCTCCTCTGTTTGCTGAGGAGCCAATAAACCATAGCAAATGATCTATCTCGACGACAAGCAGGTGACAGTCGGTCTATTTGTCATATGTCAGTTTTTACGACAGTTGCTATAACTGCCTGATTATCGGTTGATTTTTGTGGGTTTTACTGACGAGTCAATAATGAAGAGAGGGCTGTTAGGTTTGATGTATATTTTTTTAAATAAAAAGTGGATTCTAAATAAAAAGCGGGCAAATGAATGCCCGCTAGTTTGTGACTATAATCTTCAGTAAACGACAGGTTTATTGAGGTGCAGCAGTGTTTATATAGTCATTAACAAACTGCTCAAGTACATTCAGTGGGACAGGGCCATTCTTTAATACCACATCATGAAACTGTCGAATATCAAACTGGTCGCCCATTTGTGTTTTAGCCTTTTCTCGAAGCTCCAGAATTTTTAACATTCCTATTTTATAAGCGGTTGCCTGAGAAGGCATAACTATATGTCGCTCGACCATTTTAACCGCGTCTGGTTTAGGGTTCGGTGTATTGGCAACATAATAATCGATGCCTTGTTGACGATCCCATTTCATCGCGTGGATACCGGTATCAACAACCAGTCGGCAAGCACGCCAAAGTTCCATAGCCAGTCGGCCAAAGTCGGAATAGGGGTCTTGGTATAAACCTATTTCTTTTGGGACAAGTTCACTGTATAAGCCCCAGCCTTCGGTATAGGCCGTGTAACGGCCAAATTTTCGAAACTTTGGAATGCCTTCAAGTTCCTGTGCGATGGCAATTTGCATATGATGGCCAGGTACACCTTCATGATACGCCAATGCTTCCATTTGATAGGTTGGCATATCGCCCATGTCATATAGGTTGGCGTAATAGGTGCCTGGACGAGTTCCGTCCATTGAAGGTTGCTGGTAAAAGGCTTTGCCAGCGGATTTTTCGCGAAATGCTTCAACGGCTTTAACGGTTAATCCCGCTTTTGGCTTAACAATAAATAACTCATCTAAACGAGTTTTCATGTTGTCGATTAATTGTGTTGCTTCCGACAAATAGCGCTCGCGTCCAGCTTTATCATTGTTGTAATAAAAACGCTCATTCGTTCGCATGTATTCAAAGAAAGCTTGTAAATCACCATCAAACTTAACCTGCTTCATGATCTTTCTCATTTCATCATGAATTCGGGCGACTTCATCTAAACCTATCTGATGAATTTCTTCTGCCGTTAAGTCGGTTGTCGTAGTGTTTTGCAGTGCTCGGTTATAATAAGCTTCACCTTCTGGGAATTTCCATGCACCATCTTTAGTGGTAGCGCGATCGGCCAGTGTCTTAACACGATCGATTAAAGTGTTATAAGCGGGCATCACAGAGTTTACCAGTGCAACTTTAGCATCACTGATTAGTTTGTCTTTGATTTGTTGATCGATTTCTAACTGACTAACTTTATTTTTGAAATCGGCAAATAATGTACTGTCTTCACCATCATTAAAGGGTGCGCCGGTAATGATGTTTTTGCTGTCTCTGATGACATGGGGATAAACAAACTTTGGCGCTATTATGCCTTTTTCGGCACGGATATTAAGGCCATCAATGACTTGGTCAAACAGAGTTGGTATGCCATTCAGTCGGGCAATGTAGTCTTCGGCATCATCCAGGTTACTGATACTGTGTTGATTAATCAGTAATGACGGCACAGAAGAGTGTATTCCAAACATCTGGTTTAATGGGTAGTTGTAATGACGCCATTTGTAATCTTTAATATCGTCTTCAAGTTGCTGTCTGGCTAAGATTAAACTTACCTTAGTTTGATCATCCAGTTTTGATTCATCGAACTGATTGATCTTTTCCAGATTCTTTTTTGATATTTCTAACTCTTCTTTTGCTTTGGCTTCGGTCATTTCATCCCATTTATCTTGGTCTTTTTTAATACCAAGATAACTTTGATACATGGGGCTGCGCATGACGGCATCCATAAACATTTTATCAAACAGAGCGTTGGCTTTTTCAGACTCGGTTTGACTGACAGGCTTTTCTGATTGGTTAGTAGCGATCTGATTTTTACTGGTTTCAGTTTGTTTACTTTGTGTTGACGCAGTGTCTTCACTGCAGCCAGTCACCAATGCTAGTGTTATAGCGCTGGTGAGGACTAATTGTTTGGTATTCATTCAACTCTCCCATAAGTGATGTAGAATTATTATTCTGTTTTAGTAAAACATGTGTAGCGAGACACGATAGTATAACTACCAAAGCATACCATATCGGTTTAAAGTGAAATGTAAACCATGCACTGGTTTATAATATGTAAGAAATTGTATGTTCTATTTGTTGCAATGGCTGTGTATGAAAATATTTAAAAAACGTAATGATAAAGTTTGAAAAGAATTCTCAATGAAAATGTCAGGCTAACCTATAAAGTCCATAACGATTTAAACCGGAATAATGAGGTGGGCTCTTATAAGCCAAGTAAAAAACGGGCCCTATGGCCCGTTTTTTAGTGCTACTTAAAGAAATTTGTTATCGAACGATATCCATTTCTTTAATCAAGTTATCTGCTCCATCCACATGCTCCATAACCCAAAGCATATAGCGTGAGTCAACGTGTATTGAGCGGTTCAGTGAAGGGTCGTAATCCCAATCACCAATAATACTTTCGTAAACACCATCAAACACAAGGCCGACTAGTTCGGCTTTATCATTTAATGTCGGTGAGCCGGAGTTTCCACCTGTAATATCCAACGTACCTAAAAAGTTTACCGGAACCGAATTTAAAGACTCTTTCGCATAATCGCCATAAACTTTTTTGTTGATTAAATCCAACTGTTTTTGTGGCGAGTTAAATGGCCAGACACCCGTGTCTTTTTCGGTAATACCTTGCAGTGTTGTAAAGGGAACGGCACGAATGCCATCTTTCGGAGAATAGCCTTTTACATTACCGTAGGTAATACGCAAAGTACTGTTGGCGTCGGCGTAAACAGGCAAGTTTTTCGATTTATTAAATGCAATGATCGCTTCCATATATTTGGGGCGAACGGCATTAAATTCACCGGCTTCATTTTTACTCTGCTTCTCAAGTTTTTGGCGCGCATCAAATGTTTTAACCGCGTATTGAATGAAAGGATCATCACTGTTTTCAAAGGCTTCAAGCGGTTTTTCCATCCAGGCCAATCGGACGTCTTCTTCATTCAGTTTTGTATTCTGATAAAGATCGGCTATTTTGCTTTTTAACTCAGCCGGTTTATAACCATCATCAATACCAAAAAAGCGATCGATATCTTTTATGCGTTGGCTTTCAGGTAATTTTGCGTAGCGATCGAGCATATTGAATAACATGGCCTGTTCAACTTTAGCATCGAAACGACGATTAATTCGCTTCATACCTTGTGTAAAGCGATTCATGTCTCGTTCCTGATAACCCCGTTCACGATCCATGTCATCTTTTTGTTTTTCAACGGCCAGTCTATGTAACCGGCTTGCGGTGCTCATCATTTGTGATGCATAGCCCATATAACCCAACAGTGTATCCCGTTTAGCGGTTTGTTGGTTTTGCTTAATGAGAGCATCTAGTTGATCAATGGCTTCACCGTATTTAGCTTGTCGCGATGACTTGGCGTTAACCCACTGACGCAATTCCTGATTTAATTTAATTTTGCGTTGTTCCGTGGTTCCCTTATGGTAGCTTTCCATCATACTGCCACGATTCTTCTCGTAGTTAGCAAGTCCGGCAAGCATACTTTCATATTTAATACGAGCGTCGCTGCCTTCTTTAGAATTTGATTTGATGTCGTTAATCAGTGATCCCATCAACTCTTTGGAAAGCGGATAGCTTTTGGTAAATGTGTGGATGACTTCTGATGACGTTCGGTAACGATTAGTGCTTCCAGGGTAACCCAGCACCATAATATAATCGCCTTTATCAACGCCGCTGGCATTAACTTTTAAATGATGCTCGGGCTCAAACGGAACATTCTCTTCACTGAAGTCTGCGGGTTTTCCATCTTTGCCGACATAAGCGCGGTAAAATGCATAGTCGCCGGTATGTCGAGGCCACATCCAGTTATCGATATCGCCACCATATTTACCAATGCTTTTAGCGGGTGCGTGAACCAGTCTTACGTCGCGAATGGTTAATTGTTTGAACAGATAGTACTCCAGACCACCGTGAAAATTAACCACGGAACAGCGATAAGCTTTGTCGCTTTCGCATTCTGCTACCAGTTTTTTCGACTGACTGTCGATGTGGGCATAGCGTTCGTTGCCAGACATTTTTTCATCGATGCCATTTGTGATCTGCGGAGTCACATTGGTTATATTTTCAGTCACATAAACGCGACTGCCCGGTGCGGCGGGTAATTCTTTGTTTAGTGATTTAGCCAGAAAACCTTTTTCAAGCAGATTATTGTCTTCCGTCGAATTGTATTGAATAGAGCCGTAGGCGCAGTGATGGTTGGTAACCACCAGTCCTTTGTCAGATACAAAAGAAGCGGTACAGCCACCAAGACTAACGATAGCACCCATTGGGAAACCGGTTAGATCGGTCAGGTTATCAGGATCAAGCTTAAGTCCTGCTTGTTTAAGTTGTTTTGCAATATCGGGAAGTTGATGCGGTTGCCACATACCTTCATCGGCCACCGCTGCGGTTAAGCCGAATGCTGCCGCCAGTGTGATTAGCTTTTTCATAACGTCCTACTTTTATTATGGGAAGATTTTATTGTTAAAAACATACAAAAAAGGGCAATCTAGCAGATTGCCCTTCGGTTTACATGGTTAAATTGTTTCAAAATGTCATTTCGGGAATATCACCATTTATAACTAATTTTCCGGCTGTTTTTTGCTCAATTTCTTCAACCGACACACCGGGTGCTCGTTCGATTAAATGAAATGCGCCATCTTTGATCTCAATGACCGCCAGATCAGTAACAATCTTATTAATGCAATTGACACCCGTTAATGGCAGGGTACATTTTTCAAGCAATTTGGAATTGCCGCGTTTATCCGCATGGGTCATGGTAACCACTATGTTTTGCGCTCCGGCCACTAAGTCCATGGCACCGCCCATACCTTTGACCAGCTTGCCCGGGATCATGTAACTGGCAATATTGCCTTCCTGATCCACTTCAAAAGCACCCAGTACGGTTAAGTCAACATGGCCGCCACGGATCATGGCAAAACTTTCCGCTGAACTGAAAATGGCTGCGCCGGTTACCGCCGTAACGGTTTCTTTGCCGGCATTGATCATGTCTGCGTCGACTTGATTTTCGGTGGGGTAAGGCCCCATGCCCAGCAGTCCGTTTTCAGATTGCAACATCACCTGTTTTTCGGCAGGAATATAATTCGCTACCAGAGTTGGTATACCAATGCCTAAATTTACGTAAAAGCCATCTTCCATTTCACGCGCAACACGCATGGCGATTTGGTCTCGTGTTAAAGCCATTATTCGTCTCCTTATTGGTTGCGCAGTGTCAGGCGTTCAATTCGCTTTTCGAACGAACCCTGAATGACTCGGTTGACATAAATGCCCGGTGTATGAATTTCTGTGGGTTTTAATTCACCTGGCTCGACGATTTCTTCGGCTTCCACCACGGTAATTTTTCCGGCAGTGGCCGCCATAGGATTAAAGTTCATGGCTGTATCGCGATAGATACAGTTGCCGTATCTGTCAGCTTTCCATGCCCGAACAATGGCAAACTCACCGGTAATGGATGGCTCTAAAACATAGCCTCGGCCATCAAACTCTCGGGTTTCTTTGCCTTCGGCTACAGGAGTACCGTAGCCTGTTGCTGTGAAAAATGCTGGAATACCAGCACCGCCAGCTCGCATTTTTTCAGCCAGTGTACCCTGAGGCGTTAATTCAACTTCAAGCTCTCCGGCCAGGTATTGACGTTCAAACTCAGCGTTTTCACCGACGTAAGACGACACCATTTTTTTAATCTGCTTACCTTTTAACAGTAAACCCAGACCAAAGTCATCCACACCGCAGTTATTGGAAACAAACGTAAGATCACTTGTGCCCATTTTTTGTATTTGGGCGATTAACCCTTCAGGGATCCCACATAATCCAAAGCCACCGGCGATAACGGTCATGCCGTTTTCAAGGCCAGCCATTGCTTCTTCATAGGTTTCAACCACTTTGTCAAAACCGGCCATATTAGCTCCTTGTACTTGTTAGATTTAAATTGGTTGAGTCTTTTTGTTAAGACTGTAAATAATAATTTATTCGCTTAATGCATTAGCAACTTTCGACATGGGTGAACGTCCCAGTTTTTCTGAGATAAATCGCCCGGCTTTAAGCAGTTGTTGCAAGTCGATACCCGTTTCTATGCCCATGCCATCAAGCATATATACCACATCTTCGGTGGCTACGTTACCTGATGCGCCTTTAGCATAAGGGCAACCACCGAGTCCGGCAATAGAACTATCGACGGTAGCTACACCTAATTGTATGCAGGCCAGTATATTGCTTAACGCCTGACCATAAGTATCATGAAAATGAACGGCTAATGCCGATAAAGGAACTTCTTTTGCAACAGCCTTGATCATGGCCTGAGCTTTTAATGGTGTACCAACGCCAATGGTGTCACCTAATGAGATTTCGTAACAACCCATCTCAAATAAGGTCTTAGCGACTTCGGCTACTTTTTCGACAGCAATTTCACCTTCGTAAGGGCAGCCCAAAACACATGACACATAACCTCTAACTCGAATATTGCTCTGTTTTGCAGCTTGCATAATGGGGCGAAATCGCTCAAGACTTTCGTCGATGGAACAATTGATATTTTTTTGGGAAAAGCTTTCTGAAGCGGCACCAAAAATGGCGACTTCTTTTGCACCTGCGTCGATAGCAGCTTCAAAGCCTTTCATATTGGGTGTCAATACTGGATAGCTGACATTATCTTTCCGCTCAATACCGGTTAAAACATTTTTGTTATCGGCCATTTGCGGAACCCATTTGGGTGACACAAAACTGGTGGCTTCAACCACCGACAGGCCAGTGTTGCTTAATCGATTGATCAACTCGATTTTGTCTTCGGTTAACACCACTTGCTTTTCGTTTTGCAAACCATCTCTGGGGCCGACTTCAACTATTTTGACTGACGTCGGATACTTGTCGGTAGATGTCACTGAGTTTTCACCTTTATTGGTTATTCCTGTCATTATAAATGTCAGTAAACTATTAAATAGTTTAAATAATACTTACTCGGCTTCAAATAAAATCAGTTCAGCGCCGTCTTCAACTAAATCACCAGTTTGGTACAGTAATTCGGTTATTACGCCATCTGAAGGCGCTTTAATGGTGTGTTCCATTTTCATGGCTTCCATCACCAGTATAGGTTGGCCAGCCTCAACTTTTTCACCCGCTTCAACAAGTACAGAAATGATGGTTCCCGGCATAGGCGCCGTAAGATTTGCATTAGCATCCGCATCACTGGTGGCCAAGCCTTCCTGTTTTAGCTCCAGTTGATACTCTGCACCGCGCATAAATAATGTGATGCTATTATTGTTATCAACCAATGTGACTTTAAATTGTATTCCTTCCAGATTCACTTGCATTGAAGTGTTATCCAGTTGACCAGAAATAAAATGTTCACTGTTGGCCAGCTCAACTAAGAAAGAATCATTTCTAAAATGAACCGTGACAGAGTTTTCCAGTTGGGAATCTGTATCAATCAGTGTAAGTTTGTGGAAGTTATCTTCGTTTAAACGCCAACCGTCCACATTATCCCAGGGAGAAAAAGGATCCGAGTCATCGGCTATATGTCGTTCGCCATAATCTTTTTGCTTCAGCATGACGTAAAGCGCTGCTACGCATAAAACATCGTCACTGATGGCAGGTTTCGCGGTAAATAATTCATCCTGATATCGGTTAATAAAGTTGGTATCAAGATCGGCTTGATTAAAACCATCGTGCGACGCTAGTTGGCTCATAAAGTCCAGGTTGGTTTTTAAGCCGACAATTTGATAGTCGGAGAGGGCACCTCGTAATCTTGCTAAAGCGGAGGCGCGGTCTTTATCCCAGACGATAAGTTTGGCAATCATAGGATCGTAGTGAACAGAAACTTCATCGCCTTGTCGAATGCCGGTATCAATTCGCACATGGGTATTGGTTTTTGGTGTTTGCAAATGACTTAATGTTCCGGTGGATGGCAAAAAATCCTGATCGGGATCTTCTGCATAAACACGAGCTTCAAATGCATGACCATGAATGGTTAATTGCTCTTGTTGCAAGGGCAACGCTTCACCATGGGCGACCCGTAACTGCCATTCTACAAGATCCTGCCCCGTAATTTTTTCGGTAACCGGATGTTCGACCTGTAAGCGGGTGTTCATTTCCATAAAGTAAAATGAACCGTCTTCGTCCAATAAAAACTCAACCGTACCTGCGCCTTCATAACCAATGGCTTTTGCCGCATTAATGGCGACGGTGCCCATTTGATCTCTTAATGACTCAGTCATTCCCGGAGCAGGCGCTTCTTCGATTACTTTTTGATGACGACGTTGCACAGAACAGTCGCGCTCAAATAAATGAACGGCATTGCCATGGCTGTCTGCAAACACCTGGATTTCAACATGCCGTGGTTTGGTTAAGTATTTCTCAACCAAAACCTCATCGTCACCGAAAGAAGATATGGCTTCGCGTTTGCAAGAAGTCAGCGACTCAATAAAGTCATTTGACGCTTCTACAATACGCATGCCCTTACCACCACCACCTGCGGTGGCTTTAATCAAAACTGGATAACCCATGTCATCGGCTTGTGACTTTAAAAACTCAGGATCCTGGTTGTTGCCATGGTAACCTGGAACTAACGGAACATTGGCTTTTTGCATAATGTCTTTTGCGGCACTTTTTGATCCCATCGCATCAATTGCCGAAGCAGGGGGGCCAATAAAAACAATATTATTTTTTTCGCAAGCCGTCGCAAAACCAGTATTTTCAGATAAAAAACCATAACCAGGATGAATCGCTTTGGCGCCGGATCGTTTGGCAACCTCTAATATTTTGTCGCCTTTCAAATAGCTGTCTTTGGCGGGGGCTGCACCAATATGCCAGGCTTCGTCGGCCATTTGTGTATGCCGTGCATTTTTATCGGCATCAGAATAAACCGCAACGGTTTTAATGCCCATTTTTTGCGCTGTTTTTATCACTCGACAGGCGATTTCGCCTCGGTTTGCAATCAGTATTTTATCAAACATAATAAATTCCGGGCCTTATGATTCCTGAGAGGTTAACCAGTCTGGTTGACGTTTTTCTAAAAAGGCAGAGACACCTTCTTTGCCTTCGCTTGATGCGCGAATATCGGAAATTTTTTGCGCTGTTTCACGAATAGCTTCTTCATCGAAGGGATGATTATCAATAAAGTTAATAAGATCTTTGGCGGCTTGAATAGCTTTTGGACCATTTTGCAAAGTAGTATTAATGATGGATTCACTGTATTCATCAAATTCATCGGGCGATACGGTTTCGTGTACCAGTCCAATCGTGCTTGCAGTGGTTGCATTAAATATTTCAGCGGTAACAAAATAGCGATTAGCCTGGCGCTTCCCAATGGCTTTGATCACGTAAGGGCTGATTACCGCCGGGATCAAACCCAGTTTAACTTCCGAAAGACAGAACTTGGCTTTACTGCTGGCAATGACAATATCACAACAAGCTACCAGACCAACACCGCCGCCAAATGCAGCTCCTTGTACTAATCCAATGGTTGGTTTTTTAAGTTGATAAAGGGTTTGCATTAACGTCGCTAATGCAAGGGAATCCTGATAGTTTTCTGACCAGCTGTAGTCGGCCATTCGACGCATCCAGTTTAAATCAGCGCCAGCCGAAAAACTTTTGCCATTGGCTTTTAACACCACAACCCGAACTGATTTATGTGACTCCAGCTTTTTTAATGCTTTGGTTAAGTCGCTGATCAATTGATCGTCAAAAGCATTGTGTACATCGGGTCGGTTTAAGGTGATGATACCAGCACCTTGTTTGGTAACTTCCAGTAATAATGTTTTTTGTTCGCTCATACGGATTCTCTTTGAAATTCATTACTTTTAAAATGAGTAACGTAAATTTAGCGGCTAACATTTAGTGTTGATTATTCAGATATCGCTACATTCGGAAGACACCGTACTTGGTTTCTTCTTTTGGCGCGTTTAGCGACATGGATAAACCAAGGCCCAACACCATACGGGTGTCGGCTGGATCAATAATACCGTCATCCCATAATCGTGCCGACGCGTAGTAGGGGTGCCCCTGTGTTTCATATTGTTGTTCAATGGGTTGTTTAAATTTAGCTTCTTCTTCCGCCGACCACTCAATGTTTTTTCGTTCAAAATTATCACGTTTTACTTGGGCTAAAACATTGGCCGCTTGTTCGCCACCCATGACAGAAATACGGGCGTTTGGCCACATCCATAAAAAGCGGGGGCTGTAGGCGCGACCACACATGCCATAATTTCCAGCACCAAAACTGCCGCCAACAATCACGGTAAACTTAGGTACCTTTGCACATGCAACGGCGGTTACCATTTTGGCGCCGTTTTTGGCGATACCCGAGTTTTCGTATTTTTGCCCAACCATAAAACCGGTAATGTTTTGCAAAAATACCAAAGGAATATTGCGCTGGGTACAAAGCTCAATAAAGTGCGCGCCTTTTAATGCAGACTCACTGAATAAAATGCCATTGTTGGCAATAATGCCCACCGGGTATCCCCATATTTTTGCAAAGCCACAAATCAGTGTATTGCCGTATAAGGGTTTAAATTCATCGAGTTCTGAATTATCGACAACCCGTGCAATAATTTCGCGAATGTCATAAGGTTTTCGGGTATCTTTTGGAACCACACCATAAAGTTCTTCAGTTGGGTACTGTGGAGCTTTAGGTTTTGTCACTGGCCACTGTGATTGCTTCTTATGGTTTAAGTTGGCTACCACACGACGACAAATACTCAAGGCGTGTTCGTCATCATTGGCGTAGTGATCGGTAACACCTGAATTTCGACAATGAACATCGGCACCACCCAAATCTTCTGCTGAAACCACTTCACCCGTTGCCGCTTTAACCAGTGGTGGGCCGCCGAGGAAAATAGTGCCTTGTTCTTTAACAATAATACTTTCGTCAGCCATAGCGGGGACATAAGCACCACCTGCAGTACAACTGCCCATAACTACAGCAATTTGAGGTATGCCTTTGGCAGACATATTTGCTTGATTAAAAAAGATTCGACCAAAGTGTTCTTTATCAGGAAAGACTAAGTCTTGTTGCGGTAAATTGGCGCCGCCTGAATCCACCAGATAAATACAGGGCAGATGATTTTGCTCGGCGACTTCTTGCGCCCGTAAATGCTTTTTTATGGTTTCAGGAAAATAAGTGCCACCTTTAACCGTTGCATCGTTCGCAACAATCATACACTCAACACCGTTAACACGACCGATACCGGTAATGATACCTGCTGAAGGTACCTGATTGTCGTACATATCATAAGCGGCAAATTGTGAAAGCTCTAAAAAAGGAGAGCCAACGTCGAGTAATTTTCTAACGCGATCACGTGGTAGTAACTTGCCTCGACTGATGTGCTTTTCGTTTCTTTCTTTTCCACCACCCTGTGAAATGACCGCCATTTTATCGCGCAAGTCATCCACTAACTTGGTCATATGATCGTGATTGGATTTAAACTCTTCACTGCGTGCATTAATGCTGGATTTTATAACCGACATGACGATTCCAATTTAATTTTATTCAACAGTCAAGCGGGCAGGTGAGTAAACTTATGCGCTGCCCGATTATTTTAGGGTCTAACTAATATTTAATGTTTATTCGTTTTCAATAGAACGACTAATCACCATTTTCTGTACTTCACTGGTGCCTTCGTAAATTTGGCAAACACGAACATCGCGGTAATATTTTTCAACCGGGAAGTCTGCCAGGTAGCCATAGCCTCCGTGAATTTGAATGGCATCGGAACATACTTTTTCCGCCATTTCTGATGCAAATAACTTTGCCATGGAGGCTTCTTTTAAGCAGGGTAACCCTTGATCTTTTAATTGCGCTGCGTGAAGGGTTAATTGCCGTGCTGCTTCTATTTGTGTTGCCATTTCTGCAAGTTTAAATGCGACCGCCTGATGTTTGTTGATTGGTTTACCAAAGGAAGTACGATCTTTGGCAAACTCACTGGCGGCTTCTAATGCAGATCTGGCAATACCGACACATTGCGCGCCAATTCCAATACGGCCACCTTCAAGATTTGAAAGTGCAATTTTATAACCTTGTCCTTCTTCACCTAATAAATTGCTGGCAGGAATACGACAATCTTCAAAAATAATCTGGCAAGTATCCGAAGCATGCTGACCCATTTTATCTTCAACTTTTGCAACGATATAGCCTTTTGTATCGGTAGGTACAATAAACGCGCTAATGCCTTTTTTACCAGCGGAAGGATCGGTCACCGCAAACACAATGGCCGTGTTGGCATTTTTACCAGAGGTAATGTATTGCTTAACACCATTTAATACATACTCGTCGCCATCTTTCACCGCTTTGGTTTTTAGATCGGAAGCATCACTGCCTGCGTGAGGTTCGGTTAAACAGAAAGCGCCCAAATGCTCGCCCGATGCCAGTGGCGTTAAAAACTGTTGTTTTTGTTGATCGTTACCAAACTGATAAATAGGCATACAGGCAACCGAGTTGGTGACACTGACGACTGTTGAGCAAGCGGCGTCACCGGCAGCGATTTCTTCAAGAACTAATGCGGCCGAGGTGTAACCAATATCGCAACCGCCGTACTGCTCGGGTACTAACATGCCGTAAAAGCCAAGCTCCGCTAAACCTTTTAATGCTTCTTCGGGAAATATTTTTTCCTGATCCCATTTCATGGCTTCGGGTTTGATGCATTCCTGAACATACTGACGAGCAGCATCACGGATCATGTTTTGTTCTTCAGAAAGAATCATAAGTATTAACCTGTCTATCTAGTTGGATCACTGGCATGGCTTGTTATATGCAAATCCATGCCAGTGGTTGATCGAATCTTAAAGTAAATAGTAACGATTAAAGCAGCTCTATCGCCATTGCAGTGGCTTCACCACCACCAATACACAGTGAGGCAACACCGCGCTTTTTATTGTGATACTTCAGTGCTTCGATCAAAGTAACAACAATGCGGGTACCTGAGCAGCCAATTGGATGACCGAGTGCGCAAGCACCGCCATGGACATTAACTTTATCGTGATCCAGCTCTAACTCTTTCATTGCAGCCATGGTGACAACCGCAAAAGCTTCGTTGATTTCAAATAAATCAACGTCACTGGTTGACCAACCTGTTTTTTCAAATAAAGACTGCATGGCACCAACAGGCGCCGTGGTAAATTCTGCCGGAGTGCGTGCATGTGTGGCGTGGCCAACAATTTTTGCTAGTGGCGTAAGGCCGCGTTTTTCAGCCTCAGATTGACGCATCATAACGACCGCAGCGGCGCCATCTGAAATAGAGCTGGCGTTTGCCGCGGTTACCGTGCCGTCTTTACGGAAAGCAGGGCGAAGCTGAGGAATTTTATCCAGGCGTGCTTTTTGCGGTTGCTCATCAGTATCAACGGTGACGTCACCTTTACGTGTTTTAATGGTGACAGCGGAGATTTCATTTTTAAAAGCACCATCTTCGATGGCTTTTTGGGCTCGTTTTAATGACGTGATGGCAAACTCATCTTGCTGTTCACGAGTGAAGCCGTATTTTTCAACCGTGTCTTCTGCGTATACACCCATGGCCTGACCTTCATAAGCGTCTTCGAGGCCGTCAAATGCCATATGGTCGAGCACTTTGCCATGACCAAAACGATAACCGGTGCGAGCTCTGTCTAACATATAAGGCGCATTGGTCATACTTTCCATACCACCAGCAACCATAATTTCATTGGTACCCGCTGACAATAGATCATGTGCCAGCATAATGGTTTTCATACCGGAACCGCAGACTTTATTCACCGTGGTGCAGCCTACAGATTTTGGTAAGCCTGCGCCAATAGAAGCTTGACGCGCAGGTGCCTGACCAACACCGGCGGGCAGTACACAACCCATAATGACTTCTTGAACATCATCGGGTTTCAGTCCTGCACGGCTTACCGCTGCAGCAATGGCATTGGCGCCCAATTCAGGAGATTTAACATCGGATAAGGCGCCCATAAAACCACCCATAGGGGTGCGAGCAATTCCAACTAAAACAATCGGGTCGGTAGCAGTCATCGTGTCTATCCTTTTTTCAGTTTCCAGAAAGCTGTTGATGTAAACCAGCTTCTGGGTCATGTGTTTAAAATAATAAAGTTTGTATCGCCACTAATTTGTATAACCGCTAAGATAACAGTGTCATGCACTGCAGCAAATCGGACTTTAGTGGGTTAAGTAAATTGTGTTTGCTTCAAGCTGCAGCCGACTTGAACTGTTGTCGGCTGACGATGATTGAATTTTAACATTAAGTTGATTTATGACGTTTCTTTAAACAATTCGCGGCCAATCAACATGCGTCTGATTTCAGAGGTGCCGGCACCAATTTCATACAGCTTAGCATCTCTTAGTAATCGGCCTGTAGGGTATTCGTTGATATAGCCGTTACCACCCAGCAACTGGATGGCATCGAGAGCCATTTGAGTGGCTTTTTCTGCAGCGTACAAAATAACACCAGCTGCGTCTTTACGAGTGGTTTCACCGCGATCACAGGCTTTGGCTACGGTATAAACGTAGGCACGACAAGCGTTCAATGTTGTGTACATATCGGCAATTTTACCTTGTACCAATTGGAATTCACCTATGGATTGGCCAAACTGTTTTCGTTCATGAATGTAGGGCACCACATTATCCATACAGGCCTGCATAATCCCTAAAGGACCGGCAGCCAGTACCAGTCGTTCAAAATCAAGACCACTCATCAGAACTTTAACGCCCTGATTTAATTCACCTAAAATATTTTCTGCAGGCACTTTACAGTCTTCAAACACCAGTTCGCAGGTATTGGAGCCGCGCATTCCTAGCTTGTCGAGCTTTTGAGCGGTTGAAAATCCGGCAAAGTCTTTTTCAATAATAAAAGCCGTAATGCCCTTTGAGCCGGCATTGGCATCTGTTTTAGCGTAAACAATGAGTACATCGGCATCTGGACCATTGGTGATCCACATTTTGTTGCCATTTAGAACAAAGTGATCACCCTGTTTTTCTGCTTTTAATCGCATGCTGACAACATCGGAACCTGAGCCAGCTTCACTCATGGCCAGGGCGCCTATGTGCTCGCCGCTGCAAAGTTTGGGCAAGTATTTGGCCTTTTGTTCGGCACTGCCATTTTTGCGCAGCTGATTCAAACACAGATTGGAGTGAGCACCATAAGACAGGCCAATGGAGGCAGAGCCTCTGGATATTTCTTCCATGGCGACAACGTGCTCAAGGTAGCCAAGGCCAGAACCACCGAATTCTTCTTCAACAGTCATTCCTAATAAGCCCAGCTCGCCAAACTTTGGCCATAACTCATTTGGAAATTCATTAACTTCGTCTATCTGAGTGGCTATTGGCGCTATTTCTTTGTCGGTGAAGCCTTTAACGGTTTCACGAATCATATCGGCGGTGTCACCGAGGTCAAAATTCAAACTGGGGAACATGCTGCTTACCTCTGTCGATTAAATTTGTGCATAACTAAAGCGTCGTACGTTGTAAAAGGGCATAGAAGATAGAGTCATTTGTTCTTTTGCTGGCTGATTTTTTGTTCAAGATCATCAATTTCTCTCAACATAGAGTTGATATCTTCCGCCTGTTGCTTCAGTTGCTGTTTTCTTAGCTCAATTTTTGAAAGTAGAAACTCTGTTTGCTTATCTTCACCATGAGGAAATTGATACAAATCAATGATTTCCTTTATTTCTGCCAGTGAAAAGCCGATCCGCTTACCGCGTAAAATTAGTTGTAAGCGGGTTCTGTTCTTATGGGAGTAAACACGGTAGGTGCCTTTGCGTTGCGGCAGAATCAATCCGTACTCTTCATAATGACGAATGGCACGAGTCGTCGTGTTAAATTCATTGGCAAGGTCGCTAATGCTGTATGTTTTGTCGTGCGATTCATCGTTCATGGTATTTATAATACTATAACCTTTACGTTAACGTAAAGGTTATGCTGCGATGCAATGAGTAATAGATGATGGCAAAAAAATTTATACCGCAGAGAATTTTGTTGTTATAAGCAACTTAATAGGATGTAGGTAATTGAATTAACATAAATTATCTGAATATTAGCCATTTTAGTTGTGATTTTTATAGGTTTAGAGTGGATTGATTTAAACGGGACTAAAAATCAATGTTTTTGGTACGTAAGTCCCTGATTATTGGTTACTAGTTAGTGAGTAAATGCTGAGTTATCCTCTGTGTTTCAGGCACTGCAAAATCCTCTTGTGAATCATTTATAGCGAATTTTTATTGGAAGGACCGGTCAATACCTTCTAAGTTCATACTATATGTGGATGTAAGGTTTAGTCAGTGCCTCTTAATTAATGGGAAGAACGAGCCTGTCTTTTAAGAACATTTGTCATAGCCCTTACATCCGCACCATTTTCTGGTAGAGGATATTTTCTGTAGAGAATATTCTTCTGCCGGAGATGCCAGTCTGAACATGTACAGTCTGTTTTCCAAAATATGACCAACAATAGAAGAGGGGAAGCCTATCTATGAAAAGACAAAAGCGCGATCGTCTGGAAAGAGCTCATTCTCGTGGCTATCAAGCCGGGCTTGGAGGCAAGTCGAAAGAAATTTGCCCGTACAGTGTACTAGAACACCGGGAACAGTGGTTAGGCGGTTGGCGTGAAGCAAGGTCAGAAGTTGGGAGTGGCCTCTACGGTTAACTTTATTCAATAGAACTGAAATATTACACACCTCTGTGTGCTTATAACGGCTCAACCGGCCGTTCAAACCCCGCTATAACGCGGGGTTTTTTATTTTGGTTCAAAAATCGGTGAATAGGTCGGTATAATATAGGGATTCAATGAAACTCGGACCCTGTTGTATGAGCGTTACTGCACCTCAAATTGAAATCGATATACCTCTCCCAAAACCACCGAAAGTTTTGAGCGAGCCTGAAAAGCAGCGTTATCAGGATAAGATAAAGCATCAGCTGGAACAGCATAATGCTGTGTTGATTGCCCATTATTATACTGATCCTGAAATTCAGGCGATGGCTGAAGCAACCGGTGGTTTTGTCGGCGACTCGTTAGAAATGGCCAAGTTTGGTGCCCGGCACGAGGCACAAACTCTAATTATCGCCGGTGTTAAGTTTATGGGGGAAACCGCAAAAATACTTAGCCCTGAAAAGCGTGTCGTCATGCCGACATTGGAAGCAACCTGTTCGCTGGATCTGGGGTGTCCGGCAGATGCCTTCTCCGAGTTTTGTGATCAACACCCGGATAGAACGGTCGTTGTTTACGCCAATACCTCGGCTGCGGTTAAAGCTCGCGCTGACTGGGTGATAACCAGCTCGATTGCGCTTGATGTAATTGATCATCTGGATGCCAAAGGCGAAAAGATTATCTGGGGACCGGATCGTCATTTAGGTCGATATATCCAAAACAAAACTGGTGCGGATATGATTTTGTGGCAAGGGCACTGTATCGTGCATGATGAGTTTAAATTTAAAGCGCTCGATCAACTAAAAGCAATGCATCCTGATGCGGCAGTGCTGGTTCATCCTGAATCACCAGAAAGTGTTATTGAACTGGCCGATGTGGTTGGCTCTACTTCGCAGTTGATTAAAGCGGCTCAAACTCTGCCAGAAACAAAAATAATTGTTGCCACTGATAAAGGTATTTTCTATAAAATGCAGCAGGCAGCGCCAGATAAAGAATTAATTATTGCGCCGACAGCAGGGGAAGGGGCAACCTGTAAAAGTTGCGCCCATTGTCCCTGGATGAAGATGAATATACTTGAGAATTTATCGACGGTGTTTGAACGTGAAGGCGTCGACATTGAAGTAGATAAAGATGTTGCCGTCAAAGCGATGAAGCCGTTAAAACGAATGGTGGAATTTGTAAACAGTTAGGATTTATAAATAACAGGAGAATAAAATGAATAATAAAGTAATGAACGATAGTACATTAAACAAAAGTACATTGAACAATAGTGTATTGAACATTAGAACAATAAATAATCCGATCATAAGCCGCTTAAAAACTCTTGCGGGTGCATTAGCGTTTGCAAGTTTTTCTATTACAACAATTGCAGGTGATAATAATGATGTTGATACGAAACTGAAAAGTGTTATCAACTCCGAGCATCGCAGTGAAAAAAATGCTGCTCGCGATGATTTTCGGAATCCTGCTGAAACACTGCAGTTTTTTGGTATTCGCCCGGAGATGACGGTGGTAGAAATATGGCCAGGTGGTGGCTGGTACACTGAAATACTGGCGCCTTATTTAAAAGATAAGGGCAAGTATATTGCTGCAAACTTTGATCCTGACGCAGGCGTTAAATACTACAATCGACGGTTAAAAGAGTTTGAAGATACGTTTGTTGCCAATGAAGATATTTATGGCGATATAGTTACGACAGTCTTTAATCCGCCTGCAAAAACTGAGGTAGCTAAAGCTGGGACCGCAGATCTTGTATTAACTTTTCGAAATGTTCATAACTGGTATATTCGTGGTGACAAAGAAAGTGTTGTTGAATCTTTTAAAGGGTTTTATAAAGCGTTAAAGCCAGGTGGTATTTTAGGTGTTGTTGAGCACCGGCTACCAAAAGGTATGTCACAAGAAGAAAATAAGCGTTCCGGTTATATGCGTGAAGACCTGGTTATCGAGTGGGCCAAACAAGCTGGCTTTGTATTGGTGGCAGAATCGTCGATTAATGCCAATGAGAAAGATACGGCGGATCACCCCAAGGGCGTATGGACGTTACCGCCAAGTTTACGTTTAGGTGATGAGAATAAAGATAAGTACATGGCCATCGGTGAAAGTGATCGTATGACACTTAAGTTTGCCAAGCCAGCTGAAAAGTAAGTTTAAATTTAATTAAATTTTCTACTAAATGATAAACAAAAGCCGAGCATAGCTCGGCTTTTTTATTCCATAAACTTTAAATGATTAACTCTTTTAAAGTTTGGTTTTAAAGCTGGGGCCATCACCCTGTTTTTTATTAGGCAGTGATGAGCTTTTTTTGCCACTTTCGGCCAGACGCATTTTTAAGTTCAAATCGGTTTTTGACTCAGCAAAGTGGAGTGCATCGTCTCGAGTAATAACTTTGTTTTGATACAGTTTGAATAAACATTGATCAAACGACATCATGCCATCGGCGTAGTGATTTTCAATCGCTTTTCTTAAGTCTTCGAGCGTTCCTTTTTGAATGATTTCGACGATGTCTGGGGCATTCATTAATACTTCGTGGGCGGCTACACGGGCACCTGTATTACTCATAACGAGTCGTTGCGAAACTATTCCATTGAGTACACTGGAGAGTTCTTTCATCACCGTGCCTCGCATATCGGATGGGAATAAGTTTCGAATACGCTCCAGAACTTGTTTGGAGTTATTTCCGTGAATGGTTGCAAGACAAAGGTGACCCGTTTGGGCGTAAGAGAGTGCGTACTCCATCGCTTCCTGATCCCGTATTTCACCTATCAAGATCACATCGGGGGCTTCACGCATCGCGTTTTTAAGAGCATTGTGGTAATTCTTGGTATCAACACCAATTTCGCGTTGATCGATAATTGACATCTGATGTTGGTGTAAAAATTCAATGGGATCTTCTATGGTTAAAATATGGCTGGTGTCTCGTCTGTTTCGATAATCAATCATGGCAGCCAGTGTGGTCGATTTACCGGAGCCTGTTGGTCCACAAACCAGCACCAGTCCACTGCGATCCATCACCAGATCTTTTAGCGGCTTGGGTAGTTTTAGATCCTCAATGGTGGGTATGTCCGACTTAATGTGGCGCATTACCATGCCCACTTCGCCCCGTTGCATAAACACATTCACTCGAAATCGGCCAATGTCATCAACAGAGATTGCAAAGTTGAGCTCCCATTCTTCTTCAAACTCTCGGATTTGTTGTTCATCCATCAATTTGTAGGCGATTTCTTTAATAGCTCCGGGCGGCAGGGCGCCTTGTCCCATGGGGGTTGATACACCTTCAATTTTCATATGGGGTGGTGCGCCTGTACTAAAAAACAGGTCAGAGGCTGAGCGTTCGGCCATTAAACGGAGCAATAGCTTTATATCCACAAAAAATTCCCGTGTTCGTCTTATTAATAATATTTGGAAAGGACTTAATCATTAACAGTTTAGCTAAACTGGCGCAATATCCAAATAAAAAATCTTGATAAATTAGCGTAATTAGCTGATTTGTCATTGTCAAAAGCGCTCGAATTGAATATAGTTAGCGCCCTCAAATTAGCGCCTATATTTGTTGTATAGCAAAATAGCTAGTGCTAACTGGTGAGATGGCCGAGTGGTTGAAGGCGCACGCCTGGAAAGCGTGTATAGGTTAATAGCTTATCGAGGGTTCGAATCCCTCTCTCACCGCCAAACAAACAAAAAAGCCCGGTATTTACCGGGCTTTTTTGTTTGTGTTTGCAGAGTAGGCGTTTGGTTCTCTTGCGGTTCGACCAAATTGCCGGGAGCAATTTGGGACGACAGCATGTCGGTCTCGAAGAGACGAGCCACAAGGAAGTGGCGAGCAATCCCTCTCGATAGATTAGAATAGCGGTATTTACCGGGCTTTTTTGTTTGTGATTGAAGAGTAGGCGCTTGGTTCTCTTGCGGTTCGACCAAATTGCCGGGAGTAATTTGGGACGATAGCATGTCGGTCTCGAAGAGATAAACAATCCTTCTCGGTATAATTGTACTCAAGTATTAACTGGGAACTTTTGTTTATGTTTGCAGAATAGGTGTTTGGTTCTCTTGTGGTTCGACCAAATTGCCGGGAGCAATTTGGGACGACAGCGACTGTATGACGAGCTCCTAGAACTGAAGCCCCATTTTATTATTTATTCAGCACATCTTTTCTAAATGATTCTGTCAGGTCTATAAACTCTTCAATAAGCTCTTCAGGGATCTCAAGTTCGCGTAATGTTTGTTCCATTAACTTAAGGAATAAATCATAGTGTTGATCATTTAAACCACGCTCCACCAGTGGTGCGTGAACGCGACGTATTTCGATATTACTGGTTGTGTAGGGACCGCCTAATATTTGTGTAAAAAACAATCGAAATTTATTTTTTTGCTCAGGTATGGATACGTTCTCAAAGAAATCAATAATACTTTCTTGTTGTAAAAATTTATCATAAAAACGATTTACCGCAGCTTCTACGGCTGCTTCACCGCCTACTCGATAAAAGAGAGTTTGATTCATAGATGACATCTTTTAATGGCCTTAATTACAATTTAGTACAATCATTAGAAGCTTCAATAGTAAGACACTGTTTTTTATAAAAGATACCTATTTAGTTGATAGAGTATAGAGAAATGCGATAAAGGCATTTGTTTTTGAGATGAGTAAGCGGGTTGGTATTGGCCTTCTAACTGGATTTTTGGCTGAAAAGTGTCACCACCGCTGTTATGATTTCACTTTACAATTTAAAGGCATTACTCAACCTGTGTATAAAAGCTTACAGCAAAAATTTTCTCTTTATCAACAAAGTTACGCTGAGCTTAATGGCTGGCGATTAGCCTGGGATTACGGCAAGCGACGGGCAGGAGCCTGTTTTCCTCGAGACAAAAAAATCACCATCAGTCGTCATCATATTCGCTTGAATGCTGAAGACACAATAGTGGATACTTTTAATCACGAGATTGCCCACGCTTTGGCCTGGGAGAGACATCAGTATGCTGGTCATGGTGAGCCATGGAAAAGCATTGTCAGTCAATTGGGCGGCATTGCAAGTGCAAGGGGGGCGTTTCGTGTTCCTGTTGCACCCTGGGTACTGGTATTGCGCCAAGATAAACTGGAAACAGTCACAAAAGTTGCTGAGCGTTATCGTAAGAATTCAAAAATACATCTATATATGTTGAAGTCTCAGCCTGAAACACGGGGTAACTTATTTTACTTGTCGCGAAAAGATTACATTGACTGGTGTGAGCAATCCTTAGACTATTCTGCACTTAATTTTGTTCGTTAACCTGATCAACACTCAGGTGTAAGAAGCCAAGCACTTGAATATTCATTAATAAGCACCATATTAGAGGCACCTGACGGTATCGATTTAGGATATCGTTTTAGATTGTGCGAATTTATCTGTAACGGCAGAATTTGTTTCGGGTCATATATGTTTGTGACCCTTGAAATTTATACACTGAGAGAAAACTATGAAGCAGTATGAGCTTTTTTACTTTCCATCTTGTCCATTTTGTCAGTTTGTTCTTAATGAGCTGCCTGCAATAGACAAGCAGGTTTCTTTAAAAAATATAATGGATAATTTTGATTATCGTAATGAACTGATGGCCGGTGGAGGTAAAACTCAAGTGCCATGCCTGAAGATAATAAACGATGATAAAACACAATGGTTATACGAAAGTCAGGATATTGTTGACTTTTTAAAAGCTGAATAATACTGACAATGTCGAGATGATGAATGTTGTCTTTGTCTCGAGCTATTAGTCGCTTTCATTATTTCCGAAAAATTAATCAGATCGAAAAGGTAACCTTTAATTGGCAATCATCAATTCATTTCATTCACCGGAATAGACTCTCCAGTGTCCTGAACAATTCGAATATGATGGCGGGTTAGTTTTCTTGGATCAGTTACACCACATGAATGGGCTATCATGCCCACTTCATATTCTATATAGCGATGATAATTGGCGACACGTTCGGCTTTTTGCATTGGCACCAATCCTTTTTGCAGTTTTTTATTGTGTGTTGTCACACCGGTCGGACAAGTATTTTTATTGCATTGCAAAGCCTGAATGCAGCCAAGGGCAAACATAAAGCCGCGCGCTGAAACCACAAAATCAGCGCCTTCACAGATGGCCCAGGCAACTCGCGATGGCGTGATTAACTTACCAGAAACAATAACTTTTATACGGCTTTTTAATTTATGTTGTTTTAAAGCATTTACAAGCCATGGCAGGCTTTCCTTGATGGTTAACCCCATGTAGTCCATTAACGGTTGAGGTGCGGCGCCAGTGCCACCGTCAGCACTGTCTATTGTAATAAAATCTGGCGCTGACGCTTCACCGCGTTGATGGATCAACTCGAATAACTGAATTAGCCATCTGGCGTCACCGATTACGGCTTTAAAACCAACCGGCTTACCCGTTACATCTCGAATTCTATTAATGACATTGAGCAGGTCTTCAGGACTTTTTATGTTGGGGTGACCATTGGGTGAAATAGAGGCTTCACCCTGAGTAATTCCCCGGATGGTTGCAATTTCTTCGGTTACTTTGATTGCCGGTAGTATTCCACCTTTACCAGGCTTGGCGCCCTGACTTAGTTTTAGTTCAAACATTTTTATTTGTTCGTTTGCGGCAACCTGTTTTAATTTTTCGTCGCTTAAATTGCCGGCGCTGTCACGTACGCCGTAATTTGCTGTACCAATTTGCATAACCAAATCACAGTTGCCCGCCAAATGATGAGAAGATAGACCACCTTCACCGGTATTTAACCAGCAACCTGCTTTTGCAGCGCCCTTGGAGAGTGCAATGACTGCTGGTTTGGAAAGGGCGCCATAACTCATACCAGAAATATTAAAAAATGACTTAGCGTGATAGGGCGTTTTGCAGTTTTCACCAATGACCATTGGTGCTGCTTCAGTGGCATCCTCTTCCAGAGTTGGAAATGCAGAGTTTAAGAATAAAACAGTTCCCGGTGTTGTTAAGTCTCTGGTTGAACCAAACGCGATGGTGCGATTAACATTTTTAGCAGCACGATACACCCAGCTTCGTTCCGCCCTGTTAAAAGGCAGTTCTTCGCGATCCATTGCAAAAAAATATTGGCGGAAAAACTCACCCAGATGTTCAAACCAGTATCGAAAACGGCCTATGACCGGATAGTTACGACGAATGGTATGTTGTGTTTGGGTGACATCAATGACATAAAAAATAGCCGCTACAATAAGTAACAATGCAATAACAATCACAAAAGCTAGTGCAAGATATATCAGTGAATTAAATGCCAGACTTTCGAGAGACATAAATTATCCTATATGACGCATTTGTCGAGTGGCACGATTGGCGTGCGATTTATTGCTTGCTTGATCGGAGTTGGATGAATCGAGTTTATTAGCTACTGTTGAAATCTGTAATCTGCCTTTTAATTTGGTTTTTTCATAATCTTGTTGTAAAAGCTCGATAAATTTAAGGCTGTCGATTTCTGGAAATAAATCGCTAACATTCAACAGTAACTCAAATAACCTTTTTAAATTAATCTGATGGGTTTGCTGTGTTTGTTGAAATAACCATTCTGTTAACATCATAAAGCGGTCGAACGGATTGTCCTCAATCAGCAAGGGCAAGCTTAGTTTAAAACGTCCAGAATTAGCCAGCATGTCCCAATAACGCGCAAAGCGGTTTACCCGTTGCATGGTTATAAAGTCAACCGAGCTATTACTCAATATATTATAGGGGGGTAAAGGGTTGAACTTCAGATTGTAATCATCGGTATGACGAATAATAGGACTGCCTTTGAGTCGCTTTAAAATACCCAGTTGAATTTCATGGGGATGACAGGCGTAGAGTTCATCAAAGCTATTCGCGAATGTTTCCAGTTTTTCACCCGGCAATCCAAAAATCAAGTCGGCGTGTATATGGGCATTGGTATTTTCACGCAACCATACTAAGTTAGCTTTTGATTTATCATTGTTTTGTTTACGACTAATGAGTGTTTGCACCTGCTGATTAAACGTTTGAATGCCTATCTCAAATTGAAGGCTACCTAATGGAAAGGCTTTTAGCTTGTCTTTGAGTTTTTCCGGTAAATGATCGGGGATTACTTCAAAGTGTAAAAACAGTTTGTCATCGAGCCTTTCAAGGAAAAAGTCGAGAATTTGCAGTGTCGTATTGATTTTTAAATTGAAGGTTCTATCAACAAACTTAAAATGTCGTGCGCCACGTTGATACAAGTTATCCATTTGTTGCAAAAACTCATCAAGGTCAAAGGGATAACTGGTTTTATCTAATGCTGATAAACAAAACTCGCATTTAAAAGGGCAGCCCCGTGATGCCTCAACATAAATTAAGCGATTAGCCAGATCTTCGTTAGTATAGTATTCGTAAGGGTATTTTAACTCATTAAGTTTAAGTGGCTTCGAATTGATAATTTGATTGACCGGTGCACGAGAATTTAAAATGTCTTTACACAGTTGGTAAAAACTTTTATCCGCTGCACCGATAACTATGTAGTCAACGTGATTTGCTATGGGATGAGCTTGTGATTCATAGCTGACTTCAGGCCCGCCAAGAATTATTTTTATTTCCGGTGCGACGGTTTTTAATTGTGCAACCACGGCAAAGGTTTCTTCAATATTCCATATATAAACACCAAAACCAACAATGGCAGGTTTAGTCTCTAATATGTTCTCAACAATATCGATTGCTCGCGTTTTGATGGTGAATTCTTTCAGCTGAGTATGCGGTTGCAAATCTTCTAGATTTGCGTATAAATAGCGCAAGCCCAAGTTGGCATGAATGTATTTTGCATTAAGTGTAGCTAATAATATTTTTTTCATTAAAAATCATGATGATAGAGTTGTTGTTTCAGGCAGTTACTGAGCCTTTGAAAGGCTGAATTTTAGCATACTGCAGAGAAGTTTTTACGGCTAAATTTGAAACTCGTCACATTATTCGTTACGATCGTCCGGCTAAGTTTCACACAATTCTGGCTGTGTAGCGTAATTAAAAACGCCAGTTCATCTTATCAGCAACAGAATTGCCATAAATTACATAGGGTTAGAGTTTATATGAATAAAGCGGTACAGCTTGAAGAAAACTGTTACAAGGTTGATTTAAACGAGGCTCCTAAGCTCAAAGTATTTACACAACGTCAACTGGATAAAATACCGCAGTTTATGCGTTTGCCAGAAGAGGCGAGAAAAGGGGTTGAAGTTGCGGCTTTGGTTTTCCCATTTCGAGTAAATGAATACGTGGTAAACCAGTTAATTGACTGGAATGACTGGGAAAACTGCGCTATTTTTCGCTTAACCTTTCCCCAAAAAGCCATGCTTCTGGACGATGATTTTATTGCTCTGGAAAAAGCTTACGATGAAGGCGATAAAGAGTCCATGAAGGCTCATATTGAGCGTATCCGGGAAGGTTTAAATCCGCACCCGGCTGGTCAAATGGAACTGAATGTTCCGTTTCACGATGGAGAGCCCGTAGAAGGCATTCAGCATAAATACGAACAGACAGTACTGTTCTTTCCAACACAAGGTCAAACCTGCCATTCTTACTGCACTTTCTGTTTCCGTTGGGCTCAGTTTGTTGGCGACAAAGACTTAAAGTTTGCCTCCAAAGAAATCAACCAGTTAGTGGAGTATTTGAAGTCTCATAAAGAAGTGACGGATGTTCTCTTTACTGGCGGTGATCCAATGATCATGAAAACCAAGGCGTTAAAATCATACCTTGAAGCGATGCTGGATCCTGAGCTTGATCACATTAAAACCATTCGAATTGGTACAAAAGCATTAACTTTTTGGCCTTACCGCTTCTTAACCGATGATGATTCTGCCGAATTACTGCAATTACTGGAAGATGTGGTTAAAGCTGGAAAGCATATCGCTATTATGGCGCACTACAATCATTGGAAAGAGCTGACAACCGATGTGGCGAAAGAAGCAATTCGTCAGGTGCGTGCGACAGGTGCCGAGATTCGCAGTCAGGGTCCTTTACTTAAAGGTATTAATGACGATGCAGATGTCTGGGCTAAAATGTGGAAAGCTCAGGTCGCGCTTGGCATTATTCCTTATTACATGTTCGTTGAGCGTGATACGGGTGCCCATCACTATTTTGAAGTGCCATTGGTTAAAGCCTGGAATATATATCGCGAAGCGCAAAAGCAGGTGTCCGGCGTATGCCGTACTGCACGTGGACCTTCCATGAGTGCCTCACCAGGAAAAGTCGAAGTGCAAGGTGTTACCGAAATTAATGGCGAGAAAGTGTTTGCCATGCGCTTTATTCAAGGCCGCGATCCAGACTGGATCCAACGTCCATTTTTCGCCGAATATGATGAAAAAGCCGGTTGGCTTGACCACCTGAAACCTGCTTTTGGAGAAGAGAAGTTTTTCTTTGAAAAGTAGTTCTTAACTTTGCTAAGGTGCAGTCATTAAAACGCTGAGTAAATTTTTGCTCAGCGTTTTTTTGAAATTTTTTTATAGATAGCCGTTGAAAACAAAATAATACGTCCCTATATAAGAACTACAGGACGCCTGAACAGGGTTCTGTAAACGAAAGTTAGTGTTACTAATTTCAAATTAATCTTGCTATATATTAGGAGACTTATTATGTCTACACGATTCAATTTAACACCCTTATTCCGTCAATCCGTTGGCTTTGATCGTTTTAATGACCTGTTTGAAAATGTTTTTCAACGGGATGAGTCAAGCAATACGGGTTACCCTCCCTACAATATCGAAAAGTCGAATGAATATGACTATGTGATCACTATGGCGGTCGCAGGCTTTAAAGATGAAGACCTGGATATCAGCGTGAAAAAAGACACGCTCACGGTTACTGGTAAAATTGCTGAGAAAGGTGAAGAGAACACCCAGTACCTGTACCGTGGTATTGCAACTCGAGGTTTTGAGCGTCATTTTCGACTGGCCGATCACGTAGAAGTGAAAAGCGCCAAATTGGAACATGGTTTACTTCGAATTCAACTGGTGCGCAATATCCCAAAAGAAGAGCTGGTTAAGAAAATATCCATAAACAACTAAAGCCATCTTTAAACATTTAATCAAAACAAACGTTAATCTCGTTAACGTAAAGTAACAAAAAGGGCTGCTAATGCAGCCCTTTTTATGTGTGTCAGAGAACTCGATAGTTTACGTCTCTAACAGTTTTTGCGGCACAAAAGTGTTTCCGTCAGTTATGCCGCTACTTTGTTTTTTCCCGTAGGTCGCTCAATTAATTTATATGGCAACGAATGCTCTTTAATTGAATTGATTTGCCCTGTACGTCGGTACTCATGGATCGCCGTATTCACCGTCGAGCGATCAAGATGCGGTGCGACCATTTCTATAAAGTCGTACATGTAGCTCCGAACGTACTGCTCTTCACGAAAGCCAAGCCATGTAGTGCAAGAGGGTAAAATATCATGGGTGCTGATCGCGACTAAATCGTCATCAAGATCAGGGTCATATGCCATGCTTGCAGCAATCCCGATTCCAAGGCCTTTACGTACATAAGTTTTAATTACATCCGCATCACGCGCCGTGATGGCAATGTTAGGTGTTAGTCCTTCTTTGGCAAAAGCATCACGGAATGATGACTTCCCATTCTGGCTAAACACATAAGTAATAATTGGGTATTGGGCGAGATCACTAAGCTCTATGTCATCCAGTTTTGCCAGTGGATGATCTTGCGGCATCAGGATTGCTCGATCCCAGTGATAGCAAGGTAAAGATACGGTGTCATTGCTTTTTGCACCGGTACTGCTTGCTATCGCAAAATCGATTAAACCATTTTTCATCATTTCAGAAATCTGTTCACTGGTTCCCTGATGCAGATTTAGTTTTACATCGGGGTATCGTTTCCGAAATGCCTGTAAAATATCGGGTAATACATATCGCGCTTGCGTATGTGTGGTTCCAATGGATAAAGAACCTTCTTGTTCATTTTGCAGTTCATGAGCTAATTGTTTTATGTTGTCCACTTCATGCATGATGCTGGCGGCTTTTTCAAGAACCAGATTGCCAGCGTAGGTAATGCCATCAAGGCTTTTTCCATTTCTGGAAAACAGGCGTAAACCAAGCTCTTCTTCTAATAATTTTAATTGTTTGCTTACACCGGGTTGCGATGTGTACAGCTTTTCTGATGCCGCAGTAATATTTAAATCGTTGTCTGCGATGGCCAGTAAGTAACGAAGCTGTTGTAATTTCATGGCTTTATCTCCCTATTTGTTCGCCTAAAGGTGGTATCGAATGGCCAAAAACCATATAGGTAAATTTACAGACAGGGGCGAGTGGTTTAATTGCAGTAATGTTAGTCATGATGTTTCTCCAGTTATGGTTGTTAACGTTTGTTGTGTTTTTATTAATGGTGCTTAAAAGCACCGGACAATAAAAAAGCCGCTTTGCTTAGTGCTTGGCGGCTTTTTGATGTTCACTGTGGACCTTAGTTTTTCATCTCGGCAGCCGCCAACGGTATGTTCCAATACAGGTACACACGGGTGTCATCTTTTTCTTAAAGAGGGCAGTCATTAAAAAACTCATATATTTTTATAACCTGTAATTCTTATACTTTTGTGTTGTTTGGCTGCAGAATATCACTCTATTCTGTTCACTTTATTTTTAATTGTTCAGCTTTTTCTGTTTGGCATTTGTTAGGCCATAAAGTCGACTTAACCAAATTGCTATTGATATAAACCATCTACACATCGGTAAATAGTTCATCGATAAAGTTAATTATCAGTAAATCTTATCTCTAACTCATCTTTGGATGTCTAAACGTCTTTATGTCTGATTTTGCATAAGTGCTATTTCTACATGACTAAATTGTCTAAGTCAACACTTGTGTTTTATTTCATAACTTAAGGTTATGATGAAAGACGATCACTTTATTTCAGGGATTGTGCGGAACTCATTACAGTGACCAGACATTAAGCCGGAGCTATCTGAGATACGGCTATAACGCTTGGTTATGTGCTAATTGAATTTAACGCTGACGGTGCTATAGGTACTGGTCAGATTTTGTGTTTGGAGAACGACATGATTTATCAAAATATACTGCAGACTGTAGGGCAGACACCGGTAGTCAAAATTAATCGGCTGGGGCCTAAGCATGTTGATCTTTATGTAAAAGTAGAGTCTTTTAACCCTATGGCCTCTGTTAAAGATCGTCTGGCGTTAGCCATTATTGAAGACGCTGAACGCAAAGGTCATCTAAAGCCAGGACAAACCGTTGTTGAAGCCACCTCAGGAAATACCGGTATCGCATTAGCTATGGTGTGTGCTGCAAAAGGGTATCCGTTTGTGGCAACCATGGTGGAGACATTCTCGGTTGAACGTCGAAAGCTGATGAAAGCTCTCGGTGCCAAAGTGATTTTAACACCTGCCGCCGACAAGGCGACTGGCATGGTTCAAAAAGCCGAGCAACTGGCCGAAAAAAATGGCTGGTTTTTAGCCAGACAGTTCGAAAATGAAGCCAATCCCGAGTACCATCGCAATACCACTGCAGCGGAAATACTGCGAGATTTTGCCGGACATGGTCTCGACTACTTTGTCAGCGGTTATGGCACTGGTGGCACAATAACCGGTGTTGGTGAGGTACTAAAAGTTGCTCGTCCTAATATTAAGATCATAGGAACTGAACCATCGGGTGCCGCGTTATTAGGCGGACAGCCTTGGCAACCTCATAAAATTCAGGGCTGGACTCCGGACTTTATTCCAAAAGTAATGAATCGTGACATTATTGATCAGGTGATTCCCGTGGATGATGTTGTTGCTCGTGATACTTCTCTGGCGCTTGCCCGTGAAGAGGGTATTTTTGTTGGTATATCGGCTGGTGGAACTTTGGCGACTGCGCTTAAAGTGGCTGAGCAGGCACCACAGGGATCCAGTATTCTTGCCATGCTGCCCGATACTGGCGAACGTTACCTGAGCACCTTTTTGTTTGAGGACATTACTGAAGCCTCCGACGACGAATGGTTAGACTCTTTGGGTGCTGCGTAATTACTATGTCTGTTTTAGAGTTACCGATCGCTCCTTTGAGGGATCGGTAATGTCATTTAAATCGAGCAAGAAAACCAAAAATCAGACGAAAAGGTTTGAATGGTGGGGGGGATTGTTTGGTAATCAGGCCATTGAATCTGCTGAGTTATTATTTGATTCTTCGGAAATACCTTCTAAAGAATTACCTTCAAAAGAAGTATCTTCTAAAGAAGTACCCTCTAAAGAAGTACCCTCTAAAGAAGTACCCTCTAAAGATAGTGGAACATCGGTCAGTGAAGCGGATCGTGAATCTGCTAATGGACAGTCTGATTCCGCACGATAAGTAAACACCGCTGTAAATTTAGTTTGGTCGGTATAGTTTCGGGTCGCAGAATGCAATAAACGGCAATGAAACAACACTAGGTCACCGGCATCAAGTTCAATGTATTGTTTTTGCTGTAATAATCGTTGATTTTCATCAAGCTGCTTAATGAAGAATGAATCGTCATCGAATTGTTCGGCTGAAAAGCTTAATCGGTGCGAACCGGGAACTACCTGTAAGCAACCATTATTTATTGTTTCGTCACCCAATGCTAGCCAGGCAGATATCAGCTCGCGCTGGCTGTATCGCCAGTACCGAATGTCCTGATGCCATAGACTGTCGCTGCTGAATCTGGGTTGCTTGGTCATCACACAGTTGTGGTGGCTTCGCACCAGATAGACCGGCTCTTTTAATAATTGTTCAAGAATGCTTGATAACTCGTTATTGGTAGCCCAACTCGCAAATGTAGGCGCTCTGTCGTAGGCCTGTTTCAGTCGTCGTATAGTTTGCCCACCATTGGATGCAGCGTTTGGTGCCCCTGGGTACTGCAATTCAGACTCCAGCTCATAAGGAACCACTCGGTCGTCTAAGTGCTTCTTACTAAGCTCTAAAATGTGCTGCCTGGTGGCTGCTGGGCAAAACTGCCGCAATACAAGGAAGCCTTGTTCGCAAAACGATTCGATTTGACGTTGATTTAACATTAGCTTGACGGCTTCACTATGAAATTTACAATGGTCTGAACGACTATTATAAATTTGGTGATAACAATGAGAAAGTACCTGTGGTTATTTATTTTATTTGCAAATATTGGCATTTTAGGGGCTGCAGCACCTACAACAACAGAATCGAATAAGACTGTCGAGCAACTTCACAGTATTTTTAGTGACTATTCCCGTTACCAGAAGCAACGCTATCCAAGTGTTGAGCATCCTGATAAAGACATGAGAAAAGGTGGCTTTAGAGATCTCTCTGAAGCTGGTTTTCAACAACATCAAGCGAAACTAGACGGCTTTTTGCAACGATTGACCGAAATAGATTATAGCGAATTGTCTGAGGACGAAAAAATAAATGCCGACATGTTCCGATTTAACGTCACTTCGGAAATAAACGATATAATTTATGATAAACATTTGTTTCCAATGGAAGGGGATACCGGGTTTTATTTTGACTTACTCAGGTTAGGCGATATAACGCTGATAAAGAATGAACAGGACGCTCTATTTTACATTGAAAAGTTGGAAAGCATTCCAGATTTCTTGCATCAGTGGCAGCTGAATCTAAAACGCGCTGTGGCCATAAATAAAGTAATGCCTGCAATAGTGTTAGTGGACTTTGAAAAGCCGCTAGAAAAACTGATTACCGACAAAGCCTCGGAAAACCCACTGGCGAAACCGTTGCAACAATTGTCAAAGGTTTTGCCTGAAAAGCAAGCCGAGCACTTGACCAAGCGAGCTTTGCAGGCGATTAACAATAACGTTCAACCAGCGGTAAAGTCTTTTATTCAGTTTTTAGTGCAGGATTACTTGCCTCATGGTCGTGACTCTATTGCTATTGAGCAAATTAAAGACGGCCGTCAGTTTTATCAGTCACAGATTAAGTATTACACAACATTAAATTTGTCAGCGAACGAGATTCATAATATTGGTCTGTCAGAAGTGCGCAGAATTCGGGCTGAAATGGACAAAGTGATTGAGGCTTCGGGTTTTGAGGGTAATTTTGAGCAGTTTATTCATTACTTGAGAACGGATCCTCAATTTTATGCCTCCAGTGCAGAAGAGTTATTGAAAGAAGCCGCGTATATATCTAAAAAAATGGATGGAAAATTACCAAAATTCTTCTCAAAACTTCCGCGTCAACCATACGGTGTCGAGCCGGTTCCCGATGCGATAGCTCCTCGTTATACAACAGGAAGATATGTAGGTGCGCCACTGGACAGTCATCGATCAGGCACCTATTGGGTTAACACCTACGCACTGAACAAACGCCCACTATATGTACTTGAAGCATTGACCTTGCACGAAGCCGTACCAGGTCATCATTTACAAAATGCCTTAACCAAAGAGCTAAGCAACTTACCCAAGTTTCGTCGCGATTCCTATTTGTCTGCTTACGGCGAAGGATGGGCACTCTATTGTGAAAAGCTCGGGATTGAAGCAGGCTTTTATCAAGATCCATACAGTCAGTTTGGTCGCTTAACTTATGAAATGTGGCGTGCAATTCGCCTGGTTGTGGATACCGGTATGCACTCTAAAGGCTGGAGTCGTGAAAAAGCCATTAAGTTTATGGAGCAAAATACGGCGTTATCTAAGCATAATGTCAGAACAGAAATTGATCGCTATATTGCCTGGCCAGGCCAGGCGCTATCTTACAAAATGGGTGAAATTAAAATTGTTGAGCTGCGCAAAAAGGCTGAAAAAGCGTTAGGTCAGTCATTTGATATAAGAGCCTTTCACGATGAAATTTTAGCTAATGGTCCCGTCACACTTGGCATATTGGAAAGACAAATTAATCGTTGGATAGAGCGACAGTTGACTAAGTAGAACCATTGTTTGTTGTTAACAATAATAGGATTAATTGCTTACCTGAAAAAATAATTGATATTGCTTATAGCTTTTTGTATCCATTTTGCAAAAGTTACCGTATCACCTTACATTAAAGATTAGATAGTAAGGCTTCATCGGATTATTGAGAAGATGAAGTCTATAGACTGCAAGTTTATTGTTGGGTGAAGGCAGGTAATAAATGGTACGCATTGGTATTAGTCACTGTTTGCTCGGTGCAAAGGTACGCTTTGATGGCGGTCACAAAAACAGCCGGTTTTGCAGCGAGCTATTGTCACAGTTTGTCGAGTTTACACCGCTTTGCCCTGAAGTTGGGATTGGCATGGGTACCCCTCGTAAAACGTTAAGATTAGTCGGCGATATCGCAAGTCCTAGAGCTGTATTCAGTAATGGCGAAGAAGGTGATTTTACCCAACCACTAGCGGATTACGCCGATCAGCACCTAGATCAGTTGAATCAGATGTCAGGTTATATATTGTGTAAGGCATCACCCAGTTGCGGTATGGAACGGGTCAGAGTTTATAACGATAAAGATCAGGCAGAACGCAAAGGAATGGGGATATTTGCGGCAAGAGTTAAGCAATTAAAACCTGATTTACCCATGGAGGAAGATGGCCGTTTAAACGATCCATTATTAAGAGACAGCTTTATTAAACGAGTATTTATTTACCATGAATGGCAGCAGTTGCTGGCTAATGGTTTAACTGTATCTAAACTTCAAGCGTTTCATGCTCGTCATAAACTCAACTTACTGGCGCACTGTCAGCCAACGTATCGGCATCTTGGTCCAATTGTCGCTTCAATCAATAAGACGAATATAGAAAAGGAAGCGAGTCGTTATTTTTCGCACTTGATGATGGGTTTTAAGAAAGTCGCATCTCGCAAAAATAATACAAATGTATTGATGCATTTGCAGGGTTATTTAAAGAACAAGCTTGATAAAAGCGATCGTCAGGAGTTGGCTAAATGCATCATAGATTATAGAAAGTCTATTGAACCTATTATGGCGCCTCTAACCTTACTCAATCATCATTTTAAGAAGTTCCCCGATGATTATATTTCAAACCAATCATTTTTGAGCCCTTATCCTAAAGAATTGGCCATCCGTGTTGATACCCACTAAAGGTGATTTGTAATGAGCGTTCAGTTGGTTTGGTTTCGTAATGATTTAAGACTGGATGATAATCCAGCATTACACCATGCATGCAACCGCAAGGATGATCAGGTTATTGCTCTTTATTTGCTTAGTGAACAGCAATGGGATAATCATGGAGTAGGAAACAACCAGCGGTCATTAATCATAAAAGCTTTACTGCAACTTAAAAAAAGCCTTAAGCAGTTAAATATTCCATTGATCGTTAAGTCGATAGGTCAGTTTGATAATTCAGCAAACGCTCTTTCTGAAGTTTGTAAGTCCCAAGGTGTGGATGAGATTCATTTTAATATTGAGTACCCAATTAATGAACGCCGACGTGATAAGCTGGTTGTCGAGCATTTAAGTCAAGTTAAATGTCATCGATATGTGGGGGATTCAGTTACTGCACCCTGGCAAATAACAACCCAGTCTAATTCAGCTTTTAAAGTTTTTACGCCGTTTTCTAAAGCTTGCTATACATACCTTGATAGTAACCCCGTTCATTGCTACTCGATCCCTGATAAACGTGATGCTCAAAATTTTAACGTTATAAATACTGGCTCAGATCCAATACCAGACATTAAAACGTCTTTGAATATACCCAATATTGATGAAAATTTTTTAGCGAATCAGCTGGATGGTTTTTTAGAGTCAAAACTTGAAGATTATAAGGATGATAGGGATTATCCTTATGTACCCGGAACCTCTAAGTTGTCAGCTGCATTGGCGGTGGGAGCGCTCTCGGTTAGGCGATGTTTTGAAGTTGCTTCAAACAGCGATAAAGAGTATTCAAAACCATGGCTTAATGAACTTTTATGGCGCGATTTTTATCGTTCAGTTATGTGGCATTTTCCTCATGTTTGTCAGGGAAAAGCATTTAACTCAGTTGATAAGTATATCAACTGGAACAAAGATGATGCTCAATTAAAACGCTGGCAACAAGGTAATACAGGCATTCCAATTGTAGACGCGGCAATGCGGCAGTTGAATGAAACTGGGTGGATGCACAACAGGTTAAGAATGGTTGTTGCTAGTTTTCTGACTAAAAACCTGTGGATCGACTGGCGCGAAGGTGAAGCTTATTTTACGCAAATGCTGTTTGATTATGACTTTGCCAGTAATAATGGTGGTTGGCAGTGGAGTGCTTCTGTAGGAACCGATGCTGCGCCATATTTTCGAGTGTTTAACCCTGCCAGTCAACAACAAAAATTTGATCCAAAAGCTGAGTTTATACGTAAGTGGGTTACAGAACTTCAAGGCTTTGAAACTTCGGATATTCATAAATTTGAAAAGAAAGCTTTACAAAATTATGAAAAGCCAATGGTGGATCTGAAATTTACTCGTAAACTGGCCATAGACAGTTTTAAGTCCGCTAAATCAGCTGCTAACGAACCACAATAAGTCATTGGTGATGTAAACATATTGATTAGAAAGAATATGGGAATAGAGTAATGAATTATTGGATTGAACTTACAATGACAATTAACGATAGATTTGAATTATGAATATTTCAAGTATAGACAACTCGCTGCAAAATGATGATTCATCAATATTAATTAATCGATTTATTGATATTTATAGCCAATTAAACAGTGGTAACTTGCATCTGCTTGATGATGTTTACAGTGACTCTATCGTGTTTTCTGATCCGCTGCATAAGTTAGAGTCGCTAGAGAGGGTAAAGTCTTATATGGCTCATATGTATCAAAATATAAACAATTACTCAATAACCATTAATGATGCCATGGTAGCGAATGATCAAGCGTATTTACAATGGAGTATGCAGTTCTCACATAGCCGTCTAAACAAGGGGAAATTGATATCCTTTGATGGCGTGTCTCGTTTAATATTTGATCAAAAAATTACCCATCATCAAGATTATTACGATCTGGGTGCTATGTTATACGAACATCTTCCACTTATTGGCAAGGTGATTAAGTTTACTAAAGCAAAGGCAGGCCAATGAGTGACTTAAATAAAAATGATGTAAAAGCATGCTACTTTGCTAATAAAAACATAGTGATAACCGGAGTAACATCGGGTATTGGTTTGTCGATAACCCACTTATTATTAAAGCAGGGAGCAATAGTATATGGGATTGCTCGTAATCAAGATAAGCTGAATGACATTAAAACGAAATACCCAGACAACTTTATACCTGTAGAAGCGGACTTAAGTGACGATTCAGGCTGGGATGACGTTGCTAATAAGTTATCTGACTCCATTGATACTGTGATACTTAATGCTGGAACCTGTGAGTACATGGAAAACGGATTGGTAGATGTTGATTTAATCAAGCGTGTATTCGATATTAATTTTTTCGCAAACATTAGTGCTGCGAAGTTATTTTTGAATGAGAATAAGTGGTCAGTTAAGCAATACTGCGTGGTCAGTAGCTCTGCCCACTTTTTTGCCATGCCCAGAGGAGAAGCTTATGGCGCCAGTAAAGCGGCATTAAGTTATTTTTATGAATCTTTACAGCTCAGCCATCCAGATATTGCGTTTTCAATTGTCCATCCCGGTTTTGTGGAAACACCACTAACCGATAAAAATGATTTTGATATGCCATTTAAAATAACCAGTGATAAGGCTGCTGACATCATTGTAAAAGGCTTAATGAAAAAGAAAAAGCAAATCAATTTTCCTTGGCTATTTATGTTTATATTAAAAACACTAGGTAAGTTGCCATCAAGTCTGCGTTATAAGTTAGGTAAAGGAATGGTTGAAAAATGAAACGTCTAGCGATAATTGGCAGTGGTATTTCCGGGTTGGCCTGTGCGCATTATTTGCAACACGATTACGATATAACTTTATTTGAAAAGAATAATTATGTTGGCGGGCACACAGCAACAAAAAGAGTGGTCGTTGATGAAGGTGAGTTTGATATAGATACAGGATTTATTGTATTTAATGACTGGACTTACCCAAATTTTAATCGGTTGCTAAAACAATTGTCTGTTGACTCAATTGATACGGAAATGGGGTTTTCAGTAAGTTGTGATGAGTCTGGCTTAGAGTACAGCGGTGGCTCGCTGATGACATTATTTGCCCAGAAGAAGAATTTGTTGAGTATAAAGCACTGGCGACTTATTCGAGACATACTAACGTTTAATAAACGATCCAAGCAGGTGTTGCTGGAGCAAAGTCTTGATGAGTCGGTTACCCTGGGGCAGTATTTAAAGCAGATTGGATTATCAAAGCACTTTTCAGAAAAATATTTAATACCAATGGGTGCAGCTATCTGGTCAAGTGGTCTGGCACAAATGGAAGATTTTCCAGCGCTTTATTTTCTTCGTTTCTTTAAAAATCATGGGCTGTTAAATATTAATGATCGACCACAATGGTCTGTGGTAAAAGGTGGCTCTAAACAATATGTTGATGAGATTCTTAATCGCAAAAATTTCCATTTGCAGCTTAATTCAAATATTGAATCAGTAGTATCTCAATCTGATGGTATTGCTGTTCAACAAAATGGGTCATCACAAATATTTGATGAAGTGATCTTTGCTTGTCACAGTGATGAAGCTCTAGCGCTATTAAACCAAGCCAGTGAACATCAAAAAAATGTTTTGGGTAGATTAAATTACAGTGATAATGAAGTTGTTTTGCATACCGACACCACTTTATTACCAAAGCTTAAAAGTACCTGGTCAAGCTGGAATTATAAAATCAGGAATGATGCATCTCAGTCTCCCACATTATCCTATAGTATGAATATTTTGCAGCAGTTGACAACAGATACTGAATTTGTCGTCACTTTGAATGATACTGATCGTATAAACCCGGATAAAATTTTAGGTCGTTATCAATATTCTCACCCTGTATACACTCGTGGAACCATTGAAGCACAACAACTACGAAGCACGATTAATGGCGTCAACAATATGTGGTTTTGTGGCGCCTATTGGTATGCCGGCTTTCATGAAGATGGTATACGAAGTGCGCTGGATGTTGTTAATGGACTGGGGGTTAATATTGAAATCCTTTAGTTCATTTTGCAATGGCAATGTCTTCCATCAGCGTTTTGTACCTAAGCCACATGGCTTTAAGTACAAGATGTTCATGCCATTGCTTGATCTGGATGATATTGAGCAACTTCATTCTTTTTCTAAATTGTTAAAAGTAAATAAGTTCTGGCTCTACTCTTTTTATCCTGCCGATTATTTAAAAGAAGTTAAGCCGAAAAGTTTAACCTTGAAACAAAAGGTAATAGAAGTCCTTAAATCGAAAGAAAATTTTGACGTGACAAGTGAACAATCGGTTAATGTGTGTTTGCTGGCTCACTGGCGATGTCTTGGCATGCTATTTAATCCTTTGTCGCAATATTATGTTTATATCGATGGGAAACTCAGCTATCTGGTTTCAGAAGTCAGTAATACTCCCTGGAATGAGCGGCATATTTATACTCGAAAGCTCACTGAGAATGGTGCACTGGAAAAATGGAGCAGTGATAAGTCCTTCCATGTGTCACCATTTAATAACTTGGATATGGCTTATCAATGGCATTCACAGGTCAGCCGCTCTAATTTGACCTTTGGGTTAACGCTATTGCGTGATACTAAAACCGTCTTTACAGCGTCCTATAATTATTCTTGCCTTCCATTTACCTCAAAGCAGTTTAATCGAGGGATTAGGCGTCAGCCCTTTTTATCTTTACATGGGTTAATCGGTATCTACTGGCAAGCTCTAAAATTGATTTTTAAACGTATACCTTTTTACAGTCATCCTAAATATAACAAGTAGTGGAGAGTAACCGTGGCAGAATCTCGGTTGATTACAGATAAAATTAACAAGAAAAGCTCTTTCATAGACATGACCTTAACTCGGCTGTCTCGTCAACTGGTGTTTGCTTTCTTTAACCGCATTCGCCATGGCCAAGTTAAAGTTGTTGAAACTGTCAGGAATTCCGAGCATAAAGAATTCCTGTTTGGTAACAATAATGAATTTGAAGCAACGATATTTATTCATGATACACGGTTTTACTCGCGCCTTATTCTTGGCGGTAGTATTGGTGCTGGTGAATCTTATATTGAAGGCTGGTGGGATTCCCCTGATGTGACAAAAGTCATCGAGTTTTTTTCAATAAATCTTGATCTTATTAATGATATAGAAGATAAGCTTAACTGGTTGAAAAAGCCGTTGCAGCCAATTATTAATCTCTTAAACACTAATACCCGAAAAAAGGCAAAAAAGAATATTGTTGCGCATTATGACTTGGGTAATGAGCTTTACTCCCGATTTTTAGATCCTACCATGCTGTATTCATCAGCTATTTATCCTAGTGAGCAGTCAACATTGCATGAGGCTTCATTAAATAAGCTGAAGGTGATTTGCGACAATCTACAGTTAAAACCTGGAGAGCATTTGCTTGAGATTGGCACCGGATGGGGCGCACTGGCTATTTACGCTGCAAAACATTATGACTGTTATGTCACAACAACTACCATTTCCGAGGAACAATACAGATATGTCAGTGACTTGGTAGAAGCTTCTGGATTAACCAGTAAAATCACCTTATTAAAAAGTGATTACCGTGATTTAACAGGAAAATTTGATAAATTAGTATCTGTTGAAATGATTGAAGCCGTTGGTCATCGGTATTTTGACGAATATTTTTCAATTTGCGCTGAACGTCTGAATCCCGGTGGTCGTATGTTGATTCAATCTATTTTAATTGAAGATGAACGTTATGATAGTTACAAAAATAGCACCGACTTCATCCAGAAATACATTTTTCCGGGTGGGGCTTTACCCAGTAAGCAAGTTGTTTATGAATCGGTAAAAAACAATACGACCTTGTTGCCAATTGATTTTCAAGCTTTTGGTCATGATTACGCAAAAACATTAAACGCATGGCGAGTGTCTTTTAATAATAATTGGCAAAAAATAAAGCCGTTTGGCTACGATGATAAGTTTAAGCGGCTTTGGAATTTTTATTTTCATTACTGTGAAGGTGGTTTTTTACAAAATAAAATTGACGTTGCTCATTTTGTATTTAAAAAAACCACCAACGCATAGTGGATTGTATGATTAGTCATGGTGTTCCTTATAAACTACCAACCTCAAAGGTTATTAATAACTTTGTGGTATTTCAGTTGGGATGGCTATGCAGCGCCTACTTTCATGACTATAGGGCTCTTTTAATTAATATTGGTATTATTTTTTGGTTGTATCTGGTTGAGCCCTGGAGTAAACGGCGTATTAAGTTAACACTCCAATTTGTTGCTATAGGACTGATTGTCGATAGTATTCTTTATTATCTGGGAATTTTATATTTTAGTGGCGCTTCGATATCAATACCCTTGTGGCTTATCAGTTTGTGGGTGATTTTTTCTGCATCATTGACGGTAAGTTTAAGCTGGTTAATGGAAAATAAGTACTATGCCATGATTGGAGGGGCTATATTCGGCCCAGTTGCTTATTGGTCAGGACAGCAATTTGAGGCGATTATGTTTGTGGATACATACGCCTACATTATTTTATCGTTAAGCTGGTTGTTTATGATGTGGTCATTTAGCAGTCTTTATAAAAAGCAGCCAAATAATCTGGTTACTTTGCACAGAGAGAAATCCAAATGAATATAATATGTTCTCTTAACTCTAAACAGGACTATACAACTGATAGAGGCTTCTTGAAAATACTAACGGCAAGTTTATTTGTTGTAACTTTATTTGTAGTCAGTTTTCTATCGAGTAATGCGGTAGCCTCTGATTCAGGATTAAACACCATTGGTCAGGGTATCTATACATGGTGGGGAATTAAAATTTATGATGCCAAGCTCAGATCAACGGATTCATTTAACGGTGATTATAAATCCCACAGGCCAATTGAGCTAACCATAACCTACGATATTGATATTGATAAAGATGATTTAATGGAAACCACCATGGATGAATGGGCATCATTAAAAATAGGGCAGTCAGAATATTGTTCTAATAAAAAGGATTGGTCGAGACAGCTGCTGTCTATCTGGCCGAACTTAAAACAGGGCGATAGCTTAACGGTTCATGTAGCAGAAACTAATCGTTCCGCTTTTTCATATAATGGAAAGGCAATTGGCAATATTGAAGACCCCAGGTTTGCTAACTGCTTTTTATCAATCTGGCTGGCCGAAGATACATCTGCCAAAAGCTTACGTAAGAAGTTATTGAACATTAAAAGGTGATACTTATGAATATAAGTTTGACGAATACAACCCTCAGCAACTTCATACAATTACGTTTAATTTTAGTAGCTTTCAGCATAAGCTTACTAGCTGGTTGCAGTACATCTCTAAGTGATTATTCTTCAACAAAGCCAGAATTTGATCTACAAACATTTTTTACAGGTGAGTTAACAGCGACGGGCATGTTTCAAAATTACAGCGACAAAGTTGTTCGTCGTTTTAACGTGGAAATGACAGGGCACTGGGAAAATGATAAAGGTATATTGGATGAAACCTTCTATTATGCCGATGGGGAAACAGAAAAAAGAATCTGGACCATTATCAATCTTGGTAATAATCGATACACAGGTACTGCCGATGATGTAGTGGGGAAGGCGATAGGTCGTGTTTCAGGTTATGCGTTAAACTGGCAGTACACCATGCGCTTAGAAGTGGATGGTGATACATACGATGTGGCATTTGATGACTGGATGTACATGATTGATGAAAACACGGTTATTAATAAAGCCAGGGTAACTAAGTTTGGCTTTACAGTTGGCGAAGTAACCTTGGTTATCAACAAGCAATCATAACTCTTACTGAACCCTGAGTTCGAATTAAAGACGTGCAGATGCAACATAATTAACTTGTCTGTAACGAATTATACAAACATGGTTTGCTTCATTCTGGCTGATACCAAAGTCTAGATGACCTGTCTGATAAATTAATACCAAAGTACAGTAGTCACAACTTAATTTTTTCTCTAATGCTGATGGTGCAACCATAAAACAGGAGAAAAATTATGCGTCTGTTGGGGATATTGTTAGTTTTTTTAGTTGTTCCATTGGCTCACTCGGCATGTCGAGATTCGGTAGTACTGGTACATGGTAATACTGGTTATCCATCCGACTGGGCTAACACCTATAATCATTTACGCAATAAAGGTTATAAATCGTCCGATATCTTAAGGCCTAGCTGGGGTAGTAAGTCGTGCGCGTCTTGTAACAATCATTCAGGTTCGGAAGAAACGCCGGTTAAAAATGCATTATTAGATGCCATTAATCGATCCTGCACCGGCAAAATAGATGTAATTGGTCATTCCATGGGCGTAACTTTGGCGGCTCAGCAAATTATTAAGTTAAACATTAGTAATAAAGTGGACACCTTTGTAGGTGTTGCTGGAGCCTATCGTGGTTTATGGAGTTGTGGACGTTATCCTTACAATGTCTGGAATTCGACCTGTGGTAAACATGGTTTATCGGTTAGCAGTCCTTTTTTAGACTGGTTAGCCGGTAAAAAAATTGCGAGACGTGTTTATTCAATTAAAAGTTGGGTGGATCAAATCATTTGTTCAACGGGAACTTGCACCGTAGGTGGTCGCCACAGCAGCCGCATTGATGGTGAGAATGCAACCTACAGTTATAACTATGGCCATTTTGGTTTGCAAGAATATACTTATTCAAAGCAATACAGTTTGATTAAATGATACTTGCAATGTGAGTTTGAAGTGGATGATAAGATAAAAAATGCCCGGTTTATAGCCGGGCATAAGTATTCTGGGCATTAATATTAAGAAGGGCCGTTACTTTGTGCGATGGTTTTAATTTTTTGCACCATGGCTCTTAAGCCATTGCCTCGTGTTGGACTCAGATGTTTCACTAAATCTATATCATTAAAAAATGAGTCAATATCAAACGCCTGAATTTCGGCGGGAGGCTTATTATTATATGCACTCATTACCATGGCCAATAATCCCCTTACGATGTGCGCGTCACTGTCCACATCAAAGCTTAATACGCCATTGTGGTAGTAGGGTTCCAGCCATACCTGACTTTGGCAGCCTTGAATTAATCGATCATCGGTTTTTAGTGACTCATCAATAGCGGGTAACTGTTTACCAAGGTCAATAATGTAGCGATAGCGATCTTCCCAGCTATCAAAAAAGCTTAAGTCCTCAACAATATCGGAGCTTGTAATGGTTGTGCCAAAAGGATTTGTCATAACGGAGAAAGTCTTTAGTCAATAATTAAAAGAACAGGCCTGTTTCAAGCTTGGCTTCATCGGACATTTTATCGCGATCCCATGGCGGATCAAACACCAGTTCAACATTCACCTGTTTAACATTAGGTACTTTGGCAACTCGATATTTAACATCACTGAGTAATACAGGACCCATGCCACAGCCGGGTGCTGTTAATGTCATATCGATATCCACAACATGGGTTGATTGATCGATTTTGACTGAATAAATCAGTCCCAAATCAACGAGGTTAACGGGTATTTCAGGATCAAAAATTGTTTTTAATGCTTGCCATACTTGATCATCATCGATGCTGCCATCTTCTGGTGCTTTAAAATCGAAGGCTTGCGCTTTCATTCCGATTGCACCGGCATCTGTGCCATCAATTCTTGCCAGATTACCATTAACAGAAACTGTATAATTTCCACCAAGCGCCTGCGTGATGGTTACAAAAGTGTCTTTCGGTATGGATATTTTGGTACCAGCGGGAACCAGTCTTGCAGGACAGTCTTGCTGGGTTACTACCATTTGTCGTTCCATTAAATACGCCTCAAAAATGGATCGGTTTAAAGAGTAAAGCTTTCGCCGCAACCACACATGGCTTTAGCGTTGGGATTATTAAACTGAATATTACTGTTAACCCCTTCGGTAACAAAGTCTATTTCTGTACCTTGTAAAATCGGTAGTGCCTGTTTTGATACGAATAAATTAATATCGTCAAATGTGAACACTTGATCATCGGGCTCTGCCTGATTAACAAAGTCCATTTCATACATGAAGCCGGAACAACCACTTTCTTTTACGGTCAATCTAACGGCCGATTCATCGCGACTTTGTAACTGACGATGGAAGTGTCGAATCGCTTTTTCCGTCATCGAAAGGTCGATATTTTGAAGTGAAAAAGTTTCTACTGACATAATAACCTCTCCTAAACCAGAAATGTTTTAACCTTGTTAATGGCTGCAAATAATCGTTCAACATCTTGCTGATTGTTATAAAACGAAAACGATGCTCTTATGGTTCCTGGTATATTAAATTGTTTCATAATAGGCATAGCGCAATGATGACCCGTTCGAACTGCGATACCTTGTTGATCGAGTAGTGTGCCCACATCGTGCGGATGTGTACCTTCAATTAGAAAGCTTAGAACGCCAGTTTTATTTTTTGCTGTGCCAACCAGTTTTATATCGTCAGTGGCAAGCGCCTGTTCTGTGGCTAATTCAAGTAAACCGTCTTCATAGCGTTGTAACTCAAGGCGATCAAATTGATTCAGATATTGAATGGCGGCACCCAGTCCTATTGCTCCGGCAATATTGGGTGTTCCGGCTTCAAACTTGTAGGGTAATTGATTAAATGTGGTTTTATCGAAACTCACCACTTCGATCATTTCACCACCGCCCTGATATGGTTGCATGGATTCAAGTAGCGATTCTTTACCATAAAGAACACCGATGCCGGTTGGACCAAACAATTTATGACCCGAAAAGGCATAAAAATCACAGTCCAGATCGACAACATCAATTGCAAAATGAGGAGCCGCCTGTGCGCCGTCGATCATTACTTTAGCACCAACGGCGTGAGCCGCTTCAATAATTTCTTTAACAGGATTAATGCTGCCAAGTGCATTGGATACATGACCAACGGAAACCATTTTTACCTGTTCGCTAAGCATATCCTGAAATGCACTTAAGTCTAACTCGCCTTGATCATTAACAGGAATGACTTTAAGCGTCGCACCAGTTTGTTCACAAACCATTTGCCAGGGAACAATATTGGAATGGTGTTCCATCGCGGAAACTATAATTATATCTTTGTTTGTTAATCGTGGCCGTGCGTAGCTTTGAGCAACCAGATTGATACTTTCGGTGGTACCACGAGTCCAGATAATTTCTTCACGCTTTGACGCATTAACAAAATGTTGAACCTCGACACGCGCGTTTTCAAAGTCTGCCGTTGCCCGATCACTCAAAGTGTGAGCACCACGATGAACATTAGAGTTATTACGCGAGTAATAATTTTTCAATGACTGAATTACTGACTGAGGCTTTTGTGTGGTTGCCGCATTATCAAGATAAACCAGCGGGTAGCCATTCACGTCCTGATCAAGAATAGGAAAGTCTTTTCTTATTGACGCGAAATCTATGGCGTTGATATTTTTGGCAAGTGCATCATTCATAGTTAAGTCCAGAAGCTTTCAGTCATTAAATAGAGCAGTCATTAAACCGACTGCTCAAAAAGTTTGGCCAGAATAGGGCGCAGATAATCTGCGACAGAGGCATGTTTTAAGTTACCTAACAGTTCGTTTATAAAACCAAAGCTCAACATAAGTTCTGCTTTGTGTTTAGGAATGCCACGAGAGAGTAAATAAAATAACGCTGTTTCATCCATTTGAGCAACGGTTGCACCGTGGGCACAACGAACGTCATCAGCGTAAATTTCAAGTTCTGGCTTGGTATTAATCTCGGCTTTATTCGACAGCAATAAATTTTTATTACTGAGTTCAGCCAGAGTTTTTTGAGCATCCTGATATATGTGAATGCGTCCATTAAATACAGCTTTAGCGGAACCACCAATTAAACCTCGAAATACTTCTTGTGAGGTGCAATTAGCCACTCGATGTTCAACATTGGTGTGGTAATCAACTTGTTGATTGTTTTTTGCCAGATATATACCGTTTAAATCAGCATGAGAACCAGACTGTTGATGATAAACATTAATATCCAGCCGTTTTATTTTACCGCCAAGGCCTACGTGGAAGCTGTTCAATTGAGAATCGCGGTTAAGCCAAAAATCAAGCTGTCCCATATGAATGGTATGTTCTTCTTCAAGATGCAGTCGATAATGGTTTAATTTTGCGCCATTGCCAATAACGCATTGCGTCATCTGGTTATATAATGCAGTCGTAGCATTATTATCATGGCTTAAAAATTGCTCTATAACCGTGGCTTCTGCTAACTCATCCAGTTTAACTATCAAGTTAGATGCAACCGTTTTGTTTTCCGCTGCAGCACTGCCAATATGAATGATATGCACAGGTTTGTCCGATGACTGTTTATTAAACTCTAATAAAACACCATCTTGAGTTAACCCACCGTTGAGCAGACTGAATAAATTTTTTGCGCTATTTGCCTGGCCAAGCTGGTTAATTATAAACTCTTGTTGTTCATCATTCGCTTCACTGTAAAAAGTAATCTTGTTTTCTTGAATCGAAGAGTGTTGCTTCGAATAATGACCATCAATGAATACTAAAGTATCAGCATTTAACTCGGATAGTTTTGCCGCTTGATCCAGTGAATCAATAGTGGTTGTTTTATCAACGGATTGATTAAACGACTCTTTAACCAGACTTGTCAGGTTATTGTATTTAAAGTGTTCTGTTTTACGGCTTGGCCATGGTTTTTCAGAAAACAGGGCTAACTGTTGTTTTCTGAAATCCGATAACCAGCTCGTAGCTGTCTGCTTTTCTAGCGACTGAGCAAGTTGTTTTGCATCCTGTATAAAATCTAAATTATCAGACATTATGCAACCTCTTGTTCTAACCAGCTGTAACCTTTTTTCTCAAGTTCTACGGCCAGTTCTTTTCCACCTGATTTAACAATTTTACCGTCGGCCAATACATGAACGTAATCAGGAATAATATAATCCAGTAATCGCTGGTAGTGGGTTACGACAACAAAGGCTCTATCACGCGAACGTAATTCATTAACGCCTTTAGCGACAACTTGAAGGGCGTCGATATCAAGTCCGGAATCCGTTTCATCAAGGATGCAAAGCTTAGGTTTTAATAACATCATTTGCATAATTTCATTACGCTTTTTTTCACCACCGGAAAAGCCTTCGTTGACACCACGCTTTAAAAAGTTTTGATCAAGATCTACTGCTTTACAGGCTTCACGGGCTAGCTTCATAAAAGAAACCGAATCCATTTCTGGCTCTTTGTGGTATTTGGCAATGGCGTCCATTGATGCTTTTAAAAATTCCAGGTTGCTGACACCGGGTATTTCTACCGGATACTGAAACGCCAGGAACATACCTTCTGCGGCACGCTCTTCGGGTTCAAGTTCAAAAATATCTTTGCCATCCAGTGTTGCTGTACCATCGGTGTGCTTATATTGCTCACGTCCCGCAAGTACATTACCTAAAGTACTTTTTCCGGCACCGTTAGGTCCCATAATGGCGTGAACTTCACCTGGCTTAACTTCAAGGTTTAAGCCTTTTAAAATGGTTTTGCCTTCAACTTCTGCAATTAAATTATTTATGCTCAGCATATCGTTTTATTACTCCGATAGTTTCCCAACGCAATTGGTAATATTTGCGTGTGAATCGTGGATATTTGAATAATGTTAATTAACCGACGGAACCTTCAAGGCTCACTTCAAGCAGTTTGCCGGCTTCTACCGCAAACTCCATAGGTAATTCTTTAAACACCTCTTTACAAAAACCATTAACAATCATAGACACGGCTTTTTCTGGATCGATTCCGCGTTGTTGGCATAAAAACATTTGATCGTCACTGACTTTTGACGTTGTTGCTTCATGCTCAATAACCGCAGAAGGGTGTTTACTTTCAATATAAGGGAAGGTGTGTGCGCCGCATTTATCGCCAATAAGTAACGAGTCACACTGGGTGTAGTTTCTGGCGCCTTCAGCCATTGGGCTCATGCGCACTAAACCACGGTAAGAACTTTGGCTTTTACCGGCAGAGATACCTTTGGCAATAATGGTCGACTTGGTGTTTTTGCCAAGGTGGATCATTTTGGTACCTGTATCGGCTTGTTGGTAATTGTTGGTCAGTGCAACCGAGTAAAACTCACCAATACTGTTGTCGCCTTTTAAAATGCAGCTGGGGTATTTCCAGGTTACTGCTGAACCAGTTTCTACCTGTGTCCAACTGATTTTGGCATTGGTATGACAAATACCGCGCTTGGTAACAAAGTTATAAATGCCGCCTTTGCCATTTTCATCACCTGGGTACCAGTTTTGTACCGTTGAATATTTAATTTCGGCATTGTCCATAGCCACTAATTCTACCACTGCAGCATGCAACTGATTTTCATCACGCATGGGTGCCGTACAACCTTCAAGGTAACTAACATGGCTGCCTTCTTCGGCAACTATTAAGGTACGTTCAAACTGACCGGTTTTGGCTTCGTTGATACGGAAGTACGTGGATAACTCCATAGGGCAACGCACGCCTTTTGGGATATACACAAAAGAGCCATCGCTGAATACGGCGCAGTTTAATGCGGCGAAAAAGTTATCTCTTACGGGAACAACGGTGCCTAAATGTTTTTTAATCAGTTCAGGGTATTTATGAACCGCTTCGGAAATAGGGCAGAAGATAACGCCAGCTTCTTCCAGTTTTGCACGAAATGTAGTGGCAACGGATACCGAGTCGAATACGGCGTCCACGGCAACACCGGCAAGTATTTCTTGCTCGTGCAATGGGATCCCAAGTTTTTCATAAGTCTCGAGCAGTTTAGGATCCACTTCATCGAGGCTTTGTGGTTTATCTTCCATACTTTTCGGCGAAGAAAAGTATGAAATTTCTTCGTAATCAATTTTTGGAAAGTTAACGTGCGCCCAATCAGGCTCTTCCATGGTTTTCCATATCTCAAACGCTTTTAAGCGCCATTCCAGCATCCACTCTGGCTCACCTTTTTTGGCGGATATCGCACGCACAACATCTTCATTGAGACCGGGCGGCATTGTTTCTGCGTCTACCTCGGTTACAAAGCCTGCTTTGTATTCTTTTTCAATGCGTTCGTTAATGACTTCAGACATTTAACCATTGCTCCTGATTTCTGAACCAACCCAGGTTAGTCAGAACGTTCTTTAAAAGTGCCAAATTTTCTAACTTTACCGTTACATTTCTTTATCAACGTTATTTATTAACGCTAATTTAGGGCGCCCTGATTTCTGGGGGCGCAAATTATATCAGATGGCAAAGCGTTTAGCTTACTTGCGACAAGATAAAAGTATTATTTTGTTCGCGGTTATCAAGCAGCTCGACCTGTTCTTTGGCTTGCTGTTTGTTGATAACGGTTTGCAGCGTAATGCTCGACAAAAAGCTGTGAATCTGCTCGCTTAATTCGCACCACAAGTCGTGAGTAATGCATTGCTGACCGTTATGGCAGTTACCTTTACTGCCACAGGCGGTAACATCGGTGGACTCATTGACGGCATCAATGACCCGCGATATTGCAATATCACTGGCGGGTTCTTGTAATTGATAGCCACCACCCGGGCCACGGCTGCTTTTTACCAGCTCATTGCGACGTAACTTCGCAAACAGCTGCTCCAGATAAGACAGCGAGATGCCCTGGCGGCCAGAAATGTCCTGTAATGTAACCGGCTTGTCTTTGGCGTGTATGGCCAAATCCAACATGGCGGTTACCGCATAGCGGCCTTTGGTTGTAAGTTTCATAGTGTTACCTCGTCAACTTAATGGCTCCTATTATAACCGACTAAATTACTAGGGTAAATAACTGACTAAATTAGTTGGTTATAACAAACCTATTGTCATTAGATTTGTGGTAAATAAGCGGTAGAAGGGGGTTAAACACACTCTAAAATGAGGGATTATGTTGATTGATTACTAAAAGTTATAAAAAGCACCAATTATTTATCTATAACAATTGGTGCTTTCTCTGGTAGGTATGTAGCGAGGTTAACAGTTAAATGTTACATCTTTTGCGTTTACTGCCAGCTAAGCAGGTCTATTTGGACCGCATATGACTCAGCATGGCTTTAAATATTTTAGGGTTGGCGGCTAGTAGTGAATCCGACGTTCGGAAGCTGGGGTTGCCTTTAAAGTCACTGATCATACCGCCTGCTTCTGATACCAGCAGACTTCCTGCTGCAATATCCCACCATTTAAGACCAAACTCCCAGAAACCATCAAAGCGTCCGGCTGCTACGTAGGCTAGATCAAGCGCGGCAGAACCGGCTCGTCGCATATCACCGCATTTCGGGTACAGGCGACCGAACAATGTCATATATTCATCAAATTGTTTTTCGCTGCGAAAAGGAAATCCGGTTGCCAATAACGTTTGCTCGAGATTTCTGGCCTGGCTGACACGAATGCGCTTGCCGTTAAGCTGTGCGCCACTGCCGCGAGAAGCTGTAAACAGTTCTTCACGTACCGGATCGTAAACAACCGCAACTTCCAACTTTCCTTTTACCTGCGCAGCGATGGATACTGAAAAGTGTGGCATACCACGTAAAAAGTTAGTGGTGCCGTCCAGAGGATCGATAATCCATTGAACATCACTGTTATTGGATGATTCGCCGCTTTCTTCGGCCAGAAAGGCATGATCAGGGTGGGTTTTTTGAATGGTCTCAATAATTCGACGCTCTGCAGCTTGATCGACATCGGTAACGAAATCGTTACGTCCTTTCACATCGGCTTTTACTTTATCTAAGTTTTCAGTTGCGCGCATAATCGTATCGCTAGCCGCGCGCGCAGCACGGACTGCAATTGTTTGCAATGGATGCATGTTGAGACCACCTTGTATAAGAACGTTTGCTAATTTTAGCGCAGACCAGAAATAACTGATCTGTAAATTTTGCGCGAGTCTAGCAGAAGATACTGTTAATTTGAATAAAAGATACGGCCAATTTAAATCTTTTGTTATCTCAGAACCGTTTTTTATGGGGTAATAGAGTCAGAGAATTGCCGCATTGCCAATGTCTTCTGCTAAAATGCGCTCGCTGATCGATAAAATGGTTTAAATTGATGTTAGACGATGTTCATTTTGTGTTATCTCACACCACTCATCCCGGTAATATTGGGGCGGCGGCTCGTGCTCTAAAAACGATGGGGCTTGAGCATTTGCGACTGGTTAATCCGAAGCATTTTCCGAGCGCCGAGGCTACGCGACGAGCTTCGCGAGCGGATGATATTTTGCAGCGAACCGAGGTGTTCGATGCTATTCAGCCTGCAATTGCGGAGCATAAGTTGATTGTTGGTACCAGCGCGCGTTCTCGTACCTTGCCATGGCCAATGTTAGAGCCTCGCGAGTTGGCGCAAAAAATAGCGAAAGATCCCACCCAGAGACCGGTGGCTATTTTATTTGGTACTGAGAACTCCGGGTTAACCAATGAAGAATTATCGCTTTGCCATTACCATGTGTGTATACCGACAAACCCAGATTACTCATCACTTAATGTGGCATCCGCTATCCAGTTGATTGCCTATGAATTACGGCTGGCAGCGTTGGATGAAAACCTGTTAAAAACCGATCACCCTGTTATTGATGATGAAGGGGAGCTTCCGGCCAGTGGTGAGCAGGTGGAACAGATGTTTGAACATTGGCAGCAAGTAATGACCTCTACCGGCTTTTTTAAACCCATTAAACCAAAAATGATTCAAATGCGATTCAGGCGCCTGTTTAATAAAGCCGCTCTCACCGACAGTGAAGTGCGATTAATGCGCGGCTTTCTGGCGTCGATTAAAAAATTCAATTCAGAAGAAGGATAGTTTGTGTTTAGTCGAATCAAAGAAGACATCAACAGTGTTTTTGAGCGTGATCCTGCTGCACGTAACTGGTTTGAGGTTTTAACCTGTTATCCAGGTATGCAGGCTATCTGGAATTATCGAATGACGCATTGGTTATGGCAGCGAAATTTTAAGTGGCTGGCGCGTTTTTTAGGTATGTTGGGACGCTGGTTTACCGGTGTAGAAATTCATCCCGGAGCCACCATTGGCAGACGCTTTTTTATTGATCACGCAACTGGAATCGTAATTGGTGAAACCGCTGTAATTGGCGATGACTGTACCTTGTATCATGGGGTAACACTGGGCGGAACAACCTGGAATCCGGGTAAACGTCACCCAACTCTGGAAGACGATGTGGTCATAGGTGCCGGCGCTAAAATACTCGGGCCGATTACTGTGGGTAAAGGCGCCCGAGTTGGTTCTAATTCAGTAGTGATTAAAGATGTCCCCGAGTGTGCGACGGTTATTGGTATTCCGGGGCATGTGGTTCGAGATCGCAGCGGCGAAAACCCTGAGCATCGTAAACGTATAGAGCAATTGATTGGATTTGAAGCCTACGGCGAAAGCTCTCTAAGCTATGATCCTGTAGCGCAGGTAATTTCGAATATGCTGCAACATTCCCGAGCGGTCGATCAGCAATTAAAAATTTGCCGTGAGGCATTGGAAAAAGCCAATATTAAAGTCGAGGCTGTGCCTATTCCGGGAATAAATGCCGATGATTTTCTTGATGGTAATGGTGATGCTAAAGAGTATGTTAATAATAAAAGTGATGCCCATCATCAGACACAAGCTGTAGAAAAGAGTGCACAGGATTAGAGAACTTTAATCTGGGTGAATTACGTTCACCCAGATTAACTATGTTGATAAACGTTATTCAGACTGTCTATAAACAAACCGTTGTAAATCTATGAAACGACCAATTTACCTTGATTATGCCGCAACTACCCCAGTTGATCCTGAGGTGGCTGAAAAAATGATGCAATTTCTGACTCTGGATGGTGAGTTTGGAAATCCTGCATCACGTTCACACCGATATGGCTGGCAAGCGGAAGAGGCGGTCGATATTGCGCGGAATCAGGTGGCTGAATTGATTAATGCTGATCCGCGAGAGATCGTCTGGACGTCCGGCGCTACTGAGTCGAATAACCTGGCGATAAAAGGTGTTGCCCTGCGTAATCGAAGTCGCGGCAATCATATTATTACTGCAGCAACTGAACATAAGGCAGTGATCGACACCTGTATTTATCTACAACAGCAGGGATTTGAGGTGACTTATCTCAAACCCGATGCGAAAGGTTTAATTACACCCTCACAAGTAGAACAGGCCATTACCGATCAAACCATTCTTGTTAGCATTATGGCGGTTAATAATGAGACCGGGGTTATTCAGGATATTGCCACGATTGCTGAAAAGTGCCAAAAGCATAAGGTTTTATTTCATGTGGATGCTGCACAAGTGGCAGGCAAAATCGCATTTGACGTAAAAGCGTTAAACATTGATTTTGCATCCTTCTCCAGCCACAAGGTTTATGGCCCCAAAGGCATAGGCGCTCTGTATGTACGCAGAAGTCCTGATACCAGCCTGGATGCGCTTATTCATGGTGGTGGCCACGAACGTGGTATGCGTTCGGGTACATTGCCGACCCATCAAATTGTTGGCATGGGGCTGGCGTTCAATAAAGCCGGTCAATTATTGCAGGAAGAAGCCGTAAAACTGAAGCAATTAAAGTTGAAGATTTGGCAGTCATTGTCTGAAATGGATGGCATTTATCTAAATGGCGATTTGGACAACTCGGCGCCTGGCATATTAAATGTCAGTATTGAAGGGGTTGATGGTGAAACGCTGTTAATGTCACTGCATAAACTGGCGGTATCGTCCGGCTCAGCCTGCAATTCTGCCAGTGTAGAGCCCTCATATGTCTTAAAAGCCATGGGAGTTGCCGATGAGCTGGCTCATAACGCCATTCGGATTAGCGTTGGCCGCTTTACAAGTGAGTCAGAAATCGATGAAGCCATTGCCGAAATAAAACAGGTTGTTGAGCAACTGCGCGCACTGTAACGGTTGATTTTTCAACGATTTTTTACGGCTTTGCATACAATTTCAACAACTCACAAAAGAAGCTCAGTTTTTTTGAAAAAAGCCTTGATTTAATTTTTAAAATCAGCATAATACGCACCTCACCGAGCAGGGCAGACAAAACAAGGTTTTCACCTGTTGTCGTGTTTCATTACGTTTCTCGGTAGTCAAATTTGGGTCGTTAGCTCAGTCGGTAGAGCAGTTGACTTTTAATCAATTGGTCGCAGGTTCGAATCCTGCACGACCCACCAAATTTTAAAAAGCCGCTTTTATAGCGGCTTTTTTGTGTCTGAATTATTTATATTTATGCGTTGAATTTTTATTGCTGTGGCAGTCGCTATAAACTAAATATGCTTTAAACATTCAAAAGCGAACTGCCCGAAATAAGTTCTCATTAAGGAAATGATGATAGCCCTACATCTGACGGAATAAATGCAGATATTTTCGACTGATGGGTAATGTTTTATTTCGACGCTTTAAATGAACTTGAGCTGTTTCGTTATCTTCAAATTTTATGTGAGCAACTGCGTTTAAATTTACGATTACAGAACGATGTATTTGACGAAAAACGGTTTCATCTAATTGCTGTGTTAATTGTTTAAGTGATTGGCGAACGATGGCTTCAGCGGGCTGTTGTTGTTCATCACGCCAGGCAATGAGCGTGTATTTATGATCCGACTGTAAAAACTCGATATCTTCAACAGCAATTAACCGCATGATCTTTCCTGACTGTGCTCGGATCCAACGTAATGGTTTTGCTGATGTTTTTGGTTCAAGCTGAGCGATTAACTCTTGTATTAAGCCGTCATTGTTTATTGCTGGTTGAGAAGCCTTTATTCGTGCTTTTAACCGTTCTACGGTATCGGCTAAACGATCGGGTTCTACCGGTTTTACCAGATAATCCAGCACACCATGCTCAAATGCTTCTAATGCGTATTTATCATACGCCGTGACAAAAACAAGATGGGCGCGAGTACCAATGTGTTGTGCGACTTCTATACCGGATGTGCCTGGCATATGAATATCAAGAAAACAAATATCGGGTTGATGAGTTTCAAACATCGATACTGCTTCACGACCGTTTCGTGCCATAGCGACAACGTTGAGTTCTGGCCAAACTTTAAGCAATAATTGCGATAGGGCCTCTCTGAGTAACGGTTCATCGTCAGCAATTAAAGCTGTCGGCGGTATATTCATAAGACTTGCGCCTCTTGGGCCGGAATAATCACTTCAGCGTGAACACCGTGTGGTTGTTGCTCAAAGACCTGTAAATGTGCGTTGTTATTAAAGCTCAGCTTTAAGCGTTCTCTCAGTGAAGAGAGTCCAGTTCCATCATTTGTTGAATGCGTAGATGAGTTTTCATTTCGTTTATACTGGAGTCCAACGCCTGTATCTATAACCTGAATAACAACCTGATCATTGTTAAGATTAATATTGATCTGGACATGCCCACCTTTTTCACTTGGATCAATTCCATGACGAATGGCATTTTCCACCAACGTCATGAGTGTCATAGCAGGGCAGGTGAGGCTATAAACCGATTTGTCGATACTCAGGTCATAAGTGAGCCGATCGGGCATACGTAATTGCATTAATTCAAGATAGGCGCTTGTGAGTTTTAGTTCCTGATTGAAGCTGTTAGTGCTTTCGTCGAGTTGAGGAACGGCAGCTCGTAAATAAGCGGTTAAACTGTTTAAGACTTCACCTGCACGTGAGGAGCCGGAATTTACCAAGGCTTGTATGTTTGCCAACGTATTGAATAAGAAATGTGGTGCTACCTGTGCTTGTAACAGCCGATGTCGCGCTTCGGTAAACTGTTGTTGTAATTTACTTCGCTCCAGTTGAAACGCCAGCGCCTGATGCCGGGCAAGGGCATCTTTTTGGCGTACTAATGCGGTTAATGCAATCCAGGGAGCAACCAGTAATCCTACAAAAGTCAGGGTGTTAAAACCCAGTAACCGATCGGCATCTTGCCAAAATGGAGGTGCACTGGAGTCCGTTGATACCCAGTAAATAACAAAGACGGTAACAGGAACCGATATCGCAACCCCTACAACCTGTGTAACCCAACGAGCAAGCCATTTAGGTAATTTAGATGGCCAGTAGTCCAGTAATGTAAAAGTGATAAGTGCAATAAGGGCAATAAGCGATACTCGAAGCAACAACCCAAAAGTACTAGTTGTCCAACCAAAACTCAATAAAAAACCGATAGCATTTGCAATCAACAAGCTGATTAAAAGCTGCTTGGCTACCATTGTTATATTTCTTTTTATGGGTGGTGAGGTTGAGTTCATGGGTTAAGAGTAAATCAATTATAAACAACATAAAAGAGCTGAAGTTAAAAGCTACATTTCTGGCAGCCAGATTATCATGGCTGCAGAAATAGAGCCGGCCAAAGTGGCTAAGGTTAGTAACACCATTGTAGTGGTAGCCAGGTATTGCATTGTTGTTTGCCCGTAAAGTTGCACAAGTCGGTAGAGCTCAAGTATAAACAATGGAAATAAATAACTGGCGAAGGAAATGACACTTAATGTTGGTCCCGTAAATGTTTCTGGATCAAACCCTACTGGTTCCTGGTGTATCATTAACCAAAGTGACAGTCCGATTCGAAAAAACCATACACCATTTACTACTAAATATAATCGAAGCGCCCACCAACGATGTTGATGAAATTGTTTTTTATAAGCGGTAAAGCCAGCAAGTGTTGCGAAAACTAATATTAAAATAGCATTACCGGTAATTCCTATGTGTTGTGTTGGATCACCAACGCCACCGTCATCTCCCCAAGTTAATATTAGGCCACCACATGCTGTTAATATCACCGCAGTAATATAAAACCGGCCTATCCAACGATGCCACATAGGGTGATTATTTCTTAAACGAGGCCAGAGTTGTAGACCACCTGCGATTAATATACCAACCGCAAGATACATATGTAGAATTAAGGCCAGGTTAATTAAGGTGTCACCGGGCACGAAGCCTGTGGGTAATTGATTGTTCCATTCAGAAAAATTTCCTTTTATCCCACTGAATAAAAACTCAACGGTGACATAAAGCGCGAAAAACAGTTGACCAATAACAGCCGTAACAACCCAAGTATAAGCGGCAACATTTAGAAGCTTTTTTGCGTAGGTCGTACGAAAACTGGGCGGTGATTGGTTAAATTCAAATACTTTTTGGCTGCTATTTAAAGTGTTCATATTGTAATCCGTTCCGTAGCTTATGAGTGAGGATGACAAATGAAATCGCTTAAATCGAGGCGTTTGCGACGAATAACGGTATAGAGTGACTATGGGAGCAAATAAGGTGATGAGAGGATTTAATTGGAATGATAAACACGCTCTAGAGAGTATTCTTTATATGAGTGAGTTGACCTTATTTTCCTCCAGCAACATCTATGAGAGATCCTGTCATAAAAGAGGATTGTCCACTGGCAAGCCAGGCAATTACGTTGGCGACTTCTTCGGGCTTGCCGCCTCGTTTTAAAGGAATAACTGGTGCCAGCCGTTGTAATCGATTGGGCTCTCCACCGTCAGCATGAATTTTAGTGGCTATAAAGCCTGGTCGAACGCCGTTTACTCGAATATTTTGATCCGCCAGTTCTATGGATAGACCTTTTGTAAGCGCGTCTATTGCGCCTTTTGACGCAGCATAATCGATGTATTCGAAGGCGGCTCCGTATTTCGACGCAACGGAAGAAACATTAATAATATTGCCGCCGTTGCCTTTGTGTTGAGTGGACATTCTTTTTATCGCTTCACGGCAACAAATAAAGTAGCTGGTAACATTGGTTTGCAGAAGATCATTGATACGTTCTGCATTCATGTCGATTAAACACGATTGTGGCTTTACTATGCCTGCATTGTTGACTAATAACGATAATTTTCCGAGTTTGTTATCAATGCTATTAAATAAGGCTGTAATGTCGGACTCGACTCTAAGATCCGCCTGTAAACAAATCGCTTTTTGGCCCAGCGCTTCAATAGTTTGTTTAACTCGATCAGCGGCTGATTTACTTGAATGGTAATGAACACAAATATCATACCCTTGTTGTGCAAGGGCTATTGCCGTTGCGGCGCCTATTCCCTGACTTGATCCTGTAATAAGGGCTATGTTGTTGGTAGCGTTCATATGATTATCCGTAAAACTTAAAACCAAGATGTAAAGGGTATAAATATAACAGAGTTTTCGTTACATGAGATTGGCGATTAAATTTGTTGTTCTGCGATTTTTCGTCGCAGCATGGCTGTTTTACTGACTCTGCACCATCGGAATAAAATCATAATGATGATTTTCGTTAACCCACTAACCGTCGCCAGTAACATTAATGGCCAGCCGTTTGATATTCCCATGGACAAGGCAAAGGCCAGTGTCGTTAGATCCATCATCAATATAAACTGGCTCATTTTTATATCGACAGCACCGGTATCACCGGTTTGCCAAATGAGCTTTATTTGATGGAAGTAGCCCTGGGCAATCATAACTGTAATGACAACAATAAACAGACTGGAAAACTGCTTACTGAATTCATTGATGGGTATTAAATTATCTGCTTTTAAAATAATACTTAGTAAGGTAATGCCTGCTATTAAAAACAGACTGCTGATGGATAATGAAAACAAGGCGGATTTATTACGACGGTCGCGCCATATTTCAAATAAAATAATCGCTACCAATATTGAGGCTAACAGTCTTGGCCACACAATAAAGTGATTAAAGGGAATGATTGAGAAGCCATAAACGAAGAAAGAAAAGTACGCCATAAAACTGACGGTAAATTGATTTAATGACAGTAAATAGGTCGCCGAGTTGTTGGTAAGTTGGGTGGTCGATTTAGAGACGTTGTTAGTGATGATTTCACTTCGTCTGATCCAAACGGTGTTAACTTGCGAATAAATACCGTACAGACTGATGAGAATAAAAATAGCGTTAAGGCTGCCGAGCCAGTGGTAAGTGTTCATGGTGAAATAATCACTCAATACTTTTTACTCCTGTGAGTCACTTGCTGCGAAATAATTTACACCTGAATTAATTTGTTTCAACTACTAATAATTTGTTCTATCTACTAAGTATGTTCCAGCTACTAGAGCAGGGTAACGACAAAACAGATTATATATTGAAATAAGATTAAAATAAGCGGTATGGCCAAAATCGGTCGATATTATACACGAATTTATAACGCAACTGTATATAAAAAGAGATTAGTGAATTGGTAGTCACTGATGTCTGCTAGCTAAAGAGATGCTGTTTGTGTTTCAGAGATGTTGTTTGAGTTGAAGAGATGCCTTTTAGTATTATCCGTTGGTATTCCGTTTACCTCAGTAAATGTTAATATGGACTGTATCATTTGTACAATGTGTTTTAGTCTTACTATTCGAGTATATACCTGAAAGTCTTTGTTTAAAAAATAAGTTATGGACTTTATGTTTTAACCTTAACCAACTTGATATTTACTGAGCAAGGCAATGTAAAAAAGGAGTGTAGGATGAAGTTTTTGGTAACAATGATAAGCGTTTTTTCGTTGATCGCCTGTGCTGTATCGCCCACCGGTCGTAAACAGGTATTGCTGTTTTCCGGTGATCAAATGGCCGATATGGGTGTGACTGCTTATCAAAGTATGAAACAGCAGCAGCCAGCGGTTGAAGACGCTTCTACCAGTCAATATGTGTCTTGCATTACTAATCGTTTGCTGCAACATATTCCACAAGATATGCAACAAAAGACTTGGGAAGTCACCGTATTTAAAGATGACACGCCTAATGCCTTTGCACTTCCCGGTGGTAAAATTGGCGTACATACAGGTATGCTTGAAATTGCCGATACTTCCGGAAAGTTAGCCGCCGTTATTGGACATGAAATCGGGCATGTTTGGGCGAATCACGGCAATGAACGTATGAGTCAGAGTTCTTTGGCGCAAACAGGGCTGCAAGTGGCTGCTATATTATCCGGTGAGCCGAGTGCGGAAAAGCAATTGGCGTTAGGTGCGCTGGGTATTGCGACTCAGGGTGTGGTTTTGAAGTATAGCCGGAAACACGAAAAAGAAGCGGACGCACTTGGATTGGAAATGATGGCAAAAGCGGGATTTGATCCGGCTGAAGCAGTTGAGCTGTGGCGCTCTATGGCTGCAAAAGGAGGCACCAATGTACCCGAGTTTATGTCTACCCATCCGTCCGAACAAACACGAATTAATAAGCTAAGCGCACAATTACCAGCCGTAATACCTTTTTACCAACAAGTGCGAAATGAAGGTCGAGCACCTGTGTGTCGTCGATAAGCTATTTACTCTTTTTTAAACACGTTTTAATGAGTAATACTTATTTTAGTGCGTCAGGAATGGGCTGGTGTCTTTCCTGATAGCTGCGTTTAATGTCTTCTTTTAATAGCGACAGCGCATCGGTTGGTCCGGGCGCTAATTCGGCGCTAGAGATGGCAACCGGTGTTGTCCGGGATCCCCATTTCAGACTGCAGGCACCGTAGGTCAATCCTGCACCAAAGGCGGTAAGGATTATATTATCGCCAGCGTTAACGCGACCGGCTTCGAGGGCTTCACACAAGGCAACAGGGACAGTAGCGGCCGACATATTGCCGTACTTTTCAATATTGATGAATACCTTATCAGCGGGCAGCTTTAGGTGTTTGGTGAGTGCGTCTACAATTCTTATATTTGCCTGATGAGCGATAAACAGGTCAATATCGTCTTTATGCCAGCCGGATTTTTTCATAACTTCTAATGATGACCGTTTCATTTCGGCTATGGCGTTCATATAGATTTCCTGGCCTTCAAAAGGTACTTCGAAGGCGCCCGGATGATCATGATAACGGGGTACATTGGTGCCCATTTTATCAACGCCTAAGATACCCAGACCATCACTGTCGCAGCCAAGATGGGAAAACTGAAAGCCAGCGTTATCATCGGTTGCTTCTACTACTACGGCACCTGCACCATCACCAAATAAAATGGCAACATTACGTTTGGTCCAGTCTACATAGTAGGTGAGCCTGTCTGCGCCAATTACCAGTGCCTTTTCCATCATGCCGGCTTTTATCTGGGCGGCTACCTGGGTTAATGCATAGATAAAGCCACTGCAGGCGGCATTGACGTCCACCGCTGCACAGCCTCGTATCCCGAGTTTGTTTTGCACTCGCGCAGCGGTATTGGGAATTAAAGTATCACCGCTCGATGTCGCCACATAAATGGCATCCAGTTCACTGGCTTCCAGGCCTGCTGCAGCCAGAGCATGCTTACCAGCCACCGCGGATAGATCGGAGATATTTTTATGGGTGATCCGCCGCTCTTCGATACCGGTTCGGCTGGTGATCCAGTCACCGGAAGTATCCAGAAAACTCGCCAGATGTTCATTGGTTAGTATGGCGGGAGGTAAACACTTTCCCCAGCCTGTGATTACAGCATTTTGTGTCATTTACGGATCTTGTATTGTTTGCTCGATGGCGCATTTTATCCGACCTGAGCCAGACAGGTGTTCCGACCAATGCGTTTATATTAACAGGCTGGATAATACAGGTTAACGGTCGAATAAGAAATTCTTCCGTAACCCTAGAGCGAAAGATAAGCACGCTCTGGTACAGCAGACTTTCCATGGATTGCTTTTTAACCGATATATCGAAAAGTTAGGGATCCATAGCAGCGCATTCGTTCTCAGGCACACTGCGTTTTTTTATGCTGTGGTCATTATCAGGTAATGACAGGGTTTACGGCATGATTGCCAACTTACTACAGGAGTTTGCCGCTCCTTTATCATCAGAGCAGGTTAATAAAGTGAAAGATGCACTGGGTGATCTTTCACTTGAGCAGGTGAACTGGCTAAGTGGCTATCTGGCTGGACTGGCTGCAACAGGTGCTGCTGTCGGTTTAAAAGATGTTAGTGAAGTGGTTGGTCAGGCTCAGACACTGACGAACGCTCAATCTAATGCTGCACAGGCTTTAGGTGCCGCAGAGGCATCTCAGCCATCCGTTAACCCAAAAGCAGCGACAAATAAATTGTCGACTATTTTGTACGGTTCTCAAACCGGTAATGCCCGCGGTGTAGCGGAATCTTTATACCAACAGCTCCAATCTGCCAATATTGAAGCGCGACTGGTTGATATGGCCGAATACAATCCAAAGCAGTTAAAAAAGGAACAACGTGTATTTATTGTAGTAAGTACACATGGCGAGGGCGAGCCACCGGATGATGCATTGGAGCTGCATGAGTTTATTCACAGTAAAAAAGCGCCTGATCTGAATGGAAAGGAATTTGCGGTACTGTCGCTTGGTGACTCAAGTTATGAGTATTTCTGCAAGACAGGGCAAGATTTCGACCAGACATTGGCGTCGCTTGGCGCAACACGATTGTTTGAACGGGTGGATTGCGATGTGGATTATCAACAGGCGTCCACAGAGTGGGCAGAATCTGTATTGGCCTTGGTTAAGCAGTCGTCTGAATCAGCAGCCAGAGATACTCACACAGAAGTTACTCATACAGAAGTTACGCAAACAGAAGCTAAGCAAGCAGAAATTAGTCAGAAAGGTATAACGCCAAATCAGGATGATGAGAGCAATCGACCTCATCTTAGTGTGGTGACACCGGATGTTGCTGGTTCAAGGGCACATGCTTCGGCAGTTACCTCATTCAACAAGTTTAATCCCTATACGGCTGAAATTTTGGATGTTATTTCAATCACGGCAAGAGGCAGCAGTAAGCCAACGTTTCATGTTGAGATAGATCTTGAGGATTCCGGCATACAGTATCAGCCGGGTGATGCTTTAGGTGTATGGCCGGTGAATCAATCGACTTTGGTGAATGAAACCTTATCGTTGCTGAGCTTTACTGGCGAAGAGCTGGTCACTGTTGAGCAGCAAACTAAATCATTAAAAGACGCATTGACCCAGGATTTTGAGTTAACACAAGTCTCTCCTGGTTTTATCAAGTGGTTAGCCGAGCAAACGAAAGATGACCAACTGATTCAGGCTGCGACCGATAAATCTATGCTTAATGGATTGCTGGCAAACAGTCAGGTTCCTGAACTGTTGCAGTCATTCAATATATCGGTAACGGCAGAAGAGTTTGTTGCGCAGTTACGCCGTATTACTCCGAGGCTGTATTCCATTGCCAGTAGTCAGCAAGAAGTAGAAGAAGAGGTGCATCTAACCGTAGGCTTAGTGAGTGAGCAGCGCAATAACACTTCTCGAAACGGAGCCGCCAGCCAATTGTTGTCGGAGTTTTCTACGGGTGATATGGCAAGAGTTTTTGTTGAATCGAATAAGCATTTTAAATTACCTGACGATAGCAACCAAAAAATCATCATGATTGGTGCAGGTACCGGTATCGCACCTTATCGTGGTTTTATTCAACAGCGTGCGGCTCAGTCAGCAAAAGGGCAAAGCTGGCTAATTTTTGGAAATCCTAATTTTGCCACTGACTTTTTATATCAGATTGAATGGCAACAATATTTAAAGAAACAACAGTTGTCTCAAATCGACCTGGCATTTTCACGTGATCAGGAAGAAAAAGTTTATGTGCAACACAAATTATTAGAACACGCAAAACAGTTTAATCAATGGTTACAGCAGGGTGCCCATATATATCTGTGCGGCGATAAAGATCGCATTGGCAAGTCAGTTGAGCAAACCATACTGCAAATTATTGCATCGGAACAACAATGCTCCGATGAACAGGCAAAACAAATTTTAACTGATCTAAAACGCGAAGGTCGATATCAGAAGGACGTTTACTAATGTCTCGTACAAACAATCATTCATCCGACTCTGTTAATACAGTTAATGAGAAATCTGTCGTTGGTGAGAAGTCAGCGGTTGATGATAAAACAGTTGTCACTGAAAAAGCAGTATCAAATGAATCGTCATTACCTAAGGGACTGGCGAAAAATGAATACATTAAAGATCAAAGCCAATATTTACGTGGCACTATAAAACAAAGTCTGGCCAATTTTGTGACCGGTGAAGTCGCTGAAAATGATCAGCAGTTAATTAAATTTCACGGCATTTATCAACAGGACGATCGTGACTTACGTAATGAACGAAAAAAACAAAAGCTTGAGCCATTGTACAGTTTTATGCTTCGGGCTCGTGTTCCTGCAGGAATAGCCACACCACAGCAATGGTTAACCATGGATCGTATTGCTTCAGATTACGGGAACGACACGATTCGATTAACCACCCGGCAGGCTTTTCAGCTGCATGGCATTATTAAAAAGAATTTACGGCCCACCATGCAGGCAATGGATAAGGTTTTACTCGACTCGATTGCCGCTTGTGGTGATGTGAATCGTAACGTGATGTGTAACCCTAACCCGGTAGAAAGTAAAGCGCACAAAGAGGTGTACCAGTGGGCTGCCAGAATCAGTGAGCATTTGTTGCCTAAAACAAAGGCTTACCATGAAATTTGGCTTAATGGTGAGAAGTATCAAGCTGATGCTTCGCCCGAGAATACAAAGGAGCCGATTTATGGCAAGCATTATTTGCCACGAAAGTTTAAAACGGTGGTAGCTATTCCGCCGTATAACGATGTGGATGTGTTTGCTCATGACTTAGGATTTATTGCGATTATTAAACAGGGTAAATTACTTGGGTTTAATGTCACTGTTGGCGGTGGTATGGGAATGTCTCATGGTGATCCAGAAACGCATCCAAGAGTTGCCGACGTTGTAGGGTTTTGTTTTCCGCAGCAGGTACTGGCGGTTGCTGAACAAGTGGTGAAAATACAGCGTGATTTCGGTAATCGAGAACAACGAAAACTTGCACGGTTTAAATACACTATCGCCAAACATGGAGTCGAGTGGTTTAAACAGCAACTGAATGATCGTCTTGGTTGGCGTTTATTAAACGCGCAACCGTTTGAGTTTACCAGCAACAGTGATCGCTATGGTTGGATTAAAGGATTTGATGGACGCTGGAATTTAAATTTGTACATTGAAAATGGACGAATTAAAGACGAAGGTGATTATCGACTTCGAACCGGGCTTCGAGAAATTGCCAAAATACATCAGGGTGATTTTCGATTAACGGCTAATCAAAATCTGATCATTGCTGCAATCGATGAATCAAATAAAGCTGTGATCGAAGACTTGATCACGCAGCATAATATTAAAACTGGTGATGAGGTTTCAATATTACGGCGGCACGCTATGGCATGTGTCAGCTTGCCTACCTGTAGTCTTGGGATGGCTGAAGCCGAACGATATATGCCAAGTTTGCTGGATAAAGTGGAGCAGTTATTGTCGGATCACGGTTTATCGGAGCAGCCTATCACTATGCGGATGACCGGCTGTCCTAATGGTTGTGCGCGTCCTTATATTGCTGAGATTGGTTTAGTGGGTAAGGGCCCTGGTAAATATAACTTGTTTCTGGGAGCCGGGCACCACGGTGAGCGTCTTGGTGTTATTTACCGCGATAACATAGGTGAGTCTGAGATTCTGAGTATTCTTGATGAATTGTTTGAACAGTACAAAAACAATGCATTAGAACGCGAAAGTTTTGGTGATTTCGTGGTACGAACCGGTGTGGTTACACCAAGTTATCAGGCCCAGGATTTTCATATGGAACTGCAAGCTCAAAAGGCGAGTTGAAATTAATAGGTTACCAAAGTGTGTTTAATGCTTGGAGTAACTTGATGTTCCCGTTAGATATCAATAAATAAGTGAATTATCGTTATGAGTTTATGTTGCGTCAATCAAACAATACCCGACTCGGTCACTACCGATGACTTTGATTTTAAGCAAGCGAACCAAGATCTTGAGGCGATGATTGCAGAAAAGCGTCTTGAATGGTCTCTAAAAAATTTACCCGGTCAGCATGTATTAACATCGAGTTTTGGTGCTCAGTCTGCTGTAAGTTTGCATATGTTTCAGCAAGTAGCGCCGAATATTCCGGTTGTTTTGATTGATACCGGTTATCTATTCAAGGAGACTTATCAGTTTATTGATCAGTTGTCTCAGAGGCTTAATCTAAATTTAAAGGTGTATCGTTCTTCACTTAGTGCTGCGTGGCAGGAGTCACGTTTTGGGCAACTATGGCAGCAAGGTGTTGAAGGGATTGATCGCTATAATCAAATAAATAAAGTTGAGCCGTTGCAACAGGCTTTAAACGATTTAAATACCGGCACCTGGTATGCAGGGATCCGGCGTGAGCAAGCAAAAACACGAACAAATATTGCTGTACTTAAAGCACAGAGTGATCGTTTTAAAATGCATCCCATAGCTGACTGGAGTAACCGTGATCTCCATGATTACTTAAAAAAGCATAGCTTGCCGTACCATCCTTTGTGGGATAAGGGCTATGTGTCAATTGGTGATGTTCATACCACTCGGCCAATAACTGAAGCTTTAAATGAAGAAGACACACGCTTCTTTGGATTAAAGCGGGAGTGTGGTATTCATGAGCTCTAGCAGTTGTTTATTTAAATTATACAAAAAATTGTTACACCCCCAACTTGCATCAATATTCGATTTGATAATACTTTGAAATCAAGAAACATTAACCTGTCTTTTTTAAATAAAAGCAGAAAACTTATCTGAAATCATAGGCTTTACGTAGATAACCATTTAAGTTTTTGTTTAGTGTATATGATTAAACATTGGATAAGGGGATGGACATGGATTTAGGTGCTTTTTCAGTCAGTTTGGCCGTTAAGGATATCAATGTTTCAAAGGCATTTTATGAAAAGCTTGGTTTTGAATCAATCGGTGGGGACTGTGGTCAGGGCAGGACTATTTTAAAAAATGGTGATCATATTATCGGGTTGTTTCAGGGCATGTTCGATAAAAACATCCTGACCTTTAATCCCGGATGGGATCAGTCTGCACAAAACCTTGAAAACTTCACTGATGTGCGAAACATACGTGATGAACTGACCAAACGCGGTATTAATATTAAGAGTGAATCTGTTGATGGTAATGATGGCCCCGGAAGCATTACCATTGAAGATCCCGATGGCAATCCAATTCTTATTGATCAACACCGTTAAAATTAAAATCGCTGTAATTCGTTATTGAATCTGCGTAGTTATATTGAATCTGTGTAGTTATATTGAAACTGGCATTGTGGTTTACGGCATTGGCTGGCTGTTTATCTAATCCAAAGACTAATCAAACGAATGCTTCGTTGAATAAATATTGAATAGACTGCCAAGTAAACTGGATTCTATTAGGCAGTTTTATCCATACAGCTTTGTAAAAAGATCAATGACTTTTGTTAGGTCATTCTGTGTGATATTTAAATGCATCACCAGTCTCAGTTGATGGCCTTCGGGCAAAATAATATTACGTTTTTTCGCTTCACTATTAAGCTGTTCGATGGACGACTCTGGAACCGTTACAAACACCATATTGGTTTCGGCACTATACTCGGCAACCTCAAGTTTTGGCAGGTCTAACAAAGCCTGTTTAAGTTGCAATGCATGTTGATGATCCGTTTCCAGTCGTTCAACATTATTATCCAGTGCATAGATACCTGCAGCAGCAAGCATTCCCGATTGACGCATACCACCACCAAGTACTTTTCTCCAGCGCCGAGCTCTTGTAATAATTTCTTTTGAACCAACCAGTACAGAGCCGGCAGGAGCGCCAAGTCCTTTAGATAGACACAGTGAAACCGAATCAAATGACTGAGTCAGCTCTGCTAATGACTTTTGTTGTTTTACGACGGCATTAAACAACCGTGCACCGTCAAGGTGTAATGATAATCCCTGCTCATAACATAAAGCTTTAACCTGTCCAGGGTAATTGAGTGGTAAACACTGGCCATGGTGGGTATTTTCCAAACAAATCAGTTTGGTGTTAGCAAAGTGACTATCGGCAGGTTTTATAGCTGCAGATATTTTTTCTAATGGAATAACCCCGGCCGTTGAAAATTCTAGCGGCTGAGGTTGTATGCTGCCAAGTATTGCTGCACCACCGCCTTCGTATTTATAAGTATGAGCCTGTTGGCCAACAATGTATTCGTCACCGCGTTCACAATGTGCCATTAACGCGATGAGGTTTGATTGTGTTCCGGTGGGTGCAAATACTGCTGACTCTTTATTTAAAAGTGATGCGCATTTTTCTTCAAGCGCATTGACTGTTGGATCCTCACCATAAACATCGTCACCCAGCGGCGCTTCTATCATGGCCTGTTTCATTGCTTCTGTTGGTAGCGTTACTGTGTCGCTGCGTAAGTCAATCGGTGTCATAATTATTCTTTTTTTGTTGATTTAAAGGGCGAATAGTTTAGTTGAATATCGAGTGATATAAAAATATTGCCGGAAATTATCCGGCAATTACTCAATCATTAAAATAGTTAATAGGTGTTTAAAACATCAGTTCAGCTACTTCCTCGTAGCTTGAAACAAAATGTACTTTCATGCCTTCTTTAATGTGTTTAGGTAACTCTTTGTAATCGCCTTTGCATGAATCAGGCAGTAAAATGGTTTTTATTTTCGCACGACGAGCGGCGATGATTTTTTCACGAATACCGCCTACTGCAAGCACTTTACCGGTTAAGGTTAACTCTCCGGTCATGGCAATGCCTTTCTTAGGAGATTTGTTTTTAGCCAGTGATAACAATGCTGTTGCCATAGTTACGCCCGCTGAAGGACCGTCTTTTGGTGTCGCGCCTTCGGGCACATGAATGTGGATCATTTCATTATCAAACGCGTCTTTTGTGACACCAAATTGTTCCAGATGAGCGGCAACGTAAGCGTAAGCAATTTCTGCAGACTCTTTCATAACGTCACCCAGTTTTCCGGTGAGTTTAAAGCCACGGTTTTTACTGTGGACTACCGCTGCTTCAATATTTAGTGTTGAGCCACCGAGTGCTGTCCAGGCCAGTCCGGTTACCACACCAAGGCTGTTACCGGGCTTTTCTTTTTGGAACCAGGGCGTGCCCAGGTAATCTTCAATTGAATTTTGCGAAACACTTATTTTTTTCTCTTTGCCGGAGACAATTTTAACCACACATTTACGGGCAATTCGACCGAGTTGTTTATCAAGATTACGTACACCTGCTTCACGCGCGTAATCCTCAATGATTTTACGGAAGCCGGTATCGGTGATTTTTACTTGTGAAGGTTTAAGTCCGCATTTCTCCAATCGTCTTGGCCACAGGTATTGTTTTGCAATTTCTATTTTTTCCTGTGTGATATAGCCGGACAGTCGAATGGTTTCCATTCGATCAAGCAGTGGTCTCGGTATGGTATCGAGTTGATTAGCAGTACAGATAAACAAAACTTTTGATAAATCAAATCGGACATCCAGATAGTGATCAAGAAAGTTTTCATTTTGCTCCGGATCCAATACCTCTAACAGAGCACTGGCCGGATCGCCCTGATAGGAGCTACCAACTTTATCAACTTCATCCAGCATAATCACAGGATTAGAAGATTGGGTTTCTTTAATGGCCTGAATCAATTTACCCGGCATGGCGCCGATATAGGTACGACGATGGCCTTTAATTTCAGCTTCATCTCGCATACCCCCAAGACTGAAGCGGAAAAACTTTCTTCCAAGTGCTGATGCAATCGAGCGTCCTATTGATGTTTTACCAACACCCGGTGGGCCGACAAGCAATAATATGGAGCCTGCCACATGGCCGGTTAACGCGCCAACGGCTAAAAACTCAACAATGCGATCTTTTACATCACCGAGACCAGCGTGTTCTTTGTTTAGTTCACGACGTGCTCGTCGCAGGTCGATTTTATCTTTGGTATTGATACCCCAGGGAAGGCTGGACGCAACATCAAGATAATTACGGGTAACAGAATATTCGGGTGATCCTTGTTCAAGAATTGAAAGCTTTTCTATTTCCTCATTAATTTTTTTTCTGGCATCTTCAGGAATTGTAAGCTTTTCAATACGCTTATTAAAACGTTCGATATCCGCAGTTTTATCGTCTTTGGCAATACCGAGCTCTTTTTGTATCGCTTTTAATTGCTCACGCAGGAAAAACTTACGTTGATGCTCGGTCAGTTTGTCTTCTACTTGTCGTTGAATATTGCTTTGTAATTGCGCCACTTCAAGTTCTTTTTTGATCATAACAAGAACTTTTTCCATTCGCTTTCGCAAATGTACCTGCTCAAGCACTTCTTGCAGATCTTCTCGCGTGGCGGTGGTTAAACTTGCTGCAAAGTCTGTTAGTGGCGAGGGCTCATTTGGATTAAACCGGTTTAAGAAAAACTTTAACTCTTCACTGTAAAGTGGGTTAAGTGGAACCAGTTCTTTAAGTGTATTGATGATAGCAACCGCGTAGGCTTTTAATTCATCAATATCGGAGTAATTGGGCTCCTGTGGGTATTCGACTTCTACCAGAAATGGTGGTTCTTTCGTTTTCCACCGTTTAATGCGAAATCGTTGAATGCCTTCGGCAATAAATTGAATTTTGCCGGATGATAAAACCGGGTGATGAATGCGGACCAGTGTACCAATAGCATTAAACTCATCTGGCGATGAATCTTCCGGATGTGGATTTCGTACTAACACCAATCCTGCAATTTTTGTTTCTGTGTCGGCTATGTACTCAATGGTTTCTCGCCAGACTTCTTCGTTCATTAATATTGGCAGCGTTTGCGGCGGAAAGAAGGGGCGTTCGGAAAGAGGCAGCAGACATATTTCCGTTGGTAGTACTTCTTCTTTCGGAGAAAGATCACTGCGTTTGGAGCCAGAATCAATGGAAAACTCGATATCGGGTTCACCGTAATCATGCTCAGAAGCCATAAATGATTATTCCTTAATCAGGTTGCCAGAGTCTGTTTTCACTAAATCCATGTGGTTGCTGCAAAAGTGGTTGCAGCAAAAATAAGCCACACAGGATAACAGCCCTTAGTTAATTGAATTAATGGGTCTAATTATAGCAGTCTCTGTTTGAAATAAGGAGGATAGTATTTTGTATAGAAGAATTATAATTGAGGGCATTAAGAATTAATCTCTATGGGCATAAGCTGTAAGTAAGAATTTGACTAAGCTTATGGGAGTGGAATTAACAGCGGAAACCCTTCGTTTATTTAATTGAAGGGTTTCTTTTAGGCAGATTTTTTTTAGGGGTCACTTTTAAAAAGCGCTGTTTTATCTCATGTCGACGATCAGCGGGTAACGCTCGAAACTTTTGAAACGTATGCTTTAATTGTTTCCGCTTTGCAGGTGATAGACTTTTATAGCGGTGGAAAGTACGTCTTAATTGCCGCTTCTCGGTATGAGGAAGTGTACGCCATTGCTTAAATCGTTTTTTGACCAGCTGTTTTTGTTGCGTGTTCATGGTATTCCAACGGCTGAGTCCTTTAATGACTTTTTGTCGTTGTTGCTGATCCAGTGCAGACCACTTGTTTTTAAACGGAGCCAGTTGTTGTTGTTGCGAAGGTGTCAACTGCTCAAATGGTAAGGCTTTGGAATTGGGCTTGTCATTTGATGCATTAAGTGGCGCAGATAACACCAGAATAGTAGCCATAGTCAGCATAATAAGTCTGTGTTTAATGCATTGTATGGAAAGTTTATACATCGTTAATCGTCTCTTTTTTGCTGCGAGCAGTTTGTTTAACCGTGTCTGATATGCAGTTAATGCTGTTTTCATTGTTGTCCGTATTAATGTTTGTGTTGATACGCCTGCCTGTATCACTAGTATTAACGTTTTCCTGTGTGTCTGGTTGACTTTTAGCCAGCTGTTTACCCTTTATTTGAGGATTATGTTGGGTACTTTCTGAGGCGTTTGTTTCGGCCTCGGAAGGGTGCTGGTTGCAGGTTATTTGCGTTGAGTGTTTTGTCGACTGTCTGCTGGCTTTTTGTTGGGGTGTTTGGTCAGAGCTGTTTTTATGGTCGTTATTGTCGGATGTGATGGGATCAAGTGTTTCCGGGTCTATGACGTCACCGTCGTCATCGCTAAATTCTGCCAGAAAGGTTAACAATTCCAGTGAAAGTTCCTGAGATTGTGACTGAGATGTGCCCTTAGATAGATCTTCAGCTCGGCTTGTTTCTGAACGGTCTATTTCTGAGCGGTTTGTTTGGGCAGGGGCTGGCTTATTATGAACTGCTTTATTCCGAACCGTTTTATCCAGCACCGTCTTATCCTGCACTGCTTTATCAGCGGTTAATTCGATATTTTTATTTGATTTATTGGTAGCTTTGTCGTTGGCAAACGACACTGAGCCACAGAGCAAAACACCGCAAACGATTAAGAGGTTTGTTGATTTAACTTTCAAGTTCACTCTCGGCATTGTTTTCGAGCCATTCGTAAAACTCCAGTTGTTTTATCAACTCCATATCTTCTTCCATCGCAAGTATTTCAAGGTCCTGAAACAAATTAGGCTCCGGTACTTGATTTTCGTTTGGAGCCATTAAAGCATTAATTGTTAATATAGCAGCCACCGTGGCGGTTGCCATAGTGGGCAGTCCCCATTTAAGCCAGCGAAATAACTTATTGGAACGAATATTTTGGTTGATGGCACGATGTCGAGCCTGCTTTAATTTCAGCTGGGTAGGGTAGTCAAGTTGTTCGGTGCTGTTATCGAGCTGGGCATTAATCTGCTTAAGCCACTTTTCTTCGTTTGGCTGTGACATTAGTAAACGTCCTCGAGTTGATCTTTTAATGCATGTATGGCTCTGGAGTAGTGTGTTTTAACAGAACCGCTACTGCAACCCATGGCAAACGCAGTTTCCTCGACACTCATGCCTTCCCAGGCTCTAAGCAGAAAGGCTTGTTGTTGCCTCGGCGATAAATCTGACAGCAATGTTAACAGTTTATCGGTGGCTTGATCCTGTTGGGTTTTTTCCAGCGGACTTTGGTGTGTATCGGGTGCATTTTCAATGGGATCAGAGACATACTCAGAATGGTTGGTTTTAGGTAACCAGGCCATCCAGCGGTTTCTCACCCCTTGTTTACGATACCAGTCATTTATTTTACTGCTGAGTATGCGATAAAACAGCGGTGTCCACTCTTCGGCTGTTTTATCATGGTATTTTTCAACCAGTTTCATCATGGCTTCCTGCACCAGTTCTAACGCATCGTCAGGGTTACTGGTAGCAATATGTGCCATTCGAAAGGCCTTGCGCTCTATTGTTGCCAAAAACTGATTAAGTGGCTCGCGACTTTCCAGAGTAAGTCTCCGTGAGAGTTTATGGCTTTTTTTATAATCGGCTTCAAATGCCAGTGTCAATGTTAAATGAGTCATAGTGTCGACCATTGCAGTTTCCATAAATGAATTAACGGCAAAGTAGAGTGATGGTTGACCTGAATGAACACCCAATTGTTAATCCATCCTGGCTCGGGAATATCACCGAAATGTGATAATATTCATGCTATTAGGGTCAACTGTCCGTAAAATAGCTTAACAGTTCGATTCAGTAAAACAGCAACGGCTGTGTTTGGAGGTCTTATGGTGATTAATTTAGTGCCTTTTGATGGCAATCGACCCATGTCGGAAACTAAAGCGACACAGACAAAGACCGGCGTAAAACAGACCAAAAGCATTCCGCCGCTATCCGGTGAACGTGATGCAAGAGACGAGTTTGAAGAAGTTGAAGCACTGGAACAAAAGGCTTCTAAACCGAATCGGCGTAAAAAACGCGCGAAGTCAAAAAAACAGGATCATCTATACGATGATTTTGGCATTTACACCAACCAGCAAACCAGCGATCATCATCTTAAAGAAGAACAGCTAGAAGAGCCGCCCCACAAAGTGGATGTGAAAGTTTAATCATTTTTTGAATTAAAAAACTGGAATTTGAACAGTCGACACGAGTTTTCTGAATGAGTATTTATGATTTTGAGCAGTTAATGAGCCAAACGCGGCAGCTGGCTTCTCAGTACCGTGAGGCAACTGGGCAGTCTTTGCCGGTGACCGTGGAGCTTGCCAGGTTCGATGCTATTACGCTGTTAGGACTCACCGAATTAAGCGATACGGAAACCGAAGCATTACTCATAGAAAATGATCAGGAAAAGCGGGTACAAATAAAAGGGCGGGTGATCTTTCCTGGTGGCAAGTCCCGGCAACGGGTTGGTCAGCTTAATTTACAGTCAGAGTGGGATTACACCCTGTTGGTGATATATGACGCCGATTATCAACCTTCGGCAATTTATCGTCTGGCACGAGAAATCGCCGAGCAGGAAATGGCCTCTCAAACCACCAACAAGCGCGGGGCAATGACAGTCGCAAAGTTTAAAGCCATTGGCGAGTCCGTCTGGGAGCGTCCAGAAGCCAAGCAATCCGAAAGTCTCTAATAATGACATCTCACGCCAGTTACCTTCTTTCACAGCAAGGGCCTTTTGCTCAAGCGTTTAATAATTATCAGGAGCGTCAGTCGCAGCTGGCAATGACCGAAGCCGTTGAGCAGGCGCTTGCAAGCGATAAGCAACTGCTGGTTGAAGCAGGTACCGGAACCGGTAAAACCTTTGCGTATTTAATACCCGCCATTGAGCTGGATGGTAAAAGCATTATATCCACCGGAACAAAAAATCTACAAGATCAGTTATTTTACAAAGATTTACCAACTGTATTTAAAGTAATAGGTAAGACTCGTAAAGTGGCTTTACTGAAAGGTCGGCAAAACTATTTATGTCTGCACCGGATGGATTTTAATCTGCAAACGGCTCGTTTTACTACCAAGGATACCCTTGAGCAGATTGTAAAGATTCGCCAGTGGAGCGAAACCACAAAAGACGGTGATCTATCGCAAGTTAACTTTTTAAAAGATGATGCCAGTGCGCTGCCGTTTGTGACTTCAACCGCCGATAACTGTCTCGGTAATGATTGCCCATCGTTTTCTGATTGCTTTGTGGCTAAAGCCCGTCGCCATGCAATGGACAGTGACATTATTGTGATAAACCATCATTTGCTAATGGCTGATCTGGTATTAAAAGAAGATGGCTTTGGCGAGTTACTGCCAAAAGCAGATGCCTACATTATTGACGAAGCGCATCAACTACCGGATGTGGCGTCGGTATTTTTTGGTCAAAACTTATCCTCTCGGCAGTTGATGGAGCTAAGCCGCGATTGTTTGTTGGCTTATCACGCTGAAGCTAAAGATTGCAGTGACATAAAGCTCTATGCCGATACGATTGAAAAACAAACCGCCGACCTGCGGCTGCTGATGGGTGATGAAGTTCCGCGACAGTTTTGGCGTAATTATCTTGAAAAAAATGATATTGCGGAACATTTTGAACAGTTAGAGCAGAGCTTGTCCCTTTTGACCGAAGTGTTACAGGGCCAAGCGATACGAAGCCGTGAGCTTGAAAATCTAGCCGAACGAGCCGAAGCTTTGTCTTCCCGGGCGGCTTGCTTTTTATCCTGTGATGAACAAAAAGATGTGCAGTGGATAGAGATCTACCGAAAAAGTTTTACCTTAAATACTACGCCTCTTAATATTGCCGATAACTTTAATAAAGCTATTGCGCCATACCATAAAGCCAGTTGGGTTATGACGTCGGCAACGCTGGCTGTAAACCAACAGTTTAAACATTTTCAACAAAAGCTAGGCCTTTATAACGCTGAAACAGCAGTATTTCCATCACCCTTTGAATATCGCGAACAGGCACTGTTTTATGCGCCCCGAGATATGTTGAATCCCGCATCGCCAGAATATACGCGGCAGTTCATTGCCAGCTGTTTACCTTTGCTGGTGGCATCTAAAGGCCGTGCATTTTTGTTGTTTACCAGCCACAGGGCGTTAAATGAAGCCGCTACCATACTCGAACAGCATCGCGAGTTTAATTTGTTTGTGCAGGGGCAGGCGAGTAAGTCTTACCTGCTGGATAAGTTTCGAGTAACCGAGAACAGTGTTTTACTGGGTACCTTCAGCTTTTGGGAAGGGGTGGATGTTTCGGGCGATGCCTTGTCTTTTGTGGCGATTGATAAACTGCCATTTTCATCCCCGGGCGATCCGGTCAATCAGGCTCGAATTAATGCTATAAAACAGCAGGGCCAGGATGCCTTTTTCAGCTTTCAGCTACCGGATGCGATCATCGCATTAAAGCAGGGCGTTGGCCGATTAATTCGGGACATTAATGATAAAGGAGTAATGATGATTGGCGATCCGCGTTTAATTGCACGAGGCTATGGTAAAAACTTTTTACAGGATTTACCGCCTATGTTACCCACAAGAAATCAGGAACTGGTCGAGGAGTTTTTAGCAAACTTATGAACCGTTTAGTGATAGATACTTCCACCGAAGCATTTTCCGTTGCGGTTATATCAGAGAGCGATAAGTCTGACGATAATACCGAAGCAGAGTGCCAGCGTCATTTTGAAATAGCTCCACGAAAACACGGTGAGCTGTTGCTTCCAACCGTCGATCGGTTATTGCAGCAGGCCAATTTAACTATCTCCGATATCGATCAGGTTATTTATGGCCGTGGACCAGGTGCATTTACCGGGATCCGCATTGCAATTTCCGCCGCTCAGGGATTGGCGTATGGCATTGATTGCCCGTTAGTCGGTATTTCAAGTTTGCAAAATTTAGCGTTACAGGCGTTTGATCAAACCAGTGCTGATTATGCCGTGGTTGCCATGGATGCCAGAATGGGGGAAATCTACTACGCGATATATCGTCGAAATACTGAATTATTAGCGGGCAATTGCCCTGAGCTGATCGGTGAAGAGCAGGTGCTAAAGCCCGATACGCTATTAAGTCTTGAGAGCCAGATAAAAGCATTTGACTCTAAAAAGCCTTCTCCAAAAGAGGCTCAACCCAGTAAAATTACTGCAATAGGCACTGGCTGGTCGGTTTACCCTGACATTCTGTGTCAGCAACTGGGTGTTAAACCTGATGTTACATTAGCGGACAAGTTTCCTGATGCTTATTACAGTGGGATACTGGCAAGGCTTGTTACATTACAAGCGACACAGCACAGTGCAGAACAGGCTGTTCCAGTATATTTAAGAAATAATGTTGCTGCCAAATCCTCCAAACCTTCTATTTTAAAGCGTTAGTTAACAAGCGTCGGATAGATTTATGTTATTAACTGGACTATTTTTGCTGGAAATTTAAGCATCAATGACTATACTAGCTGGTTAGTTTTGTTATTATTTTGATTCGGAAGATTTTGCTTCAGTATGTTTTGTTTCAGTCACAACTGATACATTGCAGGAATTTAAATGCCGCTAGATATTGCTTCAAATAATCCTCTGCTTAACCAAAATGCTGCGATCGATAATCGATTGTCACAGCAACAGCGTGCATCTTCGGAAAATCGTCGTGAGATTGAGTTATCTGCCAGAGAGTCTGTCGAAAGCAGTGTTGAAGAGCAACAGAGTCAGGTAAGACGAGCAAATGAAATCCTGGAGCTAAACCAGCAAAACAGTCCGGTTCGGCGAGATGATGGTTCTGATTTAAATTTTCAGGCACGACGAGCGGTCGATACATTCAGCCAAATCAATCAACAGGGTAATCAGCAAAGCGCTGCTGAGATTTTAGGCATAGATTTATTTGCCTGAATGACTCGCCGGGCACATTGTTTATCTAAATAATTTTTTCAAGTTAATCCATTCTAGTACAACATTCATTCTTCCTTAAATTATCGGCTACGGCTTTATTACTCATGCAGTTGATTAATCGAAAAGTCAAAATTGCAGTTGCCCTATGTTGATTGCTTATCGACGTTACCTACAATTTGTCAACATTTAGGCTGTTTTAGCGTTTATAAAAAGCATAAGGTTCGGTATTAAAGTTGCCTGACGGTTAACGCTTTAGGCTTTGTTATCTATGATATATTAATAGAATAGAGTGACTTAACGTCAATTTTGAGGTTTGAATTATGAAACAGTTAGTATTCGTTTTTATGACGGCTGTTGTGTTAGCTGGTTGTAACACGGTACCCAAGTCATTACAGGGTGACTATAAGCCCGTCACACTGGCAGAAGCGCGCAAAACCGAAGGGTCGTCGGTTAAGGTTCGCTGGGGAGGCGTGATTGCCCGCGTAGACAATCAGGAACGTCAGTCGGTCATAGAGATAGTGGCAAAACCATTGATGTCGTCAAGTCGGCCCAGAGACGTGGACACCAGCGGCGGACGATTCCTTGCCATTGTTCCCGATTTTGTTGATCCGGTGGTTTATGAAAAAGGTCGTGAAGTAACGGTGGTCGGTGAGCTATCGGATATGGTTGAAGGAAAGATTGGTGAAATGAAATACTGGTTTCCAGTTGTTCGCACTACCAGCCATCATTTGTGGAAAAAACGTTCCGAAGTTAAGCAAGTGCATCACTGGGGAACATCTTTCTGGCCAATATTCCCACATCGTTATTACTATCACCCTCACTGGCGTTATTACCCACGCAAAGATGGGAAGGGCAGTTCATCGTCGGGCAAGCCTGTCATGAAATCAAAAGTGACTGTACCGAAACGTAAAAGCAGTGGCGGTAATAAGGAAAAATAATAGGACATTGAAAAATAATAGAAGAGTAAAATTAAAAAAAGGCACCGAGGTGCCTTTTTTAATTAATGGTACAAAGTTTAAAGATTACTCACTCAAACGATAATTACATTTGAGACTGTAAATAATTAGGTAATCCTAGCTTATCGATCAGTCCAAGCTGTTTTTCTAACCAATAAGCGTGATCCATTTCTGTATCTTCTAACAATTGTTGCAGTACTGCTCTGCTTTGAAAATCTTTTTCTTTTTCGCACAGAACAATTGCATCTTTAAGATCTTTATCCACCTGATACTCAACTTTTAAATCATTTTTGAGCATTTCAGGAACAGTTTCGCCAATTAATAGAGGCTCACGCTTCACCATATTAGGCGTGCCTTCTAAAAATAAGATGCGTTCAATAAGTGCTGCAGCATGAGCCTTTTCATCATCAAATTCATGATCGATACGCTCAAACAACTTAGATAAACCCCAGTCATCGTACATTCTTGAGTGAATGAAATATTGATCCATTGCGGTTAACTCAAGGGATAACAGTTCGTTAAGGGCTTCGATAACTTTAGTGTTGCCTTTCATAATAACCTCGTTTTATACGTTAGACTGGAGATAGTTTTCCAGCCCTGTATTATCAATTAGATACTCTTGAGTTTCGAGCCAGTCGACATGTTCTTCTTCATACTCAAGTATGTCTTCAAGTAGATCGCGACTGACAAAGTCATTTTTGGTTTCGCAAAGAGCAATGGCTTCACGCAGTAACTCTAATTGCTCGAGCTGTAAAGTCATATCGCAGGTCAACATTTCTTTGGTATGTTCGCCAATGCGAATTTTGTCGAGCTTTTGTAAATTTGGCAGACCTTCTAAAAAAAGAATTCGCTCAATTAAATTATCAGCCTGTTTCATATCCTTAATGGATTTTTTATAGGCTTTTTCATTTAATTGCTCTAACCCCCAATTGCGAAACATTCGCGCATGAAGAAAGTATTGGTTTATCGATGTCAGTTCGACCGTTAAAACCTTATTTAAATAAGCGATAACTTGTTTATCACCTTTCATAAAATGCCTCAATTCGAGCGTGAGTTAAGTCTTCTAACAAGGGTAAGGTATTGAGTTTAAGAAGTCAAAGAAGATTAATAATTTCAACCAGTTACAAAACAAAATGAGTGTGATTCTTATTTGTATTTTCAGTTGTAATTCAGACTGTATTTGAGCAGTGCTTAAGGCAGTAAGTATGGAACATTATGAACTTTAAAAGAGACGTGAGTTACTTTTACAAATGACATGATTATTTGTTTCAATTGGAGGCTTCAGGTGTTTTTTCTTGCAGCATATAAGCAAAAGCAATGATTTTAGCCACTGCAAGATAAAGCTGTTCTGGAATTTCATCACCAAGCTCAAGCTGGGCCAATACATCAATTAGTATCGGATCTTCATGAATAAATACATCATGCTGTTCTGCTATTTTTATAATTTCATCGGCTAAAGCGCCGTGACCTTTTGCAACAAGGGTAGGAGCCTGTTTACCGTCGTACTTTAACGCCGCTGCTTTACTATTTAATTGATCGCTACTGTTAATCTTATCGTCCATATTAGTTTGATCGTCAATGTTAATTTGATCATCATTATCGTTGTTGTGATCGTCCTTTTGCTCAGACATATTAAACCTTATAGCTGATTAGTGACTTGGGTAGCTGGCTTAAAATTAATTCAGGTGAATTGCCTGTTGTGGCATCGGCCTGTTTCACCAAAATTCCGGCATCGGTCAGTGTTTTTTCAAGTGACGGCATTTCAGACATTAACAGTTGTTGTGTCTCAGGCTTTTCGGCTATAAACCGGACATTGAACTGTTTGTTTTTTAACTCTGCAATGGCATGAAAGGCGCCCAGGTTTTCAAATTCAAACCGAATCGTCACACGCCATGTTTTATGTTTATCACCACTGGCCTTGTTGTCATCCTCAAACTTAAGTTGAATACCGGACAACTGTTTCTGATTCATCATGGGTAGATCAAAGACAAGCTGTTGACTGTCATTTGGCAGAGTATTTTGAAACTGAGAGACTCTCGTTCTTGCAAGTCCACTTTCAACGTCCTGAAGTAAGCGCTGGAGAGAATCGGTTTGTTGCGCAGTAGCCGATTGTGAAAGCATATTTTGCGGCAATAACGATTTTAAAAAACCGGAACGGCTATTTGCTGTTGTCGAAGACTGGGTTAAATCTGTTAATCCGGCATTGAGTAAAAAGCGCAGCCCAGTGAACAGTGCTTTGAGATCAGTCGGTAAAGTGTTTTGCGCTTGTGATGCGTTACTTTGTGGTGCAGTACTCTGTGATGCTGTTTGAGCAGTAGCTGCTTGCGATAGAGTCCCAAGTAGCGTGCTTTGAAAAGATGTGCCTGACCGGGAGTTATGTTGGGCCGAGAGGCTGGTGCTTTGTTGTGCATTCAATAGGCGCATTAAATGATTTTCTTTAAACACGCCTGAGCCCATCAACTGCTGTTGCAACTGCTTAGCGGTTAAATCTCTGCCTTCAGGTAAAATGTTAAGTATGACTTGTAACCTATTGATTAACGGTGATTCTCGGCCCAGTAATTGTGTCAGATCTGACAATTGGCCACGTAGACTGCTAATAACCTGTGACAGTGGTTGCTGTTTGAGCAGATCTTTGCTGATGCTTTGTTCAAAGTAGGTTAATTTATCCAGGCTAAGAGTCGGGCGTTGACCCAATGCCGTCTGTTTAACCGCTGTACTGTCGTTTTTTGTACTCAAACTTGCCAGTTCAGTTTGAAGTTGTCGGGTGACCGAGTTGATTTGTCGCATACTTAAGCTGAGGGTTTCTGCACTGGCTTTATTGCCCGATGATGACTGGTTGTGGGGGCTGCCAAGCAAAGCGGTGGTTTGTAATGAGCTGACAAGCCTGGTTAACGTGGATGTAACCGGTGTGGCTGGCTGTTGGGAAGTTTGATCCGTTTTTTGAGATTGTACCGGTAAGTTGAGCTGTGTGGTTATCTGGGAATTATTCTGCCCCGATGTTTGTGGATTAATTTGCTGGGTTAATTGCCTGGTGAGCTGATCAAGTGGCATTTTTGTTAGCAATTGCCGGTTTATATTTAGGAACTCAATGATTGGCCTTGGCGTTGAACCCCAGTGTTGCAATAGATTTATGAGTTTTGTTAACTGAACTTGCTGGCTTGAACTCATTGTTTTGCTGGTTGCCGCATCCATGGACACGTCAAACGAAAGCCTATTGTTGTTTAATGTTGGGGTAAGCGTTAAAGGTAAAGGGCTGGGAAGCTTACTCAGTGTTTTTGCAATGGAGGGAGCATCAACCGGAAACTTGATTGAGTCGTTTGAACCTGAAGGGTGACGCACAGGCAGTTGTAATTCTGGCTTTGCTTCAAAGCGTTGCAACAAGGCGTTTAGCTTTTCACCATTAATTTGTTGCAGCAAGGCTTTTAGCTCACTCAGGGGTATCCTTTGAACCGGTGTTTTTACAAGTATTTCGGTGAGCTTATCGGTCATTCTGGTCAGTCAAATCAATAGATATCTATAAGGGTTTGTATTAGTATAGCGCGCTCTATTGGTATCGGCAGATCGGCCCAGGCATTGAATGTTTTCTGAGTTTTCTCTAGACGGTAAAAATTTGGCATTGATACGTGGAGAAAGACTGCTGTTTAAAGGCTGTTGCTTTTCTGTCTCAAATGGCCAGGTATTGCAAATTCAGGGACCCAATGGCGCTGGCAAAACCAGCTTGTTAAGGGTTATTTGCGGGTTATTGGAAAGCGATTCTGGTGAGTTGGTGTGGTCATTGGAAAAGAAAATCGCTGACTTTGCATCGTTTTATCAAAAACTTATCTATCTAGGCCATCAACTGGGTATCAAACCTCAATTGACCGTCAGTGAAAATATTGCCTTTTATTACGCCTTGCGTGACGCATCTGACAACAACACCCCTAAGCAGCAATCGAATAGTCTGTTTCAACAAGCGATTCAACGGGTAGGGCTCAGCGGGTATGAAGATGAACTTGCTGCGCACTTGTCACAGGGACAAAAGCGGCGCGTCAGTCTGGCTCGATTAATGACCGAAAAAGCATCAATCTGGATTCTTGATGAACCTTTTGTGGCTCTGGACACTCAAGGTCAGGCCTGGCTTAGCCGTTTAATTGAGCAACATACTGAAAACGGTGGAGCCGTTATTTTTACTTCACATCAACCAGTGGCTTTGACAACACCTGTGAAAACCCTTCAAATCGAGGCGGTTGAGCATGATTAAAGCTTTGCTGGTTCGTGAAGCCAAATTGATTAATCGAAAAAAGTCGGAATTGATGAATCCGCTGTTTTTCTTTTTGCTGGTAACCAGTTTATTTCCATTTGGGGTTTCACCCGAGCCCGAACTGCTCGCTCAAATAGCGCCAGGTGTCATCTGGGTTTGCGCTTTACTGGCCGTTATGTTGTCTCTGGATGTGCTCTATCGCGAAGACTTTGATGATGGCAGTCTGGTGCAAATGATAGTGTCTGGGGCCTCGCCGGTTTCGATTGTTATGGCAAAGGCGATAACCAACTGGTTGTTTACCGCATTACCCTTAATAGTGATGTCGCCGCTTATTGGTATACTGCTTAATCTGGATAATGACGCCATACCAGCAATGATGTTGTCTTTATTATTGGGCACACCAACCATGTGTTTTATTGCGGCAATAGGTATGAGTTTGACGGTTGGCTTGAGACGCGGTGGTGTGTTGCTGTCATTGATCGTTTTACCTCTGTACATACCCATTTTGATATTTGGTGCCATGGCGGTTAATGCTGCAGCCATGGGGCATGACTACACCGGACAGCTTTTATATTTAGCGTCGGGTCTTGTTTTAACGGTATCATTAGCGCCCTGGGCAGCCGGTGCGGCGCTAAAAATTTCCATCAGTGAGTAAGCATAAGTTATGACGTGGAACTGGTTTTTTCGATTAGGTTCGCCCAAGTGGTTTTATCAAATGGCGGGGCGGTGGCAGCCCTGGATTTGGTTGATTACTTTTATTGGTATTGTCTCGGGTTGTTATTGGGGGCTGTTTATTGCACCACCCGATTATTATCAGGGTGATTTGCAACGCATTATGTATATACATGTGCCTGCCGCGTATCTATCCATGATGGTGTACGTAATCATGGCTGTTGCTGGGGCTATTGGATTGATTTGGCGCATGAAGATGGCGTACATGGTCTCCATCAGTTGCTCGCCCATTGGTGCTGCTTTTACATTTTTAGCCTTGGTCACAGGCTCTCTTTGGGGCAAACCTACCTGGGGAACCTACTGGGTATTTGATGCTCGCCTGACTTCTGAGCTTATCTTATTGTTTTTATATTTCGGACATATGGCATTATTTTACGCCATTGATGATGTTAAAAAGGCTGACAAAGCCGCGGCTATCTTGGCCATTGTTGGCGTAGTTAACATACCCATCATTCATTTTTCAGTAGAATGGTGGAACAGCCTGCATCAGGATGCATCACTCAGCAAGTTACAGAAACCGAAAATTGATGAAGCCATGTTATGGCCTCTACTGGTCATGATAGTGTCGTTTAAATTATTTTTTGTCTCTGTTTTATTTCCCTGGGTAAGAAATCATATATTGTGGCGTGAAAAAGATGCCAAGTGGGTTAAGGAGATTATTGAGCAATGATTTTACTGACCGCAACTATTTCGCCGGATCGCTGGACATTTATCTGGGGCTCCTACGGTGTTTTTTTGTTGGTATTTATAATGCTGATTGTTCTGGCTATTGCCGGACAAAAAAGTGTAAAACAACGACTTAAACATTATTACAAGCGTAAAGCCTTATTAAAAAATACAGGTAACGAAAATCAACTTGATTAATTGTAGAGTTTTTATCGTCAAAAAATTATTATTTTCATAAATAATATATTCACAAACAAAGTTATTTATTGGCACATAAGAGAATTTAAAAGTTAAATGAAACCACAAAGAAAGAAACGTTTATTCGCCATATTGGCAACCTTGGCTGGCGTATCTATTGCTGTTGCATTGGTACTGGTTGCCTTGTCAGAAAATATTAATTTATTTTATAAACCATCCGATGTAGAAGCGGGCAAAGCTCCACAGAATAAAACTATAAAAGTGGGTGGTTTAGTTGTACCCGGCACGGTAAAGCGTGGAGAAAACCTGCTTCAGGTCAGTTTCACCATTCGTGATAACCAAAGTGATCTTGAAGTCAGATTTGATGATGTTTTGCCAGATCTATTTAAGGAAGGTCAGGGTATTGTTGCGACTGGAAAGCTAACTGAACAAGGGCATTTTCAAGCCTCTTCTGTGTTGGCGAAGCACGATGAAAATTATATGCCTCCAGAAGTAGCACGAGCATTAAAAGAATCCGGGCACCCGGTTAAAGATATCAACTAAAAAACGATTATCGATTGTTGACTGAGAAATTATGATTATTGAAATAGCGCACTTTTGCCTGATACTCGCTTTTTTTGTTGCTGTATTTGCTTCAGTTTTACCACTTTGGGGCAGTTTTTATAAAAATAACGCTTTGATCCGTATGGCAAGACCAGCGGCTCTGATCCAGTTTGGTCTGGTGTTTATTTCATTTATTGGTTTGGTTCATGCTTTCGTTGTTGACGATTTTACTGTTGCTTATGTGGCTAATCATTCTTATTCGAAATTACCACTTGGCTTTAAAATGTCAGCGGTTTGGGGAGCACACGAAGGATCCATGTTGCTATGGATTGTCATTTTAACCGGTTGGTCCGCAGCGGTTGCATTATTCAGTCGACAATTACCCGAAAAAGCCGTTGCCCGTGTACTGGCTGTAATGGCCATTATTTCCGTTGGCTTCTTATCCTTTTCGTTATTTACTTCAAATCCATTTGAGCGGTTATTGCCGTATTTTCCGGTAGATGGTCGCGATTTAAATCCATTGCTCCAGGACTTTGGATTCATTATTCACCCGCCATTTTTATACATGGGCTATGTTGGATTCTCCGTTGCATTTGCGTTTGCGATTGCTGCCCTGATAGGCGGTGAGCTTGACTCCGCATGGGCCCGTTGGTCACGTCCCTGGACGTTGGCAGCCTGGGTTTTCTTAACCATTGGAATCGCACTTGGAAGTTGGTGGGCTTATTACGAGCTTGGCTGGGGCGGCTGGTGGTTTTGGGATCCTGTTGAAAACGCATCCTTTATGCCCTGGCTTACAGGTACGGCTTTAATTCATACTTTGGCGGCCAGTGAAAAGCGCGGTGTGTTTAAATCTTGGACGGTATTTTTAGCCTTATTAACTTTTAGTTTAAGTTTGCTCGGTACATTTATTGTTCGTTCTGGCGTTATAACTTCTGTGCATTCATTTGCACAGGATCCAGTTCGTGGATTGTATATTTTAATCTTTTTAGGCATCGTCGTAGTTTCAGCATTAACATTATTTGTGTTTCGTGGCAGCGCGGTAAAGTCAACAGGTCGTTATCAGTTAATATCAAAAGAAACATTTTTATTGTTTAATAATTTGTTGTTGGTTTTTGCGTTACTGGTTGTCTTATTTGGCACACTGTATCCATTGATAATGGAGGCTTTTGATCGTTCTATCAGTGTGGGTTCTCCTTACTTCAATAAAGTATTCCCAATATTTGTGTTTCCATTGCTGCTACTTCTGGGTATTGGCCATTGGTTGCACTGGAAAAAACATCCTGTCGACAAACTGTTAAAGACCGCCCGAAATATATTACTCATCGCATTATCGGTATTGATTATTGTTTCTTACTGGTTGTATTCATTTGCCGATACCATCACCTGGATTGGTATGTTTATATCCGCCTGGATTATCTCGTCATTACTTTACGATATTGCAGAAAAAACCAAACACGGCACATCAAGAATTGCCGCATTAAAAAAACTCAAAGCGTCTTTTTGGGGAATGCAGTTTGCGCACTCCGGCATCGCGGTTATGTTGGTGGGTATTCTGTTAGTTTCTTCAAACAGTTCAGAAAAGTTAATTCAATTTGCCCCTGGCGAAACCTATCAGTTTGATGAGTACAGCATAAAGTTTAACGGTTTAAAGCAAGTTGAAGGCCCTAACTACACAGCCACTCGTGGTGTCTTTTTGGTGTTGGAAAACGATAACGCATTTACCTTACTCTCTGAAAAAAGAAAGTACACAGCATCTGGGCAAATAATGACTGAAGCGGGAATCGATGCTGGCTTTACTCGAGATGTCTATATATCACTTGGTGAACCACTGAATGATCGTTCCTGGTCGGTGAGGATTTATATAAAATCCTTTGTACGCTGGATTTGGCTGGGCGCAATTTTAATGGCCATAGGTGGGTTGTTATCCGTTACAGATAAGCGCTACCGCCTTAAACTGAAGAGTAAAGAGGTTAACAATGCAGTCTAATGCTTCTAAAAAGCTTATATTGCCGTTATTGATTGTTGTGGCGCTGTTAGGTGGTCTTTTTTATTCAGCGCTTAATAAAGAAAAACAGCTGGTGCCTTCAATGCGAAGCGATAAGCCGCTCCCCGAGTTTTCAGCTAAAGTTTTACTGGGTACAAAACAAGTTAACTCTAAGGATATTAGAGGCGATTATTGGCTACTGAATTTTTGGGGCTCCTGGTGTCCTACCTGTTATGTAGAACATCCGTTTCTAATGAAGCTTAAGCAGCAGGGTGTTACTATTATTGGCGTTAATTATAAAGACACAGAACAAGACGCTAAACGTTTTTTAGAAACTCAAGGCAACCCTTACAAGTTTTCATTTTTTGACCCTAAAGGTTACATTGCCATTGATATGGGCATAACCGCTGCACCGGAAACCTTTCTTATTTCGCCTGAGGGTAAAGTTATCTTTCACCGCATCGGTGAGATGAATGAAAGAGTTTATAACTCTGCCATCTTACCGTTAATCAACGGGAGTAACTGATGCGAGCGATTATCTATACTTCACTATTATTGTTCAGTGCACTTAGTATTGCTTCAAAAGATGTTTTAACGTTTAAAAGTTCTAAGGATGAAGCGAGATACTACCAGTTAATCGAACAACTGCGTTGCCCGAAGTGTTTAAACCAGTCTATCGCCGACTCAAACGCAGGTATTTCAGAAGACTTGCGAAACATTGTTTATGAAAAAATTAATCAGGGGCACTCCAACGAGGCGATTAAACAGTTTTTAAAACAGCGTTATGGTGATTTTATTTTATATCAGCCAGAAGTCGGTGGGGCAAACTTGATCCTTTGGTTCGGTCCAGTGATTGTTATGTTAATCGTGGCTACAGTGGTAGTGATGCGTTTGCGTAAAAAAGCATCTGGCGCCGGTAAAGGAGAGTTAACCGATGAGCAACAAAAGCAGGTTGAGCAATTGCTAAAACAGTCAGGTCGTCATCCTTCCGTAACAACTGATAAAAACGAAGATAAAGGAAGCCCGTTATGATGTGGCTAATATTCACGATTATTGCAATCTTTGTTGCTGTTTTGATGGCATTGCCTTTAATCCGTCGAAGTCGAAAACCCGATCACGATCGTTTGACCCTAAATAAAGGCGTTTACCGTGACCGAATTAATGAACTTGCTTCTGAGTGCGATCGTGGCCTTATTACAAACGATGAGTTTGAGCAGCTTGAAGTTGAGTTAAAGCAGTCTTTGCTAGAGGACGTTCATATACAGAGTGTCCACAACGATGAAATTCCTTCTCATCGACGCCTCTATTTATTGTCCCTTGTACTTATTCCTATCCTTTCTGGTGTTATGTATTACATGATGGCTGATTGGCAGTCGGTTGAGCGTTGGCAAACGTTAAGCGACAAAATGGCCGAGTCAGAACTTGCTGATGAAAAGAATAGTGACTGGCTGGAGCAATTAACCAATGAAGAGTTGATTTTATTATTAAGAACACGATTACATAATGACCCTCAAAATACCGGCGGCTGGATGGTATTAGCCCAAACACTGGCTCGGTTTGGTGCGGTTGTTCCAGCGATAGAAAGTGTTGAAAAAGCCATTGCTACTGACTCGGAAAATATTAAAACTCGGCTTAGTGCTGCTCAGTTACTGATTGGTACGGGTAATCAGCAAGCCATGGAGTTGGCTGCTGAACAAATTAGCTGGGTGCTTAACGTGCAACCACAACATGAAGGCGCCTTAGCGATTTCCGGGTTTATGCATTTCCATAACAAGCAATACGCATCGGCCATAAAAATATGGGAAGGTTTGATTTCTAGCCGTGAAGCTCGGGGGCAAGGGGAAGGAAAGGGCATAGACATGCTAAGAAAGCAGGTATCTGCAGCGAAAGCACGTTTGTCGTCAGCTACCAGTTCGGCTTCAAATAAATCGCTTGCCAATAATAACCAGAGCAATTCAGGCAAAGATAAAGCTACGGATATTAAGGCTTCTAACCAGGCGGCATTACAACTTACGCTGTCTTTAAGCGATCAGGCTAATAGCAATCTACCCAATAATGCAGTGGTCTTTATTGTGGTAAGAGGTGACGATGGAAACCCGGCGCCTGTGGCGGTAAAGCGTCTCAGTGTCGCTCAGTTGCCCGTTAATCTCTCTCTTTCTGATACCGATGCGATGCTTCCCGGCAGAACCATTAGCAGTATGGATAAGGTTGAGATTGTTGCTCGAGTTTCATTGTCGGGTAAACCATCTGCCAGTGCAGGGGATTGGACATCCTCGGCCATTGTTTTAGCAGTGAGTGAACTGGAACAGGCATCTCCATTGGAAATCCAAATAGATCAACAAGTTAAATAAGTGTTGCAAAGTTTTACAATAAGCCAGTTTTTGTTAACCGCTTGGCGTTTTTGTGATCATTTCGACACTTTTGACTTGCTAACCTAGTCTTTATGCGGCACATTTAAATGGCTGCTGTATTCTTCTTAAACAAGAAAGAGCGCTTGTTGGCTAATTGGTTGAAAAATTTAGTAATTTAAGTTGTAACAATGCTCGATTAAGCCAGTCTGAACAGGTAATCCACAATAAAAAAACTGTTGGGTTGTTTAATGTAAATTTAGGAGACTATTGATATGAATAAAGATATGAAAAAGTTAGCAACATTAGTAGGTGCCTCTCTTGCAGCATCGGTTTCAGTAACGACCGCTAATGCCAATGAAAATCCTTTCGAGTTGAACGATATGTCTGAAGGTTACCAAGTGGTTAGCTTCTTAGGCGATAAAGGCAAAGAAGGTAAGTGTGGCGAAGGTAAAAAAGGTAAAGAAGGCAAGTGCGGCGAAGGTAAATGCGGCGAAGGCAAAAAAGGTAAAGAAGGCAAGTGCGGCGAAGGTAAATGCGGCGAAGGCAAAAAAGGTAAAGAAGGCAAGTGCGGCGAAGGTAAATGCGGCGAAGGCAAAAAAGGTAAGAAAGGTAAAGAAGGCAAATGCGGCGAAGGAAAATGCGGCGCATAGTTAATTATCATGTTAATGCCTGAAGTACAAGGTTCTGGTTTAGGGTTACGGCGTGATTTAATGCCGGCCCTGGCCCAGAGCCGCCAACCCCTCATAGATTTTATGGAGGTTGCGCCTGAGAACTGGATCAATATTGGTGGTTCGCTAGGTAAACAATTTCGATCTTTTACTGAGCGTTATCCATTTGTCTTTCATGGCTTGTCACTGTCCATCGGCAGTCCGAGTCCAATAGATGTTTCTCTGGTGAAAAATATTAAAACCCTAATGCAACAGCATCAGGTTTCTATATATAGCGAACATCTGACTTATTGCAGTGACGATGGTCACCTCTATGACTTAATGCCCATCCCGTTTACAGAAGAGGCCGTTAAGTACGTTTCGCAACGTATTCGGCAAGTTCAAGATATTTTAGAGCAGCCCATCGCGATGGAAAACGCTTCTTATTACGCTGCTCCTGCACAAGAAATGAGCGAAATTGAATTTATTAATGCTGTATTAGAAGAGTCTGACTGTAAGCTCTTGTTGGATGTGAATAATATTTACGTCAATTCGATTAATCATCAGTATGATCCTGTGGAGTTTTTACACGCACTGCCGGGCGATAGAATTGCCTATGGCCATATTGCCGGCCACTATGATGAAGCGGATGACTTAAAAGTTGATACTCATGGCGCCGATGTTAAACCGGATGTCTGGCATTTGCTGGAGCAGGCTTATCAACGATTTGGCGTATTCCCTACGCTACTTGAGAGAGATTTTAATTTTCCACCTCTGGATGAATTGCTTGGTGAAGTGGCTCAAATTAGACAGGTTCAATCGTCCTATCAGCACAGTGAACATTTAGCGAATGCCTGAGCAACAAAAGTTTCAGCGAGTGCAGCAAGCGTTCGCAGCACACCTTAGAAATCCTGACAAACATAATGCTCCTTCTGAAATTGAAGACAGGCGAATGGCTGTCTATCGGGAGCTTATCTACAATAATATCAACGGCTTTATTGAGTCTGGTTTTCCGGTCATTTATAGCTTGCTTAATGAGCAGGAATGGCACAGTTTAATTCGCCAATTTATTGATGAGCATAAAGCGACGTCCCCCTACTTTTCAGAAGTCGCTAAAGAATTTTTGCTCTTTCTGGAGCAAAAGCAGCCTGACATCATTCAAAAATATCCTTTTATCATTGAGCTTGCTCACTATGAGTGGGTAGAGCTGGCATTAATGATTGACCCTTTTGAAGCGAGCGATGTAATAACAAAAGATTCCGTTGATCTTTTAAATGAACCGCTGTTAATTTCACCAGTTGCCTGGCCACTGGCCTATGAATACGATGTTCAACATATATCATCGGATTATTTACCTGATGAAAAGCCAGCAAAGCCCACGTTTATTGTGGTTTATCGAAATCGTGCTGATGATGTTGAGTTTACCGAAATTAATGCGGTGACCTTTGCTTTACTGGAACTGATTAAACAGAATTCCGATAAAACCGGTGGTGAGGTATTGAACTTATTGGCCGAGCAACTGCCTCAGTTTCCAGCAGAAACGATTAAAGCAAATGGACTGGATATATTAATGAAGCTGATGAAAAGAGATATTATTCTCGGAGTAATTGATAGATAAGTTAGATCCCGCCAGCATTCCTAATTATAATACGGCCCACTTTCGCATAGAACCCAACACATTCAGGATATTTATAACATGCGTCTAATATTTGTGATGTTGATCGGCACTTTATTAACGGCTTGTGCTTCTAAAGGTAATACGGTTGATCCTTATGAATCATTTAATCGTAAAGTGTACAGTTTTAACAGAGCCATTGATAAAGCCGTTATAAAGCCAGTGGCCGAAGGCTATAAAGCGGTTACTCCGGATCCGGTGGAAGCTGGAGTTGATAATTTTTTCTCGAATCTGGGCGATATAGGTAACTTCGTAAACAATTTGCTTCAATTCAAAGTAACCGGTGCCACCAGTGATTTAGGTCGATTTTTAATCAACTCCACATTGGGATTAGGTGGACTGTTCGATCCTGCTTCGGCTATGGGGCTGGAAAAACACGATGAAGATTTTGGTCAAACTCTGGCAACCTGGGGCGTAGAACCGGGTCCTTATTTAATGCTGCCATTTTTAGGACCTTCTACTTTAAGAGATACAGCCTCTATGCCGGCCGATAATTATTTTGATCCGGTAAGCTATTTAGAAGACGATTCTGCTCAATATAGTCTGAAAGGCATTCGTTTGCTGGTAAAGCGCGCTGAGTTATTAGAACTTGAACAGCAAATTGAAAACGCACTGGATGAATATTCATTCATTAGAGATGCTTACTTACAAAATAGAAAATACAAAGTCTATGACGGCGACCTGCCATTTGAAGATGACTTTGGATGCGATCCTGAATATGAAGAGTGTTAATAAAAAGTTTTAATGGCAAATAAGGTACAAGTTATAAGCTACTGAAAACAACACCCAGAGTTAATAACAGTGGAAGTGCCATCATTGGATCCAGCTTAAACTTGGCAATATTTGGGGATTGGGACGGTTTTAACATCAATTAACTCCTGACTACAGGAGTTAATATTAGTCTTTATTGACATAATGATTTGCGAGGAGCGTCTCAAAACAGGGCTATAAACTGATACCTAGCTCACATTTTGAATAGAACCAGCGATCTCATAATGGTCATCACTTTGCTTTTCACAGCGTATAACAACCAACTCAGCAGAAAGTGGAGGTAACTTTGATTGTACGGAGCTGACTTTTACATCGAGGGTTTTATCGATATCGAAAGGTTGGCTGCTGACAAATGCAACACCGCCAGCGCTTAAGTTAATGCTATCACCTTCGTAACGTTTTCCAGACTCCGGGTCAGTGATTTCGACTTTAGCGTCGACAAACATACGAATAAAATCACGCTTTTCTTCATATTCTCTATCAGTTGACATACAGAGCCTCGGACTGTTTGATTTAGTTATTATGATCTGTAATCCATAGTAGAAAATAAATCACCTTAGGTCAATCTGGATAGTGCCGGTAGAAGGCTGGCTTGAATGATTATTGTCATTTGCAATACAAACCTTTATTGTAAATTGTTATTTTTCAAGGATTACCACTATATTCATAGTGAGGCTTACTTCAGAGACAATAAAATTGGATACTTTGCCGTTGCAAATCGATCAAAACAACTTTTTCAGTGAAACACCGACTATTTTAACCATTGATGATGACCCTTTGGTCAGACAGAGCATTTTAATGTATCTGGAAGACTGTGGTTATCAGGTTCTGGAAGCTGAAAATGGCAGGGAAGGGCTGGCAGTTTATCGGGATCAAAAGCCCAATCTTATACTCTGTGATTTGCGGATGCCTGAAATCAATGGCATGGAACTTCTGGAGATTGTGACTAAGGAGTCACCTGATACTCCAGTGATTATGATTTCTGGCGCTGGTATGATAAATGATGTGGTTGAATCGCTTAGGCTTGGCGCACTCGATTATCTGGTAAAACCAATTTCTGATCTTGAAGTGTTAGGGCACGCGGTTAAACAAGCCTTAACAAAACAGCAACTGGAGCAAGAGAATCAACTGTTAAACAGCGAGCTGGATAAAGCCAATAAAGAACTGCAAAGTAATCTCAATGATTTAAAAGAAGATAAACATGCAGGGCGCAGAGCTCAGGTGCAATTACTTCCACCCCCTGAAAGTGAAATTAATGGCTATCAATTTTTGCATACGGTTATCCCGTCTTCTGATATCAGCGGTGACTTTCTCGATTATTTTGAAATAGATGATCGATTTACAGGCTTTTATATCGCTGATGTATCTGATCATGGTACTTCATCAGCATTTGTTACCATGATGATTAAAAGTCTATTTAATCAACCTATTCGCAATTATCGTGTGAGTCAACAGCCTGATATTCTTAACCCAGCAACCATTATGAGCTATCTTAATAAAGAGATTTTAGCCGCTAATCTGGGCAAACAGATCACACTGTTCTATGGGGTGATTGATGCCGAAAAGCAATCATTGAGTTATGCAATTGCAGGACAGTTTCCTCGACCAGTGCTGATAACCCCTTCGGTGAAACGGGTGTTACCAGAGAGAGGATTTCCTCTGGGAATGTTCGACTGGGCGACATTTGAAAGCTTTACTGTTGAGTTTAAGCCATCTCACACATTAGCGATGTTTTCTGATGGTATATTATCTTGCATTACACCAGATGACACTGCTGATGAAAGCCAAATATTGACGTTGAAAATGGATGAGCACACTCAGGTAAGCGATTTAGTTAAACAAATCAATTTGCGACAAAACAGTAAACCCAGTGATGACGTCAGTGTGTTTATTGTTCGCCATTTAACAAGACAAACGTGAAGCAATTAAAACGATTAACTTCGGCAAAATAATAATTCTTTACCATTTCTTTTTAGGTTGAAACAGGTCATCACTGTCGCCCAGATCCGATGATTCTTGTTCCTGTTCATTAGTCTCTACTTCATCGTCTTCTTCTGGGGCTTGTTGCTGCGCCTGGACTTCTTGAGTCAGGGCATCCAGCTTTTCCAGCATCGCCTGTGTTTTAGGATCGGCAATATTTTTAAGCAGTAACAAACGTTTGGCGCTGTCAAGATAATGCAGTGCTTGAGCATAGCTTTTTTCTGACAACCGCTTTTTTGCAACGGCAATATAAGTGTGTGTTTGCAGATTCTGGTAGAGTTCTTTTAATTTTGCCAGCGACTGCCTGGCTGAGTTAATGTCGATACCGGGTAACCGACCAATTTTGTGAATAAAGCGCATCAGGTTTTTAACCCGTCCCATTAGAACAACCATTTCCTGTGGATCACTGGGCGTCTGAAGCGCTTGTTTATCAGCTGGCAGTTCTGGATTAGTTAGTTTTTGACTGTATTCTTCTAAATTACGATTTGCAGACAGATTATTAGGATCAACCAGAAGCACTTTACGTAAGTTTTCTACAATATATTGAAGAATAACGGTTCTTGTGTGGCCAGAGACAGGTAAGTCTGAAAAACGATCATATAATTCCTGTCCATAACGAGCCCGGTATTGAAACTTGGCTATTTTTTGTCTTTTTTGAGCTTTGACCTGTTCTTTGTATTGCAGGTAACCGCTGGCACCGACAGCAAGTACCAGTAAAATGATGATTAGAATTATTATTGCTGTTGTACTCATTCAGTGCTCTACTTGTTTTACTTAACTATTTATTGGTTATTATTATGATTGGCTAAAGCCCTTTTAAGGAAGAGTCAGCCTGAAAATTCCGCCTTTAAGCTCACCTCCATTTAGTAGCTTAATGGTACCTTTATTCTCACCTTGTTTGTGTAGCCGGGCTATTTGACCCGCAAAATATAAACCCAATCCGGTACTGCCTGTACTGTGATCAATAGACTTTATAAAGTTCTCTTGTTCTTTTAACATAAATTCAGGGTAACCGATACCATCGTCGGCAATATCAATCACTAAGCCATTATCGTAATAGGCGGAAATTCTTATGGTATTTTTAGTGTAGCGAATGGCATTACCCAGTACATTATTTAAAATACTAGCGATAAGATCGACGTCGAAACAGCCATCAAGTTCTTCTTCTATATCCAGTTCTAACTCAATATCACGCGATTTTAGCAGGGGCTCGTACTGCGCGACCTGATCGGACAAAAAGTCTTCAACATCATGGTAATTGACGTTTAGTGGCAGTTGTTTATTTTCTAATTTATACAAGCCTAGAAGCTGTACCAAGTCAGAATTTAACCGGCTCGATTCGTATTGAAGTACGGAGTGCTGTTTTTTATCTTCATCATCAATCGCTGGATATTTGCGCTCAAGGGCAGATATAGCACTGATTAAAATACTTAATGAATTTTTCATATCATGAACGGCAGATGCCAGTACCATGGAAAAGTCCAGATGTTCATGTTTGTCATTCATAATTAAAATTGCTCCTGTTGAATGACTCGAGTAAGTCTTAGTAATTCACTGAAGCGTTGGAATCGATGATCATCGGGTGAAATAGTATTGATCGAATTTAAATAGTTTTCACATCGTTCAATGATAGAGTCATCGGCATTTCCCGACTGATGCACTTTGAGTAAAACCTGCACGGTATTTAAAATTATGGATATGTTTTTAGGTGAGGCTTCAACCGCTTTTATAAAGTGATTGACGGCTTCGTCATATTGTTTTTGCTCAAACAGCCTAATCCCTTGCGAGTTGAGTTTGTGCGCTTCTTTACCTTTTTCGAGAATGCTTTTGTCTTTTAAATGAGGCAAAGCCTTTTCTAAAAACTTGGAATTTTCAAAGTTGTGTTGCACAGCATCTTTTATTATTTCTTCTGCGATGTCTTCTTCGCCTAAATTTTGTAAACCCTGAGCAAGTTCCAGACCAGCATCGGCAGGTAACATGGTATCAATGGTTGAATACAATTCTTTGGCCTGTTCGGTGCATTTTTTTGCTTCGTCTTGTTTGCCCTGGCTCATAAAGAAGTTTCCTTCGGCAACTGAGCCTCGTAATTTGCATACTTTGTCGTGTTTGTATTCTTTGTAAAAATCTTTTAGGTAATTTTCGGCTTCTGTCGCCAGATTTTTAGCAACTTTTCCTTCATCAGCAGTAACTTTTTTAGAGACACTATTGGTGTAATGAATATAACTGTCTGGTGATTTGAAAATGGAATTTTCACCCAGTCGTATGGTTTGCTTAAACGCATTGATGCTGGTGTCGTAGTCGCCATTTTCAACGGCAACCTCACCAAGTTTTGACTGTCGTTTAATCACCCGAGGTGATTTTTTAATCGCATCTTGCAGAGTTTGTTGCGCATCATCAAGTTCCTGTTGTTGCATCTGACAGTCTGCCAGTAAATCGTAAGCTTCCAACACCATGGGGAATTTGCTGATGGTTTCTCTTAACACCGTTGCTGCATTTTCGTACTGGCGCTGTGCAATTTGAGCCTGAGCCAGACCAACCATTGCCCAGGGGATGGGTCGTTTGCTTAAAACTTCTTCATAGACTGCCATGGCGTCACTGTATTGACGTTTTTTCATCAGGCATTCTGCTTTTAACTTTTCAATGGATGCTTTGTATTTGGGAAAAGCGTCGAGTATTTCATCACACTGTTCTAGAGCCAGTTTTATCTGGCCTTTGTCCATTGCATTAAAAATGGGTTTAAGCGCTTCTTTTTTGGCTAACAGTTTACTTAATCGAGATTTTAATTGGGCATTATTAAACGGCTTGGTTAAATAAGAGTCGGGCTGGTTTTCAATAGCCCCCATTACCATGGCTGTCGTATTTTCTGCGGTGGTCATTATAAATACGGCATCAGAACGTATGCGTTTATTGAAATTGAGCTCTTCAAGTATTTGCATACCATTTTTACCATGGCCTAAATTATAATCGGACAAAATAATATCGTAATACTTTTCATTACAGGCGCGTATGGCGGATTCACCGGTATTTACCATATCGACATTCTCAATGCCTATGTCACCCAGCATGGCTTTTAATGAACGGGCAAACTCGGCAAAGTCTTCAATAATCAGGGCAGATTTATTTTCATAATGGATCATAGAGCGCTTAAAAAGCTCCTTTATGGCTGAATTAAGGTATATATTAAGAACATAGTTGCAATGACAAAAGTATAGATGCTAATTTGAATTTTGTAATAATTTTCAATGAATTAAGTGAAGGATTAAGCAATGGCGGTGTCTCTGGGTGATAAGCTGGTTGTGGCCATTTCGTCAACGGCATTATTTGATTTACAGGAAAGCCATAAAATTTTTATGGAGCAGGGGGTAAAGGCCTATTCTGAATATCAAATAGAACATGAAGATCAGCCGTTAGAGCCGGGTGCTGCATTTGGATTGGTAAAAAAATTATTGGCGCTTAATGACACAGGTTCTAAATCACACCCCAAGGTAGAAGTTGTGCTCATTTCTCGTAATAGTGCCGATACAGGTTTACGTATCTTTAATTCGGTCGAAGCGCATCAACTCAATATCACGCGTGCTGCCTTTACCGGGGGACGCACGCCTTATCAGTATGTTTCGGCCTTTAATGCGCATCTATTCCTTTCAACCAATCCCGATGACGTTCGTAAAGCACTTAATAGCGGGTATGCAGCCGCTACCATCGTTTCAAAAACAGGATTAACCGCAGGTGCCCAGCCCGAGAGCTTTGAACTTAAGTTTGCATTCGACGGAGATGCCGTCATTTTTTCCGATGAAGCGGAACAAATCTTTAAAAAGCAGGGGTTAAATGCTTTTACACAAAGTGAGCGTGAAGCGGCCAAAAATCCACTGAAAGGTGGGCCTTTTAAAAACTTTCTTGCTGCGCTGCACAAAATACAGAAGGAATTTACTCTTGAGGAATGCCCAATCAGAACGGCTCTGGTAACGGCCCGATCAGCACCTGCCCATGAGCGTGTCGTACGAACATTGAGAACCTGGAATATCCGTATTGATGAAGCTCTATTTTTAGGCGGTCTTAGCAAGGCTGAATTTTTAAAAGCTTATGATGCCGATGTATTTTTTGATGATCAGCAGGATCATTGTTTTTCAGCCAAAGACTTGGTTGCAACAGGGCACGTTCCACACGGAATAGCCAATCCGGAATGATCAATTGTTAAACTGTTTTAATAGCTAAAAATATGTTCCTCGTGAAACTTATTCTAAATGGAAATAAAAAAAATATAATCTGATTGATTTATAATCAAAACAGCATATCTAGTAGTTTACAGCTTGCACACCTACTAATCACAGAATTTCCACAGAGATATCCACATTGGTGAAATTTGAGATTCAGTCTATTCTTAATAAATATCAGGAATAAGAACAATGCTTGACCGTTAATAAGGAGTTAAAAGGCATGAAGCTCCAGCAATTGAAGTATATCTATGAAGTTGCGCGTCATGATCTTAACGTTTCGGCAACCGCTGAAAGTTTATACACATCCCAACCGGGGATAAGTAAGCAAATAAGGTTGTTGGAAGATGAGCTAGGTGTTCAGGTGTTTACACGAAGTGGTAAACACCTTACCAATATCACTCCGGCTGGCGTTAGGATTTTGGAAGTCACCACCGAAATTTTACAACTAACCAAGAAAATACAAGATATTGCAGCTGATTTTGTCTGTGAAGACAAAGGCATTTTTCGTATTGCCACCACTCATACCTTCTCGCGTTATCTATTGCCGGGCATCATAGAGTCTTTCACCAAAAAATACCCAGAAGTGCGTTTGCATTTGCATCAGGGCATAAACGCTCATGTGGATCATATGCTGGATCATGGCGACATCGATTTGGTGATTTTTGGTGAGCGAGACGAGTGGTTTGCCGATAAAATACAAGTGCCATGCTTTTTATGGCATCAGTGCATCGTGGTGCCTCGTGAGCATCCACTCTGTCATGACATGAGTATTTCGTTGGAAAAGCTCGCGAATTACCCTTTATTAGCCAAGCTTAACCCTGACGGTAAAGTTGGTGAGGTGGAAAAAGTTTTTAAAGATGCCGGGCACGAGCCTGACTTTGTGATCACCGCGACCGATTCCGAAATTTTAAAGTCTTATGTGAGAATGGGGATGGGAGTTGGGCTTATTGCCAGAATGGCCTACAACCCCGAAAAAGATTCTGACTTAAAATTAATTAATGCGGATCATCTATTTTCACCGTTTAAAGCAAAAATTGTGTTTCATAAAAACTTTTTCTTCCGAAAGTATGTCACCGATTTTGTATCCATGCTGGCGCCACATATAAATGAAGAAATGCTGAAAAAAGTTGTGCGCTGTCGTTCATCCAATGAGTTAAATAATCTTGTGAGTGACAATACTTTGCCTGAGCGCTAAATGGTGATGTGCTAGAGGTTAAAGAACAGTAAAACTAAAATGAGTTACCTTTACAGAATTAATCTTACAGGGTAACTCATTCACAATGAGAAAAGTCTTTTTGTGGTTTTAGCACTCAATAATATTGACTGCCAGGCCACCACGTGCCGTTTCTTTGTATTTTGTTTTCATATCGGCACCGGTTTCGCGCATGGTTTTAATCACTTTATCGAGCGATACTTTATGGCTGCCGTCGCCTCTTAGAGCTAGCCGGGCTGCATTAATTGCTTTGATGGAGCCCATCGCATTACGTTCGATACAGGGCACTTGCACCAAGCCACCAACAGGGTCGCAGGTTAAGCCTAAATTATGTTCCATGCCGATCTCTGCTGCATTTTCCACTTGCTCAATGGTTCCCCCCAGCGCTTCAGTTAATGCTGCGGCAGCCATAGAGCAGGCGACACCAACTTCACCCTGACAGCCTACTTCGGCACCAGAAATAGAAGCATTTTCTTTGTATAGAATGCCAATGGCGGCGGCTGTCAGCAGAAAGCGTACTATGGCATCATTATCCGGTTCGCCTTTGCAGTGATGTTGAACAAAGTAAAATAAAACCGCAGGAATAATACCAGCGGCACCATTGGTTGGTGCAGTAACCACACGACCACCTGCAGCGTTTTCTTCATTAACCGCCAAGGCGTATAAATTTACCCAGTCCATAACCGATAATTCGTCAGTTTGATTTTTACTGGCTTTAAGTTTTCGGCACAGAGAAGGAGCACGACGTTTTACTTTTAACCCGCCCGGCAATATACCTTCTCGCTCACAACCTTTTTTGACACAGTCACTCATCGCCTGCCAAATGGTCAGTAATTTATCGCGAACCTCTTGCTCTGTATTCCAGGACAATTCATTTTTAAGCATTAAACTTGAAATACTTAATCCGTGCTCTTTACACAAGCTGAGTAATTCTTCGGCCGATTTAAAAGGGTAGGCAATAGGGGTTGGATCTTCTACAAATGGATCGTCGGCAGAGACATCATCGTTTACCACAAAACCGCCACCCACCGAGTAATATATGCCAGATCGTAACTCATTGTTGTCTTTATCGTAGGCGGTAAACTTCATGCCGTTGGCGTGTTTTGGTAATACATCTCGTCGGTGAAAAACCAGATCTTTCTTTTCATTAAACGGAACGTCATGTTCATCCAGCAGACGAATTGATTTATCAGTACGAATTTTATTCATCCTGTCGGGCACAGTATCAGGGTCGATGGTATCCGCACGGTGACCTGCAAGACCCATCAGAACAGCAACATCACTGCCGTGTCCTTTTCCTGTTTGACCTAAAGACCCGTAAAGTTCACTTTTTATTCGGGTGACTTTTGACAGTGATTCCTTTTTTTTCAGTTCGCCAATAAATCTTCTTGCGGCACGCATAGGGCCAACAGTATGCGAGCTCGATGGGCCAATACCAATGGTAAATAATTCAAATGTGCTAATAGACAATGCGTTCACCTAAACTGTTTATTGCCAGCTTCAATGCTGGCTCAAATTAAATGGCTTTTATATCTCTATTGTACGGGAGAAGGTCGGTGTTTGACGAATGTTAAGTGTAAAGTTTTCAGTTATAACACTCTAGTTGTTACAACTTGAATTATGAGTGGTCGAATGTGTTTGAAAATCGGTTCAGCTGTTTGGAAAACTCCACCAGTACACGGGCGGTTGCTCCCCAGATGTTGTAATTGTGGTATTGAATGGAATAGTAATAACGCTTTTCACCTTGAAAAATAGCGCTTTGCAGTTTTTGATTATCAGGATTGCATATAAAGCTTAAGGGCACTTCAAAGGCTTCATCCACTTCTGATGGATCGATGGTCAGCTGGTATGAGTCATTGATGATGCCAACGTAGGGCGTCATTAAATAGCGAGTAATGGTCTGATGTTGTGGTAGCTCGCCAATAACCTTGACGTTATTGGGGGTAATACCAATTTCTTCGTAGGTTTCGCGAAGCGCGGTGTCTTTTAAATCGATATCCCGGTTTTCCTGACGACCACCCGGAAAGCTGATTTGTCCTGCGTGATGCTTTAAGTGTTTGGCACGACGCGTTAGCAGTACATGATAACCGTAAGATTGTCCCACTTCTCTGACGATTAATGGAACGAGTACCGCTGCCGGTGTCAGTAGTTTCACATCGGTTAAGTTATTATTATCCGCGGTAGTGTCATCATGAATGGATGATTCCGCTAAAATGTGCGCTATTTGTTGAGGTGAAAAATTCATAAGTCACTTAATGGAGATAAAATTTTACTTAATTTAGCAAAGGTTTCCTGATACTCAAGCTCACTTTCAGAATCATACACTAATCCACCACCAGCCCAGGCGTATATGTTTTGATTGGTGGTGGTTAGCGATCGGATTAAAATGTTGCTGTCACTGTTGCCATTAAAACTAAAGTAAGCCAATGAGCCGCAATAAAAATGACGTCGATGAGGTTCAAGTTCTTCGATAATTTCCATTGCTCTTATTTTAGGCGCACCGGTAATGGAGCCGCCGGGAAATGCTTGTTGGATCACATTAATATGGCTGGTGTTATCAGAAATTTTGGACGTGACGGTGGAAATTAAATGGTGCACTGAGGGAAAGCTATAAAGACCAAACAGTTCAGAGACTTCTACACTTCCAGCAACCGCTGTCCGGCCCAGATCATTTCTTAATAAATCGACAATCATCAAGTTTTCGGCACGATCTTTGTCGCTGTTAATGAGTTCATCTTGCAACTGTTTATCGGTTGTTTTGTCTTGGCTTCTTGGCCGCGTTCCTTTAATCGGTTGGGTGATCACATCACTTTGATGAATGGCGATAAAACGTTCAGGTGAAAGCGACATAAGGCAACCGGATTTAAAGTTCATAAATCCGGAAAAGGGCGCGCTATTTAATCGTCTTAATGCCACATAGGCCGACCACTCGCTGCCTTCATAGGGCGCGGAAAATCGCTGCGCCAAGTTTATTTGATAACAGTCACCAGATTTTATGTAGTTTTTAACCTGATTAAATTTTTCATAGTAGTGTTTTTCGGAAAGGTTAGATTGCCATTGTTGTGTAATTTTAAATTTGGAATGACACACAGAAGAATCAGATTCTTCTTGCCGTCTTTTTTGTATGGAATTAGTAATGGTTTGCTTTAATGAATTTGCGATGGTTTCTGTGTTGTCATAGTTATACAGTGTGACGGTTTTATTTAAGTGATCGATGATTAACGGGGACAAATAAATACCAGCAACCAGATCCGGCACATGGAGTTCATTTTTGGCTTTATCGGGTATGTTTTCTATTTGCCTGCCCAGGTCATAGGCAAATGCACCGGCTATTCCGCCTGTGAAGGGTAATGCTTTAATGTCATCTTCGGTTGTCGAATCTGATTCTGTTCGATATTCATCGAGCCAGGCTGTCAATTGCGCAAAACAGTCATCCACCGATATGGTTTCATTTGATTGAAAATCTTTTACCCAGTGCTTGTCATCTTCACTGATTAAAACTTTTACCGGAGAAATAAGAATAATATCGTAACGACTGTTGTCATTTAGTTTGTTTGGATTAGCTTGCGATGAACCTGCACTATCCAGTAACAGTGCAAAAGGAGACTCTGCAAAAGGAGAAAAATAAACTTCAGCTGAGTTTGCGCCAAAATAATCAAACGAACAAAACCTCATCAATGCTATCTCTAATACTCAAGTTTAATGATTAAATGTTGTCTGACAGTGGCTGATACTTATCAGACGAATCGGTTATAATACCAAAGTTTTGAGTCAAATCGTTGAACCCATTATACTTTTATTGTATGGTTGTGCGGTGCAATATAAGCCGCATTGTCCCTTTATTTCCGGAGGAAATTCATGGCGGTCATTAAAAAAGCCGACTTTATCGAAAGCGTAGAAAGTGCCTTACAGTTTATTTCTTATTATCATCCCAAAGATTTTGTGGATGCGATGCACGAAGCCTACGAAAAAGAACAAAATTCGGGCGCAAAAGATGCCATTGCCCAAATATTGATCAACTCCAGAATGTCTGCAGAAGGCAAACGTCCTGTTTGTCAGGATACTGGCATTGTTACCGTCTTTGTCAAAATAGGAATGCAGGTACAATGGGACTCTGATTTAACCGTTCAGCAAATGGTTGATGAGGGCGTTCGTCGCGCTTATGCGAATCCAGACAATCCACTTCGCGCATCAGTGGTAGAAAATCCTATAGGCCCTCGAAAAAATACCAAAGATAACACACCTGCAGTGGTTCATATCGATATGATCCCGGGCGACAAAGTTCACGTCGATGTCGCTGCTAAAGGCGGTGGCTCTGAAAATAAATCTAAGTTTGTAATGCTAAATCCAAATGACTCTATTGTGGACTGGATTTTAGAAACCGTGCCAAAAATGGGCGCTGGCTGGTGCCCACCTGGTATGTTGGGCATTGGTATTGGTGGCACCGCTGAGAAAGCCATGGTAATGGCGAAAGAATCCCTGATGGATCCCATCGATATTCATGAACTAAAAGCAAAACAAGACAAATCGCCAGTCGATAAATTGCGCTTGGAGATTTTTGAAAAAGTAAACAAGTTGGGTATTGGTGCGCAAGGCCTTGGCGGATTAACCACCGTTTTGGACATTAAAATTAAAGACTGCCCAACGCACGCGGCATCTTTGCCGGTAGCTATGATCCCTAACTGTGCGGCAACACGCCATGCTCACTTTACTCTTGATGGTTCGGGCGCCGCCGAATTGCAACAGCCCTCACTGGCTGACTGGCCTGAAGTGACCTGGGAAGTTGGCGAATCGGTGCGCAAAGTTGATTTAAATACTGTCACCAAAGAGGATGTAGCCAGCTGGCAGCCAGGTGAAACCCTGTTGTTATCGGGCAAAATACTGACTGGCCGAGACGCCGCACACAAACGCATCCAGGAAATTTTTGAAAAGGGTGAGTCGCTACCCGAGGGTGTCGATTTTAATGGTCGGTTTATCTATTACGTGGGTCCGGTGGACGCCGTCAGAGATGAAGTGGTTGGCCCTGCTGGCCCTACAACATCAACGCGTATGGATAAATACGTTGAAATGATGCTGGATAAAACAGGCCTAATGGGAATGATCGGAAAAGCAGAACGCGGTGATACCGCCATCGACTCCATCAAAAAACACAAAGCTGTTTATCTTATGGCGGTTGGTGGAGCTGCTTATCTGGTTTCTAAAGCGATTAAAAAGTCACGTGTGGTGGCCTTTGAAGAGCTTGGGATGGAAGCCATCTATGAATTTGAAGTAGAAGATATGCCGGTAACTGTTGCCGTTGACTCGCAAGGCGAGTCAGTGCATAAAACGGGCCCTGCAATCTGGAAAGTTAAAATGGAAGAAATGGCAACGCAATAAGTTGCCATTTTTTTACCATTAATTTATTACGGCAAGTTACTGCAAGATTTAACGTAACCGATGCCTTCAATCAATTATTGAAAACCAAAATAAGAGAGTGATATGACACAAGCACAAAGTCCTGGCGCAAAATTTCGCGCAGCGGTTGCTGATCAAAAACCGCTTCAAGTGGTGGGCACAATCAATGCCTATACTGCACATATGGCCAAACGAGTAGGTCACCAAGCCATTTACTTATCTGGTGGAGGTGTTGCTGCAAACTCACTGGGAATGCCCGATCTTGGGATCAGCTCATTAGAAGATGTTTTAATTGATGTTCGCCGTATTACTGATGTGTGCGATTTACCCTTGTTAGTGGATGCCGATACCGGTTGGGGTGGAGCCTTTAATATTGCTCGCACTGTAAAGTCTTTAACGAAAGCGGGCGCTGCAGGTTGTCACATTGAAGATCAGGTGGCTCAAAAACGCTGCGGCCATCGACCCGGTAAAGAGATAGTATCAAAACAGGAAATGGTTGATCGTGTTAAAGCCGCTGTGGATGCTAAAACCGACGATCAGTTTGTGATTATGGCCCGTACTGACTCGCTTGTTGTTGAAGGGATGGACTCTGCCATCGAACGTGCTTTAGCATGCGTTGAAGCAGGCGCCGATATGATCTTTCCAGAAGCCATGAACACTCTTGAGCAGTATAAGCAATTTAAACAAGCCGTTAAGGTTCCTATTCTGGCAAATATCACTGAGTTTGGTAAAACACCCTTATTCTCAACACCAGAGTTGGGTGAGGTCGGTGTCGATATAGTTCTCTATTGCTGTGGTGCTTATCGAGCGATGAATAAAGGTGCTTTATCGGTTTATGAAGCACTTAAAAATGAAGGGCATCAACGCAATGTAATTGACATTATGCAAACGCGTGAAGAACTTTACGATTATTTGAACTATCACAGTTATGAACAAAAACTTGATTCACTGTTTGCAGAAAATAAGGAGAAATAATATGACAGAACAAACATTACCAAAAAAGAAAAAATCGGTCGCTCTGTCAGGTGTTACTGCCGGTAATACAGCTTTGTGTACCGTAGGTCGTACAGGCAACGATTTGGCCTATCGGGGGTTTGATATTTTAGACTTTGCAGAAAAAGCAGAGTTTGAAGAAATCGCCTACTTATTAATTCACGGTAAATTGCCCACCAAAGCTGAATTAAAAAACTACAAAAGTAAATTGAAAGCATTACGCGGTTTACCATTAGCAGTACAAGAAGCACTTGAGTGCATTCCTGCTGCTGCACATCCAATGGATGTATTGCGAACCGGTTGTTCTGTATTGGGAACCGTATTGCCAGAGAAAGACGATCACAATGAATCCGATGCAAAAGATATTGCCGATCGATTAATGGCGTCATTTGGTTCCATGCTGCTGTACTGGTATCACTTTAGTCACAATGGTCGTCGTATTGATGTAGAAACAGACGATGATTCTATCGGTGCGCACTTTCTGCATATGCTACACGGTGAAAAGCCCAGCGAGTCCTGGGAAAAAGCCATGCACATTTCTTTGATACTTTATGCCGAGCATGAGTTTAATGCTTCAACGTTTACCAGCCGTGTAATTGCTGGTACAAACTCGGATATGTACTCATCGGTTTGTGGTGCCATAGGCGCTTTACGTGGTCCAAAACACGGCGGTGCAAACGAAGTCGCTTTAGAGATCCAAAAGCGATACAGTTCGCCCGATGAAGCGGAAACAGACATTAAAGAGCGAATGGCGCGCAAAGAAATTGTCATCGGTTTTGGTCATCCGGTGTATACCGTTTCTGATCCACGTAATGAAGTGATCAAAAAAGTGGCGAAAAAACTTTCTGAAGAACAGGGCGATACCAACTTATACAATGTTGCCGAGCGACTTGAAAAAGTAATGTGGGATGAGAAAAAAATGTTCCCTAATCTGGATTGGTTCTCTGCCGTTTCTTATCATCAAATGGGTATTCCAACATCCATGTTCACCCCAATATTTGTCATGTCCCGCATTACCGGTTGGGCTGCCCATATTATGGAGCAACGTGTGGATGGAAAAATCATTCGTCCGTCAGCCAATTATACCGGCCCAGAAGATTTAAAATGGGTTGATATTGATAAGCGATAAATAAACTCTTCCATAACAAACGTAGGTATTGCGGCACGTCTTAAACTCATTCGAGTTCGCCAAAATACCGACTTGTCGTCTATGCTATACAAGGCTTCATATTTTAAATGAAGCCTTGATTCACATCATTTCACTGTCCTAATTTCCAGGAGAAACTATGAGCGCAAATGCAGATGTAAGTAACCGTCCTCAACCCGATCGCGTACTGGTTGATATGGCCGAATACGTTGCCGATTATGTCATTGACAGTGAAGAGGCCATTGAAACCGCGCGTTATTGTTTAATGGATACTTTAGGCTGCGGACTTTTAGCTTTGCGTTATCCTGAATGTACCAAACACCTTGGCCCTGTGGTTCCTGGCACAATAGTGCCCAATGGTGCCCGGGTACCCGGTACACAATTTGAAATGGATCCGATAAAAGCGGCTTTCGATATTGGTTGCACGGTACGCTGGTTAGACTACAACGACACCTGGCTGGCTGCCGAATGGGGGCATCCATCGGATAACCTTGGCGCAATTCTGGCTGTTGCTGATTTTATTTCACGACAGAACATCGCCAGTGGTTACTCTGCGTTAACCATGCAAGATGTATTAATTGCGATGATTAAAGCCCATGAAATACAAGGTGTGTTGGCACTGGAAAACAGTTTTAACCGTGTTGGTCTGGATCATGTGATTCTGGTTAAAGTAGCCTCAACGGCAGTGATTACTCAAATGTTAGGCGGCACCAAAGAAGATATTATTGATGCTGTTTCACAAGCTTTTGTTGATGGGCAGTCGTTACGGACCTACCGTCATGCGCCAAATACTGGCTCTCGTAAATCCTGGGCTGCCGGTGATGCAACAAGCCGTGCCGTTAGACTGGCTTTAATTACCATGACGGGAGAAATGGGCTACCCAAGTGCGTTAACAGCAAAGCAGTGGGGGTTTTATGACGTTCTGTTCAATGGCAAAGAGTTTTCGTTCCAAAGATCATACGGCAGTTACACAATGGAAAATATTCTATTTAAAATTTCCTACCCGGCCGAGTTCCATGCGCAAACCGCTGTAGAGTGCGCTATTAAACTGCATGAAACAATAAAGCACCGCTTGGACGATATCGAAAAAATTGAAATTACCACTCATGAATCTGCCATTAGAATAATCAGCAAAACAGGCGAGTTAAACAACCCTGCTGATCGCGATCATTGCTTGCAATATATGGTCGCTATAGGATTATTGTTTGGTGAGTTAAATGCTGATCATTACGAAGATAATGTCGCTGATGATCCTCGTATCGATGAGTTACGCAATAAAATGAATGTGCAAGAAAATGAACAATATTCAAAGGATTATCATCAACAAGATAAACGCAGTATTGCTAATGCATTGCAGGTTTTCTTTAATGATGGTGAGTCCAGTGAAAAAGTTGAAGTTGAATTCCCGATAGGCCATCGGCAACGTCGTGAAGAAGGTATCCCATTATTAATTGAAAAGTTTAAAAATAATGTAGCCACACGATTTCCTAAAAAGCACGGTCAACAGATTATTGATCTTTGTCTGGATGAAGAAGAACTCGGGAACACGCCGGTTAATGAGTTTATGGATTTAATGGTTATTTAGCGATCCTAACCATTAATTGTGGCTTAAACGTAAAATAAGTTCTTTAATTCGATTAACTTGCAACAATGGGGTAAACCTATTGGCAAGTTAATCGAATCACTCAAAAAACCAACGATTAAATAACATCTCCAACGCGAACAATCTTCATTGCATTAGTACCGCCAAGTAAACCCATATGGTCGCCTTTTGTTAATAACACCAGATCATCAACTTGAACTATGTCGCGCTTTTTAAGTTCGTCGACGGCAAGTCGATTAACATCGTGACGGGCGAGCTTGGTGGGATCAAACGCAATGGATTCTACACCACGATAAAGCGCTAATCGTCGCATGGTGTCTACCCGTTTGGTGAGTGCGTAAATAGGCATGCCGGAGCGTATTCGTGACATCCATAGGGCAGTAGCGCCAGATTCGGTCAGGCAGCAAATGGCTTTAACACCTTTAAGATGATTGGCGGTGTACATGGTAGCCATGGCAATGGCTTCATCAATGCGTTCAAATTGATCTTCCATGCGGTGTTTTGAAATTTGCGAAACTTTTTGTTTTTCAGCCCCGCGGCAAGCACGAGCCATGGCTTCGACCACAAGGATAGGGTGATCACCGGTGGCTGTTTCCGCTGAAAGCATAACGGCATCGGTACCATCGAGCACGGCATTGGCAACATCAAAAACTTCTGCACGAGTAGGGATTGCATTGGTGATCATGGATTCCATCATTTGTGTCGCGGTAATAACAACGCGATCCAATGTACGAGCTCGGGCAATGATTTTCTTTTGAACACCGATTAATTCAGCATCACCAATTTCAACACCCAGATCACCGCGTGCCACCATAACGGCGTCAGAGGCTTTGATAATTTCATCCAGAATTTGATCCGAGTGGACTACTTCGGCACGTTCAATTTTAGCTACCAGACCGGCCTGGCATTCTGCTTTTCGAATCAGCGTTTCAGCTTGTCGCATATCATCAGCACTGCGTGGAAAAGAGACGGCTAAATAATCCACATTCATTTTCGCTGCGAGTAAGATATCTTCACGATCTTTATCGGTTAATGCGGGCGCAGATAATCCTCCGCCTTTTAAGTTGATCCCCTTATTGTTACTCAGTGGGCCAGCCAGTGTTACTTCGGTTTTAACTTTGTTGCCATCGATGCTGGTGACTTTTAATTGTACCCGGCCATCATCTAGCAGTAGCTCATCGCCGGGTTTGCAGTCGTTAGGCAATTCTTTGTAATCAATACCTACCTGACTCTCATCCCCTGCGTTTGTATCCAGCGTTGCGTCAAGAGTGAAGGTTTGACCCTGTTGAAGTTGGATTTTTTGCTCTTTAAAACGAGCGATTCGAATTTTAGGTCCTTGAAGATCACCCAGGATCGCGATTTCTATCCCCATTTCTTTCGATACATCGCGAACCAACTGGGTTCGTCTTATATGATCGTCCGGAGAGCCATGAGAAAAGTTCATGCGCACCACATTGGCACCTGCCAAAAACAGTTTTTTTAGCGCTTCTTTGTTATCGGTTGCAGGACCTAAAGTTGTCACTATTTTAGTTCGTTTAAACACGTAGCTAGTTTCCTTTAAAGTTAATTCTTACGTAAAGCATAGGCTTTTAAAGTTTTAGGTCTTGAGTTGGAGGGCAGAGCTTTGTGTAACAGGTTTGATACCTGACATTATTATTTAGGCTTATTATGTAGTTAAGATAACATTGTTTTAAAATTCTGTGAACGTTAAATTATGCCGCGCTTCAATGAAGCTATTCTGAATAGTATTCTGATTTATCATATGCGAAATAACGGTGATACTTGGTGATGGTTAATTGCTCAATGATGATTCACTGTTGATATTTTCTACGCAATCAAGGGCTTAAACAAAATTTAATTTGTATTTTATATTGACAGGATCAGCTAGCCTAATTAAAATGCGCCTCCAATTTGGGGCTATAGCTCAGCTGGGAGAGCGCAACACTGGCAGTGTTGAGGTCAGCGGTTCGATCCCGCTTAGCTCCACCATTTTTACTTAACGTTTGTTGCTATTGAACACTTGTTAAGTTACCGGTTAGGCCAAGTGTCGCGTCAGCGACCGACCGGAAGAAGGTTTTGTCCCCTTCGTCTAGAGGCCTAGGACACCGCCCTTTCACGGCGGTAACAGGGGTTCGAATCCCCTAGGGGACGCCATATATTAAGCCCGGCTGATAAATCAGCTGGGCTTTTTTATGCGTTGCAATTGACTCAGATAGCGTAGAAATAACATGAGTGCAGCAGCGGATAAGCCTGAAATAATCCCCATCCAATAGCCTTTTACGCCCAAGTTTGAATATTCGGCAAAGTAATAGCCTACTGGAAATCCAACGATCCAGTAGCTGATCCCGGAAATGATCATTGGCACGGTGGTGTCTTTTAAACCTCTTAAAGCACCACTGATGGACACCTGAATTGCGTCTGAGAGTTGAAAAATGGCCGATAAAAACAATAGCTCGGCGGCCAGTACTATTACCGCACGATCGTCGGTGTAAAACTGAGCGAAATCAGAGGCAAATAAATACATGGTAATGGACGATAAACAGGCGAGGGCGATAGCGACGCTAATTCCTGTTTTTCCGGCAATTTTTACTGACTCAACTTTTTGTCGTCCGGCAAAAAATCCAACGCGAGCTGAAATCGCAATCGATAATCCTAGCGGGATCATATAAGCCATTGACGCAATGTTAATGGCAATTTGATGAGCCGCAACCACTTCTACCTGATAACTACCAATTAACAGACCTATTATTGCAAACATGGCGATTTCCATTCCCACACCCACTCCCATGGGCAGGCCAATGGTGATGATTTCTTTTAGCTGCTTAAAATCAAAAGCGTGCAGCTTGCTGATTATTTCCAGATGACGGTAACGACGGGTGAAGATGGTATAACCAGCCATAGCGATAAACATCACCAGCCAGACTACACTGGTGGCATAACCAACACCCACGGCACCCATTGGCTCAAGGCCAAAGCCACCCCAGATAAACCACAAGTTGAACAAAATATTAAAAGGAATAGCCAGCACCGACACCAGCATTATGGCTCGGTTCGAAAACAAACCTTCGTTACAAAAGCGCAGTGCTAAAAATGCAAATAAAGGGATAATTCCCCAGCTACAGGCTTTAAGATAGCCATCAACCGTTGGCACTATCTCCGATTGAATATCCAGTAATTCCATGACAGGAATACTGTTGAATAACAGATAAATGCAGGGGATAGCTAAAATAAAAGATAACAGCACTGATTGCTGAAACACTACGCCAATTTGCGAGAAATTACCGCGCCCATTTAAATGGGCAACAATTGGGTTTAAGGCGAGGAAGACACCCAGAATAAACACCACAATCGGGTTTAATATATTGGTTCCCACTGCAATTGCCGCCAGGGCTTCCGGGCTGACCCGGCCTGCCATCAATGTGTCAATAACGGCTAAAGACATATGCGACAATTGTGCAAGAATGGCTGGAACGCCGAGTTTTGTCAGTTCATTTAATTCGGTTTTGATCACAACTACAGAAGCCGCTTTATTAAAACGATTGTTATAGCATTGTCATGGATGTATGTCTTGCTTTAAGCACAGGGCAAGGTGAATTATGAGAATTTAAGTGTGTATTTATAGAGTTGTGAACTAACGACTGGTGGATGGTTCACGTAGACTTTCTTCTGTGCGATTAAGTCAATAAGTGAGTTATTAAATCGAAAGATTTCGAAACTCACTGGCGATACGACTCTGCTCCCACATGTCGTTAAATTGCTTTCGGTATTCTCTTACTTTTAGTTTCGCATTAAATGATACCTGTGTTTCAAGCTCTTTATGATTCGATCGATACATAAGCCCGGCATCGTCTACTAGATAATAATTATAGGGCAGATGTTGATAATCGTTGGCAAGCACTTTGATAGAAACATAACTGCTTAAATTTTGAGAAAGATCCACCAGACGGTGATCAATAGACTGTAAGCTAAGAACATCAAAAATCAGAAGACGAATGGTTGATTGTCGACTGCTTCGTGCAAGTTTTGCAAGCGTTTGCTCAATGCTTCTTTGACTCAGTACTCTAGGATCGAGATCAACGCTGAATATATCCACCTGCCGTTTCGCCTGAGAGAACATCTGTTGGCTAACGGCCTGAATTTCTGACAAACGATTAACTCGAAATTCATCGTCTGTTTCACCCAGTTTTGCTGATGATAAGGTTTGTTCTAGAGATTGGTTTGTGTCTACCATGGTCAGTTCCGTTATATCTATTACCGTAAGGTGCGTTTCATGGTTTTGTGTGGAATACCGGCCTCCATAAATACGGGGCCATTGGAGACAAAATTATGACGTTCGTAAAAGTGAATCGCTTGAATTTGCGCATGAAGCTTTACAGGGCTTAGGTGTTCACGGGCGGCGATTTCAACGAGTTTCTCCAATATATGAGAGCCTAAACCAAAACCGCGATAGGGCATTAATACAGAGACCCGGCCAATTTTACCTTCAGGTGTCATTCGCCCTGCGCCAATGGGCTCGTTTTTAAGGTTAGTTACTAATACATGATAACAATCTGGATCTTTACCATCGATTTCTATTTCTTCTGCAACACGCTGTTCGCAAACAAAAACTTTTTGTCTGACTTGTTTCAATAAATGTTGGCTTTCATGCCATTTAACTTCCGAGACGGTAAACTTTTCTGTCATAAATTGCCTCGCTGCAATCTTCTGCAATTGAAATGTGCGTGTTTATTTGGCGTATCAGTTCCACTCCGTTAATCATGCTGTTGAAAATTTAAACACCCTTTATTGATAAGATTAGCAATTCCACTAATAAATTCAACATCTTGCGGCAATTTATTCGACCTGTTACTCAAAATTACACCGTGATTGACCAATTTTCTTATAATATCGCGGTGTTTTATTGGAAATGGCTGTACATTTGCGTTAATTACACAGATATAGTGATTGTCTGACTCGTAGCCTGTGATGCGAGCATTGTCTTCAAGATGTATCGAGCCGGGGGCGTGCTCTAACTTTTCTATGACATTGCGCAACTCTTCTTTAGACAACTCCTCTATTTCTTCTTCAAACGCTGGTCTGCGGGTCACTATTTTGGCAAAGGCCATTTGAAGCTGAGCTGGATTAACTTGTGATAAAGACTCCATGAGCCATGAACTGAGATGGTCAGGCAATTCGGCGCTTTGAAACGTCTGTTCTGGATGATGATCACGATAACGATTTGATTCATATTCGTCGTTTTCCAGAAGATCACTGAGTAATTGCTCGAGAACCATTTGTCTCGATGGGGCTCTAAAGCCAACCGAGTAAGTCAGGCAATCATTAATTGCTGTACCACAGTGTGGAAAACCGGGGGGAATGTATAGTATATCACCGGGGTTTAAAGTGTCATCGATGATGGGAGTAAAGTCTGAGACTTGCTTTAACAGAGGGTGAGGGATTTGGTTCATCAGCGACTCATCATTCGAGCCAACTTGCCAATGGCGTTGCCCCATACCTTGAATCAGAAAAACATCGTATTGATCCACATGTGGCCCGACGCCACCACCCGGTGTGGCAAAACTTACCATTAAGTCATCTCTGCGCCAGTTAGGAATAAAGCTGAACTGCTCTAGTAACTGACAAGCTTGTTCGGACCAGCTATCAACATTTTGTACCAGCAGTGTCCAGTTTTCATCGGGTAGCTGGTGAAAAAATCGCTCATCAAAAGGTCCTTGAATAACATCCCAAGATTTCTTATGAGCGTGGCCTTTGTGTTGAATTATTCGTGATTCGACGTCTTGCTCGAGTGATAAACCGGCGAGTTCTTCTGCCGATATTATATCGCTGAAGTTGGGAAACGCCTGACGAATAATCACAGGCTGTTTTTGCCAATATTTATTCAAAAACTCATTGATAGAAAGAGAACCAAAGGGGGAAGCTGGATCAATGCTCATAATTGCACTGTCTCTGTGATGTTTATCTGCAAAAAGGCCGGTACGAAACCGGCCTGAATTATAATAAGACGTTTAACTCTGGGATTAAATATTTTTCGCTTGCTCAATTGCATTACCAATATAGTTGGCTGGCGTTAATTGTTTCAGCTGTTGCTTCACATCATCGGGTAATTCCAGCCCATCAATAAAGCTTGCCATGCCAGCCTGATCAACTTTTTTACCTCGCGTCAGTTCTTTCAGTTTTTCGTAAGGTTTTTCAATTCCGTAGCGACGCATTACAGTTTGGATCGGCTCGGCTAACAGCTCCCAGTTATTATTCAGCTCATCAAGTAACGATTGACGATTAACTTCCAGTTTGCTGATGCCTTTAAGAGTCGCTTGATAAGCGATTAAAGAATGCGCAACACCGGTACCCAAGGCGCGCAGGGCTGTTGAGTCAGATAAGTCTCTTTGCCAGCGAGAAACCGGTAGTTTTTGTCCTAAATGGGTAAACAGGGCATTGGCAATACCGATATTACCTTCACTGTTTTCGAAATCAATGGGATTGACTTTATGTGGCATGGTTGAGGAGCCAATTTCACCGGCTATGGTTTTTTGTTTGAAATGCCCCAGAGCAATATAGCCCCAAACATCCCGATCAAAATCAAGCAAAATAACGTTGAAACGAGTTAACGCATCAAAATATTCGGCAATGTAATCGTGCGGCTCAATTTGCGTGGTATAGGGATTAAATGTCAGTCCTAAGGATTCGACAAACTGTTGTGAAAACTCTGGCCAGTTAACTTCCGGGTATGCAGAAAAGTGAGCATTGTAGTTGCCAACGGCACCATTAATTTTTCCGAGTATTTCAACGGCTTTAAACTGGGTTAATTGGCGTTGCAGTCGAGCCACTACATTTGCCATTTCTTTGCCCATGGTAGACGGTGAGGCGGGCTGCCCATGGGTGCGAGACATCATGGGAATGTCCGCAAACTCTTCTGTTAGTGACTTGATTGAGTCAATAATTTTGGTCTGATAATTCTCTATCACCTCGGCGGCATCTTTAAGCATCAGTCCATATGACAGATTATTTATATCTTCTGAAGTACAGGCAAAGTGTATAAACTCGCTGACTTGCTTCAGTTCTTCATTGTCACTGGTTTTTTCTTTAAGCAAATACTCAACGGCTTTAACGTCATGATTGGTGGTTTTCTCAATGGTTTTGACTCGCTCGGCATCTTCCAGCGAAAAATTTTCGACCAGTGCGTCCAGTTGTTGATTGGTTTTATCGGAAAATGACGGAACTTCGGTAATTTCTGCAGTAGCGGCCAGTTTTTGTAACCAGCGAACCTCAACGGTTGTGCGGTATTTAATTAAGCCGTATTCACTGAATATTTCGCGCAATTCCATGGTCTTTGAACCATAACGGCCATCAACTGGTGATATTGCGGTAAGTGAAGAGAGTTCCATCAGTATTCCTCAGAAATTATTGGGTCATAGCAAGATGGCGGCATTTTACCATAGTCGTAGCAGGTTGGTAGCACCAGACGGCTATATGGCGATAATTATCATTGAGATGTTGAGTAAGCTATCGCCATTGTTAGAGCTGTAAAAAAGAGAGCTCTTTAACAGTCGATATTTACTCTCTGAGCATAAAAAAGCACAAATTTGTGTAAACCGTAATCGATATTAAAAAAGTTTAAAAAACCTTTTGACAACATCATGGGTGCTATATAGAATGCGCGCCTCTAAACGAGATTGACGTTTTCAGTCCCCTTCGTCTAGAGGCCTAGGACACCGCCCTTTCACGGCGGTAACAGGGGTTCGAATCCCCTAGGGGACGCCATATTTTAAAGCCTGACCTTCGAGTCGGGCTTTTTTATGCCCAGAATTTAACTTTCTTTAAAATCCCTTCTTTTTAAAACACGCTCACAAAGTTACTCTCTGGAGTTAACTGCACTGGTTAATTCGTTAGTCGACTTTTATAATGTAGCGAAACTTGAATAACCATGGAACCCTTATGAGTAGTGCAAATTTGATGTTTAAAAAAGCGTTAGCCATTACAGCACTTGTTGCTTCAAACTTATTAGTAGCTGTAGAAGGTGATGCTGCTAAAGGCAAGGCTAAATCCATGATCTGTGCCAGTTGTCACGGTAAAGATGGCGTAGGAGTATTACCCACTTACCCAAATTTGGCCGGCCAAAAGGCCGCCTATACAGAAATGCAGTTACGGGCATTTCGTGATGGTCAGCGTAAAAATATGGTGATGACACCAATGGCTAAACCTTTATCCGATCAAGATATTCTTAATTTAGCCGCTTATTATGAATCACTGCCGGCTAAAAAATAATGGATGCCTTTGAATTACTGTTAAATAGAAGTTCTTTTGGAAAACTTGAAGCGCCTGCGCCAAGCAAAGAACAAATGGAGCTGGTTTACCGGGCTGCATTACGTGCGCCGGATCACGCTGGCTTACGTCCCTGGAAGTTTTTGGTTTATCAAGATGAGCACGCGTTAAAGAAGTTAGGTGAGTCGTTCCTCGAAGCCAAGTTAAAGCAAAATCCTGAGCTGCCTGAAGCTAAGCAACAAAAAGCGTTAAATATGCCGTTTCGGGCACCCATGATTATCATTGCAGTCACCGAGTATCAGGAACATAAAAAGGTGCCTGAAGTGGAGCAGGTGGTTTCATGCGGCTGTGCGGTTCACGGGATGCTTTATGCCTTACAGGCTTTGGGTTTTTCCGGTTACTGGCGCACGGGTGATCTTGCGTTCAATCCCTATTTAAAACAATCTTTAGGGATTAAGCCGAGTGATGAAATTGCCGGGTTCTTATACATAGGTACACCAAAGGTACGCATCAATAAACCGGATCAGGCAAATCCTGAAGATTACTTTTTTGTACAATAACACTGTTTAACCATCATACAGGTCAATACTGTGTTAAGTAGCCTTTCGTGCTAAGCTGCGACGATGAATAAATCTTTTAACTTGCATAAATTGATAGTATCGCTTGTCGTACTTGCGCTCATTCAGAGTAATCTAGTGCTCGCTGTGTCTATTATCAGTTTTGATATGCCGGTTATAAGTAATTCTACCAATGAAGTTTCCGCCAACTCTAGACAGGGTTGTCACAGCGATTATCCTGCGAAAAGCGAAGTAAGTGAAAAACAGTGCAGTCCGGAAAAGATTTTATGTTTCCAGTTTTGTGTTTTTCTCCCACCCAACACAGACCTTCTATTGCATCAACATTATATTTTTAATCAATTAAAGCAGAGTTATTCTGTGATCAATAATACTCCAGCCAAAGTCTATCGTCCCCCCAAGTCTTTTGTTTAATTCAAATACTTAAAAAATTATTTATTAAACTGACTTATTGATTCAGGGGATACCTGTATGAAAACAACGTTAGTCACAAACAAAAAAGAAACATTCGTATACAAAAATACAATGGCAGTGATTGGGGTGAGTCCCTTTAATAGCTATTTTTCGACCGAACGTATTGAGAACCTTTACAGTTGGGCCTGTCGAAATTTTTCTCAAGTTCGGTTGTACATACCGGATTTACCAACATCATTTACTCTTAGGGCTCTTGGTTATGAGCCATCGAAAGCTGAAAAAAAAGCGCGCCGCCAGTGTAATTATTTAAAGAATAAAATTAAGCGTGCTTTGTCTCAACTGGATTTAAATGATGACAAAGTAGAGTCATTAATAATCGATCACAGTTATCTTGATAACAATCATTCTTACCTGAATTACTATCAACAACTATACAGATTGTTTGAAAAGGATAAGGCGTTTAGAGAAGGGTGCCTAAACAGTTCAAAGTGGGTGCTTTGTAATCAGATTGATGACAAAAGTAATTTAACTGAAGATATGCTTGTGATGGGAGCCCATTATTTTATGGCTGAATTACCAATGTTTTTATTCGCAGCTGATATTTTGCAGCATACTCCCAGTGTGTTTTGTTATCACCAGTGCCCTGAGTTTCTACGAGATATTTATCGTGGAGATTATGATGATCTATTGAGTAAACTGGATGGGTATGAACAATATTATCCTGAACAGGGATTTCTTATTGTAGAGTAATCGTTAAAACACTCTGGGGTTTAAAAAGACTCCCAGAGTTTACCGGGCTTACGTTCGGCTTGCTCTTCATCTCGCAGCTTGTGGACTCGCTTATACTTTTCTTCTTCAAATGCGCGACTTTCTGAGTGGCTTTCGGGCTTTTTATCGAATTCTATTAAAAACTTGTCCATTTCACTGACGTAGTTTCTGTCGATACTCATAAAAGGCTCCTAATTGTTTAAACCAAGCTTTTTCACTATAAGACAAAGTTAAGCCGAATTGCCAGTATTTAAGTATGAAATAGCTGTATTTACATCACAGCTATTTCATTTTTTACATCTAGGCTTTTAGTTTTGCTAGCGTATCCACAAGGTTTTTAGTGATGCGATCCACCGACGCCTGACGTTTTTCACTGGCTAATTGCCCATCGTCTGTAATGGCATCTTGTGCTTTAGGGATCGCAACTTGATCGGCTGTAACGGTGGTGCCAATACCACTGAGTAATATACGAAGGTGATTTAATCCTCTCAAACCACCAAATGCACCCGGCGATGTTGCGAATAAAGTGGCGTACTTACCTTTAAAGCTTTCAAGCATGCCTTCACCATCGGCTTGACGTGATGCCCAGTCCACTATATTTTTAAGTACCCCAGAATAGGCGCCATTGTATTCCGGAGAGGCGATCAAAAAGCCATCGGACTCATTCATTAATTGCTTAAATTTTAGTGCGTTTGGATGAATACCGTCTTTTGACTCATCGTCTTCATTAAAAAGTGGCATAGGGTAGTCATTTAACTCAACCAAAGTCACTTCTGCGCCAGCTTTTTCGGCGGATTTCGCAATAATTTTGGCTAGCTTTTTGTTGTAGGAATCTTTACGTAAACTGCCAGCAAACGCTAATATTTTAACTGTCATTATGTAACCTTTTAAAACCTAAATAGTGTTTAAAATTCTGCTGATTTTGGTGCCCGTGGAAATGGGATTACATCACGGATATTTTTAATACCGGTTGCATAGGCTACCATGCGTTCAAAGCCTAACCCAAACCCTGAATGAGGGACTGTGCCGTAGCGACGTAAATCGCGGTACCACCAATAATCATCTTTATTCAGATCCATGGCATTTAAGCGGGCATCAAATACATCCAGCCGTTCTTCACGTTCACTGCCACCAATAATCTCACCGATACCGGGTGCTAATACATCCATCGCCGCGACGGTTTTTTCATCGTCGTTTAAACGCATATAAAATGCTTTAATATCTTTCGGGTAATTCATTAAAATAATTGGGCGGCCGACATGCTCTTCAGCGAGGTAACGTTCATGTTCAGACTGAAGATCAACACCCCATTCAACGGGGTATTCAAATGACTTACCGCTGTTTTTAAGAATGTTTACCGCATCTGTGTATTCCATTCGCTCAAAGTCTTGTTCAACGATTTGTTCCAACCGGGAAATACAGGTTTTATCGACCCGTTGTGCGAAAAAGGCCATATCGTCCTGACGTTCATCGAGAACAGCCTTACAGATGTATTTCAGCATACTTTCGGCTAAGTCAGCATTTTCTGGTAATTTTGCGAAAGCAACTTCGGGCTCAACCATCCAGAATTCAGCCAAATGGCGGCTGGTGTTTGAGTTTTCTGCACGAAATGTGGGACCAAATGTATATACTTTTGACATGGCCAAGCAGTAACTTTCAACATTTAATTGCCCTGAGACGGTTAAAAAAGCTTCTTTGCCAAAAAAGTCTTGTGAAAAATCGATATCGCCTTTGTCGGTACGTGGAAGATTATTAAGATCTAAAGTTGAAACCCTGAATAATTCACCGGCACCTTCTGCATCTGAGGCGGTAATTAAAGGGGTATGGATCCAGTTAAATCCACGTTGATGATGAAATCGATGGATTGCCTGTGCGAGTGAATTTCGGACGCGGGTCATGGCGCCAATAATATTGGTACGAGGTCTTAGGTGGGCATTTTCTCGCAAAAACTCCATGGTATGGGGTTTGGGCTGGATAGGGTAGGTTGCCGGATCTTCAACCCAGCCTAGCACTTGCAGTTCTTTTGCCTGCATTTCAAAAGACTGACCTTTACCTTGTGACTCGACAACGGTGCCAAAGACTTCAATGGAGCAGCCAGTGGTCAACTTTGTTACTTCACTGTCGTAATTGGGTAACTTATTGTCTGCCACCACCTGTAATGTGCCAAAGCAGGAGCCATCATGGATATTGATAAATGAAAAGCCGCCTTTTGAGTCTTTTTTTGTTCTGACCCATCCTTTGACGGTCACGTCTGAGCCAGCGGAGGCTTTACCCGCTAAAAATTCAGCAACGCTCAGTGCAGTCATAGTTGTAGTTACTCCAATAAGTTCTAAATTATGGGTTATTCGGCAGGAGAAAGGTTTGCCAGAACCCGGTTGATGATTGTTTCTCTTTGTTCATCACTCATCGATCGCCACTGTACGATTTCGTCTAGCGTCCGGTGGCAACCCTGACAAACATCATTACCCGAGTCTGTTGCTTCTAGCTTACAGACCCCAATACAGGGTGATTTTATCGGCTGTTGCACCATGTGTGAACTCTACCCAATAGAAAAGCCCGATATGTTACCTCGACTGCTCTTTAAGTACCACCGTCAGGCTTATAATTTAATTAACTATTTGTTTTCTTTAAATATTCAAATAATAAGCTAATCTTATTTCATAGAAAGGATCTGTAGCCGGATGATATTTAAGGCTTTGCTACGGACAAAAGGCTTTTAGGAAGTAACTAAAAGCAGGCGTATCGTTTCAATAAATGGGTAGCCTAGTCATGCGGGATAATCAATCGAGCCAGTATCAACAAGCCATAACTCAAGCATTGGATAGCACTCGGGATCTGGTGTTGGTTTGTGATAAGTCCGGTGAAATATTAGTCGCCAATCGAATTGCTCGTGAAATTTTCGAGATACCGGTTAATCATAACCCTAATATTACCCGTTGTTTTAAGTTTATCGATCATTATACCAATGAGTTTATAGAGCCCTCCCTGGATAAGCTTTTAAATGCTGAATATCTGGAATCATTAGAGCATCAAGCTTTTCTCGTAACACCCTCTGGTACTGAAATAGCATTTAATATAACTATGTCTGAACTGTATCAGTCGAAGGGTGACATTATGCCGGAACACTTCGTGATTGTGGTGCATGATGAAACTCAAACGTATCGATTAAAACAGTCGGTTAACTTTCATCGCAAACACGATTTATTAACCGGCGTTGCCAATAGAGTGGAATTTGAAAAGCAGTTGATGGAGTCGCTGCAAGACACCCGTTTAAATAAAGGGCAGCACTCGCTGTGTATGATTAAGATGGAGCAAATTAAGCTTGTTAATGACTCTGCCGGTCATCTTGCTGTGTGTGAATTATTAAAAGCCTACTCCGACATGTTGAAGCAGCAGATTCGCGCAAATGATCTATTAGCAAGGATCTCAAATGATGAGTTTGCATTGTTATTATGGCAGGTTGATCCAATAGTAGCCGAAAGAGTGGCAACCAAAATTTTAGCTTCGGTTAGGGATTTTTCATTTGAGTGGCAACAATCGGAATATCTAATTACTACCAGTATTGGGATTGTTGAAGTAAATGATGCTGCCGAGTCCTGGGCTCAGCTCATCAGCTGTGCAGATTTGGCTTGTCTACAAGCAAAGCAGAAAGGTCAGAACCGCTGCGCCATTTATTCTCCTATAACAGAAGATATTAAGAGCCATAAAACCAGTGTTGCCTGGGTAGGAAAGATTATTAAAGCAGTAAAATCTGATCAGTTCGAACTCTATCAACAGCCTATTTACAGCTTAACCGATAATACCCATCTTGATCATTGTGAGCTGTTATTAAGGATGCGAGATGGAAAGGGGGGTATTATTAATCCTGGTGCTTTTCTAATGGCGGCCGAAAAGTACGACATGATTAATGTAATCGATCGCTGGGTGGTTATGAACAGCTTTGTCTGGCTTTGTGAAAATAGGGATATATCGCTTGATCACATTAATATAAATTTATCGGGTATCAGTCTAACCCAGCCTGAGTTCTTAGGTTATGTGCATGACTTAGTTGAGGCTTATCTGGTACCTGTAGAGAAGGTTTGTTTTGAAATTACAGAAACAGCCGCGGTAGAAAATGTTAAAAAAGCACGCGAGTTTATTACTTCTATGCGCAGTTTGGGCTGTCGAATTGCGCTTGATGATTTTGGAACCGGTATGGCGTCTTTTTCTTATTTAAAAAACTTACCGGTCGATTTTGTTAAAATTGATGGTGAGTTTGTGAAGGAAATTCATCAGGATAAAATCTCACGCAGTATGGTTAAGTCTATTAATGACGTGGCTCATGAAATGGAACTGCAAACAGTGGCTGAATACGTTGAGAATAAGGAAGTTGCAGTTGTATTGAGGGATATGGGGATCGATTTTGGTCAAGGTTATGGCTTGGCTGTGCCATCGCCAATTAACACAATTATTGAATCTACCGCTCAATCGGAATATGCTAGCGACCATTCTAAACTGGCCTAATTTAAATTATTCATGTTCCAAAATACCACTGACTTTACACTTTATTACGATAATAAGCCTGAGTACTATCAATCATTGGTTGCACAGTTGTCTGCATTGTTAAGCATTGAGCGTGACCCAGTGACCAATATGGCACAAACATCGGCTTTCATCTTTCAGTCGATACCTGAGTTGAATTGGGCTGGTTTCTATCTAAATGACAAGGATACTCAGCTTAAACTGGGCCCGTTTCAGGGAAAGGTCGCGTGTGTTCACATTCCTTTCGGTAGAGGCGTTTGTGGAAGTGTGGCTCAAACCAGAGAGGCCGTTTGTGTTAATAATGTGCATCAGTTTGAAGGACATATAGCCTGTGATAGCGCATCTAATGCCGAAATTGTTATACCCATCATTGTTGATGATAAGCTTATTGGTGTACTTGATATTGATAGTCCCAAAGTGGACCGGTTTACCAATGAAGATGTTGCTGGAATGGAATTGCTGGTGGCTTCCTTTATAGAAGCCACACAAATTTAGATTCTAATGAACTATCGTTAACGCTCTGGATGAAAGTAAAAATTCAGAGCCTTTTTTAAGGCATCGGGCAGTTCTGGAAGTGCCGAACGAGGCAGTAAAAATGTCGATAAGCTAAATAAATCTTTAAAGAATCGATTGTTTTCAGTGGTTTGCCTAAGATAATCAGAACCACTTGAACCACCAGTACCAATTTTACTACCAAGCATTCGTTGCACCATAATGACATGACGATAACGCCAGGTAGTAAAATGCTCATCAATTTCCGTCAAAGTCATCAATAGGCGAAAGGGTAGTTGAAACATGGGCTCATCACGGTAAAGGTTAATAAAAACAGCGCCCAGCATGGCTTTTTGACTGAATCTGAATTTATCTTCTTTTTTCAACTCAAGATACTTTTCTTCATCGAGCAGTGCATCGAAACTGGCTCGGGTAGTTTTTAGATCTTTAAGTTGAAACTCTTTATCTTTGTCACTCAAATACTCGTTATTAATGATGATTTCTTCATCACTATTGAGCATTTTATCAACTGCTTCACCGTAAGCTTTCCAGAACTGAAACTCGCCAAATTCGAAGAAAGGAATACGCTCCAACCACTTTTCAACACAGTCGAAAAGGCTTGGCTGTTGTTCTAACGATTGCAAGTGATTACGATCTTTCTCATTTAATCGTTGATAGAAAGAGGCTTGATCAAAGTTAATTCGATACTTTGATTTTAGACCCAGCAGTATTTCAATTTCTTTAAATTGAATGCTCTGAAATCCAGAGGCTGGTACCAAATAGTCTCGAAAATCGAGAAAGTCCAGCGGTGTCATGGTTTCCATAATCCGGATTTGATCGATCAATAACTTTTGAATGGACTCAATTCTTTCCAGCCGACTGACGATTCTGCCCAAAGACTGTTCAGGTATGTGCTTTTGATTAAACTCACCATAAATGGCATTCATTTCATGTAATATTTGTTTAAACCAAAGTTCATACGCTTGATGCACAATAATAAATAGCATCTCTTCGTGAGCTTCTTCACCGTATTTGGGGCTTTCAGGATGTTGGCTATCCAGCAATTTATCCAGCTGCAGGTAATCTGAGTAATAGCAGGGTGTTGTATTTCTTTGCATTGCGCACATAGGGTAACTCTTATATCTCAGTATGTAATATTTGATAACGTGAACAGTTTAACATTAACGATTTTCAATATATCGTTTTCTGGTAATTTATTGCAAAAAAGATATAATCGTCGCTCATAGCCTAGCTCTTAAATTAATCATTACTTCATACACAAGGATGCGTTAAATGGTTCGTCTTTTTGGGCACTATATCCCTAGAGCCTTGTTTCTATTACTGGCACTGGAGTTTGTAGTACTCTTTTTAAGTGTGCACCTGGCTTCAGAAATACGTCTGCCAGACTTAAATACACACCCTGAGCTTTTTAAGCAGTTTAACTTTAAAGCCGCCATTTTTTCACTGATTCATATTGTTGTGATGATAGCCGTCGGATTGTATCGACGAAATCATCGTGGCTCATTCACCTTAATTATTTCCCGGTTGTTCTGGTCTGTCTGCATTGCATTTGGCGCAATGAGTATTCTGTTTTATATATTCCCAAATATTTTTATTGGTCGGGGCGTCTTTGCATTAAGCTTGGTTTTTGGCTTTTTCTTCCTAGTTACAACTCGATATGTATTTTCTGTAATAGCCGATAAAGAACTGTTTCGCTCACGTATACTTATTTTGGGTACAGGTGATAGGGCAAAACAGCTGTTAAGATTAAAGCGAAAAAGTGACTGGCATGGATTAAAGTTGGTTGGCTTTGTACACCTTAAGGGCGATGTTGATAAAGTCGATGATGATTCTCTGGTAATACGCTCTGAAGATACTTTGGCTAAAATGATAGAGCGCTATGGTATCGATGAACTGGTGATTGCAGTAGACGATACCCGTAAAAATTATCCCGTGAATGATATTATAGAGTTAAAACTGTCAGGCCTTAGAATTACCGATGTTACCGAGTTCTTTGAACGTCAAACTGGGCGGATGGAAATCGACACTTTATCACCTAATCAGGTGATATTTTTTGAAGGATTTCATACCGATTATCTCCGTGAGGCACTAAAACGGTTATTTGATATATTGGTCAGTGTCATATTCTTGATATGTTCAATTCCTATCTGCATCGTTTTGTATATTTTGATAAAGCGAGAGTCAGGGTGGAAAGATCCGGTTATTTATAATCAGATACGAACAGGCCAAAATGGAGTGCCTTTTACGGTTTATAAGTTTCGAAGCATGGTGATTGACGCTGAAAAAAACGGGCCGCAGTTTGCTGCTAAAAATGATGCAAGGGTAACTCGAGTAGGGGAGATCATGCGTAAAACCCGACTCGATGAGATCCCGCAAATGTGGAATGTTCTAAAAGGTGATATGAGTTTTGTCGGGCCCCGTCCAGAGCGGCCGGAGTTTGTTGCCGACCTGAATAAAAAAATTCCTTATTACAATATGCGTCACCGGGTAAAACCAGGCATCACAGGTTGGGCACAAATCTGCTATCCTTATGGTGACAATGATGAAGACGCAAAGCAGAAGTTGCAGTTTGATCTCTATTACATTAAAAACTTCAGTCTGTTCTTAGATTTGACGATATTGCTGCAAACGATACAGGTTATCGTTTGGCAAAAAGGCTCTCGCTAAATAGGGTGTTAAGGAGAAGTAATGTACGATTCATACTACAAATTAAAAGGAAAGCCATTTCAGTTAGCGCCAGATCCTTTTTTCTTCTTTGGCAGCAGTACTCACAAACGTGCGCTGGCCTATTTGCGTTATGGATTATCACAAGGCGAAGGTTTTATTATTGTCACTGGCGATGTCGGCACTGGTAAAAGCACACTGGTTCGCACATTATTTGGCTCCCTAGAAAATAAAAAAGACATTGTCGCCGGAGAGCTGGTAAACACCCAACTCGACTCTGCGGATATCTTAAGAATGGTCGCTGCAACCTTTGGTTTAGCCCATAAATCCAGTGAAAAAACCTCTTTAATTAAAAACCTGGAAAACTTTTTCATCTCTCGTCAACGGGAAGGAAAGCGTTGCATGTTAGTGGTGGATGAAGCTCAAAACCTGCCGCTTGAAAGCCTTGAAGAATTAAGGATGTTGTCGAATTTGCATTGCGATGGAAAAACGTTGCTGCAAATATTTTTGTTAGGCCAGTCTGAGTTTCGTGAAAACCTTGCTGTTCCCCATCTGGAGCAGGTAAGACAGCGTATTACAGCCTCTTACCATTTGGCTCATTTGAGCGCAGAAGAAACACAAGCATACATAGAACATCGGCTTAAGAAAGTTGATTGGTCTGATAATCCTGTTTTTACCGCAGAAGCTTATCAGCAAATCTTTGAGTTTACTGAAGGCATACCCCGACGAATCAACACCATATGTGACAGACTTTTGCTATATGGATTTCTGGAAGAAAAACATCGAATTGATGGTGAGATTGTTAATACCGTTGCAGAGGAAATTGCCATTGAGCAGCCAGATGTGGTCAAAGACAAACAAGCGCCGGAAACCATCAGTGGTAAGAGGTCAGCATCTAAACCAATCGAGACGGGGTCAGAATTAGAAAAACGTTTAATGATGCTTGAAGCGGAAATGGACGTTCTGAAAAAGCGCTTTAAAAAAGAGCGTGAGTATATGAGGAAAATTGTACAAATTAGTTTAAATTTTGATGATGAAGATTAATCAATTGGTAATATTGTAAGCACTTAGCAATTATTTCTTATTCAAATCAATCTTGGTTTCAAGTATTAAGTGCAATTTAAATTACAAAGAAACATACAGGTAATAAAAAAGGGAGCAAATGCTCCCTTTTTTATTACCTGATAGCTTTTATTTTCTATCGTTCAGTTTTACGTATTTACGCTCTTTTGGGCCATTGTATAACTGACGAGGGCGGCCAATTTTTTGATTCGGCTCGCTGATCATTTCACTCCACTGAGCAACCCAGCCAACTGTTCTGGCAAGTGCAAATATTACGGTGAACATATTGGTTGGAATGCCAATGGCTGACAAAATAATGCCTGAGTAAAAATCGACATTGGGGTATAGCTTTTTGGAAACAAAATACTCATCTTCCAATGCGATTTTTTCAAGCTCCATAGCCACTTTTAGTATTGGGTCGTCTTTTGCGCCCATGGCTTCAAGTACTTCATGGGCACTTTCTCGCATTACTTTGGCACGTGGATCAAAGTTCTTATAAACGCGATGACCAAAGCCCATCAGTCGGAAGGGATCATCTTTATCTTTTGCCCGGGCAATGTACTCTGGAATGTTTTTAACATCGCCAATTTCATGCAGCATTTTCAAACAGGCTTCATTGGCACCACCATGAGCAGGACCCCATAAGCTGGCAATACCGGCTGCTATGCAAGCAAAAGGATTTGCACCCGATGAACCGGCAAGGCGTACGGTAGAGGTAGAACAGTTTTGTTCATGATCCGCATGCAGGGTGAAAATACGATCCATGGCTTTTACAAGAACAGGATTCGGTTTGTCATCCGTAGAGGGCATTGAAAACATTTGATTTAAGAAGTTTTCTGCGTAACTCATTTCGTTTCTTGGGTAAACGAAAGGAAAGCCCATTGAATATCGATAACACATTGCAGCAATTGTCGGAACTTTAGCAATCAGTCTGAACGCACTGCGACGTCGATGTCTTGGATTATTGATATCTAATGAATCATGGTAAAACGCTGAAAGCGCACCAACAACACCAACCATAACCGCCATTGGATGGGCGTCACGTCGGAAACCATTGAAAAAATGAGTCAGTTGCTCGTGCAACATGGTGTGATTGTTCAGCTCTTCAAGAAACTCTTCTTTTTCAGTCTTGTTTGGCAAATCGCTATTGAGTAATAAATAGGCGACTTCCATAAAATCGGAATGAACGGCTAAGTCTTCAATTGGGTAGCCGCGATAAAGAAGGACGCCATTAGCGCCATCTATAAACGTGATTTTGGACTCACAAGAAGCGGTCGACATAAATCCAGGATCATAGGTGAATACGCCTTCTTTAACCAGTCCAGTGATATCGAGAACATCATTCCCAAGAACTGGCTGATAAACCGGCAACTCAATCTCTTTACCAGTGTGTAATTTGAGTTTGGCGGTATTTTGTCCCATTCGATGACTCCTTAGTCAATTTCATAACATGATGAAAATGTCGTGCTGCAAAAAATTGGTGTAACTATAGGTGGCAGAATATTTTTGTCAATGCCACAATGCGTCAAAACCCTCTAAAGCGATTAATATTTATCCAAAATCACAAAGTTTTTTCGCAAAGCACAAATCCATTTGTAAACAAGCAGTTGCGGCTATATAATTTGCGCAAACTTGCGTGGTCGCCATGCTAATCTATAGTTAGTATAGCTCAGCATTGTCTCATTTATTGCAACAACACGCAGTAAAACTGCAACAACGCTCGTTATTTGCAACATTAGGAGAGTGCCAACTGCACTCTATTTGGCTAAACACACAATTAAAGAAAGTTATCAGCCGTGAATAAGCAAAGACCTGTAAATCTCGATCTCACATCGATGAGTTTTCCGGTAACCGCTATCTCGTCTATTCTGCATAGAATCACAGGCGTATTTCTAGTTATCGGGATCCCCGTATTACTCTGGATGCTAGGTAAATCACTTGCCTCTGAGCAAGGGTTTAATGAAGCATCTTCCTTCGTGGCCGCCGGATTCGGCAAACTGCTGTTCTGGGCCATATTATCGTCTATCGGTTTCCATATTATTGCTGGTTTACGTCATTTATTGATGGATGCCGGTATTGGTGAGTCACTAGAAGGCGGAATGCGCGGAGCAACCATTGTATTGGTGCTAGGTGTATTACTCGCCATCGGCCTGGGAGTCTGGTTATGGTAACTACAGTAACAAGTTTAGGCCGTAGTGGGCTGCATGACTGGTTTATACAGAGACTTAGCGCTGTCGTGATGACGGCGTTTACCGTTTATCTTTGCTGGTTTTTGGTCAGTAATCCTGAGTTGCAATACCAACAGTGGTTGGCTTTTTTTAGTCAGCCTGTGGTGAAAGTGTTTGCCACACTAACGCTTATTTTAATGAGTTTGCATATCTGGGTTGGCATGTGGATAGTTTCTACCGATTATCTGAAACCACTGGGTATACGTATGGTATTTCAGGCAGCGTTAATCATTTACTGCCTGATCGTGATTTTTTGGGGCATTCAGATTTTTTGGAGTGTATAAATGGGAATTCCAGTTTATACCTATGACGCGGTAATTGTTGGTGGTGGTGGTGCAGGCATGAGAGCATCACTCCAACTGGCACAATCCGGTCAAAAAGTAGCATTAATTTCAAAAGTATTTCCAACGCGTTCTCATACCGTTTCTGCTCAAGGTGGCATCACTGTCGCGCTTGGTAACTCGCACGAGGATGATTGGCGCTGGCATATGTACGACACAGTAAAAGGCTCAGATTACATTGGTGATCAAGATGCTATCGAATATATGTGTCAAAACGGCCCTGCAACAGTTTATGAACTGGAGCATATGGGTTTACCATTTTCCCGCCAAGATGACGGAAAAATCTACCAACGTCCGTTTGGAGGTCAATCAAAGAATTTTGGTGGTGACCAGGCGGCTCGTACAGCAGCAGCAGCGGATCGTACCGGTCACGCATTGCTGCACACACTCTATCAGCAAAATCTAGCCGCCAATACTCAGTTTTTTAATGAGTGGCTTGCTATTGATCTGGTCACTAATGATGACGGCGATGTTGCAGGTGTTATCGCCATGTCCATCGAAACTGGCGAAGTCGCCATGTTTAAAGCTCGGGCAACGGTGTTTGCAACGGGTGGTTCTGGACGGATTTATCAGTCAACAACCAATGCATTAATCAATACCGGTGATGGTGTTGGTATGGCTCTTCGAGCCGGTATTCCTGTACAGGATATTGAAATGTGGCAGTTCCATCCAACCGGAATTGCTGGTGCAGGCGTGCTAGTTACAGAAGGGTGCCGCGGTGAAGGTGGCTACCTGATTAATAAAGACGGTGAGCGCTTTATGGAGCGTTATGCGCCAAATGCTAAAGATTTGGCCAGCCGTGACGTAGTAGCTCGTTCAATGACGAAAGAGATTTTAGAAGGTCGAGGTTGTGGGCCCGATGGTGATCATGTTTATCTTAAGCTTGATCATTTAGGTGAAGAAACTCTGAATAAACGTTTGCCGGGTATTTTGGAGTTATCCCGTACATTTGGCCATGCCGACCCAATTAAAGAGCCAATTCCTGTTGTACCAACTTGTCACTATATGATGGGTGGGATACCTACTAACAAATACGGTCAGGTCATCACCCGTGGCGAAAACAGTAACGAAGATAAAGTCGTGAAAGGTTTTTATGCGGTAGGCGAATGTGCCTGTGTATCGGTTCATGGTGCCAATAGACTGGGTGGTAACTCATTGCTTGATTTGGTTGTGTTTGGTCGTGCTGCCGGTATGCATCTTGAAGAGTCTTTGCGTGAAGGGTTACCGTTTGCTGAGTTTTCTGATGACAATCTAGAGGCGTCACAATCCCGATTAGCGCGATGGGACGAGTCTGAAAAAGGGGAAGACCCTGCGAAGATTAAAGCGGATATGCAGAAAACTATGCAGAACAGTTTTGGTGTATTCCGTACTGGCGACTTAATGGACAAAGGTTTAGAAGAGCTTGAGCAAATCAGTGAGCGACTGAAAAATGCGGTTATGAGTGATAAAAGTAAAGCCTATAACACTCAACGTGTTGAATGTCTTGAGCTTGATAATCTAATGGCGGTTGCTCGTGCTACAGCTAAAGCAGCTGCATTTAGAACTGAAAGTCGTGGTGCTCACAGTCGGGAAGATTACCCGGATCGCGACGATGAAAATTGGTTGGTTCACTCGCTTTATTTCCCAGAGAGTGGAGCAATGAAAACTCGGGATGTGAATATGAAGCCAGTGACCATGGATCCGTTCCCACCCAAGGTAAGAAGCTATTAAAAGGCAGGTATCGACTCATATGAAATTTTCAATTTACCGATACAACCCGGAAACAGATAATGCACCTAAAATGCAGGATTACGAACTGGATATTGCTGAAGGTTCAGACATCATGTTGCTTGATGCATTAATGATGTTAAAAGACAAAGATCCGACGTTGGCATTTCGACGCTCTTGTCGAGAAGGGGTATGCGGCTCAGATGGTTTGAACATTAACGGTAAGAATGGCCTGGCCTGTATTACACCAATCTCTTCTCTAGGCTCTAAAGTGACTGTGCGTCCTTTACCTGGATTGCCAGTGGTTCGAGATTTGGTTGTGGATATGGCTCAATTTTATAAGCAATACGAAAAAATTAAGCCTTTTTTACAAAATAAGGATGAGCCACCTGCGAAAGAGCGGTTACAGTCACCGGAAGATCGCGAAAAACTTGACGGTTTGTACGAGTGCATTCTTTGCGCTTGTTGCTCAACTTCCTGTCCATCATTTTGGTGGAATCCTGATAAGTTTGTAGGACCAGCAGGTCTTTTACAGGCGTATCGATTCCTCGCTGACAGTCGAGATACCGAACAAGATTCCCGTTTGGCCGATCTTGATGATGCCTACAGCGTTTTCCGCTGTCGGGGCATTATGAATTGCGTTAGTGTATGTCCAAAAGGCTTGAATCCTACTAAAGCGATAGGACATGTTCGTTCAATGCTTCTGTCCAGAGGTGTGTAAAAGCTGATATTATTGAAACTTCAGCTATTATTACTTCAAAACTTACGCTTTGTTAGCGGTTGCTTTCAAAGCGTAAGTTGTTTCATTTTGCTGTTTAAAATAACGTAAAAGTCTGCAAATCATGGAAAAAACCCTTCAAGAACAGTTCGCTGCCAGCTTTTTAACTGGGGGTAGTGCTGCCTATCTCGAGGAAATTTACGAACAATACCTCGATGATCCCTCATCCATTGATGAAAGCTGGAAATCAAAGTTCGATGCTTTTCATGAATCCAGTGATTCAAACGGTCAGCCTGCAGACATCGCTCATTCTGATATCCAGAATTATTTTAGACAGATTGGCTTAAATAAACACCGCTTAGCCTCAACATCCAGTTCCGGCGATAAGTCGTTTGATGCTAAACAGGTTAATGTCCTTGAGCTGATTCAAGCTTATCGTGCCCATGGTCATCAGTACGCATCCCTAGATCCCCTTGGAATTTGGAAGCAGGCAACGATTGATCATCTTGACTTAGCTAAATACGGATTATCAAAGTTGGATTTTGATACCGAATTCCGTACCGGCTCTATGTACGGCGCCGTAGCCAAACCATTAAAACAAATTATCAGTGAACTGGACTCAACCTATTGCAGAACGATTGGCTCTGAATTTATGCACATCAGTGATCCTGGTCAAAAACAATGGATCCAGGAGCGACTAGAAAGTTCATTAGCCAAGCCAGATTTAGCCAATGACGTAAAGAAACAAATTTTATCTGCGTTAAGTGCTGCAGAAGGTCTGGAAAAATATTTACATAACAAATTTCCTGGCGCAAAACGATTTTCTCTTGAAGGCGGCGATAGCTTAATGCCGATGCTTGAGGAAATAATTCAACGTGGTGGCAGCGCTGGTGTAAAAGAAATTGTTCTGGGTATGGCACATCGAGGTCGATTAAATGTGCTGGTTAATTTAATGGGTAAAAAACCAGAAGAACTGTTTGCAGAATTTGCCGGTAAAAAGAATATTGAAAGTGGATCTGGCGATGTTAAGTATCATCAAGGCTTTTCATCCGATATCAACACACCCGGGGGCGTCGTGCATGTGGCATTGGCATTTAACCCTTCACATCTGGAAATTGTTTCCCCGGTTATAGAAGGTTCGGTACGTGCTCGATTAGAACGTCGAAAAGATGACAGTTTTTCTCAAGTACTGCCTGTAGTAATTCATGGTGACGCTGCCATTACCGGACAGGGTGTTGTCATGGAAACCTTCAATATGTCACAGGCCAGAGGCTACACCACTGGTGGCAGTGTGCATATTGTTATCAATAATCAGGTTGGTTTTACTACCAGTAAGCCACAGGACACCCGCTCGACCACTTATTGCACTGATGTTGCAAAAATGATTGAAGCACCAATCTTTCATGTAAATGGTGATGATCCTGAAGCAGTGGTATTTGTCACTCAATTGGCATTGGATTTTCGTGCCACATACAAAAAAGATGTTGTGATCGATTTGGTTTGTTATCGCCGCCATGGACACAATGAAGCGGATGAGCCAAGAGCGACTCAACCGTTAATGTATGAAAAAGTTCGCAAACACCCAACCACACGAAAAGTATACGCAGAGCAATTAGCCAAAGAAGGGGTGATCGACGACGGCTATGCCAATTCTTTATCCAGTGAGTACCGGGATAAAATGGATGAAGGCAAAAATGTTGTAAGCAACTGGTTACCGATGCAACAACATGAGTTTACGGTCGACTGGACACCTTATGCCAATACCGATTGGCAAATGCCCACGGTTACATCTCTTGCTCAAGAACAATTTGATCGTTTGGCAAAACAAATATCAACAGTACCCGACGAGTTAACATTACAAACTCAAGTGAAACGTCTGATGACAGACCGTCAGAAAATGGCAAATGGTGAAATCCCAATGGATTGGGGCTTTGCAGAAACTATGGCCTATGCATCCATTCTTGATGATGGCTATCGCGTAAGATTATCCGGTCAGGACAGTGGCCGAGGAACCTTTTTCCACCGACACTCTGTTTTGCATGATCAAAAAACAGGTGACACTTATTTACCATTGAATAATGTCAGTGAAAACCAGGCTCCTTTCGATGTTATTGACTCTGTACTTTCAGAAGAGGCGGTTTTAGCTTTTGAATACGGTTACTCAACCACAGAGCCAAGATCGCTAGTCATTTGGGAAGCTCAGTTTGGCGACTTTGCCAATGGCGCTCAAGTTGTTATCGATCAATTTATTAGTTCTGGCGAACATAAGTGGGGTCGTCTATGCGGACTGGTGATGTTACTTCCTCATGGTTATGAGGGGCAAGGACCGGAACATTCTTCGGCGCGTTTAGAACGTTTCTTGCAACTTTGTGCAGAACACAACATGCAAGTGTGTGTGCCGAGTACGCCTTCACAAGTGTTTCATATGCTACGTCGTCAAATGATACGAAAGTGGCGAGCTCCGTTGGTGGTTATGTCACCAAAAAGCTTATTGCGTCATCGTCTTGCGACAAGCAATGCTGATGAATTGATCAGTGGTAAGTTTGAAACAGTTATCGACGAAATTGATAACTTGAATAAAGATAAAGTTACACGAATTGTGCTGTGTTCCGGCAAGGTTTATTTTGACTTACTGGAAAAAAGACGCGCTGAAGAACTCGATGATGTAGCAATAATTCGAATTGAACAACTTTATCCTTTTCCTAAACATTTAAAAGATGTTATCGCTGAATATAAAAATGCGAAAGAGTTCATCTGGTGTCAGGAAGAGCCTAAAAATCAGGGCGCCTGGTATTCCAGTCGCCATAATTTCCAAGCATCGTTACCTAAAGATGGTTACATTGAATACGCTGGCCGTTCTGCTTCAGCAGCACCAGCGACAGGTCACGCATCAAAGCATGTTGAGCAACAACGCGCACTTGTTGATAAAGCGTTAGGCTTAAACGCGAAATAAATTAACATTAAATTGGTATAAGGGTTAATAAACCATGTCCACAGAAATTAAAGTTCCAGTTTTACCAGAATCTGTTGCAGATGCGTCGATTGCAACATGGCATAAGCAACCAGGTGACGCCTGTGAGCGTGATGAAAATCTGGTAGACATTGAAACCGATAAAGTGGTCCTGGAAGTCGTCGCGCCTGAAGACGGTGTGCTTGAAGAAATTATTAAACAAGAAGGCGATACAGTTACCGCTGAAGAAGTTATTGCAAAATTTAAAGCTGGTGCGGCTGCTGATACAAAGAAAGAAGCGTCTGCCTCATCAGATTCTAGTAATAAAAAGTCAGATGACAAAAAGCAAGATACTGAAAAAACAACATCTTCCGATAAAAGTAGCGATGATGTACTAAGTCCTGCGGTACGCCGATTAGTTAATGAGCACAATCTTGATGTGTCGTCTATTTCCGCAACAGGTAAAGGCGGTCGTCTGACTAAAGAAGATGTTGAAAAACACATCAAGTCTGGAAAATCATCATCTAAACCTGCTACTAAAGATGAGCCAGAATTGTCCGCAGGACCTCGTGAAGAAAAACGAGTTCCAATGACTCGCCTGAGAAAACGTATCGCTGAACGATTAGTGGATGCTCAACAAACGGCAGCCATATTAACCACGTTTAACGACGTTAATATGAAACCTGTTATGGATATTCGTGCCAAATATAAAGAGCAATTCCAAAAAACGCATGATGTAAAACTTGGATTTATGTCGTTTTTTGTTAAAGCCACTGTTGAAGCATTAAAAAGATACCCAGCCGTTAACGCATCGATTGATGGTGACGATATTGTTTACCACGGTTTCTTTGATGTTGGTATTGCAGTTTCTGGCCCAAGAGGGCTTGTGGTTCCGGTTATTCGTGATGCCGATCAGTTAAGCATGGCTGAAATTGAAAAAACGATTATGGAATTCGGGCAGAAAGCTCAAAATAATCAACTAACGGTTGATGATTTAACCGGCGGCACATTTACGGTTTCTAATGGTGGAACCTTTGGATCATTAATGTCTACGCCAATCATTAACCCTCCACAAAGTGGAATTTTAGGCATGCATCGAACAGAGATGCGGCCGGTTGTTGAAAACGGTGAGATTGTCGCACGTCCCATGATGTATCTGGCATTTTCATACGATCACAGAATTATCGATGGCCGTGAATCTGTCGGCTTCTTGAAAACCATTAAAGATTATATTGAAGATCCAGCTCGTATTTTACTTGAGCTTTAATTTAGTGTTCTCCTGATTGCTCTGGAATACACCGTTAATTTGAAATTATGTTTAAACTTAAATCGATAACTTTGGAAGATAAAAATGAACCTTCATGAATATCAAGGTAAGCAGCTTTTCAGAGAGTATGGCTTGCCAGTCTCTGATGGCATCGCCTGTGAGACACCAAAAGCAGCATTTGAAGCAGCCGGTCAAATCGGTGGCAACAAATGGGTTGTTAAAGCACAAGTTCACGCTGGCGGTCGAGGAAAAGCCGGTGGGGTGAAACTTGTATCAACCAAAGAAGAAGTGAAAGAATTTGCTAGCAATTGGTTAGGCAAAAATCTTGTCACTTATCAAACAGACGAGAATGGGCAACCAGTTAGTAAAATCTTAGTTGAGTCATGCACAGATATTGCTGATGAACTTTATTTAGGTGCTGTTGTTGATCGCGCTACTCGCCGTGTTGTCTTTATGGCATCACAGGAAGGCGGTGTTGAAATTGAAAAAGTAGCTGAAGAAACACCCGATAAAATATTTAAAGCGATTCTGGATCCATTGGTTGGTCCTCAGCCATATCAAGGACGTGAGTTAGCATTTAAACTGGGACTTAAAGGCGATCAGGTAAAACAGTTCACTAAAATATTTATGGGACTGGCAACCATGTTTACAGAAAAAGACTTGGCGTTGATCGAAATCAATCCTTTGGTCATAAAAGATGATGGAAACTTGCATTGCCTGGATGCCAAAATTGGTGTGGATGGTAATGCTTTGTATCGTCAATCTGCGGTTAAAGAAATGCATGATCCAAGTCAGGAAGATGAGCGTGAAGCTCATGCGGCAAAATGGGAACTTAACTATGTTGCTTTAGACGGTAACATTGGCTGCATGGTTAATGGTGCAGGTTTGGCAATGGGCACCATGGATATCGTTGCGTTACACGGCGGTTTTCCTGCCAACTTCTTAGACGTGGGTGGTGGTGCTACCAAAGAACGTGTTACCGAAGCGTTTAAAATTATTTTGTCAGATGACAATGTAAAAGCCGTACTGGTTAATATTTTTGGTGGAATTGTTCGCTGTGACTTGATCGCTGAAGGGATTATTGGCGCGGTTGAAGAAGTCGGTGTAAAAGTTCCCGTTGTCGTACGTCTTGAAGGCAATAACGCAGACAAAGGTTCTGAGTTACTTGCAAAAAGTGGTTTAAATATTATTGCTGCAAAAAGTTTGACCGATGCGGCTCAACAAGCAGTAAAAGCATCAGGGGGTCAATAAGCCATGTCAATTTTGATAAACAAAGACACTAAAGTTATTTGTCAGGGCTTTACTGGCGGACAAGGTACGTTTCATTCAGAGCAGGCCATTGAGTACGGTACACAAATGGTTGGCGGCGTAACACCTGGAAAAGGCGGACAAACTCACCTTGGTTTACCTGTGTTCAACACTGTCGCTGAAGCTGTTGAAAAAACAGGTGCCGAAGCGTCGGTAATTTATGTACCTGCGCCATTTTGTAAAGACTCCATTCTGGAAGCTGCAAACAGCGGAATTAAGCTGATTGTTTGTATTACAGAAGGTATTCCCACATTAGATATGTTAGAAGCCAAAATGGCTTGTGATAATGCTGATGTACGTTTAATTGGGCCTAACTGTCCGGGTGTTATAACACCTGGTGAGTGTAAAATAGGTATCATGCCTGGTCACATTCATTTACCGGGTAAAGTGGGTATCGTTTCTCGCTCAGGCACATTAACCTATGAAGCTGTAAAACAAACAACGGATGCGGGTTTTGGTCAGTCAACTTGTGTCGGTATCGGTGGAGATCCAATTCCTGGATCCAATTTTATCGATATTTTAGAAATGTTTGAGAAAGATGATAAAACCGAAGCCATCGTAATGATTGGTGAAATTGGTGGTACCGCAGAAGAAGAAGCTGCCGCTTATATCAAACAAAATGTTTCTAAGCCGGTTGTTTCTTACATTGCTGGTGTGACAGCGCCAAAAGGTAAAAGAATGGGCCATGCAGGCGCAATCATTTCGGGTGGAAAGGGTACTGCCGATGAAAAGTTTGCTGCGTTAGAAGACGCTGGCGTAAAAACGGTTAGAAGCCTAGCTGAAATTGGCGATGCCTTAAAAGAGATCACTGGCTGGTAATAAGATTATTGGTTAGCGATAACCGATAGGGTATTTACCACAGTGCTATTGAAAAGGGTTAAAACATTGTTTTAGCCCTTTTTTTATGGCTGTATTTAAGTTTTATAGCAATTATTCAGTTATAAAGTCGTTTTCTAAGCTTTTTATTAAAGTTTTGCACTTCCATATTGCTAATTTCATTTCACCGATTAAAATTGAAGCATACTCTCTAAAAATCAAGGGAATAACCATGAGTCGTCTGTTAATGTCGCTCGGTATGTTACTTATTTGCTTATCCAGTACTGCAGGTGTATCGGTAACCGTACCTAAGTATTTTGAAATCATTTCTATTGATGACGAGGCTTATGAACAACCAGCATCCTTTGATTTGGAAGCCGATGAAAATTCACTAGAAAATATCATTGAGTTTACTCCAGGCAATCATAAGCTTGTGGTGAAATACAGTGATAGCTTTTCCGTACCTTCCAATGAGCAAGATGAGGTTGAGCAGGAGCTAATTCATTCCCGTCCTTTGATCATTGTGGTTGATCTGGAAAATAACTATCAATACTCGATTCAGGCCGATCGCCCGAAATCTTACCAAGAAGCTCGTGAATTTGCCTCAAACCCAACCTATAACTTAGTCAGACAACGCTTAGGCGATCCTGATGCCCAGTCCGAAACGATAGGCGACTCTGCCGATCTTCAACGCCTTAAGCGCTTATGGAATAACACCAGTGATTCCGATAAACAGCACTTTTTAAAATGGGTTGAAAACAAATAGCTTTAAAACACAAAGCATACGCTTCTAATTCCCACTATCTCTGCAAGTGAAAGCTTGTTTTGTCGACAAAATCAGCTAGTTTACTTGATTGAATGCTAATATTTGTTAATATTGTCGACAATATTGACTTTCAATCGACCTTAATGGATCAAATTACTCAAGCACCGGTTACCTCCACCGATAAAACATTCCTGCGGCTTCGTAGCGATATCGTTGAAGGGATTATTCTGTCTGGTTCAAAACTCAGTGAAGCTGAGTTATCTAATTATTACTCGGTCAGCAGAGCGGTCATCCGTGAGTCAATCAACCGATTAGAGAGCTGTTATCTTGTTGAGCGCAAACCCAATGTTGGTGCAAAAGTGGTTTCACTCAGTGCACAGGGATTGTCAGAGCTGTATCAGGTAAGAGAGTCATTAGAAGGTATGGCAGCTCGATTAGCAGCGATTCATATGAGTGATGATGAAGTATCTGATTTAAACGAACTGCTAAAAACACATTTTCAAACTGTAAAGTCCGGCGAAACCTATTATCAGGAAGCAGGTGATGTTGATTTTCATTATCGAATCATTTTAGGCAGTAAAAATAAGCAGTTAATTTCACTCTTGTTAAATGGCATTTACCATCTGGTTCGGATGTACCGGGTTCAGTTAGGAATGGCTGGACCAAGAGTTACCACTGCTTTTGATGAACATAAAGCCATTGTTCAGGCTATTTCACATAGAGATTCTGAGCTCGCAGAAATTTTAATGCGTCGCCATATTCAATACACACGAAAAAATTTATCACAAAAACTAACGACCAGTGTTTGATAACTGAATAAATGCACTGGTTTATACAAGACAATTAAGGTTGGATTATTAATGAATACAAAGTTTCGAAAAAAGTTACAAGGTACAAATCTCGATTACTTTGACACACAAGAAGCAGTGAATGCCATTAAACCTGATGCTTATAAAGGGTTACCTTATACATCACGAGTACTGGCAGAAAACCTTGTTCGCCGATGTGAGCCTGAAAAACTTAACGACGCACTGTCGCAAATTATCGAACGGAAACGGGATCTTGATTTTCCATGGTTTCCGGCGCGAGTTGTTTGTCATGATATTTTAGGCCAGACCGCTCTGGTTGATTTAGCTGGATTACGCGATGCTATCGCTGCAAAGGGCGGCGATCCGGCTAAAGTTAATCCGGTAGTGCCTACACAACTTATTGTTGATCATTCACTAGCGGTTGAACACGCGGGTTATGAAAAAGACGCGTTTGAAAAAAATCGCGCAATTGAAGACAGACGAAATGAAGATCGTTTCCATTTTATTAACTGGACCAAAACAGCGTTTAAAAATGTTGATGTTATTCCTCCTGGTAACGGCATTATGCACCAAATTAATCTAGAACGAATGTCGCCAGTCATACAATCTCGTGATGGAGTTGCTTTTCCTGATACGCTCGTAGGCACAGACAGTCATACTCCTATGGTTGATGCGCTAGGTGTTATTGCTGTAGGTGTTGGCGGTCTAGAAGCTGAAAGCGTCATGTTAGGGCGAGCATCTTACATGCGCTTGCCCGATATCATTGGTGTAGAACTCACAGGAAAACCCCAGCCCGGAATTACCAGCACCGACATTGTTTTGGCGTTAACCGAGTTTTTGCGCAAAGAACGCGTTGTGTCGAGTTATCTTGAGTTTTATGGCGAAGGGGCATCAGCATTAACACTGGGCGATCGGGCGACTATCTCTAACATGACACCAGAGTTTGGTGCGACTGCTGCAATGTTTTATATCGATCAACAAACCATCGATTACCTAACCTTAACTGGTCGTGATGATGCACAAGTAAAACTGGTAGAAATATACGCCAAACAAACCGGACTTTGGGCGGATGATTTATCCGCTGCGGAATATGAACGTGTACTAACATTCGATTTATCGTCTGTTGGTCGAAATATCGCGGGGCCTTCAAATCCTCATGCCCGTGTCTCTACAACGGATTTATCCGAGCGTGGAATTTCTGGCAGTCTTGAAGAAGCGTATAAAGATTGTAAAGAAGGGCAGATGCCGGATGGTGCTTGTATTATTGCTGCAATCACAAGCTGTACCAATACCAGTAACCCTCGCAATATGATTGCCGCTGGTTTAATTGCGCGTAATGCAAATAAACTGGGTTTAACTCGTAAGCCCTGGGTAAAATCGTCACTGGCCCCTGGTTCAAAAGCGGTAAAACTTTATCTTGAAGAGTCTGACTTGTTGCCAGAGCTTGAAAAGTTAGGCTTTGGTGTTGTGGCATTTGCCTGCACTTCCTGTAACGGTATGAGCGGCGCTCTTGATCCAAAAATTAAACAGGAAATTGAACAGCGCGATTTATATTCAACGGCGGTTTTATCGGGTAATCGAAACTTTGATGGACGAATTCACCCTCATGCCGATCAAGCATTTTTGGCATCACCACCATTGGTTGTCGCTTACGCCATTGCAGGAACCATTCGTTTTGATATCGAAAAAGATACGCTTGGATTTGATAATGGCGGCAATCCAATAACGCTTAAAGATATCTGGCCAACCGATGAAGAGATTGATGCGATAATCAAACAAAGTGTTAAACCGCAACAATTTCGCGATGTTTATGAACCCATGTTTACCATTGATGTTGATATGGGTGAACAAACCGAACCACTTTATGATTGGCGACCCCAAAGTACTTATATTCGCCGTCCCCCATATTGGGAAGGCGCATTAGCCGGTGAACGTAGCATGACAGGTATGCGTCCGTTGGCGGTATTAGGCGACAATATAACGACGGATCACTTATCGCCATCAAATGCCATTCAGGCATCCAGTGCTGCTGGTGAATATTTGGCTAAAATGGGTTTACCAGAAGAAGACTTTAACTCTTATGCCACGCACCGGGGTGATCATTTAACGGCGCAACGAGCCACCTTTGCAAATCCTAAATTATTAAATGAAATGGTTCAGGAAAACGGTGAAGTAAAACAAGGATCATTCACCCGAGTTGAACCAGAAGGCAAAGTTACTCGCATGTGGGAAGCCATTGAAACATATATGTCACGTAAACAACCTCTGTGTATTATTGCCGGAGCGGATTATGGGCAAGGCTCTTCAAGAGACTGGGCCGCAAAAGGTGTACGGCTAGCTGGTGTAGAAGTAATTGTTGCTGAAGGTTTTGAACGAATCCATCGAACAAATCTGATTGGTATGGGGGTTCTACCCTTAGAGTTTCAGCGAGGAGAAAACCGTAACACGTTAAACATAGATGGCACAGAAACCTTTGATGTTAAAGGCGAACCAACACCGGGTTCAACTTTGACCCTTGTTATTAACCGTAAAGATGGTTCGCAGCAAGAAGTCTCGGTCACTTGTCGACTTGATACGGAAGAAGAGGTGTCTATTTATTCTGCCGGGGGAGTACTGCAACGTTTTGCGAAAGATTTTCTTGAAGCAGAAGCCAGTTAAGGTTTTCTGTTGTATACAGAAGATTTCAATAAACAATAATTTAATAAGCGTATTGTAATAAAGCCAGCGTAAGTAATTTAAATATTTACGCTGCGATTATTTTTACATCTTATTTACAGTCGTTAAACGGATTGTTACAGGAAATAAATATGAGTCATGCTCCTCAGTTAAAAGTTAATGCAACCTATATGCGTGGTGGAACAAGCAAAGGTGTATTTTTTAATCTAACCGACTTACCCAAAAGTGCGCAGCAAGCAGGGGAAGCACGTGATCGGCTTTTACTCCGTGTAATTGGCAGTCCCGATCCTTATCAGAAACATACCGATGGTATGGGTGGAGCGACGTCAAGTACCTCTAAAACAGTCATATTATCAAAAAGCCAACAGCCGAATCATGATGTGGATTATTTATTTGGTCAGGTGTCGATAGATAAACCATTTATCGACTGGAGTGGAAATTGTGGCAACTTAACCGCTGCGGTGGGATCCTTTGCTATCTCTAATGGATTGGTTGATCCGGACCGGATCCCAGACAATGGGGTGGCTGTTGTAAGAATATGGCAAGCCAATATCCAAAAAACTATCATTGCCCACGTTCCTATGACTAATGGTGACGTTCAGGAAACCGGCGATTTTGAACTGGATGGTGTTACTTTTCCTGCTGCTGAAGTGAAAGTTGAGTTTATGGATCCTGCCGATGCAGACGCATCAATGTTCCCAACCGGTAATCTGGTTGATGAGCTGGACGTGCCAGGCCTCGGAAAACTCAAGGCAACTATGATTAATGCCGGTATTCCAACCATATTTTTAAATGCTGAGGATTTAAAATACACCGGCACAGAGTTACAGGAAGCTATCAATAACAGTGCTGAAGCACTGACACAATTTGAACTTATTCGTGCACATGGTGCAGTAAAAATGGGTTTGATCGATACTATTGATGAAGCTGCAAATCGACAACACACACCTAAAGTGGCCTTTGTTGCACCGCCAGCGGATTATGTCTCTTCCAGTGGCAAATCCATTTCATCGAATGAAATCGATTTAAATGTACGAGCTCTCTCAATGGGTAAGTTGCATCATGCCATGATGGGCACTGCAGCGGTTGCTATAGCTACGGCATCTACCATTCCTGGTACTCTGGTCAATATAGCCGCAGGCGGTGGAGATCGAGAGTCAGTTGTATTTGGTCATCCATCAGGCACATTAAAAGTGGGTGCAGAAACGATATTACAGAATAACAATTGGGTGGCTAAAAAAGTCAGTATGAGTCGAAGCGCACGTGTATTAATGGAAGGGAAGGTTAGAGTGCCTTTTGACGACGAGTAACTTATTTTTCAAGTGTAACTGTTAACCTTACTAACACAATCTCTGATCAACGACTGCTCACACTCATTGCAGTCGTTGATCATCAATACAATGAATTTTATTCTGCCTTGATTGCGCTTAATCTGTCAGCTGTAAAATTCGTTCAACATACACTTCATTATTGTCTATTCGCCATTTAACATCAAAGTTATAAAGTTTTACGCCGTAAAGTTTATTATCCTCAGATTGCTTTTTGTAAGCTGGGCGAGGATCTTGCGATAACACTTCAATGATAAATAACTTTAAATCCGGGTAATGCGTTTGATGTTGCTTGATGCTTTTTAATGCGTCCACTGAAAAGCTGACGGCTAATTGTTCGGGAGGCTGATGGGCCATACCGCCATGAGCTTGTGGTATGACATCGCTGTAAGGAATATAGGGTTTTATATCAATGATGGGTGTGCCATCAACCAGATCCGCTACCGTTAATTCAAGTTTTACCGAGTTGTTGAGCGCGGTTACTTTTCGTAATTCAACAGCGGACATGCCAATGGGATTGGGTCGATAACTACTCCGAGACGCAAAGACTCCCGTTTTTTGATTACCGCCTAATCTGGGAGGGCGAATTAAAGGCCGCCAGTTTGTATCTTGATGTTGATGAAAAATAAATAACAGCCATAGGTGAGTGTATTGTGATAAATCTTTAACGCTATCTGGATGGCTATAAGGTTTATATAACTCCAATTCCATTGTCGCGTGTTTTATTAACCCTGGCTGGCGCGGGACCGAAAACTTTTCTTTAAACGGTGAGTGAATGACACCAATGGTTTCTAGCTTAATGCTCACCGTTTAATCCTCTATGAACCTTTCTGACTATTTTTATGTTCACTTTTCAAATACAAGCTGGAAGCTAACCGGTATTGAAGCACTTATTGATGGTAAGCCCGCAATTTCCTGAAGCTTTAAAATACCAGCCGTCAAATTAAATTGATTAGCGTTAATCATAATAGGTGTTATGGGAGTTACCAGGATTTTATCTTTCGATAATTTTATAACATTCAACTCAGCGGGTATGATTTCTGACTGACCATGTAAAGATAGTGTTAAATTAACTTTCTGTTTCAGTACTTCACCTATCTTTAATTGACCAAGTGATGAGGCGTTAACCTGAGCCGTTACTTCAGCGTTAGAAAACTTGTCTGTTTCAAATAAATGCTTTTGCATTCTTTCATCGCGAATATCAATATTTGTATCAACACTGGATAAGTCGATAGAAACATAAGTTTCACCTGAGCTTTTGATAGTACCTGCAAACTTTTTGAACTGATGTGTTTCAGCTACCGTTGACTTTTTTACCGATATAAAGTTAAACGTTGATTTGTTATTGTTTAATCGCCACTCGGTGTTGGCATAGCTTTGAGTTGGTATAAAGGTTAATAACGTTATAAAGCTAATAAAGGCTAACCACTGTTTCGTTTGCATTGCAGGCTCCTTAAAGAATACTTGTATGTTAATTTGTGCCAGTAAATTAACACTTATGGATCAGTGAGTAAATCTTGACACTATTGCTGCAGCCACTATATCGTCATAATTAACTCTCTATAGTCAGACTTTATAGCAAGATTTCAATGATGAATATAAATAATATTTTATGCTTTGGTGACAGTATTACCCACGGTGATCTGGATACACTTAAGGGTGGTTGGGTAGAACGACTTAAACTTGCTTATTTTCATCAGGTTGAACAATCAGTTACAGCTAACGCTTCAAATAGTTTAATGAACAAGGTCTACAATCTTGGTGTTGGTGGGGATACAACGGATGGCTTGGTTTCACGTTTTGCAGCGGAGTTTAAAGCCCGTGTTTTTTCAAAAAGCCAGAGCAACATTATATTAGCCTATGGTTTAAACGATCTGGTTATTCATAAAAACAAAAATAAAGTGCCAATAGCTATTTTTATTCGCCATTTGGAGCAGTGCTTAACATTTGCTGTCGCTCGCAAAGCGAGAATTGGATTAATGTCGGTGCTGCCCATCCCTAAAAAAGTCGACGGCAAATTGAATGCACACGGAAATATTCGGTTGAATGACGATGTGGTGAAATATAACCATGCCATCATGGGGTTAGCTAACCAGTACAATGCCAGTTACATCGATACTTTCTCAGCATTTAATGATAACCATTGTTCTGAATTATTTTGCTCGGATCAGGTACACCCTAATTCGGACGGTCATGAATTAATATTTCAACACGTCTGGCAATTTTTAAACCAAAGCGAAGCATAAATGCTGAAAGCGCTATTTTACCCGGTTGTATAATTGTTCTGGTTTTAAATATTCCTATAAGTCGTCGTAGCAGTGCATTTAGCCTTCGAAATTGCACGCCATTTCCCCTATACTAGGGCGATTAGCGTCGTTGGCAGTATGGGCTTCAATCAATATGAGTTTTTTATAAACTCATATTAAAACATTCGCTTGCGACACACAGTATCGTTAACCATTTCACTGGAAGGCTAGTTATGTCAGGTGCAGTACTATCTAATTGGGATGATCTTCTGTTATTAGACGATCAGCTTACTGAAGAAGAACGCATGATCCGCGATTCGGCACGTCAATACGCTCAGGAAAAACTGTTACCCAGAGTGTTAGAAGCCAATCGTCATGAACATTTTGATGTTGAAATTATGCGCGAGTTAGGCGAACTGGGTTTATTGGGCTCAACAATTGAAGGCTACGACTGTGCTGGCACCAGCTATGTGGCTTATGGCCTTATTGCCCGCGAAGTTGAGCGTGTGGATTCCGGTTATCGTTCGGCTTGTAGCGTCCAGTCTTCTTTGGTGATGTACCCAATTCATAAATTTGGAACCGAACAACAGCGTGAAAAATACCTGCCCAAGTTGGCCAGCGGTGAATTTATTGGCTGTTTTGGTTTAACAGAGCCAGATGCAGGCTCCGATCCGGGTAGTATGAAGTCACGAGCGAAGAAAGTAGATGGTGGTTATCGTCTCACAGGTACAAAAATGTGGATCACCAACTCGCCTGTAGCGGATGTATTTGTTGTTTGGGCAAAAGATGACAACGGCGATATTCGTGGGTTTGTGCTCGAAAAAGGCATGGAAGGTCTTTCTGCCCCCAAAATCGAAGGCAAATTTTCATTACGGGCGTCCATCACCGGTGAGATAGTGATGGAAGATGTATTTGTTCCTGACGATAATATTTTCCCTGAAGTAAAAGGGCTAAAAGGGCCTTTCAGTTGTTTAAATATGGCTCGATACGGTATTTCGTGGGGCGCAATGGGCGCTGCAGAAGCCTGTTGGCACGCTGCTCGTCAATACACTCTTGATCGTAAGCAATTCAACAAGCCATTGGCATCTACCCAGTTGATTCAAAAGAAGTTGGCCGACATGCAAACGGAAATTTCACTAGGACTCCAGGCATCGCTGAGGGTAGGCCGCTTGATCGATGAAAAACGATTTGTTCCAGAAATGATTTCCATGGTTAAACGAAATGCCTGTGGTAAGTCTCTTGAAATTGCTCGTGCAGCCCGTGATATGCACGGTGGTAACGGCATTAATGATGAGTTTCATGTGATCCGTCATATGATGAATCTTGAGGCAGTCAATACTTATGAAGGCACACACGATGTTCACGCATTAATCCTTGGGCGTGCTCAAACCGGTTTACAAGCTTTCAAGTAAAACCTATTGTTTTATACCCCACTAAGAGCCAGCTTATTGCTGGCTTTTTTCGTTTTGGCTTCATTCATTTATTTTTTGGTCATGTGCTATTCTTAAGTGACAAATTGGCATAATAAAAGTTATTGGAGCTTATGATTGATCTATCAGTGCTGATATTGGCCGGAGGAGGCTCCAGTCGACTAGGCGTATGCAAACAGATGATTCAATATCATGACAAAACCCTGATTCAAAATGCTTGCTATAAGGCAAGCCAACTATCAAAGTCGGTGACGGTCGTAACCGGTGCCTACCATCATAGAGTTGAAGCAGAAATAAGCCATTTACCGGTGGATATATTATTCAACGAAAACTGGGAGTCAGGTGTTGCCAGCTCACTGTCTGTGGCCGTTAAACGCCAGTTTAATAGTGATCGTATTTTAATCATGTATTGTGATCAGCCATTTATTCCTCTGGATCACTATCGTTCACTGATTGATTTATCCAACAAAGAGCATAAAGCCATAGTTGCCACGGAATATGATGATATTTTTACAATACCGGCTATTTTTCCTCATCATTTATTCTACGAATTAACCACAACTGAATCAGACGATCCCGCGGCAGATATTATTAATAAACATAGATCCGAATTACGCTCGATCAGTTGTCAAAAAGCCGCGTTTAGCGTCGATACGGCGGCTGATATGATGTCGCTCAAAAAATAATTATTAATAACACGTGTACTTTCTAATCCAGAGCCTACTTAAAGTTAGTTAACCTTAAAAAACTTAACTTTGATTAATAAGTAATCAAAAAAGCTCGATAAAAGAATACCTTACTTAGGTATTAATTTATTCTTGAAGGGATTTCTTGTATAATTACGCACCCAAATTTCAGTAAGATCGTTAAATATTCAATTATCAGGCTTTCACATTGAAGCCAAAACTGATGTATAGCGATCTGCAATCTAAAAGCATTCAAACGAGGAACGAAACGTGTTAGAAGCCTATCGTAAGCATGTTGAAGAGCGCGCCGCTCAAGGTATCCCGCCAAAACCCTTAAACGCCGAACAAGTTAATGAGTTAGTTGAATTACTAAAAACACCACCATCGGATGAAGGTGAATTTTTAGTCGATCTGTTAACCAATCGAATTCCTGCTGGTGTTGATGAGGCTGCTTACGTTAAAGCCGGTTTCTTATCCGCTATCGCAAAGGGCGAAGCGATGTCTCCACTTGTTGATAAAGAGCACGCCGTTAAGTTATTGGGCACCATGCTTGGTGGCTACAATATTGCTACGCTGGTTGAACTGCTTGATGACAGTGAACTTGCAAAAATAGCTGGTGAACAACTTAAACACACAATGTTGATGTTTGATGCGTTCCATGATGTGGCCGACAAAGCCAATGCAGGAAACGCCATCGCCAAAGAAGTGATCCAGTCCTGGGCCGATGCTGAATGGTTTAAAAAGAAACCCGCTCTGGCAGAAAAAATTACATTGACGGTTTTTAAAGTACCGGGCGAAACCAATACCGATGACTTATCTCCGGCGCAAGACGCCTGGTCGCGTCCTGATATTCCTTTGCATTCACTCGCCATGCTAAAAAACCCAAGAGAAGGGCTTGAAGGCAATCCATTAGAAATTATTGACCAGTTAAAAGAAAAAGGACATCCCGTTGCCTACGTTGGTGATGTTGTTGGTACTGGGTCATCGCGTAAATCAGCCACTAACTCTGTGTTGTGGTGTACGGGTGATGATATTCCTTATGTACCTAATAAACGAGCTGGCGGCTTCTGCCTTGGTGGCAAAATTGCACCAATATTTTTCAACACAATGGAAGATGCTGGTGCACTTCCGATTGAAGTTGACGTCGATAAAATGGAAATGGGCGATGTCATTACCATTTATCCGTACGAAGGAAAAGTTGAGAAAGATGGCGAAACTATCGCAACTTTCAAATTAAAAACCTCGGTCATGATTGACGAAGTTCAAGCCGGTGGTCGTATCCCTATGATTATTGGACGCGGACTAACAGCTCGTGCACGTGAGTTTTTAGGTTTGCCAGAAGCGGATTTCTTCCGTTTACCTACCGATGTTAAAGACAGCGGTAAAGGGTTTACATTAGCGCAAAAAATGGTTGGTAAAGCTTGCGGTGTTACCGGTGTTCGTCCTGGTCAATATTGTGAGCCTAAAATGACAACGGTAGGATCTCAGGACACAACGGGCCCTATGACTCGCGATGAGTTAAAAGATTTAGCCTGCTTAGGCTTTTCAGCCGACTTGGTTATGCAATCTTTCTGTCACACTGCCGCTTACCCAAAACCGGTTGATGTTGATACTCAACATTCACTGCCCGATTTTATCCGTAACCGTGGCGGTGTATCACTTCGTCCGGGCGACGGCATTATCCACAGTTGGTTAAACAGAATGTTACTGCCTGATACTGTCGGTACCGGTGGTGATTCACATACCCGTTTCCCAATGGGTATTTCATTCCCGGCAGGTTCGGGTCTGGTCGCTTTTGCAGCCGCCACAGGTGTAATGCCACTTGATATGCCAGAATCTGTTTTGGTTCGATTTAAAGGCAAAATGCAACCGGGCATCACACTGCGTGATCTGGTTCATGCAATTCCTTATTACGCCATTCAAGAAGGGCATTTATCCGTTGCAAAATCCGGTAAGAAAAATGTGTTCTCGGGTCGTGTATTAGAAATTGAAGGGCTTGAGCACTTAACAGCCGAACAGGCATTTGAATTGTCTGATGCTTCTGCAGAACGTTCCGCTGCCGGTTGTACCATTAAGTTATCCGAAGAGTCGGTATCCGAATACCTGCAATCAAACGTCGTGTTATTGAAGTGGATGATTGCGAACGGTTATGGCGATGAGCGTACTATCGCCCGTCGTATTGAAAAAATGGAAGAATGGTTGGCAAACCCTGAACTTATGGAAGCGGATAAAGACGCCGAGTATGAAGCCGTCATTGAAATTGATTTAAATGAATTAAAAGAGCCGGTACTTTGTGCGCCTAACGATCCAGATGATGCACGACTGCTAAGTGAAGTAGCAGGCGATAAAATTGATGAAGTGTTCATTGGTTCGTGCATGACAAATATCGGTCACTTCCGAGCCGCCGGTAAATTATTGGATAAAGTGGAGCCGGGCACATTGGCCACTACCTTGTGGATTGCACCACCAACCAAAATGGATCAACACCAGTTGATGGAAGAAGGTTATTACAACATCTTTGGAAAGTCTGGTGCGCGATTAGAAATGCCAGGATGTTCGTTATGCATGGGTAATCAAGCTCGCGTTAAACCAAAGTCAACCGTTGTCTCGACATCAACTCGAAATTTCCCTAATCGATTAGGGCAGGGCGCTAATGTTTATTTGGCGTCTGCCGAGCTAGCTTCGGTTGCTTCGGTTATGGGTAAACTGCCTTCTGTATCAGAGTACATGGAGTATGCAAAAGAACTGGACAGTATGGCGAGTGATATTTACAAGTACATGAACTTCCATCAAATGAAAGAGTATCAAGAAAAAGCAAATTCGGTGACCATTCCTGTTTCAAATCAGGTTACGGTTGACGCATAAGTTTTTCTATCTCTAAGGAAAACCCGGGTGCAAATTCACTCGGGTTTTTTTATGCCTTCAAGTTTATTTAAAAACTATAAAGAATAGTCTGCAATAAGCAGTTTTGATTACTTCTCGTTATTAGCCATTCTGCCTATACGTTAGTTTTTCATAAGAGAGAAAAAATAACATCATAATCTAATAACACACCTATACTTAAAACAGTGAGAGGATATTACTGGAGGTGTCTTGTGATCCGCTTATATTTTTTAGTTCCTGATTTTAAAAATACGCAAAATATTGTTAACGAGTTACAGGATTATGGACTGGATGAGCACCATATCCATATCGTTGGTAAAGATCATGAGCGGCTTGAAAAAGCCCACTTGCATGAAGCGGGGCTAGCCGAAACAACGGATTTGATTCCGGCGCTAAAACGAGGTTTATTGTTTGGTGGAACCACCGGTTTTCTTGCTGGAATTGTTGCCATTACATTTCCCCCAGCGGGATTAGTATTTGGTGGTGGTGCGGTACTTGGACTCAGTGCTGCAGGGGCAGGTTTTGGTGCCTGGATGTCATCCATGATTGGCGTGTCAGTGAATGATCTGGGTGTTGAGCACTTCCAAAAACAAATCGATCAAGGTAAATATTTATTACTCGTGGATGTGGAACGGGATTTGTTTAAACCGGTTGAAGAGCTGGTACGCAGTCATCACCCTGAGGCGGATATTGAATGGGTCGATCTAAAAGGCACAAGCATTCATTATGCCAATAGCATGAACTGATAGTCATTATTTCAATGTTCATTGTTTTCTAAATGAAGTCGTGCGTTTCAATATAAACGCACGACCAAACAATTCGAATAAAGACATTTAAATTCTAGTATTTTATCGTTCCAGATATTGCAGTTTATCCGGCTTCCCATCCCAATCTTTTGCGTCTGCTGGTGGATCTTTTTGTTCTGTGATATTTGGCCATTCTTCGGCAAGTTCGGCATTCAATTCAATAAACTGTTTTTGATCCGCTGGTAAGTCATCTTCTTCAAAAATGGCTTCAGCCGGACACTCCGGTTCGCAAAGTGCGCAGTCAATGCATTCATCAGGATGGATAACCAGAAAGTTTGGGCCTTCATAAAAGCAGTCAACAGGGCATACTTCGACACAGTCGGTGTATTTGCATTTGATACAGTTTTCGGTAACAACAAAAGCCATACGGTTATCACTCCTTATTTTTAAGAGGTTGCTGCCATTGATAGATAAGCTCAAGCGCTTCTCTTGGACTGAGACTGTCGACATCAATGGATTTAATCTGATTGAGTAAGTTTTCTTTTTGAGCAGAAATTAAGTTGGTTTTCAATTGCTCTACAGGTGTCTCTTGCAATTGATGGATTTCTGAGTTGCTTTCAAGTGTTGACAGTTGGTACTTGGCTGCTTCGATCACTGCCTGTGGTATTCCCGCCAGCTTCCCCACCTGAATACCAAAGCTTTGACTCGCAGGGCCAATATGGATAGCGTGTTCAAGAATCAAATTTTCATCGAATTCCTGAGCACCAAAATGATAATTAACCGCACCTTTAAATTTTTCGGGAAATTCGGTCATTTCAAAATAATGAGTTGCGAACAAAGTGAATGCCTGAATATTTTGATGAATGTGTTCTGCTATTGCCCATGCCAGTGACAGTCCATCAAAGGTACTGGTACCTCGGCCAATTTCATCCAACAGTACCAGACTGTTTGGTGTGGCATTTTTTAATATATAAGCGGTTTCTGTCATTTCCACCATAAAGGTGGATCGGCCAGAGGCCAGATCATCGGAGGCACCGATACGCGTAAAGATGCGATCAATCGGACCTATTTTTGCACTTTCTGCTGGAACGAAACAACCAACATTGGCGAGCAATACAATAAGCGCAGTTTGTCGCATATAGGTTGATTTACCACCCATATTGGGCCCGGTAATAATTTGTGTACGTTGCTCTTTATCGAGAGTTATGGCATTGGCTATAAAAGGTTCTACAGTATGTTCAACGACCGGATGACGACCCTGTTTAATAATAATTTGCTTTTCATCAATTAGTTCAGGGCATACATAGTTATAGCTGATTGCCACATCAGCAAAACACAGCAATACGTCTAACTCTGAAATCGACTTAGCGCTGGCATGCAGTGAACGGACAAATGGTTGCAAGTCTTGAATTAATTGTTGGTAGATTTCTTTTTCCAGAGCAAGAGATTTTGACTTGGCTGATAGTACTTTCTCTTCGTATTGTTTCAACTCAGGCGTGATAAACCGCTCGACATTTTTTAACGTTTGGCGTCGAACAAAATGTTCAGGCACTTGCTCACTCTGTGCTCTGGAAACTTCAATATAAAACCCATGAACTTTATTAAAGCCTACCTTTAATGTATTAAGGCCACTGTTTTGTTTTTCTTTTTCTTCCAGATCAATCAAAAAATTATCGGCATTATTGGATAATGCTCGTAATTCATCCAGTTGCTGATTAAAACCTTCGGCAATTACACCACCGTCCCGAATGGTAACTGGAGGGTTTTCAATGACAGCTTGACTCAGCAAGGCAGCCAGTTCATCAAAATCATTAATGCCATTAACCAGCGAAGCAAATACGTTATTATTTAATTTTTTTAAAATGGATTTTGTAATAGCAATATGCTCAAGACTGCTGCTTAAACGAACCAAATCTCTTGGTCTTGCTGAGCCTAAAGCGATTCGTGTGGTAATACGTTCGATATCGGCAATCTGTTTTACTTGTTCCTGGAGATCGCTTAACGAAGCTTCGATAAAACCCCGAACGATTTCATGACGCATTCTAAGCGTTGTACGATCCGCAAGCGGTTGATGCAGCCACTGCTTTAATAAACGTTTACCCATGACATTTTGAGTGCGATCAATAATCGACATCAGAGTGTTTTCTTCACCACCCTGTAAGTTTTTTGTTATTTCTAAATTTTTTCGGGTAGCGGAATCAAGACGAATGCAATCCTGATCAAAGTAGGGCAGTAACTGTTTAATGTGAGGCAGTGCAGTTTTTTGTGTTTCTTCTGCGTATTGTAATGCAGCGCCTGCAGCGGCAATGGCTTCATTGAATTCATCACAACCAAACGTTGCCAGACTAACCACATCCAGTTTATGGCAAAGCGCTTTTCTGTTTTCATCAATGGCAAAGTAATAATCGGGCAGTTGTCTTAAACAGGAATGTTGAATCTGCAATTCACTTTTTTCAGAGACGATTAATTCGGCAGGTTGCAATCGATGCAATTCACTTCGTATATCATCTTCACTCGCGTACTCGCTTAACCAGAACTGACCGCCCGCCAAATCGAGCCAGGCCATACCAAAGGTTTGGTTTTTAGGTGATCGTTTCTGATGATAAATTGCTGCTAATAATTGTATCGAGTCATTCGCTAATAAAGATTCATCACTCACTGTGCCCGGGGTTAATACTCGAACCACTTTTCGTTCAACCGGCCCTTTGCTGGTTGCCGGGTCGCCTATTTGTTCACATATAGCAACAGATTCGCCAAGTTTTAACAGTCGCGAAAGATAATTATCAACGGCATGAAAGGGTACACCGGCCATAGGAATTGGTTCGCCGGCCGATTGGCCCCGCTTGGTTAATGTGATGTCGAGCAGATCTGCAGCTTTTATGGCGTCATCAAAAAACAGCTCATAAAAATCACCCATGCGATAAAACAGCAGCTGATCAGGATGAGCTGCTTTGATCGATAAAAACTGGCGCATCATCGGGGTATGCGCTTTCAGGTCGTCTACTATAGAATGATTAGCTTGATTCATGGGGCAAATTGTACTGAAGCATGGTGCCCTAAACCAGTAAAACTATAGAAATTACACCGGGTTGAATAAATGTTAAACAAAATATCAACATTAACCGAACAGCTTGCTCAATTAGCCATCAGTCATCAGTTGAAACTGGTGACCGCAGAGTCCTGTACCGGCGGATATATCTCAAAAACATTAACCGATTTGGCTGGAAGTTCAAGCTGGTTTGAATGTGGCTTTGTCACTTACAGTAATGCGTCAAAAGAAACCTTGCTAGGCGTTGATAATTCGTTGCTGACTCGTTATGGTGCGGTTTCTGAAGAGGTAATCAAAGCCATGTGTAAAGGCGCTTTAGAACGCACGACAGCGCATTTGGCGATATCTGTGAGCGGTATCGCAGGACCTGATGGCGGTACCGAGGATAAGCCGGTTGGTACGGTTTGGCTAGGCTGGCAGCTTGATGGCCTTGAACATACGGCCCAGTTTATTTTTAAGGGCCATCGTGCTGACATCAGAGAACAGGCGGTGGTTGAAGCTTTAAAAGGCGCAATATCAATGATTCAACAAAAGGACTAGTCAACTGAGTAGTTATATGGAATAATCGCCTCAATAGTCAAAATAAAACGAACTGTCTGGAGAATACGATGGACGATAGCAAAAATAAAGCACTCGGCGCAGCGCTGTCACAAATTGAGCGTCAATTTGGCAAAGGCTCAATTATGCGAATGGGCGATTCCGACGCAAGACCTGGTATTGAGGTTATTTCATCGGGATCTCTCGGACTCGACTTAGCTCTGGGTGTTGGTGGCTTTCCAAAAGGTCGTGTGGTTGAAGTTTACGGTCCAGAGTCATCCGGTAAAACAACCATTGCTTTACAGGCCGTGGCTAATTGTCAGAAAACCGGTGGTACTGCCGCTTTTGTTGATGCCGAGCATGCACTGGATCCCGTGTACGCAGAAAAATTAGGTGTTAATTTAGATGACCTTTTAGTTTCACAACCTGATACGGGCGAGCAGGCGTTGGAAATTACCGATATGCTGGTTCGTTCAAGCGCCGTCGATATAATCGTTGTTGACTCCGTTGCAGCCTTAACCCCTAAAGCAGAGATTGAAGGTGAAATGGGCGATTCTCATATGGGTCTTCAGGCTCGTTTGATGTCGCAAGCCCTTCGAAAATTAACCGCCAATATCCAACGTGCCAACTGCACGGTTATTTTCATTAACCAGATCCGTATGAAAATTGGTGTGATGTTTGGTAGTCCTGAAACCACCACTGGTGGTAATGCTCTTAAGTTTTATTCATCGGTTCGTCTGGATATTCGTCGTACCGGCTCAATTAAACAGGGCGACGAAGTGGTTGGTAATGAGACGCGTGTAAAAGTGGTTAAAAATAAAGTGGCACCACCGTTTAGACAGGCTGAATTCCAAATTATGTACGGGCAGGGCAGCTCACTTGAAGGCGAGCTGATTGACTTAGGCGTTAAAGAAGGTCTGGTTGATAAATCCGGCGCATGGTACAGCTATAATGGCGATCGAATTGGTCAGGGCAAAATGAATGTGATTAATTTCTTAAAAGAAAATCCTGAAATGGCCAATGAAATTGAGCAGCAGCTAAGAGCTAAGTTATTACCTAACAGCAGTAAACCTCAAGAAAAAGCAGAAACTGAAGAGGCCTAACCGTTAAAGCACCACCTAAAGACACAGCGCGCGAAAGGGCAATCGCTCTTTTAGCGCGCCGTGAACACGCTCGGAAAGAACTTCATACCAAATTATTACAAAAAGGATTTACCGAACCAGATATATCTCTGGCACTCGACAGCCTTGAGCAACGTGGATGGCTAAGCGACGAACGCTTTACTGAAAGCTGGATACGCCACAGAATTCAGGGCGCTTATGGACCATTTCGGATACGTAATGAGCTAAGTCAGAAAGGTGTTGAAAAATCTTTGGTGGATTTAAAAATATCCGAGTTAACGATTCAATGGAGTGAAGTTGCTCAACAGGCATGGCGAAAAAAATTTAAACAACTCCCTCAAGACTGGCCTGAAAAAGCAAAGCAAATTCGCTATCTGCAATATCGCGGGTTTTACTCTAACGATATTGAGATAATGTTTGATGAGTTAACTTCTGATTAAAGTCAGTTGACGTTAATTCTTATGAAAGCAAGTAGCAACGAAAAGTAGATGCGATTTAAACGTTAATGCAACCACTTATCGAATATCTGTTTTACCGACTGGCTAAACTGCATTTGATCGCTGCGTCGGCTTCGTCGCCGTTCACTATAATCACCTGAACTCTCCCGGTTTAAAACCGAAATAACCGATTTGTTATTATCTTCATTACGGCAATAACCTGCTTCTTTCATTGCGCTCATTAAATGATCGGTAATAAAGTTATACTCGGTTTGCCATAAGTGATGATCCGAGTGTTGTTGCATACGACGTTGAATGCGCTTTACCAATCCTTTTAATCTTGGGGCATCATGAAAATGGCAGTAATCCTTCACCAGCTCATTGAGCTGTTCATATTGAGACTGAGTAATCCTTACAGACTCTTTATTTTTAAAGCGTGGCTGTAATGAATATATTAATGTCGGAATTTGTTGATACATCATAGTTGCGTCTCTCCTTTAACCGAAACTACCAACCTATCTTTAAGATTAGTTAATATTTGAGAGTGTTGCGGTAAAAAGAAAACCAGAGAAATCAAGGTAATTTTTCTAACTGACTGATTCATAAGCTGTTAAATATCTTTTATAGTGATAGTGACTTATCCCGTCATTTTTTAGTCAAAAATAGTTTTAAACCACCTGTAAATTTTCGTACCCGATGCAAAAAAGAAAATGAGTATATGAGTTTGCTAATGTAATTTAAGTATTTAAATAAGAATTGATATTTCGTTTTCTTATCAAAAGATTTATCATCAATAAACCTGTGCTTCACGAAATGATAAACACGCGCCCGTAGCTCATTTGGATAGAGCGGCCCCCTCCTAAGGGGCAGGTAGCAGGTTCGACTCCTGCCGGGCGCACCAGTTGCACAAACCACAACTGCTGCTTCCACGGAGTCCCCGGCTCTGATTACAAATCAGAGCGTTCGAAGGATAAAGCAGTGCTTTATCAGGAACCTTCTCACCCTGCCGGGCGCACCAGTTGCACAAACCGCAACCGCTGCTTCCACGGAGTCCCCGGCTCTGATTACAAATCAGAGCGTTCGAAGGATAAAGCAGTGCTTTATCAGGAACCTTCTTACCCTGCCGGGCGCACCAGTTGCACAAACCGCAACTGCTGCTTCCACGGAGTCCCCGGCTCTGATTACAAATCAGAGCGTTCGAAGGATAAAGCAGTGCTTTATCAGGAACCTTCTCACCCTGCCGGGCGCACCAGTTGCACAAACCACAACTGCTGCTTCCACGGAGTCCCCGGCTCTGATTACAAATCAAAGCGTTCGAAGGATAAAGCAGTGCTTTATCAGGAACCTTCTCACCAGTACATCAGTTTGTTATTAATCATCATTTTGATTCAGTAAGGGCCTTATAGCCTCCTGCAATTGAAACGACTTTATTGAAGCCTAGCTTTTGTAAGGACTCTGCGGCTAATGCAGACCGGCCTCCAGACTGGCAATAAAGGTAAATAGGCGAAGACTTTAGCTGTGAAGGATCCTTTAACTGCTGCTTTACCGATGAGTTATTCATAATATCAAACTCTAAAATACCTCTTGGAATATTCACGGCATTATCAAGGTGCCCCTGTTCATATTCTGCAGGTTCTCTAACGTCTATGACTATTCGCTCATCGGTGCTCGAATTTTTAAAGGTTTGTGCATCCACTTCATTAATTGCTTTTTTTGCTTCGGTCACTAAATCGAGTGCTGTTGTCATACTGCCTCCAGTAATAGAAGTTTTGGATTGTTATGCTACAAATGGGATATCCATTACCATATCCAGTTAAAATAGCTGTTTGTAATTTAGATATATCTAATATAAAATGCATCCAACATTAGAAAATACTAATATAAATGAGAGAAAGATGAAAGCTTGGGTTATTAATTTTTCATTAAATCACGCCAAACGCGTGTACTTATTAATGGCCATAGTCTCATTGGGACTGGCTGCTTTTATTCCCACCATCCAAATAGATACTGATCCGGAAAATATGTTACCGGATGATCAACCGGACAGAGTGTTTCACAATCAGGTAAAACAAGAATTTGCCTTACACGATGCCATAGTCGTGGGGATGGTTAATGATGAATCCATTTATAACACCGATTCATTGTCAGCCATTCATCAACTCAGTAATAAAATATTAACCATTGATGGTGTCGTTAATCCAGATGTTATGTCTTTGAGTGTGGTGGATAATATAGAGCAAACTGGAGAGGGCAGTATTCGGTTTGAATACATGATGAAAAATCCTCCGTCCAGTGAGTCTGAAGCGGCTGAGATACAACAAAATGTAGCGGATTTACCTTTGCTACTGGATACACTGGTTTCTGGTGATGGCAAAGCGGCTTCTATCTATGTACCCATTAAAGACAAGAATGAAAGTTATCGAATCTCACAGGCCATTCAACAGCACATTGATGCGTTAAACACAGACGATCAATTCCATATCACCGGCTTGCCAGTTGCAGAAGATACCTTTGGCTATGAGATGTTTGTTCAAATGGGTATTTCAGCGCCTTTGGCTGCCGCGGTTATATTTTTATTGTTGTTGTTCTTTTTTCGAAACTTAACCATTGTTATAGCGCCAATGATTATTGCAATGGCAACGGTTTTATCAACCATGGGCTTATTAATTGCCTGTGGTTTTAAAGTCCACATCATGAGTTCGATGATTGCTATTTTCTTGATGCCGATTGCGGTTGTGGATTCGGTTCATGTGATGTCCGAATTTGCCGATCGTTTTAAACCAGGCGCCGATGTTAAGCAAGTGGTTAAGGACGTTATCAGTCACTTGTTTCGGCCCATGTTATTTACCTCAATCACTTCAACGGCTGGATTTGCATCCTTGGCACTCACGCCCATCCCCCCGGTTCAAATATTTGGCGTATTTGTTGGTTTTGGTATTTTATTGGCCTTTATTTGGACGATTTTATTTATGCCAGCATATATATCCCGAATGTCTGAAAAACAGCTGAAAGCTTTACAGGCAAAATTGCATGGTGATCAACAAAGCTTGATAGCTCGCTTCATACCAAAACTGGGGCTGTTTTCAACCAGCTGGTCCAAAGCTATTGTAATTGCGTTTATGACAGTTTTAGCCTTCTCGATTGTCGGTATTGAAAAAATTCAAATTAATGACAACCCGGTTCGATGGTTTAAGCAAGACCATCGTATAAGAATAGCCGATAGGGTGCTCAATGATCACTTTGCTGGAACTTACGATGCTTTTTTAGTGTTATCCCATACAAAAGGAACTGCATATGCAACAGAATTGTTGCAGCGATTAACGGATGTTACCGAGCAATTGGAAGACTCGTCATTAAAGAGCAAGTTGACAACATTATTAAATAATACATCCGAGCAAACATTTAATGCTTCAGAGTTTATTGCTGTCATTGATGATGCGTTTTTTGCTGAAGAACCGGTTGCTGCAGAAGCGGTTGATGCAGGATTATTAGAGCAAGCCATGTCATTGCTCGAGCAATATCAGTCGGAGACTCAATATTTTACTCAACCAGAAACTTTGCAGTACATGGCGTCTTTACAACAAGCGCTGAATAAATCTGGTGTGGTAGGTAAATCCAACTCGGTTGTTGATTTAGTTAAAACAGTTAATCGAGAACTGTTTAGTGGTGAACAAAAAGATTTTGTTTTACCTGATTCTCAAGCAGGTGTCGCACAGACCTTATTGCAATATCAATCGTCCCATCGACCACAGGATTTGTGGCACATGGTTAACCCATCTTACAGTAGAGCAGTGGTTTGGCTGCAGCTTACCAGTGGTGATAATCAGGATATGTTAACCGTTATGGATACGGTTGATGCCTTTACCAAACAAAATCCTTTGCCTGAAGGCATGAGTTTAAAGTGGGCGGGGAAAACTTATATAAATGTTGTCTGGCAGGATGCCATGGTGTCTGGAATGCTCGACAGTTTGATCAGTGCATTTATTGTGGTCTTTATTATGATGGTTATTTTATTTCGCTCCATCATATTTGGTTTAATGGCTATGTTACCTTTATCGCTGACCATTACTTTTATTTATGGGCTGATAGGCTGGGTTGGAAAAGATTACGATATGCCTATTGCAGTTTTATCTGCACTCACCCTTGGTTTGTCTGTGGATTTTGCAATTCATTTTATCGACAGAACACGATCCATCTACGCAAAAACAGGTGACTTTTATAAAACCATACAGCTAATGTTTGAGGAACCCGGCCGGGCCATTACCCGCAATGCCATTGTTATTGCCATTGGCTTTACCCCATTACTGTTTGCTCCACTTGTCCCTTATATAACGGTTGGAATATTTTTAGCGACAATTATGACTGTTTCAGCGTTAGTCACGTTATTAATGTTGCCAGCCATATTTAACCTTGGAAAATCAAAATTTTTTCCAAAACAACAGGACAATCAAAACAATGAATTTAAATAATTTAATTTGTAAAGGCTCTCTAATTATTGCAGTGGCTTTGTTTGTCGTCGTCACTTCGGCTTATGCCAGTGAAACAGAAGGGCTTACTGCAGCTACTATTGTTAATAAATCAAACTTAGCATCCTATTATGCCGGAACTGATGGCCGCAGTGATGCAAGAATGAAAATTGTCGACTCGCAGGATCGCGTGCAGTATCGTCAGTTCGTAATGCTTCGTAAAAATCAACAGGAAAATATGAAACAACATTTTCTTGTGGTGTTTTCTCGTCCAACGGATGTTAGAGATACTGTGTTTTTAGTCGATAAAAAGCCTCAAAGTGATGATGATCGATGGCTGTATTTACCAGGGCTTGATTTGGTTAAACGTATTTCATCTGGCGATAAGCGAACAAGTTTTGTTGGCTCTAATTTTTACTACGAAGACGTTTCTGGCCGCTCACCATTATTGGATAATCATGAACTGATTAATCAAGATGAAGAAAATTATTATTTAAAGCATACTCCAAAGTCACCAGAAACTGTGGAATTTGCTTATTATTCCTCAACGATTAACAAGCAAACATTTTTGCCCATGCATGTCATTTATTATGACAGTAACGATAAACCGTTACGCACCATGGAAGTGAATCAGGTTAAAATCATTGAAAGTTTTCCAACGGTTACTGAGGCAACACTAACCGATCATCGCTTAAACGGTCATACCCTCATACAGTTTCGCTTTATGGATTATAACTTGGGCATTCCAGAACAAGTATTTAGCGAACGTAGCCTAAGAAATCCTCCTGATAAATGGCTGCAGCGAACTCAATAATGTTCATAATAATACGACTGTTTTTATTGGTTATATTTAGTGCTTTTGTTTTAAGTATTAACGCTTCGCAACAACATACAAAGACAGAAGAACAGTGGAACGAAGGTTGGGGCGATAGCTGGGATACGCCAGAGGAGCAGTTATTTCATGGCTTTTTGGAGTTTGCAAACTCATACTGGCTCGATGATAAAGCCAGTCATATTGACGAGCCTATGCAAGAGCTCAGGCTTCGACTCGATTGGGATTATGCTTTTGATGTTGGCGAGTTGACCACAAAAACCGATCTAATTCATGATGCAGTGATCGATAACACTGATGTAAAGCTCCGTGAACTTAACTATCAATTTTCGCCAGGTCAATCGACCGACATTAAACTCGGCCGACAAATATTAACCTGGGGCACAGGTGATTTAGTATTTATAAATGACTTGTTTCCTAAGGATTGGCAGTCATTTTTTATGGGGCGAGATGACGAGTATCTTAAAGCACCATCGGATGCCATTCGATTCAGCTGGTTTGGCAGTGACAGTAACCTAGATGTTGTTATTACGCCTGAATTTGAATCTGATGAGTATTTATCCGGTGAGCGATTCAGCTTTTACATTCCATCAATTGGAATTTCACAGCCTCAGACTCCTATTCACGCCGCTCAACCTGTGCATCGTGACTTTGAATTTGCAACACGCCTGTTTGGTACAGAAAATGGATTGGAGTGGGCGCTCTACGGTTATCGTGGTTTTTATAAAACACCAAAGGCTATCGATAATAACGCTAATCCATACTTTTCACGACTCAATGTGTGGGGAGCAAGTGTAAGGCAAGCGGCTTTCAATGGCATTGTGAAGTTTGAAATCGGCCAGTACCTGAGTTTAGATGATCCGGGTGGCCATGATTCTCTGGTTCCAAACGATGAGTTCAGAGCATTAATCGGTTATGAAACGGAACTGGCAAAAAACTTAACCGGATCCTTTCAGTTTTATTTGGAAAAAACACAGGACTATCAATCATTAATTAATAACAGCCTGACACCAGAATTTGAACAGCGGGAGTGGCATACTCAGGTTACTGCACGGATCACTCATCAGTCGCATCAGCAAAAATGGACCAACTCGTTCTTTGTATTTTATTCACCAACGGATAACGATGGCCACTTACGATTAACCTCTGACTATCGATTTAATGATGAATGGAAGCTTTCAACGGGGTTGTTTTTATTTGAAGGTGAGAAGGAGCATTCTTTTTGGGGGCAACTGCAACAAAACTCATCGGTATGGATGCGTTTAAGGTATTTATTTTAAATAGCTCAACAGGTTTGGTGATTATTGGCAGTAGATACCGTGTAATGTATCAATAATTTGTGCGGCAGGGCCTTTCGCCAAGGAATAATATATTGTTTGCGAATCCCGGCGTGTTTGTACAAGACCGTCATTTCTAAGAACGGCCAAATGCTGTGAAAGTGCAGACTGGCTAATTTGAATGTTTTGATTAATATCGGTGACAGACATTTCACCTTGACTAAGGAAACAAAGTATAAGCAACCGTGTTTCATTACTTAACGCTTTTAGTAATCGACTGGCGTTGCTGGCATGTTGTTTAAGTTCGCCAATGCTCTTTGTCATATTGTATAGTCAGGTAGTTCTTAGAATAGGTGAATTTTAACACATTTAATTGAATTTACTAATTTAGATATAGCTAATATTAATGTCTAATCAACTCTATTACTTTTAATTCTAATAGTGATAGGTGATTGGAAAAATGATATTTATTGGCCGCGATATTAAGTATTGTTTGCACCGAAATAATGCAAAACAGTAGCCTATGATTATCGGCTAAACGACTAGTGAATATTGATTGGCTATGACAGGATAATGTCGTAAATGCATTTATAGCTTGTTTAAAAGCAATTTTTAGCTATAGATAAAAGCGATTATCCTATTGATTATGCTGTTTTTGGCGAAAAAATACACATTTTAATGGTTATAAAATTGATAAATTCACTAACACATCTTAAACTTACACTGTAAATCCTAATGTTTTTCTCTTTATTAACCTAATTTATTCAGGTCGGAACCTAAACTAATATGTTAACGAGCCACGAATTTATGGTCGCCAATAAAAAGCGACAGGAAAACGGTAATACAAAAAAGAAGCAGAAACATCAGCAAAATGGAAATACTGATTATCCGCAGCAACAATATGTAGAAGGTAATTTTGGTCATACAGAAGATGATCATCAACCTCAAGCCAAAAAGCCACGCCATGGCTACCAGAAAAAACGTCATCAACACGATAATAAGCACAATCCCAAGCATAAACCGCATCAACCCGATGTTGATCCAAATTATGTGCCTGAAGTAGAAGAAGGCAAAACCTATGAAGGTATCGTGCAAAATTATTATCGTGAAAAAGGCTATGGCTTTATTCGCTGTGAAGAATTTAAAGTCCCTGCATTTTTTCACTATTCTGAAATTCAGCTTGATGGCTTTAAGTATCTAATCAAGCAGCAGCAAGTTGAGTTTAAAGCTCGGGTTTCGGATGAAGGCAAGCTTCAGGCATATCTGGTAACGCCAACTGAGCTTGCACCCACTCAAAAGCGTCAAATTTTTAATAAAGATAAATCTGACGATAATAGTTAATACTTTTATTTTCTATTAGACATTTATCTCAAAACCCCTTATATTTGCCTGGCCAAATATAAGGGGTTTTGCTTTGTCTGAACACAGTCAATTATTTAAATGCTTATCTGAGCCTGTCCGCCTAAGGATTGTGTCACTGTTATGCCAGTTTGATGAGCTCTGTGTCTGTGAGCTTATCGATATTTTAGAGCTGCCACAGAGTGTTATTTCTCGCCATATCGGTTATCTCAACCGACATCAATTGCTAAAGTCGAGCAAACGTGCCCAGTGGGTATTTTATGCATTAGATAAACAACACCCCTTTACCTCCGTCATTCAGAGCTTTTTATCATCGTTTGGCAATGACGAACCCATGCTCGGAGATCTAAAGCGGGCGCAACAGCTTCAACTCAATTGTTAATATCAGTGTTAAGGGTCTGTAACCGTTATGAAAAAAATTAAAGTTGGAATCAATGGCTTTGGTCGAATGGGGCGGCTTTTTTTAAGAGCGGCTTTCGATGATCAATATTTTGACATTATTCAAATCAATGATCCTGCCAGTAACGCAGAAACCAGTGCGCATTTGCTGAATTTTGATTCGGTACACGGTACCTGGCACAAATATGCTGAAGCAAAAGAAAATACAATAGTTATTGATCAACAGATAATCAAAGTGACACAAAATAGTCGAGTTGAAGAGACTGACTGGTCAGCTTGTGAGTTGATAATTGAAGCTTCCGGTAAATTTAAAAGCCAGCAAGCGCTTCAGCCTTATCTTGATCAAGGAGTAAAGCGTGTACTGGTAACAGCACCGGTTAAAGAAGAGGGCGTTCAAAATATAGTAATGGGCGTGAACCAACATGAGTTTGACTCTGCTAAACACTCTATAGTGACAGCAGCCTCTTGCACCACAAATTGTCTTGCGCCTGTTGTTAAAGTTATACACGAAAACTTTGGCATTAAACACGGCAGTATGACAACCATACATGACTTAACCAATACTCAAACCATTTTAGATGCACCTCATAAAGATCTACGTCGTGCCCGCGCCTGTGGCATGAGTTTGATCCCAACAACGACAGGGTCGGCTACCGCCATTACTCATATATTTCCCGAATTAAAAGGGCGCTTAAATGGTCACGCAGTGCGCGTACCTCTAGCCAATGCGAGCTTGACCGATTGTGTGTTTGAATTGGAAAAGCCAGTAACCATCGAGCAAGTCAATGATGCACTTGAAGCGGCTGCCAATGGTCCTTTAAAAGGTGTGTTAGGCTTTGAAACTAAGCCACTGGTATCAATTGATTATCGAACCGATCCTCGTTCATCCATAGTCGATGCATTATCAACCATGGTGATTAATGATACTCAGTTGAAGCTCTATTTGTGGTATGACAATGAATGGGGTTACGTCAATCGTGTGGCTGAATTGTCAAAATATATTACTCAATAATCGAACGTATTTATGACTGCTTTAAAACAGTATTTAATCATTACGTTTAATTACTGGTCATTTACTATCACTGATGGCGCCTTACGCATGCTGGTGGTTTTACATTTCCACCAGTTAGGCTATAGCGCACTCGAAGTGGCCATGCTGTTTTTGTTTTATGAGTTTTTTGGTGTGGTTACTAATTTAGTAGGCGGCTGGCTTGGTGCGCGCATTGGTTTAAATAAAACCATGAATATTGGTCTGTTTTTACAAATAATGGCGTTGTCCATGTTGTTATTACCAGAACAATACTTACTGATCCCCTGGGTGATGACAGCACAAGCCGTTTCTGGGATTGCCAAAGATCTCAATAAAATGAGCGCAAAAAGCGCGATTAAATCCCTGGTTGATTCGAGTCATTCATCAAAACTTTATCGTTGGGTAGCTTTTCTTACGGGATCAAAAAATACCTTAAAAGGTGTTGGCTTTTTTATTGGCGGAGCACTATTAACAGCTTATTCATTTCAAGGTGCCATACTCATTATGGCGATAGTCTTAAGTGCTGTCTGGATAGTAAGCATATTGTTATTAAAACAAGATATCGGAAAAGCGCGTTTTAAACCCAAGTTCCGAGACATTTTTTCTAAAAGCCATTCCATCAATATACTTTCAGCAGCACGACTGTTTTTATTTGCATCCCGTGATGTCTGGTTTGTGGTTGCTTTACCTGTGTTTTTATCACAACAACTGAATTGGGCTCACGCTGAAGTAGGGGCGTTTTTTGCTTGCTGGGTTATAGGTTACGGCATAGTACAAGCCATTGCGCCAAGCATCACCCATCGTAAAAATAGTTCAAATTCTCGATCAGTTAACAACAAATCATTGCTTATTTTCTGGGCCAGTGTATTAACTCTGGTACCGGCTGCAATTGCTTTATCTTTTGATTACTTTGATGTCACCTGGGTGATTATTATTGGTTTATTAATATTCGCAGTTGCCTTTGCCATCAACTCTGCATTGCACAGTTATTTGATTGTTCACTTTGCTTCCGATGAAGGCGTTTCACTGGACGTTGGTTTCTATTACATGGCCAATGCAATGGGGCGACTTGTGGGTACCGTTTTATCGGGTGTTGTGTATCAGTTTTTTGGTCTGGTTGCCTGTATATCGATTTCTGCCAGCTTTTTAATGGTCACGGTATTAATTACTCTTGCTTTAAAGTTCGAAGACTCTAACTCTCAAGATTCTAACTCTCAAAATTCTAGTTCAACTGTGTAAGGCATAAAAAATAAACTTATATTTACTTAAAATCGTTAACTTCAATATAAGAGGGTGCCTGTTTAAAGCAGTTAACTAAAAGCTTAGATATGTTTATTCGGGTTATTAGCCCATCACCTGTACAGGCTGTTGTGTCTTTTTCAGAAGAATGGTTACCAAAAGGTTTCTTATTACGCTCTACTTTTTTATTAAATACTAGTGCATCAAAGGATGGTTGACGATCAATAAGATGAACCCAGAGCTCTTGATTGTTATTGATGGTTACCTTTTTGAATTGTTCTTTTGACAAAGGTGATGTTGGTTTGTCTTTGCCTGTGAATGCATTTATCTTTCGAATAAAAAGTGGACTCTTAAAGGTTATGTTTGTTTGAAATAATTTTGTTCCACCACGTTCAAAGTGTCCTCGAAAGACATCCACAGTAATGTTGAATTGTTCTTTATTAATTAATCGCATCAGATCAAATTTATTGGGTACCAGCGTTATTAAATCGTCTTGTTCGGCACTTAAAAAATCTAGTTGTCTTAATTGATTATTGCTGGCTTCTACTCGGTAGATTATTTGATAGTCATGTGGCCGGTGAAAAAGGGGCAGATGACTTACTATTAACTCACCACCACTGCCTTTTAATAATACCATCCCATGAGTACCCAGGTAGTTTGCTTTGTGTGTCGATTCGTTGGCACCGGTTAACGGTGTCAATATCAAGCAAATGACTAAAAATATCTGTTTCACTATGTTATTTATCTCTATCTCAGTTAAGTTTAACTTCTGTTATCGGGCGACAATAGGACTATTGATTGTTACATTAAATTACCTCACTATGTTGTTTATAGAGTGCTAACAATGGTTAATACTTTACTTTAACTAGAGTAGGTAACTGCATGTTTATAAACTAAAAAAGGAGTTAAGTCGTATGTGTTCTCAACGTTCAAATTACCCTTTTGGGGTAAAGCGTATCACAGCCATCACTGCCCCCTTAATTTTTTTATTGCTTGTTTTAAATCCAATATCCGCAAAAGAACCAACTCTTATAAATGATAAAGTAAATCCAGATTCTTTACCTTCACTGGTTGAGTTAACCAGTTATAAAGTCGAATGGGGCGGTCGGCCACGGGATCCCTTTGTCGCGCCAGATGGCATGGTCTGGTTTTGTGGTCAGGCCGACAATTATATTGGCCGGCTAAATCCTAAAACTGGAAAAATGACCCAGTTTGAAGTGCCTGATGGCAGTCATCCTCATAACCTTATTGTCGATAAGGCTGGCTTTGTCTGGTACGCCGGAAATAGAAACGCACATATTGGTAAGCTTAATCCGAACAGTGGTGAAATTAAGCAATATCCAATGCCCGAGGCCATTAAAGATCCCCACACACTTATTTTCGATAATGAGAAAAACATCTGGTTTACTGCACAACACAGTAACGTTATTGGGCACCTCAATACAAAAACCGGTGATGTTCGCTATGTTGCTATGACGGAATCCGGCTCAAGACCTTATGGCATTAAACTTAACTCAAAAGGCATTCCATGGTCAGTGCTGGTGGGCACCAATAAAATAGCCACCGTAAATCCTGAGACTATGGCGTTAACTGAGTTTGACTTGCCACGTAAAGAAGCCAGACCACGCCGACTCGAAATTACTTCAAACGACAATATCTGGTATGTGGATTACGCAAAAGGCTATCTGGGTCGATATAATCCCGAGGAAAAATCCTTTAAAGAATGGCTGACACCTGCAGGTCACAAGTCACAACCATACGCGACAGCGTTGGATCAAAATGACGTTGTCTGGTTTGCTGAAACCGGACCTTATCCGAATAACCTGGTTGGGTTTGATACCAATAAAGAATCATTCGTTAGTCATACAGTAGTAAAAGAAGGCGGTGATATACGGCACACTTATTTTAATCCGGCTACTAACAGTTTCTGGTTTGGTGTTGATATCGGTTACATTATGAAAGCAAAGCCGTCAGAAAAGGTTACTGATTGAATTTTGTTTGATTAATATTAGACGTAATAAAGCAAAACCGAGCTAAAAGGGGTAACTAACTGATTAAGCTCGGTTTATTTAAATGTGTTCAATTTAACATAATATGCATTATACGCAGTAGCCTTAGTCTAGATTAGGCTGTCCGTGCATATTCAGGGAAAATTTACTACAGTTAGCGATAACTATTTGATTTAAATATATTTACCTAGATCTTCTAAATTGTGGATTTAGTTGTTTTAGAGGTTTGACTTGTATTTTATTTTGAAGAGTTCTTTTTAAACTTTGAGACTTCCTGAGTTAACGTTGCTAATTTAGATCGAATGTCCGTATTCTCTGAAAGTAACTTTCCATTCGACTCATTGGCAGCGTTGAGTTGGATCTTTAACGACTCGTTATCCCTGAGCAATTGGATGTGCTTATCTTCTAGTTTGGCTAGTTTGGACTCTAGTTTTTCGAGCTGTCGTTCGGTATTGTTTAGTGACGTTTCAAGTTGGATTTTTTGCTTTTCGATGGATTTAAGCGCGGTATTTTCTTTAGTTGATCGCTCTAGTTTCTCGTTCAGTTGCTTGGTCTCTTGTTTAGCTTCATCGTAGAGATTCATCCATTTAGTTTCACTTGCTTCCAATCGGCTAATATCCTTGCTTAACTTTGAATCAAGAGACGCAATTGAGCTTTTGTGCTGTGATACTAGGCTTTTATTTATAGTTTTCTGTTCATCGTGTAACTTTAATAGTTCTTCGTTTTTCTCCATCAATGAATCAATTTGAGCATTATTCTTCGTATTTATGCGTATGAATTGCTGTTCCTTTTCGTTTAGCGTGTGATCGAGATGTGTATGGGCTTCTTCTAAAGTGTCTATTGTTTCTTGAGCACTCGCTAAATCGTCCTGTGATTTTTTAATCCTTAACTCAAGCTCAGAGATTTCAGCTTTGTAAGCGTTTTCATTGTCTTTATTATCAGCCTTTTCTTGCTCAAACCGTTTTTCAGCGGCTTCGTTTGCTTTCATCCACAACTGTTCAAACATAGGAACGAGCTCTTCCGGAAAACTTTCCGGTAATGTACGGATGGATTTCCCTTTTTGCTCTTCACGAAATTTAGTCAAGTGTTGCTGCCAGGTTGAATTACTGCCAGAGCCGAATGACTCTCGTGCTCGTTGGATACTCAGAGATTCTCCCTGTATCAGGATAGAGGTAAATACTTGTTTAGCTTCTTCGTAACTGACGCCAGGGCGAGCCATAATTAATCCTTTGAACACTTTAAATAGATTATAATGCTTATTTTATCATTATATATCATGTTACGTAATACGTATAAAATAATATGATACATACCAATAATTCATGATTATTCTACTAATCTTGAATTAAATGAAGAATCCTATATACTGAAACAACGAGACTATTTTTCTGAGTAAAAACAATAAGATGAGCGAGTTATCTGTTACACGCCCCCTACCCTTAGAGCATTTACAATTGGGTACCGAGCTCGATGGTACCTATGGTACCAATCGTAATACCGGTAATGGGCTATTGATTGATGCGCATAACGACTTAGAAGCACTCAACAGTTGGCTCGAGGAATTCAAAGACTCCCCCCAAACTTACCGTAACTACCGTAAAGAGATTGAGAGGCTTCTACTATGGAGCTTGTTGGTCTTGAATAAACCCTTTTCGAGTTTGAGTCGTGATGATTTGCGAGCATACGAAGAATTTCTTGTCTCCCCTACTCCCACTAATCAATGGTGTGGTCCACGGCGACCGAGGCATTCCGATGAATGGCGGCCGTTTTTAGGGCCTTTGAGCGAATCCAGTCGGCACCAGGCATTAGTCGTCATTGGCGCTGCATTTGGATATTTGTCGGACGCCGGCTATTTATTAGGTAACCCGGTTAAGTTACTTCGTCGGAAAAAAGCGAAGTCTACGAATAAAAACACGGTCGAGCGATTCCTTGAACAAGAGCTCTGGAATTATGTTTGGGAGTTTATTGAAGGCCTTCCAGAACAATCATTGCGCGAGCGAGAACATAAAGCCCGTATCCGATTTTTGTTTCATTTGCTCTATCTGCTCGGCCCACGAGTCAGCGAAGTTGCGAACTTGCAAATGAGCGACTTTCGAGAAAGTCGAGGCAAATGGTGGTGTTATATTCTGGGTAAAGGCAACAAGCGCGATAAAGTACCCGTTAATGATTCAATGCTCTCTGCACTTATCGACTATCGTCGATTCTTAGATTTATCAGATTTACCCAAGTTGGATGAACACGCTTCTGTTTTAAGGAGCGTTAAAGGAAGTCAGGGTATATCGTCTAATATGATTTATCGAATCGTTAAAAAGATTTTCGGTCAAGCTGCCGATTCACTTGAGTTCGAAAAGCCTGAATATGCTTTTAAATTAAGAAAAGCCTCGACACATTGGATGCGCCATACTGCCATGACTCACCTTGCAGATCAGGGAGTTGATCTACACCATATTCGACAAACAGCTAGACATTCGGATATCAACACTACTTCTCGCTATGTACACTCAGATGAAGAGCTATGGCATAACTCCGTAAAAAGTCATAACCCTTAGGTTGATGAGTATTAATACAAATTATGTTGTTAGAGCACCGCATTAAGAAGACGAATGCCAGTCATCTTTCCACCAAATAAAAACCATTTTTTCACTTCTGCCTATCGGCCAGATTACCTGAATAACTTCGTGCTGTTCGGCACCATTAACGTCAATCCACACATCGGCATCGACTTCAACTGGCGTTTGGGAAGTTTGCTGCGAGTGAGAAAAATCATTTCCAGAAATTGTTTTTGGCATTGCACGAACTGGAAAGAAGTAATCGGGTACATATTTTGACCGGTGAAACCACTTTCTTTTTGATGGCCCATAGCAACAAAGAATAACAGGAAATTCACAAAAGCCTATATAGCGGATAGCAGCAGCAGTCAGACTAACTTTAAATGTATCTTTAATCGATTTTATTATATCGAAAGAGATATCACTGCCTCGAATATGCTCCAAAAAAAGATAGGAAGGCATTAAAAATTCTACGGCATATTCGTTAGCAACCTTTTCTTTTCCAGATACGGACTTTGTTAGTGATGTTCGATTAGGCTGAACATCTTTTTTTTGACATAAATTTCCGACAGAACCTCTATGTTTAAACCAGTGTCCAAGCTCATGTCCAATCGAAAATCTGTTTCTCTCCAAGCTCGAATTTGAGTTGACACTGATTATTGCTCGATCTTCAAAACCAACAATTCTAGCTTCGCATCCTTTTAAGGGGCGCCATTTGACTACCGCTCCTTTGAAATAGGCGATGGCTTCAATGTCAATTTCGGAAGGAGCGGTGATCGCCAACTCATTTTGATACAGATTTTCAATTTCTTTTCTACTCATCTTCTACATCTATACCGAGATCTTTAAGGTCTTCAATGATACTTTCAATTTCTTCATCTGGTATATCTTCTCCTTCACGAAATGCAAGTGTTAGACCTTCAGGTACTTTATTGTTCAACATAAGTTGAATAATAAACTCCTTTGCGTCAGATAATCGTTTAGATTTGCTCTTTAACCTTACTTTACGCTCATTATTTTTATTGATTTCTCTTCGAGCCTGAACCAGCTTATTTTTTTTATGCTTTGTCAACTCTTCATCAATTAAGGCTGTAGTTGATTGATAATCGGCAGTAGCCTGCAGATTATCACTGCCATATATCTCTTTAAGCTCACTATCACTAAGAGATAAGATTTCGTCCTCGAGCAAATCTAGCAGGGCTTCTTCAAAAGATTTTTCTTTGCTCATAGTATTTGACCTTCTCTATTCATCTGTAGTGCTTTTCTTGTGATTCTTTTTTTTGCTGCATCATATTGCTTTTCGCTTAAATTCGCACTTATGATCGTTTCTGCTCGATTTTCTCCATTAAGACATCCAGTTAATACTGACCGAACAACCTCATCGCATTTAAATTCATTGAAAATGGCCTCAATGGTTTTTTGATGGTGAAGCATATCGAAAGTATTATTATCGGAATCAGAAACCGTTGACTCTATAAGAGCCATCTCACTTCCCAAGTCTTCTACCATCACTTCTACCTGTGCTCCTTTCTTACGTCGTTGATCAGAGGAGATACTTTTTATAACACCGATCAAGTGTTGAACAATCGTATATTTACCATTCCAGCGTCTGACTCCCTCTAGGGTCCTTGAAACGGCTTCAGAAATCAGTTCATCTTCAGTTAATTCTCTTGAACCGACAAATAATCTAGCTCTAATAAAAAGACGAAGTTTAAGAACATCCTTAACTGTAAGATTTTCAATTGCTGAAGCGGCATGCTCCACCGAATAAAAATCATTGTCACTCGCTTCCACAGGTTAACCTCCTTGATGTTATAAGTAGGCGGCGTTCCACCTTGTTCTGGACATTACTTAACTTTTTTTCGTTCATCTGTCCAAAAAAGCACTACCATCCGCCTATATATATAAGCAAATTATTCGACAATATCAAAATTGTCGAAATTCATAAACTTAGGAGTAATAAATATGCCCTTTTATATTGTAAACAGAAATCCCCAAAGTACGGGAGAACATGAAGTACATCGAAACGACTGTACTTGCTCTCATATGCCAACCCCATCAAATAGAATTGATCTTGGCTTCCATTACAATTGCCAAGGCGCAATCATTGAAGCAAAACGCCGATTTCCAGGTCACCAATTTGATGGTTGTTATTATTGTTCAAATGCTTGTCATGCAAGATAAGGAGTAAATATGACTAAAAATCAGAGAGTGCAATGATGGTGGACGGACGCAGCGAACACTATGACATTGGTCGTCGTAAAGGTATTCCAAGACGTAATGTCATTCGAGAAATTGAAGCAGTTAAAGAGCCTGGTGCCGATTTATAAGGCCCGAATGGGCCTTTATCAATTATTCTACCTTATGCTCTTCATGTGGAATAAAGTCACCCGAGCTGGTCATTATTATGTCCAGCGACTTGTTATCGCCTGACGTATAGGTAATGATCCAGCTATTTCGATACTCAACTCGTTTAAGTTCTGACTTAGAGACTTTTGCCTGTTTCCACTGCTGACTGTATCGATTTGGGATGTTATTTCTCCACCTAAGAAAATTCATTCACTGTGCCAATTCGAAGCAATGATGACCATCCCGGTTAACGCAACGCCTGCCCCTAACCAGTCCGTCTTTGTCAGCTCGATTTAAGCCAGACAAGCGCCGTTGCTACGTACACACCTCCATAAGCGGCGTATATGCGTCCGCTGGCGGCTGGGTGTAACGTTAACAGCCAGGCAAACAAAGCCAAACTCACCGCAGCAGGAATGAGTAAGTATACCGACCCGCTTTTTCTGAGCCATAAATAGGGTAGGGTAGGTAGCACCCTATAATTTCAGCCACTGCTGTAATAATGAATAACCCAAGTGTTGTTATTATTTTTAGTGCCCTCTCCTTTTTGCTTTCGCAATTATTTCTGAAAATTTTGGATTTATTGGCATCGGTTTTACAGCGCTCACATTACTCCCTCCAGTATTACCTTCAGGAACGCCCTTGAGCTTTGTTAATAATGCTGCCCCAATAATCCTAAATATTTGCCCAAATATTTCACGAGCGCTTTTTTGTTTGATGCCCCACTTGAGCATTAAGTAATGCACTTTTACATGCCAGTAGGTCGATGCTTGCCCAAGTACGTGCGCATTTTCGAGATAAGAAAAGGCTTCCTCGGGGGGTCCACTTTTGAGAGCATCAACAGACTTTTGGATCTCTTGCTGCACATAGGGTGCTATATTTTTGGTAAAGTTTTTCATCGGATATTTTATTCCTGGCTTTTGTTTTCATCGCGGCATTGTTCGTCACTCAATTCAAGTTCAATGGTCGTATGTTCTAGCTCAAATTTACCAAGTCGCTCTGCTATGGATTGTTTAAGCTCGGCTTGTTGCTCTAACGACAGAGCGTCTTGTAAAACAAGATGCGCTGTAAGCACGTGATGCTCTCCGTCCAGTGACCACAGATGTAAGTGGTGGATACTGTTTACGGCTTCGAGCTCTTTCAAATTATCATAAACAGATTTTGACAGCTCTTTATCGGGGATAGCTTGCAAAAATAATCTAATAGTGTGCCATAGGTTTTTTCCTACATTGATTAGAATATAGAGAGTGAAAAGAATCGACAGTGCAGGATCCAAAATCGGCCAGTCAGCAAAAAGAAGGACGATGGATACGATTAATACCGCGACCCAGCCCAGCACATCTTCCAGCAGATGCCAGTTTAGTACCCGTTCATTAAGCGTTTTACCTTCACTGAGTTTGTAGGCCGCTACGCCATTCACTATCACGCCCAATACCGCTAAACCTAACATACCTTCAACAACCGGCATTTCTGGCTGCAATAGTTTTGGGATCGCTTCCGTTAAAACCCAAATTGAGCCAGCAATTAAAACTAATCCATTTATTAAAGCGCCAAGTAAAGATAAACGTCGATAACCATAGGTGAACTCTGAATTTGAACCTTTCTCACTGACTTTACTCAGAAACCAGGCAAATCCAATAGATAGGCTGTCTCCCAAATCATGAACCGCATCCGCCATAATTGCGGTACTGTTGGTTAGTATTCCGCCGATAAACTCAATAATGGTAAAGGTGACATTGAGGAAAAATGCCCAACCGATACGGGAGTTTGCCACGTGAGAGTGTGAATGATTGTGTTGATGCATAAGAATTCCTTAAAGTTTTATTATTTAAAAGAGCCTGGCCTCATTTAATAAAGGCGCAGGCTCCTCTGCACTTTCAACAGCTATGCCATGTCTTTTAATTTACCTTTTGAAAACCAGGCAAACAGTACTGGTAAGACAAATAAGGTTAAAAACGTAGCCGTTACCAAACCACCAACTATCACACTGGCCAGCGGTTTCTGGATCTCAGCTCCAACACCATTGGACAGTAACATGGGGATCAGACCGAGCGCCGAAGTGATGGCAGTCATCAACACAGGGCGTAACCTTGAAACGGCACCATCAAATGCAGCTTCCTCAACCTTTAGGCCGTCCTTAATTCGTTGATTGATGCTTTCCACCATTACGACACCATTCAGTACGGCCACTCCGAAAAGCGTGATAAAGCCTACTGAACTGGGTACCGACAGATACTGTCCTGAAATCCAGAGTGAAAAGACACCGCCAATGACGGCCAGAGGAACATTCACCAAAATCAGCATGGCCTGGCCAACGGAACTAAAGGCGAAATAAAGCAATAAAGCGATCAAACCTAAGGATATTGGCACCACCAACGACAAACGTTTTTGCGCGCGTTGCTGGTTTTCAAACTGGCCTCCGATATCAACCGAGTAGCCAGTGGGGAGTACAACCTGTTCGCCTATTGCTTGCCGAATATCAGCGACAACACTGCCCATGTCTCGTCCCTGAACATTAGCTTGAATCACCACTCGGCGCTGCACATCATCACGGCGTACCTGTGGCGGTCCAGATGTAATGTCCACTTCGGCTACATCTCCCAATCGTACCCAAGCGCCATTGGGTGCCTGTAACCGCAAATCAGCAATGGTTTCACGATCCGCACGAAACCGTTCGGCAAGTCGAACATAAATGTCATATCGCTCATTACCATTAATAATTTGCCCCGCACTCGCTCCACCTAGACCTTCGCGTACCAATTGCATTACGTCGCCCACCGCCAGTCCATAGCGCGACAATGCACGTCGATTTGGCTTTACCACCAGTTGCGATTCACCGGCAATTTGTTCCATGGCCACATCTCGGGCACCTTCGATTGTTTTAACCACCGTCTCTATAGCCTGGCCTTTTTCGGCCAGCACGGGAAGATCAGGCCCAAACAATTTGATCGCAAGCTGTGCTTTAACACCGGATAACAACTCGTCAACACGGGTTGCAATGGGCTGTGAAAAGTTGAACAGTAATCCAGGGTGTTGCTCAAGTTTTTGTTCCATTAAGGATTGAAGTTCATAACGATTGTCTGCACTGGTCCATTCCGGTACTGGTTTGAGACCAATGTAAATCTCAATGTTATTGACTGGTTCAGGATCGCCGCCAATTTCGGCCCTGCCAATACGCGATAGTGCGTAGGTTACTTCTGGGAACTCCATCAGCATAGCCTCCAGTTTGGGGGCTACCTCCAATGCGGTATCTAAACTGGACGATGGCGCAAGTGTAACCCGCACGTTTATGGTCCCCTCTTCCAGTTCCGGCACAAATTCAGTACCTAACTGTGGCAGAACCAGCCCGGCAGAGACGGCCATGACAGCAGCAACAATCACCACCATTTTTCGGTTTTTCATGGCCCAGGTTAACCCTTTGCGATAGAGCCGATCGAGTGGTTGTAAAACAAAGCTCTCGCGTTGACGTACACCTCTTCGAAACAGGTAGGTTGCCAAAGCCGGCACGATAATTAACGCCACTAATACCGCGGAGAGCATAGCCAACATAATACTGATGGCCATGGGCTGAAACATTTTTGCCTCAACACCTTCAAAGCTGAATAATGGCATGAACACCACCAAAATAATGGCTGTGGCAAAAAATATCGGACGTGCAACTTCTTTGCCTGCTTGTTGCAGACGTAGGGCGATACCATGACGATCACGCTCTGCATCAACCGGATCTTTATTATTGGAAGTCACCATTGCTTGTCGATGGGCGTCATGTTCGGCATCCGGGTGGGTTAAATGTTTGAACATATTTTCAACCATCACCACAGAGCCATCCACTAACATGCCGATGGCGACGGCGATCCCGCCCAGGGACATCAGATTGGCCGACAGTCCAAACCACGACATCACCATCAAGGCAATACCGATGGAGATCGGTATGGAAATCAATACCAAAAAGGTCGCGCGTAAATTCATCAGAAATAACATGAGGATCACGACGATAAAGATAAATGCCAGCAACAGGGCATTGGCTACCGTCGCAACGGCTTTACTGACTAGATCGGCCTGATCATAATAAGCTTCAAAACTCACCCCTTCCGGTAGTGCCTGGTTAATTCGTTCGATCCTTGCCTTGATGCCATCAATGGTGGCTTTGGTATTGGCCCCCATTCGTTTGAGTACGATCCCAGACACCACTTCGCCAAGATTTTTCACTGTGCCATCGGCACTTTTTCGTGTCATTGTTACAGCACCTTGGCGGATCTCACTGCCTAACATCACTTGCGCCACATCGGATACGGTGATGGTGGTGCCGTCGACCGTTTTTAGTGGAACCTGACGAAGTTGATCTAACCCCTGTTTTCCATGATCCAGCCAACCGGTTCCCCGGATCACCAGTTGTTCCTGACCCCGGTTCATATACCAGCCGCCAACGTTGGTATTATTGCGTTCCAGCGCAGCCATAACGTCGTCCTGAGTCAGACTGTAGGCCAGTAGTCGGGAGGGATTCAGATTGACCTGGTACTGACGAACTTCACCGCCAAAAGAAAGTACATCGGTCACGCCTTCAGCCGGGATTAAAAGCAGCTTAACCACCCAGTCATTCAAACTGCGCAACTCCATAGCGCCATAGCCGGCATCGGGATCAGCGACGAGCAGGTATTGGTAAACCTGACCGAGACCAGACGTATTGGGCCCCATCTCTGGCGTACCAACCCCTTCCGGGATAAGCTCTTTGGCGGCCTGTAGTCTTTCAAACACCAGTTGCCGGGCGAAATAGATATCGGTACCTTCCTCAAAAACCACAGTGACACCCGACAGTCCTGTTTTGGAAATGGAACGCACTTCTTGTACATCGGGTAGCGCATACATCACCGCTTCAATCGGATAAGTGATGAGTTGTTCCACCTCCTCTGCGGCGAGTCCGGGTGCTTCCGTATTAACGGATACTTGCACGTTGGTCACATCTGGAAATGCATCCAGATTCAGTCTGGGAATAATAAAAACGGCACTGACCGTTAATGTAATAAGGGCTAATACCACCAGCAATCGGTTGGTAACCGCCCAATCGATAATTCGATTAAACATGGTGTCTCCTACTGCTTAGTGGTTGTGTGGATCAAAGCCGCCTTTGGCGATCTGTGAAGCAACAAAGAAAGCCCCTCGAGTGACGATTTGTGCTCCCGGCTCAATACCGGTGATTTCACGTAACGATCCCAATGCTCGACCTAACTCGACTTCCATTGGCTGAAATTCACCGTCATGATCTTCAACAAAAACGGTCCAATCCCCGTCCGCTCCTCGCATCAAAGCCGTTTCAGGAACTGCCAATACAGGTTTTTCCGTGCGAAAACGGAAATAAACTTCAGTAAACTGGCCGGAATGTAGACGGTGTTCAGGGTTATCCATTAAAAGTCTTACGGTGCGGGTACGAGTGACTGGATCGATGGTGTGTGCTTCCTGTGTAACCAAAGCGGTCATACGCGTTTCTCCGGTGACGACTTCAGCCCGTGTTCCCGCGCTTAAAGTTAGCGCAAGATTGGCCGGCAGGTGAGCTTCTACCCATAGCTGTTTCTCATCTGCCAGAGCAATTAAAGATCCCCCGGCTTCAATTCGCTGGCCCTGTTCAAAATCATCGTTCAGTACTGCACCATCGATTTCGGCACGCAAAGTATATTCTCCCAACGCCACAGACTGTTGTGATGAAAGTGACTCCAGATCGGCCGTGGATAAACCGTAAGCCAATAGCGTCGCCTTGGCTTGCTCCAAGTTAGCCTTAGCGCTGATGTAACGTTGCTCGCCAACCGCTTTACGGCCGAGTTTTTGCACTCTTATCCATTCCGGTTGAGCGGTACGGTAAGCCGCTTGTGCTTGTGCAACCCTCTCGCTAAACAGAGTGACAAGAGGTTGTTCTTTTGAAACGTGATCGCCCAACGCAACATGTCGACGCAATACGACGGACGCAACCCGTGGAGAAACCCGATAGCTGGTATAACCATTGGATAGAATTTCACCAGGCGCATACAACTGATAATCAACTTTTTGAGGAGTGAGCCGGCTCACCTGAATATCCGCCAAGGTCATTTGTGCCGGGTTTAGCGATGCAGAAGCGGATTCTGAATGTTCATCATGTTCACTGCTTTGATTTGCTTCGTTGTGCTGATCTTGGTTTTCATCGTCATGATCATCGTGTTTTTCATTGTGAAGACTCTTTGATTCTTCATTGTGTTTATGCTCTGTATTTGGCGTATTCACATTTGCATCCGTCTGGTTTTTCTTAGGATGATCGTGAAGAGTCTCTTTTTCACTTTGAGGCACGTCCGAACTTGCTTTTACATGTTTATGCTCCGCGGCATGACTCGCTGCGATTGCTACAATTGCTGAAATGACAACCGTTATAATTGACTTGTTCATATTCATTGTTCCTGTTTAATTCGTTGACGTTTTGGAAGGCATGGTCACATCCAAAAGTTGACCCGATTGCTGCAATACTTCAGTAAATGCGAGTCGCGTCTGTTTTTCTAGCTTGATACCTGCGAGAAGACTTTCGGAGCGTTGACTCAGCGCCAGCAGATAATCTGTGGTGGATAGATCACCACTTCGCCACTGGCGTTCGAGTAATTTTGCGCTATTTTCGATACGGCCCTGTACGACCGATTGCCACCGCTCATATTGTTGTTCAAAGCGTTGCCAGGCTGCCAGTGAGGCTTGCCAGTCATAACGTTGTTTGCGGTATTTCGCCTGAAAAAGAGCTTCCGCCTCAAGCGTGGTGCGATCTGCGGCTCGGGTTTCAGCACTGAAATCATTCCGCACATTGAGTGGGATGGAAAAAGTCAGCCCGATCATACTTTCACCACCATCTTGTCCTGCATTAAAACCAACGGTGGGATCCGCTTTTGCGTCGAGCCGTGTCGCTTTGGCTTTTTCTTTAAGCTCTTGCCAACGTGCATGAGCGCTCGCGACAATGGGATGTTTAAGTAAGGATTGTTCGGTCGTTGTGTTTGGCTGAGACGTCCAAAAATCATCAGGGATCCCCCCGCGCTCTGGCGACCATTGTGGCAGGAGTTCTCTAACTCTTGATTCAGACTTTTGTAATTCAGCTTCCACTTCCGCTACCTGTGCTAACTGGCGTGATAAGGATAAAAAAGTGAGTTCTGCATCAATACTGCCCAGATCACCGGCTTGCTGGCGTTTTTCTACCAGCTCAAGCAAAGCGTTAAGTTGCTCAACCTGAGACTGCGCAATAGCGGCTGCACGATTAGCAGCACGCCATTCAATCAGTGCAACTACTGCTTCAGAAGTCTTGTTCAGTAAGTGTTGCTGGAACAACGCATGTGCGACTTTGCGTAAATAATTCGCCTGTTGCTGTCTGATCCCGCGCTTGTCATTCCAGTCAATGGTTTGCTGAATACCCAACCGGTAATTATCCTCTTCACCTATTCGCTCCACGTCGGAGGATAACTCCGGATTGTAGAGTGGTTGCTCCACTGCATCGGCATTGGCGCTGGAGCCGAGCCATTGCTCTTTAGCAGCGATCACCTCAGGGTGTTGTTGTATTTGGGAGGCCAGCCAAACCTCCCATTCAGAAGGTTTAGCATGGCTAAGCAGTGGAAACGTAAGCATACAGGTGGCTAAAAACAGCCGGAGAGGCCTATTAAACCGAATCATAGTGATGCTCCTGTAAAACGTGTGTGGATCGTACTTATCACTTGTTGGAAGTAAGAAAATTTGATGTTTTTTTGCAATTGCATAGGTGCCTTAAGCAGCACCAATGTAAGACCTACAGCCAACTGATCATTAACCCACGCAATAACCGTCACGCAGGCGAACGTTAACTGAGAAACACGATGTTTCTTCATAAGAATTCCTCTTTATCAAACGAATCGATTCGTCAAAACGAGCCGCTTTGACGATTACTAAAAAGTAAACTACCGATTAGCTAATAGGAGGAGGATTATCGGGAGAGCCTCGAAATGATAAGTAAATATTGAGGTAGCCAACAACCTCTTTGCCTAAATGGGCGAGCAAAGAATTATCATTAACTGTTGGGAGGAAAAGCTGAGCAACACCATGACAATGGCAGCAGTGATGGCAGTCAAAATTGTTTAGATCACTTTGTTGCAAAGCTTGAATACGAATTTTATCAGGTGTAGATTTATTACCTGGCTGGTCATGAGAATGTTCAAAACTTAGATGCTCACTGCCTGATTGATGCAGTTGATGAGAGTCCACAACGGCTACAACCGATTGCACAGCAATCAGAAGAATCATTATGTATGCCAAGGCCTTGTATAACATCTCAGAGTTTCTACTTAGAAAAGAATAACGATTTTGGTGAAGTCAGTAGACTATCAAAATTGCGTTAAGTTTCATAGATTTCCTCAATCATAATTCCGCTTATTTTAAACCTGAAATGAAAAGGCCTTCTATTCCAATTGGCCTCGCAATTTACAGAGTAGCCACGCATTCGCACTATAACGAGATCAATGGTGAAACTATATTCTCATTACATGTGTCATTTCATGCTTGGAATCCAAGCTCTTCCTATTTTATGTTTATTAAATGGCATACGGGATTTCACATGTTTTGTGAAATCATAATCTCCATGGAAATTGATGTGCCGCCAGGTAATCACGGAGCCCTTCGTCAGCTCATCGATATAAGCCTCCTTCTCAGCTCTATTCTTAGTTTCGACAATTCGAGTGGTGAGATAAAGGTAATTCCAGTAAATAATGGCATTTTCAATGATTGATCGACATAGCGTATATTTAACTTGTTCTTCCATAGTACCCACATGAAATTCTCCGCCTCGGTCCCAGAATACATCACTGTGAAACTTTTGAATGAGCTCGCCTCGGTTGAGCTGCTTTTGGATGTTTTGTCGAAATTCAAGATCGTCAAAGTAATTAAGAATAAAGTTGCTCTTGATGACCTTTCCGAACTCCTTTAATGCACGGTATAACGGGTGATCTTTCGCATGAGAGTTAAGTCGATGGAATAATTGAGAGGCTGTTGCTCGGCCCGATTTAATTGTTGCTATAAACCGTAAAATGTCATCCCATTGGTCTTCTATTATTTTTCGGTTAATTTTATATTTGGGCCGAATGTGCTCTCTATCCCCTTTAAACCAATTCAGCGGATCCAACGAGGATAATGTTTGAGAACCGATATCTCGAATACGCGGAGCAAATGCAAAACCCAGTAAATGAGTGGTCGCAAAAACCGCTTCTGTGTAACCGTGCGTATCGGTGGTGTGTAATCGCGGTGTAGAGCATCGTTGATTCATTAACCCATCTATCATAAAGGTTGCTTCACGATCACCAGGACTGAATACCATGGAATGGAAAAGTCGTTGTTTTTCATCGACGAAACTGTATACAGAAACGCCCGAACCTTTGCCGAGGTATTTAAACGAACGATTGGCAATTAAGGATTCAACGGATACAGGAACTTTCTTACCATCACTGCTTGAGTAAATTTTATTTTCCTCGATCTTATAAACGATCGGTAATTTCAGTTCCCCTATAGCATCAGTAATACTGTCATTTACTTTCTGCAAATTTTCGATGGACAATCGCCATTGCACCAAGTCAACCAATTCGTGCTCTTCAATCCCCTGAGAACGAGCGGCCATTTGTCTCGGTCCAATGTTGCATCCAAGACCAATAATCCCAGCAAATGCAACGTCAGGGTTGGCTTGAAGTACTTTATTTCTCCGGTTGTGACTGGTCAGAAGAGTAACGAAGTCATTAAATTGATTGATTTCTCGCAATACACGTAGAACAGGAATGCTCCCTTCTTGCATTAACTGCTCGCCGACAAACTTTTTGCTGAGTGAGTCAATTGGCGGGGTTTTTGGATTCCATTTCCCGTTGGGATTCATTTTTAAATAACCGTTATCGCCATTAGCATAATGCTTATTGACCCGGAGATAGGTAGCAGTAAGCTTCTTCGCCAAATCATCCAAATATCTTTGACCGTTAAGCATACCTTCCATACCGTGCACAGACAAAAATTGTTTTCTATTTTTCTTCCACTCCTCCTGTGGAATTAAATAACGTTTAAGCGAACGGAACTGAAAACTCCATATTAAATTTAACTCACCTGATTTTAAGGCATCGAGCATATGAGAAAATAAAAGCGTCTTATAAAGTGAGACTCGAAGCTTATTTTCACCTTGATAAATGACGGCCTTTTCTTTTTTCGTTAGAAATCCTGTCGGGAACCCCGAGTCTGTTTTGAAAGTTTCTATAGCGAGTTTTAAAGATGGCCGGGTGAACTCATAATCAAACTCCATCACTTTAATTAAGGGCGTTAGCTTAAGTTGAAGCTTTCGAGATACCTGCTCTAGCAACTCATACCGCAAAGCCTCCTTCGACTCTCGTTCAACCATGGAGTCTAAACGCTTGGTGCGTTTATCAAACTCATCATCTTGTTGACCAATAACAGTGATGAGCTGATTTCGGATCCTTTGAAGCTTCTGCTGATCCGACATGGTCGAATCTTCAACGATACCCAATAAAGACTGGCAAAAAATCGGGAATTGCTTTTGTAAATCAACCGCGCCTTTAATGGCATCAAAATCTTTTCGTCTCTGCTCAAGAGATTTTTCCAATAACATATTTTTTGCTGCATTGAGTTTTGAACGAACTTCTTTTATGAATGCCTGAGCTGCTGCGTCTTGTCGCAAACAAAACTGCATTTTTATGAAAGCTAAAAGATAGAGACACTTTTTTCTATCGTCTTTCATTTGTCGTATTTGACTGGTTCTCGCTTTAATCACCCAGTTGGCATAGTAATCAATTGCTTGATCGTTTAGCTTCATTTTTTCGAGCACAGAAACATATGGATAAAATAATGAACCTAACAACCTGATTTTTTCAGCATTTTCATTCAGTGATGTTGTTTTTAATGACTGATCAATCGATTTCACTTCATTCAATAACGTGTAATGTTTACCAGTCTTATAAACCAGTGAGCTTATATTAGTTTTTTCTTCTTCTGTCAGGTATTGCCCTATTTGCTCTAAAAGTTCATTCTCAACGCGTCGATACTCTCTGGAGATTAGCCCTTGAAGCCGATAATAAGAGGGAACTGCAATTTTTTGTTCCAAACAAAAATCGTAGACAGTCTTAAACATCTCTTTAGGGCCAATCTTTTTTTGCGCTTGCCAACTACAGTGATGTTCAATGCGATGCCATTCGTCATCATCACAAGCCTGCCAACCGAAATACTCCAGTAATGGTGTACGGTGACGATTGGCTGTATCGCCTCCTAATTGTTGTTTTAACTTCTCTAATTCTTCTGCGGACTTAAGGTTATAAAGCTTAGAAAGACGGTATTGTTTAATGGCTATCCGAATATCATTACTGCGATATAGCTTTGAGTCGAAGAAACGACTTTTTGCGAGAAAATAGGCGTGCTGCAATAAAAAGCTCAGTTTACTTTTGTCGGTTCTCAGGTTGTCATAATAGGTTTTTGCCGCTCCTGAGGGTTGAAGATATCGGATCCGTTCTTCATGAGAGAAGTTTGGTGGGCTTTCTATACTATCGATTTCTCCCTTAGTAAGAATTTGAAAGCTGGTTGCCATGCTGTTCTTTTTCCTTTATTTTTATTGTTGAATCTAACGATTCCCCTCGCTTTTTTCAAATAGACTGTTGGATTTTGGATCGTACGATCCAAAATAATGGTCAAAATACATACACCTCTCTAGCATTCTAAAATAGAAATTCACTCAGAAATTAACGCTATCTATATGATTTAATTGTTATTTATGTTTGTTCGTACGGTTTAAAATAGGCTGGTAAAGGTTATTGAGAAGCGTAACCAATTCGACTAATATTCAAGGTAAATATCCTTTGAGAGAACGAATGAAACCTACGGATGCGTTATATCAATCTTTAGAATCTGCTTATGAGCATTTCAATCAGAGCCTATTCAGTGGGACGCTGCCAGATGTTATTTTCACAGTACAACGACAAAAAGGTGTGCTTGGATATTTCGCTCCAGATCGATGGACCTCTATAGAAGGTAAGCAATGCCACGAAATCGCTATTAATCCGACACATATTGGTAAATCCCGAATAATAGATGTGCTTGAAACGCTTGTTCATGAAATGGTTCATTGCTGGCAATATTGCTTCGGAAAACCAGGCAGACGCATGTACCACAATATTGAATGGGCTGAGAAGATGATGGAGATTGGACTACAACCGACCAATACAGGAAAGCCCGGTGGTGCGATAACCGGTGAAAGCATGACTGATTACCCAATTAAAAATGGTCGATTCCTAAAAGCCTGTCATCAATTGCTTGGCAATGAAAAATACAATATTCCTTGGATTGACCGACTAACCGTTGAGCCTCGTTTATCACCACTGAATGACGAGTCAAATCAATCGAAGCATACTCAATATTTATTACCTGAGTCAGATTTTGGTGATAGTCAATTAGAAATCAGTAAAGGTGAGCTTCAGCTACTGGAGAATACTTTTGAACAGCTCCTTCCTGAAGATACATTTTACTCACCTCCTGAGTCCCAGAGGAAAAAGCAAAGTTATGAATGTCCAGGTTGTCACGCAAAGGTTTGGGGTAAGGCCAACTTAAATATTATGTGTTTGGATTGTGAAATCCCCTTTGAGTTTAGTCGTTAAAACCTCTCCATAGAACGAGAAGAATGTATAAAGATCTATCGAGTGACTATCAAAAAGATCTTGCATTAACTTTTGTAAAAATCACTCACCTATTCACCCGGACATAATCAAACTCATTGAAAGTGAGAACACAAAATATAAAGTGATCATTGGTTATATAAAACACAGTAAATGTCGATTCATCCGTACTCATAGCCAGTTCATTAGATCTATAAGTGGACAAATGGTAGAGAGCATCCATTAACCGTTAATTCTCAGTTTTTGGTGTTAATGAGGTTTTAAGTATTCTTGACAGCACCTTTTTTTGCTTATATTCCCTATTACCAATAGGAATTACAAAGACATGGAGCTCTAACTATATGATTTATTTAGATATTATTGGCCTATCGTATTTTTTCCCTGAATATGCACGGACACCCTTCCTAAAAAAATATCTGGTAATTCACTGAGATTTACTGGGCTTTCCTGCAGCAATAAAAAATCTGTAAACTGAAACGCTAACTTTAGATCTTGCTGGTTTTCGATTGGCGTATATATAAAGCAGAGATCGTTTTCAAACTTTATAAAATCTTTCAGTAAATGGCCATGGTGAGTATGAAAAAAATCAATAACCCAAGTATTGTCATTTTCATCAATGATGACATTAGCACCATTAAGATCACCGTGAACATAAGAAAAAAGATAATCCTTCTGAAATCGATCTTGAAGCTTACTTAAATCATTTTTATAAAATTTATATAAGTTATATGCTTGAACTTGACCCGGTAGATTCAATGTATCGTGCGATGAAATGGGCCCTATTAACCCTTCAATTTTCTGCTTTACTGACTCAGCCCAATTGCTGGAGAACTGATAATACTCAAGAAGATTGTGCTTATCTTCAATTGCTGAGCGATATAAACGCCCTAACTGTTTCGAAAATACTGAATCTAGATAAGGTAAGAAATGCTTCTCTGGTAACTCACCTCGAATAAACGCTTCGCATTTTGACTGCAGTGTTTCAACTTTTCCGCCGTTCATTGAGGCGTAGCGATATTTTATCGCCCCTCTTTTACGAAAATCTGCGAAGTCAGCGATCTGTGGGGCCGTATTACCCAGTAAAGCCTCAACACGCTCGAACGCAGTACGTTCTTGTGCCATTTCTTTTTGCTCACCGATTTTAATGACATGGGGTACCTGTTCATAACCATGACTATCAATACTGGTCGCCTTACCCACAAAATTTCCAGAGAAGCCGCCTTCAAGTACTTTGAAAGTGACTTTTTTACAGTCTCTAAACAAATACCGTAAAAGCTCGTAGTCACTCTGCTCAATTTGAGCATGTTCCAGCCCAGTCATTTCAGTTGATGAAGAATAACTTAATGGAGTCTCATTGCTTTGCCCCCCAAGGCATTCAATAAACTCACCAACAGAATCAATTACTCGAATGCCAACAATTCGTTTTAATTGCTCCAAAGCAGCAAAATGGTGACTTCTAGAAGAACTGGCCGTAAGTGCACTGCACACATAAAGGTTGAAGTTTGGGTAGCGAGTCGCTAATTCATACGCAAGAAATAAAACCTTTGCTTCGGTCCATACGCCTATTATGCCAACATTAACCGGTTGATCAGCAAAAGGTTCTAGCGCAACTTGAAGCTCAGTACTTTCAAAGTCGTTGAGTGTCGTACTATTGATAATTTTACTAGATGATGACTCTTTAAAATCAAATATGAACTCAGCACCATTGCTGTCTTTGAGGCAGTGATCGCCAAATTGTGCCAGATGTCCTTTTTGTATTGGATCGGAACTGTCATGCCAATCACGAATATGCACTGTATACAGTTGCTTACGTGATTGCTTCTCAACCCAACTCATAAACTGAGTTAAAGGATTAATTGTCAGGTTATCGCCCAGCAACCGTTTAGACTCTTCGTAACCTATGTGAAGAAAGTTTGGTAAAGACTCATTCTTTTTGATCGGTTTAACAAAATCATTTTGCAAACACTGGGTAATTAATAAAGCTGTCAAAATGTTCCCTTAAGATTTAATTTCCAGTTTTGATTCAGAATATATTCTTCTTGAGCAAAGGTTTCAATGGCATTCGGTCGTTGTTTTCTGACTTGCTCGATGGCTTGTTGCGGTGATTGTCCTGTTTCCACCAATAACCGGGCTGCTATCATACCTGTTCGCCCTAGTCCGCCGCGACAATGCAATACAATTGAGCCACCTGCTGCTAAGAAGTTAAGAAGTTGTCGCAAATATTTTGAGAATGACTGCTCAAATTCGAAATCTGGTGTACACATGTCTTTGATGGGTAAATGAATCCATTCGACAGCATGAGATTGAATAGAAACGCTAAACTCTCCAACCCCCAATCGATCAAACTCATGCATTTCCATCAAACTGATTACTGTTCTATATCCCAGCTCTTCTATCCGATTAATATCTTGATCCAAATCACGTTGCCATTGGCCACTATAGAGTCCACGCCCCTGCTTACCTGGACACAAGGTCATGCCAATTCGACCGCCGCAATCCAATTTAACATAGTCGACTCTCAAAGGATGTGTTGAAGACGTTTTGATCTGATCTTCTGTCTGGCTAGTGTGAAACTCTGCCCTAAGGTGTTCTATTGGTGTCCACGACTGACGATCTTGGTTGTAACACCCCCAAAACTGCCAAGCTGATCCGGATGGAAGTGGTTCGGAACGATCTTGCACCGCTATTGTCATTGCAGATTCAGGAGTAGCAACCTTCTGCTCATTAACTAATAGACAACCATCTGAACATATTACGGCTTTTGCGTTGAATCGACTCGACATTGATCGCAACTCATCCCCGGGCTTTATCAGCTCTGCTTTTAACAAAGATTTGAAGTTAACCATAGAAAAAATATTCACTTAAAAAACATATTAGTAGCAGTCAGGCAACCAAACGCGCTTGCCAATCAGCAAGGCCTATCTTGGCTTTGAGACCAGCATGAAAGTTAAGACTGTCATCGAGCATACCATCACTAAATATTAGGCCATTTTCCGGCATTTGGGACTCGACAATCAATGATTTGGTTGAAGAAGTTTTACCAAACACCAGGTTGGTTTGTGACCGTCGACTCGGAAATGGTTCTCGAACACAGAAATACAAATATCTTTCATCCCAAGCAAAACCTCTTTTCAATCGTAATAATTCGTCAGAGCAGCTGCCGGTTATCCCAACAGCCCCTGCGATTAAACTTTGAAACCAGCCAGTTGAGCCAAGGCCTGTACTGACAATAATACCTGAGCTGGATTGAAGCTCTTGTTCACTTCCCCACTGCAAAATGTAACGAGCGGAGGTGTGCAGTTTTGGACCAATAAAGAGATCGTTGACGCCAACCAATTCTTGTCCATTGGATAATTCTGCTTTAGCGAGGGTAACGTTTTGAAAGGAACAACGCTGGAAAACAGTATCGCTGGCTTGACTACCAATTTCTTTGACATTAAAAGGCAAAAGTACGCCGTCGTACCGAGCTGGATCTGGATTGACGCCAACCACAGGAAGCGATTTAACATACTTTAGTGTGTTAGCGACCAGTCCATCTTGACCAACAACAACCACTGTCTCATCGCCACTAAATACAAAGTTAGGTAAGAAGCTTCGATCTACTTTTTGAACCCGTGCAAACTTTCGATAACTGGCCTCAACACTTTTTAGAGATTGCTTATACTGACGATCCTCATCAATGTAGTCATCGAAGTCTGCACCAAGATGTTCAACATAAAACTTCGCTTGTTCTATCGTATTGTATCGGCGCTTTAACCCATCCAATCGAGTTTCCCTGTGTACCAGAACAACACGCGGGTCCAGACCATTCATTATGCTACCTCGCCATTGATAATACCCTCAACAGCATCTCGGTTGATATTAAGATTACCGATTTTATCTGCATTGTTGGCGAAGTCGGTAAAGGCCTTGGCCATTAGTTGAGCAGGTTGCATTCCCATATTGGCCAGCGCTTTTACTAACTCAGGTTCCAACTGCTTTACGGGTTCAAGTTGCTTTGCAAATTTATAGGACAAAGCATCCGCTTCGATACGTTCGTTTTCCTGGTTTTGTACAACTAGTTCCTTCCGCTTGATGGCCAACTCAATATCCGCAAGCATTTGCTGATTGTGCATTTCCTGTCGTTTGACTTGTTCTTGTTGCACAGCTTCAAGTTTAACTTCCTGTATACGACGTTTTTTCTGCTCCACAGCTTCTTCTGTCTGCAACTCGTTTTCGCGAATTTTACGCTCGGCCTCAACCGATGCATTCCGACGAAGATAAATTGCATCATCAGCTTCTTGTAATAATCGTTCTCGCTCACGTGTTTGTAACGCTCCTGCAGTTTCTGGATTTGGCTTAATTGCAGTAATGCTTAACTCCAAAACATTAATCCCAAGAGTCTTTAGGTATTCAGACTCTGCAAGATGTTTTTGAATGGTGCTAAAGGTTGCCGGCTTCATCTCTAGAGCTTCACCCAGTGGCAGGGACTGCGTGTACGAACGAACCAGCACCTGCAATCGATTAATGATTCGATTTGCTAATTTTTCAGGATCATCAGAACGGTAAGCTGTGGCCTGCTCATTCAGTGAAAAGTTCATTGCTTTTGCAATAGCGACAGGATCAGTTATCCGATAAGTTAAACTACCTTGAACAGTAAGTTCTTGAAAATCTCGTGTGTGCTCACGAAAAATAAATGGCTGATCTTGATTGCCCATAGGAACAACTACAATACTGCTTGTGGGTGCGTAATAGAAAAAGCTTAAACCTTCGCCTTTCTTTTTAAGCCTCCCGCTTTTAAATAACATGACATAATCGGTAGGCTGTGATTTATAAAACTGGATAATGGCCATAATTTTACTCCTTTATTAAATGTGATTACGCAGGTGTGGGTATTGGCGCTCTTTTGTGTTCAGTTAATACGTACTGATTTTTGATTCGCATTGCTGTATTTTCATTAACTGTTTTTCCCTCAAGAAAATCATCGAGTTCGTCATAAGTTACGCCAAGTCGATCTTCATCCAGCGCTTGTGGAGCTAACTCTTCCAGATCGGCTGTAGCGGGTTTTCCATAAAGTTGCTCAGGGGCTCCCAACATCTTCGCAAGCCCACGTACTTGACGTTTATTGAGACCAAACAAAGGCGCTAAGTCACAAGCACCGTCACCGAACTTGGTATAAAAGCCCATAGTCGCTTCCGCACTATGATCTGTTCCGACAACAAGGCCGTTAACCTGATTCGCAATCGTATATTGGATCACCATGCGTGTGCGGGCTTTTATATTACCTTTCACAAAATCATTCTTTTCAGGATTATTGGCATTAATGCCACTTGCATTCAGTGCCTCGATTACATCCTGCTCTGCTGCTATTACCGCTGCAGCTATATCAACTTTAACCACACGAGTCGGTTCGATGACCTTAATCGCCGTTTGCGCATCGTCCTCATCCAGCTGATTACCATAGGGCAGTCGCACTGCGATAAATTCATGGCCAACACCGACTTCATAATTAAGTTCGTTAACAGCCAGTTGGCACAAACGACCTGCCGTAAGAGAGTCGACGCCGCCACTTATCCCCAACACCAGGTGCTTCATTCCTGTGTTCTCAAGCATATTTTTAATAAAATCAATTCGCTTGCGCAGCTCAACTTCCAGATTAGCCTTGGGATCAACTTTCATCGCATTAACAATCATTTTTTGAGTAAACATTACTCCACTCCTTACGCCGTATGACGCATTTTTAGTTTTTCTAAATAAGCCACATAATCCATATCTTCACACATGGTTTTTCCGGCACTGTCAGGCATCTTGGCCACTGGTCGGCCATTCAATGCAACCAACTTCATAACATTACTGAGTGCTTTAACACCCATGTCGTTGGTCAGGTAAGTGCCAATTCCAAAAGACGTATTAATCTGCTCATGAAACGCCTTGTGTAAATCAATTGCTTTTTGAAAATCAAGACCGTCGCTGAACACCGCAGTTTTAGTTTTAGGATCGATTCCAAGATGATTTTTAAGATGATTGAGTAATTTTTTGCACCACACTTTTGGACAACCTGAATCATGACGAAAGCCATCAAAGAGTTTGCCGAAATAAAGATCGAGGCTTTGCAAAAACATGTCCATTCCGAGTACATCAGTCAGTGCAATTCCCAGATCACCACGATACTCCTGAACCCAAGTTTCAAGCGCCATAGTCTGAGACTGCTCAGGATGAGTAAATCCTTGGAATGCCTGCAAATACTCGTGCGCCATGGTACCGATGGGTTTAACCCCAAATTCCTTTGCCAGATAAACATTGCTGGTACCGACAAAATGCTGTGGCACACGCTGCTTTAATGTACGCACCACCTGATAGTGCCAATGCTTGCTGAATCTTCGACGGGTACCAAAATCTGCAAATTTGAAATCAGGCACATCTGACTGCTCAAGAAAGTCTATCTTATCGGCCAGTCGTCCACGCCCTTCTGCTTCAGTTACTTCCGGGTGGGTATGCCGCATCCAAAGTTCTTGCACAATTGCCAAAACAAAGATTTCAAACATCATTACTCGGGTAATAGGACCTTTTGCTCTTACTGAAAGCTCGCCATTTTTAATGTCGACTGATAGATCTTCAGGGTTCAACCGAAAATCTTCCAGAAAGCTCAAATAGTTTGGTTTTATGAATGGCAGTGTTTTCAGATACTGCAATTCAGAAAATTGCATCTTAAGTTGGCCCAGCGCCTGCAACTCTTCTCTCAAAGCAGCCATTATCGGTTTAAAATCTATTCTTGGTGTACGGCACTTAAAAGCATATTCACCTTTCGCATCCCCGAAGTGATGTAGCATAGTCTGCTGCATTGTAAATTTATAGAGATCGTTATCGAGTAAAGAGGTAATAATTGGCTTATCGGCTTTCATAATGACTCCTATGCCAGCACGGCTTTTAGTTCGTCTGTGTTACATACAACTTCGGCACCCGCCTGGGCGATTTCTTTTAGCGCAGCTGCCACCGTTTCATCGGCAATTCCTCGGGTGGCCGCCATATTGAGAATGACCCGAAAACCAGCATTGCACAGATCAACAACTGTCTCTTTGACACAGAAGTCAGTAGCCAGGCCACCGACAATAACGGTAGTAACGTCATTACACTGCAGCCACTCAATTACACCGGTGCTGCGCTTCTTAGCCAAATCGTGATATACGGCACTGTAGGGGTGCATCGTGGGCTCAACACCCTTCCAGACAAAGAAGTCATATTCTGCTGGCTTAGGCAGCCCTTCGATATACTCGAACCCCCGAGTACCAGGTACCGCGTGAAGATTCCAGCGTAAATCAATGTCAGCTCCTTTATTAGTAATAGCTGTCAGCTGTGGTTCTTCTTCGGTCGCGACCCATTCAGCTTTAGGAGAATGTGCGTCTTTAGATCCCAAGCGGTAATCGGTCAGTTTTGCCTGTTCATTCAGAGGACCAACTATCTCCAGGCCACCTGGAACAGGAAGCTCTTTTGGGCACTCTTCGGTAAAGCCGTATTGAGGATCCACATCAAAGCTCGCTATCTTATTCATTATTATCTCCTCATATTCGTAGTTACTACTATTAAAAAGGCAAAAAATATATTTATTTCCGCATCTGGTGCAAATATACTTTTAACACTTTATAAATGCAAGTTAATTTTTATATATTCTTAAATTGACATTTATATTCGTAGTTAGTACATTATTAATATGAAATCACGAAATATTGGTATTTTGGGTTCTGCATTTAATCCACCCACTCTCGGGCATTTGGATTTAATCAGGCAGGCAGTAAACGAGCTGGACTGGGTTTACCTGGTACCGAGCTTCGCCCACGCCTTTGGGAAGCAAATGGCAGACTACCAGTTGAGAGCAGATATGGTGCGAGCCTTTATTGCAGATCACAAACTTGAACGCGTCTCATTATTACTGTGTGAGCATGAGCTGGCTGGTAATGGTCCGGTTTATACCTATGATGTCCTGAACTGGCTTGAGTGCCAATATGCTTATGACTCATTACATTTTATTATTGGTCCAGATAATGCGAAAAACTGGAGTAAGTTTCATAAGGCAAAACAAATTCAAAAGCGTTGGTCAGTATTTATTGGTAAAGAACGACAAGCGATACGATCAACATATATCAGGCAGGCTGTTTCAATTGGCGAACCTATCTCAAGTATGACGTCTACAAGCGTCGCTGAATTAATTAAACAACATAAATTATATCAAGAGGAAACGGCAGCATGATCAATACGATTGACACCGTAGGCGTCCGATTCAAAAACGATACGGTCCAAATCTTACTGTCACGACGCGATAAAAATCCTTATGAAGGAGAGTACGCCCTTCCCGGTGGTTGGGTCTTTGAAGATCAGGATAAAAACCTGAGCGACGCAGTCGAGCGTGTGATCAAAACCAAAACTAATCATCAACTGTCTTATTATGAGCAGGTTCATACTATCGGAAACAGTCAGCGAGATCCTCGAGACTGGTCGGTAACAGTGGTCTACCTCTGCTTGTTCTCAAGCAATCCTCTGCCAGAAAACAAACAAGACGTTAAGTGGGTCGAAGTAAACAAGATTCTTTCTGATGAGTTCAGCCTGCCTTTCGATCATAAAGACTTGGTAGCACTAGCCATGGAGCGATTACGAAGTAAGGCAATGTACACAACCCTGCCCGGCTTCTTATGTGAAGACGTTTTTTCCATGAAAGATTATCAAAATGTCGCAGAGCAAGTTATTGGCAGTAAATTAAATGATCGAGGTCTTCGAATACGATTGGAGGAATCCAATGCCTTAGTGGACGCTAAGATGACACGCCAGACAGGCAAGCGTCCTGCCAAGCTGTTTCGCTTGGCTGACCGAGATAAACCCCGCAATTTCGATCGCATGATGTACGGTAAAGCAAAATAACCTCAAAGGAGGCAATCATGTTTAACAACGATATTCTTAAAGTTCCAACACTCGAAGAAATTGAAAGCACAGAAACATTCACGGCCATCAGGTTCTTGCTGCAGATGAAAGGACAGGTGGTTCCCAGCTGGATCCACCAAGCCGCCGATAGTGCTTATGGTCGACCAGGTCTGCAAGCAGAAGGTAATCAAATCTTAAATGAATTAATGGACACTATTGATTGCCAAAAACTACAGGAAAAGCCCGTGATCCCCTTAAAAATTAATCAACTCAGCAAACGAGCCTGTAATGCATAAAGACGTCGAAATTATCAATGAAGAAGTGACAGACTTTGCCTTCGCTCAAATAAAAGTGCTTAATTTGCGTCACAAAAAGCACAATGGTGAATGGTCAAACGTCTTGAAGCGTATCGTAATGGATAAAGGCCATGCTGTAGCGGTTTTGGCGATTGACAGATCAACAAAAAAAGTGGTTCTTACTCGACAGTTCCGTTCAGGTGCAGCATTTGATGATGATCCCTGGCTTTATGACTTGATCGCCGGGATGATTGAGCCTGATGAATCACCACGTGATGTAGCCCTACGTGAATCGGAAGAAGAAGTTGGTGGGCAAGTCGAAATCTTTGACCGAATCGGCAACTTTTATAATTCTGCAGGTACATGTACTGAAACAACCGAATTATATGCCGCGTGGATCAATGCAGAGCATCTTCCCTCATACGGCGGATGTGAAAATGAAGATATCGAGGTCGTTACCGTCTCAATTGAAGATTTTCTGACACTAGCAGAAAATGGCGGTTTAAGAACCAGCTCAAGTTTGATTGGTGCTTTCTGGCTTAAAAGTAATTTAAACTTTTAAGCCAGATAGTAATTACCGAAGAAGTTTTAAATTATCGAAGCTAAGGTGGTTTTCCCTGAATACACTCAGACTACATTAGAACAATTTCAACTAGGCTCTGAGCTCGATGGTAATCATGTCTCTAATCGTAATTCAGGAATCGACTTTTAATTAATGAAAAAAATGATTTGGTAACGTTAAAAAGTTCATAAAAACCGAATTAATTCTTGATGCGCGGGAACAAACGTTGTAGTCACTAGGCAAGCCCAAACTCGTCATTCATCTTAGTGAACATTGTGCTAATAACAGTCCATTAGTTACACCGAATGATTGTCAGAAGTTTGGTTTATCGCCTCTATCGGCAGCGTGGAATATATCCTACGATATACTTTGGCTAGAAACCATAACCCTTCAACAAGACAGGGGGTTTAAAATATGGCCCATGGAATGGCTGGAGCAGTTAAACAGCAACCTACGTTCTCGGGAACTCTTATTGGAGCCCCCTTTCTTTACTCTATGATCATTATTTGTTTTATACTTTTAGTTAAAAAAACCAAATTATATCTTTAGATCGAACCAAAGCTTGAAACTTCATAATATTGATTAAAATAATATACAAATTAAAACAAATATTTCAATTACTTAGAGTCAAGGTAAGTTACGCACAATTAGGTGAAGGTCCAAGTCTTGAACTGTATTTTAATAATAAGCTCACCTGAATCTTTATACCTAATTTAATGACAACCACAAATTAACGGATAATTAGACGTGTCAGCAATTGATGGAATATCTAAGTAATCATTTAATACTGATTCAGCGGTACAAAAAGCACCTTCCACCCAGGCCTGATCATTTGAAAATGCTGAGCCTATTAAAAAAACATTGTTGCTTGCTCCGGCAAGTTTACTGGGTGCTCTTATAGACTGCATCACATCACAAATATCGTAATGCGGTGCCCAGGCATGATAACCCGCACCGAACGGATTAAGACCCCAATCCATAAATACCGTCTCTTTAGGCGTTGGAATTTTATAAGCGGAATCAGGATCACCATAATGCAATTTTGCCAGTTGAAGAAGTAACATTTTAGACATTGTTTCTGTGGCGACTTCTCCACCTTTTAGTGGTTGTAAGTCTTGCGAGTAAGCTTGTTCTCTTCTTTCATTAACAGAAAGCTCAAGTTCTTTCCAAAAGCCGGTAAATCTCATGTCATCGTAGGACGCTAAAATGCCGTATACAGGGGTTGAAGTCGCATTGGCGTTGTTGCCAAAGTAATACACCTGTCGAAGTGGCAAGTCCGTAATTGTTGGACCAAATATATTGGTTTCGCTATTGTCAGCATCAAGTTTAGGTGGATAAGAACTATCGAGCCACCACTGCGAATCAAAAAACATTGCTACTTTATATGAAGGCTGTTCCTCTACCGAATCTAGGTAGTTCCTTACTTTATTGTTATTAAGAAAGTCTATACCATTTTCAGGTTGATTATAGCGTGTCGCTTGTGCAACTAACTCAACGGATTGAGGCGGCATAGCCAGAAAAACATAATCAGCGGTCTTCGGCTTACCATTAGCTTGCTCAGGATCATCGGCCGTAGCTAATCGAAAAACCGGTTTTTCATTATCGAGCCAAATAGAATGCAAACGAGTTTTGGCTGTTAGTGTTACGGTGATATTTTTTTTCTTCGCTTCATCTAAGGTTTGTTGAAGCAACTGAACAAATAAACTGGAATAACCTGTCTTTAACGTTTTAAATTTTCCACCAGGCGCAAACTCTCCGTTATAGATGGCTGCATTGGCGGCATTCCAATTGATCACATTAGAACTATACCCTCCTGCATCTGCTGCGTAGTTAAACCCCTCATTGCCAGCTTGGTCATAAAATAAATTCCAGTAGCCAATGTTTCCTGCAACATCGTTTCCATTGTAAACGAAAGAATTAAAACTTCCGGGTAATTGGCCATTTGCATAAAATTCGCACTGATCTTTTCGAGTTTCTAACTTACTATCTTGAGTAATGAGCTTCGAAATTTCAGCAAACAGTTTATCGGGTGAGTTTTCATTATTTCCTGGTGTGCCATAGGGAGCTGTTAAATTACCACCATTACCTTTGAGCTCATTTTGATAAAAATGTTTACCCCTCAAATAAAACAGTGGATTTTTCGTGGTGTTAAAAGGAATGACCTGATCGTCCATTCCCAGCATTTGGATGGTTTTGGTAACCAGCTGGTGCCCTTCATGGCTTGTATCGTCCCACTCTAAAAAACGCATGCCGCCAATTTCAATATAACTATTTTCTTTACTGTTTTGATAAAAGTGACTACAAATTCGACCGGCGGGTTTACGACCTTTTCCTGTATCAGAAAAATCATAGTCACCCCACTCGTAAATTTGCAACGTATCGTCTGAAGATAGTTTGCCACTGTTGATGAGTCGCCATGCTGTGTACAAACCGGATGGACCAGCTCCAAAAATACAATATTTTTTTGCCATTATAAGTCTCCTTACGCCAATATAATTTTTATTATTGCTTTTGCCACTCGATCGTAAAGTTTGATCGATCAATGCTGTAGGTTCCATAATCAAATGATTCAACAGGACCATCCAGCATCTGATTAATCATGTCACCAAGAATGGGGATAAATTTTGCTGCCCAACCCGCGGTATACACAACAATATTACGACTGTTTGGGTGTGATTTTGGTAAATAATCGAGCAATAACTCTTTGCTTGAGTCTTGTGATAACGATATTAAACAGGTCGATGTAAATTGAGGTGTAGAATCTAACCCATCCATATGCTTTTCAACCCATTGTGCATCCAGACTCAGGCTCTCCGGACTGGGTGTATAAGTTCGCTCCTTTGGACTATCAATGATCTTATCTGGGAAGTCGGTTGCGACCCTCAGATATCCTGGGTGGGACCAATCAACTTCTGGAAAGCCGTAAAACAAAGCGCTACTTTGTGGTTTTTGAAATACGAACCAGGTTGGGAGGTTATTCATTGCTTTGGTCTTTCTAAAATAGGCCGAAGACATTTGCCAGATATTAATACCTACTTTTAAGTTAAAAAGTGACAACAAATCATTCGTGTAGGGACCGGCACAAATGGCTAATTGACTTGATTGGTAAGTCGATGTGGCTGTCGAAACTTTTATAGCATTTTCAACTTCGGCATCTATATTATTAACCGGTTCGTACTCAAGAAATTCAACGCGACCTGTCTTAATTGCCGCATTAAACAAGGCCTCTTCTGTTGCCTTTAAATTAATGATCCCGCCACTGGGCTGAAAAAAGCCACGATAATCTGATGGTAGATTTTTAAACGCGAACTCTTGTTCTATTTGCTCGGCAGTTAAAGGTTTGTAAGGAATATTTAAATGATCCATGACTTTTTCAGCTGCTTTAATCCCGCCCTCTTGTGAAGATAGACTGGGATCACCAAACCATAAGCTTCCACATTGTTTGATAAGAGTCTTGAAGGTGTAACTTTGTAAATCGGCCCAAAAGTTTTGTGACGATAAAACCAGTTCAGACATATATTGCTGTGCGTATTGTAATCGAAACTGTCTAGAAGCCCCTGCAGAACTGCCACTCTCATTCAAAAAGCCCTGCTTTTCTATAATTAAAACATTTTTACCACGACTACTAGCTTGATAAGCTGTGGACAAACCCATGGGGCCACCACCAATCACAATTAAATCATATTTTTTACTCATAACTGCCTCTTAAAGCATTGTTACTATCCCATGAAAACTTTCATAAAAATCTAAATCGAATGTGTTGAGTTGATAAACTTGGGAGGGATTTTAGGTCAGTTGAGCTATTTTTTAATTGCCAAAACCTGATCATTTAAACCTCTCCTTGTTAAATTTAATTTAGCAACAGATACTAATGATAAACATAAACGCATACTTCTCAGAAATATGTAGCTAATTTGAGATATATAAAATTATATTTATTTATGAGATGAAAGCAGGAAGGATAAACTTAACTATAAACTACCGTAAACTGTACTGGTTAAAGTCATCCAGTCATGCATAGGGAGAAAAAGATGGTAAAGAAAAGGTAAAAGAACATTCGAGATCTATGTAAAGAATAACTCATCGAAATAATTACTTGTAATCACAGATGTTAGTGATTCTGTATTGCTGCGGCGAGTGCTCCTACACGTATTAACTCTTCATAACTGGTTATTCCCTCTTCCACTTTGTTTTTGCCATCATCGAGCATTAACAACTGATTTCTATCAAGTAAGCTTCGGCGAATTGAAAACTCATCATCGTTACGAATGATACGCGCTCTATCTTCTTCAGTCAGTCGCCATACTTCAAAGATGCCTGTACGACCCTTGTAACCAATATGTTGGCAAGCCTCACAACCTTTGGCAGTCCACGTTTTTTTTGGTGTTTTAACTCCCGCAGCATCCAGCCACAACTTAACTTGTTTGCCAGGTTTTTCTTCAGCCCGACATTCAGGGCATAGTTTTCTAACTAATCGTTGCCCGATAACAATGCTAAGGTTGGCGGCAATTTCATAATCATCGAGTCCCATATTGCGCAGTGAAGATATAGTCGCTACTGCATCTTTACTGTGTAAAGTACCCATTAAAGAGCGACCACTACTGGCAACATTAACAGCAGCAACTGCGGATGATTGATTTCTTAACTCACCAAGTAAAACATAGTCAGGATCGAGACGAAGCATTGCTTCGGTACCATTCTCAAAGTCTAATCCATTATCTTCATCGATTTGAATTTGGTTAATACCAGGAATTTGGTATTCAACCGGCTCTTCAAGTGTGACTACATGAGCTTCCGAAATTTTTAATAAATGTAGCAATACATACAGGCTAGTTGTTTTTCCGCTTCCAGTGGGACCCGCTACCAACAACATACCCGACGTTGCATCTAACCAGCTACGTATATCGGTACTGTCTTCGAGGCCAAGCTGAGTCAAACTGGTAACGGCATCGGGTGGTGCTAACACTCTGATGGCAAGTTTTACGCCACTAATACAAGGCACCGCGGTTACTCTTAAATCGAGATGAGGTTCATTTTGGTCAAAATAAAAGCTGCCTTCTTCTACTTTAACCGATGGTAATGGGTTTAGATTGCACAGGGTTTTAAACTGATTGGTTATGCGTTGGCCGCGTTCAGTCGATAATTGTAAACAATCGTGAAGCATACCATCTATTCGAAAACGGATTAAAAAACCTTCTGTATAAGGATCAATATGAATATCAGTGGCTTTAGACTGATAAGCATCACGTATGATGGTTTCAGCTTCCAGCGTCATAGTCGCTTTATTATCTAAGTCATCTAAATTTTCCTCAAGCTCTGTGAATTGGGGGAGTAAATTAGGATGAAGTTTTCGACCAGTGTTAAATTCTGACATACACTCCTCAACTTATTATCGTGAAGTAATATTATATGGATTCTCCTTAGAGCGTGTTTATCTTTCGTTCTTTGAGATGTTGAAAGCTAAAACTAAGCCAGTCGCGAGTGAATTTTTAGGTTTAGTTATTCTAAATAAAAAATTCTCAACAACCCAACCCATTGGGCAGGGGTTATTTTATGACACAACCGCATTATCGGTCATTCAAATACGACTACAGTACGTAGGAGGTAGAACGACTCAGGAGACGAAGTCGAGAATAACTATTCATCACTCCCTCTGTATTGTTGTGCCATAAAATAATCGTCTGCATTTCAAAGAACGGAAGATAAACACGCTCTAGTAATAAGGTAGATATGATTTATATATATTTCCACTTACAGAGTCGTTCAGTTAATGCAGACGACCATTCAATCTTACGTAGTAATATAAAACTGCGACATTATTGCATATTGAAATATGCCAGCGAGCGCTATAGCAAAGTAAAGGCATAGACTTTATTGAGTCAGCATAAATAAAGCTTACTGAGTTTATTGATTTAGCTTGATATTGCAACTTATATAAAGATGTCGCTTTTAAACCTTTACTAAATGATGACTTAAATTCTGGTTTCAAGCAGCTAAATAGTTATACTCAATATTGATTTGTAACATATATGCTCTCCGTTACTCCGTTTATATAGCTCCACGAAGAGACAGAAGCTTACGATGAAATCTAACTAAAATATGAGAAGTACAAGGAGAAGATAACTATGAAATCACAACTTAAACCATCAGGTATATCAATGGCAGTCGCAGCAGCGGCATTGGTAGCAGGCTGCTCAACAAATGGGGAAAATAGAAATTCAACATCTGCCTCCACTGCAACGACTGATTTGGTGCATTGCTATAACGTTAACGTGTGTAAAGGTCATAATGACTGCAAAACTGCCGAAAATGCTTGTTCAGGTAAAGCCAGCTGTAAAGGTACGGGCTTTGTTGCTATGCCATCTGATTCTTGCGAAGACGTTGGTGGGAGTATTGAAGATAAGTGGGTTGGTAAGATCAATGTTGCAGATCTAGTTCATTGTAATGGTGTTAACGTTTGTAAAGGTCATAATGATTGCAAAACCGCTGAAAACGCTTGCTCAGGTAAAGCTAGCTGTAAAGGTACTGGTTTTGTTCTTACACCGCCAAAAGCCTGTGCCGATATTGGTGGAAGTTCAAGCTAGTATAAGTGTTTAGTTAAAATCAAAATAAGCGTTTAGCCAGAACAGCTCTGCTTGCTAAACGCTTTTAAAAAATGACATTAGATATGCTTCAGCAAACAAATAATTTTCTTGGGTTTGGTTTAGGTTTAAGAACTCAACATTTTCAAGAAGTAATAACCAACCAACCCAATATTGACTGGTTTGAAATCTTATCAGAGAACTTTATGGTGGCTGGTGGTAAACCCCGTTATTATTTAGATAGGATAAAAGAGCGCTATCCAATAGTAATGCACGGTGTATCATTATCTATTGGGAGCACAGATCCACTTGATTGGAATTACCTCAAACAACTAAAAACACTCATTAATCATGTTGACCCGCCATGGTTTTCTGATCATTTATGTTGGACATCTTTTAAGCAAATCAACAGTCATGACTTACTCCCTCTTCCTTATACAGATGAGGCTATTAAGCATCTGTCTGAAAGAATTAGAATTGTTCAGGACTTTATTGGGAAACCAATGCTTCTCGAGAATGTATCGAGTTACTTAAGCTTTAAAGACTCTGAAATGACAGAATGGGAATTTCTAAATACAATTAGACGAGAGTCAGGTTGTTTTATTTTATTTGATGTAAACAATATATATGTAAGTTCCAGAAATCATGATTTCGATCCAATGGACTACATTAATGGAATTGATGTAGACAGTGTTTTACAAATACATCTGGCTGGTCACCATGACTTCGGATCACATATTATCGATACTCATGATCATGACGTATGTGATTCTGTGTGGGAATTGTATGAAAGAACATTACGACGTTTTGGGCCAGTAAGTACCATGATAGAGCGTGATGACAATATTCCCGAGCTAAATGAACTAATTTCAGAGCTGGATCAGGCTCGTAATATTTACAGAAACGTATTCTCTAACCTTTCCAGTGAAAATCCTACAACAAAACCTGCAGGGCTAATAGAGTGAAGCTCAGTGACTTACAACAGCACTTTTTTAATGCGCTTTTAAATCAAGAAAATAACTTTAAAAATTATGTTGTTGATCAGGGTGCATTAAACGTTGAACAACGAATAAACATTTATCAAAATGCTTATAAAGCTCGCTTGATAGAAAGTATTGAGACAGATCATGAAATTCTAGGTTACTATTTAGGTGACCATCTATTTGATGAAATGGCTCAAGGTTATATTAAAGCGCAGCCATCTAATAATCGTTCGCTTCGACACTTTTCTAATCAACTTCCTGAATACTTAAAAATTACACATCCATTTAAAGAGCACCCAGTCCTTTCCGAATTGGCTCGGTTTGAACGTTATTTACTAGATGTTTTCGATGCCGCAGATGCAGAGCGAGCAACATTGGAATACTTAAAGCTTATACCAGAGCACGACTGGGCTGACATGAAATTTCGACTACACCCCAGTGCTCAATTGTTCACTTCTGAATACAACTGTGTTGAATGTTGGCAGGCGCTCAAAGCCAATCAACCGCCTCCTAAACCAATAAATCAACTTCATTCCTGGTTAATTTGGCGTAATCATGATCAATTGACCGAATTTGTTTCATTAGAAGCTATGGAACGCCAAATGTTGGAAATGATGCTTACAGGAGAAACGTTTGCCAACATTTGTAATGAACTGGCAACAGTTATGGCTGAAGATGAAGTTAGTTTGTTTTCTGTTCAACGGTTAATCAACTGGTTAGATAAAGGTATTGTCCGTTCCTTGATAACTGAATAAATATTGCTTAACAATTTTAAATGTTTAGATGTTTTTTAGATAGCAGAACTATAGCTTTATCTGTTTCTTAAAAAATGGAGTGTAAAAAAGGCGGTAAAAACCGCCTTTGAATTTATAGTTGAAAAGCTAAAAATTAAACCAGCTCGTCATCCAGAGCAAACGTAAGATGATAACCGTTTTTGATCGATTGAGCGTAGCCTTCGATCCGTGGCATTAAATGGTCATAATAAAATTCAGAAGCGGCTAATTTACGTTTTTGCTCCAACTCGGTCAGTGCGTTTGAGGCAAGTAATTGTTTCAACCATAACCAGCCGCCAATCACATATGCCACAGCATTAAGAAACTCAACCGCTCCGCCCTGCATGGCTGCGCCCTGCTCTTCATTTTGTTGAAGCAAAACACTGACCAGCTCTTTTACCACTGATAAATGTTTTTCTAGGCTAACACCCACGTGTTTAAAATCACTGTCCGATGATTGCTTGATGGTTTCAGATATATCGTCGAACAATTCTGTAATGGCGGCGCCTTTATCGGCACAAACTTTACGAACAACAAGATCTTGTGCCTGAATACCATTGGTGCCTTCGTAAATTTGGGCAATACGCGCATCTCTTGCGAACTGCTCAAGTCCCCATTCACGAACATAACCGTGACCACCCAGTACTTGAATACCATGATTACAATTTTCAAAACCAGAATCGGTAAAAAAGGCTTTTGCAATAGGGGTTAATAGTGCAACTCTTCGAGCGGCTTTTTGTTTTGTTTCGATATCTGTAGCGTGTTCATCAAGATCGATATTCATGCCAAGATAAACCGCCAGAGCACGATTGATTTCGGTAACGGAACGCATGGATAACAACATACGTCGAACATCGGCGTGCTCTAAAATTGAAGCGCCCTGCTTCCCTTCTCGACTGCTTCGACCTTGTATACGTTCTTCTGCATATTGGCGAGCAATCTGATAAGAGACATCGGCTAAACCAACACCTTGTAAGGCAATCGACAACCGTTCTTTATTCATCATGGTAAACATGCAGGCCAGGCCACGATGGGGCTCTCCAATTAAATAGCCAGTGGCTTCATCAAAATTAAGCACACAGGTAGACGACGCTTTAATGCCCATTTTATGCTCGATAGAACCGCAGAAAACCGGGTTGCGTTCGCCTAAGGAGCCGTCGTCATTAACCATAAATTTCGGTACTAAAAAGAGTGAAATACCACGAGGGCCTTTGGGCGCATCAGGCAGTCTAGCTAAAACCAGATGAATGATATTGTCGGCCATATCGTGTTCACCGCCAGTGATAAAGATTTTTGTACCACTGATTTTATAGCTGCCATCTTCATTTGGTTCGGCTTTTGATTTTAAAATACCCAAATCTGAACCAGAGTGAGGCTCAGTTAAACACATTGAGCCCGACCAGACACCTGACTGCATATTCTCAAGATAGGTTTGTTTTAATACATCGGAACCATGAGCGGCTAAAGCGGAACAGGCGCCTGCAGTTAAACTTGGATAAAGCGTAAATGACGTATTTGAAGCGTAGAGCATTTCTTCAACCAATACATGAAGCGCTTTAGGCAGGCCTTGCCCACCGTATTCAGGATCACCATTAATGCCTTGCCAGCCACCTTCACAAAATTGCTGGTAGGCTTCTTTAAAGCCTTTTGGTGTCGTCACATCGTGACCTTCGTGTTGGCAACCCTCTTCGTCACCGTCACGATTCAGTGGGTACAGTATATTTTCGGCAAACTTGGCGCCTTCTTCCAGTACCGCATTATAAAGATCATAATCAAAATCTTGGTATTGGCTGATGCCGTCAAACTGTTGTTGTACATCAAACACGTTTTTTAATAAAAACGACATATCATCAACAGGTGCTTTATAACTCATAGTAACTTCCTGACTGGTCAAAAAAAGGGCTTTAAACTTGTGTTAAGTTTAAGGCCCTTTGGTTTTATTGTAAACTGGTCTAATCAGTAGTGGTTATGCTCAACTGTCAGTTGAATCTTTCTTAAAATCACTCCAGTACTGATTTACCGTGCCCTTCATGTCTTTGTGCAGCATTAAAATACCGAACAGATTGGGTATGGTCATGAGTGCCACGGTTACATAAGCAAGATTCCAGACAATAGTGGTATCAATCATTGATGCCGCCAAAAATGCACTAACATAGAGTAGACGATAAGGTAGCACGCCTCTTTCCCCAACCAGGTAGATTACGGCACGATCGCCATAATAAGACCAGGCAATCGCAGTACTGAATGCAAACAACATCAATCCAATAGCAACAATATACTCACCATAGTCACCAAGGGCGCTACTGAATGCAGCAATCGTCAGAGGAACAGAGTGAATCAAGGATTTTCCAGAGATCTCAACATCAGCAGAGGTATCTGGCCGTCCATCGATAACCATTAATTCGCCAGTAAAAGGTTGATCATCTTTGGTGTAAATTACATCTTCGGCAATCGATTTGGCGTTTATTAAAGTAAAGTCAGTATTGATTGCTTTACCTTCTTTTATGATGAGCTTGCCATCGTAATGCTTTACTTCATTAGTTTCATTATTTAAGTAGGCAAACAGACTGTCCAAATCTTGCTGATTTTGTTCTGTGTACTGGCCAGCAATATAGGTCATATCGGCCTGCGCAAAGGTATTATCCATCTTTTTGTTCCAGACACCGGAGGATAAAATCGCCAGGCCAGTAATGGTACAAATGATGATGGTATCAATGAAAGGTTCAAGCAAACTAACCATACCTTCCGAAGCAGGTTCTTTTCCTTTGGCACTGGCGTGAGCAATAGCGGCAGAACCCTGTCCAGCTTCGTTAGAGAACAAACCTCTGGCAACACCTTTTTCAAGGGCAAAAGCGACCGATGCACCTAAGAAACCACCGACTGCTGCGCTACCGGTAAAGATATCGGAAAAAATGGCAACAAAGGAAGGGGCAATGTTTTCTGCATTGCTGAAAATAACAATCAAGGCACCGATTACGTAAATAATGGCCATAGTTGGTACAATCGCTTCAGCAACATTCGCAATTCGCTTTATGCCACCCACAATGACCAAACCTAACAATACGGACAGCACTACACCGGTGATCCAGGGTTCAATATGAAAGGTTGTTTCAATCGCACTGGCGATGCTGTTGATTTGAGGCATATTGCCGCTACCAAACGAGCTGATAACGGTTGCCACGGCAAAGATTACCGCCAGCCATTTCATGTTTAATTTGCGTTCCATGTAGTACATGGGGCCACCAGCCATGGTGCCATCTTTGGTTTTAACACGATATTTATGGGACAGCGTAACTTCCACAAACTTGGTGGTCATACCCATAAAGGCGGTAAGCCACATCCAGAATAAAGCTGCAGGGCCTCCTAAAAACAGAGCTAGTGCAACCCCACCAATATTACCGGTACCAACCGTACCGGATAATGCAGTGGTTAACGCCTGAAAATGCGAGGTGTCACCTGGTGCGTCTTTCTTGTCATATTTACCTCGTACAATTCGAGTGGCCTGACCAAAAAATCGAATTTGCGGAAATTTAAGGTAAATGGTGAAAAATAAACCGGTGCCTAATAACAAAACCGGGAAATATTTCGCAGATCCTAAAAAGGTATCCAGCGATAGCAGAAAATTATTGATTGCGTCCAAACCCTTGTCTCCAACAATTATTGTTATGCTTTAGTTTTTTTGATTAAAAAACAGCCTCTTACGGGCTTTTCTTAAGCTATTATTCGGGACACTTACAATACCACAAGGCGTTATCGACCACCAGAGAGCAAGCATGGATAAACTTGCCCGCTGCGGTTGTTTGAGTCAAACGATATAATGAGAAGTTAGGGTTGTTTTAACGCTGATAGCGCATTCGTGTGCCTTGTTGGATCGACAAGTCTATTTCTGCTGCTGATAATTCTACAGGGAACAAACAACCCGATACTTGCGAGTTTGCTAAACTTGCACCGCGTAAATTACTTTGTGAAAAATCGATGCCCCGTAAATCGGCGCCTCTAAAATAAGCCCCACTGAAATTAATGCCTGATGCGTTTAAGCGCCGTAAATCAAGCCCTCTAAAATCGCAGTCGCTAAAATCCAGAGTATTCAGTGACTCTCGCTGTTTATTGAAATCTTCAACTTGTTCATTTCTGAGTAATTGATACAAGGGATCGTCAATAATTCGAACGGCCATAATGTGTCTCTTTTGGTTTAAGTATGAATAACCTAAGTATAGACGAGGCTTAATAAAATTTGCGATTGTGCTGGCTGACGTTAGCTAATTAACGTCAGCTTGTATTGAAAACTTCAGATAAATTACAGCTATAACAAACAGTGTTTTAACCAACAAGCGCCAGTAATACTCCTGCCGCTACTGCAGAGCCTATAACACCTGCGACATTGGGGCCCATTGCATGCATTAATAAAAAGTTATGGTGATTGGCCTGTAACCCGACTTTATTGACCACTCGAGCGGCCATGGGTACAGCTGAAACACCTGCCGCGCCGATTAATGGATTGATAGGATGCTTACTGAACTTACCCAGCAGCTTTGCCATCAGTACACCGCATGCGGTGCCAATTGAAAAAGCCACTGCTCCCAATCCCAAAATACCTAAGGTCTCCAGTGCCAGAAACTTTTCTGCCACCAGTTTGGAACCAACGCTTAAGCCCAAAAAGATGGTGACTATATTAATTAGTGAGTTCTGCGCCGTATTGCTCAGTCGATCGACCACGCCACATTCACGCATTAAATTGCCAAAGCAGAACATACCTATCAGCGGTGAAGCCGACGGTAAAAATACTGCGCAGAGCACCAGTACAATCAAGGGAAAGACTATTTTCTCCTGTTTACTGACATGACGTAGCTGCTTCATTTCAATTTTACGCTCTTCAGCGGTGGTGAAGAGTTTCATAATTGGCGGCTGAATAATGGGAACCAACGCCATGTATGAATAAGCCGCAACAGCAATTGCACCAAGCAGTTCAGGGGCCAGACGCGACGCTAAAAAAATTGCAGTAGGCCCGTCTGCCCCACCAATAATGGCAATGGCGGAGGCATCTTGAAGGGTAAACTCGAAACCGGGAACAAAATTAAGCCCAATAGCCCCCAGCAGTGTTGCAAAAATACCAAACTGAGCAGCGGCACCTAAAAAGAGCGTTCGCGGATTGGCAATAAGCGCACCAAAATCAGTCATGGCACCTACGCCCATAAATATAAGTAAGGGCGCAGCACCACTGGCCACGGCAACCGTATAAAAGTTATACAGCATGCCATTGTTAAAACCGGCGTCTTTTGCCACCTGCATACTGGCCAGGTTACCCGCCTGATTGGCATGGTGATAGTCGTCGAGCAATTGACTGGTATTTTGAAACTCTACATTTAGCGCTCCGGCTATGGCTTGCATCACTTCCGGTTGTGCCACATAAATGGCATTTTCAACGGCGTCTAATGCTAATCCAGCATTAGGAATGTTTGCCAAAATCCCACCAAAACCAATGGTGACCAGCAATAGCGGTTCAAAGTTTTTAGCGATTGCGAGATAGAGTAATAAAAACCCGATGCCAATCATGATCAATTGGCCCCAGGTAAAATTTGCAATACCCGTGTCTTGCCAAAGTTTTAATAATCCATCCATTAATACGCTCGTTTATTTTTTATTTATAGGGCTACTGCTTTATTTGCTGCCGTCTTTTAAGTTATTGCTTAAAATTCACTTTTTAACGGTCGCTGTTACAAAGCGCTTTTTACAAGGCGTTTTTATAAGCCGATAAGCGGCGTGCCAACTTTAACTGCATCGCCTTCTGCAACCAGTAGTTCAGACACCACACCAGCGTTTAGAGCTTTCACTTCGGTTTCCATTTTCATGGCTTCCAAAATAATCAGTGTTTGACCAGCTTCAACTTGCTCGCCCACTTTAACTTTAATTTTAAAGATATTCCCTGCAAGCGGGGCTTCGAGTGTCTCCCCGTTTGATTTTTCGGGTACTTTTGTTTCGGTATTCTGTTGTGTGGATTGAGACTTTGTTTTGATGTCGGCAACCTGACCATCCAGTGCAACCGTGACCGAATAATTTTTACCGTTTACAGTCACTTGATAAGACTCGGGGCCTGAGGAAGACGAACCAGAGGTTAATGGCTGACGAGCTTGTTTATCTTTAGATTTAGATTCAGATTCAGTACCTGGCGCTGGTTCAAAGGCTTCTGGATTGCCTTTGTTTTTCAAAAATTTAAGGCCTATTTGTGGGAATAAAGCATATATAAGAACATTATCGACTAACTCACCATCAAGGTTGATATTGTCTTTTTCGGCGATTTCGACCAACTCATCACTCAGTCTTTCGAGTTCAGGTTCTAATAAATCGGCAGGACGTTCAGTAATAACTTCTTTGCCGTCGAGTACACGTTGTTGTAGCTCTTCATTCACAGGCGCTGGAGTTGCTCCATATTCACCTTTTAACACACCAGAGGTTTCTTTACTGATGCTTTTATAACGCTCGCCGGTTAACACATTGAGTACAGCCTGTGTGCCAACAATTTGTGAAGTTGGAGTAACGAGTGGGATATACCCCAGATCTTTTCGTACTTTTGGTATTTCGGCCAATACTTCATCAAACTTATCTTCAGCGCCCTGCTCTTTTAGCTGGCTTTCCATATTGGTCAACATCCCGCCAGGAACCTGCGACATTAAAATACGCGAATCAACGCCTTTTAAACTGCCCTCCCATTTGGCGTATTTTTTACGCACGCCACGGAAGTAAGCGGCTATTTCTTCAAGCAGCGCCAAATCAAGACCGGTGCTTCTGGAAGTCTGATCAAAAATAGATACAACGGACTCGGTTGGAGAGTGACCGTAGGTCATGCTCATGGAAGAAATACTGCTATCCACCATATCAACCCCAGCTTCGGCAGCTTTCATTATGGTTGCAGTACTTAATCCGGTAGTGGCATGACAATGCAATGCAATAGGGACATTGACGGTTTCTTTTAAACGGCTCACCAGCTCTTCGGCAACAAAAGGTTTTAATAAGCCGGCCATATCTTTAATGCAAATAGAGTGGGCGCCCATATCTTCAATTTGCTTGGCCATGTCGAGCCATTTCTCAATACTGTGCACAGGGCTAACTGTGTAGGATAAAGTTCCTTGAGCGTGTTTGTCGCAATCGACCGCAGCTTTAATCGCGGTTTTTAAGTTTCGGGTATCATTCATTGCGTCGAAGATACGGAATACATCCATGCCATTGGCTGCCGCTCGCTCAACAAATGCAGTCACCACATCATCAGCGTAATGTCGGTAGCCAAGAATATTTTGTGCACGAAACAGCATTTGCATGGGCGTTTTTGGCATTGCTTTTTTCAGCTGTCGCAAGCGTTCCCAGGGATCTTCTCCCAAATAACGAATGCATGAATCAAAGGTAGCTCCGCCCCAGGTTTCTAATGACCAAAATCCAACCTGATCCAGTTTCTCTGCAATTGGCAGCATGTCATCCAGACGCATTCTGGTAGCAAATAACGATTGATGAGCGTCTCTTAAAACAACATCGGTAACTTTTAATGGCTTATCATTCATTGTTTTGTATATCCTTTCGAATTAGCGGAGCGTACAAATTATTTATGCTTGTTGCGATATTGATGAACGGCGGAGGTGATCGCCGCAATAATGTCGTCGTTTTCTGGGCTGCTTTGAGGTGTTGACGGAAGCGCTTCTGGCCAAAAGCGATTGATGACTTTAGAGGAAATACTGATACAAAAAACCAGCAGTGTTAGGAAACAAAACACCGTTACCATGCCAACCAGCATTAGCGACAAACCGTTTATTAGTTCATTCATAGGAGCCCTTTTATATAACGTATTAACGGAATATAGACGCTAATGCCCCGTTAATCTAGTACGCGCAATAAGTTGCCTAGACAGGCTTTTATTGTATATTTTGTGCAATGCAGTAAATCAGTTGCGAAAACGTTTGTCAAATATACATCAGGGGTAAAAATCATAAGAAGCAAGCTTTAATAAAACGGTAATTCCAACTGACTCACTTCGTCATTCGCCGTTTCTGCTAAACGCACACCGACACCAAGCAATCTGACAGGCTTATATTGTCGTTCATAAGCTTGCTTTACCAATTGCTGAAAAACATCGAGAAAAATAATTTCGGCTCGTCTTTCTACGGTTGTTGTTGAAAAATCATTAAATTTGATTTTCACAAACACACTTTTAAAGTTGCTTTGTTTATTTCGGCTAATTCGCGTTTGTAATGATTCAATTAAATCGGGCAGTTTTTCGTAAAGCTGATCGATGGAGTCATAATCAGTGTTAAAGGTTCGTTCAACACTAACGGACTTACGAATACTTTGGGTGATTACTTCTCGTTCATCTATCCCTCTTGCGTATTGATAAAGTCGTTTACCAAAACGCCCAAACTTTTCATTTAATAAGGGCATTTTAAGCGCCTGCAATTCGCCACAGGTTCTGATATTCATATTTTTAAGTTTATTGGCGGTGACTTTTCCTACACCGTGAATGGTGGAAACCGGCAAGTTAAACACAAAGTCATCCACTTGCTCGGGGGTAATAACTTTAAGTCCGTCGGGTTTGTCCCAGTCGCTGGCGATTTTGGCTAAGTATTTATTCGGTGCGACGCCTGCCGATGCAGTCAGATTAACAGCCTCTTTAATTTCTTTTTTTATCTGCTCGGCAATAAGGGTGGCACTACCAGAAAAATGTAATGAGTCCGATACATCAAGGTAGGCCTCATCAAGCGACAGTGGTTCAATAACGTCTGTATAATTTAAGAAGATGGAACGAATAATCTTTGAGACATCTCGGTATTTATTCAGATTGGGTGGGATAATAATTAAATCCGGACATCGGCGTTTGGCAATGACTGACGAAAGTGCCGAGTGAACACCAAAATCTCGGGCGATATAGTTGCATGTTGCAATAACGCCACGACGCTCTGGTCGTCCGCCAACGGCTACTGGTAAATTATTTAGAGAAGGATTATCTCGTTGTTCCACCGCAGCGTAGAAACAGTCCATATCAATATGGATAATTTTACGAGACATCTTATTTAGCTCTTTTGTTTTAGCCAGTTATATAAAAGCGTCTGCTTTAAAGCCGCTTAAAGTCGAAGTAACAGGTAAATGTTGCTCCATTATCATCACTTTCACTGATCGTAATACTACCATCGTATTGATGAACAAGTTCTGAGACGACCGATAAACCGATACCCTGCCCTTCGGTTTTTTCATCAAGCCGTTGGCCTCGCGATAAAATATCCTGATACATTGAAGGTTTAATGCCGGGTCCATTGTCAGAGACTTTCAGCATCAGGGAGTACGCATCCTTTGTGGTTTGATAAGTAACTTCTACTTCCACCTTACTGCTGGTCCACTTACAGGCGTTATCCAGAAGGTTACCCATAATTTCCATAAAATCGCCTTCATCGCCATAAAAGCGCGCTTGCTCATCACATGCAAAGTGGAAGTCTATGCACTTCGACTGATACACTTTTTCAAGTGCAGAAATAATTTTTTCGATGCCTATTTTCACATTAACGGATGCCAGCATATGACCTTGAGCGCCAGAGACCGCTCTCGATAATTGGTACTTGATGATCTCGTCCATTCGCTCAATTTGTTGAGCCAATGTTTCACTGCCTTGCGACTGTGTTCTCAATTCGTTTGAATTATTTAATTGATCAGTGACGCCTTTCATTACGGCTAACGGGGTTTTTAAACTGTGCGCAAGATTGGATAATGTGTTGCGATACTTTTCCCGTTGCGCTCTTTCCGCATCGATTAACAAATTTAAATTTCGGGTTAATGGCTGCAATTCCGCAGGGTAATCCTTTGATAATGTTTGCTGTCTACCGGCTTCAATAAATTTAAGATCCTTGGCTATTAAGTTAAGCGGCGATAAGCCCCACCGTAGAGCCAGTAACTGAATAATTAACATTGCTACAAGCACAAATGCCAATCCGCTTAATAAAGTAAATCGAAAGTCATTGACCACGGCATTGAGTAACTGTGCTTCGTGCAACAAAGTAAATTGATAGTAATTTTCTGTGCCGTCTTCACTTTCCCAGATCACCGCGTAGCGTAATCTGTAGAAAGTTTGTGAGTTGATATCGGCTTTATCAAATAAGAACTCACCAGTTGGCAAAGTTTCTGCCAGATTTAAATTTAAATCAACCGCACTGAACGAACGCCAAATTTCATTGGTGCCACCACCGTAGACAAAGGCATAGCTACCACTGTCAATTTGATTAAACACACCTTCGCGTACAACTTCTGGCAGGTACAACTGACCCGGCGCTTCTTCTTCCGCCGCAGTCAATAACATAAATAACTGAGTTTTCAGGCGTTCGTTTAGTTGACTGGTAAGGCTGCGATCGAAGGCTCTTTCTAGAGCAATTGAAACCCCACTCACCAGTGCAATCAATGACAATGATAGAACAATAATCAGTCGGGTTTTTAATGAATAGTGCATCAGACTAAAGCTCAGGATTTAGCCGGTAACCTCGACCTCTTAATGTTTCGATGGGCTTTAAGTCGCCATTAGGATCCAGTTTTTTACGAAGTCTTCGTATAAATACTTCAAGAACATTACTGTCTTTGTCGTGATCCTGTTCGTAGATATGCTCGGTTAATTCTGTTTTTGAGACGACCTTATCCTGATTCATTAATAAATATTCGAGGACTTTGTATTCATAAGCGGTTAAGTCGAGCTCGTCACCGTTCAGAGATATTTGTCCGCTGTTTGAATTAAGTTCTATAGGTCCTTTGGAAATAACCGGTGAAGCGAACCCGGAAGAACGTCTAAGCAGTGCGCTGACGCGGGCTAATAATTCTTCAATTTGAAAAGGCTTAACCAAATAATCATCGGCTCCACGAGATAAGCCTTCAACCTTTTCTTGCCAGCGGGATCGGGCGGTTAAAATAAGAATGGGAAACTCTTTACCCTGTTCTCTAATTTTACTAATAAGGTCAAGACCATTTAACTTAGGTAATCCTAAATCAATAATCGCCATATCCAGTGGGTATTCTGTCGCATAATAGAGGCCGTCCTCGCCATCGAATGCCTGATCAACCGCGTAGCCCTGTTTATTCAAAGCTGTTTTAAGATGCTCCTGAAGCACCTGTTCATCTTCAACAACAAGAATTTTCATCAACTGCTTCCTTAATTAACTTTTATGATTCTTGCTTTACAGCCATCGACCAGAATGGTTTTGACACGCCCATTGGTTAATAACACTTTAACCTTATAGATATGTGATGATGGTCGTTTGATTAAGGACGCAGACAATATTCGGCCTTTTATCGCTTTTTGTGTGATATCAACCGCTTTGCTTTTTGAAATGACTTTACAAGGAGCCTGCTTCTCAGCGGCCGATACCGAGGCTGATAAGCTAAGCAATAAAGCGGTTAATAGAATGAAAAAATTTATCTTAATAAACATGGATTAATCGTGATATCAATGATTTACTGAATATGAAAAGCATCTTGCTACACTCGATCATGGTTGTCAATTTGTACCTTTAATGTGGGTTGAATACATCGTTTACGGAAGCCTTACCTCTGAGCCGCCTGGTTAAAGAACATTGACGGGCACTATGGCTTTATTTCACTTCAACATCCGGCTACTCTAACCCACTAATTACCTAAACCTCTCGCGCTAGATTTCGATGTATGTTTAATATACTGGAGCGCTTTTGTTACGAGTTATTTCAACTTTCGGATATTGTAGGTGTCATTAACTGAATGCAATCTGAACATAATATAATCACATCGGCTTTTGGCCCCTTTTCAGACGCGAGCGAAGTGCAAAGCTGTCAGGCACCTGAGCTTCAGGCTAAAGGACAGCATGTTCAGAAGGAGTGCCTACAGGAACATTCAGATTTGAATCTCCCAACAGGTGACTCAACAACAAAATCCCCTTTTGCCTCATTGGCATTTTTTCAAGCACTAGAATCATCGGGTTCAACTTCTGACGACACGGGATGGCTCCCTCGACATATTCAAATTGCCAACCAACAAAATCAGTATCCATTTATACCGGGTTATTTGAAGCATCACTCATACGGCGAATATGTTTTTGACTGGAATATTGCCAGTGCGGTTAATCAGGCGGGGATCCCCTATTATCCTAAATGGGTGATGCAGTTGCCATTTACACCCATCGAACTGCCATTCAGTGACTATAAAATAACAGTAGACGATATTCATCAAATCAACGCTCAGTTAAAACCAGAGAGTCCTGTAACCAATCAGTTTTTATACATTCCGGAGTCTTGGCAGAGCGCTTTTGAAAAGTCAGGTGCATTGTTGCGCTCAAGTATATTTTTTCGCTGGCATAACAATGGTTTTAACGAGCTTGCCGATTATTTAACTCAGTTAACACAAAAGCGAGCGAAAGAAATACGGCGGGAACGCAGAAAAGCCTGTGAGCAGAACACCCAGTTTTACCGCTATTCAGGTGAAACAATAACTGATGAGATCATCAAGCGCTTTTACCCATTTTACCGGCACACTTATCTAAAACGTTCCGGCCACAGCGGTTATTTAAACGAGGCTTTCTTTTTAGACTGGTTAACGCAGGAGAAGCAGTCTGCACTTATTGTAATAGCCCAGCGTGATCAACAGGATATTGCCGCAGCATTGTTTCTGTTTGATAGTTCAACGCTTTATGGTCGTTACTGGGGTTGCCGGGATGACGACAAGGACTGTGGATACGGACACCTTCACTTTGAGTGTTGCTATTATCAGGGCATGGAGTTTTGTATCGAGCAAAATATACGCTTCTTTAATCCTGGTGTGCAGGGGGAGCATAAAGTCGTTCGGGGTTTTGAACCTTATCTGGCACAGTCAGCCTACTTTTATCATCACCCTCAACTGCACCAGCAAGTGGGTAATTATATTACCGACGAAAACCACCAAACCCAGCATTATCTTAAATACCTGCAGCAAAAATTGCCTTTTAAGCCAACCGCTTAATAAGTCGGCTTATGCCACTAACTGCTTCGACATAAGATCAAGGGTTTCACGCTCTTCTAGCAACTGATTAAAGCTTTCGTTTACTTTCTCTTCATCAAGATTCAGTAGCTCAAGAACCGACTCGGGAAGCTCATGATTAATAGCATCGCCTAGCTCTATGCGTTTGAGTAAACGACCGGCTAAAAGAACCAGATTCGAATAAACCGAATGTTTACTCCAGAACTCTTCCTGATGATGCCACCGCACAGCCACAATCAGCTCATCGGGCATATGCCAGTTTTTCATTAACCAGGCACCGATTTCCTGATGAGTCACGCCCATGACAAAGTGCTCGACATCTTCCACTCGAATGCCCGGATTAGCCTCAATATAACGATTAATCAGATAAAACTGTGGCGGAAATAAGTGGCCCAATAAAATATGACCAAAATTGTGCAATAAGCCGGAAAGATAAGCGAGCCCCCGCTCTGGACGGTGCTTAGGCGGCATCATTAGACACAGTTTTTCTACCAGACTGGCGCAATAAACCGCTTGCCGCCAGAAGTTATGCACGCCTAAAGGCCCCTCTTCTGGCACATTTAAGGATTTTCCGATGGATATACCAAGTGCGAGATTCATGACCAGATCGAAACCGAGAACTCTTGAAATAGCCGTTTCAACAGAATCGATGGTGCCTTTATAGCCGTAATAAGGCGAACTTGCCCAACTTATGATTTGCGCAGCCAGACTTGGATCTTTGGCAACAATGGCGCCCAGTTTTTTCGCATCGGCACTGGGATCGACTCTGAGTTTCATTATATCTTGTGCAATTTCTGGCATTGCCGGTAGATCAAAGGTCTCATCGATCCGTTGTTTGATCCGAATGGGGGTAAATTGATTAACAGCTTCCGTTAAATCTTGCTGAGCATTGCGTCCCGAATAGAGTCGTTCTGGGCCACAAGCAAAGGATAAACGCTCCTCATTAACATACAGTTTAGCAATGTCTGCTTTTGCTATCTTCAACAGAATTTTTGGATTACCCGATTCAAGATACAGTTCGTCCAGTTTATAAACTGACTCATCAATAAGACCATTTACTTTGATAAAAGCAGGAATGGGAGGATGACAGCAAGGTTCACAATGATTAAACAGCTTATCTGCGTCACGCGCAGAAATGATTTCAAACGCCTGATCTTTTAGCCGTTTAAGCACCTCAAAATCGAGTAAAAAATGACTGGGCAATACAGCCATAAATTTCTGTGATGGGCCTTTTAATAAAACACACCGCAAAATACTTGCTTCAGACAGGTTCAATTCGCTTGCCACCTGCTTCAGAGAGTGAGCTTCTTCATGCTCTATAGTTTCATAGGCGATATTTTGTTCACTCAATAATGTTTTTAATGACGAAGGTATAGTCACGCAGTACTCCAAATAAAAATCATTGCTTTAACTATAGCCAAATATATGAGATACACCTAACCACTTTATAAAAGCTAGACATAGGTCCCATAAAATTAACCGTTGAGATTATTATGAATAAAGTTGGCTATACAGGTTGAACAAAACAGGATAATCAAAATTACTCCCTGTTAAGCAGTTCAGGCGCTTTTTCTTCTGGAAGATCGACCCGCTCAATTTTCTTAAAGCGACTGGTTATTTTTTGCGCCGACGTGTTAATTTGATCCACATCTTTACTGACCTGGCCTATATGTTTAGATAAATTATCCATACGCACTTTAAATCGACCAAAGTCTTCCGATAAATACCCAAGATGCTCCTGGATAATATGTACCTGCTTTCGGGTCGCTTCATCTTTTATTACAGCACTTGCCGTTGTTAAGATTGCCATCATAGTGGTTGGCGACACCATCCATACTTTTTCTTTATGCGCCAGCTCAACCAGCTCAGGAAAATGCCCATGAATTTCAGCGAACACCGCTTCTGCCGGAATAAACATCATGGCGCCGGGCGCTGTTTCGCCTTCTATAATGTATTTCGATTTAATATCTTTGATGTGTTTTTTAATATCTTGTTTAAATTGTTTGGAAGCAGCGACTCTGTCCAAATCAGATGTTTCAAAATCGGTCATACGTTGGTACGACTCTAACGGAAACTTTGCATCGATGACCACATTACCCGTGGGATCCGGTAGAAATAAAATACAATCAGCAATTTTTTCATTCGATAGTCGATGTTGAATAGAGAAGTTGTTTTCAGGTAGCACATTCTTTATTAATGCATTGAGCTGTACCTCTCCAAAAGCTCCTCTTGAACGTTTGTCGGCTAACACTTGCTGCAGACTGACCACATTAGACGATAACTCGGTGATTTTTTTCTGCGCATCGTCGATCAGTGCCAGTCGTTTTAAAACATCATTGAATGTCTGAGTGGTTTTTTCAAAACCATCACTTAATCGTTTTTCAACTTGCCCGCTAATATCTTTAAGTCGTTCATCGGTGGATTGCGTTAAACTGTTTATTCCTTTTAAAAGGTTTTCCGAGTTTTGCGTGAGCGTTTGTGTTAGCTCCTGACGAATATCTTTAATAGACTGTCTCAACTCCTGAATCAACTTGTCGCGTAATTCTAATTGCGCCTGTTTGTTTTGTTCATCAATTTTCTTTAATGAATTTAATAAACTTTCTTTAAACTCCGATAATGAGGATTGCTGAGCAAAACGCGCATCAGATAGTTTATCAGCCAGCGCTTGTTTATTTTGTTCAAACTTACCACTGATTACAGATTGAAACTGATTTTGCTGATTAATAATTGATTCTTTTAGCTCATTAAACGCCGTTATCAAAACTTCTTTGGTTGATGCTGCTGCTTTATCCGCCTGATGATTTGACTCACTAAACTTTTCAACTTGAAACTCACGCAACTGAGAAAGCTGTAAAGAGACTTTTTCTTCCATTTGATTTCGATTCAGCTCATTAGTAGTTAACTGTTTTAATTGTCTGAACACAACGATTAATAAAACAAGTACTATAAACAACAAGACTAAAGCAGCAAGAGTGATCTGTATGTGGTAATCAGCAAGTATCATAATGTCGATTATAAAATTAATCCGATGAATGAAGGATATGATCAATAAGGCTTACGAATGTAAACCATATAAGGTCAATAGAGCAATAAAATTAAACTCGGGAACAGAGACTGTCAGTAAATTACAGGCATAAAAAAACCGCTTAAAAGCGGTTTTTTTAATATGGCGCGCACGGAAGGATTCGAACCTCCGACCGCCTGGTTCGTAGCCAGGTACTCTATCCAGCTGAGCTACGTGCGCGTTGTGTGATAAGTAACAATTTAAAATTTAAATTCTTTCTTATCGGCCTCCGTGAAGAGGGGCGCTATTATGCGTACACCTAAATTACTTGTCAACAAATTTCGATGCACTCTAGCGAGTCATTTACTGAGCATTCTCAATTACTTAAAAGTAATTTTAGCCATTAAATATTGTTGCAAAAAATAATGGCGGAGAGAGAGGGATTCGAACCCTCGATACGGGATAAACCGTATACTCCCTTAGCAGGGGAGCGCCTTCAGCCGCTCGGCCATCTCTCCTCTCAGCGGCGGCAAATATTACCTTATTAGAATTAAAATGCAAGCCCTATCTGAAACTTATTCTGCTGAATTTCCAGACATTTCTTTTTCACGCTGTATTCTTAGATAAATTTCTTCACGGTGAACAGAAACTTCTTTTGGTGCGTTTACACCTATACGAACCTGGTTACCTTTTACTCCTAAAACAGTCACGGTTACTTCATCACCGATCATAAGAGTTTCACCAACTCGTCGAGTTAATATTAACATCCAATTTTCTCCTTAATCTCACTCTTAATAAGAAAGAGTTATTTTTCAGCACTTGATATGAGGCGCCGCATTATAGCAGCAACTTTTAATATTGTTTAATTTTTGTCGATACCTGTTCAGGAACCAGCTTTTACAGAGAATAGATCACTGTTTTGTATAAAATTTAGTCATCTTAAACTGCGCAAACTCTATGGGAGCAGCTGCCTATTTATTCACCAAAAGAGGATTATAAAGGTAGGGATAATTCATCTGCTCTCAGAGGCTCCGTTAGATAATCGACCTATCTTATAGAGTAGTCGAACTACCGATGCTCGCAAACTTTAATTGTAACGGAATAAAGAATACATATAAGTCAATAAGTTAGCTATATTACTTAAAGCAATTTATTGACTTATATTTTTGACTTTATAGCTTAAGAAAGCGTTTGTTTAATAAAAGGTGCGACGGATTCTATGGCTTGAGGAAGTTTATCCGCATCCGGTCCGCCCGCTTGTGCCATATCCGGTCGGCCACCTCCCTTACCACCTATATGACTGGCCGCGTGTTTAACCAGATCCCCCGCTTTTATAGATCCAACCAGATCTTTAGTGACACCAGCAATCAAGCTTCCTTTTCCCTGATTTTCTACGCCAAGTACAACAATGCCCGAACCCAGTTTATTTTTGATTTGATCCATCAGGTCACGTAATGATTTAGACTCAACACCAGTGAGCAATTTCGCAATCACTTTAACACCTGCAATTTCAACAACCTCATTGAGCAAGTCAGCGCCCTGACTTGACGCTAATTTGCCAGTCAATTGGGATACTTGCTTTTCGAGCTCTTTGCTTTTATTAATAAGCTGCTCAAGTTTTTCATCAACTTTTGCAGGCTCAGATTTTAACTGCTTGGCCAGATTATTTAATAAAGCATTCTGTGACTGAATGTAATCGGTAGCCCTTTTACCAGCCAGGGCTTCAATTCGGCGAACGCCGGAAGCAATACCAGATTCCTGAATGATCTTAAAGCTGCCGATATCACCAGTGCGCTCTACGTGTGTTCCGCCGCAAAGCTCTACCGAAAATGGTCCCATGGACAACACGCGTACATTGTCACCATACTTTTCACCAAACAATGCCATGGCACCTTGCTTTTGAGCCTCATCCATACTCATATTTTCTGCACAAACTAGGTGATTTCGTCGTATTTCGTCGTTAACCCGCTGCTCAACAATATCTAACTGATTCTGACTGACCGCTTCCGGGCTTGAAAAATCAAATCGTAAACGTTCATGATCCACGTAAGAGCCTTTCTGCATCACATGACTGCCCAGAACTTCTCGTAACGCGGCATGTAACAGATGCGTTGCCGAGTGGTGAGCTGCCGTAGATTCACGTTTTTCGGTATCGACCAGCATTTCAACCTGATCAGCGGTTTTAAACACACCAGATGTTACTTTAACCGTATGAACAAACGCCTGATTAACTTTAACCGTGTCCAGAACCTCTGCTTCACCTTGGGCGCTACGAATGATACCTTTATCACCCACCTGACCACCGCCTTCTGCGTAAAAGGCGGTGCTTTCAGTAACCAGAGTACCCTGCTCACCTTCATTGAGTTGTTCTACGGGATTGGATTCTTTGAACAGCTTTTCAACCTTACTGCTGTTTTTAAGCGAGTCGTAACCCACAAACTGAGTTTCACTGTCGATGGCCAGGTTTTCGTTGTAGTCGACGCCAAATTTTCCTGCCGCTTGAGAGCGCTGCTTTTGTTCTTGCATACGCTGATCAAAACCTTCTTCATCAATAGACAGATTATTTTCTCTGGCAATATCTGCGGTTAAATCGACCGGAAAGCCATAGGTATCATAAAGTGTAAATACGGTATCGCCAGAAATGACAGAGCCAGACAGGGATTTTAAATCTTGCTCAAGAATCTTCATGCCTTTATCCAGAGTGCGAGCGAACTGTTCTTCTTCGCGGATAATGGTGGACTCCAATTCAGACTGACGTTGTTTTAATTCTGGATAGGCATCGCCCATTTGTTCGATCAAAGGCGCAATTAGCTTATGGAAAAAGCTGCCTTTAGCTTCGAGCTTATGACCATGGCGGATCGCACGACGCATAATGCGTCTTAACACATAACCCCGGCCTTCATTACCCGGTACAATACCGTCTATGATCAAAAAGGCAGTGGACCGAATGTGATCGGCAATCACTCTCAGTGATTTATTGTTAATGTCGGTAACATTCAAAATTTTTGCGATATTTTTAATAAGAGCATCAAACAGGTCAATTTCATAGTTACTGTGGACCTGCTGCATCACTGCGGCGATACGCTCAAGTCCCATACCTGTGTCAACTGAAGGCTTAGGTAAAGGCTCCATGGTTCCGTCTTTATTTTTATTAAATTGCATAAAGACCAAATTCCAGATTTCGATGTAACGATCACCGTCTTCTTCCGGTGAGCCTGGTGGGCCTCCTTCTACATCGTCACCGTGATCATAAAATATTTCAGAGCAAGGTCCGCATGGTCCTGTATCGCCCATGGACCAGTAATTATCCTCTTCACCCAGTCGTGAAAACCGTTGCTGGTTAATACCGATTTCATTAAACCAGATGTCTTCCGCTTCCTGGTCATCTTTATAAACAGTCACCCAAAGCTTCTCTTGCGGTAGCTTTAACTCTTTGGTTAAAAACTCCCAGGCAAACTCGATGGCCTGGCGCTTTGAATAGTCACCAAAGCTGAAGTTACCCAGCATTTCAAAAAAGGTATGGTGTCTGGCGGTATAGCCGACATTTTCCAAATCGTTATGTTTTCCACCGGCTCGAACACAACGCTGCGATGACGTTGCACGTACATAATCACGCTTATCGGTGCCCAAAAAGCAGTCTTTAAACGGCACCATTCCGGCATTGGTGAATAATAAGGTTGGATCATTTGATGGGATCAGTGAACCACTGGTTACACGACGGTGCCCTCTCTTTTCGAAAAAGGATATAAATGTTTCTCTTATCTCATTGCTCGTCATGAATGTCATGATTCACCTTATCTGACCGATTTGTTTAACACTTAACCAGATGACTGGTTATTTTCTGTCTGCTTTTAATCTATGCACTTTAAGTTGAGTAATTTAACGCATAGCTACTGACTAACCCAGCTACAAGGCATCGCATTATACGTTTTTTGACACATTTGTTGAGTGATTTTGCCGCGTTTAATAACCACTTTCCATATTTCTGGGCATTATTTGGTTTATCAAGCGGATAAAGGCCGTAAAAAGCAGAGTTTAGGAGTTGTTCTGTCGGCGAAACCAGTGGTGGCTTGTAATTTAAATGGCCTAGTATTTTCAGTAACCTATTATTAAGAGACCTAGAGCGTGTTGATCTTTGTTTGTAATTTGCTCAACAATAGATAGGCAACCAGACCATAACAAATGCCAAAGCGACCATACTGTGATAATTTCTTGCCAACTTGTCGTATCGAGTAGC
>NZ_QGGU01000006.1 GCF_003148745.1 Pleionea mediterranea | reverse complement strand
CTGGGACTTCTTCAATAATATCCCCCATTACAAACCCACCGCCCTCAACAAACACTAAGTTTTGAAGCACACGCTTTCTAAGCTTGAGTACTTTAGCCTGTTGTTCTAAAGGCAGACTTTTTATATAGGCAAGTGGCTTTTCTGGCACACCATCATAGCTGACACCATGCTTTTCCAGTTCAGCTTCAATTTCCGACTGACAGGCAGATACTATGAATGTTGTAACGCAGATAAGAATTAAATTCCGTTTCATAAAAGCTCTGTTTAAACTTAAGTTATTGGATACAGTACTGTATTACCTTCATCGATAAGCTTAAGTACCTACAATGTAACTTGTGAAATTTTTTATTTTTTGCTTTGATTATTAGGAAAGCAATATCAGACCTGATCATCTCATTACAGTTCAGATATCAACTGAGTAAAAACAATACTGCTTTTATATCAACATCCCTATGTTAAAAACTATTTTAATAACTGGAGAATAATCGCTACTTAAACCGCTGGCATGATAAGCGATCACTTTCAGCATAAAGTATCAGGTAAATTAGGCGTGTCTTAATCTGGCGCTTATACTTACTGTTTAAACGCCAGAATAAACCTAAAACTTGCTTGCTTTTAATTAATTAAATAAGTTTTAAGGTGCTGCCTTAGCTTTCTCAAAGCCTGACTTAAGAACATCTGGCAGCTTTTTATCAAACCCTTCGACTAATTTAACCGAGTCACCAGTTGCATCTATCAACTCATCTCGTAAATGCAGCATTGCAACTTTAAACTTTGAATCGAAACCAGGAATTAATTTGGTTGCTCCACTTGAAGAAGCAGATACGGTCAAGTTTAAAGGATTAATGACTTTTTCTTCGTAAGACTCGTCGTGTTTTACAGCATCTGGGTTAACTTTATTCAGGTTTTCGATAAGTTGATCTTTTAGACCGGGGGCTGCCATATCGATAAGTTTTTGAACGGCTCCATTGCCAGCAGCTTCCTTTAATTTTCCAAACATTATATATCTCCTTTAGTAACATCCATTTTGGAGACGAGATAATAAATTCAGCTTGTTCAGATTACAACAACACTAAACGTTATGCCTGTAATTTTGTGACTCGATTCAAAGTTTTAACTCAGTTAATTTATAATCTAAATAAGTAACTAATCCAACTTTGCTTTTACCACATCAAATAAAGCATCTATATGAGCAGCATCATTATTTAAACAGGGGATATAATTAAAATTTTTGCCACCAGCATTTAAAAATGTTGTTTTATTTTCTTCTTCGATTTCTTCTAATGTTTCGAGGCAGTCTGCAGAAAAACCAGGGCAGATAACATCAACGGATTTTCCTTGATTCCCAAGCTGTTCCATTGTTTTATCAGTAAATGGACTTAACCATTCTTCGCGACCAAAAATTGACTGGTAGGTCATTTTCCATTCTGAATCGTTTAAGTTTAACGCTTCTGCCAGTAGTTTGGCGGTTATTTCACACTGTTCTGGATAAGGATCACCGTTAGTTGCGTAACGTTTTGGAATGCCATGAAACGACATTAACAATACATCCCCTCTTCCGTTAGTTTGCCAATTATTTTTAACGGATTCCGCCAGTGCTTTGATATACAGTGGATGATCGTAATAATCACGAACAAAAGTGATTTCTGGTAATACCCATTGGTGTTTTGCAAAACGGGCAACCCTATCAAATACGGAAGCGGTCGTTGCAGACGAAAATTGTGGGTAAAGTGGCAGTACAATCACTTTTTTGCAATGGGATAAAGCTTGCATCCCTGCCGCTATTGAAGGATTACCATAGGTCATGGCAAGTTCAACCGATGCACTTATATTGGCTTCATTAAGCTTTTGTTGTAACGATTGCTGTTGTTGCTTACCGATAGCCAGTAACGGCGAACCTTGCTCAGTCCAGATAGACTGATAAAGTTTGGCGACTTTTGGTGGTCGTACTCGCAAAATAACGCCGTGCAATACCGGACACCAGATCCAGCGGGACAGATCAACCACTCGTTTATCGTGCAGAAATTCAGCTAGGTAGGTTCGAACCGCCTTTGAGGTCGGCGCATCGGGAGTGCCGAGATTAACCAGCAGCACTCCCACAGGTGTGTGTTGAGTCATAGAGTGACGACTAGTCTCCAAGTGCCTCAAAAATATTATCGCGAATGTCGGTCATGCTACCAACACCAGGCACTTTTACGTACTCAGGTGCATTTTTGGTATCTTCTTGCGAGAAGATTTTGTAATACTCAACCAACACTTTGGTTTGACTGTGGTAAACATCTAAACGATGACGTACGGTTTCTTCGGTGTCGTCATCACGCTGGATCAACGGCTCACCTGTTTCATCGTCTTTTCCTTCTTCTTTCGGCGGATTATAAACAACATGATAAACCCGGCCAGATTCAGGATGAACTCGGCGCCCAGATAATCGCTTAATTATCTCTTCGTCTTCGACGTCGATTTCAACCACATAATCAACGTCGATGTTATTGTCCCGCATGGCATTGGCTTGAGGTATGGTGCGAGGAAAACCGTCCAGCAGGTAACCTTTTTCACAATCGTCTTGCGCAACCCGCTCTTTTACCAGGCCAATAATGATTTCGTCAGAAACCAGCTGACCAGCATCCATAACTTTTTTGGCTTCCAACCCAAGTGGTGTGCCTGCTTTAACGGCTGCACGCAACATATCACCGGTGGATATTTGCGGAATACCGTATTTTTCTTTAATAAACTGAGCCTGAGTTCCTTTTCCAGCGCCAGGCGCACCCAATAAAATAACTCGCATACTCTCTTCTCCGGGAGTCTTTTATTTGAAGACGATAAATACAGGCTTTCATAAAAGCCTAATACTTTGTGTAGACGCTAAGATACCGATCACAGAGGGCTAACTCAAGCGCTTTATACGACTTTTGTTGGTGTCAGCCCGCATCATTTAAGATAGAGCAATCCGGATGGTTAGATTCTGTGCAAAGAATTGCTCTATATTCATTTTATGAATCATCGCAAATTTACTGTGCAATCAATAAAATAACATCGCTAGAAACAAAACAGCCCCTTAAATGGGGCTGTTTTGATGATTAACGGATTGTCTGTTGTTTAGAATTACTTCAATAACAGAGCATTCAGTCGGCGAGTAAAGGTACCCGGATCTTTCAATGATCCGCTTTCTGCCAGCATGGCCTGATCGAACAAGAACAAAGTCCAATCATTAAAGTCATCACCGGATTGCTCTGCGGCTCGTTTCACCAGAGGGTGTTCCGGATTGAATTCAAACACAGGCTTAACCTCAGGGGCTTCCTGACCAGCGGATGCCATTAATCTCGCCATTTGAGCGGACATTTCGCCTTCCGAGCTCACCACACAGGCTGGTGAATCGGTTAAACGGGTGGTCACTTTGACTTCTTTGACTCGTTCAGCCAACACTTCTTTAAAACGTTCGGCCAATGGCTGGTTTTCTTTTTCGACCTGCTCGCGTTCCTGCTTTTCTTTCTCATCTTCAAGATTGCCTAAGTCGAGGTCACCCTGAGTGACTGAAACAAGCTTTTTCTCTTTAAAATCAGTCAGGTGGGAAATGGCCCATTCATCGATTCTGTCGGACAATAGCAGTACTTCTATACCTTTCTTACGGAAAACTTCCAGATGCGGACTGTTTTTCGCGGTTTCAAAGCTTTCTGCCGTGATGTAGTAAATCTTGTCCTGTCCTTCGGTCATTCGACCAATGTAGTCGTCCAGAGAGACATTCTGGGTTTGATCATCGTTATGGGTTGATGCAAAGCGCATTAATCCGGCGATGGTCTCGCGGTTACTAAAGTCTTCACCAAGGCCTTCTTTCATAACACTGCCAAATTGCTGCCAGAAATGTTGATAATCTTCCGGTTTATTTTTGGCTGTTTTCTCCAACATGGAAAGCACACGTTTAACACAGGCATTTTTAAGAGACTGAGTAACAGAGCTGTCCTGCAAAATTTCACGGGAAACGTTCAGCGGTAGATCATTGCTGTCGAGCACACCGCGAACAAAACGCAAATAGATGGGTAAGAATTGTTCTGCGTCGTCCATTATAAAGACTCGCTGAACATACAGTTTCACTCCGCGCGAGCGCTCACGGTTCCACAAGTCGTAAGGTGCGTTTTTCGGAATGTACAATAAACTCGTGTATTCCTGCTTACCTTCCACTTTATTGTGCGCCCAGGTCATGGGCTCAGCAAAATCATGAGAAATGTGTTTGTAGAACTCTTTGTAATCCTCGTCTGAAATATCCGACTTGGAACGTGTCCACAGAGCGGTTGCTTTATTTACCGCTTCAAACTCAGTTGAAGGTTCAGGCTCTTTGCCCTCTTCCGCAGGTTCGGCAGGTTTCAACATTTCAACAGGAACAGAAATGTGATCGGAGTATTTACCAATAATAGAACGTAAACGCCACTCGCTTAAAAACTCTTTCTCTTCTTGTTTAAGATGCAGAATAATATCGGTACCACGGGTTGCGCGCTCAGCCGCGGCAATTTCAAATTCACCTTCGCCGCTGGAAACCCATTGATGCGCTTCATCTGTGCCAGCCGCTTTTGATACCACAGTCATTTTATCGGCAACGATAAAACCGGAGTAAAAACCAACACCAAACTGACCAATTAAATTTGCGTCTTTCTTTTGATCACCCGACAGTTGTGTCAAAAACTCTGCGGTACCAGAGCGGGCAATGGTGCCTAAATTGCTGATCAGATCATCTTTGGTCATCCCAATACCATTATCGCTAATGGTAACCGTACCGGCCTTTTCGTCTGTGGTAATTCGAATTTTAAAGTCGGGATCATCCGCAATCAGGCTACTATCATCGAGTGATTTAAAACGCAACTTATCAACCGCATCCGCCGCATTTGAAATCAGCTCTCGCAAAAAGATTTCCTTATTGCTGTATAAGGAATGCACCATAATATGCAGCAGTTGTTTCACTTCAGTCTGAAAACTGTGTTTTTCCATGTTGGCCGTCTCACTCATTAATATATACCTCCAGCTTTACGCCAATATTAAAGTTTACAGGCACACTCAAAAAACTCATTTGTGATTTTATTTGCATGCCGAAAATTCAGTGAAACAGTTATGGGGGCAGAAGCCTGAATTTCAACACTTAAAATCAACTAAATGTGATGATATCAGGCTGTATGCTTCAATATATTGAGAGGATAAAAAATAGGTTTACTGACTAAAAGTCGAGCTTACGCCGCTCCGTAATAGAGCGCGCCAATGTATTGGCGTCCAGATATTCCAGCTCACCTCCCATTGGCACACCCTGGGCAATACGGGTCACGGGAATTTGATAAGGTTCTACCATATCGCGAATAAAGTGAGCCGTTGCTTCGCCCTCTACGGTAGAGCCTGTGGCCATGATAATTTCTTGCACATCCCCTGACACCAGTCGTTTTTCGAGTATTTCAAGGCCGAGTTCTTCCGGGCCGATACCATCCAGAGGTGATAAATGCCCCATGAGTACAAAAAACACACCACTGAACACACCAGAACTTTCTATGGCGATCACATCCGCGGGTGACTCAACAATACAGACGGTTGAATGATCGCGTCTTGGGTTTGCACACACCACACAGAGCTCATTTTCAGTAAAGTTTTTACATTGTTGGCAGTGCTGAATATCCACCATTGCCTGAGCAAGAGAGTTTGCCAGCTTCTGCCCGCCTGTCCTATCACGCTCTAACAGATAATAGGCCATACGCTGAGCGCTTTTTCTGCCCACGCCAGGCAAACAGCGCAGCGCTTCAATCATATTTTCAAGAAGTGGTGACTGCTTCATTAAAATGGCATTTTAAAACCGGGAGGGATTGGCAGTCCTTCGGTTACCGATGACATGCGCGACTGAGTCTCTGACTCAACTTTACGCACAGCATCATTAATTGCTGCAGCAACCAGATCTTCAAGGATTTCTTTATCGTCACTCATGAGAGATTGATCGATTTCAACTCGGCGAACATCGTGTCGGCCTGTCATGGTGACTTTAACCATACCAGCGCCTGACTCACCGCTAATTTCCATATTAGCCACTTCGTCCTGCATTTGTTTCATTTTGTCCTGAAGCTGCTGAGCCTGCTTCATCATATTGCCCAAGCCTTTCATCTTAGTCACCTCTGTTAATGAATTTGAATATTTTCTATCGCTATGTCTGTTTCAAACGTCTGCAAAAGAGACGCGACTTTCGGATTATCGATAAATTCACCGCGAATCGATTTAAGCTGCTCTACGCGTCTCTTTTCACTGATTAATTTTGGGGTATTTTCAAGGGTTTCAACAAACTCGATGTTTAAGGTGACTTTCTGCTTAAGCACATCCCCCATCGCCTGCTCGATTTTTCCCTTGGCACTGGCGGTTAAAAAGTGCTCTACCGATTGAAGGGTATTCAACTGCAGTTGATTTTGACTGGCCTGAGTGACCACACTGTTATTAATAATTTGAAAAATGGAACCTGTAATGGACAACTGCTGAATAAAGTCATGCCAGGTATCCGCTTCTATTAACTGTTCGAGGCGTTCAACAACAACTTTTGGAGCAACCTCTTCCTGCTCACTGCTCTCTTGTCCGCCTGTATTAGCGTTTTCTGCAACAGCCTTAGTATCGATAATCTTTTCTGAAACGTTCTTTTCTGAATCATTCTCTTCGAAATCATTCTTTTGGGAAAAACCAGATGCAGATGCTTGCGAACCAGAAACTTGTTGCAGCTTTTGAGGCTGAACTGCCGTATTTTTTGATTGTGAATGCTGTGCTTGAGAATCCGGTGCTTGAGAGTCTTGTGTTTCAGAGTCTTGAACCGGTCTACTCTGAGCAGAAGCAGCCACTTGCTGCTGTATCTGTTTTATTTTACTGCTGGCTGATTGTGCGGGCTTTTGTTGACTAGCGTCCGGGTTTATCTGTTCTTGTGCTTTTTGCGGTTTCTTGTTGTCGCTCGTCAAATCATTTTGATGGTCATTTAGAGAATTTGCTGTTTTTTTTTCCGTCAAAGCAGACTGTTGCCCGGCATGGGATGACGTTGAACTTGGCGCTTTGGCTTGCGAACCACTACGACTTTGTTGTGATAATTTTTGTTGCGATGATTTTTGTTGTAATGATCGGCCAGAATTTGAAGGCACAGAACCGGAAGCAGGACGAAATGTCAGCATTCTCAACAACGCCATTTCAAAGCCTTGTCGGGCATCGGGTGCCAACGGCAGATCTTTTCGAGCGTGAATGCCTAATTGATAAAACAGCTGAATATCGTCTGGACTGAATTGCTGAGCCAGAGTTTGCAGCGTTTGTTCGGTTGACTCTTCTGTTGTCTGTGGCTGTTGACCCACCAACTGTATAACCGCCAGCTTATGCAACGTTGAAATAATATCCGCCATAACGGTTTGGTAATCCGGGGCAAACTCGGCCATCCGCTCGGTGATCTCAAAAATTGCCTGAGTATTGTTGTCACAAAGCGCCTGCAGGTACTCAGTGACAAATTGCTGGTCAACCGCACCAAGCATATCAGCGACGTCGGAGCTTTGTAACTGACCGCCGCCAAAAGCTATGGCCTGATCCAGCAAGCTAAGAGAGTCTCGCATACTGCCATCGGCAGCTTGTGCCAATAAATTCAGACTGGCGGTATCAAAGTTAATGCTTTCTTGCTGCAAAATACTGGTGAGATGCGCCACGATGGACTCAGGCGTCATTCGCTTAAGATGAAATTGCAAACAGCGGGAAAGCACCGTTACCGGTAATTTTTGCGGGTCGGTGGTCGCCAATAAGAAAATAACATGTGGCGGCGGCTCTTCCAGCGTTTTCAATAATGCATTAAAGCTGCTGTTGGAGAGCATATGAACTTCATCAATCAGGTAAACCTTGTAGCGTCCTCGAGTAGGACGATATTGAACATTGTCCAATATTTCACGGGTGTCTTCGACCTTGGTTCTTGAAGCAGCGTCAATTTCCATCAGATCGACGAAGTGCCCCTGCTCAATCTCCTGACAAATATCACACTCGCCACAAGGCTGTGAGGTAATGCCAGTCTGGCAATTAAGGCATTTGGAAAAGATACGGGCAATGGTGGTTTTACCGACACCACGGGTCCCGGTAAACAGGTAGGCATGATGAAGTCGGTCCTGATCAATCGCATTAACGATGGCGCGCTGGACATGTTCCTGCCCAATCAGTTGCTCAAAATTTTGCGGACGCCACTTACGCGCTAATACGGTATAAGACATACTATAACTGTTACCCAAAAGCTAAATTGACAAGCATTATAATCAACTGCCGTCAGGATCTCTAACAAAATGATTTTTGGTGGTTTTTTGCACAAGTTTGATGACTGAACAAATTAATCTATCAGGCCACTTTAAGCGGCTTAAAGGTAATATCTCGAAAGCTATTTAAGTCAGGTAATCAACATTACCGGATAACATAAATGATCTTTGTGGTGGAAAGTTAGGCTAAATCAAGCAGAAAAATGATTAACTCAAAACAGAGTTAACATTCGGGTGGGACCTGCCAGCCACACCTCGGCACACGAGTCAGTCACTACCGTTGCTCCCTTCCGGGCCTGGCGGGATTCGCGACGTATCGTTGCGAGGGGACCAGCAGGTACCCATAACGAAATGAGCGCGCATTATCCCTAATTTATAGTCAATTGAAAACCCCTCAGCGAAAAGAAATATTTGTATACTTTTCAAACAGATAGCTTTAATCCTTGTAGGGTTATTCAGTAATAAGACAGACCAAGCCTATACAAATTGAGATGAAATGGATGAAAAGTCATTAATTGTTATTGATAATCTGTCATTTACCTGACAGATTAAAGCTATTCAAATAGCGGCAAACGATTAGCCCGGCCCCCTTTTATACTCTAATAAAAAATACACCCTACGAATCAACATCTCAAATAAAGAATATTAGAACAAACATAATGAATGGCATCACGAAATGAAATATTCAGTCTCATTTTTTGGTACGTTTTTCCGGTTTATCCATTAGGCTTTAATAAGAGTTACGCCAGACAAGTAGTTACGGATCTATTCGTCTCGAGTAGTCTATTCCCTAAACAGGTGTTTGTTCGAGGTTTAAAAACATGTTTGCTTTTATTTCAGATTTTTTTAAGGGTCGGCCCAAAGAAGAGGCTCAACCAAAACTTCAATCGGTTTCTCAGTCACAGTCTCGTGCTGAACGAACTATTAAGTACGACCCAACATTAATAGATACGCTTAAAAAGGATCACTCCAAGTTAGTGACCCTTTATGGAAGCATGTGGAAGGAAGGATTCGAAAAGAAAGATTACCGAAAACTATCTAATATGATTGCTGAATTCAAAGCAAGCTTTCAGTCTCATCTATTAAAAGAAAATGTTAAGTTTTATGTTTATCTTGAACAGTCATTAGCTGGCGATATACATACTTTACAGGTGGTAAAAGATTTCCGAACCGATATGAATGAAATCGCCAATGCCGTTATTCAATTTTGTAAAAAATACGCCCATCAGGCTTTTACTCATGAAATGGAACAAGATTTTGAAAGAGATTATGTGAAAATTGGAGAAGTATTAACACGTCGGGTCAGCATGGAAGAAAATGAACTCTACTTACTTTACCAGCCTGAATAATGGCTGGTAGAGTATTCATAAATTAGTCAAATACTTACGCTAATATATACCACTGAAAAAACACAAAAAAATAAAATAAATAGTTTAAGTTCAGGGACCAGCATGTCGAAAATATCAGTATGCCATAGGATGCCTGGTACACTTTTTGGTGTCGGGCGGTAGTCATGACAACTGCGCAACTAGACGCTAACACAGCGCTAAAAGCATCTTTTGCGAAAACACCCGTTGTAATTATTGGTAATGGCCCTGTCGGGGTTAAAGCAGCTCAATTGATCCTTGAGCAGTCCGATTATCATCACGTTGCCATCTATGGTGAAGAACAATACAAACCTTATAATCGAGTTCAACTTTCCCTTTTTTTATCGGGCAAACTCGATCGTCAACAATTGGCCAACCCTGTTTCCTTAAAAAAGTCGTCTCGCCTAACCGAGTACATTGGTAAGCGCATCGTTGACATTGACTTTAAAACACGACAAGTCATCGATCAGGACGGTAATACCCAGCGTTACTCAAAACTCATTTTTGCCACTGGCTCCAGTGCATTTATTCCAAACTTAAAAGGTGTCAATAAAAAGGATGTGTATACCTTTCGTTCGATAGATGACGCCCATAAATTAATTGAATGTCGAGAACAAAAGAAAAGTATTTTTATCATAGGTTGCGGAGCGCTAGGTTTAGAAACAGCGCTGGCGATGAAAACCCCTTCTAACAAAGTTATGGTGGGAGTACGTGAAAAGTTACTTTCCCGCCAACTTGATGCCAGCGCCAATACAATATTGCGAGACCGAATCCAGTCTTCCGGAATTGAGTTAATATTTAAAGATCCAATCATTGAAATTAACGGCAGTGAAAAAGCAGAGAGTGTTGTTTTACAAAGTGGACGTAATATAGCAATAGATACCGTGGTTATCTGCGCCGGTATTCGTCCTAATGTTACTCTTGCTAAAAAATTAAATCTTAAACTGAACAAAGGCATATTAGTCGATGACCACATGCTCACGGACGAAGAAAATATCTACGCCATTGGTGAATGTGCCGAACACAATGGTGCAACCTACGGCATTGTCGCCCCCGGATTTGAACAGGCGGAAAACTGCGTCAATCATATTCTGGGGGTTTACAGTAAATACCGAGGCAGTGTTAACAACCTTCAATTAAAAATACAACAGCATCACACCAACATATACGGTGATGTAGAGTCTGAGCCCGATAAAGTTTATACCTATACTCATCGACTTCAGGGTGTGTTTCGAAAAATCATGGTGAAAGATAATCGAATGGTTGGTTATATCGCCATTGGTGACTGGAACGAACAAGTTCAAATAAAAGAGTTTATACAGGAAAAACGCCGAGTACCCGCCAAACGATTTAAACTGTTTGAGCAACGCGGCTTAGTATGGGACAAAAGTGAAGTTAAGTCTTTAAAGGAACAACCAGAAGAGTACATCGTCTGTCTTTGTAAAAGTGTTACCCGAGGCGAATTAACAAAGTCTATGGATGCCGGCAATCGAACCATTGACTCCTTATGTGACAATACCGGTGCAGGATTAACCTGTGGCTCCTGCAAACCACTGGTCGCGCAAATGCTTGACACCCCCCTGGCTAACCTGGTGATGCGGCATCACAACTCAATTTTTGCAGCTTCGATTATTTCATTACTAATGATTGCACTCTTATTACTTAATCAACCAATTGCATCCTCAATAAGCGTCCAAGTGGATTGGAAAGTCGAAATGCTCTGGTTTGATAACTTCTGGAAACAGGTCAGTGGTTATACATTACTGGGACTTTGCATACTGGGCGGAATGCTCAGTGTAAGAAAGCGAGTTAAAGCCATGAATATAGGTAACCTTGATAATTGGCGACTTTACCACTCCATAATTGGAGTAATTGCACTGTTAATTCTAGTGATACACACAGGGTTTCGACTGGGAAATAATTTAAACTTTGCCTTAATGGTGGTCTTTTTAGCTGCCACCACAACCGGATCACTGGTTGGTGTTTTCATGTCAAAAAGTCACCACTGGACGGATTTAAAATTACGTTCCCATCGTAAATGGTGGTCAAGAATTCACTACACACTACTATGGTTACTGCCAGCGCTTTTGGCTTACCATATTTTTGTCGTGTACTACTTTTAGGCTAATGCGCGACTGCTATGGATAAAATAAAAATAAAATTTTGGCACTATGGCATCGTAGTAACGTTATTGATTTCGGCCATACTGGGCTACAACTTATTTAAAGGCGATAAGTCACTGTTTTTAGCCGGTGATGCAAGTCATGGACACTATCAAATCGAACTGGAATGCAACAGTTGTCATGTTGAGTCATTTTCAAATGATGACCTAATGCAACAAGCCTGTGAAGGCTGTCACGCAAAAGAACTTGATGCAGCGAATGACAAGCATCCGAAAAAGAAATTTCTCGATCCAAGAAACGCTGAACTACTGCAGCAACTTGATGCACGTTATTGTGTCACTTGCCATACCGAACATAAGCCAGAGATCACTCGTAAATATGGCGTTACCATTGCACCCGACTTTTGTTTTCACTGCCACGAAGACATTGCCAAAGATCGTCCGAGTCACGCCCCTTTTGAATTTGATTCATGCGCCAGCTCCGGCTGCCATAATTATCATGATAACTCTATGCTGTACGAAGACTTTCTGATTCGACACGCAGGAGAGGAAGCTACGTTTGAGCAGGCGACACTGCCACCTCGTACCGCGTTAATTCGTTGGTTAAAGAAAAATAAAAAAGTAAAACCGTTATCCAGCCAACAACACGACGGACAAAAACTGTTCACTACAAATACTCAAAGTGATAACAAAGGCAAGAGAAATAGCGCGACGAATAAAGACAGTCAAGTAAATTCTATAGTCTCACAGTGGGCGGATAGCCCTCATGCAACAACAGCGGTAAATTGCAGTCAATGTCACGATGACAATAATCAATCATCCCCACACTTAAAGTTCAACAATAATCAGCTTGAAGTGTGCAGCAGTTGCCATGAACGTCAGGCGAATCAATTTGTTCTCGGCAAACACGGGATGCGTCAGGGCCTTGGCTTGCCCTTAATGTCAACAGCCGATGCCAGACAAGGTATTGATACCACACAAGATAAACTACTTACCTGCAGCAGCTGCCATAATCCTCACAGTTTAGATGTATCGATAGCTGCAGTAGAATCTTGTCTCGGTTGTCATCAGGATGAACACTCTAAAAACTATAAATCATCGATACATTTTACTCTTTGGCAACAAGAACAAAATGAAGAGCTGGAAGAAGGCTCTGGCGTTACCTGCGCAAGCTGTCATTTGCCACGCATTAAAAAAGGCAAACGGGTACGGGTAATGCACAATCAAAATCACAACTTAAGACCCAATAGCAAAATGCTTAAAACCGTTTGTATGAACTGTCACGGCGTTGAGTTTTCATTAGATGCACTCGCCGACGAAGCCCTGATAGAAAAAAACTTTAGTGGGCAACCAGACAGTGATCTACAAACCTTCAAGCTGATAGAACAAAGAATTAAAAAACGCCAGCAAAGGCGAAATCAATAACCGTGTTTATTCACACTATAATACTAAAAGTGCTATCGCACAGGAGACAGATATGACCATTGGAAAACTTATCAAACCCACGTTAGTTTTAGCAGCATCTTCACTTATTTCTGGTGCCGCTATTGCTTCCGGTATTACGCCACAAAAAATGGCTGACGCTATTTTTTCTGTCATTGAATCGGATCGAACGGTTTATACACGTAATGTTGTTGACCGTTTGCAAAACAAAGAAGAAGTACTTGACGCAAGTGAACACTGGAAAGAAGAATCAGCTCTCCCTCTTCCGGCACAAATGCTCAGAATGGGATCGGAACGTGTTAATGAAAAAGACTCTGGATTTACCTATTCCCTGCTGTCGTTATGGGCTATCAATAAACAAAATAAACCCAAAACCCCACTGGAAGAAAAAGCACTTAAAATAATTGGCAAGGATCCTTCAAAAAACTTCTACGGTGAAGAAACATTAGCCGGAAAAAAATATTTCACAGCGGTATACCCCGATGTGGCCGTTTCTGAAGCTTGTGTTAAGTGTCATAACAAACATATTGATAGTCCAAGAACAGACTTTAAACTGAATGATGTGATGGGTGGTATTGCTATTAGAATCCCTCTTGAAGATTAATTTAGAGGATTAATTCGCCAGAACTAGCAACAGAAAATAATAATGGACAGTAACAGTTGAGTCATAGTGTTTAATTAAGTATTTAATTAACTCTTTAGTTAAGCCTTTGACTCAACTGTTTGCTCTATAACACCCTATAAAACTCTTACAGAACGGGATGAAAAATCACACCTCTTGTTCGATAGCCTATAAATTTTTATTTGGCTTGAGCTTTATTAATGATATCGGCGATGAGACCTTTACTTGCTTGCTCAATTAAATCTATGACATGTCCAAAACCATCATCCCCACCATAATAGGGATCAGGTACTTCTTTTTCAGCGCAACCTTCAGCATAATCCAGAAACAGTTTTATCTTATGATGATACTGTCTATCACTCATGGCTATTAGATTGGAATAGTTTTGTTTATCCATTGCCAAAATAAAATCAAACTTTTCAAAATCACTCATGGCAACTTTACGCGCTTTAATTGAAGATAAATCATAACCTTGCAACTTACCGGCTTGTTGTGCACGAGGATCCGGAGACTCACCAGAGTGATAACCTCCCGTTCCACAGGAATCAATCAATAACTGATCAATAATGCCTGCTGCGGTTGCTTTTGAACGAAAGACAGCTTCAGCAGTGGGCGATCGACATATATTACCCAGGCAAACAAATAATACGTTCGTTTTCATTTTCTACTCTATCGACTCACTTAATAAGAAGTAATTACTTGATGGTTAACCCACGTGCATATTCACAGGCCGCTTGTAAATCATCGGCAGTATCAACGCCTGCGGGTGGAGTTTTAATGGCAACATCAATTTCTATTGAATGACCACTTTCCAAAACTCTCAACTGTTCGAGTTTTTCAATGTTCTCAAGATTGGAAGGCGGTAGCTGAGAAAAAGCCGCAAGAAAATGATATTTAAAGCCATAAATGCCAATATGGCGATAGTAATTAATCTTAGAAAACGCAGCAGAATCCCGATTAAAAGGTATTGGTGAACGGGAAAAATAAATCGCTTTATTATTATGGCTGATAACCACTTTAACCGTATTAGGATCATGCACCTGTTCTTCCGTAACAATAGGAACACACAAAGTGGCCATTTTACTGTCAGGAGACTCTAAAAGCTCAGCCGTTTGCCGAATAACTTCTGGCGGGATAAAGGGTTCATCACCCTGTACATTAACGATAACATCGTTATCGGCAAGCTTCATTTTAGAGCAGGCTTCATAGATGCGGTCGGTGCCAGACTCATGGCTGCTGGATGTCATCACAACCTGTCCGCCAAACAAGTTTACATGGTCAACGATGCGTTGGTCATCAGTGGCAATAGTAACCGATGCAGCACCCGATAACTCGGCTTGTCGATATACCCGCTCGATCATTGAGTGACCGGCAATATCTTTTAATGGCTTACCCGGCAAACGACTCGATTGATATCGTGCTGGAATAACCACATGAAACGCCATCAGCTCAACTCCATATTATCGATATCGTCACTGCTGACTTTTTCCGCAGCATCAATTAGCAAATTAGGAATGCCATCGTTAACACTATAAGCCAACTTATCAAACGTGCAGATGAGTTGCTTTGAATCTTTTGTTAACTTTAGCTTACCGTTACAGGCTGGACAGACTAATATATCAATCAAGGCTTTGTTCATGTTTAATCTCCAATAAACGTGCGCTCAGCTTATTTATGGCTTGAATTAACGCAGCGTTTGGTACGGTATCAATTTTCAAAAACCACCAATTCTCTTTCGCAAAAGACTTACATTTAATTGCATCTTTTTCGGTCATTAAAACGGCTTGCTCAGCAAAGTCTGAGAAGTCCGACTGTTTAAAATGATAATGATCGGGAAAACTGAAAAAGTCAAAGTCGAAATCATTTTGTATCAATGTCTGACGAAACTTATCTGGATTGCCAATACCGCATACCGCATTACAGCTTTTAAATGGCCTAGCAGCTCGATCTAAAGAAACTTGTACTGCTTCATTAGATTTAATATTAACCAGCGAAATCGCTTGAGTAGAAAACTGTGGTTGAGATTCTTTTTCCGGTATATCTTTTGCGGAAGTATTCGTGATAATCAGATCACATTGTTTCAAGCGTGACAATGGTTCTCTTAATGGCCCTGCCGGCATCATAAATTGATTACCAAACTGTCGTAATCCATCAACAATACAGATTTCAAAATTACGAGCCATTTTATAATGTTGCAAACCATCATCACTGACGATTACATCGGGTTGAAACTGTGTGATAGCAAAATCTACCGCACGTGAACGCTCGGGATCAACAATCACAGGAATGTTTAGACTTTGTTGCAGCATCTTTGGTTCATCACCGCATATATTCACATCGACAGAATCAGTAACAGTGAGAGGGAAGTTTTGAGCAGTACCACCGTAACCTCGACTGATGACGACAACCGATAATGATTTATCCTGAAGCGCTCTCACCAGCCAGTTAATAAAAGGTGTTTTACCGGTTCCACCAAGTGTAATGTTACCCACAACAACAACAGGTGTCTTACTGGCTTTTTGTTGAAACAGTTTTGCCCGATATAAAAGCCGGCGCAATCCATACAGTAGGCACATGAATAGATGAACTGGCCAAAGCAACCACTTTAGCAAAGAGTCGCGGTACCAGAATCCTTCGATAATTTTTTGCATACTATTGAACTAGCACTTACTCTGAAAACTGCATCTGATAAAGCTTATGGTACTCACCCTGCTTTTCGAGTAACTCACTGTGAGTACCCTGCTCAGCAATCTGCCCTTCTTTCATCACAATAATTTTATCGGCACTTTCAATGGTCGATAAGCGATGTGCGATTACTATGGTGGTACGGCCCTGCATTAAATAATCCAGTGCTTGCTGAATTTTTTTCTCTGATTCATTATCCAATGCTGATGTAGCTTCATCCATTATTAAAATGGGTGCATTCTTTAATAAGGCTCTGGCAATAGCGATACGTTGACGCTGGCCACCGGATAATCGCGCACCCGCATTACCTACATTGGTGGAAAGACCGTCTTCTAATGAATCAACCACTTCAGATAAATACGCATGTTCAATAGCGTCCGCCAAGTCATCCGTTGGTTTAAACTTTAACTCACCATAGGCAATGTTTGCTTTGACCGAGTCGTTAAATAAAACGATTTGCTGAGACACGTATGCAAATTGTTGTCGCAAAGAATGAACCGTAATGGACTCAATATCTTTACCATCGAGTGAAATACGGCCTGAATCAGGGTGATAAAACTTTAACAGTAGGTTGGTAACAGTAGATTTACCACTGCCAGATGGGCCAACTAGTGCAACTGTTTCACCCGGATTAATCTGCAATGAAAAATCTTTCAGTATGGTTTTGCTTTGATCATAAGAAAAAGTTACAGAATCAAAAGTAATTGCGCCTTTGGCTTTATCCAGAGTAATGGTTCCCTTATCGACTTCTTCCTGTTCATCCAAAATCTGGAATAAACTGTCAGCACCCGCAATACCTCTTTGCAACACACTGTTTACATTCGATAAATCTTTTAACGGCTTCATGATGTACATAATCAACATGAAAAAAGCTACGAATTGCCCAGCTGAAAACTCACCGTTGAGGTATTGCTTAATAGCAATCCAAAATACAAACGCAAGCCCTGCTGCGGCAATAAATTGAACCAGTGCCGAACTAAAGGCTTTGGTTGCTGTCAGCTTAAGCGATTGACGAAAGTTATTTGAAGCGGCATCTGAAAACTGTTCATTTTCGTAATCATGGCCACCGTAGGTCTTTATAACCTTAACACCTTCAACGGCTTCTTGAGACAGTTGAGTAACCTGCCCCATACTGTCCTGAATACGATGGGATATTTTGCGGAACCGTTTGGCTGCGGCATTAACCACCAGAGCAATTACTGGTGCGGCAATCAAATAGAACAGCGTTAAGCTCCAGCTGATCATCATCATTTTTACCAGCGCATAAATAATAATTCCGCCACTGCGTAAAATATTTGAAATAGCTTGTGTTGCTGCCTGAGTAACGGTTTCAGCATTAAAGGTAATTTTTGATACCAGATCACCCGAGTATTCTTTATCAAAATAGGCAATGGGTAACTTTAAATATTTTCTAAATACTTCAACCCGCAACACCTGCACAATTTTTCGACCGATCCATTCAAAACAATACACCGAAAGAAAACTGGCAATGCCTAAAAACAGCACGGCGATAACAATAATAAACGGCAATTGATTTAAAAACTCGATGTCTTTTTCTATAAGAGCATCATCAATAACGTATTGAAAACCGGCAACGAGTTCTGTCTCAATTATGGCGTATAAAATAGTGCTGATCAGTGCAGCCAGATACATCGGCCAAAAACGAGCCGCATAGGACAGCAATCGTTTATAAATTTGCCAACCGGATTGCTGAGCCATAGTTTATTGATTCCCCGGCTTACGAGTGGCCATTGTAAAATTGTAATAGCCGGTTTTTCTCGACGCATCCATAGCAGTTACCACTGCTTGATAAGGCGCTTTAGAATCGGCACTGATCACCACAGGTAAATCTTTATTGCCTTTACTGACAATATTGATGGCCTTCATAAGGGTTTCGAGTTGAGTATTAACGATGGGTTTTGCATTTACAAAATAACGCCCTTCACTGTCGACACTGATTTCGATAAGTTCCGGAGTGGTTTCTAAAGGATCGCCACTTGCTTCTGGCAATTCCAGTTTTATTTGCGTTTCTCGATTAAAACTTGTCGACACCATAAAAAAGATCAACAACAAAAACACCACATCAATCAATGGCGTCAGGTTAACCGAGACTTCTTGTTTACGACGATTATGAAACACTGTTCAGCCCTTATTTATCCAAAGTGTCGCGTTCACCATGCAACACCTCGACCATTTTTAAAGCTTCTTCTTCCATAATGACCACTAACTCATCCACTTTGCGCTCAAAGTAGCGATGAAAAATTAACGCCGGAATAGCTACCGTTAAACCGGCCGCGGTGGTCAATAACGCCTCTGAAATACCGCCGGCTAATGCACTGGCATCACCAACCCCTTGCATGGTGATGACTGTAAAGACTTTGATCATACCGATAACCGTACCCAGCAAACCTAACAGTGGCGTAATAACGGCAATAGTACCGAGTGTATTTAAAAAACGATCAAGGTTAACCACAACCTGGCGGCCAGAATCGCGTATCGCTTCTTTCATGGTTTCACGGCCATGAGAATGGTTAACAATACCAGCGGCCAAAATTTCCCCCAGAGGAGAAGACTCTTTCAGGGATTTTAATTTCTTCTTATCCAGCTGATTATTTTTTATCCAGCCCCAAACCTGAGCAACCAGATGTTTTGGGGTAATGCGAGACTTTCGAAGTGTCCAAAAGCGCTCTATGCAAATAATCAGTGCGATCACCGAGCAAATAACTATCGGCCAAATAACAAAGCCACCATTTTTAATGACATCAAATAACACGGTTTAAACTCCAAATTCTTGAATGCGGCTAATTTATCACATAATCAGGCTAAATTCTGCTGATAGATGAATGGTTCCAGAAGCGTTTGTGAAGCGGTCGATACTGTTTTAAAGTTAATGCGCCTGAGTTATCAATGATCAGGGTTATTAAGCCACTGCGCCAGGTGGTGTAGGTTTTAATCTGTAACGTCTGATAACGCTGCTCGACCTCGTCTGAGGGATGATTAAAGCGATTTAAATAAGCGGCACTGGCGATGGCGTATTCTGCACCGGTTTGCGCAACAAACGACCAGCTGGAAGATGTTTTACTGCCATGATGCGGCATTAATACCACATTCGCTTTAAGCCGCTCTGGACTCTGATCCAACAGTCGCATTTCTGCCACTCGCTCAATATCACCGGTTAATAATATTGAACGATCTTTAACCGTTATTTTAACCAGACAGGAAGCATTGTTTCTAGAAAATATTTTGGACAAATTTTCAGATGTATTAGCAGAAAACCATTCCAATAATACTCCCTTATCCTTAAAAGCAGTTGTATGACAATTACCCACTTGATCCGCTGAATCTTCACCAAGAATTAATTGATTAACCGGCATATGTTGCAACAGATAAGGCAACCCACCTATATGATCGGCATCGTTATGACTCACAATCAACCAGTCGAGTTGCTTAACACCAAGATAGTTTAAAAAAGGTAATAAGCTCGATTTAGCAGCATTCACCGCTTCATTGGCGAATCCGGTATCATACACCAGCCAGCGATCTTGCCAGTTTGCCACCACACTCAATCCTTGGCCTATGTCTAAAAAATACACTTTCAATACAGGCATTTTTATGTTGATAGGATTTAATGCAGACGTGTTTGTATCTAATGTATTGATCAATGACGGTTCGCGACTCACTATCAGAAAACTGACAATAACAAAGCCATTGACCACCAACAGTAAAGCTAAAAATCCTTGACGAAAATAAAACCAGAAAAAACTCATCAACACCAAGATGCCAATTATCATAATCATTAACTGACTCACGGCAACGGCTTTAACTTGTTCGTTTAGAAATGACAACCAATGGGTTAAGCCCGCTATAAAATAATCGTTCAGATGAATAATTAAGCTCGCAAGCGTTGGCGATACAAAAATCGCAACATAAGCGAGTAAGTCCAGCGGCAAAATAATAAAACTCACCAATGGGATCGCAATCAAGTTTGCCAGTACAGCATTAAGACTAAAACTGCCAAATAATACAGCCGATAAAGTAGCCATACCTAAAGATAAAAACAGCTGTAGCTTCACCCAGAACAATAATCCTCGGCTTGATTGCCCTCCCGCAACCCAGTAAATAATACTGATGGCGCTTAATGACAGCCAGAATCCTTCCTGCAATACGCTTAGCGGTTGCCACACTAAAAGCGCCATAATGGTTAAACTTAATAAACTAAGGCTGGACCACTTGACTAAAAATATCCGGCTTAAGACTAAAATTAATAAAGCAATTAACGCACGTTGTGTAGGCAACTCAAAACCGGCAAATAATGAAAAAAACGTGGTGATAACAAGCGCCATAACCATGGCAAAGCTATGGGCAGGTAACCATAAACAAAGCCTGCGACTGCGACGCCAAAGCCAGCTTAGTATCCAAAAGCTCCATAAAAAGACCAACCCAACATGCAACCCCGAAATCGCAATCAAATGCGCGGTGCCGGATTGCTTTAACATATCAAACTGCTGCTCACTCAATAAGGAGCGGTAGCCCACCATCAGTGACAAATGCCACCCGGAATAATCACTGCTCGAAACCACTTGTTGCAGTTGCTCGATCAAGGATACTCTTAAACGATCATAGGAAAACCTGCTATCTATTGACGTTAGTAAACTGGCTTCACCCACATAACCGGTCCCATCAATACCCGAGGTTAACGCCCAGCGTTCAAAATCAAAGGTTCCAGGAACCATATTCGAGTACGGTGACTTTACTTTTAGCGACAGTAACCAGCGCTGTCCTTGTGCAACAGTCTGTTCAGGGTAGTACCAACTTAGCAACAGCTTGCGTGGCATTAACGGTTTAGAATGTAAGCGATCAGATGATTGTTTTTCAGTGAACTCTGGTAATCTGGACGAGGCCGATTCATCCACACAGAATAAAAAGCTGGCGTGGTGTTCGGATATTTCAGGAATAGAACAAACACTGCCGGTCAATTCAACCGAAAGCCGTTCTTTGCTTAATGGTAACCGGTACTGCAGCTGATTACTCGCATGCCAGTTGGCCCATAGCACGCCCGCTAAACAACCTGCCAATCCAATAATACCCATTCGAACACGGCAACAGTATGATGCAGAAAAAAATAATATAATTAAAGCAGTCGCTAATAACAGCTGAACAGTGTTACTAATAAGCTGGGTTTGCAGCCAGAGGCCACAACATCCTGCTAAAAAACTTAAAGCAAAAATTCGCATCACGATTCCATGTTTACGCAAATAATCAATTAAGAGAGTGTTAATCCTTTATGCATTGTCATTGTAATGACAAAAATTCCGTTAAGGATTGCCCGCTCAGCAATTAAAGTCCACAAAGATTAAAATAATTTTCCGCTGATAAGGTAGATATGTCCATTGTGAGCAGGCTACAATGGCTCAATTATTACCTCTTTGTAATTAAGACTTCTTATGGCTCGAAAGCTGATCAAAAAATTTCTGCCCGATCCCGCTTCAGTTAAAAATAATCGCTTTTTAAAAATTTTTGGCAAAGCACTGCACGATCCGCAATTGTGGCATCTGACACGTTATTCGGTCGCACACGCATTTTCACTTGGGCTATTTTGTGCGTTTATCCCGGTTCCTTTTCAAATGGTGATTGCAGCTGGCGGAGCCATTCTGTTTAGAGCCAACCTGTTGCTTTCAGTCGCCCTGGTCTGGATAACAAACCCAATCACCATGCCCGTTATCTTTGGTTTTGCCTATTACGTTGGTAGCCTGTTCTTTCCTCGACCCAAAGAAGAATTCGCCTTTGAACTGAGTTGGCACTGGCTTGAAACAAGCCTGCACGAAATCTGGCAACCGTTTTTACTTGGCTGTCTGGTGTGCGGTTTGATCGCAGCCATATTCGGCCATGCCGCCATTCGAATCTATTGGCGTATACACGTGGCTAACCTGTGGAAACAACGTGCGTTAGATCGCAGTAAATCGAACCATTAATTACTGCTGTACCGCTTTAAGCAATTTCCCGTTGAGGAATGGACTCTATTTGACCATTAACAATAGTTAACTGGCGCGATGCCCGACTCGCCAAAGTACGATCGTGCGTCACCACGATTAAGCTGGTGTTTAACTCCCGATTTAAATCCAACATTAGCTGATAAACTTTTTCAGCGTTTTCTTCATCCAGATTACCGGTTGGCTCATCGGCTAATATACAGGCAGGCCTCGTTACCAAAGCCCGGGCAATAGCAATCCGTTGTCGTTCTCCACCCGAAAGCTCCGAAGGCTTGTGACTGACCCGCTCGCTTAAACCAACCTTGCCTATCATTTCTTTGGCTGCCGTAAGCGCATCAGACTTGCTGATGCCCCGAATCAATAGCGGCATGGCAACATTTTCCAGCGCACTAAACTCTGCCAGCAAATGATGGAACTGATAAATAAAACCGAGATGATGATTACGCCACTTGCCTTGCTCCACTGCGTTCATCTGGTGAATATTCTTTCCCATAATCACTACATCGCCCGAGCTGGCCTGATCCAGACCACCCAGTAAATGCAGTAAGGTACTTTTACCTGAGCCAGAGGCACCAATAATCGACAGACTCTCGCCGGCATCCACTTGCAAATCGATGCCCCGTAAAACCTCAACCTTTCGACCCGCATCCAGGTAATGTTTGGTGAGTTTATGGCATTCCAATACAGTTTGATTATTCATATTTAAGAGCCTCCGCTGGTCGAGTTCTAGATGCCCGCCATGCCGGGTATAGCGTAGCCAGCACACTCATACCTAATGCGGCCAGAGTGATATTAACCACATCAGAAGATTGCAGCTCGCTGGGTAAAAATCCAATAAAGTAAACATCACCGGGCACCATGGCTATGCCAAACTGAGTTTCAACCCAGGCGACGATATCCGGAAGATTGGTTGCCAGTGCAACACCAGAAATTACTCCTAAAATGGTGCCAAATACGCCATTGACACTGCCTTGAACCATAAACACTTTCATTACTGTGGCGGGCGATGCGCCCAACGTTCTCATAATGGCGATATCCGACTGTTTATCGGTCACCACCATCACCATGGTGGAAACAATATTAAATGCAGCGACGGCTATAATCAGAGTTAGCAGAATAAACATCATGTTCTTTTCCATCTGGATCGCTCTGAATAACGGGCCCTGTGTACGATTCCAGTCGCTGACCCAGTAATCGAGCCCCAACATGGCACGTATTCGGGTTGAGGTAACATGCGCCCGCAGTACATCGTCCACTTTAATTCGTAGGGCGCTTACAGTGTCTTGTTTACGTAACAGCTTGGCGGCATCCCCTATATGGATCAGCGCCACTCGTGAATCCAGCTCAGATTTGGTTTCAAATAACCCCTGAATGGTAAAGCGGCGATACCGGGGCGATATTCCCGCTGGGGAAACCGTTGACCCCTCAACCACCAGCACAGTAATTTTATCGCCCTGCCACAAACCAAGATTTTTCGCCATGGCGGTGCCTATGACAACGCCATATTCACCAGCAGCAAGGCTGTCGATGGAACCTGTAACCATATAATCTTCAATCACCGACACCTGTTTTTCCCGATCCGGCATAATCCCTTGTAAAATACCGTATTCGGTGCCGCCATAAGCGCTTTTAAACATGGCTGTGGAGTCAATATAGGGAGAGACAGCAACTACTGTCGGCTCTTCTGTAATGCGTTGTTCAAGGGCTTGCCAGTCTTTAACACCATCACCACGCTCACCCACAATAATATGCGGCACAGTCCCCAAAATGCGTTCTTTCAATTCTCGCTCAAACCCATTCATCACCGACATTACGGTAATCAACACCATGACGCCCAGCGCAATACCCAACATGGATGCCAGAGCAATAAAAGAGATAAAGTGGTTTTTTCGTTTGGCGCGGGTGTATCTAAGACCAATAAACCAGGAAAAGGGAAACTTCATAAGAAATATTTAAAAACTCGCTAATTTTTAGTAAGTTATCACAGTTTTTTAAGCTATTATATTAAATAATTGCTTTCGTGAGCGTTTGATAGAACTGTTTAGTGGGTGTACAACAGTTTCTATGGCCGTCCTGTTTAGTGTGACTGCTTAGTCTGTATCCGCTCAGTGACTAAAGCGCACTATGCTACCGTCCACCCTGACACAGCGCAAAGGTTTTGTTTAAAAATGAGTATTGATCAAGAAAGACGTGACTTCTTTCGCATTGAAGATGAAGTCACCATGCAGTTAACACCGCAGTCAGCGCCAGTGGGCAATGATACGTCGCCGGTTGATCAGCTCGACTCAAGCCTGCCGGAAGAATTTATTATTCTTAATCAGTTGCGAAAACTGGACAATGATAGTGTTCAACTGATGCGCAGCATTCAGGATAAACACCGCGATATTGCACAATACTTTAAAACTCAAAATGATAAATTTGAATTACTGTCACGCTATATTGCGAATCAATTAAAAGATAATTTTAAACTGCATCAAGTTAATATCAGTGGCAGTGGTTTAAAGTTTCATGACAGTAAAGACTACCCGGTGAACTCGAACTGGCACTTAAAACTATTACTCTACCCTGACTGTTATGGTTTTTACTGTCAGACTAAAGTTATTCAGTGCGAACCCAAAGATAAAGGGTTTGATGTAACCCTTGAGTTCACCAATATTAATACTCACGATCAGGATGAACTGGTCAAACACATTACCCGATTACAATCGCAAAAGCTGCGCAAAGAGCGGCTGGGACACTAAGGAGCGTATAATGAAAACCTGGTTAGTTGCAGGCCTGTTATCAGCCTCACTCAATACATTGGCGGCTACCACACCAATGACCATTGGCTCGCAAGGTGCCGAGACAAACAAAACGCCTCGAACCGGTCAAAGTATGATGACAGTGCGTGAAAGCTTTGGCACGCCAATGCAGGAAGCACCAGCAGTTGGTGAGCCACCCATTACGCGTTGGGTGTATAAAAACTTTACCGTGTACTTTGAGCATGACAAAGTTATTCATGCGGTAAAACACAAAAGCTAAGCTTTTAATAAACGCTTAATTGACACAAAAAATTGCACGTCTTTCAATTACCCGGTTAATCACAGTAAGCAACTGTAATTAACCGGCATTGCTGTTATTTATTGCATGCGGTAAAACACATCTGTCGATCAATCTTTACTGCCGCCAGACGACTCGTTATTGTCACTCGTTGAGCTTTCCAAACCTGCAAGTTGAGGATTTTTCATATTCACATGCAGTGTCGATGTTGGGAACGCAATTTCAGCCCCCTCCTGCTCAATAATCTCAGCAACCTTTAACAAAATTTCCTGCTTTAACTCATGAAATTTAATCCAGTCGGTTATATGAGTGTAAGCGTAAACGAAGAAGTCTACGGAAGACGAAGAAAAAGCATTAAAGTTAGTGATCAAAGCCTGATTCTGATCAATTTTGTCATGCTCCTGCAGCATACTTTTAACTTTTTCAGTAATTGGTTTCATCACGCCAACATCGTCATAACGAATGCCCACGGTTTCAAATATACGTCTGTGTGTCATACGCGATGGATTTTGTACTGCAATATTATTAAACACCGCATTGGGTACATACAAAGGCCGTTTATCAAAAGTTCGAATTCTTGTTTGTCGCCAACCTATTTTTTCGACCACACCTTCTATATCTCTATCGGGACTTCTTACCCAGTCACCAACCGCAAAAGGTCTGTCCATATAAATCATCAAACCGCCAAAAAAGTTTGATAATAAATCTTTTGCGGCAAAACCAATGGCGATACCGCCAATTCCACCAAAGGCTAATACCGCACTGATACTGACACCAATGGTTTGTAAAATCACCAGAACTACGGTGATCATAACCGACACGCGTAATAACTTGCTGATGGCCTCTATGGTAGTTTGATCAATCTGATCATTGCGTTCTTTTGAGGGTTGTTTGTCAATAATCTGACGTTCGGACTCATTGATGAATCGATTTAAAAACCAACCAAATAAACCGATTAAGATCACATTGCTAACCTGAACCGATTTTGCTTCACCTTTTAAGTCAATGGTTAACAGCTCAATTAAATAATCTGATTGTGAGGTTTCAATGGCAAATCCAATACCCAGTACCCAAATGGCCCAAGTAACGGGACTCGACAGTGCCTTAAATAACGCATCATCCCAAAAGGTGTTTGACTGTTCCACTTTTTTTGACAATCGAATATGAACTCGACGCCATATAAAATTGATGATTAACGTTACCAATACAATTAAAAAGATCTCCGTCATCCACGCACTTTCGCCCTGAATGGCGTATAACTTTTCTTTTAAAAATTCCATCAGATTCTGTCACTCACTTGTCATAAGTTGTTCGAGTTTGTAATTTATTAGTCAGTAGATTTCCGTGAGTCGCCAAACAAAACAGAATGACTGGTTTGCCATCGGGTATCCTGTTTTAAATCACGATATATACAAAGATTTTTATCCGACGCCTTCATCGACTGTATGCGCGCCGCTGATGTTTTTATTTGAGACTTGCTTGGCGAACTTTGATGATGCTGCATAACATGTTCAAGGGCATCGCCAGCTTCGGTTGGATGATTACACACCAGTACCATGTCGCAACCTGCATCCAGTGCAGCGCTAACCCGGTCATCAAAATCGCCAACCGTTTCGGCACCTTTCATACTGATGTCATCACTGAATACGACGCCATTAAAACTCATTTGTTCGCGCAACACCTTGGCAACCCAAAAAGGTGAAAAGCCCGCTGGTAACTTATCCAACTGCGAATAAATAACATGGGCAGGCATTATACCGCCCAGTTCAGATGATAACTGTGAAAAACTTTTCAAATCTGTATCTTTAATGGTTTGCCAGTCTCGCTCATCCACCGGCAATTCAATATGAGAGTCGGCATCGACACTGCCATGACCAGGAAAATGCTTACCCGTTGCTGCCATGCCACACTCTTTCATACCTTTTATGTAAGCCGACGCCAAAGCAACAATTGAATCCGGCTGCTCATGGAATGCCCGGTCTCCAATCACACGGCTTGATGTTGTAGCAATATCCAGCACCGGACTGAAACTGATATCAAAACCAACGGACAAGGTTTCTAACGCCATCACTCTGGCATGATGATAAGCACGGTGTTCTGCCTGCTCAAAATGACTGGCTTTTGACTCCAGCTCACGTAACGCGGGCAATTCACTAAAGCCCTGTTTCAATCGCTGCACACGACCACCTTCCTGATCCACCGCCCGCAAAAGAGACGGGTTAATGGCAGCAATTTGTTGGTTCAGTGAGGTCACTTGCTCTGGTGTTTCTATGTTTCTGGCAAATAAAATCACACCGCCACAGGCGGGGTGTCGTAGCATTTCCTTCTCTTCGGAGCTGATGGAAGTGCCTTTAAGATCGAGCATGATTGGGCCGGCAGACGACATGGTTAAGCCTATACAGTTTTAAATTGCGCCTATGCTAACCACTGGATGGGCAAACCGCAATAATAACCCGCAGAGCGCTTGATGTTTTGCGTCTGCATCGTTTAATCTTCCACACTGGAACCACAGTCATAACAGGTGCATGATGATCACAAAAACAAAAAAACTGGGTCATTTATTGATTGCAGGAGCAATTTCTGCAGCAATAATGGGATGCCAGCAACCCGAACGACAAACCCTTGAACAACAAGCCAATGAACAGGAAGCTGCCAAGCCACAAAAACCAACCGCAGCGGAAGCCAAACAATTTGTTGAAGACGCTGAAAAACGCATTGCCGATATCTCCGAATACGCCGGTAAAGCGGCATGGATAGCTCAAACCTACATTAACGTCGACAGCCAGTACATCGAGTCCATGGCGAATAAAGACTACAAGTTACTCGGTATTGAACTGGCCAATGGCGCCGCTAAATTTAATGATCTAGAGCTGCCCTATGATGTTGAGCGTAAACTGAAAATGTTGCGACTGGGCTTAACTCTACCTGCGCCAGCAGGCCAGCCAGAAAAAGCCTCGGAACTGGCCAAAATAGAAAGTAAGCTGAGCGCCATGTACGGCTCTGGTAATACTCCGGATGGCGAGCAATACGACTTGATTGCGCTATCTAACGTACTGGTTGACTCCGACGATCCGGAAGCTATGTTAAAAGCTTGGACAGACTGGCGCAAAGTATCGCCACAAATGAAGCAGCCGTATCAACGTCTGGTTGAAATTGCCAACGAAGGGGCAAAAGACCTGGGTTTTGCTGACTTAGGGGCCATGTGGCGCTCCAAATACGACATGGATCCAGACGCGTTTGCGGCAGAAATGGATCGGGTATGGGGTCAGGTTAAACCCTTGTACGAAGCATTGCACTGTCATGTCCGCGCCAGGCTGAATGAAAAATACGGTGATCAGATTGTCGAGAATAAAGGTGAAATTCCTGCGCATTTGCTCGGCAATATGTGGGCCCAGCAATGGGGCAACATCTACGAGCTGGTCGCGCCTGAAGGCGGCAGCGGAATTGATGTGACCAAGCGACTAAAAGCCAAATCTTACGATGCCAAAGGCATGGTTCGACAGGCTGAAGGCTTCTTTTCTTCACTCGGCTTTAAACCTCTGCCAGATACCTTCTGGGAGCGCTCTCAATTTACCAAACCACGCGATCGTGATGTTGTTTGCCACGCCAGTGCCTGGGATATTACGCCAGAAGACTACCGCATCAAAATGTGTATCCAGATCACCGAAGATGAATTCAACACCATTCATCACGAACTTGGGCACAACTTCTACCAGCGCGCTTATAACCTGACACAACCAGTTCTATACCGCGGCAGTGCAAACGACGGTTTCCACGAAGCCATCGGTGATACGGTTGCTCTTTCTATTACGCCAAAATATTTAAAAGAAATTGGTTTAATTGATGAGATCCCGGACGCAACCGGCGATTTGCCCTTTCTGATGCGCATGGCGATGGATAAAGTGGCCTTCCTGCCGTTTGGTTTGATGGTTGATCAGTGGCGCTGGAAAGTCTTCAGCGGTGAACTAACGCCAGACAATTACAATCAGGGCTGGTGGCAGTTGCGTCAAGAATACCAGGGCGTAAAAGCACCGGTAACGCGCAGCGAAAATGACTTTGATCCGGGTGCCAAATACCATATTCCTGGTAACACACCTTATTCTCGTTACTTCCTGGCGCATATTTTACAATTCCAGTTCCATCGTGAATTGTGCAAAATTGCTGGCCACGAAGGCCCATTACATCGTTGTTCTATTTACAACAACAAAGAAGCGGGTGCCAAGTTAAAAGCAATGCTGGAAATGGGACAAAGTCGCCCATGGCAAGAAGCGCTTGAAACCATGACCGGCTCGAAACAAATGGATGCCACAGCGGTTATTGATTACTTTGCGCCATTAAAACAATGGTTGGATAAACAAAATGAAGGTCGTCAGTGCGGCTGGTAATAACTATTTATATTCTTCCATAAGAAAAGGCGGCATCCTGCCGCCTTTACCTCATACCAAATGCTCATCAATCCTTTTTCCCTGAAGCAACGTGCTGTCCCTATATCCAGATATCCTTCTTACTCTTCCATGATATGTTCTCCCTGAACACAATTTCATGTTAAGCGAATGAGTCCAGCAAACAAGGCTCTAAAATTAAGCGTTATAATTGAAGCTTTTAAAGGTGATTGTTTTTTTCTTATTATATCAAGTAGTTATAAAACAGCTGAGTTTAAATAGTCATTATCACTGTACAACTTCGACCGCGATTGCCTAATGGCTTTTGAGATATTGCTTACACGGTTGTCGGGTATGCGCTGACGACTGTCCATACAATGTGTACTAGCTGATACTTAATCTGAGACCTTAGAAAGTAGAACTTGACCTAATAGGGCAATTTACGTTTCTGGATTTGCCAGAAGCGGACATAACCACCGGCTCAAATCATTAGTTCAAATTTCATTACTTAAAACTCACTCGTCTACGCCAAACTTGTGCTTCTCTAATGCTACTCGCTCGTTCACTCGCTTAACCTCAGACTCAATCATATCTTCCAGAAGCTTTGTGTATTGGTGGGCAAATTTAACAACATTAGCATTGTTGTCATTCATCCAAGGACTGATGTCTAAGAGTTTATTTTTGTAAGCATCAGCTATTCCATACTCTCCTCGAACAACTCCAGTGCTCAATAAAGAGCTGTTTGAATCGCCCCGGTAAATTCGGTACTGGTAAATTGAGCGCCTTGATCGGAATTAAAAATGTCCGGTTTGCCATAATGCATTAAGGCTTCTTCCAACGCCTCAACACAAAAATCCGGGTTCATCGTATTGGATAAACACCAGCTCAACACTTTGCGTGAATACCAGTCCATGATAGCCACTAGATACACAAATCCTTTGCGCATGGGAATGTAGGTGATGTCGGTACACCACACCCGGTTCGGTCGCTCGATGGTTAAGTTTCTCAACAAATACGGATACACCTTATGCTCTTTGTTGGGTGTGGATGTTTTCTTTTGTGGCGCAATGGAGCGTATGCCCATCACTCGCATCAAACGCTGTATCGCTTTGCGATTGATGTGAATACTGTGATCGTCCCACAACACATCGCGTAGCGTTCGTGAGCCTTTATGGGGGTATTTCAAATACAAATTCATCCGGCAGGCGCATGACTTTCAGATCGTGCTCAGAGACGCCCTTTGGCTGAAAATAGGCTGTGGAACGTGGGATATTCAATATCTCACAACGACGTGCCTTGCTCAGTTCATGAGGCATATGTATCGATTCTCGTTGCTGTGCCCGGCCTAACGGCCGAGCACCTTCGATAAAAAATCGATTTCTAACGCCTGCTGTCCGATTTTTGCTTCCATATCTTTGGCCCGCTCATCGGTGAAGCGTTTTTCATCCTGAGTACTGCCAAACACACTATCGGCATTTTCCAATAATTGTTTTTTCCATTCACTGATTTGGTTGGGATGCAGCTCGTATTTCTCGGCAAGCTCTGCCAGTGTTTTCTCTTCTTTCAGCGCTTCTATCGCTACTTTGGCTTTGAAGTTCGGTTGAAAATTTCTTCTTTTTCGTCGCATGGCTCTTCTCCTGTTTACTGATAATTTAGTACAGTGAAATCAATTATGCGACTGTCCAAGATCGTGGGTCCACTTCTATGATATTTGTATAAATACTCCTTGATCCTATTTCTCTTTATATTATTTAATGACTCGCCCTCCTCTCTATAGATGACTTTGATATTACCGTTTGCAGCATCATATGTTTTTTCCAGTAAAAGATCGTAGTTAGGAGTAATTACAGAGGAAGTAGGTAGTTACGCAATTAAGCGATGTATTTCCTGTGGTTCAGCGGTACGAAAGATTGAGCATTTTTCATGTTCATTAAAAAGTCAGCTAATGATTTTCCAAGTACCACAAGCTCAGATGTTAAAGCACTAGCGGCTTTTATTAGATCATTTTCTTCTAGAAAAACATTCGCAGCTTCAACATTCCCTTTTAAGTTCTGTGTATAGTCTCTTAACCGCGACACTAATTTCTTCCATGAAGGAAGACCGGCAGGAACAGAAACTCCAGAGCCGATAAATATAATAGTGTCTTGATTAAACTCTTCGGCTAACGAATCGAGGAAACTCATTAACCTACCTCGCTAACATTTAATCTAAAAATACATATACTCTTCATTTTAAACTACTTATTGAAATAACTATACAAGATGCTCTATTTTAATCAATACGTGTTATTGGTAGATTAATTAGCAATGATAGCTAAAAGGTGAATAAAAGCTATCATAGCTCTACTCTAATGACCGCTTTGACATACTACCAGAAGCTTTACTGTCTGATTATCTCAAGCCCTCTCGTTCAAGAATGCAAGATTGTGTTCAGATCAATCCACTTGGGTTTCACATCTTACTAATAAGATACAAATCCAATCATGTCTTTAAAATTAAACTCACAAACAATTGCGGCCTCTTCAACCTTCTTTCTTCAACGACAAGTAGACTTCTATCCGAAACTCTGTATAAACCTTGTGCTATTACGCAAAGCTAATTACAAATACCTATCAATATTCAATTTTCGGCTCTTCTCATTGGCTTGTTTGACTGCGGCCAACATTGCGTCAAGTTTATCACGATCAAGCACACGGCCATTTAGAATAACTGTATCGATTTCTTGAGTATGTTTAATATTTATAAGAGGATTTTTATTCAATAATAATAAATCTGCTCGTTTACCGGTATCGATGGCACCAGCATTACTGCCCATTAATTTAGCAGGATTTATAGTTGCCGCCGCAAGTGCCTGCGCATTACTTAAACCGGCCGATTGAAGCGAGCTCAGTTCGTCATGCATTGAAAAGCCAGGAACGACTAAGTTTCCACCAGAGTCAGTACCTGCGAGAAGTGTTACCCCACGACGAGCCATCGCTTTTAATAAAATATGATGCGCTTTTCCGCGTGCTTGCCAAAAAATTAAAGACTTTTTACGCTCTTCTTCCGAAGCGCCATGCTCAGGTTCAAATTGATTGTAACCTGGCAACCAGCCCACTTTAAATTCATCGGAGTCTTGTGTGCCTTCAACGATACCGGGATTAGCATACTCAATAGGGATAACTTTGAGCGCCGTTTCAAGATCGTTATATTGCTCGGTGACGCTTTCCATAAACCACAATACTGTGTTTACGCTAATTTCGTTTGCTAATAGGTCATCGATAATGGCATCGCTGCGTGCTTCAACATGAGCAAAAAATTCAGCGCTGCCCCGCTCATTAATCGAGCCAAACTCTCGAATTAGCACCCTAATAATTTCTTCGATATGCGCCACTTCTTTTTGCTGAGTTATCGCGAGCTCAGACAACTCCATTGTTAATGGAAAGTGTCCCGTTGTTGGCAAACCCAGCTCAGCAGCCACCTCGTTCACTGCACGATAACTTGGCATATCCAGGTGATATATTTTGATCGCGTCATAACCTTGCTCAGCAAATTCTCTGACCCTGCTCTTGGCATGCTCTACGCTAATCGTGTTTTTATGAAAGGTAATTATCTCCCAAAATGCCCCCTCTAAACGGCCCATTGAATCTATAGGTGGTGATGCGACAAACATCTTCGGACCAATACGGCCCTGCTCTATTTCTTCGCGCAATTCCAAACGTTCCGGGGGACCGCCCAAATCACGAATATGGGTTACACCATTCGCTACATAGAGCAACAAATCATTCGGACTTTTTAACAGATGAGCGTGAGAGTCCACTAAACCCGGAATCATGTACTTTCCGCGACCATTGATAACGGTGGCGCTCGATGGAATGCTTCGGCCAATTGTCTCTCCCTCAGCAGTGACAGAAAGAATTTTTTGTTCGTCTAATACAACCGTGCGATTCGGCAGCATAGACTGGCCATCTGGCGACAGTATATTAACATCCTTAATCACAGTATATTTGACCGAAGTGGCAAATATACTGTGATCTACAACTTTGGTGTGTGCGCCATATATAAAATTAACGCCGTGTTTGAACCAAAGAAAATAACCGATAATTGCAACGATTAAGCAAATTAACAGGCCAGAAAACCATTTCGTAAATGTTTTTAACATGATTAAATTCCATCAGTGATTGATGGCTCAATTTCAACACGCGTCCATGAACAGTGCGTCCAAACTTATAATCTTAGACGTCCAGAATGGCTAACTTAGTGGGTTTCAGCCGATTTTTGGACGGTTTTAAGACTCAGCAAGCTCCTGTCGATAGGCGCTTGGGGTTTTTCCGGTAAGCTTTTTGAATATGGCATTAAAACTGCTTTTTGAAGAAAAGCCGGCATCCAGCGCTAAATCAATTAATTTACGATCGCTATTTTGCTTGAGTTGCTGACAGACCTCTGTGACACGATATTCATTTATAAACCGATTAAAGTTTTTGCCACCATATTGATTGAGTGTTTCTGACAAATGGTGCACGCTCACCCCAACTTGCTCAGCGAGCGCAGCCAATGTCAACTCACTGTCACGATACAAGGCCTGCTTTTCGATTTTATCTTGCACCAAGTTTAAGACACTCGAGCGCATGCTATGATCTAATACCCCATCTGGCGAAAATTCACTTTTTGGCTTCGCCGATTGCGCTAACTGCTCATCCAGTTGTTGGACATGAAATAGAGCAGGATTGCGCCATTGTGTAATGGCAAAAACATAAACCAAAATCACCAATAAACAATCGGCAATAAAATTAACCATAGGACCAGCGAAACTTGTTACGCTCGACAAAGCCTTTAGACTCCATATCAAAACCATGAAAGTCGCCAGCCCCCAATGCCAGCGGAAAGTGCTTCGGTTGTATGATGACAATGTCTGCTTTGCTTTGGTTTGATAACGATAAATCATTCTGATCAAGAGTGCCCCGTAGACAATCGCTTGACCATATAAAACAACAAGCGTCAATTGAATTGACAGCAAGTTGTCGTTGGGTGTGCGCATAAACTGCAACGCCTTTTGTCCAGAAAAAAGAATGTCATAATTTAGCAAGTAACAAATCAGCAGTGGGATTAGATGAATCAAGTCAAAATATTTTAATGCTGAGCCTGTCATCGCCACTCGACAATATAAATAGCTCATAGCGCCAAAGCTCGCAGGTAGAAATACCAACCAGCCAATCAACCAGGACAATGAATTAGCTTCCCCTGATACTAATAACGGAACCATTAGGGTGAGCGCGAGTAGCAGACAATAAATGCCGAGTAATTTGCTGGCGTAGTTAACCCTTTTATCAGTTACAAGAAGAATAAATAATAAAAATCCTTGTAATCCGCCAATGGCTAATATAGTCATCTGAATGTGTGACATTTATAGTTGCAATATATGTCTGAATTAAAGTGGCGTCAGTCTATCGAATAAGTAATTTAATGTCGAACTGTAAAATAGAGTGTATATAATCTTACCTACCCATATGCTTATTAACTTGAACATTTGGCATAGATTTAAAATCAACACTCACCTAAGCCAACATTAATATCCTTCATATATTGATATAAAATTTGATCTTGCAGTCGTGACGACTGCTTTAACTGACTTGCTACCCCTCGTTGATCATCAGGGCTGCGATGCTGTCCTAACTTCTGTTTCCCTACTATTCGCTCAATGATAATTTCAAAGCCAACAATAGCTGTGGCTAATTTATCGCGATACTCATCGGGTATAATGGACTTGTTATGAGTAAGTTCTGGCTCAAAGGTTAATAACATTTGTTCGAGACACGCCAATGTTGCGTCAGAACTTAATAAGTTAAGCCTACCTTCAACATGAACCACAGCGTAATTCCAGGTGGGTACTGCCGGTTTGTTTGCATACCAGGTTGGAGAAATGTAGGCATGAGGCTCGTTAAAAATGGCCAGTACCGGCGATTTATCGGCCTCTTTCCAATGATGATTTGAGCGAGCAAAATGCCCATACAACACCCCTTTTTCACCTTTATCGCTATCAAGTACTAATGGTAAGTGAGAAGCATCAAAGTTTTGACTTACCAAGGTTGCAAAGGGAAACTGCTTGATAAAGTCATAGGGTTGTTCTGGCTGTTTCATTTGCCATTTTTTGGGTACATCAATCATTATGGGTCCATTAGTTCTATTATAAAATATGTGTATATTAAGTGATCAATCACTTTTTAAGACTCTTTGCTATAGTTCTAGTCGGTAGTGTTTTAACCTGTCACTATACTAAACTGTTTAAAAACAATTTGCTGAATGATTTTAAAGTGGTTCAGGGATCCAAAATAAAAAAGCCTTATTTGCATAACATAGAGAATTAAAACTTGACTGAAAAACGGACCAACAATATCAATACCGACAGTGTCGTTGACTTTTGCAGTATCTCAAGACTGCAAAAAATAGCTCTGATTTTGTTTGTTCTGTGCTGTCTGTCATTATCCGGTTTGGCATCGGTGTATTTAAGCAATGATTTCCGTGTTTATTTTAGCGAACAAAACCCGCAGCTCGATGCCTTTGATCAATTTGAAGAGCAGTTTGGATCACACGACAGTATTGCCTTATTGGCAGAGCTTAAACACGGCAGTTGGTTAACCCGAAACAACCTCGATAAGCTTGAACACTATACCCAGGAACTGTGGCAATTAAACACGGTAACCCGTGTTAACTCGCTGACCAATTATCAATACACATACGCCGAACAAGATACATTATATACCCGCGCTTTGAGTGAGTTAGACGCTCAGCCAGAAGCTTTACGTGATGCCATTGCCAGTGATCCACAATTAAATGACAGTTATCTTTCGCCCGATGAAACACTGGCCGTGGTCCACGCCAGTCTTGATTTAGACGGGCAGTCCGGCAAAGACATTAAACAACTGCATCAACAAGCATTAGACTTAATGCAGAGTTTTACAGAACAATCTCCGGACATTAACTTTCATCTTGTGGGCTCCATAGTTTCAAATGTCACTCTTGAAAACGCCGTAAAGAATGATTTGTTAACGCTTGTACCCATCAGTTACCTGGTGATCACCCTTGGATTGCTACTGTTTTTTAGAAGCGTAAAAGCCACAGTGTTTACACTGGTGATCACAACCTTAAGCATTTTGTTTACATTCAGTCTGTTTTCCTTATTTAAACAGGAATTCACGCCTGTGGCGGGTTTTGTTCCATCGGTGGTGCTTACACTGGCAGTAGCCGACTGTGTCCATTACCTCACCAGTTACCGATACTTGATGCGGGTTGATGGCTTATCAGCAGCCAAAGCCAACAGAGAAGCGTTTCGGATTAACTTGGCACCTATTTCTATTACCAGCATCACCACTGCAGTGGGGGTGTTGTTTTTAAACGTCAGTGATTCGCCGCCCTATCAGGATCTCGGCAATATGGTGGCCATTGGCGTCACCCTTGCCTGGGTATTCACCATCTGTTTGCTGCCCGTGGCTTTACATTACTGGCCCATACAATTTAAACAGCAGAAATCCTCATCATCATTGTTAACCTTGTTTTCACATAAGGTCATTCAGCATAGAAAGCTCATCACCCTGACATTAATTTCGGTTATTTTAGTCGCTGGTTGGGGCATAAGCCGCTTAACGATTAGCGAAAACTGGAGCAAATACTTTTCTGACCGTTTTGAGTTAGCCAGAGCGGTAAATTTATTAAAAAACAAATTTGATCGCTTGCACCGCTACGAGTTGGTGATGGACAGCGAACAAGTTTCCGTTAACTCTCCCGATTATTTATCGGTGCTGGATCAATTGCTGAACCACCTCGAAAATCAGCAAACGATTAAGCATATTCAAAGCTATGGCTATACCCTTAAACGACTTAACCAGAACATGCACGCCGATCAAGCGGATTACTTTAAGATGCCAGACTCGCAACCTCTGGCTGCGCAATATTTATTGTTATACGAATTGTCGCTGCCCGAAGGGCTGGGTGTGGATCAATGGGTCATCGATGATCGCTCAGCTTCAAGAACCAGTATTTTATTACAGCCAATGGACTCGGAGCAGTTGATCGAATTTGAACAGTCGTTGATGCAGTTTTTTAATTCAATAACGAAGGATGGCATCACATTAAAATTGTCCGGCATGGATCATATTTTTGCACACATTGCCCACCGTAATATTGTTCAAATGATCCTCGGCAGTGTTATTGCGCTATTAGTGATCAGTGCCTTAATCGGCGTTGTATTAAAGTCCTTCAAATACGGCGCCATAAGCCTGTTGCCAAATTTAATTCCCGGTTTTATCGCTTATGGCCTTTGGGGACTAACCGCAGGCTATATCGATCTGGCGCTGTCTGTGGTGATTTGTATGAGCCTTGGTATTATTGTCGATGATAGCGTACACTTTTTAACCAAATACGCCAGAGCCAGACATCAGCTGAACAAATCCACGCAACAATCCATCGATTATGCATTTCATATTGTTGGTAAAGCCTTAATCACCACCACTGTGATACTGGTCGCCGGCTTTGCGACCCTTATGGCATCTCCTCTTACGCCCACCAGCAGTACTGGCGCCCTGTTGTGTCTGACATTACTGGTGGCCCTGATTATCGACTTTACCTTGCTGCCGATAGCTCTGAAAAAGCTGGATGAACGCTCAAAGTCTTGATCTATGCAGACAAACATATAGATAGCAGTCTCTATCAATAAATTCTGATCAGACTAATTAACTCAATTAAGTCTCGATTATTGAAAATCACGAGCTATTATTGACAAATCAACCCCTTTTAATGATAATGATTATCGTTCGCACAATAAATCCTGCAGTAAATCAATACTTTTACTTTAAAAATTCACGGTTCACTGTGTCTGTACAGCTTTTAGACAGGTATAATGCGGCGCGAATCAATAATGCCCTGCTGTACAGAGTATTAACCGATCGCCCAGGCAATGGGCAGTCGTAATTTTAGAATGATGGCGAGTTACCGATACTTTATATGAAAAACCTGAACGTAGAAAAAGTACTAGATGTCCACCATTGGAGCGATAACTTATTCAGCTTTAAAACCACGCGCAGCCAAAGTTTAAAGTTCCGTAACGGTGAGTTTTTAATGATTGGATTGCCAGAAGAGCAAACCCGCCCCATCATTAGAGCCTACAGTATTGCCAGCCCAAATTATGAAGAGCATCTGGAATTTTTCAGTATTAAAGTGCCCGATGGCGCCCTTACTTCTAAATTACAGCATCTGGTTAAAGGCAGCGAAATTGTTGTCAGTAAAAAGCCAACGGGCACATTGGTTATTGACGATCTAAAACCTGGCAAACGACTGTTTTTATTTGCAACCGGCACCGGTTTAGCCCCCTTTATCAGTATTATTCAAGATCCGGAAACCTACGAAAAGTTTGATCAGATAATTCTATGTCACGGTGTTCGATTTATTCAGGAACTAGCCTACCGAGACTTTATAGAAAACCAACTGCCTCAGCATGAATACATCGGCGAGCTAATCGAGAATCAGCTAGTCTATTACCCAAGCGTCACCCGCGAACCCTTTAAACACCAGGGCCGTATTACCAAGCTGATCAACAGTAAGCAGATGTTTAAAGACTTGGACATTGATGGGCTTAATCCTGAACATGATCGCGCCATGATTTGCGGCAACTCGGAAATGCTGCAAGATATATCAGAGCTACTGGATAACGCTGGCTTCGAAATCAGCCCCAAAATTGGCGTTCAAGGTGATTATGTTATTGAGCGAGCGTTTGTTGATTAAAGCTCGTTTTCGAACTTAAATTCCAAGTACACTGACACATTACCTCTTTAAGCTATTTTTGCTTAACCTTGCACTTCGTTGTTGAATCTGCGAAATCACATAAAAAGGTTATGTCAGAAATGCAAAAACTGAAAATAGATTCAAGTTATGGATAAATGTTTTGAAATATTTAGGCAGCAGAAACAATGTTCTTTATATTGCAACCATAACCTGAATCAATAGTCTTACTGGGCAACCAGCTCCACACGTCGGTTTTCGCTACGGCCTTGCTCAGATTTATTGCTCGCCACTGGAGCAGTATAACCAACGCCCCACGATTTCAATCGGGAAGCCTTTATACCATAATCGTTAACCAAAACATTTTTTACTGATGCCGCACGTTGCTGTGATAGTTTAATATTATAATCAAACCCACCTTGATTATCAGTGTGACCTACAACCAGTAACTTCAAGTCAGAGTTTTTCTTTAATAACTTTCCTATCTCATCTAGCGTCGGCTTTGAGTCATTTTTAATGGTTGCTTTATTGGTATTAAAATACAATCCGTACAAAGCAACTTTCCCATCTTGATCAATTTTCTCTGACATTTCATTGGCTTTAATTAAAACCACCTTGCTTTTCTGGGCTTTTACTTCAATAACATCAACTTGCGCGTAAACACCACGCTCTTCAGCAACATGCAAGGAAACATAAACATCACCCTGCGGACTGGACTTTTTAAGTGCCTGATATCGAGTACTATCACCCTTAGTATTTATGAAGCGTTGCGATAACGTTCGTCCGGGAGAGCGGCGATTAAAGTTATACCCGTTGCCATTACCACACGCACTCTCTCCATTACACTCAAACAAACTTTCAAAACCATTAGCGAACAGTGCATCCTGATAGGCTCTAAAAACAGCAAGTGAGCTTGCCCCTTCAGGTGCTTTATAGGTAATACGATAAAGCTCTCCTTCCAGTCGTTTTGTATTTTGTGCATTTTTTGTTTCTAAGCTGCCATTAGACGTTAAAGGCTTAACAATCAGTCGGTATTCATCGAAATTACTGTGGCTGTATATAATAATTTCAGAGCCTTCGAACCGGCCTGCTAAAGGATGGTCTTTCGAACCTTTGATATCTGCAGCAAATACCATAAGGGTGTTACAGGTTAAGAGGGATATTAATAAAATAAAACGTCTCATATCATTACTCCTTTATTTAAAATACTCACTAATTAATCTTTATGAATTTGCAATCTTCGAACCTTTTAAACCTTGCACAAACGAACGCTGTTACTTGATATTTTCTTAACTGCAACGTTTATAAATATGTTCTTTCACATCTAAATCACGACCACAGGCGTAATTGGTTTCGGATGATTGATAAACAAAGTGATTGGCTTCCAGAATTTTTATCGAGGCAGAATTATCAAACGCAGATCGCGCGTAGAGTGTTGGTTCCTTTAACTCATTTAGAAACAATGAAACAGCCTGCTGACCTACGCCGCAACGCCAAAATTGTTTAATAATCCAGAAGCCGACTTCTCTACCCAGTTCGGAAGGAAATACAACAACATTACCGGCAACTGATTGCTCACCTGTTTCGTTGCTGACCAAAATAGTCCTTAACTTAATATCCGCATCGGTCAAAATGCGGTGCCATTTGTCTTCGAAGGCTGCTTTATCCTCGGGATTTTGTGCGGTAAATGCTGCCATGTGTATGGCATCTTTGTCTTGTTGCATGTCAAAAAATACAGCAAGATCAGCGGGTAATAAACGCCGTAAAGAAACCTTAGCAACAGGCAGCATAAGCTTTATTTCCTTTATTTTTTCAAAGCCTTCTTGGCTCTATCAATCACCAAATGAACCCGCAGGACCAGGGAACACAACCGGGCTTTCAAAGCCGTCTTTACTGACACTGGCGACCCCAAAGTAATAATTATCAATGACCACATTTTTTAACGTGTACTCATTAACATTACCCACAAACCGGCTGAATTGCCACTGGGGCTGATCGGTATAACGCCAATAGATTTTATAACCCGCCAAGTTTGCCTGTTCATTTTTTGCGGCAGGCTGCCATTTTAAGGTTGTGCTGGGTTGAACAGCACCAGATATTTCCACACCCGAGGGCGGTGCCGGCGCCCACGCCATACCCGCCAAAGAAACCGCATTTAACGCCGTCAACTTAGCGGCATAGTCAAAATTAACGCCATCAATAGTGTCTCCATAAGTGACGCCATTTTCAGTGCGTAAATCTTGATGCTGTCGATCATAATGTTCATTGGTTTCCATAATGCGCACACCGGGTATGCCCACGGCATTAAACGGACGATGATGACCACCACGGCCAAACCGATCAAGCCGATAAACCAGCATGGTATCCAGGTTGGGAATATACTCATCGGCCATGCGATCAATGTATCGGGCAAGGTTTCGGCTGGGCGAGTCTACCTCGCCGCCGGTAAACCGTCGTATGCGGGCTTCTTTTTCAGTTTCAACCACGCGCGTCCCTTCGGAAAAAATTCGTGCGGTCGTATTATTGATTACACCATTGATGCCTTCGATATTACCGATCATATCGTTGTTTAATACCGCTTTGATTTTCCAGCCTTGTTTTAATGCGTAATCGGCAACAATTTTACCGCCAAACAAACCCTGCTCTTCGCCCGCTAATGCGGCATAAATGATCGAGCCGTTAAATTTACGTTGCGATAAAACACGAGCGGCTTCAATAGTACCCGCTACACCTGACGCATTATCGTTTGCCCCCGGTGAATCGGAAGTTTCATTTAACGGATCCGTCACTCGGGAATCGATATCCCCAGACATAAGCACAAAGCGATTCGGATCGGTTTCACCTCGTTGAATCGCAAGTACACTGACCACTTCGGTAGGTTCCGGAATTCGTCTCTCGCCCGATATAGTGTCACTCACCATAATGACTTCCAGACAACCGCCACATTGCCTGGAAATTTTTTCAAATTCGGCTTTTATCCATCGACGTGCCGCACCTATACCACGAGTTTCTGACTGGGTTTCCGATAACGTATGGCGAGTGCCAAAGCTCACTAGCTTTTGAATATCCTGTTCAATGCGATTTGCTGAAACTTGTTCAACAATCGAATGCATTTTAGCGGTATCGTTTTCAAAGCCTGCAACTTTACTTTGGTTTGCTGCATTAGTTTGATCGTTATTGGCGCAAGCGGTTGCCCCCCATGCCAGTAACGCAATAGCGGAAGCCTGCTTAATAGAGAATTGTTTAACAAACATTGTTTTACCCCTCGTAAAACAAACATTGCCCGATAAATGTTATTTACCGGGCAATGTATTTTTATTTATCTTCTTTATCGTCTTCTAATTGCTTGGCGTGGTCTAGCTCAAACGGAGGAATTTTATTACCTTTCTTTTTCCCTTTCAGATAAAAATTCATCCAACGCATTAGCCGCTGTGCATAATCAAGCTGCGCGGCGGCGCGACGATTACCATGACCTTCGCCGGGATAGTAAACCAGACGAACCGGAGTTTCTGTACGGGTTTTGATATAACGATACAGTTCCATCGACTGTGCCGGATGTACTCGCGTATCGTTTTTACCGTGCATGATCAGAATTGGCGTTTTCGCTTTACCCGTATGATAAATAGGGCTGCGCTCTAACATCCACTGCCATTTATCCCACGGATAATTTCGCGCGTGTACGTTGTACATTTCAACAGGAATATCGGTGGTACCAAACTTGGACAATTGATTTGATATACCCACAAACATAACACTTGCGGCAAAATGTTCACTTAATGCAGTTGCTGCCCACGCCGAAGCGTAACCACCATAAGAACCACCAGTAATGCCTACTCGCTCTTTATCTATCAGACCTTCATTGGATAAATGCGTGATGGCATCCACCAGGTCATTAAACTCAGCACCGGCATAATCGGCCTGACCTTTTTTACTGAACTCAACACCTTTACCTGTACTGCCACGGTAGTTTGGTAAAAACACGGCAAAACCATTACCGGTTGCGTGTTTAATTGGATAAGAATATCGATCTAACCACTCATTACTGATGTGGCTTTCCGGACCGCCATGAACCATCATAATCAATGGGTAGCGTTTGCCTTTCTTATAGTTCACCGGATAAACAAAAATGCCGTCCAGTGACAAACCATCTCTAGCCTGATAAGTCATGGAAACCTGCTTTGGCATTTTTATATCTTCAAGCCAGGAATTGGAATTTGTTAAACGCTTAAGTTTACCGTCGGATACCGAGTACACCTCTCTTGGGTGTTGTGGCGTTCCCATGGTTGCAACCATATTGTTGCCATTACTGTCCACATCAAAACTGCTAAGCGCAGCTTGTCCGAGCGGTAATAAGTTTTCAACCTTTCCAGAATCCAGATTGATTGTTGCCACTTCACTGGATGTGCCAATATGCCCAAGATAGGTCAGTTGATAATCCGAAGTCCAGGCAATATCTTTTACATGCCCCTGGTAATTCTTTAACACTTCATCTAATTTACCCGTTCGACTGTTGGCAACAAATAAACGCCCCGCTGCCGGATCATTTTTATTTTCAGCACCAATGATAGCAACGTATTGACCATCAGGAGACCAGTGCGCAGCACCAAGCTTTCCTTCCGTCTTGAATGATTGCGTAGCCACACCATTGGTTTTAAACACTTTATATTGAGAGCGAGTGTAATTGTCATCAATATGAGGCGTTGGCGTTACTCGTGCTAAAAATAAATCACGACTGGGATGATGCTCAATAGAAAGCACATTTTCATCAATATTTTTAAGGACTTCTGAGGTTTTCTTGTCTTTGGTTAAGTCCACCCGGTAGACACGCGAGAACTCGGCATCTTCCTCGTATACTTCTGCTTTAAAACCTTTTTTCTTTAATTTTTTTTCGTGCTTATCTTTTTTAGGCTTAGCGATATAAAGCAGTGATTCACCCGTATGATTTAAACTGAATGATGCAATATTATTGGTGTGCTCAAATACTTTTTGAGACTCACCACCATCAACAGGTATACGATAAAGTGATTTAAACTTGTCGTCATTTCGTTTGGCCAAATAGTATACATACTGATTGTTGTGACTCCAAGCAATGCTCGAAACATTCACTTCACCAGTAATGTAAGGGCGTGACTTGCCGTTATTGTCAGTGATATGCAGCTCAACATAATGTCCACCATCATCCGACTGATAAGGTTCTCTTGGGATGACTAAAGTGTAGGCTGTTTTACTGCCATCGGGCGATACTTTCGACGTGCCAACATATTGCGTTGTTACGGTTTCTTTTAATGTCATGACATGCTTTTTTGCGGCAAACGCCGGAGCTAAAAGCAGCAGGCATAACCCCCCTGTTATTAATCGATTCACGTTAACTATCCTCTCTTCGATTTTTAAATGTAAATGGTCTTATTAAGTAAATTTTATTTTTCTGATTAAACGTTATTCAATTGAAACATTATTTTTTCAATCAATACTTTTCAATCAATAACGGCAAGCTTGTATAGTTACTAACCAGTAATTTCATGTAATCTTAGCTAATACTAACGACTATTTTTAACCGAATAAAGACTCTGTAGCTTAATGAATGACTAGTCAACTTGTATATTCAAGTTTAATTTGGTATTCACTACAAATTTGACTGAATTTTATCGCGGCTACTATGTCACATTTAAATGTGAAATATCACGCCAGACAACCGTGTTTTTTGTATCAAAAATTGACGCCAGCTCCTGTTCATAACGCTGCTCTACCTTTTGCCGTCTTAATTTTAATGTCGGCGTGATCAATTCATTCTCAACGGTCCAGTCTTCATTTACGATTAGCATGCCTTTGATTTGCTCATGCTTTTCCAGGGTTTTGTTAAGCGCTTCCAGGCACTGTTTAACGTGTTTTGTGTAAGACTTCTTAAAAGAGTCGCTCCAGGCGGACAAAACCACAGCAACCACAACAGGGTAAGGTAAGTTAGCGCCCAGTACACAAAGATGATCCGCCTCTAACTCACCAGTTAGCTGTTTTTCTAATGGCACAGGTGAGACATATTTACCTTTCGATGTTTTAAAAATATCTTTGACCCGTCCGGTAATGGTTAAATAACCATCTTCATCGATTTCACCCAGATCGCCGGTGCGAAACCAGTCATCCTGAACCGCCTGCGCCGATAATTCTTCTTGCTTGTGGTAGCCGTCCATTAGACTTGGATTACTTAATAGCACTTCACCATTGCTAGCAATGGTGCACAGCGCATCAGGAAACGGTTGGCCTACTGTACCGGCACGCCGCTTTCCCGGTAAATTGATGTGAGAAAAACCGCAGGTCTCGCTTAACCCGTAAGCTTCACAAATTTCTATGCCTATTTTATCAAACCAGTTTAAAGTTGAACGGGGCAAGCTGGCGGCAGCTGACAACGCCAAACGTGTTTCCGACAAGCCCAGTTTTTTTAAAACCGTTTGTTTCAAAAAATTACCGATGTAAGGCATACGAAACAAACAATTAGCGATATAACGACCGCCTAACCTTGCTTCAACTTTTTGTTTTAATTTTAGCCATATGCGTGGCACAGCAAAAAAGATGGTCGGTTTAACCGATTGCAAATTGCTGGCAAACTGATCGAGCGACTGAACAAAACTGACCTGAGCACCAAAATAGACGGCGCACATTTCAACCGCCATTCGCTCAGCCACATGGGCAAGTGGCAAATAAGAAAAAAATCGATCGCTTTGCCTAATTTCAAAGACTTTCTCAACTGAGTTGAGCGCCGAACTGATTGCACGATAAGAGAGACGAACACCTTTGGGATCACCGGTTGTGCCACTGGTATAAACTATGGTTGCCAGCTCTTCAGCATTGGCTTCATACACATGTTCTAAAGGCGAATGTTGTGCAATAAGATCATCGATATAAGGTATTGCCGTTTTTGGCTCCGCCATTTTTCGATCAAACATAGAGATCAATTTGATATTGCTAAAACAATGAGACCTGGCTTGCCAGTCAAATAACTTACCGACAAAAGCGAGTTCAATATCCGCGTGGTTAAGAATATAGGAGATGGTTTTTTCACCCGCCGTCGGATAAATAGGCACACTAATGTGTCCTGCCATCAAGATAGCCAGATCGGCAATAAACCAGTGAGCACAATTTAAAGAATAGATTGCAATATGGCTGCGGGGTGGTAAATCGGATAATGAGTGGGCTATACAAGATGCCTGATGCCATACCGTCTGAAATGAATATTCCTGCCATTGTTTGCCATCCGGCTGGCGTAAAAAGATGGCTTCAGGTGTGTGGTGTTGCCAGTGTTTCAGGCGCTCAACCGGTGAGTGGAACCCGGTAAGTGATTGCGTATTTTGTTGATTATTTTTATCGATAGAATCGCTTGCGCTCATTACGTTTAAAACTCTGTTTTAAATGATTGCAGCAATCTAGCATATTAACCCGACACACACTATTTGCAGCGCAATATTTTGCCTTAAGAATTACTGAAAAAGTAGAGCCCAAAGCATAAAAAAGCCGCTTAAAAGCGGCTTTTTTATCGTTCAATACCCAGTCGTTATTGAGACTGCTCCGCAAGGAACAACCAGGTTTCAATCACGGTATCGGGGTTAAGCGAAACACTGTCGATGCCCTGCTCCATCAGCCACTGGGCTAAATCCGGGTGATCCGAAGGCCCCTGCCCGCATATACCTATGTATTTATCGGCATCATTACAGGCCTTGATAGCTTTACCCAATAAAGCTTTAACGGCTTCATTACGCTCATCAAACAGATGCGAAATAATACCTGAGTCGCGATCCAGCCCTAGTGTTAACTGGGTTAAATCGTTTGAGCCAATTGAAAAACCATCAAAGTGTTGCAAGAATTCTTCGGCCAGAATCGCGTTCGAAGGCAACTCACACATCATAATCACGCGTAAACCGTCTTCACCGCGTTTTAAACCGTTTTCAGCCAGCAGCTCGATCACTTGCCGTGCTTCATCAGTGGTGCGGACAAAGGGGATCATAATTTCTACATTGGTGAATCCCATGGTATTGCGCACCCGCTTAATAGCTTCGCACTCTAACTGGAAGCAGTCGCGAAACTCTTCCGAGATATACCGCGAAGCACCACGAAACCCTAACATGGGGTTTTCTTCTTCAGGTTCAAATAAATGGCCACCCACCAGATTCGCGTATTCGTTTGACTTAAAGTCAGACATACGAACTATCACTTTTTCGGGCGCAAACGCACATGCCAGAGTAGATATACCTTCTACCAACTTGCCTATGTAAAACTCTTTTGGTGACGAGTAACCCGCCATATGCTCTTCGATCTGTTCTTTTAAATCATCATCGTCAAGGTCATCAAAACCGAGCAGTGCTTTTGGATGAACCCCAATCATACGATTGATGATAAACTCCAGTCGAGCCAGTCCAATACCAGCGTGAGGCAGTCGTGCAAAGTCAAAGGCGCGATCAGGATTACCCACATTCATCATAATTTTGAAGGCTAGATCGGGCATGTTATCCACTGCATTTTGACTGATTTCAAAATCAAGCAAGCCCTGATAGATATTGCCGGTATCGCCTTCTGCGCAAGAGACAGTAACTTCCTGCCCTTTGCTGATGTGCTGGGTGGCATCGCCACAACCAACAACCGCAGGAATACCCAGCTCACGGGCAATAATTGCTGCGTGGCAGGTTCGACCGCCTCGATTGGTCACAATCGCTGAGGCACGCTTCATAATCGGCTCCCAGTCCGGATCGGTCATATCCGTTACCAATACATCACCGGGCTTTACACTCGCCATTTCACTGATATCACTGATAACCGCCGCAGGGCCTTTGCCAATTCGTTGACCAATGGCGCGACCTGTCGTTAGCACATCACTGGTTTCTTTTAATAGATAACGTTCAATAACATTGCGGTTATCCCGGCTTTTTACCGTTTCTGGCCGAGCCTGAACAATATAGAGCTTGCCATCGGCACCGTCTTTAGCCCACTCAATATCCATGGGCCGTTGATAATGTTGCTCAATAATTAGAGCCTGACGCGCCAATTCTTCGGTTTCAGCATCGGTAATACAAAATGCCTGTCGTTGTTCCATTGGGACAGCAACCGTATCAACGGACTTACCATGCTCGTCCGAGTCACCGTAAATCATTTTAATCGCTTTACCGCCTAAATTACGACGTACTACGGCGGGTCTGTCTGCTTTTAAGGTGGGTTTATGCACATAGAATTCATCCGGATTCACAGCGCCCTGAACCACGGTCTCACCCAATCCGTAAGCACCGGTGATAAACACAACGTCATCAAAGCCTGACTCGGTATCCATTGTGAACATAACCCCACTGGCGGCTATATCACTGCGGATCATTTTTTGTACACCGGCGGATAAAGCCACCAGCTTATGATCGAAGCCCTGATGAACACGATAGGCAATTGCCCGATCGTTAAATAATGAGGCAAATACTTCTTTTAGCGCCAGCTTTACATTGTCAAAGCCACGAACATTCAGGAAGGTTTCCTGTTGACCAGCAAAAGAGGCATCGGGCAAGTCTTCCGCTGTGGCTGAAGAGCGCACAGCAACCGCAAACTCTTCGTTTGCATCGCCTTTTAGCGTTTTATAGGCTTGCTCAATGGCTTGCTCAAGCTCAGGAAGCAGTGGTGTGTCAATGATCCACTGTCTAATTTTGGCGCCGGTTTCCGCCAATTTATCGACGTCGTCAACGTCTAATGTTTCCAGTTCCTTGTGGATTTTATCGTCAAGGCCACTTTGGCTGAGAAAGGTTCTGAACGCTGAAGCAGTCGTCGCAAAGCCATTGGGTACACTCACACCAACATTTGCCAGATTACTGATCATTTCACCGAGTGATGCATTTTTACCGCCAACCACTTCGACATCGTCCATTCCTAAGCCGTCATACCAGAGGACATAGTCTTGCACTGTTTCTCTCCTGAATTTCTCCTGAGCCAGATGTTGTTTTATGTTGCGAATCTGGCGATACTTTGTGAGGCATTATTGTACTTGATGGACATAAAATATGAAACGTACCGTATTCTTTATTTCAGATCGCACCGGCATAACCGCCGAAATGTTAGGTCAATCGCTGCTCAGTCAGTTTGAAGAGGCAGATTTTGAAAAAATTTCGCTGCCTTTTATTGATAATGAGAAAAAAGCTCTTGAGGCAAAACAAAAAATTGATCGCGCTGCAGAGCAAGGTGAAGCGCAACCCATAGTCTTTGACACCATAGTGACGCCGGAAATTCGCAAGGTCATTATGGAAAGTAAAGGTCTGGTTTTCGATTTTTTCCATACCTTTATCGGTCCACTGGAAGATGCATTAGGTTTAAAGTCGGGCTTTCGTGTGGGAAAAACCCACTCTTACGATGAAAAGGGTCAATACGATTCACGTATTGATGCCGTAAACTTCGCACTGAATAACGATGATGGTGCTACCACGCGCTATTACGATAAAGCCGAATTAATTTTGGTGGGCGTCTCACGCTGCGGCAAAACGCCAACGTCACTTTACATGGCGATGCAGTTTGGTATTCAGGTTGCCAATTACCCGTTTACCGAAGAAGACATGGAAGATTTAAAGTTACCGCCGATGCTGAAAAAATACAAACACAAACTGTTTGGATTAACCATAAAGCCGCACAGGCTACATGAAATACGAACCGAACGCCGCGCAAACAGCCAGTACGCCTCATTAAAACAATGCCAGATTGAAGTGCGTGAAGTTGAAGCCTTAATGCGTAAAGAGAAAATTCCTTATATCAGTACAACCAGTAAATCAATAGAAGAAATTGCCACAAAAATAATGATCAAGTCAGGTTTAAAACGTATTTCATTTTAATTGAATTGAAAGCTGCTTTATCAAAAGATAAAAAAAGGCGGTATTAACCGCCTTTTTAATCACATTACTTAAAATGCTTTACATTAATGGATCTTGATCAGCGCCTTCTTTATCAATTTCCGGTGGCATCAGGTCTTCTTTCTTCACGCCTAAAGCAAGCGCCGCTGCACTGGCAACATAAATCGATGAGTAGGTACCAATAAGTACACCAACGATTAATGCGGTAGCAAATCCGTGGATCAGCTCTCCACCAAATACAAATAACGCGGTTAATACCAACAAAGTTGTTATCGAGGTAATTAATGTTCGAGTTAATGTCTGATTCAGTGAACGGTTCATAATTTCAAGCGAACTGCCGTTACGCATTTTCAGAAAGTTTTCCCTAATTCTGTCGTAAACAACAATAGTATCGTTCAATGAGTAACCGATAACAGCCAGTATTGCTGCTAATACGGTCAAATCAAACTCAACCTGAGTAAAAGAAAAGAAACCAGCAACAATAATTACATCGTGCGCTAATGCCGCAACCGATCCGAGAGCAAACTTCCACTCAAATCGAATAGCAACGTACACCATGATACAAAATAGAGCAGTCATTAAAGCGAGACTGCCGTCTTCTTTAAGCTCGTCACCAACGGCAGCGCTTAAAAAAGCACGTCGGACTTTTTTAACATCCGACCGTTCTGCTTCCAGTGCCGATAAAACAACAAAGTCGAGTTTATCGTTATCAATATCAATGTTATTTGGCAGCTTAATGGTAACGTCCGAAGAAGAGCCAAAGTATTGAACAACAGCGCCTTGAATATTTTTTGCATCCAGGGCTTTATGAATTTCCTGAATTTCAACAGGCTCATCGTACTTTACCTGGATCATGGTTCCGCCAGAAAAATCCAACCCAACGTTTAATCCTTTGGTGGCTAACGATGTGATAGAGCCGATCAATAATAACGCTGAAAATATAACGGCGATATTTTTAAATTTTAAAAAAGGAATATTAAAGTTCATAATTTTTCTCCTCCGTTACACAGCTAACTTTCTTACGGTTTTGCCACCGTAAATCAAGTTGATAAGTGCACGACTTCCGACAATTGCTGTGAACATTGAAGTTAAAATACCGAATAAAAGAGTTATTGCAAATCCGGCAACAGGACCCGTACCAATGGCAAATAAAATCAGTGCGGCAATCGCCGTTGTAATATTTGCATCGGCAATGGTTGAGAATGCTGCATCGTAACCGTTATGGATCGCTTGTGCTGGAGATACGCCATCTTTTAACTCTTCTCGAATACGCTCAAATATAAGCACATTCGCATCAACCGCCATACCAACGGTTAATACAATACCTGCCATGCCCGGCAGAGTTAAGACAGCGCCTATAAGACTCATTACACCAACAATAAGTACCAGATTACACAGCAGTGCCAAATTAGCGACCACACCAAATACTTTATAACGCACCAACATAAACGCCAGCACCATTACAAAACCAATGACAATTGAGAATAAACCTTTCTCAACATTTTCTTGGCCAAGACTTGCACCAATGGTGCCATCTTCAACAATATAGATTGGGGCTTTTAACGAACCTGACTTTAGAATTAGAGCAAGGTCACTAGCGTACTGTTGCGTAAATGAACCGGTAATTCTAAAGCGATCTGGCAGTGTCGATTGTATGGTTGCTACACTGACCGCTTCTTTATTTATTTCTTCATCTATTTTAATTAACTCACCTTGTTCATTTTTAACAAAATCACCGTATTCATTTTTCTTGAAAATAGGAGCGACTTCAGTAAGTACAATTGCCATTCGTTTACCAATATTTTTACTGGATTCTTTAGTCATAATCGAACCACCAACCGAATCCAAACTTATATTGATTTGAGGCAATCCTCTCTCGTCCAAACTGGTTCCCGCACCGGTAACATGCTCACCATCGAGCATCACTTTTTTATAAACCAGTACTGGTCGCCCGTCAGTTTCATACAGTAACTCGGAGTCATACGGTACTCGACCATTTATTGCATCAGCCACACTTCGCCGATCATTCGCCATACGAAACTCTAGTGTTCGGGTGTCACCGATAATGCTACGCGCGCTGGCGGTATCTTGAATACCCGGTAATTGAACCACAATTCGGTCACTGCCCTGTCGCTGTACTAATGGTTCAGCAACACCAATGGCGTTAATACGATTATTTAAAGTGGTGATGTTTTGTTTAATGGCAAAATCTTTGATTTCTCTAACTTTGGCATCGGTTATATGAAACACCAACTGGAACTCACCATTTACTTCACGATCATTGATTGTAAACCCTTGCAATTGATTATTTAATTTAGAGAAGGCTTCTTGCTGCAGTTCTTCCGTTTTAAACTTTGCAATAATGGTTGTTTGATCGGTAGCGGAAACACCTTCGTGATAGATTTTTTCGTCGTACAACTCCGACTTAATCGTGGTGACGGCTTTTTCCTGCTCTTTTTCAAACAAGTTATCCATATCCACTTCTAACAGAAAGTGAACCCCACCCCGAAGATCAAGCCCCAGTTTCATTGGACTTAATCCAATATCAGCCATCCAATCGGGTGTTGCAGCGGCCAAATTTGCGGCAACAATAAGATTATTTTTTATGGACTCTTCGTCGTGCCCTTCAATATATTGAAACGCAATACGTTTGGCTTCATTTTGATCGTCAGAGTTTACTAATCGGATTAAACCACGACTGCCTTCTAGCTCATGGCTTTTAATCTTGATGCCTTCATCTTTAATGGCTTTTTCGATATTTACAATTAACTCTTTAGGAATTTCACTGCCATTTTTATCGGAAATTTGTACCGCGTGATCTTCACCAAATAAATTTGGCAAAGCCAAAAACGCGCCTAAAGCAATAACTATAACAACCATAAAATACTTCCACGCGGGGAAAGTATTTAAAGGCAATTGTCGTGGTTGACCCAAAATCATACTGATTCCTTATTATTTTTTATCGATAGTACTCTTAATTTGAGTTTATTCTTTAATCGACTTTAAAGTGCCTTTCGGTAAAACCGCGTTTACTGCGTGTTTTTGCACACTTATATTAACGTCATCGGCGATGGTAATGATGATGTAGTTGTCAGTTACTTTGTTTACTTTGCCTAGCACTCCACCGGCCGTCGATACTTCATCACCCTTATCGATGGCTTCAATCATTTTTTTATGTTCTTTTTGACGTTTTGATTGAGGACGAATAATCAAAAAGTAAAAAATAACAACAAATAAACCCATCATGATCCAGAAACTGACTGGGCTGCCACCTGGTTGCGCTGCTAATAACATAGTAATCCCCTAAAATTTAAATGTTAAAAAATAAAATATTAATACTGGTTAACTTTCATTCAGCGCAGGGACATCTAGCCCTCTGCGTTGATAAAAGTCGGCCACAAAGTCGGCCAATGTACCTGTTTCAATGGCGTCTCGCAAACTTGCCATTAACCGCTGATAATAACGTAAGTTATGGATAGTGGTTAACCGGGCGCCTAAAATTTCACCACACTTATCGAGATGATGCAGGTACGACCGGCTGTAATTTTTGCAGGTGTAACAATCGCAAGCCTCTTCGATTGGGCCGGTATCCCTTTTATGGGGACTGTTACGCAATCTTACAACGCCATCGGCAGTAAATAAGTGACCATTTCGAGCATTTCGTGTGGGCATAACACAGTCAAACATATCAATACCACGACGAACCGCTTCGACAATATCCTCTGGTTTGCCAACCCCCATTAAATAACGGGGCTTTTGTTCAGGCAATAATGGCACCGTGTAATTCAGTACCTGTTTCATCTCTTCTTTGGTTTCGCCCACAGACAAACCGCCTAGCGCGTAACCATCGAACCCAATTTGCTTTAAACCTTCTGCGGATACTTGCCGTAAATCTTCATACATGCCGCCCTGAACAATGCCAAATAACGCATTAGGATTATCGCCATGGGCTGTTTTAGAGCGCTCGGCCCAACGCAGGGACATCTCCATGGAGCTTTTGGCCTCTTCCCAGGTGGCCGGATAAGGCGTGCACTCATCAAAAATCATAACAATATCAGAGCCCAGATCACGCTGAACCTGCATCGATTCTTCAGGTCCTAAAAATACTTTTGAGCCATTAATCGGTGAACGAAATTCAACCCCTTTCTCGGTTATTTTGCGCAATTCGCCCAGACTAAACACCTGAAAACCACCGGAATCCGTTAATATGGGCCCTTGCCAATGCATAAAATCATGCAAGTCACCGTGTTGTTTTATAATTTCAGTACCCGGACGCAGCATTAAATGGAATGTATTTCCCAAAACGATTTCCGCACCAATGGCTTTAACGTCATCGGGTGACATGGCTTTTACCGTACCGTAAGTACCAACTGGCATAAAAGCAGGTGTTTGCACCTTGCCACGCGAAAAACTCAATTCACCACGGCGAGCAACACCATCGGTTGCCATCAATTTAAATTCCACTGTTTGACCTCTTAAAGTGAATCATCGGCAGTTGACTCCGGTTGCGAGTCTAAAAACTGGGGTTCTAAAAACATTGCGTCGCCATAGCTGAAAAAACGATAGCGATTATCCACCGCGTGTTGGTAGGCTTTCAAGATATTATCTTTACCGCATAAAGCGCTAACCAACATAATCAAGGTCGACTCTGGCAAGTGAAAGTTGGTTATTAATGCATCAATTGTTTTAAACCGATAACCGGGATAAATAAATATATCGGTATCACCCGATGTTGCCTGTAACTCACCATTCAGCGAAGCACTTTCAAGACATCGAACACTGGTAGTCCCTACAGCTATCACTCGGCCGCCTCGCTGGCGGGTAGCTTTCACCAACTCGACTACCGATTCTGGCACCGAAAATCGTTCCGAATGCATCTGATGCTCATCGATTTTATCAACTCTAACCGGAGCAAATGTGCCTGATCCCACGTGTAACGTCACAAAGTCCCAGGCCACACCTTTACGTTTGAGCTGCTCAAATACCTGCCCGGTAAAATGTAATCCGGCGGTTGGCGCAGCCACTGCGCCTGATTCTTTGGCGTAGACCGTCTGATATCGCTCTGCATCAAATGCTGTATCACCCCGATCAATGTAGGGTGGAAGCGGCATGTGACCATGCTGCTCTAATACAGTCATCACCGGCACTGAACGATCTAAAGTGCTCAGCTTAAAAAACTGACCTTCTCGCCCGGTTACTTCAAATTGATAATCAGCAACATTTATCAAAGAGCCTGGCTTAGGCGAATTGCTGGCTTTGACCATTGCAATAAACTCGCACTCATCAAGCACTCGCTCAATCAATATTTCTACTTTGCCGCCGGACTCACGAGAGCCTAATAAACGAGCCGGTATCACTTTTGTATTATTAAAAATTAAACAATCATCAGAACCAACTAAATCCACGATATCCGAAAACTGACGATCACATATTTCCGCAGCCGCATTTAAATGCAGCAGACGGCTGGCATCACGCTGCTCAGCGGGATAACGCGCAATTAGCTCATCAGGCAATTCAAATTTAAAGTCAGATAGTCGCATGGCACTTTGACAGTGTTTAAATGAGGCGCAATTCTACCTGAAATAGTGGTCAATAACGAGAGTCTAATAAACAAGAAAAAGGCCGCAATAGCGGCCTTGGAATGATTGTTAAAGTAAAAAGTTAACAGCTATTACCACTTTCTGGCCAGCAGTTGCTTGTGTTGCCATTTTTATCGGTCCAAGTTTTAACCCCGGCTTGATTGATAGACAATGCACCATCTTTACCGGTCATGGAGTTTTGAGGCGTTGCCCTAATAATGTAAGTCGATGCCGTCACTGTACCCAATGACAGCTCATAATAAGGATTCGCTTCACCAACAGGAATGTCTTTTTCAAATGTAGTATCTGCAGCCGCTCCGGTATAGCGCATATTAACCGCTCGATGCCTTTCCATTGCACTTACTGCGTTTAACATTGCAGCCATACCGTCCGCTCTTTTTGAGCGAACGATATAAGCCTCGTAACTAGGATAAGCAATTGCAGCTACCAAACCAATAATGGCGACAACTATCATCAACTCAACAAGAGTAAAACCTGACTTTTTCATATAAAACATTCTCTTAATTTAATCCTGAATATGACGCCACTTAACCGGAGTCAGCCGTAATGGAGGCTCTTTTAAAACTCCGTCCAATACATTTCGTCCAACTATGACTATTGGCTTTGAATTAGTAGGCAATAGAATTTGCGGTTCGGGTGAAATACCATCGCCAGGCAAATTTAAAAACAAATCATTTTCGTCAATGATATTGTTATTATCAGTGTCGATATAAGGTTGTCCATCAAGTGCAGAAATGGCATAAAATCTTGAGCTTCCAGCAGCAGCTTCACATGCCGATGTTAATGAAGGAGGTAAATAAGTTGTAAATAAAATCTTATTGTTAAATGTAACCGCTTCCCCCATAACCTTTTCGCCGATAGTTGAAAAATCATAGTACCAGCCATACTTTTGATTAACGTCATCATTTATAGCCTCGAGAACCTTACTTTCACCACTTTCAGCATCACCGAAGTTACCATTTAGCTGAACCAAGTCAGAGATGTTAATATCTTTAGTGAATGTGCCACTGAATGCGCCATAATCCCTCAATGAAAATATCATCTCGTTAACTGTTTTATTAAGTGGGTTTGCACGATAACCGGAGCCAATGGTGACGTTCACAAATGTTTTACCGGTTATAGGATCTCGTAAAATAGCCACGTCCGGAGAAACGTAAAAGCGTCGGTTATTGACCAAGCCACCAGCCCCTTGAAGATTTGCAATTCGACCACCAGTGATGTTGCCAGTAGAATTATCAACATCAAATCTGAAAACCTGAGCTTTTAAATCTGATACATAAATATTGTCAATTAAGCCATCATTATCAAAATCTACTGCTTTAATATTCGATGGTACTGCATCCATTGAATTAACAGCAGATACTGAGCCGGAATCCCAGATATGCTCACCTGTTAATGCATCAGCAATATAGACTCTGTCACCTAAAGTGGCATCTACAGAAGCTTGTTCGGTGCTATCATGAGCATCATCATAACCACCACCAAAAATCATCACTAGACGATTCTTTTCTGACTCATTTGTTCCAATATTCATTCGGGTAATGACAGGTCGTGACCAAGTTTCCCCTAACCGGGTAAACTTGGATCCTGCATTTTCTCTATTTAAATGAAACATTAAAGAAGGCGCATCAGGATCTGTAATATCAAAAGCATAGTAGGAGTTTCCACCACGTCGCATACCAGCATACAAATATACAGACTCTCCTTCATCCGCGGCTGAATTGCCATTTGCATCGTCCACATAAACAGCAATTTCGCCATCCATGCCATATTTATGGCTAGTGGTACTGTCATTTTCTTTTGCATGTTTTAATAAGTGCAGCAATTCAGAGGGAATAAATGACCAAACCTCTTTACCGGTTTCTGCTTCAAAGGCATGTAAATAGCCATTGTTAGTGCCAACATAAAAGACCGATCTCTCAATGAAGTCATCTGGATCTGTTGTTGTATTATTGGGTGTATTATAGGCAACCAAAGTAGGTCTTGAATGAAGCGGGTCACCAATAACTCTATGTGGCGTTGAGTCTGAGCTATCTGCTAGATCATAACCAAGTCCCCACTTTATAACCGCTTCCTTATCTTCGTCATCTACTGCATTAAGCATACCTAGTGTTATATTTGCATTGTCAGTAGTTATTGTATTAGCGGCAGAGGTTAATTCAGATGAATTATTTAAGTTTGAGTATAATGTTCTTCCAACTTCTTGTTGTTCTGCAACACCACCTTCCGGCACAACATTTCCATCTTGTTTAGAACTCCACCAACTTTTAGCATAATCTTCAAATTGACCAGTAGTGTCATCCACTGCTAGCTTTGGTTCACCATTTGCATCAAGCGTTCTACTGACCACTTTCCCGCCATCTAATTGATATCGCTTAACGTTGCCTTCCCAAACTGGTTTATCGGTTGGTCTAAATAATGAAAAATAAAGTTGATCATTATGGGTTAAGCGATTGTACTGATTTACAGACAGGCCGGGTGCAATAAAAGTAGAGTTAACTTTACGAATATCACCAACAATTGCTTTAAAAGCTTCCAATAGATCCGCTTGATCATTTGCGGAATAATAACCATCAATCTCTATATCTTTACCATCTTCTTTTAGGCTCATAGTAAGCGCATTAGATTTGTTGTTACCCGCAAGAGCCATTCTTTTAAGAACTTCGGAGTCGATACCAAAACCAATAGTATGAGTACGAACAGTTTGCTTTTTGCTGAGGACGTCATTTAAATCAGTTGAAGCGAGGTGACCAGCAATTTGAATAGCACAATTTCCGCCTCTACCATTAGTAGTATCACTGAAACCATCGTCACAAGATTCTCCTTCCCAGCGATTGTAAAGCGCTGGTGTGTCACTATCCATCCAGGTAGGTTCACCATCGGATAAAAATACAATATGGTTGGTTGCACAGGCTTCCTTAATGGGAGAATCGTACATAGCACCCTGAGTTATATACTCAGACTTACAATCTGCAGATGAAGGGTTAGTATCGGTACAGCCCGACGGCCTGTTTAAAGTACCGAAATATGAGTTTGGATGACTAACTCGAGCATTAGCTCTATGATTATCAAAACTCCCTCTATTCAAACCATACCGGACTTCTTCACCTTTAAAGTATAATCCAGCTTCAGCCATAACATCAGCAATAGGTGTCCAGTTTTGGTGGGTTAACCCTCTAACCGCATTTTTAAGATCTTCACGTGCAGTAATTGTATTAGGCTGATAGCGGCCTTCGTATTCAATGTATAACTTTGGCGCTCTATTGACATTATTGTCACGGGTGGTACCACAACGTTCGTTACCAGTCGATTCAATATAGAAGCCTAAGTCATTACCAGGCAGCCAACCGGTTCGATTTATAACGTGCTGGACACTAGTACTTAGATCAACTGTATTGTAGTTACGACCACTTTGCCATCCACCAGGAGCCCAGGATACCCCGGGTGCTTTGGCCGCATCAGGAAAATCTTTGTTTCTTGACGTAGCAGTATCCATATCCAATGCATAAATAGTGTTAGAAGAACTGGATGTATGAGTGTCACAGGCATAAAACGTAATAAACGCTCTTCGGATGGTTGCTCCTTGAGGAACAAGAATATTTTTAAACCTTAAACCTACATCATTATTGTTTTTCATATTAAGGTAACTGCCATCTCTGGTATGAGTAGGAGTAAACTCAAAGTCATCTTTTGAAGCCGAAACCTGAGAATTGATACTTCCTTTTATACAGCCCGTTGCACCGGTCGGTAATACAGAAGAATACTTTACCCTTAGAACAGGTGCTGTTCCGCCCGGCGTTTCGTAAGTATAGGCGTGTCTTTCATCACCGGACAGATGCTGAACCTTAAAACTCATGGCATTTCTGCCACACCAGCCAGTTCGATCCACAACTTCCTGAACCATTGTTTTCAATTCAGGTGTAGAATAAGAAACATCTTCTTCCCAGTCAGTAGGCTGCCAGTCAACAGAAGCCGTAGTTGATGTTCTTGAACTGACAGAGGTTGGATTTGTTGTAAACTGAGCTGCATCATCAACATTCTCGGCAAAAATTCTATAAGCAGCATCGCCACTGGAAGCTTGTTTGCTTGTAAATGAAATAGAGGCGGAAACTATCAGTGCACCTTGAGGAATTAAAAGATCTTCAAACCGTAATCCAATTGTATTATGAGTATTCAAATCCATGGACGTACCACCAACTAAAGTCTCACTACCATCGGTGTATTCTTCAACATCATTAATCCCCCTATCGATTGGCGCAACAACACTTGGGTCAATCGGTCTGTTAATATTGGTAACAGGGTATAAAATAGGGCCACCGGGCACCGTAAATCGTGACAGCCCTACATTTGATTCTGGCAAAGTCTCAATCAATTGAAGCAAGGTGTTCTGAACGACTTCAAGCCTGTCAGGACCGTCTTCGTCTGAAGTCGCATCTGAACTCATACTTCCAGAGGTGTCAACAATGAATAAAATATTAGGTATTTGTGGATTCCGGTTACTTTCACTGTAAAAAATTTCTGTATCGTCTGCATAGGCCGACGACACGCAAAATGCAGTGTAAATGCTAAAAAAAACTGCCACTTTTAAATACTTTGTCAATTTACCCATTACTTACCTCCCGCAATATGCATTGCGTAATCTTAAACTTAAGAATCTTGTCCACTGCAAAAAGCAGTTAACTGAAAAGCCCATAATTCAACAGAATCTGTCAACTCATAACCAGAGCTGGTTGAGTCAACCTCATAAAGCTGACAGTTCAAGCCACCTTTTCCTTCTCCAGTACTAAATCCGGTACATAGAGTTGGCTTGCAACCTCGTGCCTCAATAGTAAGCTTTGCTTCAATTTCTGAACCATCAAACTTATCAGTTCCACAAGTTCCTTCTTTACCCTGCTCATTGACACAAAACTCAACCGGGCCTCCAGCCACTCGAACCCTATGCAAGATGTGAGTATCTAGTTCATCATCACCATCATTCGCCATTTCAGTAAAAGCATTTACGCCAGACTCAGCAACACTAAATGTCATATTTCCCTGATGCATGTTAGTGGCCATTCGTTCTTGCAAGACACTGTTTCTTACGGCTGTAATCCCTAACACCATTAGAACAGCCAACAAAATTAATGCTACAAACAATGCAGCGCCGTTCTGTTTAGAATTGAACATCAATAAATTCCTCTTTACTCACTTCTTAAAGCTAAAAATGCTTGATTTGGAATCATAATAGTTTTCTGAAAAACCCGTCTTAATCGTAAATCGTTTGTGTCTAGTGACATATCCAATACATCAAATGTTTCTTCTTCTGCTTGGTTTCTAACATTATCGGTTGATCTAAGAAGAAGCCCCACTTGTACAGAAATTACTTCTTTTGCATCCGATAAACCTGCTGCATTAACATACTGATTAACAACACCATCAGTGTCAGAATCGAGACCGTACAGCACCTGGAATGACTGTACATTTTCAACAATAGGTTGTGCGACAGCGCCACCATTACCAAGGCACATTAAACTATCTCCAGAAAGAGAAAATATATTTTTAACGACCGTTCCTGTAACACTGCTTCCGTTACAATCTATACCTGTACCTGCAGGCACTTCTGTTTGAACGGCCAAAGTATCATTACCAGTAGCGCCACCATCTGCTATATCACTAAACGATACTGCTGAATCAATGCTTGGAGCAACATCCTCAAACCAGCCCGCATTCTCTACAAATCGCTCAATAAAAAGCAAAGCGAACCGGCCATCAGTCTGCAAACCACCTAGCTGGTCTTGAGTCCTGTAACTTTGTTTTGTCCCTAACATTAAGGAAATCACACCAGCAAGCAAAATAAGCCCAAGGATCCCAGCAATCATCAACTCGACTAAGCTAAAACCACTGTTTTTATTGAAGGCTACTCTCATGGGATAATCTCCAATACAACACAATCTTTCCCCTGATTATCAGGTACACCTACACTCGAACATTGGTTATTCAAGATAGTTCTCTGCCCAGTATCTTGCCGCGCTTGTGCTACATCCCATGAAACAGCAACTCTACTGCGCAGTCCACTAACGTTTCTCACGTAAATTTCACCGCCAGGCAAATCACGGCTTGCCACCTGGCATAACTGCCATTTATCAAAGTTAACTAGCTCCTCATCGTTACAGTCGCTTCCAATACAAGACTTCACAGCAGAGCAGTCATAGGGTTCACCAGCATAATCCTCAATCACATCTGCAAATGTTGTTATTCCGTCATAAATGGACATTCTTGTTGTTCGCATTCTCGACGCGACTGACTCAGCTATCTCAGTTGCCTGACTTCGGTAATAGCCTTCCTGAGAACTGTTAACGCTGGTTACTTGCATGGCAGCGACACCTAAAAGGCCAATTCCTAGAATCAGCGTTGTTACAAGAACTTCTATTAGGGAAACACCATCTGTCTTAACAAATTTCATTAGCAACTCCCTGAGGCAGCATCGTGATTGCTGACACTACCACCGTTTGAAACGGTAAAAACCTTTCCCGCTCCAACTTCATTACAGGTCAAAAAATTTATAATTCCCTGGCCATCACTGCGAAATCCTGTTGGACCAAAAGCAATATGAGTAACACTATCAGTAACATTGAGTGATATACCTTCACCACTGCACTCGAGTGCTTGTAGTAGATCGTCATTTTCTACTGCATCATTTTCATCAGCATCAGTGCCGACTCTATATTGAAGATTGTCCCCACTTAAAATCTGTACAACAATCGTCTGTTTCGATGAAATAGCTTCTGACTTGGCAAACTGAACCGCAGAAGCCACTTTGTTAGAACAAGATGTAAGCTGATTTCTTTGAATAGTGCTTTGATATGCTGGAATTGCAAATGCAGCTAATATAGCTACCATTGACACAGTCACCAAAAGCTCAATGAGGGTAAAACCTTGATTTCGCATTAACATTCATCTAATTAAAAAACCTTAATCTAATATTAACGCGTTACTTTGAACATACAACTGAGGGGCGACAAGCGCATTTGGCTTGCCGATAAGCGGTTAAGTGACTGATTTCAAATGCGAACTCAATCACATTTAAGGTGAAATATCGCTTGTTAGCGAAGTTCCGTAGGTAATACAAATACGATATCTTCAGGCTTGCCTTCGATTTCTTCGGCTTCAATTCCACCCATAGACTTTAGTTGCTCTATTACTTGTTTGACGAGAATTTCGGGCGCAGATGCACCGGCAGTAACCCCTACTTTAGAAACATCTTTTAGCCACTCACCTTGAATTTCCTCAGCATTATCAATCAGGTAAGCGGTGATCCCTTCTTTTTCGGCAAGTTCACGCAGGCGGTTTGAATTTGAACTGTTTTGAGAGCCTACTACAAGCAAAAGATCAGCTCGAGATGCAAGCTCCCGTACGGCATCCTGACGATTTTGTGTAGCGTAGCAAATGTCGTCTTTCCTGGGTCCCTGGATATTGGGGAATCGTGTTTGTAACGCATCGATAATCTGCTTGGTGTCATCCACGGATAACGTGGTCTGAGTGACAAAATGCAAGTTGTTCTCATCTTTAACTGCCAACTGCTTTACATCTTCAACCGTTTCAACCAGATAAATTCCTGACTCACTGTTGTCGTATTGCCCCATGGTTCCTTCAACTTCCGGATGACCTTTGTGACCAATAAGAATGCATTCCTGCGCTTTTTTACTGGCGCGTGCGACTTCCATATGGACCTTGGTAACTAATGGGCAGGTGGCATCGAATACTTTGAGGTTACGCTCTTTTGCCGCTTGCTTGACCCGTTGTGATACCCCATGCGCACTAAAAATACAGATGCTGTCTGAAGGAATTTCTGAAATATGCTCAACAAACACAGCGCCTTTATCGCGCAACCCATCGACTACAAACTTATTGTGGACCACTTCATGACGCACATAGATGGGAGCGCCAAACACTTCCAACGCACGGTTAACAATTTCAATGGCACGATCGACACCGGCGCAAAAGCCGCGAGGATTGGCTAACAAAATTTCCATAGTGTCACCTTAATGGGTGGTAGGCGGTGTGTTCACCGACAAAATTTCAACGTCGAATGTTATCCGTTGACCGGCCAGAGGATGATTAAAGTCAACTTTTACCGAATGCCCCTGTATCTCACTGATTATACCGGGAACGGAACTGCCGTTAGGCTGCTCAAATGCAACCACCGAACCTTCTTTAAGCTCGATATCCGATGGAAACTGATGCAAATCCATAAATTGAATTAAATTTGGATCCGACTCGCCAAAAGCATCTTCGGCGGATAACGTGAAAGACTTTGACTCTCCTGCCCTCAAGCCTAGCAGCTCACTTTCCATTGCCGGACTGATCGCATCGCCACCCATTTCAATCACCGATGGCTTACCGTTTGCCCGGCTGGAATCGGCAACACTGCCATCGCCAAGCTTAAGCGTCATATGGGTATAAACTAAACTGTCTTGTTCAACAATTTGATCAATCACTTCTGTCATTTGGACTTGCTTTCACTCTTTTTGTTAGGACTGGGCTTTTTATCAGAGCCAGTTCTTTTAACCATTTCACTATCTTTGTCATCATGATTAAAAAACAGGCTTTCGATAATCAACATAACAGCCCCAATGGAAATTGCGGCATCGGCAATATTAAACGCCGGCCAATGGTAGCCAGACTTGGACACATACCAGTCAATAAAATCAATCACATAACCGTAACTGAGACGATCATAAACATTGCCAATGGCGCCACTCAACACCAACGCCAATGCAATACTAAGCCAGCGTTCGGTGTGTTTTAACCGGCTTAACCAGACCAGTAATACGATACTGATAACAATGGCAAAAATGGATAGCGCCCAGGTTTGCCAACCACCGGCATCCGCCAGAAAACTGAATGCCGCTCCATAATTATAAGCCAAGCGGAAATCAAAGTGAGGCATCACCTCAATTATCTGACCACCAGCCAAGGCCTCGTTGGCCCAAAGCTTGGTCCATTGATCAATAATCAAAACCAATACTGTTAGCCAAATCCAGCGCAGCCCACTATTAAACAACTTATTCAAGGATAACTGACTCATGATTAGGCAAACTCTCTCTGCTCACCCTCGCCGTCAACATTATCAACGCACCGGGTACAAAGGGACTCGTGAGCTTTATTACTGCCAACGTCTTCTCGTCTGTGCCAGCAGCGTTCGCACTTGGCATACTTTGAACTAACTATAGATAAACCTATGCCCTCATACTCGGTTGCTTCACCACCCTGCTCATTAACCACTTCGGCACGCGAGGTAATAAGCACAAAACGCATTTCATCTTTGAGTTTTTGTAAGCTTTCAAAATATGGGGATTGCGCATGCACCACCACTTCGGCTTCCAGAGAACCACCGATCACTTTATCACTGCGCATGGCTTCTATGGCTTTATTGACCGCCGCTTTCACCGTGCGAATATTTTCCCAATCGGCTTTGGTCATTGTATTGTCCGTGTACTCGAACAAACCATCAAACCAGGTTTCCGTGAAAATAGTATCGCTGTTGTCACCGGGTAAATGCTGCCAGGCTTCTTCACTGGTAAACGCCATAATAGGCGCCATCCAGCGCACCATTGCCTGAGAAATTAAATACAACGCCGTCTGACAGGAGCGATGGGCTAGCCCGCCACGTTTTGCGGTGTACTGACGATCTTTAATGATATCCAGATAAAAACCGCCCATATCCATGGCGCAGAAGTGATGGATTTGCTGAACGACTTGCCAGAAGGTATAACTCTCATAGGACGCCTTAATCGAAGTTTGCGCCTGCAATGCTGCGTCGACTGCCCAGCGATCAAGGGGCAACATATCGTCTTTTACCACCATGTCAGTGGCTGGATCAAATCCATGCAAATTCGCCAATAAGAAACGATTGGTGTTACGAATGCGTCGATAAGTGTCTGCAGTACGTTTTAAAATTTCATTTGAAACGGCAATTTCACCACGATAATCGGTGGAAGCAACCCAGAGTCGTAACACATCAGCACCCAGCTGATTAATCACTTCTTGGGGTGATACAACATTACCCTTTGATTTCGACATTTTTTCGCCTTTCTCATCCACGGTAAACCCGTGAGTAAGAACGGCTTTATAAGGTGCACGATTATTAATCGCTACACCGGTTAACAGTGAAGACTGGAACCAGCCTCTGTGTTGATCGCTGCCTTCCAGATAAATATCAGCCGGCTCCTGAAGCTCTTCCCGAACTGCAAGTACACAGGCATGGGTCACACCTGAATCAAACCAGACATCCAGAGTATCGTCGATCTTCATATAGCGGTCGTGATCATGAGCGATTAGATCCGTAATATCCAGATCAAACCAGGCCTGAATTCCTTTCTCTTCAATGTGCTTTGCAGCCTGCTCCATAATAGCGACGGATTCAGGATGCGGCTCACCGGTTTCTTTATCAACCAGCAAACATAAAGGCACTCCCCAGGTACGCTGTCGCGAAATACACCAGTCAGGACGGCCATCCACCATGCCTTCAATTCTTGCCTGTCCCCAATCGGGCACCCACTGAACATTTTTAATTTCCTTCATCGCCTGATCGCGAAGGCCATTTTTTTCCATACTGATAAACCATTGCGGTGTGGTACGAAAAATAAGCGGTGTTTTGGTTCGCCAGCAATGAGGATAGCTGTGTGTCAGTTTTGTTTTTCTAACCAGAGCATTCTTCTCAGCTAGAACATCACAAATTTTATCTTCAACTTTATATACATGCTCACCAGCAAACAATGGTGTCGAACCAGAATACACGCCATCGGGTCCAACATAATTTAACAGTTCAAGATTGTAACGTTTGCCTACATTAAAATCGTCAGCGCCATGATCGGGTGCTGTATGCACAAGTCCGGTACCGGCTTCCGTGGTCACATGGTCGCCTAAAATTAACGGCACCTGCTTATCGTAAAAAGGATGTTGAACCTGACACAACTCTAAAGACTCACCCATAGCCGTCGCAACAACTTCGTATTGAGAGATTTCATAGCGTTCCATAATGGCGGCAACCATATCTTTCGCCAGCACCAGCAGTTCATCACCCGATCCCGAATCAAGTTTAACCAGAGCGTATTCGAGTTCCGGGTGAATAGAGATGGCCTGATTAGAAGGTAAAGTCCATGGGGTGGTTGTCCAAATAACAGCGGATGCGTTGAGGTTTTCATCATTGCTGTATTGAAACTTCTGCAAACACTCATCAGACATTTTAAAGCGAACATCAATCGAAGGAGAGGTTTTGTCGTGATATTCAACCTCGGCTTCCGCCAACGCAGAACCACCTACCACACTCCAATAAACCGGTTTTACTCCTTTGTGCAGGTGGCCATTTTTAATCACCTTAGACAGAGCGCGAACTATGTTTGCCTCAAACTGGTAGTTCATGGACAAATAGGGGTTATCCCATTCACCAAACACACCCAACCGAATAAAATCTTTCTTCTGCCCTTCCACCTGTTTTGCCGCATAGTCGCGACATTTTTCACGAAACTTATCAAACGGCACTTTAACGCCAGCCTTACCGATCTTTTTTTCAACCACATGTTCGATTGGCAATCCATGACAATCCCAACCCGGTACATAAGGTGCATCGAAACCACTTAAGCTGCGAGATTTAACCACCACATCTTTTAATATTTTGTTGACCGCATGACCAATATGAATGTTTCCGTTTGCGTAGGGAGGGCCATCATGCAAGACAAACTTAGGGCGGCCTGCACTGGCATCACGAATGGTTTTATAAATATCGTTTTGCTGCCATTTCTTCAGCATTTCAGGTTCACGCTGCGCCAAACTGGCCTTCATCGGAAAGTCTGTTTTCGGTAAGTTCAAAGTGTGCTTATAATCAGCCATAAGTTTTTTCCAAGTGTGACGTCTTATCGAATCTGTTAATTAGAAATCAAATGTTTTGCTTGTTGTATATCTTGAGTAATTTGCTGCTTTAATTCATCGAGCGAAGCAAATTTTTGTTCTTCTCGTAATTTATGTAAAAACGCTACGGTTACATGTGCGCCATAACATTGTTGCTCAAAGTCCAATACATGCACTTCAAGCCGTGAAACCAGCTTATCCAATGTAGGCCTGACACCGACATTAGCAACACCATAACGAGGCGTATCCGATACCCCACTGACCCGAACCAGATACACACCTTTTACCGGCGACACTTTACGTTTCAATGGAATATTTAAAGTGGGAAAACCTAAGGTTCGCCCTACTTTGTCACCGTGGGTCACACGCCCACTGATGGTGAAATTGCGCCCTAATAATAAACGAACATCATCGAGTTGATTGTCCGCTAGCTTTTGTCGAATCAAGGTACTGCTGATGCGCTCACTTCCCTGCATAATGGATGCGGTGCTTTGCACGCTAAAATATTGCTCACCCATTTGCTGCAACAGTGTAAAGTCACCTTGTCTCGATGCGCCAAATCGAAAATCGTCGCCAACAATAAGATGACGCACTTTAAGTCGCCGAATCAGAATATCGTTAATAAAATCTTCTGCCGGCATCTGGGCAAGCTTAAGGTTAAAGCGCAAGCAAAGTACTTTATCAATACCCAACTGCTCCAGTTCCGACCACTTTTCACGAAACCGGGTTAATCGAGCCGGTGCCTTATCGCCTAAAAAATACTCCTGCGGATCGGGTTCGAACAAAATCACCACAGATGGGACATTCATGGCTGTTGCTTTGGCAATTACAGCATCAAGAATTTGCTGGTGACCACAGTGGATCCCATCAAACTTACCAATGGTTGCCACGCACCCATGTGCCTGCTCAGTTAAACTTTGAAGTCCCCGGATCAATTGCATACAGCAAAGACTACTCGATAGGTTAAAAGCGCCGGATTATAACGCATTGCCCTGTGTGGTGACAGAGCTGGCGTAGGATTTCAGTTCTCGAATACGAAACCCCAGCACAAACATACAAACCACATAGGTCAGGCCACCACAGACAATCAACCATGCTAACTCGAACACACGGTCAATAACACTGGCATCACGCCAGCTTGCCATATCCGATTGTAATAACAGAATAACGGCTGTCATGGCGATAACACTCAAAAGAGCCCGTGTAACCCACCATAACCATTGTTTATCCATCACCAGAGATTTATTTTTAATTAAGCCAATCCACAACAAACTGGCATTAATAGTGGCTGAAATGGCGGTTGCTATCGCCAGACCAACATGACCGTATGGTTGAAATAACAATAAGTTAAACGCCATATTAACCACCATGGCAATAATGCCAACTTTTACCGGTGTTTTTGTGTTTTGTTGAGAGAAGTATCCGGTGGCCAACACCTTAATAAACATAAAGCCTAATAAACCCAGAACGTAGGCCTGCAAACTCAAGGATGATTGATAGGCATGTTCAAGGGTGTATTCGCCGTGCTGAAAAACCGCCAACATAACTGGCTCGGCCAGCACAAACAGCCCAACAGCCGCTGGCAGACCAATAAGAAAAACAGAATGCAGCGCCCAGTTAAGTAACTTGCTCATTCCCGCCCGGCTATTGGAAGCATGTTCGCGCGATAAGCTGGGTAAAATAACCGTTGCGATGGCGATACCAAAAATGCCCAGCGGAAACTCCAGCATGCGATCAGACAGATACAACCAGGTAATACTGCCAGTCACCAGAAATGAAGCAATGATGGTGTCCAGCAGCAAATTAATTTGAGACACCGACACCCCAAACATGGCGGGTGCCATCAGTTTTAATATCCGGCGAACACCGCTGTCTCGCCAACCCCAGCTGGGACGCACAAGATACCCTTGCTGCCACAAAAAAGGTAAGTGGATCAGCAGCTGTAACACACCAGCAACAAAAATAGCCCAGGCCAGAGCTTCAACTGGCTCACTTAATAACGGTGAAATCCAGATAGCAGCAAAAATAATACAAACATTAAGTAATACAGGGGCAAATGCTGGTACAGCAAAGCGGCCAAGACTGTTAAGAATACTGCCGGCAAAGGCGGTTAAACTGATAAAGAAGATGTACGGAAAGGTAATTTTAATTAAATCGGAAACCAGATAATACTTATGCAACTGCCCTTCTCTTAAAAAGCCTGCGCCAAACATGGCACCAAGCCCCGAAGAACCTAATACACCAACCAGAGTTACAACTAATAAAATCACACCCAGTGTGCCAGACACCTTGCTCACCAGATGCAGCGCGGCCTGTTTGTCACGTTGTTGTTGATATTCGCTTAGTACTGGGACAAAGGCCTGTGAAAAAGCGCCCTCGGCAAACAGCCGGCGCAAAAAATTAGGTATTTTTTGCGCGACAAGAAACACATCGGTCGCTGCCTGTGCGCCAAGAATATTAGCAATAACAATATCTCTGACCAGGCCCAATACGCGCGACAAAAGAGTCATTACACTGACAACAGCGCCCGACTTAAGTAGGCTCATTTTTCAGTCCAGCCATGATTATTTATCGTTAAACTCAATAGCGTTGTCTCATAATGGATTGACCTGTGATAAATGATCGATGTTTTTAATTAGCTTTTTAACTAAATGAAATTCTAAATATCGAATTTTGATCAATATAATTTTGTTTTACAGCCCAGTTTTACAACAAAAAGCCCCTGAGTGATCAGAGGCCTTTTGATTTTAATGGCAATATATATCGCAGTGACAAATAGCCGCGATGACAAAAGCAAGGGTTGCTTCAATCATCCGCTGCTTTTAATGAACACCGCTTACATTGCAGAATGTCGATAATTATTGCGCTTTTCTCACTGTTGCTTCAATAACCGCTTCTACACGTCTGTTTTTCGCACGACCCGCAGCAACATTGTTATCAGCGATAGGTTTTGACTCACCTAAACCTTTTGAATCAACCCGGTTACCAGCAATGCCATAGGTATTCACCAGCTCGTTAGCAACACTTCTAGCACGTTTTTCTGACAACCATTGGTTGTAACTGTCTTTACCAGTGCTGTCTGTATGGCCTTCGACAACAACCGTGGTATCCGGATACTCGGTCATAAACTTTGCCAGAGAAGCAATATCGGACTTAAACTCCGACTGTAATTTACTGCTATTGGTTTCAAATTTGACATTGAGAGTTCGACGAACGGTTTCTTCAAGCACCAGTCGACATCCCGTGGCATCAACTTTTGCACCGGTTGGCGTAGCAGCACAGGCATCTTTCGAGTTCACAATACCATCGCCGTCACTGTCCAGTTCGCAGCCTCTGGGATCAACCACCACACCCGCGGCGGTTCGAGGGCATTGGTCCAGTTCATCAAACACACCATCGTTATCAGAATCTTGACGGGTATTTTTTTGCACGACAGGCGCAACCACTTCTTGTACTGGCTCTGGCTGAGGATCGGATCCGCCACCAAAATTAGCAGTAAAACCTAATAACAGTTGAGTGTCGTAACGTTTGGTCGTGTCATCACGAATGATGCCAATTTCACCACGGAAACTGAACGCACTGGAAAGCTCGCTTTCAAAACCCAGCCCCATGCGCCCGACATCAGACTCATCCCATCCGCCACCGGCTGTCATATCTTCAAACTCATACTTACCGATACCTAAACGTAAGTAAGGGCCGCCATTGGATTCGGTTTTAAAGTAGTACATATAATCCAGAGTCTTCATCACCAAATCTTCGTTGCCAAAACCAATGGCATCATCCGGATTTAACTTGGTATAACTTAGCTGAAAAGCCGCATGATCCGTTAACATCACACCAAATTCGGCGGCAATGGCATCACTTTCATCCAGTGAATTGCTCATGATTGTACCGTTATTCTCATTGCTGGAATGAAAATCCTGAACACCACCCAGTACAGTAAAATATGCGCTGCGCTCAATATCGGCGGATACGCCCAGACACGCCGCCAGCGATAATGCACCGACTAATTTATTACTCATGATTAAGCTCCTGATTTTGTTTGTTATTCGCAGACTGTTTATGCGACTCATCATACCACCAGTGCCTATATTGTCACCACGGATAAAAACAGTAATTTTTTGATGCTTGCTCTTGACAATAATTATCAAAAGAGGCATGATTCGCGGCCTTAAATTTCTGGATCGCAAACCATTTTTGCAGGAGTATAACCTTGGCTAATATCAAATCCGCCAAAAAAAGAGCACGCCAGGCAGAAGTTCGTCGACAGCACAATGCCAGCCGTCGTTCAATGATGCGCACTCAATTGAAAAATGCAATTGCTGCCATTAGTGGCGGTGATAAAGAAGCAGCTCAGGCTGCGCTAGCGAATGTTTCTGGTGTTTTAGACCGCATGGCAAACAAAGGTCTTATTCACAAGAACAAAGCTTCGCGCCATAAAAGCCGCTTGACTGCCAAAGTTAAAGCAATGGCTTAATTCGATCTCGCTTTAGCGAAAACGAATCCAAAAAAACCGGCATCAGCCGGTTTTTTTATGTCTGCAAAAAATGTATCAATCTCCTGTAATACATCCTTCTTGCAAAATTCTCTTCTGCAATAATCTGTATCGACGAATTAACTCAATCGTCAGAATCTGTTTCTGGCAGCTCCATAAAGGGTGGCGGAGCTATCGGTGCCGACTCGTCCACATTATTTTTAATATCAATTTGCTTTTGCCGCTCCTGATCAACATGCTCCATAATCGACCAGACCAGATTTTCAGTACCATCGCCGGTTACCGCTGAAATACAAAATACCGGCCCCTGCCAGTTCACCGACTCAACAAACGCTTTGCTTAAAGCATCCGCTTCATCCCCCAACAAGTCCATTTTATTTAACACCAACCATCGCGGCTTTGTTGCCAAAGCGGGTTCATTTGACTCGGCAAACTTGGCTACCTCGGCTTCAATGGCGTTAAAGTTTTCAACCGGGTTAGACTCATCAAACGGCATCAGATCAACAATGTGCAATAACAACTCGGTACGAGCCAGATGCTTCAAAAAGCGCACACCCAGACCGGCACCTTCCGACGCACCTTCAATCACTCCGGGGATATCAGCAATTACAAAGCTTCGATGGGCTTCGGGCCTTACCACACCTAGGTTTGGAATTAAGGTTGTAAATGGGTAGTCAGCAACTTTTGGCTTGGCCGCCGACACCTGACGAATAAAGGTGGATTTACCCGCATTGGGTAATCCAAGTAAGCCAACATCCGCCAGTACTTTTAATTCCATTTTCAATTCACGACGCTCGCCATCAGAACCAGGCGAAGTCTGTCTTGGTGCCCGGTTTACACTGCTTTTGTATCGCGTATTGCCCAGTCCATGCCAACCTCCTTTTGCCACTAATAGCTTCTGGCCATCGGTTTTCAGATCACCTATCACTTCATCAGTATTGGCATCAATCACCTGAGTGCCTACAGGAACCCGTAAAATACGATCCGCACCCTTGGCTCCGGTGCAATTACCGCCCCGGCCATTCTCACCTCGTTCGGCCTGATAAAAGCGTTCATAACGATAATCAACCAAGGTATTGAGTTCGTTGTCGGCCAGCAGGTACACGCTGCCGCCGTCACCACCGTCACCGCCATCAGGACCACCCTTAGGTATGTACTTCTCACGGCGAAAGCTCATACAGCCGTTTCCGCCATCGCCAGCGGCTACTTTTATAGTGACTTCATCGACAAATTTCATGGTGCTGTATTCTCGTGATTAATGATTGACTAATAGAATAGCAAGGAACGGTCATAAAATCGTTTTTCAAAACCCTTCAACTTCAACAAAAAAGCCCCGCATATGCGAGGCTTTTTCAAATCGAACAAATCGTTCAGTTACGCAGTAACAATGCTCACTGTACGACGGTTGTTTCGACCTGCCACGGCAAATTTGATTTGGCCGTCGGCTTTGGCAAATAAGGTATGATCTCGGCCAATACCAACATTTTCACCAGGATGGAACTGAGTACCACGTTGACGAACAATGATGCTGCCTGCAGAAACAGTTTCGCCACCAAAGCGTTTCACACCTAATCGTTTCGACTCGGAATCGCGACCGTTACGAGTACTACCACCAGCTTTTTTATGAGCCATTAGATTTCTCCTGCTTTAATTAACCGTTAATTCCAGTGATTTTCACTTCGGTGAACCACTGACGATGCCCCATTTGCTTCATATGGTGCTTACGGCGTTTGAATTTGATAATTTTTATTTTCTTGTGACGACCTTGAGTCACCACTTCGGCAGTAACTTTGGCACCATCAACATAAGGTGCGCCAACTTTTACGTCAGCTCCGCTACCAACCATTAAAACTTTGTCGAAATCAATAGAAGAACCGGTTTCAGCTTCGATTTTCTCAAGCTTGAGCGTTTGGCCTTCTTTTACTCGATGCTGCTTACCACCGCTTTGAAATACCGCGTACATCGCATACGTCTCCAATGTTACCCCAGATATGATTAAAACTTCTAAAACCAGCCTGCGGGAGTGAATTAAAAATCGAATCTCAAATGTGAGACTCGACAGAGGGCGCGAATTTTACGGCATCAGCCCATGTTTAGCAAGCCTAAAACAGGTTTTCGAATGACTTAAAAAGGCTTATTTTCAAGATTCGACAACGACCCGAACCAATTTATCCTTGACCAAACTGAATCATAGCCCTAGCATGCAGAGCCATTCGACAGCACAACCATAGTAACCCACTGATTAAATGCCCACTAATACGCTCACGTTTGATGCCATAAAACAAGTCATAGAACCGGACATTACAGCGACTAACCAGTTGATTTTTAATGAATTAAAATCAGATGTTGCTTTAATTAACCAGCTTGGTTTTTACATAGTAAATAGCGGTGGTAAACGGTTACGTCCCAATCTTGTTTTGCTGTCGGCAAACGCTTTAAATTACACCGGACACCATCACCACACTCTGGCCGCGGTTATCGAGTTCATTCATACCGCCACCCTGTTGCATGATGATGTGGTGGATGATTCGAGCCTTCGCCGTGGCAAAGAAACGGCCAATGCCCTGTTTGGCAATGAAGCCAGCGTGCTTACCGGTGACTTCCTCTACTCTCGCGCATTTCAGATGATGAATCGTGTCCATTCTATGGCCGTGATGGACTTACTGGCTGACACCACCAATTTAATCGCAGAAGGCGAAGTATTGCAGTTAATGAACTGTAACGAGCCGGATATTTCGGAATCCGATTATTACGAGGTTATTCGACGTAAGACCGCCATTTTATTCGCCGCAGCCTGTGAGTTAGGGGCGATTCTTGCTGGCCGAGATGATTTACGAGAACCCATGCATCAATACGGACTTAATCTGGGTATGGCGTTTCAGGTTGTCGACGATCTGCTTGATTATATTTCCAGCGCAGATGCCATGGGCAAAAACGTTGGCGATGATCTGGCAGAAGGCAAACCAACCCTGCCCGTTATGTACGCCATGCAACACGGCAATAGTGAACAATCCGACATAATTAGAAACGCCATAAAACAAGGCGATAACAGCCAGCTTTCTGATGTGTTACTCACCATACAACAAACCGGCGCTTTGGACTATTGTCGAAAACAGGCTGAACGTTTTTCAAATCAGGCTAATCAGGCTCTTGAAGTGCTGCCGGACTCCCATTACAAACAGGCACTGTTGCAACTGACCGAACTCGCTTTGGCTCGCACTCAATAATCAGTAACCGCAACGTCAATCAGCGGTAAATATCCTCAAATCGAAAGCACTATTGAGCCGTCCAGCCACCATCGAGTACTAACGCCTGGGCGGTCATATTAATGGCCGCCGGAGACAATAAAAACTCGCAAGTTCCGGCTATTTCACTGGTTTCAATAAAAGCTTTTTTCGGCATCGGTTTTAGCATAATGGTATCGATGACCTGCTGCTCAGAAATCTGATGTTCTTTCGCCTGCTGCGCAATTTGTTGTTCCACCAGAGGGGTTTTGACATATCCGGGGCAGACCGTATTGATGGTGATATCATGCTGCCCAAGCTCAAGCGCCAGAGACTTGGCAAAGCCGATCAAGCCGTGTTTTGCAGCAATGTAGGCGGTTTTATAAGGTGACGCAACAATCGAATGCAACGAACCTATGTTGATAATACGGCCGTAATTTTGCTGCTTCATATGGGGCAAAAATGCCTGAGTAACACGGGCCACACCGACTAACATGACCTGAATTAAAAAGTCCCACTTTTCCATCGGAAATTCTTCCAGATGCGCGACATATTGAATGCCGGCATTGTTGATCACAACATCCGGTTGCCTCTGTATTTTTTCTACCAGAGTCGTGACCGAACTTGCCTGAGTCACATCCAGCGGCAAAAACTGACAACGATCATTTGGCAAACGATTACGGGCTTGTTGCAATTGCGCTTCGTTAATATCGGTAACAGTGACAAAGTAATCTTTTTTTATGAAGTGCTCCGCGATTGCCAAACCAATACCGCTGCCAGCCCCAGTGATCAAAACCGATGACGTCATAACCTTTTACTCATTTCAATTAACGCTTTAAATAGCTTTCGCTTGCTAGGTCATAACAGTGCTGAATATTTTGTCAAAACGAAACAGTACTATAGTATTAAAGTGGTTTGCCGCATCTGCTTTTAAACTATCACTCTATTAGAACGAAACATTTTTGCGTCAGTGAGACGTTTAGACGGACACCATCAGGAAGCTTATCAGTGGAATATTCAATGTTGTCAATTTCAAAAAAATCATTTAAACACCACAACAGCACCGATTTTTTTAAATCGAAATTTAAAATCCTACTATTGAAACAACCGCTTTTGGCAAGTTTGTTAATGGTTATGTGCTCGCCGCAACTGTCTTTTTCTCAATCTAAACTATCCTTTTCACAACCCAAAAAGATGGCCTCTGCACCTTTGAAATCTTATTTATACGCTGAGCAACCAACCAAACAGAATCAACAAGCACTGGCTACAGAAACGCCACTGCCCATTGAATGGCAAAAGTTTTCCCGTAAGGCAGATAATGACTTATTAACGGCAGGCTTAACACTGGAAGGCTTACAAAGTCACGCCGCCCCCGGTCCAAAACAGTCCCGGCAACTGGCTTACTACACTAATATTCGAGCATTGCTGGATACCACAACAGAGGGTGGCTTTGGCAGACTTTACGGTCCAAAACCAAAACAGATCATCACCGGCGTGGAATACCTTGCCGAAACCACCAAAGACTACCCACTGTCACCGGCAAACTTTTCGGTGCAAATTCCCGACTCTTTCAATGTCAAACAACCTTGTTTGATAGTCGCTCCGTCTTCAGGTTCACGGGGTATCTATGGTGCTGTCGGTGTCAGCGGTTTTTGGGCACTCAATAAAGGCTGTGCCATTGCTTACACGGACAAAGGCACCGGAACCGGCTTTTACTTTGTCGGCCTCGATAAAACCTTTGATCTCACAGGAAAATTGCACACACCCAATACTCCAATTGACTGGGTTAATGCGGATAATAATCCTGACAAAGACCGGCTCTGGGTCGCCACCCGTCATGCGCATTCCGGTAACAATCCAGAAAAAGACTGGGGACAACACACGCTACTGGCGGCAAAAACAGGTCTCTTCGCTTTAACGGATCACTTTAAACAGCCATTCAATGGCGATAATACCCTGGTGATTGCGGCTTCCATTTCAAACGGTGGCTCCGCAGTATTACGCGCAGTGGAGCAGGATACTCATGGCTTGATTGACGCCGTAGTTGCCGGTGAGCCTAATGTATCGGTTGACCTTGATGTCTTTGAGGTGCAGCAATCTAATATTAACCAAACCATTAAGCCGCTTCATGCCCTTGAATCCTTCTTATTGCAAAGTGTCTTTGCCCCTTGCGCCAATCTGGCCGCATTACCGGACACATCTGAAGTTGCCGTTTATCGATTGCAAGCGGAGTTATCCTGCAAACAGCTTTTAAACAGTCATTTACTTGAAACGGAAAACCTTGATGAAGCCGCGCGTCAAGCACAAACCAATCTGCTTAAAGCCGGTCTTTCTGCAGAGTCACTCTGGCTTGGCCCTATTTACACTTCAATGGGATTATGGCCAGCACTAGAAGCCACCTACCCTTCTTCTTACGCCCGGTTAAAACTATTTGATGATCCTTGTGGTGCTGCGTTTGAAGTACCGGCCAGCTCTCCCATTACAACGAATGGCTTAACTCAACTGGCAAAGATCTGGCCACTGAGCAGCGGCATTCCGCCAACAGCCGGCGTGGTTATCAGCCCTTATACTCCGCTGCACCAAACCATTAAACCACTGCAATCGTTTAATCAAAAAATGGCAACATCACTGTGTTACCTTGCCTGGTTAAAGGCCGACCATCAAAAGGTTTTAGGACTGGAAAAGCAGTTAACATCGACGCTTCACAACCAACTGAAACAGGGCATGACTGAAACCTATGCCACGGCTAACTTGCAAGGCAAACCCGCAATCATTGTTCATGGCCGCAGTGATCGCCTGATACAGGTTAATCACAGTTCACGTCCCTACTTCTGGCTGAACAAAACATCGGCGGATAAAAACAGTCAATTACGATATATAGAAATAACCAACGCGCAACATTTTGACGCGTTACTGCCCTACCCACCTTTTAATAGTCAACTGATCCCATTGCATGTCTACTTCGAAAAAGCATTGGAAGCAATCTACCAAAACCAAACAAGCAATACCCCTCTGCCAGATTCAGTTGTAGTAAAAACACAAAAAAGACAGTTTGTTGATGGTACATTAGAGCATCTTACAGAAACTCATTTACCCTCGTTCAGCAACAGCTCAGAAGCAATAAACTGGACCGAAAAAGGCTTAAAACTCGCCCATTGATGGGTTTTAAGCCTGGGCCGTACGCTTTTTAATCAAATATTCACATACTCTTTGCGGTTATTACTGTTTAACCCGATCTAAGCACTGGTCGGAATATTCTTTCCTGTCAAAATATGATACAACGTGCTCAAAGCTGATGATTGCGTCAGCTAGCGTTTATTGAAGTTCTTAGCAAATTAATACCATGGTTGAAAAATCTCGGAATATTCCTACATTTATGGCATTCCGATTCAACACAATTCACCATAGAACAATAGAAATTTCGACGAAAGGAAGAAGGTACGAGTGAAACCAACAGATATCGAAAATCCAGAATATTTTCATAAAGTGGTTGACTGCCAATATGCCTGTCCAGCGCATACTCCAGTGCCCGAATACATACGATTAATAGCTCGTGGTCGTTATTCAGACGCCTATATGCTGAACTGGGAATCCAATGTATTTCCTGGCGTACTGGGCCGAACTTGCGATCGCCCTTGCGAACCTGCTTGCCGTCGCGGTCGTGTTGATGAAGAACCGGTCGCCATTTGCCGCTTAAAACGTGTCGCCGCCGACTTTAAAGAAGACATTAAAGATCGCCTGCCCAGTATCCCGGAAAAGAAAAACGGTAAACGCATCGCGCTTATTGGAGCAGGACCAGCCTCCTTGACGGTTGCCAGAGATCTTGCACCTCTCGGTTATGAAATTGAACTATACGATGCACAAATCAAAGGCGGCGGTTTTATGCGCAGCCAAATCCCTTCATTCCGTTTGCCTGAAACTGTGCTTGATGAAGAAGTAAATTACATACTTGATATGGGTATCTCAACCCACTTCGATCATTATGTTTCCAGCTTAAAAGAGATTCTAGATAAAGACTACGACGCTGTTTTTATTGGCACAGGCGCGCCACAAGGACGCGATCTGAAAAAGCTACCCGGTCGTGAAGCCGGCGACGCCAACATACATGTTGGTATCGAATGGTTAGCCAACGTTGCCTTCGAACACACCAAGTCGATTGGTGAAAAAGTACTGGTATTAGGCGGTGGTAATACCGCTATGGATTGCTGTCGAACCTCGAAGCGTATTGGTGGCAAAGATGTTCGTGTTGTTGTGCGCAGTCCAAAGTCTGAAATGAAAGCGTCTCCCTGGGAAATTGAAGACACCGAACACGAAGACATTCCCATTTATGAAAATCATTCACCGAAAGAATTTGTCACAGAGAACGGCAAACTGGTTGGAATGAATTTCGAAAAAGTCGAAGCGGAATACGACGAAAATGGTAAGCGTAGCTTAAAGCCCACTGGCGAAATCGTTTTTATGGAATGTGACGATGTGTTAATGGCCATTGGCCAGGAAAATGCCTTCCCCTGGATCGAACGAGACATTGGCATCGAGTTTGGTGAATGGGACATGCCGGTTGTTGACGAAACAACATTTCAATCAACCAACGCCAAAGTATTCTTTGGTGGCGATGCAGCCTTTGGTCCGGAGAATGTCATCACGGCGGTGGCCCATGGTCATCAAGCTGCCGTTTCAATCGATTTAATGTGTAACGGTATCGACGTTAAAGAACGCCTTGAGCCAGGAACTAATTTGGTCACTCAAAAAATGGGATTCCATGAGTGGACCTACGACAGTCCTGTGACCGATGACGACCGCTTTGTTGTTCCTTTAGCTGACAAAATCAAATCGCTCAGCGACCGCAAAATGGAAGTGGAACTGGGTTTTGATCTGGAACAAGCTTACAACGAAGCCCAACGCTGCTTAAACTGCGACGTTCAAACCGTATTCACCACCGACAAATGCATTGAGTGTGACGCCTGTATCGATATTTGCCCAACCGATTGCATTAACTTTATTCAAAATGGCGATGAAGACGACCTTCGTAGTCGATTAAAAGCACCGGCGGATAATAAAGAACAAGATCTCTATGTTTCTTCCGATCTAAAAACCGGTCGAGTAATGGTAAAAGATGAAAACGTTTGTTTGCACTGTGGACTTTGCGCAGAGCGCTGCCCCACAACTGCATGGGATATGCAGAAATATTTATACAATGTAACGAAAGCAGGAAAAGGTAAAGAGGCAGGAAAAGCATGCGCAAAATAGAAGCTGTAAACGACTTTGTTATAAAGTTTGCAAACATCAATGGTACTGGATCAGCCAGTGCCAACAATATGTTTGCCAAGTCGATTTTTCGATCCGGTGTGCCTGTTTCACCAAAAAATATTTTTCCGTCAAATATTCAAGGGCTACCCACCTGGTTTGAAGTTCGTATCAACGATAAAGGTTATATGGGGCGTCGTGGTGGTGTTGATTTTATGGTGGCAACCAATGGCCAAACCATGAAACAAGATTATGATGAAGTATTACCCGGCGGGTATTTTCTTTACGACAACACCAAACCATTGCCACCTATTTATCAACGCACCGATATCAACCTTATTGGCATCCCTTTGACGGATATCTGCATCAAAGAATACCGAGATCCCCGTCAGCGCCAGTTATTCAAAAACATAATATATGTGGGCGCTCTGTCTTACTTACTGGATATTGAATTCAATGTTTTTCAGGAACTGGTGCAAGATCAATTTAAAGGTAAAGAAAAACTGATTACGCCAAACATTCATGCATTGGAACTGGGTTATCGCTACGCAAAAGAAAACTACACAGAAACCTGCGCAATAAAAGTTGAAAAACGCGATTTAACCAAAGGGAAAATTTTGGTGGATGGCAATACAGGTTCGGCATTGGGGGCTATTTACGCCGGTGCCACTGTAGCAGGTTGGTACCCTATTACACCATCTACCTCCGTGGTCGATGCATTTGAAAAATATTGCAAACGCTTAAGAATCGATCCCTCAAGCGGTATGAATAATTTTGCCATTATCCAGGCTGAAGATGAACTTGCCGCCATGGGTATGGTACTGGGTGCAAGCTGGAATGGTGCCCGTGCATTTACTGCCACATCGGGTCCGGGTGTCTCTTTAATGGCTGAGTTTCTTGGGCTCGCCTACTTTGCAGAAATACCAGGTGTATTAATTGATGTGCAACGAACTGGCCCATCCACAGGCATGCCAACCCGTACACAACAATCCGATGTGTTACCGGCAGCCTACGCCTCTCACGGCGACACCAAACATATTTGTTTGTATCCGGCCAACCCAAAAGATTGTTTTGAAATGTCACATCAGGCATTTGAACTTACCGAATACTTACAAACACCGATTATTATTTTAAGTGATCTTGATCTGGGCATGAACGATAACATCAGCGATGAGTTTGAGTGGCATGATGATACCTTGATGAATCGCGGCAAAGTGTTGTCCGAAGACGAACTGGAAAACATGAGCGAACGTTGGGGACGCTACCTTGATCTGGATGATGAAGGCATTGGTTACCGAACCATACCCGGCACTCACCCAACCAAAGGCAGCTACTTTACCCGGGGTTCATCACACGACGAATACGCAGCTTATACCGAAAGTTCCGAAGCCTATGTTCGTTCAATGAAACGCCTGGAAAAGAAATGGGAAACAGCAAAGAGCATGGTGCCTGCACCTGTTGGTCATAAAGCAAAAAAGAAAGCCAATATAGGCGCCATTTTTTACGGCACCTCAACCGATGCATCTTTAGAAGCACTGGATCAAGCTGCCAACGATGATGTGCATATTAATGGCTTACAAATAAAAGCCTTTCCTTTTAACAACGACGTTAAACAATTCATCGATGATCATGATTATGTGTTCATGATCGAACAAAATCGTGATGGTCAAATGAAGTCGTTGCTGGTTAATGAATTGCAAATCGATCCAAACAAAATTGTATCCATACTGAATTACGACGGTATGCCCATTACAGCAAGCTTTATTGTGGATCAACTCAATAACGTTTTGGATCAAGCCAAAGTTACACCGCTGCAAGCGGAACAGGGGTAATAGAAAATGAGTTTTATTCGTCCTAACATCCGACACCCTCAGTTACCGGTCAATGACATTGGCTTTACCCGTGCCGATTACGAAGGTGCTTTATCAACCCTTTGTGCAGGTTGCGGTCACGACTCCATCAGCGCTTCAATATTACAGTCTTGTTTTGAGCTGTCGATTGAACCACACAAAATCGCTAAAATGTCCGGAATCGGTTGTTCATCAAAAACTCCGGCCTACTTTTTAGGCAATTCTCACGGTTTTAATTCGGTTCACGGTCGCATGCCTTCGGTTGCCACCGGAGCCAATATGGCCAATCGTGATCTGGTTTATATTGGCGTATCGGGCGATGGCGATACCGCTTCTATCGGCATGGGCCAATTTGCTCACGTTGTGCGTCGTAACCTGAACATGGTTTATATAGTCATGAACAACGGTTGCTACGGCCTTACCAAGGGGCAGGATTCCGCCACAGCAGACAAAGGCTCCGCCAGCAAAAAAGGCGTGCCTAATCCTTATTCGAGCATCGACCTGTGTGAAACCGCCATTCAGCTCGGCGCCGGTTTTGTGGCTCGGTCATTTTCTGGCGACAAAGAACAATTAATTCCATTGATCAAAGCCGCAGTTTCTCACCGAGGCTTTGCACTTATCGATGTGGTCTCGCCCTGTGTTACTTTCAATAACACCCCCAAGTCGACCAAAAGTTACGATCACGTTCGTGAGCATATGAACGCAACAGGAACCTTTGATTTTGTCCCATTAAAAGATGAAATCACCACGCAATACGAACCGGGTAAAACAGAAGAAATTACACTGCACGATGGTTCCGCCATTCGTTTGCACAAAGCTTCAGAAAACCTGGACTTTTCAAGCCCTCGTTCGGCCATGAATGAAATTGAAAAGTACAAAGAAAAAGGTGAAGTGTTAACAGGATTACTCTACCTTAATCCTCAAACACCCGATACTCATGAACTCTTGGGTACCACCAGTAAACCTTTAAACAGTTTGTCGGATAAAGAACTTTGCCCGGGCAGTGATGTGTTGAAGTCGATTAACAGCAGTTTTCAATAAATAAGACTCAACACTCTTTTACATAAAAAACGCGCTTTACAGCGCGTTTTTTTATGTTTAAATTTTGAATATTTTTTATCGCTTTGATGATTGATTTAATCGTCTTTCAAACTCTGCAAGTTTTGCTTCAGTTTATTTAACGCATCGACTGAAAATCCATCATCGTAAAAATAATTTACGGTTCCCGAATCATCCAACAGAATAACTCTGGCATTATTGGGATTTATATTACCGGTAAACTTCTGCAACATTTCGCCATCATCATAAACAGTAATGACTCCCTTCCATAATGATTTTGGGATCCCTTTGCGCATGCCTTCATTAATTTGAGTTTTAAAGAATTTAGGAAACATCCCCTGCATGGTAGGTACTTCATACACGTCGACTTTCGTCTTAGTCATATCCAGACCAATAAGCCAGCGATCGATATCAAACTGAGCGTTTTGTACAAAACCTAATAAAAGAACCGATGGCTCATTCGCCAAATCGGCAGGTAGATTGATATACCTTTTCTCCAGATTCTCACCTTTAACGGAAGGAAACGTTTCACCGACAGGATTTTTATTCGAATAACTTGTGGTACAGCCCATTAAAAGCGCACACAGTATAAGGGAAACGAAATACGGAAGTTTAAACACAAACCTATCAATTGGCATGCTGTTAATCCTTACTGTTTATTTAGTTCATATTTTTACGAAGAATTTAAACGAGTGGATCGACAAATTGTCATTCGTTAAGCAAGGCACTAATTTTTTACAGTAGCTATAAAAAAGCCGACAGAGCGTCGGCTTAAGAGAAATTGGTCGGAGCGAGAGGATTTGAACCTCCGACCACTTGCACCCCATGCAAGTGCGCTACCAGGCTGCGCCACGCTCCGAATGTATATTTATAACAAAGTATTTAGCATCAACGCCATTCTGACTTTGTTAAAGGGAGGCGCAATAATAACGATTTACACAAAAAAAGCAATCCTTTTTCGAGGATTGCTTTTTGCTTTAAATATCTGTGAGTTTGAATAATATCAACTGGTTACAAGGTATACACAATTGGTTGAAGAATGTTACGAACGTAAAATTCTGACCACATCTTCCAGTTCATTAATCAGCAGTTTAACGGTTTCTCCGGATAATCCAGATGAAGCATTACTGCCTTCTTCTTCTGACTCAAGTTGCTGACGAGCGCCGCCAATAGTAAAGCCTTTGTCGTATAGAAGTTCGCGGATCTGACGGATCACCATCACATCTTCGCGTTGGTAATATCGCCGATTACCTCGTCGTTTGACTGGACGCAGCTGAGGAAACTCTTGCTCCCAGTAGCGCAGTACATGAGGCTTAACCTGGCACAGATCACTGACTTCACCAATGGTGAAGTAGCGCTTGGCCGGTATCGGCTTTAATTCGTTATTGTTGCTCGCTTCCAGCATACGCCTCTACCCGGGCCTTAAGTTTTTGTCCTGGTCGGAATGTCACCACACGACGCGCAGAAATTGGAATTTCTTCACCGGTTTTTGGGTTACGACCCGGGCGTTGATTTTTATCCCTGAGATCGAAATTACCAAATCCGGAGAGCTTAACCTGCTCTCCTTTTTCCAGTGCGCCTCGCACCTCTTCAAAAAACGTTTCTACCATTTCTTTGGCTTCACGCTTATTGAGTCCTAACTCCTCGAATAATCGCTCTGCCATGTCCGCTTTGGTCAATGCCATAAACAACCCCTTAAGGTTTAATCTCTCAACACGGCTCCAAGTTGTGTTTCGAGCTGTTTTACGGTTCGATCAATTATCGCGCTGACTTCAGCATCTTTTAGCGTTCGCGTAGCATGCTGCAAAATCATAGCTAGCGCAACACTTTTCCTACCAGAGCCAACACTCTCGCCACGATAGATATCGAATATATTTATATGTTTTAGTAGATTTCCAGCTGTTTGTCTAATTAAATCAATAAGTTGCGCAACATTAACTTGCTCATCAACCACAATAGCCAAATCACGTCTAATCGAAGGATATCGCGACAGTTCGACGAACTTAGGCAATTTTTTCTTGATAATTGCGTTTAAATCTAGTTCAAACAGGTATAAATCTTGCTCTAACCCTAATGATTTTTTCTTATTAGGGTGCAGTTTGCCAATCCAGCCAACTGCTTTTTCACCCTTGTATATGCGCGCCGACTGTCCCGGGTGCAAACTTGGATGAGATTCTAATTTAAACAGATAACTGTCTGAATTTACAGTTAATTTTAATAATGACTCTAAATCGCCCTTTAAATCGTAAAAATCCACCGGTCGATCGGTACCTTCCCAGTTCTCACCTTTATGGGCACCACCAATTACTCCAGAAATTGTCGGGATCTGCTGTAAGCCACTCTCGTGGTTTTCGAAGCGTAATCCAGTCTCAAAAAACTTTACCTGCTCCTGCTGGCGATTAAAGTTGTATTCGGCCGCTTTAATCAGCGCAGGCCATTGCGAGGTTCGCATCACCGATAACTCGGAGGATATCGGGTTTAACAGCTCAATGGCGGGTACATCGGGATTAATCAGCTGTTGCAGCTCTGGCTCCCCAAAACTGTAGGTAATGGCTTCCTGATAACCGCGAGCCACCAGTAACTGACGAATTTGTGATTTGCGAATGCGATGCTCAGGTTGCTTGACCATGGTCATTTCGCTTTTAGGCGCGCGCGATGGCACACGATTGTAACCATAGACTCGAACCAGTTCTTCGATCAGATCTTCTTCAATACTGATATCAAAGCGGTAGCTGGGCACCGTGACTTGCCAGCCAGTATCCGCAGGTTCAAGCTGCATACCCAGTCGCGTCAAAATGTCTTCGACTTGTTGATCAGTCAGTTCAATACCCAATAAGCGACTGATTCGTTGACGGCGCAACTGCACAGGTTGTTTCACCGGCATATGTTGTTTGCTGCACTGATCAATCACAGGCCCGGCTTCACCGCCACAGATGTCCAGTAATAGCTGGGTTGCCCGTTCCATAGCGGCCACTTGCAACTGGTAATCGACACCCCGCTCAAAGCGGTGCGAAGCATCGGTGTGCAGCCCATAACTGCGGGCTTTACCGGCCAGCGCAATGGGCTGGAAGAAAGCCGCTTCCAACAGCACGTCTTTCGTGTCACGGTTAATGCCCGAATGCTCGCCGCCCATAACTCCGGCAATCGCCAATGGTTTCTCATGATCAGCAATCAGCAAGGTGTCGCTGGTTAATTTAACGTCTTTTCCATCAAGCAATGTCAGGGTTTCATTTTCATTGGCGTAACGGACGTTGATGCCGCCTTTAAGCTGATTCAAATCAAACGCATGCATCGGGTGGCCAAGCTCCAGCAGCACATAATTGGTAATATCAACGGAAGGCTCAATGGCCCGGATCCCGGCGTATTCCAGTCGCTGCTTCATCCAATTTGGCGTTTTGGCGTTCAAGTTAATGTTGCGAATCACTCGTCCCACATATCGGGGGCAGGCTTCTGGTGCTTCTAGAGTGATTTCGAAGGTATCATCAATAGATGATTTAACCGCTGTGCAAGCCACTTCTTCAACGTCTACTGCGTTTAATACGCCAACGTCTCTGGCAATCCCGCGCATGCCCAGACAGTCGCCTCGATTAGGTGTTAAGTCCACTTCAATAACGGTGTCCGAAAGCTGAAGATGCTTTACCAGCGATTCACCAATTTTTGCCGAGGCATCCAGCTCCATAATGCCGTCACTCTCTTCAGAGATCTGCAATTCCTTTTCCGAACAAAGCATGCCAAAGGATGCAACGCCACGCAGTTTGGCTTTTTTAATTTTAAAGTCACCGGGTAATACAGCACCAATGGTAGCTACAGCCACTTTAATACCGGCTCTTGCATTGGGTGCGCCACAAATGATCGAGAGATTTTCATCTGCATTCACATTCACTTCACAGACTTGTAACTTATCGGCGTTAGGGTGTTGCTCTACCTTGACGATTTCACCAACCACAACACCGTTCAACTCATCACCAAAGGTTTCAATGGCATCGACTTCTAATCCAGCCATGGTTAGCTGTGCTGCTAATTCATCGGTTGAAATATCCGGGTTTACCCATTCGCGCAACCATTTTTCACTGATTCTCATTACTCTGTTCCGTATTTTTTCGAGGGTAACGTCGCACCCTTTGTTTAATTCTTGATTCAGTTATCGAACACTGACTAAATGCGTTTTATTAACTTTAATGATTGTTATTAACTTTAACGAATTTTATTTTTCTTTAACGATTGTTATATAGCGCTTTAATTAAACTGCTTTAAAAAGCTCAGGTCATTTTCAAAAAATAACCGTAAATCATTAACGCCATATCGCAGCATGGTGAGTCGCTCAACCCCCATACCAAACGCATAACCGGAATATTTTTCGCTGTCGATACCGACCGATTTCAGCACATTAGGATGCACCATACCGCAGCCTAAAATTTCCAACCAACCGGTGTGACTGCAGACACGACAGCCATCGCCATTACACATAACGCATTGAATATCGACTTCGGCCGAAGGCTCTGTGAAAGGGAAATAGGAAGGCCGGAAACGAACATCCAAATCTTTCTCAAAAAAGTTCTTTAAAAACTCATCCAACACACCTTTTAAATCGGCAAAACTGGTGTGTTCATCCACCAGCAAACCTTCGACCTGATGAAACATGGGTGTGTGGGTTAAATCGGAATCGCAGCGGTAAACACGACCCGGGGCAATGATCCGAACAGGCGGTTGTTGTTGTTCCATGGTACGGATTTGTACTGGCGAAGTATGGGTACGCAACAACAGTGATTCACTAAAGTAGAAAGTATCGTGCATGGCTCTTGCCGGATGATGTCCGGGAATATTCAACGCCTCAAAGTTATGATAGTCGTCTTCAATTTCCGGCCCCTCTTCCACACGAAAACCAATTTGCGAGAAATACTCTTCAATACGTTCCAGGGTGCGATTAACCGGATGAATACCACCCAAAGCTGTGTCTCGCCCCGGTAAGGTGACGTCGATGGTTTCTTTTTCAAGCTGTTCGGCAATACGGGCTTGGTCGAGCTGTTCTTTGCGAGCATCCAGTGCCTGTTGCACACTTTGTTTCGCCACATTAATTTTTTGACCAAACTCAGGGCGCTGCTCTTTTGGCAACGAGCCCAACTGTTTCATCTGTGACGTGATCAGGCCTTTTTTGCCCAGATACTCAACCTTAACCTGCTCCAGTGCCTGCAGATCCGTTGCCTGCAACACTGCTTTTTTGCCGTCTTCAACAAGACTTTCTAACGATGACATACCATCTATACCTTTACATCAAACCTAATTTGGATAGAGCCTCACGCCATTCACTGAGTTTGATTTAACACGCAGCAGTTAATCGCTCGACTCTTGATAAAATATTTACCATTAAAACTTTATTAATAAAATACTAAGGGTAAATCTCTTATACCTATTGTATCTATACGTTGTTGTATCTATACGTTGCCGTACCTATTTACTTTTCTATTTATCCGCTTTCTATTGATCAATAAAAAAGGGGAAGGACAAAAGCCCTTCCCCTCGTAAGGATCCCAAAAATTCTGGAATTATGTCTTACTTACGCAGACAGGGCAGCTTTAGCTTTTTCAGCCAGTGCTGCAAAAGCGGCTTTGTCATAAACCGCAATATCCGCAAGGATTTTACGATCCACTTCTACTGACGCTTTTTTCAGGCCGTTAATGAAACGGCTGTAAGACAAACCGCACTCACGGCTGGCAGCGTTAATACGCTGGATCCATAAGGCACGGAATTGACGCTTGCGTTGACGACGGTCGCGGTAAGCGTATTGGCCTGCTTTGATTACGGCTTGCTTTGCAACGCGAAATACACGACTGCGAGCACCGTAATAACCTTTAGCAGATTTTAAAACTTTTTTATGACGTCTGTGTGCGGTGACACCACGTTTTACTCTTGGCATGGTTCAACCCTCCACTTATAAGTACGGTAACTGACGGTTAAGCTGAGCAACATCAGCTGGCGCAATCATTTTCAAATGTCGAAGATGACGCTTACGCTTAGAGCTCTTCTTAGTCAGTATGTGACGTAAGTGAGATTGGCCATGTTTGTAGCCACCTTTGCCGGTTTTTTTAAAGCGCTTGGCTGCGCCGCGATCGGTTTTGATCTTTGGCATGGTAATACTCCGCATTTGTTACCATTGTTTAGTCCGTTTTAAAGGCACTAAACGAATCTGTTGGCCGCAAAACGTAATAAAACGTCTTACTGTTCTACTGCGCGCAACAGCGTTATTGTTTGGAAAACTCTATAAGTTGAGCCTTCCCCATGTTATCCCAGGTCGGTTGCGAATAGACCGCAAGGGATGAAACCAGCTACGAGTTTCGAGTGACGAGGTTTGAACTTTACGCTCGTAACTCGCTGCTCGCGACTCGTAACTGAAAGTAAACCTTCGTAAAACGAAAGTTTACTTTTTCTTTTTGGTAGGCGCGATAACCATAGTCATCTGACGCCCCATCATGGTTGGTCGAGATTCAACCTCACCATATTCTTCCAAATCTTTTTCAACACGTTTTAGCAACTCAATACCCAGTTCTTTATGAGCCATTTCTCGCCCACGAAAACGTACGGTAATCTTTGCTTTATCGCCGTGCTCCAGAAATTTGATGAGATTACGCAATTTAACGTTGTAATCACCAATATCGGTGCCCGGACGAAACTTAATTTCTTTAATCTGTACCTGCACCTGCTTTTTCTTTGCAGCCGCTGCGGCCTTTTTCTTTTCAAATAAAAACTTACCGTAATCCATGATACGGCAAACAGGAGGATTGGCATCAGGAGAAATTTCAACCAGATCAAGTTCGGCCTCTTCCGCCACTTGCAATGCATCTCGACTGCTCATTACGCCAGCTTGTTCGCCATCGGCGTCAATGAGTCGTACTTCTTTTGCTGTAATTTCTTCGTTTAAACGCTGCGACCGTTGTGGACCGCTTTTGCCTTTTGGACCTTTAATAATCCTACTCCTCCAGATTGTTTCTACCTAATAGCGCAATGCTCTTTTCCAGTTCAGTTTCGAACTCTTCAATGGTCAAGCTACCAAGGTCAACCCCGGCTCGTGTACGGACAGCAACTTTTCCTTGCTCCATCTCACGATCACCCACCACTAACAGATAAGGGACACGCGCTAAAGTATGCTCGCGAATTTTAAAGCCGATCTTCTCGTTTCTCAAGTCTACTTTCGCTCTAAATCCTTTATTTTTCAAAGAATTCACTACTTTTTGTGCAAAATCACTCTGATTGTCGGTAATATTCATAACAACCGCCTGAGTTGGCGCCAGCCAAGGCGGGAATTTTCCGGCGTATTCTTCAATCAAAATACCGATAAATCGCTCCAAAGAACCCAAAACGGCACGGTGGATCATCACCGGCGTTTGCTTTGTACCGTCTTCGGCAACAAATTCGGCGCCTAGTCGACCCGGCATGGAGAAATCAAGCTGAACCGTACCGCATTGCCAGACCCGATCCAGACAATCGCGTAATGAAAACTCGATTTTAGGCCCGTAAAAAGCCCCTTCACCGGGTTGCAGTTCATACTGGATTTCTTTCGACTTTAAGGCTTCCGCCAATGCCAGTTCCGCTTTATCCCAGATATCATCGCTGCCAACACGCTTTTCGGGGCGAGTCGAAAGCTTAATTTCGATGTTATCGAACCCAAAATCGGCGTACACCTGATAAATCATATCGATCAATACTGAAACTTCGCTCTGTATTTGATCTTCAGTACAAAAAACATGGGCGTCGTCCTGCGTAAAACCACGGACGCGCATTAAGCCATGCAATGCACCCGATGGCTCGTTGCGGTGGCAAGAACCAAACTCGGCAATTCGCAATGGCAAGTCACGATAGGACTTAAGTCCTTGATTATAGATAAGAATATGACCCGGACAGTTCATTGGCTTTACCGCATATGTGCGGTTTTCCGACTCAGTGGTAAACATATCATCCTGGAATTTTTCCCAATGACCGGATTTTTCCCAAAGACTGCGATCCAGTACTTGCGGTGCTTTCACTTCCTGATAATCGTATTTGTGTAAAACGTCACGAATATAGGCTTCCAGTGTTTTGAAAATCGACCAGCCGTCATTGTGCCAGAACACCATGCCGGGGGATTCTTCCTGAAAGTGAAACAAATGTTGTTGTTTTCCCAGTTTACGATGATCGCGTTTTTCCGCTTCTTCCAGGCGGTGCAAGTATTTCTTTAAATCTTTTTTATTGGCCCAGCAGGTACCGTATATTCGTTGCAACATCTCGTTGTTGGAGTCGCCGCGCCAGTAGGCACCCGATACCCGCATCAGTTTAAATGCCTTTAATTTGCCAGTACTCGGTACATGGGGGCCGCGGCACAAGTCGATAAAATCGCCCTGACGATACAATGAAATATCTTCGTTGGTTGGAATGCTGGCAATAATTTCGGCTTTATATTCTTCGCCCATATCGCGAAAAAACTTCACCGCTTCATCTCGCGGCATTACCGAACGCTCTACCTGAATATCCTGTTTCGACAGCTCGCTCATTTTCTTTTCGATGGCTGCCAAGTCTTCCGGTGTAAACGGACGCTCGTAAGCAAAGTCGTAATAAAAACCGTTATCGATCACCGGCCCAATGGTGACCTGAGCTTCGGGAAACAACTGCTTAACAGCCTGAGCCAATAAATGAGCGCAGGAATGACGTAACACTTCCAGGCCATCATCGTCTCTGTCGGTAATTATGCCCAAATCAACATCATCGGTGATGGTGTAAGAGGTATCCACTTCTTTACCATTCACTTTTCCGGCAAGCGCGGCTTTCGCCAGACCCGGTCCAATGTCATTGGCCACATCAAAAACGCTTACAGGGTGATCAAAACTTCGTTGACTGCCGTCAGGCAATGTAATTACTGGCATAAATAACCTATTAAAAACAATCTCAGATGTAATTTGTAACGGTTGAATGTTCCAGAAACACGCTCTAAGTAGCCTGTAACAAGCGGCAACAGAGGCATTTTGTTCCCAAAACGAAAAATAGCAGGCAATTTTATATCAGAGAGCATCCCTTGGCTAGCAAGGGATTAGAATAAAGACAAACAAAGCGCAGAGTATTAACCGGCATTCACCGAACGTCCACGGCCAATGCCGTAATAAGCAATGCCCTTTTCTTCGACTAATGCCGGATCATATAGATTACGACCATCAATAATGACCGGATTATTGATTAACTGCTTAATCAACTCAAAATCAGGCGCTCTAAACTGTGTCCATTCGGTGCAAATCACCAGCGCATCGGCATTACGCAACGCGGCTTCTTTAGTACCCACCAGTTGCAAGTCGTCTCGATGGCCGTAAATCCGCTGGGCTTCATTCATGGCTTCAGGATCAAACGCCTGTATTTGAGCCCCCGCTTCCCAGGCAAGCTCCATAAAGCGGCGACTTGACGCTTCTCGCATATCATCGGTGTTAGGCTTAAAGCTTAATCCCCATAGGGCTATGGTTTTGCCCGTTAAATCATTATTAAAATGGGAAGTTATGTATTTAAACAGTTTATCTTTTTGCGCCACGTTTGTTGATTCAACAGCTTCCAGAATCGCTGGTTTATGGCCATGATCATTGGCGGTGCGAATAAGGGCCTGAATATCTTTAGGGAAACAAGAGCCACCATAACCACAACCGGCATAAATAAATTGATAACCGATACGTTGATCAGAACCAATTCCATGTCGGACAGCTTCAATATCAGCGCCTAGTTTTTCCGCTAAATTGGACATTTCATTCATAAATGAAATTTTCGTTGCCAACATACAGTTAGCCGCGTATTTGGTCAGCTCTGCAGAGCGAATATCCATAACAATAATTTTCTGGTGATTGCGGTTATATGGCGCGTACAACTCTCGCATTAACTTTTCGGCTTCAGCATTATCGGTTCCAATAATAATGCGATCCGGGCGTGTACAATCGGCAACAGCAGCGCCTTCTTTTAAGAACTCAGGATTCGATACCACCGAAAACTCAATCAGCTGTTTACGTTTAACCAGCCTCGACTGAATGGCGGCCTTTACTTTATCAGCGGTACCAACCGGAACGGTTGACTTATTAATCACAACTTTTTTACTTTGCATATGCAAAGCAATCGTATCCGCTACCTGTAAAACGTACTTTAAGTCCGCCGAGCCATCTTCATCGGGCGGGGTACCAACGGCAATAAAAATCAAATCACCATGTTCAACAGCTGCTTTGGCATCAGTAGTAAAGTCTAACAATTTGGCGTCGTAGTTTTCCTTAACCATGGGTGTTAAACCCGGCTCATAAATTGGAATAATGCCTTTTTTTAAATTATCGACTTTTTGCTGATCGATATCGACACAGACAACATTATGACCAGAGGATGCTAAGACTGCGCCTTGCACCAAACCAACATACCCTGTTCCAAATACGGTCACTTTCATTGTTCAAAATCCCTGCAAACAGTTATTAAAGTTAAGCTTTGTATTAATAATCACTTATTTAAATTTGAAATGATGGATTTAAATCCATCAGCAATTTCTTCATGCTGTAAACCATATTCCACAAAAGCCTGCATATAACCGAGCTTAGAGCCGCAGTCATGGGATTTTCCGGTAATATGAAAAGCTTCAACTTTTTCCAGTGATAATAAACTGGCAATAGCATCGGTTAGCTGAATTTCGTCGCCGGCTCCGGGCTGCGTTTTTTCTAGTAGAGGCCAAATATTTTTCGATAATATATACCGCCCAACAACCGCCAAGTTTGAAGGGGCTTGTTCTTTCTTTGGCTTTTCTACGATTTCTTCGATAACCGAAGATTGTCCTTTTGTAAGATCATAACCATTGCAATTGACAATACCATATTTATCGACACTGTCATCCGGTACAGGCTCTACCATTATTTGGCTGATGCCTTCTTTTTCAAAGCGCTTAACCATCATTGCTAAATTATCTTCAGCCAGATTTGACTGATACTCATCGATAAGCACATCAGGAAGCACAACCGCAAAAGGCTCACTGCCTACTAGCGGCTTAGCCTTCAAGATTGCATGGCCTAACCCTTTAGCATGGCCTTGTCTGATATGCATAATGGTGACATCTCTTGGACAAATCGACTGAATTTCTTCAAGCAGCTGGCGCTTAACACGTTTTTCCAAGGTTGATTCTAATTCGAACGAAGTATCAAAGTGATTCTCAATAGCATTTTTTGATGAATGAGTAACCAGAATAATTTCCGTTATACCTGCGGCGGCACACTCATTCACGATATATTGAATAAGCGGTTTATCCACAATGGGTAACATTTCTTTAGGAATAGCTTTGGTCGCGGGCAACATGCGTGTACCGAGACCTGCAACAGGTATTACCGCCTTGGTAACTTTATTTCCATCCATAGATATTAGCCTTTGTCTTAAATTACAGAATTTAAACGATTATCGCATAAATAATGAAAAAAATAAGTACCCTCATACAAATCGAAAAGAATTATTCACTTTTTGTCAAATCGGCTTTTTGACTATATCGTCAAATCCCAAAACTGAGGAATTAACAAAAGCGCTACACAGCCAACCAGTATACTTAATGGGATGCCTAGTCTTAGATAATCACTAAACCGGTAGCCCCCCGCACTGAACACCATCAAGTTGGTTTGATACCCCATAGGTGAAATAAAGCTGGCTGAAGCGGCTATCATAATAGCGATGGCGTATGGGATTAAATTGTAACCCAAAGCCCCCACTATTCCTGACACAAGAGAGTATGAGATTACCGCAGCTGCATTATTGGTAACCATCTCTGTCAAAATAACCGTTATGATGTAAACAGCCACCAGCAATGCCAAGGGATGATCGCCAAAAGCGTCGAGTATTGAGCCAGCCATTAACTCTGCACCTCCCGACTCATTTAAAACTTTACCGAGTCCAAACGCCATAGCTATGGTGAGTAACACCTGAAGATCGAGGCTTTGTTTTGCACGGCCAAAACTTATACAGCCGAATAAAATCATGGCAGCAGCCGAGCAGATTGCACTAACGACTATGGGAACAACGCCGGTGACCGCCAACCCAATCAATATGGCTATGCTCAGCCAGGCTCTTTTAGCCTTACCTTTTTTAGAAAATGCCAAGTCATCCAAACCACTGACAAGCAAAAAGTCACGAGAATAATAAAACTGTTCAACAAAACTTCTTCTTGCCAGCATCAATAAAGTATCGCCAGGTCGTAAAATGATATCACCTGTTTTCATTTTTACCCGTTGGCCGTTACGAACGACGGCAATAATAACGGCGTTATAACGCTTTCTAAATTGTCCTTGCTTTACTGATTGCCCAGATAATGGGTTGTGTTGTCCGACAACAGCTTCAACTATACGGGCCCGGCCAGTGTTACCGGTTAATTTAAACACCTGTTTTTCTGCTAGCTCGAGCCCATTAATGTCCAGTAAATCGCTGATTGAATCAGCTAAACCGGTAAATATCAACCGATCATTCTCTACGAGTTTAGTTGCAGGCCCAACAGCAGCCATGACTAAATCGCCGCGAATAATTTCAATTAAATAAAGGCCGTGTAAGTTTCTTAACTCTGCTTGTTCGAGTGTTTTGCCAATTAAAGGGCTATCAGGCTTTACAATCATTTCAACACTGTACTCTCTAAGCCTACCAAGTGCTTGTCGAGGCGTGTTTCTGGGTTTGATATATTTATGAAAAACAATCAAGTAACCGATGCCTAAAATTGTAATCGGCAGTCCGATCACACTTATATCAAAAAAGCCCAGCTGATCTTTAAAGCTGGACTGTTGTATAAAGCCATAAATTAATAAATTGGTACTGGTGCCAATTAGCGTGCAAGTACCACCCAGAATGGCAGCATAACTGAGCGGCAATAAAAAGCTGCTATTGCTCCAGCCTTTCTGTTTACACCAACGAGAAACTTCGGGTATTAATGCAGCAACAATGGGCGTGTTATTTAATACAGAACTTAATAATGCGACAGGTGCCGTTAACTTTAACACCCCTTGAGGTTTACTTTTTACACCACTGGTAATTATCGATAGCAGAGGCTTAAGAGCACCACTTTCTCTTACGCCTGCGCCAATAACATACAAACATCCCACTGTGATTAATCCAGGGTTTGAAAAGCCCGATAGGGCTGACTCAACGGACGTGACTTGAGCGAGTAATAATATCAGCAGAGCACCGCCAAAAATCAACTCTGGCTCTAAACGGGTCCACAACAGTAATAAAAAACAAACAGCAATGGCGAACAATACAATATAGGCATCCATACAATGTAACTCACAAATCATTTCAATAGGCTGGCACTGGTTAACTTAAACTATGATCACTGTCTTTAAATTATGCTCATTGCCATAAATCAAAAAAGCCGGACAAGCCGACTTTTTTGTAAACAACCACAGGTGTAAAAACGGACTATTTGATATAACCCAGCCCTTCTAACTTTAATAATATTCGCTGCGCCGCTTCATCGGGAGTGCACGCTATTGTATCGATCACAAGTTCTGGTGCTTCTGGCTCTTCATAAGGATCACTTATACCGGTAAATTCTTTTATAATGCCTTTACGAGCTTTTGCGTATAACCCTTTACGGTCTCTACGTTCACACTCTTCTAGCGACGTGGCGACATGAATTTCAATGAAACCACCTTCTTGTTCGATCATCTGACGTACTTCACGACGAGTTTCTCGATAAGGCGCAATCGGTGCGCATATGGCAAAACCGCCATTTTTAGTAATTTCACTCGCCACATAGCCAATCCGCTGAATATTGATGTTGCGGTGCTCTTTACTAAAACCAAGTTCACTGGATAAATGCTTTCTGACCAAATCACCATCAAGTAGCGTCACTGGCCGATTACCTATTTCCAGTAGTTTAATCATCAATGCATTAGCAATGGTTGATTTGCCAGCGCCAGATAGGCCAGTAAAAAAGATAGTAACCCCTTGTTTATGACGAGGCGGCTTCGTTTTGCGCAGTTCTTCAACCACGTCAGGATAAGAAAACCAGTCGGGGATCTCCAAACCTTCGGCAAGACGACGTCTTACCTCTGTGCCTGATATATTTAAAATGGTTAGGCCTTCATCCACATCGTCTACAGGCATATATTCAGCTTTTTCCTTCACATACACCATCATCTGGAATGGCACCATTTTAATGCCAAGCTCATTTTCATGCTCTTTTAGTAATTCCTGCGCATCATAGGGTCCATAAAAATCGTTACCCTGAGAATCTTTACCGGGCCCGGCATGATCTCGCCCCACGATTAAGTGCGTACAACCATAATTTTTACGAATAATGGCGTGCCAGAGTGCCTCTTTCGGCCCCCCCATACGCATTGCCAATGGCAATAAGCTCAGCATTGTGGTTTGCTCTGGGTATTCCTTTAAAATGTGTTCATAACAACGCACTCGGCTAAAATGATCAATATCACCCGGTTTTGTCATACCAACCACTGGATGTATTAACAGGTTAGCTTCTTCCTGTTTAGCGGCTCGAAAGGTTAGTTCCTGATGAGCTCTATGCATTGGATTGCGTGTTTGAAAAGCAACCACTTTATTCCATCCCCACTTTTCAAACTTCGCTCGCAGTTCAGCAGGCGAATCGCGTAAATGCTTATAATCGTAATGTCGCGGTAATTCCAAGCCCGTAATACGACCTCCCAAATAAACCTCACCGGACTGATTAAATAAATAATCAACCGCTGGGTGTAATCTATCTTCGGTACCATAGACACGATTCGCTTCCAGTGCTTTATCTGGCGTCCATTTATCAGATACTTGCAAAAGCGCCAAAGCGACCCCTTCCTGATCACGCAGCACTACCGAATCATCAATGTCTATGCTTTCAGCAAATTCTTTCGTCACATCCAATGTGATGGGTATAGGCCACAAAGTACCATCCCTTAAACGCATCATTTCCAGTACAGACTCATAGTCTTTTTGAGTCAAAAAACCCGTTAAAGGTGAAAAGCCTCCATTTAATAGCAGTTCCAGATCACAGGTTTGTCGCTGGGTTAAATCCCATGAACGAAGCTCTGAAAGTTTAATTTTTGAGCTTTCATTTATAGCTGGCTCGATTAATTCGACCAGCACTCCACCGTGAGGGCGTAATAAATTTGTCATGTTATTCCTGTAGCTTTTGCTCTTAATTACAAAATGTAGATATCAAGGTGTTTGATATACTAACGAGCTCTAGGTGGAAAATAGAATGATTAAAAATTATATGTCTATAACAGAATCTGCACATGTCAACTTTAACGGCTAAAAGTCGTTAAAGTTGAATCGAATCATAACTATTAATTTAGAATTTATAGATATTTTTTAGACTCTTTACTATAATCTGCACCTTAAAAAGGATAACAGAGTCACAAAATAATTTAGGATTTTCATGGAATCGGCGTCTTTGCTTCAATCAATACAACATTTTGAAACCTTTATGGCATTTTTTATGGTGCTGGCTTTAGTGCCTGTTTTCCGTCGTTTTGCTCCAATGGTGGGACTTGTTGATCATCCTGGTGGACGTAAAAAACACGCAGCCCCTGTGCCTCTAGTGGGTGGTGTAGCCATCTACACAGCATTTATGGCAACGGTGTTATTTAATGGGCTCTACACCGGTTTTGAAGGTCTGATTTTTGGCTCTAGTACGCTATTTTTACTTGGTTTAATTGATGATCGTTTCGATATTAGTGCTGCGTTACGATTTGTTCTTCAAGCTATCATTATATCCATTGCGCTATCTTTAGACAGTATTTGGCTAACAAGCTTAGGTAACTTCTGGGGAGTGGAGTTTTCGTTAGGTATTTTAAGTTATCCTATAACGGTATTAGCTATCTTAGGTGTTATTAATGCTATCAACATGTTAGACGGCTTAGATGGTCTAGTGTCTGGCGTGGTAATGTTGATACTATTTTTCACTCTGGGTACAGCTTCCATTAATAACAATGCTATAGCTCCTTACACTACTACTCTACTAGGAGCCGTCGTTGGCTTCTGGCTTTATAATTATCGCTTCCCCTGGCGAGAAAAGGCCAGTGTTTTTATGGGCGACTCAGGTACTAATTTACTAGGTTTTATACTCCCTTACCTAGCCATTCATCTTACTATTGCTTCAGCTACCAACAATCCAATAAAACCAGCCTATATATTATGGTTATTCGCTTTACCACTTTGGGATATATCAGCCGTTGTTCTTAAGCGAATAAAAGAAGGAAAGTCACCATTAAAGGCCGGAAGAGATCATATCCATCATATTTTACTTAATCACGGTTTAAATGTGAGACAGGCGGTATTATTTATCTATGGGATCACAGCACTATCACTTTCGCTAGGTACTTCTCTTGTTTACTTTCAGTTTGGTGCCGTAGGACTTTATTTAAGCTTTGCTTTTGCGCTGTATATTTATGTAGAGAGATTGTTTAAGTACGATAGGAAAGAATCCATGGCTAAGATCGTCGAAATGAAACCAAATACTGAGAAAAAGTTCAATACAAATGCATAGCTAAAGTTATTCCTTAATTAATTTATTTAAAACCCCCTCCATTTTGACAGCAGAATATTCTCTAGAGAACTCCTGAGAAGCCTTAGCACTTGCAATGGAGTATGATCTCAACGTTTGCTTATTTTCATAAAGATCAAATACTACATTCGTTAGTTCTTCTGGGGTCTCTGGCCTAACAATAACTCCAGCACCTGCTCTCTCAATTATTTCAGTTGCCTCTCCGACTGGAGCAGTAATTATAATAGGAATTCCCATTCCCATAGACTCAAATATTTTTGATGGGATCACCGTTTTAAACAACGGTGTATCTTTCAAGCTAATAAGGGAAATATCACACAAACTCCAAAGTCGTGGCATCATATGTTTTGATTGCCTTGGTATTGAAACCACATTGGTCAAGCCACGAACTTTAATTTCATTGTCCAAGGATTCCTTTGCAGCCCCACCACCTGCAAAAATAAAATGTATTTCCGAATGTTCCATCAATGACTCTGCAGCATCAAGTACTTTGTCTAAAGCATGTGCCAAACCATGAGTACCAACGTAACCGACAACGAACTTATTCTCTAAATTAAATTCTCTACTAAGCTCAGCATCCTTTGCGCTTACTGGACTGTATAGAGATAAGTCCACCCCATTAAGAACTACATCTATTTTACTTATATCGATACCACGTCTTACCAACTCATCTTTAAATGAATGAGTGACCGAGATGATTCGGGTTGCGCGACGATACAAAAACATCTCGAGCTTTTCAAGCAATCGAATAACAATGGTTTTATCCATCGCACCAACAGCTGTAATCGATGCTGGCCATATATCTCGCAATTCAAAAACAAAGGGCTTTCGTCTTATTGCCGATAAAGCCCAGGCACTACAAGCAGTAAAAAACTGAGGTGAAGTACCGACTATCACATCAGGCTTTTTTACAAAAAGACCTGCAAAAAAACTAGTTACCATAAATGATAAAAAATCAAGAGTGCGTTTAACAAAACCTTCGTTTGCAGTAATATAGGTTTTCACTCGGCGAACTTCTATTCCATCAATATTTTCTTTTTGATACCACTCATTTTGGTAACCTTCAAAGACCTTTCCCTCTGGAAAATTTGGTACTCCAGTAATAATAGTTACCTTATGACCATTTTTAACCCACTCTCTCGCATGCTCATAAGTTCGCGTAGCTGGAGCATTACCCTCAGGCGGAAAGTTATCTGTTAAAAAAAGAATATGCATATTACTTAGTAATCCACGAAAACTGTATGATATTTTTGCTGCCTAAAAACTCAAGTTCTATGCATTGATTTTCTTGCATAAGACCAAAGCCAGGGTGCCATGTGCTACGCACAAGATTAGATTTATGAGCCTCTATGTTAGCGCGCATCTCAAAGTGCTGACCAGTAATAATAAGCTCATCGTTCTGCATAAACACATCAAGTCTCGGATGCAAATAAAAGCGAGCTACTGCTATTTTAAACTTACCCGCAAGCGTATCTTCAATTCTCAGAGCATTAGCCTGTAACTTTAAAACACGCTTGTGAATTGGGCCATTAAAGATCTTTTTATACCCATTGTGTTTAGCACTTAAAACTGCAGAAGATCCTAGAATTTCTGCATTTCGTTCGATCACACGAGCTCTCTTTCCGACACGAAACCCGCTCCAAACTTGTGATGAATCAGTACAATCTACTTCGACCGTATTATGCGAAAATGTTTTGCGTTCATTGATACGCTTTTCACCCAAACCATATTGCGATGTACCAGAGTTAACAAAAACACGTTCCTCTCCGATAGAAAACTCAAAAGACAGGGTATCAGCATGAGCATGTCCCGGAATGTAATCGGGCCCGACATTCGCAGCGTCAAAAATTAATTTATTTCCACTGTGGCTTGCAATCATATAACCAGAAGCCTGTGAATCAATAGCCTGAAGCTTATTAGGATCAAATGAAGGAATACTGAAACCAAGCTTATGTGCATAGCGCTCAATTCGCACTTTTTCTGGCGCAATACCATCTACTGAATCATTAAAAAAGGACACCCCACTGTCAGTGTGAGCCATAAGGTTCATAAAGAGCAGCATTTTTTTAATCTTGGCTTTCAGCATATCGATAAGTGCCGTTGGCACTTGTTCAGTGTACGCACTTGCCAAGTTATATATGTCAAGCATATCTACCAGTATCAGAGAGTGATACATTGGCGACAGCTCAAAGTTAGCACCATCGTTTAATGTTTGCTCAGGAATTTCTTTGAATAAGCCATTTACAGCAATATTAAACCAACGCAAGTTGCTAAATACCACACCGGCGAACAACAGTGCTTTCAGATTGACAAAATAATGGTTTCCTAAAAGGTGTTTTTCTAAATCATTGGAAAGATAACTTGCTTGAGCATACAAACTTTCAAAATGACTCTGCTCAAGTGGCAAGCCTGCTTGAAAGGCTTTTAAAATATTAGAAATACGTAAAGAAATTGGATATGGCTCCCAACCATTACCGTGTCCCTCAGCGTTTTGTGATTGCCATTTATCTAAAAGTTCAAGGTGAAATGAATATTTCTCATCTGCCGATGACGCAAGCAAATCTTCAAAGTAATGTAAATTGTATACCCAAAGTTTACTATAAGACTCATCATTCCAGTCACGTGGCAAGTCGAGATATTTACTATAGTTTAAAAACGTAGCTCTAAAGTCAGTCGTTATTTTTTCATCATAAAGTGATACGTTTACAAACCGCTCGTTCCGCCTAGGCAATTTACCTATAAGACGTTCAGTTACCTTAGGCTTGACTAATTTACGATAAATACGAAAGTAAAGCTGAGTCCACTTTAAGTATTTAAGCGTATTAAAAACTAATAAGAGCTTTTTCATTGATAAAACAAAGGGAAGGAACCTCCCTTCCCTTACCTTTGATTAATAATATATTATTTTCGTAACTGCTCAGCAATATCTACTGAAATACGAGCAACTTCGAAAATCTCATCTTGTGGAATTGGACTTTGTGTTCCATGCCTAACAGCTTCCATAAATGCCTCTGAGCAATTAGCCTGTCCTTTATCTTGCGACCATAAGTTCAACTTGTTAAAACCCTTCCAACCAAAGCCAGTTAATTTACGAAAATTATCCAGCTGAAGAACACCGTTGTCACAAAATACTTCTATACGCTCTTTAGGAAAAGACTTACCACCGTTAGAAAAGTAATGAATTGAACCTACAGAGCCATCTTCAAATGCCAATGTAATAATAGCTTTATCTTCAGTGACTTTGACATAATCGTTATTACCCATGCTCACAGCATTGAATGAAGTTATTTTATAGCCTACAAAAAAACGCATTAAGTCTATGTAGTGACAAGCCTCGCCAATGATACGACCACCACCTACAGCAGGATCCTGGGTCCAATGGTCACTAGGTATGTCACCAGCATTCATTGTCATAATAAAGGTTTTCGGTGCAGCCTTTTTATCAAGCAACTGCTTCATTTTTTGTACTTGTGGAGCAAAGCGACGATTGTAACCTACCATAACCATGGTATTGGCTTTTTTCTGTGCCGCTTCAATTGCATCGATTTCTTCGTGATTTAACGCTAAAGGCTTTTCAACAAATACATGTTTACTTTTCTCAAGTGCTGCAATAGCTTGTGATGCATGCAAATTATGTTGGGTCGCTATTACAACTGTATCAGTTCTAGCATCGAGCGCATGCTCTATTTCAGTGGTTGCATTGGAAAAACCATTCTTCTTACCGTGATGTACAGCACTGATACCACCACTGGTTACAATGGTAGTTAAATTTGCTCCTGCCTTTTTAAAGGCCGGAATAAGCACACGAGAGGCATAGTTACCACCTCCAATAAAAGCTACATTCCCCTTCCTTTCTGTAAAGTCCGTAGATTCATTTAGAGAAACGGTAGAGCTCGTTATTTCTACTTTGTTTGATTTGCTATAGTCTAAAAGAATCCCTAGAGATGCTCGGTCATCCAACTTTTCGTAAGCAGCTTTTGCTTCGTCGATTTCAAAACGATGGCTTATCAGAGGCTGAACATCAATCGCGCCTGTTGCCATTAAGTCTAATACAGCCTCAAAATTGCGTTGCTCTGTCCAACGCACAAAAGCAAAAGGATAATCTTTACCTTTATTTTCATATTCTTCATCATAACGACCTGGTCCATATGAACAAGATACTTGAAAAGTTAGCTCCTTCTCGTAAAAGTCAGCTCGACTAAGCTCTAAGCCAACGACACCCACAAGAACAATGCGACCTCGTTTACGACACATTGTTGCAGCCTGATGCATGATATCGTTACTCTTGGAGCTCGCAGTAATCAACACAGCATCCACACCGTGCCCTCTCGAAAAAGCTTCGGCGATAGCGAGAGCATCTTCACCTTTAGATAAATCAACGACTTCTGCTCCAAACTGCTTTGCTAGGTCACATTTCGTAGTATCAAAATCAATCCCAAGGACTCGACATCCATTGGCTTTTAAAATTTGTACCGCAAGCAAACCAATCAAACCAAGTCCAGTCACAACAACTGTTTCACCCAGGGTAGGTTTAACTAACCGAATTCCTTGCATAGCTATTGCACCAAGCACAGTAAAAGAAGCTGATTCGTCATCAACACCTTCTGGAATTGCAGCTACCAAATTCTTAGGTACTCGTACGACCTCTGCATGATTTCCATTTGAAACAACTCTCGTTCCTTTTTCGAAGCCAGTATCACTTCCATCTAGCACAGTGCCGACATTACAATAACCTAGTGGTAAGGGCTGGTCGAGTTTTGACTTAACCGCATCGTAAGTTGCCGCAATACCATCGGTTTTTGCTTTTTCTAGCACCATTTTTACTTTATCTGGCTGTGAGCGGGCTTTTTCTATCCATCCTGCCTTCCCAAAATCTACGAGCATTCGCTCGGTACCAATTGAGACCAGTGTTTTCGTTGTTTTTATATTCACATTACCACATTTTACCTGAGGGTATGGGATCTCTTTAAGCTGCATTTCGCCGTTTTTAAGGTCTTGAAATATCTGTCTCATTACAATTTATTCTCACAAATAATTACTGAATTGGTATCTAAAGCTTCTTTAATTTTCAAAACAAAAAGTGCGCTACCTCTAACATAGTCTAAGGACTCTCCCGATGTATTATTCTTATGGGCATTGTAAGAGTGAGTAATATTCACACAGTGGCCATGATCTCGGTGACGTAACCTTTTTAAATGTTGTTTATCAATTATATCTAGACTAAGGTCTTGGAAGTCTCTTAATGAAGCGAGTAAATCCCCTTTGTGTATATTCAAATACTCACGAACCCCCTCAAAAGTATGTCCTTTTGCAGAGAATGTAAGTGCTGCTTGAGAGCCATCAGCAAACGTGACGGTTACAGCAAAATTTGACTTTGCCTCCGTTGCAATAGCAGGACTAATAGTGCAAGGGAAAGCATTTTCAATACCAACTAGGTGAAGACATAAATCTGACCAATGACATAGGTTTCCCATAACTCGACCGCCTTCAGCCTCAGAGAAGTACCAATGGTCATCGTCTATCTCATGACCAGCAATAAACCAGTTCATCATTATATTGCCCGGCTGCTTTTCTACCTCACCCATCAATATCTTAAACAATTTGCTTTTAGGTCTATTAAAACCGAGAAATACTCTAGAATTTGGGTAAGTAAGCATTGCCTGTTCTAGGCGTACAAGTTGCTCATAATTAACAACATGCGGCTTTTCTATATGCACATCCTTACCACACTCAAGAGCTAAAATGGCATACTCAGCATGGCTAGCGTGGTTTGAAGCTATATAAATCACCTTAACACCAGGATCATTTAATATTTCTTCATAATTCTCTGTTGCTTTATATGCTTTGTACTCTTTCGCTAAAGATAAAGATTTAGAACTATCAGTATCTAATGTATATTTTATTTTGCCTTGCGTTTTTTTCGAAACATAATGGGCAATTGTAGAAAATGCAAAGTTACCACAACCAATAATTGCAACATCACCATCGGTATTACCCTGTTCATTTACCCATTCATTGACAAACGACGTTTTTGATTGCATGTGATACTGAGAGCGAACCTTTTTTAAAGTTCGTTCTAAACCATACATACCTACATATCGGGTGACTTTCTTTATCTTAAATATTAAAGGTTCTTTAGTGTAATCCATTTTAATTCTCAATTTTCTTAAAAACAGCGACTGTACTTTCTTTGACGGATTCCCAACTGTACTCTTCTTCAAAAAGCTCTCGAGCCTTTTTACAAGCACTTATGTACGCATCATAATTAGCAACTAGAGCTAAAATATTCTTGTGTAACTCTCGAACATCCCCATAATCTGTGACTATACCACACGACTTACATTGAACAGGCTTAGATACTAACGCTTCACTATTGATAATTACTGGTCTTGAAACAGCCAATGACTCCGCTAATTTATTTGGCGCAGCATAAATATTGATAGTGCGATGTGGGCTATAGTGAGCGAAAACAAAATCACATTCTCTCGTAAGAGAGAGTACCTGCTCGTGATCTAAGAAGCCATAATATTTACAGTTTCTCTTTGACTCTAATCTTTCTATCAACTCTTTACTGCCTTCGCCGGCAACGTGTAACTCTACTCGCGGTTCCATTTCTGCTAGCTCTAGTAGAGTATCTATACCTCGACCTTCATCGAGCCAACCTGCAAAAACAAGCTTTATCTTATCATCCTCAAAACCCGCGTGCGGAGACGCCCCAGGATCAACAGGTGTGTTTCTAACTACTTGAATTTTCGACCTACAAAACTTAGGTAAGGCATCAGCCCTAAACTGCTCAGGAACCATAGTTGCAGTCGTAAACCTTACAATCAGCCCCTCGAATATATTTAGCAACTGATTCACTAACTTAGGGAGCGGGTATCTTTGACCAAAATTATCATGGATATTATATAGAGTTGATACTTTACTAAAGATTCGATAGAAAAAAACCGCAAAAAATGACTCTACGTCAGAAAAGTGTATAACATCAGGCTTTTTATCTTTGAGTAGCTTAAATGCACCTCGATTATATGAGACCACCCCCTTAAGATAGGTCATCAACCCAACTCCATTGAGCATCGGGTAAAACTTTCCGACTCGTTCAACTTCGAGACCATCCCATACGTCTTTACGTTTTAAATTTCCATCCCTGTAAGCACCAACAAAAAGAGTTTCGTAGCCTAATTCGTTAGCAACGTGAGCGACTCGCTTTACCCGAGGTATCGGCTTACTAGAAGTTCTAAGAAATATGATACGTTTCATTTCTTACCTTTAATGACAGGGTTGAAAACAACAGAATCGATAGCGATGAGACAACAATTGCCATTATGTTTCCTCCCCCTAGAAAAGTAATTAAGTACAACATCGAGATACCTAACAAATAACAATACGCCTCATAAATCGGCTGTTTAAATTTAAAAAAATTAGCGAACAATACCGCTGAAAAAAATAGACAACCGACATTGACCGCGCGAGCAAATGTATTCGCCTCAACTTCATTTAACCCATATACAATACTGTATATGTAAGCTTGGATAGGCGTAGAAAGAAACAGTAAGAGGCAAAGTATCGAAGCTGTTATCAATAGCTTCAGGTATGCTTTCTTAACATCTATTCTAGCAAGGCCAATATACGAAGCAAACAATGTATTTAAAGCTACGCCAAACACTGGCACTAACGAAAAAGCGACAAGGAACTCCTCGCCACCTGGAGTATCAGGTGATACTAGCCACCTAGGAGATAGCAGTAAAAATGCGCAAACACTTGCAGAAATTGAGTATGGGAGTAATGTAACTACTGTCTTCTTGTAGTCAAAACTCCATGGCTGTTTAGAAAGCTGTTTAAGCGAAACAAAAAAGTAAACTATCGAGTAAGCTAGTATTATCGGTGCAGATAAGGAAACCGAACTCTGTAAATCAAAGTCATATATAGCCAAACCCATTATCAAAAAAAGTAAAATTATAGACACTCTAAGTATTGAGCTTTTAAAAAACAAAAAACTACCTTTCGCAAAACCATACTTATAATTTAAAAAGCCAAACAAATAATCAACTATTGCTTCTGACACCTTAAAGCCAATGATCAAAATAGCCAACTCTACCCCTGCACCGACAACTTCAAAGGCCAAGATACAGATTATCGAAGACAGCAACACATTAACACCACGGAACAAAAAGTCATCTTGCTCAGATACAACATGTCCATGAATGTTTATAAATTGCCGCTGGCCCAAATACAAAAAGGAAAAAATTATCGTTGCAATGGCGAAAAAGCGAGACAATCCTGCGGCCAGAGCAAAATCACTAATTGCTGTAAACTGAATAACACCAATAGTTAGAAATGAAGTTAATATCAGCCCCAAGAAAGAATATATTTTAGCCACTTCTCTTCCTTGGAACGAGAACATTGTAGATACCATATAAACACAGTAATAACCCACCATTTAATAAAAACAGATAGAGAGAGTAGCAAAATGGTAAATAACAAAAAACCACGATAAACAATGCTATAGAAAAAGGGTTACTCTTATAAAGTAAAATATCATTTAAATACTTGAGCACCACAAAAACCAAGGCAGGTACGGCGACTAGACCTATATAACCAGCATTTACAAATACATCAACAGGCGCACCCAAAACAGCATTCCCTTGTTTTGACCCCCCTAAATACGAATGGAGCTCATTTGAGAATGCCGCTTGAGTACCAGGTAGCAATATAGATAAGTCAGAGAGCCACAATGAAAAAGCTGGGATATCGAGACTAGATAAGTATGGCAGAACATGCAGGTTTTCTTGTGGTACTGTTGCAAAAACTCTTGTTAAAAGGTTTAGAACCAGATTGAAAAAAGATTCAAAAATCCCTTCACCTTCGCCAGCTCTTCCCAAAAGTACATTAAGACAGAATATGAGAACTAATGGAATGAGAGAAAAGAAAAATATCTTGACTTTAGATATGTAGGCTCCCTCAGCCTTTTTCTTAATGAAAATAGATATAAGAACGGCCAAAAATAAAACTAAAACAGGCATGCGCTGCCCACCAAAGATCATTGCAATCAGAATAAGTCCTGCGACTAATACAAGAGTTAAAGCTCGATATTTTCCATAGTAATAAAGATAGAGCCATACGATTAAAGCAGGGGCAAATATATCTCTGACCTGCTTGATTATTCCGGGATAAAAATAGCCTGCCTCTCCGGATGAAATTGTTTTCCTTATATCCAATAGCGCAAAAGCTCCAGAAAAATGTCCTTTGATGATACGTTCATATACGAAGTAAATAAAAATTAAATTAATAACAATCACAAAAGAAACAGATAAAACAAGAAAAAATTTATTTTTGGTTTGGATATTACGTACCTGTTCTATACTCAGCCCGACCCGCATAGAAAGTCGATTTATTATCCAAAAAAAATAAGACGACAAAAACAAAAATACTGATAAGGAGAGCAAAAAAATCTCATCATCATTGAAGCCATCAATCAAAAGAAAAATGCACCCAACAGTATATATGACTAGACCGGATATATATGCATCATATAAGTGAAGCCCATTACTTTTCGTCTTGTTAAAAATTGCAATGCCGATTGTAAGCGCTGAAAAGAATAGTAGTAGTAGCAAAGCAACTAAAAAATACTCGCTATGAGAACTCAATTTGGTACTCACCTTTAGAATCAAGCTCGAAATATAGTCTCTTAATTTCAGTATATAGAGCACCATACTCTGTAAAAAACTTATCCTTCTTACAACTATCAGAAAGCAAGCCTTTTTGAAACTTTATATCAAATTCAGCAGAGTCTACTGGATAAAATACCGATGCACACTTTTCATCTGAGAACCAAATATCCGTTATTAAAAGACCATTATCAGTTAACATTAACTTTCGTCTATGGACTCCATTTTTTAATTCTACCTTCAAGCCATTCGCAGTTATTTCAGACTCCCCGACCGGTGCTATTGGAAAAACAGAGCCATGTGTCAAGCGGGCTTTTTCTGTTTTTCTTCTAAGTTGATTATGAGAATCATAAGATATTAATTGCTCGCGATAATTAAAATCTGAAGTATAGGGAGCGCAACCGCGCTCAACAATCAAGTCAGCTCCGTTTTTAAAAGTCCAAAAAGACATTACATCATCATGGTCATGAGGTGCTCTGCCAGCTAAACCTGCTCCCCCATACCTGACTATCACTTTGTAAGTATTATTTTCCATAACATAATATGGATATAACGAAAATGAGGTTTCGCTTTTTGTTTGATGAGACTCCACTAGTTGCCAAACGTCAGGGTTTAGACTCCGGACAAGCTCACTCAAAATACTAATAGCTTTGGAACTAGGCACATTTGATGTGTATAAGGTTGCCTCTCTTGATGACTGACCGAAGTTAAACACTTGACCACTATCCGAGTCGCCGAAGATGGGTAATAACGCCTTTGAGCTCGATAACATATTCACGCTATCTATCATGCTCAATAGTTTATCCGAGAGTGGCTTATTTGATGTAACATCTGGAAGCAGTGCACAGGCTATTAATGCAATATCAACACAGAGTCGGTTATAAATAGTGCTGAACTCTAGGTGCATGCCACCATCTGGAAACTGCTGTTCAAATAACGCTAGCAGTCTCTGAGGTTCATAACTTTCCCCAGCCGCATACATTATTGCAGCAACTCCAGCCTCTGTTGCGAGGTAATGATTTCCAGGCACGTCACTAATTTCAGGGTAAAGCTCTAAATAAGCCTTATGGCTTGCTATTAGCTTTAACAAAAGGTCGTTAAGCTGTTTGTGTTGCTCTTTTTCTAATAACAGGAGTATCACTACTAAATTCATAACTCGAATAGCGACCTCCATTGAGCTAATCCAGTTCACACCATAAAGGAATGGATTTTCATTCGACCAATTTGTCAAACGGGTATACACATCCTCTATAGGGAGCCTGTCATGAGCAACTAAGATCGCTATTTCAGTTAACCATTGTAAACGACTCTTTTCCCATGGGACTTTAATATCGCAACAAGTGTCGGCCTTAATGAAATCTATGGCGAAAGAGAGTTCCTTGGTATACCAGTCAAAATTATGCACGCAGTCTTTTGAATACGTTCCTTTTGAATAAATATCGACTAAGCCATAGCCCAAGCAAGGATATCCATGGTCATAGCTTTCAACTCTTTGAGCTAAGTAATCAAGCTTTTCGTTCGACAGGCGCATTACTAAAGGGGCTCTATTATGCTCCTGTAGCCGGTCGTAATATTTACTCACTTTATGCCTAAGTAGCGGACTACTCTGTGAATAGATAAGCTTTTTATTAAGCTCTACCTTTGCTTTGTTTATCAAAAAAGAAGGCGGTGATTCACACAGCCTCTTTAGTATATATTTGACTTTATTAATATTCACAAGGGCGTTCTACTACCAAATTCCTTTTGTGTCTACTACATGTGCAATCGCTGGCTTACCTGACGATTTAAATTCTTTGTGGTCTACCAGCAACACAGCAATATCAGCTTCCTGCTGGGCTTGTTCAAAGGTCGCCAGTTCAAAATTCTGATTAGATACTTTATGAATATTAGGCTCAACCGCCAGCACTTTTCCCTTGTGTAACGAAGCGATTTGCTGAGTGATGTCCATTGCTGGACTCTCTCGAAGATCATCGATATCGGGTTTAAATGCTAAACCAAAACATGCGACCGTCACATCTTCGACTCGCTTTTTGGGATTAGCCTGAAGAAAGTCTGAAATTGCTATTTTTACTTTATCAATAACCCACCTAGGTTTACCATCATTAACCTGGCGAGCAGTATGTATAATTTTAGCTTGCTCTGGTGTGTTACTTACTATGAACCAAGGATCAACGGCAATGCAGTGGCCACCAACACCCGGACCAGGTTGCAAAATATTAATACGAGGGTGACGATTAGCTAGAGAAATTAGCTCCCACACATTAATATCTAATTTGTCGCATATAATTGAAAGTTCATTAGCAAAGGCAATTTGTACATCGCGGCAAGAGTTTTCGGTTAGCTTTGCCATTTCTGCAGTACGCGCATTAGTGACAACACACTCCCCTTCAACAAAAACTTTATATAACTCAATCGCTCGCTTAGAGCACTTTTCTGTCATTCCACCAATAACGCGGTCGTTCTCTACCAGTTCTCGTACCACATGACCAGGCAATACACGTTCTGGGCAGTGCGCCACATTAATGTCGGCCTCAATACCGACTTGTTGTGGAAAACTTAAATCCCTCCGCGCCACGGCCATCCACTTCGCCATTTGCTCAGTTGCCCCTACAGGCGAGGTTGATTCAAGAATGACTAAATCGCCTTTCTTTAACACCGGCGCAATCGCCTTCGCTGCAGCTTCAATATAGCTCAGGTCTGGCTCAGGAATATCGCTGTTACTATCTTTAAAAGGTGTGGGTACCGCAATTAAAAAAGCATCGGCGGGCTCTGGTTGAGTGACCGCTTTTAAATAGCCCTCATTCACTGCAGCGTGCACAATCATATCAAGTTCGGGCTCAACAATATGAATTTCGCCACGATTGATTGTGTCTACCGCATGCTGATTTACATCAACACCAATCACGTTTTTCTTCCGCGAGGCAAACATCGCTGCAGTCGGCAACCCGATGTAACCAAGCCCGACAACTGAAACTGTATTAAATGACATCAAAATTCCCTAAACCCTATACTTTGGTTAAAACTTATTGAGCTAAAATATCACAAATGCGTTTGCACGCTTTACCGTCTCCATAAGGATTGTGTGCAAAGCTCATTTCATCATACGCAACCTGATCAGTGAGTAAGGTATTGAGTGATTCACTGATCACCTTTTTATCTGTACCCACTAACTTTACGGTTCCGGCGCTAACCGCTTCGGGGCGCTCTGTGGTATCTCGCATCACTAGCACGGGTTTACCTAAGCTAGGCGCCTCCTCTTGAATACCGCCTGAGTCAGTTAAAATAATATGCGCTCGGTTCATTAAATATACAAAGGGCAAATATTGTTGTGGCTCAATCAGGCGAATATTCTCAACCCCAGCCAATATGCGATTTACAGGCTCTTGAACATTGGGGTTTAAATGCACCGGGTAAACTATTTGCACATTGGGGTGAGCATTTGCAATCTCAACCAAGGCCTCACAAATACGTTCAAATCCGCCTCCAAAGCTTTCCCGACGGTGTCCTGTAACCAAAATAAGCTTTTTATCCGCATTTAAAAATGGAAACTGAGCATTGAGCGTGGACCGTAAATCAGTATCTGATTCAAGCTTATCTTTTATCATCAACAAGGCATCGATCACTGTATTCCCAGTAATATGAATGTCCTCGGAATGATAATTTTCCGCCAGTAAATTATCTTTACTAGTTTGCGTTGGCGCAAAGTGGTACTTTGTTAATGAACCTGTGAGTTTCCGATTTCCCTCTTCCGGCCACGGGCTATAAATATTACCTGTACGTAAGCCTGCTTCCACATGCCCTACCGCTATTTGTTCATAGTAAGCAGCAAGACTTGCCGCTAAGGTGGTCGCGGTATCACCGTGCACCAGCACCACATCTGGCTTAAATTCTTTCAACACGGGGGTAAGCTCTAATAAAATCCGGCTGGTTACTTCTGGTAGAGTTTGTCCGGCTTTCATCAAATTTAGGTCGTAGTCGGGTTTTATTTCAAATAGCGCTAAGACTTGATCCAACATCTCGCGGTGCTGAGCGGTTACGCAAACTTTTGACTCAAAATGCTCACTGCCAGCCAACGTATGTACCAAAGGCGCCATTTTGATAGCTTCTGGACGAGTGCCAAATACGCTTAATATCTTTTTCAACTTTTATTCCTTTTTGTCAATTCGAAAGTAAGAAATTAGAACAAAAGTCATGGCAAACAAACCACCCAATATTGTACCAAGCACAGAAATCAGTGCTCGTTTAGGCTTCGACTCTTCTTCTGCTACTTTAGCTGGGCTTATTGTTTTAAAAACATACTCATCACTTACTTCGGCTAACATTAATGTTTTTGTTTGCTCCTCAATAAGTTGATAGAAGACCGCTTGCATGCCAGCAATATTAGTTTCGTTGATTTTTTTATTTAAGTACTCAATGCTTTTTTTTGCTTCTGCTTTATCTTGTGTTTGTATATGACCATTAATTGCTAACACTAACTTATCAACCCACTCTTTCGCCATGTAAGGAGAATAGTACTCTACGGATAATTTAACCAAACCTGAATTCTTATCTTGGCTTATTCTTACTCGATCTTTAAATTTCTCGTATAATTCCCAACTGTTTGGCATCGCAGTTTCGCCTTTAGACGAGGCAACCTCCCTTACCCATTTTTTGCTTTCAGTATCATAGATACCTTCATCAAAAATAATTTTATTGGTTTTTCGGTCCCATCCCTTTGCAGCAAAAACTTCTGCTTCAATATTGTTCTCGCGAATATAATCCTCTAAAAACCCCCAGGTTTTTATAATTTCCATAGCAATAACAGACTTATCTTCGCCCCCCGCCCCACTGAGGTTTATTCCGGCCAATGAAGCTAACCCACCAAACTGCCCAGCTAACTTTGCCAATCCACCAGCACTGCTGTTCTGTGATGCAGGGGCTAAAATTGCTGTGGATTTATACTCATTAGGTAAAGTAAAAGCATAAACTACGGAAGCAGCAGTAAATAGAAAAGTCACACCAATTATAATCCACTTACCTTGCCAAATTGCTCGCCACAGCTCACGCAAGTCGATTTCATCACTGTCACCTGTGGACGATGAAGTGGCGAGTTTCGAGTAGCGAGTTTCGAGATCTTTCAACTTTCGTTCTAGGCTTTCATTATTATGTTCAGGCATTAGTTTTAAGTTTTAAGTTTTAAGTTTTAAGTTTTAAGTTTTAAGTTTTAAGTTTTAAGTTTTAAGTTTTAAGTTTTAAGTTTTAAGTTGCGAGTTGCGAGTTGCGAGTTGCGAGTTGCGAGTTGCGAGTTGCGAGTTGCGAGTTGCGAGTTGCGAGTTGCGAGTTGCGAGTTGCTCGACATTAAAACCTAATCGACCAATCAATTCCAAAAGAAGTGGTATCAAACTCACCTAATTTTGTTGTTAACGCTTCATCTCTTGATGTAACACTAAAAATAAAACTACCAAAGTTTTGAGTTAAGTAATTCCACTTAAAAATAACTTCACCAAACTTCACTTGGCTGTCGCTAATACTGTGACCACCGGGTTGGGCATTATTTTCACCGTCAACATTTAACTCTATTTGTGAGCTTAATAAACTAAAACTTCCCCAGTCGGGTATTTGGTAAGTTAATAAAAGAGACGTCATTATTGAGTCATTATCGATTGTTGAACCTATACTGCGACCACGATATCGATAACCATGCTGATATATCCCATGTTCATATAAAACATTATACCCACTAAACTCTTCACCGGGTGTATTGCCGTCACCATCCACTTTGGTATCGGTGTATTCCAACGAAACCATTAGCGGATTATCAAACACTGCTGCATTTAGTGATGCACCATAAAGAAAGGATTTTTTGGACGGGGCATAACCGGCTTCATCTTCACCTACGGTTTGCAGATATAAACGGGAAGGAACAATCCAATTGGGCCGCCAGGTTAAATCGATACCGGCTAACTGATTGCCTGGCTCGTTTGAATTATCGTCACAGGATAAGCCGCCTTCATCGCAATTGTCCAAACCTATCATCATATCCAAAAATGAGTCGAAGGTTTCTGGTCGACCCTCGCCGCCCCATTGTGCGGTTCGGCGTAAACCCACTTCTAAACTGTCTAGTGGTTTAAACGCTACGGACATGCCAACCAATTTAGCGTTATTAATGGTACGCTGATCATCCAGTTGACCAATAAAGCCATTAAACGTCCATGGGCCAATCCAGCTTAACAATGGTGTTTCAAAACTTTCTGCGTAGTTGCGCTTTAAGTAAACCGCAGGTATTGGCTTGGCGTTATTCGATAAAATGATTGAATGTTGAAAACCTGGGCCCCACCACTGCTCTATTTGCCCTAACGAGAATACCCAGTTACCGCCAATGGCAGAGACATAACTGCCATCAAATCGCTTGTCGTCACCATCCACAGAGTCGGGTGCTAAGGTCACTTCCAGATTCCAGGCAAAGTTATTACTCATACCTGACGTTCGTGTTGAAAACTCACGCTTATCGCGCGCGTTATCGCCAAAATAGCGCAATAACTGAGGTTCTTGTGCTGCACTGATGCGAAACTCAGTAAAGGTATTATCATCGCCGGTTTCACGGCGTCCGGTTCTTAACACCCGGAAAAAAGTGCTGTGATACTGTTCTGGTATTGAATTTACATTAGCATTACTTAAGTCTTTAAGAATTGGCCCCCAAGTTAACGGCCAGGTAGTGACTGGTGTTTTGATCACACCCAGATTTGCCAAGGTTTCGATATCCGCACGAAGCCAAAGATTATCGGTTTTAATGAAGGGTTCAGAGTTCGCCAGAACTCCCCACATTATTGAGACTGACAATACTATGTACTTAATATTTTTCATTGTTCGTTTTATTTTTTCCTAAAGGCGAACTTAGTTTTAAGTTTTAAGTTTTAAGTTTTAAGTTTTAAGTAAATTGTCTGCGTTTTTTCATTATCGCTGCAAGTATAGCGGTAATCTCTTTTGATTCTTGAAGCCACCTTTCGGCAACGTCAATATCTAAAAAACCTGCTTTTTTACCAATGAACACCTGAGTATAGAACTCTCCAGCAGAAGCTTTAGCGTATGATAGAAAATTTATTGACTCTTTAATCGATTCTCGCTCAACACCTTCAGCAATATTACTCGGTATTGAAAGAGCCGAACGAGTCAACTGATCTCTAAAGCCATAATCTCTTATTTTTGTAGAGTATTTATACGCTTCAACAGAAAGCTCGACAGCTCTCATCCATACATCCATTCGATCAAACTTCATCAGACCTCCTGTCGATGTTTTTCAAACTTTAAGTTTGAAGTCTTAGGTTTTAGGTCTTAGGTCTTCAAACTTCAGACTTCACTCTTAAGACTTTATCTAAATTCTCGTAATCGCCGCGGCACCCAGTGCTAGCTGATAAACCACCTGACTGACTTTACTCCAGAGATCGAGGCTGTTGGTTGCGTCAACATCTAATGGAACCACTATGGTGTCACCCGGTTCAATTTTTACGCCCATGGCGTTTACCCAGCCAGATTTGTAAGGCAGAGTGACTGAGCCATCAGCTTTAACAATGTAGATGCGTTCATCGTCGGCTTTTTCCGTTTCACCACCGCTGCGCTCGATGTATTCTTCGAACGTTAAATACTGATCAAACAAATGCGAGGTTGGGTATTGTACTTCGCCCACCACACTGACTTCTTGACGGAATGATGGTATTACCAACATGTCACCATTTTTCAAAATAACATCGTCGGTTTTGTTTGCCAGTATGGATTTTAAATCGATAACCAAACGGCCAAGAGCCTCAGTAGTATCCAGTGATTCTGATAGCTGCTCTAAAGAATTTAAGTTTGTGCTTTTACCAACATTGGCTTGCTCTAACTGAGAATTGGCAATATCCGCTTTTAAACGCTCTCGTAATTCTTTTAGTTGCTTGGCTTCGCGCTCTTTTAAATCTTCCCTGGTGAACACTGCGGCTTCAACGTGAGCAAAATCGGTAAAACCGCCCACGCGTTTCATAAGATCTTTTAAGGTTTCGCCTTTTTTAATGCGGTAAGTGCCCGGAAACTTCACTTCGCCATCCACTTCCACTAACGCAAATTCACGATAGTCGGGGCGCTGACGAATATTCACCACATCCCGTGATTGCAATTTAAAGTTATCGGCTGTGACGCCTTCGCCTTCGGTCAGTTTTATACTGTGATGTTCAACCTGTGTATGCTCTGGATTGCGCATGGAAATGCGAGTCACTTCGCCATTAAGCGTGTAGGCCGACTCGGCCAATCCGCCCGCCATGGCAATCAGTTGATCAACCGTCATATTGTTGGCCAGCGGGTATTGACCCGGGAAGCGAACCATCCCTGAGATGGCAACCACTTTAGCAAAGCTTTGTGATGACGCCTGATTTTCCAGCCGTTTAACCAATAGATCCAACTGCTCATTTCGACGTTTAGGCGCTTTGGTTTCACCCAGTATAGTGGTCAGTTCTTCTTTATTGGGTGTTTCATAACCCAGCACAATCAGTTGATCTTGAGGCTTTAATGCAACATTAAATGAAGAATTCGGCTGCGACAGCGCCTGCTTTAAGTTAACCGTGATGACTGACAAGTCACGTAACGGTAAAGACTCGCGGACTAAAATAGCGCTTTCGAGCTGGGGTAATGGTTTTAATGCATTGACCGATGCAACCAGATCGGTGACTTTAAGTCCGGGCTTCCAGGCGATTTTCTTTTCTCGATACACATGACCGGTTAATTTTACCGAACCACGATTCACTTCAACCCGTTCACGAACCTGTAAATGATCCCCTGACTTAAGCGACTGACTGGATGCTTGTGGATTATTAACTTCAATAATCGTGGTAAAGCCCTGCTCATTTACCCGCGTTAACTGCGCTTCTTGCTTATACGCTGTTGGGCCAAGGCCACCGGCCAGTTCGATCAAACGTTCGACACTGTTTTCATTCTTCAGCTCATAAATGGCAGGCCGTTTGACCGCACCATCCACGGAAACCGTTGTGCCTACCGGCGGAATATAAATCACATCGCCCGGTAATAATCGTTGATCGTTTCGTGTGTCGCCTTTAAGCAATAAGTCGTAAAGATCAAGGGTTGTGATTAACTTACCCTGACGTTTTAGCTGAATGTTTCTTAAGGAACCAATATCGGAAATACCACCGCTGACGAATAGAGCATTGGTGATGGTTGAAAGAGATGAGACGGTGTAAGAGCCAGGTTTATAAGCTTCCCCTAGCAGAAAAACTTGAATGGAGCGTAACTCACCTAAGGATATACTGGCGTCCACACCAATCATCTGCTCTTTAATGCGTTTGTGCAGTAACGATTTAGCTTCAGCAAACGATAAACCGGCCAACGATATTGGGCCTAATTCCGGAAAGTTAATCTGACCGTTTCGATTGACCACCAGGGATAACTGCTGGCTCATTTTACCAAACAGCTGTATTTCCAGGGTATCGCCCGGACCGATTACGTAGTTGACAGGTACAGGTATATTATTAGCGGGTGCAAAAGACGTTGGGTCACCGGCAAAAAGTTCATAACCAAAGGCTTTAAGCGGTTCAAGCTCTTCAAGCTCCGCTTTTTCTTCAATATCCTGAAGAATTCTCGCCAGTTGCTCAGGCGTCATGGCTGCGATTTGTTCAGGGGTAAATAACGATAATGGATTTTGCTCCTGCTCATCCTGAAATTCTTTGTCACTTTTGTTTTTTGTGGCTCTCGGATTAACCACAGGAGTATTTCCTGTATCATCCTTCTGACCTGACATAGATGAATTGTTTTGGAGCTGTGAACACAAGGAGTCCAGATTGTACCCCGCCGCTTTAGCCATCTGCTTTTGCTGTGGCGTCGCGTTATTACACATTTGCTTGGCTTGAGACAGATCAACCTGCTGTGCAGCGTAAGCGGGTACAGCGGAAGACAATAGTGCCCAAAAGAATATTAAAAATCCGGTTTTTATAATTTTCATCATAATAGTGATCTAAGTAATCGCATTAAAGTAAGTCGAATGAAAACGGTGATGTGTTCTGTATTAAAGCAAATCTGGTTTAAAACAAATCTGGTTTAAAAATATTGTTTCGAATGTACTGTGAAAAAGTCGTGCCAAAAAAGCCCGCCAATAATAAACGACTCAATGGTAAAATACTGGCTTCAGGCACGCTACCGCCCCTGAATTGTGGCTTCCAGTGTGCCAAAGTATGAAATCCGTCACATTTTGAGTGCCGGTATTGTAATGAAACTGTTACAACAATGAAACGTAAAACTGCCCGGAATGCCGTTTAATTCTGCTTATTGTGCTTATACGTTCAAAGTTTACCCAAATCGCTTAAATTAACCGCCAGCGATTGCTGCTTTCCTAATATTTCGAGCAAAATAATGGCTCTTTCTTCGCCATCCAGCGACTGAAAAATAGCGCTTAAGCCTTTAAACGGACCTTCCTTTATTTCGACCGAATCGCCCTGTTTTGGCAACATGGATAATTTCAGCGGCTTGTCATCCTCGCCAAGAGTGCTTTTTAGATGATTAATGATATCGGGCATTACCATAGCGGGCTTACCGGCAAATCGAATCACATCGCGTATGCCACGGGTAGAACGAATTTTGCTCCAGAACACACTATCCTTGGGTAACGCAACAAACAAATATCCCGGAAACAACGGCTCAATGCGAACACTGCGTTTACCCCGAAGCGATTTTTCCACTTCTATCTCGGGCAAAAAGTATTCGATGAATTGATTACTCAGGTGTTCCGCGGCACGCTGTTCTTGTTTCGGTTTGGTGGCCACCAGATACCACAAAGCTTGCTCCGTCATCAGTTAGTGTTTCAATGCTTGAGAGGTTGGTACAGACTGAATCCCTCGAGACTCAAAGTACTGGGTGTTTTTACTCGATAATTGTTGTGCCAACTGTTTAGCGCCCAATTGTTTTAACATCTTTTGATAAAACCCTCGTTTCATACGCGTGTAACGGATCCCCTGAAACCGAAGATCACGGAACAACCACTGGTTGTCCACTTTGACAATATTAAAATCCACTTTCATATCAGGCATATAATCCAAAACGATACGCAGCGTCAGCCAACCTTTATTCATTGCATGATTGAGTTGAACGTCTTCGAGCACAACCGGTTGACCAGAATAATGCTCGTGCGCTTCCATAAAGTAACGCACCAATGTATTACGCAGTGAATGTCGTAAATCCAACTTTTCTTTTTGACTCAGTTGCTGCCAGTCGGTTCGACCGATTAACGCTAACAAGGTTGCATCCAAATCCCAAAAATCGACAATCTTTTGTTCCGCCAATGACTTTAGTGCCTGAGCGTTTTTATATCGTTCCGGATATGTGCTTAATTGCTGAAACACATAATCAAGACGCTGTTTAAAAAAGCGATGAATGGTTTGATGGCTATCGGACGGACTTTCGTTTGCTTCGGAGGGCGCCGAAGAGTTTTGATTTGATCGATTGTCAGTATCCCCAGCCTTAACAACAGGCTGCAGCAGCACTGCCAGAAAAATGGCAGAGTAGAATCCGTAACGGATGCTCCATCTGGACTGTTTTTGACAAAATAGTGACATGTTTACCGCTCAAATTACCCGAAATCCAACAGCGCGCAATTATAGCAAGGAGTCCTACACGCAACCAGAAGTCAGTCACGAAAGTTGGATAAAACTGCTTGCAAGCTGAAAATGAACTGGGTAAGATACGCGCCTCTTTTGAGAGTCCTTCTCAATAGGCGCGTAGCTCAGTTGGTTAGAGCACCACCTTGACATGGTGGGGGTCGTTGGTTCGAATCCGATCGCGCCTACCATTTTCTCTATCGAATTTCGAAAAAATGATAAAACATCTTAATTCTTTGCTTTAAGATCGAGCTCTAGATTTTGATCTTCTCGCCACCTGCAGCTCACCGCCCTAAACCAGCTTTTTATCTTCTAACTCGAAGCTCGCTACTTTTAAAACTTCAAACTTAACTCTTCAAACTTCTATCTTTTAACCCGCAACTCGCAACTCGCAACGCTCTTTCTATCTCTTAAAACTTCAAACTTAGCTCTTCAAACTTCAAACCTAATACCCATCCGGATTATTCGACTGCCATCGCCAGGCATCTTCGAGCATTTCTTGCAGTCCTTTTTTCGCAGACCAGCCCAACTGTTGTTTCGCTAACGAGGCATCGGCCCAACATTCGGCAATATCACCCGGTCGTCGTTCGGTGATTTGATAGTTGACCGCTTTGCCTGTGACAGACTCAAAGGTATTCACAATATCCAACACGGAATAGCCCTGCCCTGTTCCCAGGTTATAAATGCAGGTACCGGACAGTGCATCCAGTTTTTCTGCAGCACTAACATGGGCCGCCGCCAGATCTTCCACATGAATATAATCACGAACGCCTGTGCCGTCTTTTGTTGGGTAATCATTGCCAAATACCGACAGCTGCTGAAGTTTTCCTACCGCAACCTGTGTGACATAGGGTAATAGATTATTTGGGATATCTTTTGGATCTTCGCCAATAATGCCGCTTTTATGGGCACCGATTGGATTAAAGTAGCGCAGTAATACAACCGTCCACTCGGGATCAGAACTTTGCAGATCCGTTAATATATTTTCCACCATCAACTTGCTGCTGCCATAAGGGTTTGTGGTTGAGGTAGCAAACGACTCGGTAATAGGCACCGTTCCTGGATCGCCATAAACCGTGGCCGACGAACTGAACACAATATTTTTACACCCGGCTTCAGCCATCACTTCGCATAAGGTTACGGTACCAGCAACATTATTATCATAATATTTAAGCGGTAACTGGGTAGATTCGCCAACCGCTTTTAGGCCCGCAAAATGAATCACCGAACTAAACTTATATTGCTGAAACAGCTCACGTAATGCATCAAAATTACGGATATCATAGGCATAAAAATCGGGACGTACACCGGATAACTTTTCAATACGATCCAGCACCAATTCTTTCGAATTGGATAAATTATCGATGATCACCACTTTAAAACCTGCAGCAATAAGCTGAATGACCGTATGACTGCCAATATATCCGGTACCACCGGTCACTAAAACTGTTTGCATAACCTAACTCCATTTTAAAAATTCAAACGATTTGAGTTTCGAGTTTCGAGTTTCGAAACTCTTAAAACTTATCTCTTAAAACTTCTTGCTTTTGCTTCTCGCCACTCGCAACTTTTTATTTTCGCAACTTTCACTTAATCTTGCTTAACCAACATAAGCCTGTTCTCTTAACTGCATAATACGATCGCGAATATTAGCGGCATTTTCAAACTCAAGGTTTTTCGCGTGTTCATGCATTTCCTTTTCCAGTCGTTTAATTTCTTTTTCCGCTTCGGCTGGCGTCAATACTTTATACTTGCCTTTTTTATCGGATACTTTCGCCAGCTTCACTTTGCCCCGTTTGTCGGAACTGCCAATATCCATAACATCAGCTATGGCTCGTTGAACGCTTTTTGGCGTAATGCCATGTTCTTTATTGAAGGCTTCCTGCTTTTCTCGACGACGATCAGTTTCATCAATCGCTTTTCGCATGGAGTTAGTGATCCTGTCACCGTATAAAATCGCTTTACCATTAAGATTTCGCGCGGCGCGACCAATGGTCTGAATAAGCGATCGCTCTGAACGTAAAAAGCCTTCTTTGTCCGCGTCGAGAATGGCCACAAGAGAGACTTCCGGCATATCCAGACCTTCTCTTAACAAGTTGATGCCGACCAACACATCAAACTCACCCAGTCTTAAATCACGGATTATCTCCATGCGTTCAACCGTGTCAATATCAGAATGCAGATAACGCACTCTTACGCCATGCTCCATCAAATAATCGGTCAAATCTTCTGACATGCGTTTGGTTAACGTGGTTACCAGAACCCGTTCGTTAACCGCTGTGCGTAAAGCAATTTCTGACAAGAGATCATCAACCTGGGTGCCCACAGGCCTAACTTCGATGTCAGGATCGGTTAGTCCCGTGGGCCGGACCACCTGCTCAACGATTTGACCCGAATGAGTTTTCTCATAATCGGATGGCGTAGCGGATACAAAAATGGTTTGTGGTGCCAGTCGTTCAAACTCATCAAACTTCAACGGCCGATTATCCAGCGCCGAGGGTAAACGAAATCCATAGTTCACCAATGTTTCTTTACGTGACCGATCGCCTTTGTACATGGCACCAATTTGCGGCACAGTGACGTGCGACTCATCGATGATCATTAACGCATCGTCAGGCAAATAATCAATTAAGGTGGGCGGCGCTTCACCAATTTGTCGGCCCGATAAATAGCGGGAGTAATTTTCGATGCCGGAGCAATAGCCAAGCTCAACCATCATTTCGATATCAAACTTTACCCGCTGCTCAATGCGTTGGGCTTCTATTAATTTATGATCTTTTTCAAATACGGTGAGTCGGTCTTTGAGCTCATCTTTAATCTGCTCAATTGCGTCTAATACGGTTTGTCTTCCAGTCACATAATGACTCTTTGGGAAAATAGTCACCCGCATCATTTTTTTAATGATTTCGCCGGTTAAGGGATCAAACTGACTGATTTGCTCTATTTCATCATCAAACAGTTCAATTCGAATGGCGTCTCGTTCTGACTCTGCCGGAAATACATCGATTACATCGCCGCGCACCCGATAAGTGGCCCGCTGTAAATCCAGATCGTTGCGCGTGTATTGCAGTTCCGCCAATCGCCGTAATACACCGCGTTGATCGATCTCATCGCCTACTTTTAGATGCATCACCATCGAGTGAAACTTTTCTGGATCACCCAGACCGTAAATTGCCGACACAGAAGCGACAATAACGGCATCACGTCGTTCCAGTAATGCTCTGGTGGCAGACAGCCGCATTTGTTCTATGTGATCATTGATCGAGGCATCTTTTTCGATAAACGTATCGGTGGTCGGTACGTAGGCTTCGGGTTGATAGTAGTCGTAATAAGACACAAAATATTCAACGGCATTGTTGGGGAAAAACTCTTTCATTTCGCCATAAAGTTGCGCCGCCAATGTTTTGTTAGGCGCCATAATCAGTGCCGGTCTTCCTGACTGGGCGATCACATTGGCCATGGTATAAGTTTTACCAGAACCGGTAACCCCTAGCAGGGTTTGATGCGCCAAGCCGTCATCAAGCCCTTCCAACAACGAACGGATAGCATTGGGCTGATCACCAGCAGGTTTAAAGGGTGTATTGAGCTTGTATTCGACGGTCATAACAACAACTTATTGAAATTGAGGACGGATTATAACTTAGGATAAGTTTTGGAGCGAGGTTCGGGGGGCGGAAGCCTGAAGTCTGAAGTTTGAAGGGCTAAGAGTGACAAAAAGGATGGTGGCGAGTTTCGAGTGGCGAGTTAAAAGATAGAGGTTTGAAGAGTTAGTTTGAAGTTTTAAGAGTTAAGAGTGGCCAATGCATTATTTTTAAGACAAACACAAAATTTAACCAAAACAGTCACTGTCATTCTGAATAAAGGCCAACAATTCACCAGCTTAGCTGCAAAAACCACCAATTTATAATTTTTTTAATATTTTAAGGCTTTCGGTGTTGACCCTTCACATAGGTTCTTATAATATTGCGCTCCGTTCCGAGAGGGACGGGATTATTCCCCCTTAGCTCAGCTGGTTAGAGCGACGGACTGTTAATCCGCAGGTCCCCCGTTCAAATCGGGGAGGGGGAGCCAAATTAGCCATTATGGCCAACAAAAAAGCCGCGATTTTTCGCGGCTTTTTTGTTTCTGCTGTTCAAACATTGAAATCGCAGCTCTTTTCTAACTATAAATTTGATACATTATTGATAAACCCTATAACTGATTAATGCGATGACAACCCTGCTCTGGCGTTACCTGATACCACTTTCAACAGCACTGCTCTGCCTGATCCCGGCAATTTTTAGCAGTGAGTTATCGGCGATTCTGTCTTATCAACGCTCTCATATTGCCGAGGGGGAACTGTGGCGATTAGTATCCGCCAACGCACTTCATACCAACTGGAACCACTGGGCACTGAATATGGGCGGCCTTTTTTTAATCTGGTTTATATTCTGGGATGTGTGCAATAAAAAATGGCAAGCGGCCTTTTTATTGGGTCCAATACTGTTGAATACCCTGCTGTTGTATTTCCTTTCTCCCCAATTACATGGCTATGTGGGTCTATCTGGTGCATTGCATGGCACTATTGTCGCATTTGGGCTGGCAGACTGGCCGAAAAATAAATGGACATCCACAGCACTGATCATTGGCGTTACTGCCAAGCTTACCTATGAGCAGCTCTATGGCAGCTCTGAATCGGTTAAGCAGTTGATCAATGCCAACGTGGCCGTTGATGCCCATTTATGGGGAGCAGTTTCCGGAGTCCTCGTAGGTGCCGTTTACCTGATCTGGCGATACCGGCGACCGGCGATCCACCTGGTCGAAAAATAAAGACTCCCAACCAAATTTTCTCTAGCGACCGAACCGCTTAATTAACGCACGAGTTGCAGCATCCACCTGAGGATCATCCTGTGATGCTTTGCTTAGCCCCGTTGCAATTTGTTTGCCCAGCTCTACGCCAAACTGATCGAACGCATTAATGTCCCAAAGCACGCTTTGTACAAATACTTTATGTTCGTACAAGGCAATTAACTGCCCCAATGAAAATGCCGATAACTTCTCAAGCACAATAATGGTGGAAGGCCGATCACCTGGGCAGGCTTTTTCTGCAGGGCCGCCATCATCGGTACCATTTATAAGCGCCGATGATTGCGCCAGACAGGAGCGGAAAGCCACATCATCTTCAAAACTAACATTAGCTTCTGGAATGGTTAGCATTTCCAGATAAGTGTTGCGCTGACTTTGATGCACCAGTTGCATAAACGCATGTTGGGCATTCAATCCCGATTGCCCAAAAATATACGGACAAGTGGCAAAAGACACAGGTTCACCGGACGTGGTGACAGACTTGCCATTACTCTCCATTTCAAGCTGTTGTTGATAATCGGGAAATAACTTTAATCCATGTCGGTAAGGTAAGGTAATAAACACCGAGTGTTGTTGATAATTAATGTTCCAGTGTTGAATTAAAGCCAGTAATACAGGCAAGTTCTTGTTCAATTCTGTATTACGAAAATGCTGATCCATGGCTCGACCACCGGCTAAAAAATCATCAAAAACAGCATTACCCAGCGCAATACGAACAATTAATCCAATAGAAGACCAAATGGAGTAGCGTCCACCAACCCAGTCCCAAATAGAGAACTGATAGTCCGGCAAAATCCCAAAGTCCGTCATGGCTTGCTGGTTAACCGCGACACCGGCAAAGTGAGCAGACCAACCTTGCTCGCCCACGACTTTTTTTAACGCACTAATAGCAAGCTGTGCATTGGTTTGCGTTTCCCAGGTAGTAAAGGATTTGGAACAGAGAATAAATAATGTTTGTTCCAGATTAATTGACGAGAGTAATTGCTCGGCAGACTGATGATCCACATCACTCATAAAATAAATATTAAGCCCTACTTGTTGATGCTCTGAAAGTGCGTCAACAAGCAATCTGGGGCCTAAATCTGAGCCACCAATTCCAATATTGACCAGGGTTGAGATTGGCTTACCAGTTGCCCCTAACAGCTCACCCTGCCGAATTTTATCCGCAAAGCGTGCGGCTTTTTGATGCTGCTGTTCAACATCCTTCCATTGCTCTAAATTAGACGATTCAGCTCGGCACAAGGTATGCAGCGCTGGACGCTGTTCCGTTACATTAATGACTTCACCAGCAAACATGGCTTCTATACGTTTGTCCAGCTGCTTACTTTCTGCAAACGCCAATAACGTATTAAACACTTCGTCGGTTATTTTGTTTTTAGAAAAATCGATGGCAACGCCATTGTACTGATAGAAACTGCTTTTAAACTGCTGCGTATCAATAATGTTTCGGATCGAATTTGATGTTAATACTTCAGCTTGTTTTTTTAATTTGTTGTGAAATGAATAATCCATAATGCTCTTTTAATAAAACCTCTTATACAGACGCTTGGTACAGGTCTTTCATCCATTCATATACACCACTCAGTGCAGGCGATGCATAGAAACGTCAAAAATGTATGCAAACGTGACTTATGACCTTTTTAATCAAGCCTAGTAAACGTTGCGCGATATCTGTACTTTGTATGTTTTAGTCATTTATGTTCAACCCTGAACTTATAATTTTAATAATTATCATTATGATATAAATTTGTTTTTAATATTATATCTTACGCTTAATATACCCTAGTTTAAGCTTGGGTTAGTACCTCAATAATACGAGACACCGCTTTTCCATCGCCATAAGGGTTAGCCGCTTGTGACATGGATTCAAAAGTTGCTTTATTATCCAATAATTGATTGGCCTGTTGAAGGATCGTTTCGGCATTAGCACCAACCAACTTTACTGTACCAGCCGCTAAAGCTTCTGGCCGCTCAGTATTATCTCGCATAACCAGTACCGGTTTTCCCAATGACGGCGCTTCTTCCTGTATGCCACCACTGTCGGTAATAATAAAGTAACTCTGCTTCATCAGGTAGACAAACGGAAGATATTCTTGCGGTTCAATTAAAAATACATCGGGACTATTGCCAAGTATGTCATTCACCGGTTTTTGCACATTAGGATTCAAATGGACCGGGTACACCACTTGTACATCGCCACGCTCGGCAAGTTTCTTTAAGCCCTGACAAATCTGCAAAAAACCGTCACCAAAATTTTCACGCCTGTGCCCGGTGACCAAAATTAGTCGTTTGCTTGAATCGAGAAATGAAAATTTTTGCTGCAGCTTATTGTGTAATGATTCATCACGATCGAGTTTTTCAGATACCCAAATTAATGCGTCAATAACCGTGTTACCTGTCACCCAGATGCTCTTTTCATCTTTACCTTCTTGCTGCAAATTATTCCGTGAGGATTCAGTGGGCGCAAAATGATAATGACTTAAAACACCGGTTAATTGACGATTCGCTTCTTCCGGCCAGGGAGAGTAGAGGTTATGGGTTCGTAGTCCAGCTTCTATGTGACCAACCTTTACCTGATGGTAAAATGCGGCTAATGAAGTTGCCATGGTTGTTGTGGTATCACCATGCACCAGCACGACATCCGGACGCCATTGCTGTAATACATCATCAATTCCCCGCAGCACTTTGGTTGTCACATCGGTAAGCGTTTGACCTGATTTCATTAAGTTCAGATCAAAGTCTGGCGTTAATTCGAATAAACTTAAAACCTGATCAAGCATTTCCCGGTGCTGTGCCGTGACACAAATCCGAGTCTCAAGCGTATCGACCTGTAATAATTGTTTGGCCAGCGGCGCCATCTTAATCGCTTCTGGACGCGTGCCAAATACAACGAGCACTTTTTTCATTAATCACCTGTGAGGGATGTTGATGATAAAGGGTATATTTGAAAGTATAACAATCACGGCTTATGAAACATACCCAAAGCCAAGCTTAATCTAACCGATAACGGTATCGCCCTTACGGCCGTAAATATCATCTAGCCGTTCTATATCATCCTCACCCAGATAACTGCCCGACTGTACTTCAATTAACTCCAGCGGCAACTTGCCTGGATTGGACAGACGGTGCTTCGATCCTATGGGGATATAAGTTGACTGATTTTCAGACAATAAAAATGTTTTATCGTCACAACTCACTTCAGCGGCTCCTGTTACGACTATCCAGTGTTCGGCACGTTGGTGGTGCAACTGTAAAGATAAAGAGGCTTCTGGATTAACTTCTATGCGTTTAACTTTATACCCTTCGCCAACGTCAACGATTTCGTAATTGCCCCAGGGTCGATAAACCCGCCTGTGTACCTGATGTTCACTTCGTCCGCTTTTTTTAAGTTGTGCAACAATCTGTTTAACATTTTGCACTTTTGATTTATTGGCAACCAAAACCGCATCGGGTGTTTCAACAACCACCAGATCATTAACACCTAATGTTGCAACCAACCGCTGCTGACTCATAACAAAGGTATTGGTTGACTGCTCTTGAATGACATCACCAATAGCAACATTTCCATTTTCATCAGGCTTTAGTTGATCCGATACACTCGTCCAGGCACCTAAATCGGTCCATTCACAATTAAGCGGAACCATATCAACTGATATATTCAGATTTTTTAAAGAGGGTATCTTTTCAATAACGGCATAATCAATAGACTCTGAAGGTGAAGATTCAAACGCTTCTGCGTCTACTCGTACGAACTCCAGATCCTGAGATGAGTTTTCCATGGCCTTGTGGCAGGCTTTGTGAATATCGACATTTAATTCAACCAATGCTTCAAGCCATAAATAGGATTGAACAATAAACATGCCACTGTTCCAGAAATAATTTCCGGCTGCCAGATAGGCTTCTGCCACTGCACGTTTCGGCTTTTCTGTAAAAGAACTGACCTGATTTATGCCATTATCCTGCTTTTTTCCCATTTCAATGTAACCATAACCTGTATGCGCAAAGTCGGGAGTTACGCCAAAAATACCGATAGATCGATGAGCCTTTAATGCCTGACATAAATGCAGTGTCGATGATACAAACTCTAAGGGTAACTCGATTGCGTGATCCGCAGGCAATACCAACATCAGTGCATTATCGTAATGTTGCTTAATATATTCTGCAGCAAGGGTTAGCGCTGGCGCGGTATTTTTAGTACTGGACTCAAGGATAATGGTTGTTAATGGCTGCCCTACTTCCAGAGCCTGTTGAGCAATTAAAAATCGATACTGCTCGTTGCTAACCACAACCGGTGGTTGAACATCAAAACCAGATTTATTTTTACTAAGTAAGCCACATCGTTGAAGCGTTTGTTGGAATAAACTGACCTTGCCCGTCAATTGCACAAATTGCTTAGGAAAGTATTCTCGAGATAGAGGCCAAAGTCTTGAACCAGAGCCGCCAGAAAGTATTACAGGGAAGAGTTTCAGAGCAGAGCCTTTTGATGTTTTACTCGTTTCGCATATTTTAACTTAAAAAAGAACATTGACCAAAACAGCAAAAAAGGGGCATTAAGCCCCTTTCATCGTCTTTGACACTACAGTCTTAAAAACTACAATTTGATTAACGCTTTGTTTTTCTCAAAGGTTGCCTTACCAATACCTTTCACGTCCATCAACTGCTCTGCGGCTTTAAACTTCCCCAGTTTTTCGCGTAGCGCAACAATCGCTTTGGCTTTTTTAATACCAACGCCTTTTAAAGCTTTCGATAATTGCTCAGCAGTAGCGGTATTAATATTAACCGGCTGCATTACCTGTTGAGTCGTTTTTGCCTCTGCTTTTCCTTTTGCCTCTGCAATTTCAGGTGTTCCCAGCATTAATACACCAGCAATCAATGTCATTATGATAAGTTTCATTTTAATTCTCCTTTTAAGATCCTCGAAAGGTCCTTGAGTTAGTTTATTTTAGTTATTCGCACTCCTTAAGCGAATGGCTGGATTTTATTCAGCCATTTAAAAAGTTACAACTGTGTTTGTATCGAATCAGATATTTCGCACAAAGATTGCAGAGGATTACTCGACTGAGTAATGGGGCGGCCAATAACCAGATAGTCTGAACCGTTTTTTATAGCATTCTGAGGTGTCACAATACGGGTCTGATCATCACTTGACGTATTTTTAGGCCGAATACCCGGTGTGATTAATTGAAACTTTTCACCAAGGTTTTGCTTTAACAGCTGAGCCTCCTGAGCAGAACACACCACACCATCGAGTTCACATTGTTTGGCTAACTGCGCCAATGCCAGAACATGATCCGATAAGCTCCGCTGCACACCAAGGGCATGAAGTTCAGGTTCCGACATGCTGGTTAAAACTGTTACCGCAATTAGTAAAGGCGCGTCTGAGCCCATTGTATCCAATGCCTGACGCGTTTTCGTCATCATTGCTGTGCCGCCTGATGCATGAACATTGATCATCCAGACACCAAGTTCAGCCGCTGCCAAACAAGCCTTTGCCACTGTATTGGGAATATCGTGAAATTTAAGATCAAGAAATACATCAAAATCTCTGTCGATTAATTGTTTAACAAACTCTGGGCCAAAATGAGTGAACATTTCTTTACCGACTTTTAATCGACATAAGGTTGGATCAAGTTGATCCACCAAATGCATTGCCTTGGAGCTTTGATCAAAATCAAGTGCCACTATTATTTTTGGATCGGAAACTTTTTCAGAGGATTTAGACATACTTTGCAACTTCAACTTACTCTCCTTCCAGGCCAAGTATGGGTTTTACGGATCCCCAATGCTTACACCCGGGGCATTGCCAAAATAATGTTTTGCTGCCAAAACCACAATGGCTGCAGCGATAAACCGGTTTCGATTCAAAAGACCGCGAAATGATGCGATATAAAATTTGTAGGCTGGGTTTAGCACTGGACTGCGCATGTTCAATATGCAGCTCGATCAGTTTTAATAAGCCTTTTAATGACGGTTTCTCTTGCAGCTGTTGTGCAATAAAATCTGCCGCTTCCCGATCACTTTTTTCACTGCGCAATAAATCAGCATAGGCTAAAACCGTTGAGGTACTGCCGCCTTGTTGCATCGAGCTGGATAAAAACTGTCGATAGCCTTTTTGATCCCTTAATTGAATAAAGCATTGTTGAATTGAAGGCAGTACTTCAGAGATAAATTCTGGATTTTGTTTTGCCAACTCTTTGTAATACTTTAATGCCTGTTTCGGTTGGCCTTGGGATAATGCCAGTTCACCCCGACTTATATTAGCTCTAACACAAGTGTTATCAATTTGAAGTGCTCGCTTTAAAGACTGATAGGCCGATTTAATCTGGTGTTGACTGATTTGTTGATCCGCAAGCTCACAATAAAAGTTGGCAATTTCTGCAGCGTGATCTTTATGATCCACCGACTGAAGCTGTTCTGCTACGGACACCGCTTTTTGCCAATCTTTGGTTTGCTGATAAATCAACATTAATTGATGCAAACTGGTGGCTTTATGTCGCGGCTCTAAAATTAATTCTTTAAATAAACTTTCTGCTCGGTCAAACAAGCCTGCGGCCATATAATCCAGACCTAACTCAAGCAGCGCCATCTTTCGCGATTCAGGAGCTAATGAGGGACGAGCAATCAAGTTTTGATGCAATCGTATCGCCCTATCCACTTCACCGCGCTTTCGAAATAAATTACCTAAAGCCAGATGGGTTTCAACGGTTTCTGAGTCCACCTCAAGCATTTTAACAAAGGTGTCGATAGCTTTATCGGGCTGCTCATTTAATAAAAAGTTAAGCCCGACAAAATAGCGCTTTGACAAACCACCCTGAGTAGCAGTCTCATGCTTATGTTTAGCCCTGCGGCCAAAACGATAACCGCTAAAAGCAGCCACAGGTAACAGGGCAACCATTAAATAAAACCACAACTCGGTCATTTAATAGTCATCCTTAATCGGCAGTGAGCGCAGGTTCTCGACTTCTTTCGTCTTTTGACCAAGTTTATGCTGTGCTTGCTTTAACTTGACCCGAAGTTTAAACAAACGCCCTGTCAGACTGATAACACCTATAAAATAGCCCACCAGCAAGCTACCAACAATAATAAAGGCTAAGGGTGTATCCAGCTGGCCGATAAAATAACTTAAGACAACATCTTGATCATTCTGGGCAAAAAACAGAATAGAAAGTGTGCAAACCAAAATAAATAGAATAAAGTAGATAATTCCTCGCACACCCAACTCCTAGATAAGATTAATACCTTGATTTTCAGGCATAAAAAAAGGCAGGTCAATGACATGCCTTCGATTATTAACCATTTGTGGTTATTTAATTTTCTTGAATGCTTGCATTCACCCGATCCCGTAATTCTTTGCCCGGCTTAAAATGGGGGACGTATTTGCCAGCCAGTGTAACAGCATCACCAGTTTTAGGATTACGACCTGTCCTCGGTGCACGAAAGTGCAAAGAGAAACTGCCAAACCCTCGAATTTCGATTCGATCGCCACGCGCCAACGCCTGAGCCATATGTTCAAGCAGGCTTTTCACAACCAACTCGACATCTTTAGCCGAAAGTTGCGTTTGATGGGCCGCCAAACGCTCTATTAATTCAGATTTGGTCATAGGGAAAACCCGTTTTCCTTGTTATTCAAAAGCTTATGTCTATTTAAAATAGTACAAAACGGGGTAAGAGATCAAAAAAAAATGCACTTAATCAAAGGATTAAGTGCATTTAATCTCATTTAGAGGTGTTAATTAGGCGTCTTGCTGATCCATTTTCTCTTTCAATAGATCACCTAAGGTTGCCGGACCACTGTCTTCAGTCTGTTCTTTGCTGAACTCTTTAATGGCTTTTTGCTCTTCAGCGTGATCTTTTGCCTTGATAGACAAGTTAATCACACGGTTTTTGCGGTCAACACCAATAAACTTGGCTTCAACATCATCACCAACATTCAGGTGCTTGGAAGCATCTTCAACACGCTCAGCGCTGATTTCAGAAGCTCGTAAGTAACCTTCAATGTTATCGCCTAACTCAATTTTCGCGCCTTTCGCGTCAACTTCAGTCACCTTACCGTTAACAATTGCGCCTTTTGAGTTAGTTGACAGGTAACCTGAGAAAGGATCTTCATCAACTTGCTTGATACCCAATGAAATACGCTCACGCTCTGCATCAACAGCCAGAACAACCGCTTCAACTTCGTCGCCTTTCTTGAAGTCACGCACGGCTTCTTCGCCAGGTAAACTCCATGAAATGTCAGATAGATGAACCAGACCATCAATACCACCGTCAAGACCGATAAAGATACCGAAATCGGTGATGGATTTGATTTTGCCTGAAACGCGATCGTTCTTGTCATTTTTAGAAGCAAATTCATTCCAAGGATTAACTTTACATTGCTTAATACCTAATGAAATACGACGACGCTCTTCATCAATGTCCAGAACCAGCACTTCAACTTCATCACCTAAGCTAACCACTTTGCTTGGGTGGATGTTCTTGTTGGTCCAATCCATTTCAGACACGTGAACCAGACCTTCTACGCCTTCTTCGATTTCAACGAAGCAACCGTAATCCGTCAGGTTAGTGACACGACCGAAGATGCGCGCACCTTCAGGGTAACGACGTGCAATATCGACCCATGGATCTTCGCCTAACTGCTTAAGACCTAAGGATACACGCTGCTTGTCTTTGTCAAACTTAAGTACTTTAACGTTGATTTCGTCACCAACCTGAACAATTTCAGATGGGTGCTTAACACGCTTCCAGGACATATCAGTGATATGCAGAAGTCCATCAACGCCACCCAGGTCAACAAATGCACCGTAATCGGTCAGGTTCTTAACGATACCTTTCACTTCGGCGCCTTCGTTCAACTTGGCTAATAATTCATCGCGCTCTGCACTGTTTTCGTCTTCGATAACACTACGACGAGAAACAACCACGTTGTTACGCTTTTGATCAAGCTTGATAACTTTAAACTCAAGCTCTTTGTTTTCCAGATGAGTTGTGTCACGTAATGGACGAACATCAACCAGAGAACCGGGCAAGAATGCACGAATTTTATTAATTTCGACTGTGAAACCACCTTTAACTTTACCGGTGATAACACCATTAACTTTGTCTCCCGCTTCGTGGGCTTTCTCAAGCTCTTTCCACGTTTCGAAACGCTTGGCACGTTCACGTGATAATCGGGTTTCACCAAAGCCGTCTTCAACAGCATCCAGAGCAACTTCTACTGAATCACCAACTTCTACTTCCAACTCGCCAGCAGAATTAGTGAATTGATCACGTGGGATCACACCTTCTGATTTAAGGCCAGCGTTGACAGTAACCACTTCGCTATCAATAGCGACTACGGTGCCGGTGATTATTGCGCCTGGGCGCATCTCTACTTCTTGAAGACTTTGTTCAAACAGTTCTGCGAAATTCTCGCTCATTACCAGATTCCTAGATTGTTTAGCCAATAATTTATGGCTGTGTTCGTCCAGTTATTCTAATCCTGAAAAACCGGGTCTATTTAAAAACTCACCCTCTTCCCTGCAGTGAGTACCAAAACTTTATTCAGTTTCGACAAAATCAGGAACTTTGTTCCAGCTTTTTCATCGAATATTCATACACTTGAGAAAACACTTCGTCGATAGATAATGTTGAGCTATCAACGACAAAAGCACCCGCCGCAGGGACCAATGGTGCCACGGTTCGGGTACGGTCACGCTCATCGCGCTCTTTTATGCTTTCTAAAAGCGCGCATAGACTAGCACTAATCCCCTTTTGTTTCAACTGATTAAAGCGCCTTTCGGCGCGGGTTTCAGCGCTGGCGGTAAGGAATATTTTGGCGTCTGCATCAGGGAAAACCACGGTGCCCATATCGCGACCATCGGCTATCAGTCCGGGCGGCTGTTGAAAATCTCGTTGTCTTGCCAGTAATGCACTTCTTACTTCAGGTATCACGGCAACTTCACTGGCACGTTGCCCGGCTTCGTCGGTACGTATGGCATCACCAACAGGCTCGCCATCAAGATAGGCCACCACTTCATCGGACGATTGCTCAGTCACAAACGTCAGTGGCAGATCACGGGCAAGTTTTACCAGCTCATTGATATTTGTTGAAGCTATTCCTGCCTGATGGGCCGCCAAACCCAAAACGCGATAAATGGCACCACTGTCGAGAATCGGCCACTCCAGCTTTTGCGCTAGTCGAAAGGCTATGGTGCCTTTGCCTGATCCAGAAGGGCCATCGATGGTAATAACCGGTGAATTGTTGGTAGAAGAATCAGACATAATGTCGCCACTTGTTTTAAAGTGGCGCTATTTTAGACAAATGAGAGAAAAAAGCTAGGGGGCGGTTTGAGTTTCGAGTGGCGAGTGGCGAGTGGCGAGAAAGGATAAAAGAGTAGCGAAGTTTTAAGTTTTAAGTGAAAGATAAAGACAAAACGTTTCTCGTGGCTCGCTGCTGCCTAACCGTGCGTTCGTTCAAACTCGACCATAAATTCAATTAATGCATCCACACCAGCCACAGGCATGGCGTTGTATAAACTAGCCCGCATACCGCCGACGCTGCGATGCCCTTTTAGATAATGTAATCCGGCCATTTCTGCTTGCTCTAAAAAGCGGGCGTTCAAGGATTCATCCGCTAGAGTAAACGGGATATTCATCCTTGATCGGGCACTCGGATGAATCGGATTGGCGTAAAAAGAACGCTTATCGATAAACTGATAGAGTTTTTGAGAACGTTCATTGGCGCGTTGCTCCATAACATCGACGCCTCCCTGTTTAATCAACCAGTCAAACACCAGACCGGCCAGATACCATGAATAAGTCGGTGGTGTATTGTACATACTGCCACTTTCTGCCAAGGTTGAGTATCGCATTAAACTGGGAGCGGATTGAGCAGCGGGTTGCTGGATAATATCGTCGCGGACTATCAAAATGGTTAAGCCTGCAGGCCCTATATTTTTTTGCGCGCCGGCATAAATCACCGCATAGTCTTCAACATTAATTTTGCGCGACAATATATTAGACGACATATCAGCAATTAATTGCCCACGACCCACAACTGGCGCATCGCTAAACTCCACTCCACCAATGGTTTCATTCGGTGTAAAATGAAGGTAATCAAACCCCTGCTCTATACCCCATTCGGACTCCGGCAAGATAGCCTGTAATCCATCTCGCTCAGACAAAGCATTCACCACATCCACCTGACCAAATTGTTTGGCTTCTTTAATGGCTTTACTACCCCAGATACCGGTATCCACATACACCGCCCGGTTTCGTAAACAGTTCATGGGCACCATGGCAAATTGAAAGCTGGCGCCACCGGCCGCGAATAACACACGATAATTTTTGGGGATATTCAATAATTGCCGTAAGTCTGCCTCTGCTTTTTCAGCGATCTCAGTAAAATCAGTACCACGATGACTAAAATCAAGGACAGAAAGTCCCTTGCCACGCCAGTCGGTAAACTCACTTTGGGCTTGCTCCATCACCTGTTTTGGCAACATGGCCGGGCCGGCGCTAAAATTATAAGGAGGCCAATGTTTTTTCATTCTTTAATCCTGCAAAGATTCAGAAAATAATTTATTTTAATGAGAGTTCTTATTATGCAAAGCGATGCACCTGCAATTCAATCATTTATTGGCATAACGCCTAAAGCCGTAACATCATTTACCGGTACTTTTATTTCTAAAACCACTTTTGCAAAAACCTCTATTAATGATTGGTCTATACCATAACAGAGCCGTTTACCTGCCGAAGATTAAATAATGAGAGCACCGGAATACTTAATTGTTTTCATAAAAAAAGAGCCGATGTCGGCTCTTTTTTTATTAGTTTGACAAAATGACTGACTAGTCAGTTTCTCCGTCTGCTTCAGACTCACTGCCGCCTTGTTGCTCAGCGTTATCCTGAGTCGTGTTAGCATCAGCATTGCCTTCGGCCGAATTCTCTGAGGTCTCAATATCCTCGTCTAGCTCATCGGTTTCCAGCTCTTCTATCCGCTCAAGACCAACAAGAGCATCACTTTCATCCAGACGAATTAAGCGAACACCTTGAGTGTTTCGACCCATAACTCGCATTTCGTCGACACGGGTACGAACCAGGGTAGCGTTACTGGTAATTAACATAATTTCATTGCCGTCCTGACAATGTACCGCACTGATCACCTTACCATTTCGATCACTGGCAACAATAGAGATAACCCCTTGGCCACCACGACCACGAACCGGATGATCTTCCATAGCGGTTCGTTTACCGTAACCGTTTTCTGTGGCCGTTAACACTTCACCTTCATCGGAAGCTTTAACCAGTGACACAACCTTTTGACCTTCCTGCAAACGCATGCCTCGGACACCACGTGCGGTTCGACCCATCGCACGCACATCCTGCTCGCTAAAGCGGATCACTTTTCCGGCATCACTGAACAACATCAGTTGATCTTCGCCTTCCGTGATCACAGTCCCTATTAATGCGTCGTCATCATCAATGGACACCGCAATAATGCCGCCTTTACGGGGACGGGAGAATTGCTCTAAAGATGTTTTCTTTACGGTACCGGATGACATGGCCATAAAGACAAATTTATTTTCATCGTAATCTTCTACCGGCAATATGCTGGAAATACGCTCATCCGGATCCAGCGGTAAGACATTTACGATAGGTTTACCACGGGATCCCCGACCGGCCTGTGGTAACTCAAAGGTTCTTAACCAGTAAACTTTACCTTTGCTTGAGAAACACAAAATCACATCGTGCGTACTACAAACCGTTAGTTTTTCGATAAAGTCTTCATCTTTCATTTTGGTAGCCGACTTACCTCGACCGCCTCGACGCTGCGCTTCATAGTCCGCCAATGGTTGGTATTTCACATAACCATGATGAGACAGCGTAACCACCACATCTTCTTCTGTGATTAAATCTTCCATCAACAAGTCGGCACTGCTGTTGGTAATTTCCGTACGGCGCTCATCACCAAATTCATCAAGTATGGCTTGCAACTCTTCACGGATCACTTCAAGCAATCGCTCATTGCTGTTTAATATCGCTAATAATTCGGCGATAGCGGCCAGTAATTCCTGATAATCGCTGATCAGTTTTTCGTGCTCAAGACCGGTCAGTTTGTGTAAACGCAGTTCCAGAATAGCTTGTGCTTGTTCAGGCGATAAATGATAAAAACCATCCACCAAACCGAAGGCTTCATCGAGACCGTCCGGACGACAGGAACCTGTACCGGCACGCTCCAACATATCGACCACTTGCCCGGGTGCCCAGGCTCGTGCCATTAATTCTTTTTTCGCATCAGCCGGATTTGCGGATTGTTTGATCAGCGCAATCACTTCATCAATATTTGCCAATGCAATCGCCAGGCCTTCTAGCACATGGGCTTTTTCACGGGCTTTGCGTAATTCATAAATGGTACGTCGTGTAACCACTTCACGGCGGTGCTTAACGAACGCATCCAGCATATCTTTAAGATTAAAGATGCGTGGCTTATTATTTTCCAGCGCCACCATATTAATGCCGAATACGGTTTGCATCTGGGTTTGAGAATACAGGTTGTTCAATACCACATCGGGTACTTCACCTTTACGCAGCTCAATCACCATACGCATACCGTCTTTGTCCGACTCATCGCGCAGGCCAGTGATCCCTTCCAGCTTTTTATCTTTAACCAGTTCTGCAATTTTTTCGATAAGACGGGCTTTATTCACCTGATACGGCAATTCCGTAACGATGATGCTGTCTTTATTGGATTTTTCATCGGTTTCAATATGATGACGAGAACGAATATGGATACGGCCTCGACCGGTTCGGTAGGCTTCCAAGATCCCAGCGCGACCATTAATGATACCGGCGGTTGGAAAATCTGGCCCGGGAATGTGTTCCATTAACTCGGCCAGCTCAATGTCTGGGTTATCAATTAACGCCAGGCAACCACTGATAACTTCATTTAAATTATGCGGCGCAATATTGGTGGCCATGCCTACCGCAATACCGGATGAACCATTAACCAATAAGTTAGGAATTCGTGTCGGTAAAACGGTTGGCTCAGACTCACTGCCGTCGTAGTTTTCTTCAAAATCGACGGTTTCTTTGTCCAGATCGGCGAGCAATCGATGCGCCATTTTCGCCATTCGAACTTCGGTATAACGCATTGCAGCGGGTGAGTCGCCATCAACCGAACCAAAGTTACCTTGCCCATCCACCAGCATATAACGCAGTGAAAACGGCTGTGCCATACGGACAATGGTGTCGTAAACGGCTGTATCACCATGCGGGTGATATTTACCGATCACATCCCCGACCACACGGGCGGATTTTTTATATGGCTTGTTAAAATCATTGCCTAATTCATTCATGGCGTAGAGCACACGTCGATGAACAGGCTTAAGGCCATCGCGTACATCCGGTAGCGCCCGGCCAACGATGACGCTCATGGCGTAATCAAGATAGGAATTTTTCAGTTCGTCTTCGATGTTAATCGGCAGGACTTCTTTAGCAAACTCACCCATAAATCTAAAAAAACCTTTTATTTCAGTTAGTTATTATTAAACGACTAATCCTTGCACAAGCCGCTGATTGTACCACAATGCAGTGAAATCAGCCTACAAATAATACCAATTTGTCATCAATGCCCCTAGTTTTTATCGCTTTAGTTTGTAACTGATTAAATAACGATCAAATATTCAAGCTTCGACGAAAAATTCCTGTTGTTAGCCGCTCAATAAAAGCAACAGGTGATATACTCCGGCCATCATTCATTGCACAGGATATTTTTGTGACACAAAAGGTCGACAGCATTATTCTTGCCCGTTGGGTGGCTCCGGTGGACGCTCAGGAAAAGGTATTCGATAACTATGGTGTGGCACTGACAGATGGCAATATCGTTGCACTCGATACCCATAAAAATTTAAAGCAGCAATACAGCGCCAACCATTATTACGAGTTACCTGATCACCTGTTAATACCGGGGCTAATCAACGCCCATACCCATGCCGCGATGAATTTACTCAAAGGCTTCGCCGATGATTTGCCGTTAATGACCTGGCTGCAACAACATATCTGGCCCGCCGAATCAAAAATGATGAGCGATAAATTTGTTTATCAGGGCACCCAGCTGGCCATTGCGGAAATGTTGAAAAGTGGTACCACCTGCTTTAATGATATGTACTTTATGCCAGATATGGCCGCCAAAGCAGCGCTTGAATCAGGTATTCGCGCCAATGTCGGGTTAACGGTTATCGACTTTCCTACCGCCTGGGCCAAGGACGCTAACGAGTACATTCAAAAGGGGCTCGCCGTTTTTGACAACTTTAAAGGTGAAGACGCTCTGTCCTTCAGCTTTGCACCCCATGCGCCTTATACGGTCTCAGATGATACGTTAAAGCGGCTCGGCACTCTGTCTCAGGAGCTTGACCTAACGCTTCATATGCATGTGCACGAAACCGCCCATGAAGTCAGCGAGTCGATAAAACAATTTGATTGTCGCCCACTGACACGTTTGCATAATCTGGGGCTGCTTTCGCCCGCTTTTCAGGCCGTGCATATGACTCAGGTGATCGATGACGACGTAACTCTGTTACAACAAACCGGCAGTCATGTGATGCACTGCCCGGAATCGAATATGAAGCTGGCCAGCGGAATTTGTCCGGTAGGTAAATTAACATCAGCAGCAATAAATTTGGCGATGGGTACCGATGGCAGTGCCAGCAATAATGATCTCGATATGCTGGGAGAAATGCGCAGCGCATCGCTGCTGGCAAAAGTCGGTTCCGGCGATGCCAGCAGTTTTTCAGCCCGACAAGCGTTAAATGCTGCAACTCTGGGCGGCGCTAAAGCGCTTGGGATAGACAATAAATGCGGCAGCATAGAAGTTGGAAAGCAAGCCGATCTCTGCGCCATCAATTTAAATCATATTGCCACCTCACCGGTATTTGATGCTGTTGCAACACTGGTTTACTCTGCTACGCGTGATCAGGTAAGTCATGTATGGACCCGTGGCACACTACAACTTGAAGACGGCGACTTAACCCGCATCAATGAAAATGACTGTTTTGCGATGGCCAGCCACTGGCACGATCGTTTACTGAAAGAGCTAAGAGATTAAAATGAATACTCAAAATGTCGATTTTGGCGAAATAAAAAAATTTGAACAACTGGCCGAACGTTGGTGGGATAAAACCAGCGAGTTCAAGCCACTGCATGATATTAATCCGTTAAGGGTTGAGTTTATTGCCAATCACAGTGATGGATTGGCAGGCAAACGCATTCTTGATGTGGGGTGTGGTGGCGGTATTCTGGCTGACGCCATGAGCCAACTGGGCGCCGACGTAACCGGAATCGACATGGGCGAAGCGCCCTTATCCGTTGCTAAACTGCATCAACTGGAATCTGAGCAATCTGTTGACTATCAAAAAATTACCGCGGAAGAACTGGCCGAACAGAAACCTGGCCACTTTGATATTGTCACTTGTCTGGAAATGCTCGAGCATGTGCCCGATCCATCGTCCGTCATTGCCGCCTGCGAAAAGCTGGTAAAACCGGGCGGTGATGTATTTTTTTCCACCATCAACCGCAATCCGAAAAGTTTTATGATGGCAATAGTGGGCGCAGAATATGTGTTAAAAATGTTGCCCAAAGGTACTCATGAATACGCAAAATTTATTCGACCCTCAGAGCTGGATCGCTGGGCCAGAGACTGTCAATTAACCTTGAGTACTATGACCGGAATGCACTACAACCCGTTAACCAAACATTACTGGCTGTCCGATCGAAACGTTGATGTTAATTACCTTTGTCATTATAAAAAACAGCAATAACGCTCTAACATATTCAGGATTGTCCTATGTCAGAACATCAAGGTTCATCTTCCGCTGCTGTAGCAAAACCGAAAGCCGTGTTGTTTGATCTCGACGGCACCTTTGCCGATACCGCACCGGATCTGGCCTATGCATTAAATACGCTATTGCAACAACAGGGATTGCAAAAACTGGATTACGACAGCATACGTCCCTATGTATCAAAAGGCGCACCCGGATTAATCCGCTTAGGGTTTGGCCTTACTTCAAGCGATGAAAACTACGACACGCTAAGACAACAACTGCTCGATATTTACGCTGAAAATCTTTGCCAACACACGCAATTGTTTGATGGCATCAGCAGCGTTATTGAATATTGTGAATCCAATGCCCTGCCCTGGGGGATCATTACCAATAAACCCGAGTTTTTAACCACGCCTTTAGTTGAGCAACTGGGGCTCAGCGATCGCGCCGCTACCGTGATCAGTGGTGATACCTTCGCCGAACGTAAACCTCACCCAATGCCTTTATTAGAAGCCAGCAAAGCAATCAATATTGACCCTTATGACTGTTGGTACATTGGCGATGATAAGCGAGATATAGATGCGGCCAAAGCAGCGAACATGACATCCATTGCGGCCTTATGGGGTTATTTTCTCGACAGCGATGATCCTCAAAACTGGCGAGCGGATCATTACTTTAAAACGGCAAAGGATCTGGCAAAAGCATTAACCGCTTAATAAACGGAATATTAAACGAAGAGCGCTCTTTCCACTGACTCATTAAAACCGTTACCAGAAAAAATTTTCCATAGAACATTTCCTAAATATATCTCCTTAACGCATTTCTTTCGCGCACAAAAAAAGCGGTCATTAGAAGACCGCTTTTTTAAACGAGTCAGAAACCTGTTGCCCAGAGTTCAGTTATCCGCAGACCTTTTTCAACGCATCGGCCACATAACCCAGACATTGGGTATTTAATCCGGCCACATTGATTCGGCTTGAGTCTGCCATATAAATACTGTAATCCCTGCGCAGCTCACTGACTTGCTCAGGGGTAATACCCAAATAAGTGAACATGCCTTTTTGCTGAGTGATAAAGCTGAAGTCTTTAGCAATATCTCGCTTATTGATCTCTTCCAGTAATCCGGCACGCAATGATTTAACGCGCGTTGCCATGGCATTCAGTTCATCTTGCCACTCACGGCGTAACTCATCGTTGTGCAGCACTTTATCAACCAGATGACCACCATAAGCCGGTGACATAGAGTAGTTGGCTCGCGCAACGTCCTGAATTTGTGTTTGAATAGCAGCCGCTTCTGTCGCAGATTTAGTCTGGATCATTAACGCACCTGTGCGTTCACGATACAGACCAAAGTTTTTCGAACAGGAAGTCGCAATAACCATTTCCTGAATATTTTCTGATAGATAACGCACGCCTTTGACGTCTTCTTCCAGGCCATCACCCAACCCTTGATAAGCAATGTCCACGTAAGGGATAAATCCCTGTTTATTGGCACGTTCTGCAATTCGTTGCCAATGTTCAAAGCTTAAATCAGCTCCGGTTGGGTTATGACAGCAACCATGCAACAACACCACATCATTTGGACCCAGCTTAGCCAGTTGCTCATCCATGGCTTCAAAGTTAACCATTCCGGTGGAAGCATCAAAATAAGGGTAAGACTGAATTGGCAGACCGGCCGACTGGATCAAAGGCACATGATTTGCCCAGGTAGGATCACTGACCCAGACGGTCAATTCATCGCCCAGACGACGTATCAGCTCAGAACCAACGCGCAATGCACCACAACCGCCAGGGGTTTGAATGGCCGCCAGATGACCTTGCTGAATCGCACTGGACTGTTCACCCAATACCAGCTTTTTAATGCCTTCAACAAAACCAACCACACCAACCGGTCCAATATAGGTTTTACTGTCTTCGGTTTCCATGTGCTCACGAGAGGCTTTTTGTATAGCGCTCATGATGGCCGTATGGCCAGCTTCATCGCGGTATACACCCACGCCAAGATCAACCTTCTGAGGGTTACTGTCTTCTCGAAACAGTGCAATTAAGCCCAACAAAGAATCGGCAGGAAGTGCCTCTAAACGCTCAAACATTAAAGTGCTCCAACTATCATAAATAAGGGATCAAACGAATGCCGACATTGTACTCTTCGAGCAGAAGTGTTGCCAGTGGCAGGCTGTCTGTTTTACCAACAAACGGTTATGAGTCATGTGAATAGTTGATAATTAAAAGGAATGATAATTAAAGAGGACATCCAAACGGCATATCAAAGAGAGTTTTCAAAGAGGTACGTCAATGCCTATCATCACACCCTGATTGCCTTCAAGGTTACGAGCAAAATAATTTCCGTTATGGTACTCGGCAATCAACCGCACGATATAAAGCCCCAGGCCAAGATGACTCTGTTCACTTGATCGATGTTTTTCGCGCCGGTTCGACACCATGGATGAAAATAATTGTTCAGGATCACCTTGCGGTAGCGGCTCCCCCAGATTACACACACTTAATTGCAATCGCCGGTTTTGAAAGTTTAACTCAACAGTAATTGCCGTTTTACTGATTGAGAAGTCGCGCGCATTCGACAATAACTTATCCAGTAACTGAGCCATTAATTCTTCTGAGCTAGTTATACTTTTAGGCTGTCCTGTGACGGACAATAATAATTCATTATCCGGATACAATGACGCACAAGCCTTCAGATAATTCTCAACAAAAGTGACCAAATCCAGTTCTCTCGATGTTGCTGACAAGATACTTTGCTCAAGTCGCGACGCTTCCTGCATACGGGCAATCATCTGGCTCAGTCGATCAACGCCCTGCTGCGCATTAATTATGGTTGTTCGCGCTTGTTGTTTATCCGTCATATCCTGATGCTCGAGCTGCATAAGAATGTTATCAATGGAAGAGCGCACTACCGCTATTGGCGTTCTTAATTCATGAGTTAACCGGGCCGACAGTTTTTCCATATACTCATTGTATTCTTTTAAACGCCGACTCATGGTGGAAAAGTTTTGACTCAAAGCGCCAAGCTCATCATTCGATGGATCCGCTTTTATGGTACTGACGACGCGGCCATGCACATCAACCGACTCAGTCGTCTGTTGGCTCAATCGCATAATGCGCCTTGTTAATCTTGAGGCTAAAATAATTAAGGTAACGATCACCACCAATAAAATCATCAAGCTGGTATTGACGTAAATATTCATGGCACGGCGTTGTATCATTTGTATTGCTGCAACGGTTTGCTCAACGACCACCACACCGACAACAGAATCTTTATCCATAATCGGATAAGCCACCAGTGCAATGGCTGTTTCTGCGCCCGGTACCGATTCTAGCGTACTGCCAACTTTGCCATTTAATGCTTGCTTGACTTCGGGTAATGTTAATTCTATTGCCCGTAATCGGGGATCAATAAAATCACTCACTGGCGGTGCAAATAAGAAATGGATGATTGGGTTGACACCAACCAGATCGACATTTGTACTCAAGCTGCCTTTTCGTGCCTGCACCTGTCCTTTGGCATTTAATAACCAAACACGTTTACCATCGCCTAACGCCAAACCTTCGAGCGTTTTTTCCAACGCTTTATTCGGCCAGATCAATGGATTAAAACCGGAGTTTGTACTCGACAGTCGCTCCGTCTGATTGGTTTTACTGTTTACATTATGCACATCAACGCTTATCCCCTGCCAGTCAGACAGCAGTGGTAACTTAACTTCCAACTGATAACCGTTTGCACTTTCCTGCCATACTGCTTCCGAGATCCAGACATTTAAACCAGAACGACTGTTAATAAAGGGTTGAATTCTACCGGCACCGACCGGAGAAAAAGTTAACGAAACACTTTGCTGTGAGGAATTTTGCAGCGACACTATAATCTGATCATTTAAAGAAAAGTGATCAACCACTTCGCGATAGACAATATCGGGATCATCCACCTGAATATTTATAAAAAGATAATGTTCATCACTGGCCACGTTTGCACGAAACTCGGTACCTTTTTGCTCAAACTGACGCGAAAAACCATCCAATGGCAGCCAGTCATCAATAAAGCCATCGATGGTTAACCCTTGATCAGTGGACGACACATAAAAATAAGGCGTTTTGCTATTGTCCTGTTCTGATGCCTTGGCTGATGAGTGTGCTGTTGATAACGATTCTTTTGGTAACGATTCTGTTGATAACGATTCTGTTGATAGCGGCTGTGTCGATTTTTTTGATTGGTGACTGTATAAGTCAGATGAGTTTAGTTGCCCTGATGATGACACGGTAAAAGCAATGGCTGAGGCAAAACTGGATAAGTTATCGGTTAAATTATCAACCAGAATATCTTCCAGCTGTTTTAAAAAACCAACACTAATAAATGGGATCGACAACAAGGCTATTGAAAATAACAATAACTTTTGTTTTAGCGTCCAGAAGCGTTTCATACCCGTCAAAAACAGCTCTCACCATTATCTATATTGTGTGTTATTTAAAAGCATACACTCATTATTAGAGTGTGTTTATCTTGCCGTTGTTATCAGCAGGTTCAATTAACCGCTTTATTCACTCTTCCAGCGATAGCCCATGCCATAAACCGTATCAATGCAGTCGAAATCAGGATCGAGTTGACTGAACTTTTTTCGAATGCGTTTTATATGAGATGTAATGGTAGAGTCATCAACAATCACATTTGCTGTTTCCATTAATTGCTCTCTTGAACGGACATGCCCCGGATTTTTAACCAGCGCATGAACCATCCAGAACTCGGTAAGAGTTAAGTCAACCATGTTTGACTTCCAGAAAACTTTAACCCGATCAAGATCCAGCAGTAACGAACCGACTTCTAACTGTTCACACTGTTCTGCTTTTAAGTTCATGGCTGAAATGCGACGAAACAGTGCAGACACTCGAGCCATAAAGTGCGGCAAACTGATGTCTTTGGTGATGTAATCATCGGCGCCCAGTCGTAAACCGGAAATAATATCAAAATCCGAATCCATCGCGGTTAAAAAAACAATCGGCAGACTATCGGATTGACTTCGTAACCAACGGCACAATTTAAAGCCACCTTCTGGCTCATCACCCAGGCTCACATCAAGTATGGCCAGGTCAGGCAACGGTGCGGTCAACTGACGTTCGGCTTCGGCCACCGAAGCATAAGCGTCAACCTGATAGCCATATTTTTCTAACGCTTGCGTATAGTTCTCTCGGATAACCGCTTCGTCTTCAACCAGTGCGATTCGCTTTGGCACCTTTTACATCTCCAGTTTTGACCAATGTTTGATTCATTATGCCATGTATTCACTGTTCCAACAGTGCCTCATCTTACATTGCCATATTGTTGCCACATTTCAGCAAGGCTTCATCAGAATTCAACCATCAGAATGTCAGTTCAATTGGTTTTAATAAACCTGTGCCAAGCAAATAGCACACAAGCAACCCGTCACACGGACAGCAATCATCATTCGATGAATTGGCATAAGCCAGGGACGGCACTTTAAAACAGCTAAACCTTAATAACAGACACATTTTTAACAGATTGAAAGAGGAAAAGACAATGAAAAAAGCAATCGTAATTAGCGCTATGGTAATGACCGCTCTGTCACACACATCATCGGTTGAAGCGAAAAATGCAAGCACTGAAGAAAATGTAGGTGTTGCGAGCGGTGCACTTGTTGGTGCAGCAGCGGGCGGTCCTGTTGGCTTCATCATCGGTGCTGCCATTGGTGGGCTGGTTGGATCGGAAGTAGAAAAAGCCGATCAGGTTGATGGATTAAAACATCAATTGTCGGAAGCCAGCACTAAACAGTCTCGCTTGCAACAAGAAGTCAATGCGTTAAAGCAACAAGTCGCCATGAGCGAAACCAGTAAAACACTGGATGGCTCAGAAATGTTGCAAATGGATTTATTATTTCACACCAATGCCACAGGATTAGATGATGTGGATCATAAACGAATTGAGCAACTGGCCAGTTTTTTAAAACGCTACCCATCATTAGCGGTTCAACTGGATGGCTTTGCCGATCCTCGTGGAAAGCAACAAAAGAACCAGGCGTTATCGGAACAACGAATAGAAACCGTCAAACAACAATTGATCCATCATGGTATCAATGAAGAAAGAATTATTGCCCGTGCATTTGGTGAAAGTCGCTCAGTAGCAACAAGGGGTGATCTTGACGCCTACGCATTGGAGCGACGGGTCAGCATCAGTTTTCATCCACAACAGGATCAATCATTTGCTTCGAATCAATAAGTTTATTGATAATCATTAATGAGCAATACCTGACAAGATCATTCTTTACAGGGCATTGCGTGACAGAACAACGAATACATTTTTGCAACCCGGTTATTTTATAAACTTACTACTTTATAGACTTATTAGAGCGTGTTTATCTTTCATTATTTGAGATGCAGGAGGTTATTTTATGTCACAACAAGGCAGAGGGAGTGATGAATAGTTATTCTATTTGAATGACCGATAACGCAGTTGTGACATAAAAGACCCCCTGCCCGAAGGGTTGAGGCCAAAATTAAGCCATTCTTTGTTGAGAATTTCTTATTTAGAATAACTAAACTTCAAAATTCACGCCGCGATTGGCTTAATTTTAGCACTCAACATCTCAAATAATGAAAGATAAACACGCTCTAGTTTACAAACCTTTTATGCGATGAATTCAATAATCCATCGTGACTTGTCTCCAACCCTTGGGCAAAGTGTCCACCGATTATGTTTCACCGGTGGTATCTGCGCCCTTTTTTCGTTAGGCTTGCCATCATCTTCACCTTAACTGTAAAGACTAGCAGCATACTGCTTTGTCAAATACGATTATCGTAGTTTAAATTAAAAATACAGAGTCACTTATGGATGTTGTACAGTTTTGTCTTAAAGAACATATCAAACCAGGTGATGATCTCTATTACGCATTACTTTATTCAAGAACCAAGAATCCCCATCAACTGGTTGCTTGTACGTTATTTCAAAGCATTTTACACACCGCCATGACTATCGAAGATGGTAGCGTGCGAGTGGCAAAGCTTGGCTGGTGGTCAAATGAGCTTCAAAATGCGGATTCAGATCATCCGCTGATCCAGTTTATGTATCAACAGAATCATAAAAGCTGGTTAACTCAGGCCATGTTGCCGGTGACAAATCGGCTGCTTAAGCACCCTTCTCTGCTAGCACTCAATAATCATAGCTTTGTTGAAACCGTGGCAGGACTAGCACTAATGTCGGCGATGGGAACAAGGGTCGATGTCGAGGTTTTACAGAATGATTTTATTGAAGATAATCCTAGTATTGAAAATAACTGTTCTATTGACAATCATGCATCTACCGAAAAGACTTTCTCCAACCAACGTCTACAGCAGTACGCAAAGGCTGTTTTTCGTTTCTGGATGTTAAAGTCAAGTTTTGCCTTGTCGGCAAACAACGCATTGAGTATTCCGCCAACAGCCGAAATGATTAACAGCACCCTGCAACGATTGAAAAGCGAAATTGATGGATTATCAATAAAAGACTCTCGTTCGAATTTATCGCCTGCCTGTTATAATTATTTGCATTTGATCAAACAATGGTTATCACTTAATCAATACGATAAACCGCTTGAAAATCATTTCAATCACCAATCTGACAAACCGTCAGCACAAAACACCCCACTTTATGAGCCGGGCCCATTACGGAAACTTTTCAAGGTATGGCTTGTTCACCACTTTACTTTTATCTAGACCGTGTCTGGTTCGCATTTATGATCAATATCATCCAGCTTTCATTGAGTAAAATCTCATTGATCCAACTATCATTAAACCAATGATCATTGAGCAAAACCTAGAATGAGTGCTATACCAAATTGAGTGTTATAGATAGAAAGCGTTTCTAATGCATAAGTGATAGAATTTGTATTTATTGGTATTTCTGTTAATCACAAAATTTGAGTGTGTATATGAGTCACGACTTTAAACCCCAGGCAAACAGCTTAAGCAATAAAATTATCATGGTTACCGGTGCTGGCGATGGCATTGGTCGTGAAGCGGCTTTGCAATACGCCAAGTTGGGTGCAACCGTTATATTACTTGGGCGAACCACTGAAAAGCTGGAAAATGTTTACGACGAAATTGAAGCGCTGGGAGCTCCTCAGCCAGCGATAATTCCGGTGAACCTGTTACATATGTCGCCTGAGCAAGCGCAACAGATCGCAGAAACCATTGAAACCGAGTTCGGCAGACTGGATGGGCTACTGCACAATGCCAGCCAACTGGGCGATTTGTCTCCCATCGAAACCTACGACATTGAAACCTGGCAAAATGTTATGCAGGTGAACGTTAACGCAACCTTTTTATTAACCCGCTTTTTAATCCCCATGTTACGGGTTGCACCAGCAGCATCAGTAATATTCACCAGCTCCGGTGTGGGCAATAAGGGTCGAGCTTACTGGGGCGCCTATTCGGTATCCAAATTTGCTACCGAAGGTCTGGCGGAAGTACTGGCCGATGAACTGGAAAATACATCCGTACGGGTCAATATCATCAATCCGGGCGCCACCCGCACCAATATGCGCGCCAAAGCCTATCCCGCTGAAAATGCTAACAACCTAAAAACACCCGAAGCCCTGATGCCGCTTTACAGTTATCTGATGGACGATGCCAGCCAATCCGTCACCGGTCAGCGGTTTAACGGATAAAACTTTTTGATTTATGGGCGGCAGAACTCTGCCGCTCTTTTATATGGCTCAGGTGTCAAAACTGATACTGATCAAGTTTCAACCATTTAATCAAAGGCTTTATAAGTCAATTTTTTGACTTTATTCAATACCCACCAAATCAAACCACCTCTATCACTTTGTTTTTATTGATATTTTTAACATAAAATAACTTTTGGCACGGAAATAGCTTTAATCCTTGGTATATTTTTTTATCAAGACGATTAAGTTTATGAATGTAGCGCACCGAAAAACAATCAGTTCCGAAGCCACCAAGCTGGCGTATCTGGCTCCGCACATGGATACTCCAACAGAAGATCTGTTGGCCGCCGGACAATCATTGTCGTTCAAGCTACAGCAAACCCTGGATGTTGAAGCCTTACTGGCGTTATTTTGTGAACAGGCCAGTCATATTATTCCTTGCAGCAGCGTTGCCTTTCGAAACGATGAACAATCATTATTTATCTACCATGGCGATAAACACGACTTTACCTGCCAATACACATTAGAGCTTGAAAGCGAGCTACTGGGACAGGTGGAATGCTCCTCACATAAAGCCTTTAGCGAAACCGACTTAATGCGTCTTGAACACCTGTTAACGTTATTATTGTTCCCTTTACGTAATGCCCTGCTTTATCATCAGGCGGTGCAAATGTCGCAACAGGATCCGCTGACGTTACTGCCAAACCGTGCAGCTTTTAATAAAGCCATTGACACCGAAATAAGCCGGGCATACCGACATAAGCATGGAATGTGCATGCTTGTAGTAGACATTGATCATTTTAAATCCATAAATGATACCTATGGTCACCTGGCAGGCGATCAAGTGCTGCAACAAGTAGCGCGTTCGCTTGAATCGTCAGTAAGAAAAGAAGATATGGTGTTTCGATATGGCGGAGAAGAATTCGTAATATTACTCAATGCAACCAATTTACCTAACGCCCGATTAACCGCAGAACGCATTCGTATGGAACTTGAAGCCAAGTCAATGAAGGGCCTCGAAGTCAATCTATCGGTAACCGCTAGTGTTGGTGTTTCCGAATGGCAGGACGGCGAGCAGGCTAACACCTTGTTTCATCGAGCGGATCAGGCACTCTATTCTGCTAAGCAAAGCGGCCGTAATCAGGTAAAAGTGGCTTAATGTCTGCAGAATCAACATTGATACAATCAATCATGCTTAGCCTGTGTAACCGAATCAATTAAATCTAATGATTCATAATTACTCGTTTACCTTTCGTATGCTTAAAACCTGTATACAATTTATCCGTAGGCTTGCTGCAATGAATCAATCGATATTCGTTGCTCTTATTCTTATAAGCTGTCTGCAACTATTATTATTGTTAACGCAATACTCGCATCTGTCTTTATTTTCCATGCATTCCCATTTGCCCCTGATCGCACTGACACTGGTTCCTCAAGTCAGCGCAATCTTGTTGCTATGCATCTGGCGCGAGACTCACCTGTTAAAGCGAAGTTTTCACCAATCACAACATTTACCCATTCCGACTGCTCCAAAATAAATCTATTTAACGGTTAAATACGTAGATCATTATGTAGCTGATAAATCAAACACCTGTTGGCTTATAACTATATTCAGCTAATGTTCAGTAAGAATTTACAAGAATCGACCCTAACGCTTAGAATACACGTTTTATAAAATGAACCATTAAGACTGTATAACGGTTTAAAACCTGTTTAATGGTTTAGGTTCTTCATCACACTCAGACTTTCCTGACTTGGGGATAATTAATGGAATTTCGCTCAAAAATCGGCCACTGGATTGCTGATTTAGCCATTCGTAAGACACCACTGGTTCTGTCCATTTTAGTGATCATTATTGTGGCACTGGGCTATAAACTGGATAATTTTCGTCTCGATGCCTCTGCTGACTCATTATTACTGGAAAATGATCCGGCATTGACCGCCTATCGTAAAACTTACCTTGAATACGGCAGCGATGATTACTTATTCCTGTTGTTTGATCCGGAGGATGAGTTATTTACCGAAAAGAATCTGAAAAACCTGGCAGATCTACAAGAAAAAGTCGTCAAACTTTCATCGGTACGATCGGTCACCTCTATTCTCGACATTCCACTGTTTGATCCTCAGGAAACCGACATATTTACTGTCGAACAACAAACAACCACATTGCGAGAAGGCAAGTTCGAGCTCGACAAAGCAAAAGCCATATTAACCAGTAATCCCATTTATAAAGATTTAATCATCTCAAAAGACGGATCACTGACTGCCTTGCAAGTTAATCTGGAAATTCCTGATCAATTAAAAAACAGTATTCGGCAACTGACCGAATTTCAGGTAGCCAATGCAGAAGGCGAACTTTCTCCTCAGCAAATTGAACAGAAAAATCAACTGAAAACCAAAGTCAGAACTCAGAACGAGCAATACAGCAAAGTTACCCAAAAAACCATTGATGACATTCGCGCCATTATTGCCGAAGGCCCTAAAGATACCCGACTGTTTTTAGGCGGCGTTCCCATGATCGCGAATGATTTGATGGAATACGTTCAAAGCGATCTCACCATTTTTGGTGGTCTAATTTTTATTATTCTTATTTTGATCCTGACCCTTATTTTTCGACAGCTGCACTGGATAATTTTACCTCTGAGCATTTGTACTCTGGCCGTATTAAGTATGGTTGGCGTTCTGGGCTGGCTAGACTGGCCAGCAACGGTTATATCGTCAAACTTTATTGCCCTACTGCTGATCATGACCATGTCATTGACCATTCATCTTATTGTTCGATTTAGAGAATTAAGCTTAAGAAACGATCAACCCTCTGTTGCTGAACGATTAAAACATACCCTAAGTACCATGTTTATGCCCTGCTTGTTCACCGCACTAACCACTATGGTGGCCTTTGGCTCGCTGGTTGTGAGTGACATTCGTCCGGTTAAAGACTTTGGCCTTATGATGTCTATGGGGCTTGCCATTGCCTTTGTGATTGCCTTTATTACCTTTCCTTTATTTGTACACTTAACCTATAAATCTCGCAAAGAAACGGCTTTGGAGTCGAAATTAACCGAGTTTACTTCTGCACTGGGTCGATGGACGCTAAACAACAACCGCTTTATTATGCTGACAGCATTGGCCATTGCAACCTTCTCGATCACTGGTTTGTTCCGTTTAAGCGTTGATAATAAGTTTATTGATTATTTCCGCAGCAGTACTGAAATATATCAGGGCATGAAAACCATTGATGAGCAACTTGGTGGTACTACGCCACTAGATATTGTCATTAAAACCAAACCCTTGATTAAAACTCCCGAATACAATGAGTTTGACGATGGCTTTGACGAGTTTGAGTCGGACGAAAAAGAAGTACCAAAAGTGTTCACTCAGAATGGTGTAGAAACCATTGCTGAGGTTCACAGTTATATCGAACAGTATTCGGTCACAGGCAAAGTATTATCCCTTACCTCAAGTTTTCGACTGCTTAACAATTTAAATGGCGGCGAACCACTGGATGACTTTTTGTTGGGTTTGTTTTACAAACGCATGTCAGCGGACATTAGCCGCCAATTAATCGATCCCTACCTAAAAGAAGATGGTTCCGAAATTCACCTGAATGTTCGAATGATAGATTCACACCCTGAATTAAAACGCAGTGAATTTTTAAATGATTTACACAGCTACTTTCAAAACAATCTTGAATTGAGTAAAGAAGACTACGCCATAACCGGCATGTTTGTACTCTACAACAATATGCTTTCGAGTCTGTTTGACTCACAAATCAAAACCATTGCGACGGTGTTTCTTGCCATACTCATTATGTTTATTTTTATATTTCGCTCTCTAACTTTGGCGGTTCTTGGTTTGATCCCGAATGCATTGGCCGCCACCATGGTTTTAGGTGCAATGGGCTGGTTTGGTATTCCACTTGATATGATGACCATTATGATTGCGGCCATTGCCATAGGGATTGGCGTCGATAATACCATTCATTATATTTTCCGTTTTCGACGTGAATACGCTAAAAATGATAATTATGAAAACTGTGTTCAGGCGTGTCATGACTCCATTGGTAAAGCCTTATATTATACTTCGCTTACGGTAATAGCCGGATTTTCTGTGTTGGTGTTTTCAAACTTTATACCAACCATTTACTTTGGCGTATTAACCAGTATCGCCATGGCAACGGCACTGCTTGCAAACTTAACCTTACTGCCCAGACTAATCCTTTGGTTTAAACCCAATATCCCTGCATTAAACAACGATAAATAAAGTCTTTGGTTTCGTAAGAGACCACTCTCAAAAAGTAAAAAAAGAAGGCCGGTTGGCCTTCTTTTTTGATTTTGATAAATCGACTTTGATCTTGATAAATCAATAACCTTTAGTCATTAACGACCCGATGTAAAGCGCACACCCAATAACAATCTGTCTTGCTCAAACCATCGCTCGCTTTCCAGAGTAATTGCAAAAGTAGGAGTCGCATAAAAATGAAGGCCCGCAACATAGCCTCCTCTATCAATATCCGAATCAGCAAAATCCGTTTGATTGTATTCCAATGTTAATTCAAAACTTTGACTTAACCGACCGCGCCACCCCAGGGAATATTTGGTCAGGTTATCAGACTCCCCTGCGGCAGGCTCAAAATCAACTTTATGATAAGCCAGATACATGGAGGCATCCGGCGATGTTTGCCAATGAAAACCGCCACCGAGCTCACGTCTTGAATAACTGGTATCAAACAAACTAGCAGTATCAGCGTCTTGATCCATTTCCGTTTTACTGCCGCTCAAAAACACACCTTGTTTGATCGGTAGTTGTATGCGAAAAGTTTCACCGTTAAGTTCAGACTCATCATCTTCGGAATACGCCAGATCAATCAATGCCTGATGCGGTTGTGTCGAGCTTGCAGCAGTGGATATTAAACCTGCTGCGAAAATCATGGTTAATTTATTGTTCACAAATACTGCCTCACAAGATAGGACGGATAAAATCAGCCGTCTTTAATTTATTTTATTATACGCCGTAAGCAACTTTTGCGGAATATACTGCTTTTGCGAAACATACTGCTTATTCGGAACATTATTCCATATTCAGAAAATACTGCTAAATGACGCTTATTATTGCCATAACACCCACTGCTATCAAGGTATTCTGAGCTTAATTTTAATTAAGTTGAACAGCCATTCAGCTTAACAGAACACGGATGAAAAAAACTCAATTACAACCTACCAATACAACGGTTTCTTATTGTTGTTTTATCCCCTATAATGCCTGCATTGCTCTCGGGGTGCCCCGGTTTAATGGCAACATTAGATTGGAAGCTGAGATGTGTTTTAACACAAACCCGTAGAACCTGATCCGGTTAGTATCGGCGTAGGGATGAGTAAGGCTTATTCAGCCCGATGATGTCCATTCAGAACTCTTTATCACTGTGAATAGTTCATCACTGAATCAAGCACCTCTGAAACACCTCCCTTCGCCTCGCAAGCCCATTACTGTGAGGACAAGACATGAACAGCAAAGCCAATCTAGATAAGACTAATCTCAACCAACAGCAACCGCATTTGATTACACGGGATCCTTTACCGGCGAGTCAAAAAGTTTACGTCGCATCCGACAGCCACGACGACGTTTCGGTTCCTATGCGAAAAATACAATTAACCGATGGCTCATCGGTCACTTTATACGATACATCAGGCCCTTATACCGATCCTGACGCAGCCATTGATGTGCACAAGGGTTTGCCTGATGTGCGCAGTCACTGGATAGAATCAAGAGACGACACTGAACATTATGATGGCCGACCTTTAAAGCCGATTGATAACGGCCATGTGAGTGAAGAAAAAGCCTTCCAGTATTTTAATGAAGCCCTGCAACGCCAACCGAGACGTGCAAAGCAAGGACAAAATGTTACTCAATTGCATTACGCTCGCAAAGGCATAATCACACCAGAAATGGAATACATCGCCCTGCGTGAAAATCAAACACGTGAAGCGCTAAACAATGAGTTTACAACGAAAGAGCGTAATCAACGCCTGTCAGGCAATCCGATGGGTGCCAATATTAAACCCGGCTCGCTGGAGCCAATAACCGCAGAATTTGTTCGCCAGGAAGTGGCCGCTGGTCGCGCCATTATTCCCGCCAATATTAATCACACCGAGTTAGAGCCCATGATTATCGGCCGTAACTTTTTGGTAAAAATTAACGCCAATATTGGCAACTCGGCACTCACCTCAAGCATTGAAGAAGAAGTTGAAAAGCTGGTTTGGTCGATCCGTTGGGGCGGCGATACGGTTATGGATTTATCCACGGGCAAACATATTCACGCCACCCGCGATTATATTGTTCGTAACTCTCCCGTTCCCATAGGTACGGTACCCATTTATCAAGCGCTTGAAAAAGTAAATGGCGTTGCCGAAGACTTAACCTGGGAAGTTTTTCGGGATACGTTAATTGAACAGGCCGAACAAGGCGTCGATTATTTTACCATTCACGCCGGGGTGTTATTACGTTATGTGCCTTTAACCGCCGATCGGGTAACCGGTATCGTCTCTCGTGGCGGTTCGATTATGGCAAAGTGGTGCATTGCTCACCACAAAGAAAACTTCCTGTATACGCATTTTGAAGATATATGCGAAATAATGAAAACCTACGATGTAAGCTTTTCATTAGGCGATGGTTTACGCCCGGGCTCTTTGGCTGACGCTAATGATGCTGCACAATTTGGCGAGTTGGAAACACTCGGTGAGCTAACCAAAATAGCCTGGGAACATGATGTTCAAGTTATGGTGGAAGGTCCGGGTCATGTGCCAATGCACATGATTAAAGAAAACATGGATAAACAACTGGAACATTGCCATGAAGCGCCATTTTATACGTTGGGTCCATTAACCACCGACATTGCTCCCGGTTACGATCATTTTACCAGCGGTATTGGCGCCGCCATGATTGGCTGGTTTGGTTGCGCCATGCTGTGTTATGTAACGCCAAAAGAACATTTAGGACTGCCGAATCGTGATGACGTAAAAGAAGGCATCATCACCTACAAGATTGCTGCGCACGCGGCGGATATTGCCAAGGGACATCCCGGCGCACGTTACCGTGATGACTTATTGTCAAAAGCCCGCTTTGAGTTTCGTTGGGAAGATCAGTTTAATCTTGGACTGGATCCTGATCGCGCCCGAGAGTTTCACGATGAAACGCTGCCAAAAGACTCCGCCAAAGTGGCCCACTTTTGCTCCATGTGTGGTCCCAAATTTTGCTCCATGAAAATCAGCCAGGAAGTACGGGATTATTCTAACGAGCAAAAACAATACATCGAACAGGGCATGCAACAAAAGTCCGATGAATTTAAAGCCAAAGGCGGCGATATTTATGTCAAACAATCATCATAATAAATCGCTTCTAAACCATTTGGTTTTGTAAGCACTTGTTTTTAGAAAACAGTTATATTTGAAAGCAGTTCTATTTGAGAGCAGTTATTTAAAAATATCTGTGAGTAAACAATACAGTGATTAAAATTAAACAATGAATAAATCCAAAACGGAGCATTACAAGATTGCCATTGTTGGCGCTGGCATTATGGGCCGGCTGCTGGCATGGCGGTTGTTGTGTGATGGTCATAAGATTACTTTGTTTGATAAAGATCCTGTAGAACAAGGCGACGCGGCTGCGTTTACCGCAGCTGGCATGTTAACGCCCTTCTCAGAAATAGAAACGGCCGAGTCCTTAATTTTTGAGATGGGCATGCAATCATTAACACTTTGGCCAGACTACATTAAACAATGGCAAGCCAATGTTGGTTATCAAAATACCGGCAGCCTGATAGTTGCCCATGGATCGGATCGTGCTGATTTACGACGATTTAATCAACGGTTATTCAGCCAGCAAAACCTTAAACCTCTGATTCAGCACTACCAATGTGTATCGTTAAATGCTCAGCAGTTACAACAGAAAGATCCCGAGCTCGCTGAGCGATTTGACTCCGCGACTTTCCTGGCTAATGAAGCCTGGTTATCACCAACAAAAGTAATGGCGGTGTTAGCGGAAAAGCTACAACAACAGAACATTCAATGGCACAGTAATTGTTTTATCCAGTCATTATCCGGCAATAAAGTGAACACATCCAGTCAGAGTTATTCTTTTGATAAGGTGTTTGATTGCCGAGGCATTGGTGCAAAATCTGACTGGTCGACACTTAGAGCAGTTAGAGGCGAAATCATTAAGCTTTACGCACCGGAAGTCTCAATTAAACATCTTGTTCGACTGATGCACCCAAGGTATCGATTGTATCTGGTTCCGCAACCTGAACATCACTATCTGATTGGTGCAACACAGTTAGAAACAGAAAGCTGCGCGGCTATTACGGTACGCTCCTGTCTTGAATTGCTGTCTGCAGCCTACAGCTTACACAGTGGTTTTGCCGAAGCGAACTTGATTGATAGCCGGGTTAATGTAAGGCCGGCGTTAAACGATAACTTGCCTAAAGTTTTAACCAAAAATTCACTTATAAGAATTAACGGATTATTCCGTCATGGTTTTTTACTGGCACCAGCCATTGCAGAAGAAATCAGTTATTGGTTACAACACAATAAGACTAATAAATTTGCAACGCTTTTCTGTGAAGACAAATGATGATTTTTAATGCCAATAACAAATCAACTATTTTACGATTGTTTTTTATACTTTTTTTACAACAGTAATTTAAATGACTAGAAGCAATTAACTCAATAAGATAAACATCAGATAGATTAAACATTATGAGTATTTCAATCATCTATAACGGAAAACAAACATCCCTGAACAACTCACAGTTGTTAGAGGCTTTGCGTGAACTTAATATTAAAAACGAGCAATTTGCATTGGCCATAAACGAAACCTTTGTTCCCAAAAGTGAGTATTCTACTATCACTCTTAAACACAATGATGCACTTGAAATACTGACCCCGATGCAAGGTGGTTAAACAATCTATTAAATACAAATTATTTTGGAAAGACTATGTGGCAACTTGCTGACAAACATTTGAACTCACGATTGCTGATTGGTACTGCTTTGTACCCATCACCGGAAATAATGATGCAGTCGATTCAAGCCTCCGGTGCCGAGGTAGTGACGGTTTCTTTGCGTCGACAAAACCCTGAACAACAAGGTGGTCATGACTTCTGGTCTCTGATCAAAAAGTTAAACGTTAATTTACTGCCCAACACAGCAGGCTGTCATTCAGTAAAAGAAGCCATTACAACCGCACAAATGGCACGAGAGCTTTTTGCCACAAACTGGATCAAACTAGAAGTTATTGGCGACGATTATAATTTACAACCGGATCCCTTTGCCCTTCTGGAAGCCACCAGAGAATTGATCGCTCAAGGATTTGAAGTATTCCCTTATTGCACCGACGATCTGGTATTGTGCGAAAAACTGGTTGAAGCAGGTTGTCGTATTTTAATGCCCTGGGGCGCGCCCATAGGTACCGGAAAAGGGTTGATGAACCCTTACGCCTTACGAACCTTGCGTCATCGATTGCCAGATACCACACTTATTGTTGACGCAGGTATTGGCTCACCTTCCCATGCGGTACAGGCACTTGAACTTGGTTATGATGGTGTTCTGTTAAATACAGCCGTGGCCCAGGCGACGGATCCGGTTAGAATGGCAACCGCCTTCTCGCACGCTATACAGGCAGGTGAATGCGCGCAACAGGCCGGAATTATGCCAGAGCGTGATTTAGCACAGCCGAGCACACCAACGCTGGGTACCCCATTCTGGCATCAGGCTCCGTAAATTAAACTATTGAAGAAAACGATTAACGATAGAAATTAACGTTTAAGTTTAAACGCAAGCGAAAAAGTTTAGACCGGCACATCACAGACTCAGCACCGGCCATTACCAGTAATTTAAAAGGTTCATAATGATCAAAGTGAAAATAAAATCTCCGGTTCGCCCCGTTGTTTTAACGCTCGCTGGTAACGACTGTTCTGGTATGGCGGGTCTTGCCATGGACATAAGAACGCAAACCGCTTTAGGTATTCACACTGCTCCAGTTACCACGGCAAACACCGCACAATCCCACACGGGCGTTGACGCGGTAAATGCTGTCGACAACAGGGTTCTGGAGTCGCAATTAAAAGCCGCTTCTGCCCTGCCCTTTGCGGTGATCAAATCGGGTTTAATCGCAAACCTGCAACAAATCACTCAAATAAAAGCCTTTGTGGAAAAACAGCCGGTACCCTGGGTATGCGATCCTGTATTAAAAGCCTCCAGTGGCGAACAGCTGCATGACAGCGCATCAGCTAATGACAATACGTTTAATAAAAGCGTTCTTAATAACCGTCAGCCGAATGACGACTATTTATCCCGCTTTAAAACGGAATTGCTCCCTCATATCAGTGTCATCACACCGAATCGTGACGAAGCGGTGGCCCTCACTGGCCAACCGATAAAAAACCATCAGGATGTTGAACACGCGGCAGAAAAGCTACTTGCCATGGGCGCACAGTCCGTCGTTATTAAAGGCGGTCATCGTTTATCACAATCGCCGCAATTTAATAACTGGTGTCAGGACTACTTTAGCGATGGTAATAAATCCTTCTGGCTTTCATCAAAGCGTCTCGATACGGTTAATTCAAGAGGCACAGGTTGTGCTTTTGCCTCGGCACTGGCCTCGGCACTGGCACTGGAATACCCAATTTATGACGCGGTCGTGATTGCTAAAATGGCAGTGCATCAGGGGCTTCGACTGGGTTATGGTCACGATCTGGCACAAGGTCCCGTATCCATACAGGCTTTTCCTGACAAACAAATCGATTTGCCCTGCTTAACGTCACAGGGTGACTTTGCTCTGGAATCGTTCAAATTTACCGACTGCAACTCACCTGCAATGGGACTTTATCCGGTGGTTGATCGCGCCAGCTGGATCCCACGTCTGGCACCACTTGGTGTGAGCACTATTCAGCTTCGTGTAAAAGATCTGGCCGATGAGCCGTTAATTGATGAAATTAAATCCGCCATCAAACTGGCCAAACAACACAACTGCCGATTATTTATCAATGATTACTGGCAACTGGCGATCAAGCTAGGCGCCTATGGCGTACATCTGGGGCAGGAAGATCTCGACACCGCCGATATCGAAGCAATCCAGAAAGCCGGACTTGCGCTTGGCATAAGCACCCACTGTCATTATGAAGTGGCTCGCGCACACAGTTACCAGCCCTCTTATATTGCTTGCGGTCCTGTGTACCCTACCGATTCAAAAGTCATGCCCTGGATCCCTCACGATCTTCAGGGGCTCAGTTACTGGCGCCGCGTATTGAATTACCCACTGACCGCCATAGGCGGCATTAATCGTTCGCGAATTGCCGATGTGGCAAAAACCGGTGTTGACGCAATAGCCATGATCAGCGCCATCACACAGGCAGATGATCCTGAGCAAGTCGCCGCTGATTTTGTTAAGCTGATAAACACCAATAAAGCGTGAGCACACACTGAAGAATCACTCTTATGACAGCCAACGGCAAAAATAACAAACCGGAACAACAAGCGTTTTCTGGCTCGGAATGGCTGCGCTATACACGCCATATTCAACTGCCGCAAATTGGCGCGCAAGGCCAGCAAGCATTAAAACAGTCCCATGTTGTGGTGATTGGATGTGGCGGACTCGGCTCGCCAGTACTGCTTTATCTTGCCGCAGCCGGAATCGGTCACATCACACTGGTGGACGGCGATACCGTTGACTTAACTAATTTACAACGGCAAATCCTGTTTGGTATGGATGATATTGCCCAACCCAAAGCCACTGCCGCCAAACAACGATTGAGCCAGCTAAATCCAGAAATCACACTGGATGCCGTCAACGAGCCTTTGTCACTCAATAATGCTGAGTCATTAATTGCTCCCGCCGATCTGGTACTGGACTGTACCGACAATTTTGCCACCCGTTATTTGATCAATGATGTTTGCGCGACACTTAAAAAGCCCTGGGTATTCGCCAGCATTCATCAGTTTTCAGGTCAATGTTCTTTATTTACTCCCGGCGACGGCCATGCATGTTTCCGTTGTTTATTTCCAGAAATGCCAACCGGTGTTGCTGACTGCAATACCGCAGGTGTACTGGGCGTATTGCCCGGTATGTTGGGAATGTTTCAGGCCAATGAAGCGATCAAGTTTTTGGCCGGTTTACCTACGCCATTAAACAATAAACTGCTGTTGGTTGAAGCCATCGATCTGACATTTCGACAAATCCAGTTAACCCAAAGCAGCGACTGTATTGTTTGTCAGCAACATAAGTCAGCCGATGAATTAGACGACTTTTATAGTGCAGCCTGTGCCAGTAATGAATCCGATCCACTTGAAGTTTCAGCTGGTTATTTTGAATCAATAAAAAACAATGAGGAGGTTCTGTTACTCGACGTTCGCACTCACGCAGAGCGTAGCGCATTTCATATGAACGGTATACATATTCCACTGTCTGATCTGGAGGGTACAATATCCAAGCTAAGCAAAAACAAAACCATTGTTTGTTATTGCCAATCTGGTACCCGCAGTTTAAAAGCAGCGAAACAGTTAAAACGTTTGGGATTTACCTGTCACAGTTTAAAAGGTGGTCTTGCGACCTGGTTGAAGTCCGTTCGTTAACTTACAGCGGCAATATAGTTTTGTAGTCAATCATCACTTACGAAAGTAAGCCAAATCTTAAAAACCTGTAATTAGCATTGCAGTCTGAGTTATATCTCTTTTCTACTATTGCAACTTTTTCTAGCTGGCGCAGAATGATCATGACCGAATTGCCAAGGAACAGGCAGTCTTTCTAATCAAGGCCATTTGTATTTGTAATTTGAATTAGATTGGCTTCCTCGGTATGGATTAAACAACTAAAGCAAGGAGCTAACCATGAAACATGACAAAGCCTGCTGTCCAGAGCTCATAGATGGCAAACAATGTGATTATTTGGACTTTGTTTATCGACTCAAACATTACACCGATGTTAATTCTAATAATCGAGGACGTCGTATTGCCGTAGAAGTCGCAATGCACATTCGCGTTGAACGTTGCACAGGTCCATTTCAACTCGGTAATTTAATCTACAGCACTACGCTACTTCCCGGTGAAAAAGTTCGCCTCTATACACAAGATCGAAAAACTCGCTGGTCTTACGATGCCGAATCGCAACTTTCCTATCGCCATGAGCAAAAAGCAGAAGAGCAGTACTACATGGACTCTTTTGAAAAGTTCATGTCGGATCTGGAGAGCCGCGAAACCGTTCACGACAGTTCCAGCAGCAGTGGAGAAGCATCAAGCAAAGGCAGCACCAGCGGCCCCTTCGATACTCTCTTTAATGGTCCTAGCGTTTCAGTCAGTGGTAGCTACAACGCGCAATCAACCCGTGACTTCATGCGTGAGCTAAACGTTCATGCTGAATCATCGCATAATCGATCGGTGCAGATGACTCGCGAAGCAACAGCAACACAAATTGGTGAAGTGCAGACTCGACAACATGCCGAAGGTGAAAGTGAGAGTCACTTTGAGAGTAGCAGTAGAACCTTCGAAAATAAAAACCAATGTCACTCGGTGAGTTACCTGTTCTATCAGGTTGATAAAGTACAAACGACTAAAGTAACCATTCAGGCTGTGCGTACACGCGTTATTGATCCTGCCGCTGACTCCAGTGTTGTCAACCGACCTGTTGTTGCGGACAGAAAACTCAGTGTCATTCCTACCGCGATATTGGCAACATCAGAAAAAGCCAAGCCGAAAGTAATGCAACCCGTTTCTGCCGTTAGAATGAATGCCGTTAATCTAAGCCACGTTGCTTATGCCAGTATCAATGTAAATACTCAACCGATATCCGACGAAGAACGTACCGAAGCACTGAATCAAGTCCATCAAGACTTAGTTCGTAACAAAATCATCGACAAAAATGGGAAAGTGACCGACGAGCTTACCGCCGAAATGAACTTTTCTTTTAAAACATCGATACCTACTCCCGGCATTGTCGTGAAAGGTTGTCTGGATGATTGCAATACCTGCGAAGAAGCACAGCAAGAAAAAATAAAGCTCGAACTGGAACATAAAAAACTTAAAAACAAATTACTGGCACGACAAATTGAGTTGCTGGAAAACGCTCAGGAGTATCGTTGCTGCCCCGTTGGTATGGAAGAGTTAGAACCGGAAGAAGCTTAATTCAGCGAGCTTTGAAGCAGAGCAAGGACCTTTACTGACTTGCTCTGCTTTTTATAATGAGCCTGACATTCGTTTTCTAGCAGCTTTAAAACTTTGTAGCCTCTTCATCATGCAAGCTCTGCATTATATGTTGAACAAAACATTAACTTTTATTTTTAGTGAGTCTTTCATTCAACATATTTTACATCCATCTAAATACAATACCTTATAGCAGAGCTCTATATTCACGAAAGCTAAAAGCAAACTCATATGTGATTAATTGCCATACACAAGATGGACGTTTTCCCTGGCTAATGAGAAACCTTCTGAATTAATCTGTTGATTTCAAAATAATGTAGTGACGCAACATTCATTCTAAACGTTTTAATCTACACACTGGTAATATTGCCATAATGCAATCGACTCAGATTAATCTGTTATTCAGGCTAGCTTGCCATACTGAACTCATCAACAACAAAAAAGGTGAGTGATATGATTCGTTTAATCTTAACTATACTAGTTATTCCACTATCAAGTCTGGCTCTTGCCGGCAGTCAATCCACAGATAATAAAAGCATCCACCACTTCGATCAGCAATGGCAGAACGTCAACTACCACCGAAAGCCTTATAAAAAATCATTTACATGCTGGAATGCCTGGGGTGAAACGATACGAGGAAAGTTTAGTAAGAACGCTAAAAATTTAATTGAGCTGGCAGGAGGCCAATGCATTAAATCGCGTTACGGCAGAGCTTTTTACGATCGTAAAGCAGATTTAAGTGCAATCAGAGATACCTTCTTTCCAGTTAACAATGTGTATCGAGCGGCACGTCAAACTCGAAAAGAATTTGGCTTAAAGCACTCTCGTTTGTTAAAAGTGAAGAGAGTAAAAGACAGCTATAAATGGTTTAAATACACCTTGGTATTCGAAACACCTTATGGCGTTCGTCATTTTCGGGTGAAACATAAACATTGGAACGCAGAAATTACAGATATTAAAGAAGTGTAAACCTTAAAAAAGAACTCCCCTTTTAGGGAGTTCTTTTTTTGTAGAAAATTATTAAGTTTTTTTATATCACTTAAAGCTCAATTTTATTTTCAGTACCCAAGCCAGGGCCGTAAACTATCGCATTCAATAACATCCGGTTAGTGGCTCGCGTCGCCCCTCTAAAATTAGCTGACGTTGCAAATAATATTACCTGCCCTTGTCCCACCGACTCTCGAGTTAAATGAGCCGCGTTTGCCATACGTTGAGCGGCTTCTGGCCACACCAAACCACTTAAGCGGACCACAAGATTTTTATCTTCAGGTATTGTTGACCAGCCAATGGCTTTGCGATCGGTCATCACCGACTTGGCGAGTTTGGAAACCACATTTGAAGAAGCCTCTTCAAACACACCAATTCGGGTAACCGCTTCGGTAGACTCATCGGACATAAACAATGGGTTATTGGCAAACAATAACGGCATTTCTGCAGCGCTACCAAAACTCAACCAATGCTTTTGATCCACCCTTGCGGCAACAAATGCGCCTGATGGCATAAACTCACGTTGCCACTTATCCAGCTTTTTCAGCTTTTCCTCGGGTAGCCGTTTCACTTCATCACTCATGGGAAACGCCAGGTCATTACCTAACTGGTGTGCATTAATTTGCTCCATATCCAGCTCAACATTTTTAGCCAACCACTCCCGTTGCAGAGCAATATCAAAGGCTTCGGCATCTTCAAAAGAATCTTCCAATAATGTCACCCGGGAAATATCATGCTTAATCACCTGACGGGCTGAGCCATCCATCGCGATTAGAGTGCCACCATTTTTTACCCAGTTATCAATCGCTTTATAGGCAGATTCCGATAAAGCTTCGCCGTATTGATTCGGTAAAATGAGAACATTGTAGCGTCGCAAATCAGCGTAATTAAAATTCAGGCTGTTGAGCAACGAATGTCGGATCGCCAGATTATCATCGAGCGAGAACCAGGTAGCTCCCACGTCATAGGATGAAAATCCACCACGAGCCAACATGGCCACCTGCGGCTTTTGCAGTATTGGAAAGTGTTGTCCGCCCCAGTCTGGCAGCTGACCTTCACCCATACCACTTGCTAAAGGCAGTAATTCTAATCCTAAGGTTTCTGCGGTGGATGTGATCACTGGCAACAGTGTCTGCCAATCAGGGTTATCGGTTTCAGTTACCACCACCGAACCGCGTGATAAGGCATTATTACTCAGTACCGTCGCTTTATTAGTGACTCTTACCTGTACACCCTGCTCCATTAGTCTTGCCGCAAAGCCTACCGAATTGTCGTCAGCACCATTAACAGCCAGTGCAATGGGCGCATCAGCTAACTTAACTTTTTCAACCGTTTTCGTTTTCCAGGGTTCAAGATTATTGCTTATATTTCGCTGTACCGTATAAGCTTCAAGGCCGTACATCATGGTGATGTTCCAGGCGGTAGTGTCGTACATCAATGAAGAGCCATCACGCAATGTTCGTTGCCGCTCTTCTACCAATACTGATGGTTTAATAGTGGCGTCAAACTCCATCATAGTGGCCAGAAGACGCGCTTCCGGCTGCCGGTTCGGGATCACAAGAGTGCCCACGGGCAAGGTAACCGTTTTGCCGGTTGCACCAAACTGATCATCGGCAGACACTTTGCTGGATTTGGTTAAGCGATAAAATTCAATTCCCTGAACTGAAAGCGCGTCTATCAGTTTATCCATTCGGGTGGCATTATCGGTAGGCAGTACAACAAAGGTTCGATCGGCATAGGGACCACTGCTGGCAATGTTCTGACGACGCTCACGAACAAAATCCTTGTACATGTCTTTGCTGTGCTTCACCAAGGTTTTAAGGTTGGCAAAGGTACTGATCACCTGATGATGCACCGATTCTTTATAGGTCAATATTGTGCCTTCTGGTCGACGAACACCATCTTCAGCCATTCGCGCCTGTTCGTACAAAATATGAACTGCACCACGATATTCGGCGTAATTTGAATAACCCGGATATAAGTTTTCAAACCATTCTCCGGTGTAATAACGCCAGCCTTTTTCATCAAACGCACGACTTTGATCTTCGGCAAAAATCCATCCCCACTTTTTGCGTGATTTTGGCAAGTGTGGATTGACTGGCTCACGGGCCGGAGCAAACAAATAAGTGTCCTGAGCACCCATTTCATGACCATCAATCATTAACTGTGGAAACCACTCATTGATCATTTTTATTCGACCACGGGTTTCCGGTTGTGTCGAAAAGATAAAGTCACGGTTAAGATCAAAATAATAATGATTGGTGCGACCATAAGGCCAGGAGCCGGTATGCAATAAGGATTGATCGTCGACGTTGGGGGCAATGCCTCTGTTTTCTTGCAGCTCTTTGGCAAAACGGGCACGGCCATCAGGATTCATCATGGGATCAACAATAATTATCGCCTGCTGTAACAGCTTTTTAACGTCATCACTTTCAGACGCCGCTAAATGATAAATTGCAATTAAAGCAGCATCGGCACCAGAGGATTCGTTGCCATGTATCGAATAAGCCATCCAGGCAACTGCCGGTAACTGTTCAATAATCTTATCGGCTTCAGCATCCGACAGGTCTTCGGGATCGGCCAATTTGGAAAGCTGCTGTTTAACCTTATCAGCATTCGCCAGATTTTCTGGCGAAGAAATTATCACATAATAAAGTGGCCGACCTTCGTGACTGGTCGCGTACTGAAAGCTTTGCACCCTATCACTCTGCTCACCCCATAAGGTCACCGCTTTCGATATCTGCAACGGTGTCGCCACACGCTGACCAACCGGAAAACCTAGTATATCCTGTGGTGCAGTAATGTCCGTTTGGTAGGTGTCAGGCAGTAAGCTTGCCTGATAATCCAGCTCTTTTAATGGTGTTGGTTTAAGTTTCACCCCTGCTATGCCTTGCACAGTGATGCCAAGAAGCAGAATAAGTATTATTTTTTTCATTATTGATAACTCTATTCATCGAAAGACTGTCAGCACTATACAATTGCCTATAGTCCCGCACAAGTAGTACAGCAATAGCAAAGAGCTGTCTCTAAAGTGACATTTACTCAAATCTGCACAACTCACCAGACAAGCCTAATCGCTTGATCTAAAGCAGCTTTTTCTTCGTACTGTTAAACCGTTACTTTTATTTTTTTTCGAGAATGTCGTACCATATCGGCAGGCTCATAAATCAAATAGGAACTTTAATGGATAAGTTAATGCAATTTGTACAAGGCATGGCCGATGTTGCGATCAACTGGGCGCAACAAAACTACCTGTCTTTAATTATGGCCGCTGTTATTTTCATTGTTGGTAAATGGGTTGCTAACTTACTGACAAAAGCCACCATCGGCATTTTAAATCGTGCAAGTTTTGAAGATACTCTGGTTAACTTTTTAGCCCGTATTGTCAAAACCATTTTAATTTTATTTGTTGTGGTTGCCGCCCTAACCCAGCTGGGAGTGCAAACCACGTCTCTGGTTGCATTAATTGGTGCTGCAGGTTTAGCCGTTGGTCTGGCTTTAAAAGACTCACTGCAAAATTTTGCCTCAGGGGTCATGCTGATTATGTTTCGACCTTTCAAGGCGGGCGACTACATAGAAGCAGCTGGCACAGCCGGTACCGTGGAAAGCATTGCAATCTTTTCAACATTGCTTAAAACCCCCGACAACAAAGAAGTGACCATCCCTAATGGCAATATTTATGGCGGTACTATTACCAATTATTCTGCAAAACCAACACGCCGTGTGGATATGATATTTGGTATTGGCTACGATGATGACATCAAAAAAGCCAAAGATATTATGCTTAAAATATTGCAGGACGATGAACGAGTATTAAAAGATCCTGAGCCTTTGGTTGCCGTTAAAGAACTGGCCGACAGCTCGGTTAATTTTGTTGTTCGCCCATGGGTTAATGCTGCCGATTACTGGAGTGTGTTTTACGACACCCATGAGAATATTAAATTAGCGTTTGATGAACAGGGTATATCCATTCCTTTCCCACAAATGGATGTACACCTCGATAAAAGCGAGTGATTTAAAAACTCGATCATACGGCTAAACTAACAGCTTCGGTGAGTAAGCTCCTTATTAAAGGAGCTCTTACTGAAGTAACACTTCTCTATACTAACAGCGGCCTATTGCCATCTCTGTTATTCTGTCAAATTGCTCTTTTGTTACACCCTCAAACTGTTTCTATGAAAATATAATGGCTTTGCGTTATGATAGAAACCTCCTAAGTATTTCCAACGGGCAAAGCGATTGGCAACTGTAACAGCAGCACTTAAGACAAAAAACAATAGTAGTTACTTAAATAATTACTTGATAAGCGCTGACTCATTCAATCAAGACATTTCTTCTGACTGGTTTGAGCCTGATTACTGGCGCTCTTTAAACGCTATTATCGGTCAGTCGAGCGGCCGCAATACAACTCATTTTGTTCAGCATAATAATGTTGCCATGGTGTTAAGACATTATTACCGGGGTGGGTTGTTCGGTAAACTGATTAAAGATCACTACTGGTTTTCCGGCATAGAATCAACTCGAGCTTACCGGGAATTATCATTACTCGAAAAACTGGATGCTCTTAATTTGCCGGCACCAAAACCCATTGCCGCCCGGGTACAGCAACAAGGTAAGCTTTATCGCGCGGATATTTTAATTGAAAAAATTGCTAACGCTGAAGATGTTTTCCATAGACTTCGCCGTACCTCTTTAAATGCCGATGTCTGGCAATCCATCGGCAAGACCATTCGTTTATTTCATGATCATAATGTTTATCACTCCGATCTTAATATTCACAACATCATGTGTGATACCCAAGATCAAATATTTCTGATTGATTTTGACAAGTGCGACATTAAACCCCATGACGCAATCAACTCAGGTGAACCACCTTCGGGCTGGCGAGAAAAAAATTTACAACGATTACTGCGTTCATTAACCAAAGAAAAAAATAAATACGATGAGTTTTTCTGGAGCGACAATGACTGGCAATCGCTAATGACAGGCTACAAAGCAGCAACAAAATGAAACCATCCAAGGACGCTAACTTTTTAAGGGAATTGGCCACACTAGTTGAAGCAGGACTGCCCCCTGCAACCGCCATGCAAAAATTAAAAAGTCATGGTCGTAACTGGATAAAAGTAGAGGCCGAACTCAACAAAGGCAGTAAACTTGGACGTTCACTATACAAGTATGGATTTATAAGTCGTTATGAACAGGAAGTTGTCAGCATTGCCGAAGACGCCGGTCGACTGCCCGATGGATTACGAACTATTGCAGAAAGCAGTGAGAAAAGAGCGGCACGCATACGCCATTTAAAATCGAAACTGTTTTATCCATTTTCAATTTTAATGGTCGCCATTGGTGTTAATACACTTGTATTACTGATTGGTCAAAGTGGCCGTTCAACACTGGATATCCTTATTAACGCAGCGCTGCAATTTATCGTCGCTTTTTTCATTACAAGACAACTGCTAAAACAACTGGATAAAGACGCTTGCACTCTATTATCACAAGCTTGGTCCATGCGCTCACAAACCTGGTATCAATTACTCACTGAAACCACTGTGTTTGGTGTGCTTTACTGGCAACAACAATCAGGTATTAGTTTTCAGGAAGGCTTTAAACGCACAGCCCGCTTAATCGATCACAAGGCATTTAAAAAACAATTGTCCCTGTTGTCTAATAAATGCGCACAAGGTCATTCGGTAAGCGACAGTTTAAATCAATCCGAATTACCCGTAACCGATCAGTTCAAACAAATTTTACTGACCGCGGAACAAAGTGGTAACTGGAGTATTGCCCTATCCAGGCAGTTATCTTTATCAGAAGAAGAACTCCATCGGACAGTCGATGTCCTTTTTGCCTGGCTGCCTCGTATTTTTTATTTGTTTGTTGTTATCATTGCAGCAAATGTGATTTTGTAAAATAAAACAGATAAAAATAATCTTTAAACGGATCTCTTTGCTAACCAACAAGTCAATTGACTATACAAGTTAGCTCAAAACCCATTCTTCTAAAAAACAAATTGATACATCAAATAAAAGTATCGGTTAACCATCTCAATACGTTAAACTGCGCCAAGTTTTAAGCGAAGAGAACATTTTATGAGCCAGCCATTTATAATGGCCTTTTTGCGCAATCCAAGACAAATTGGTGCGTTGATCCCCAGTAGCGAACGTTTGGCCCAGGCGATGATTGCCGATGTCGATCCAGAAACCGACTCAGTGCTTGAGCTTGGTCCGGGTACCGGTGTGATAACTCAGGCTTTGCTGGAGAAAGGTTTGCCGCCAGAAAAGCTGTGGCTGGTGGAAAAAGAAAAATCGCTGGCCGAAAGGCTTAATCGTCAGTTTCCCTCGGTGACCACACTTTGTCAGGACGCTTCCCGATTGATCCTAGATGACGCATTGATCAACCAGCCCATTAGCTGCGTTATCTCGAGTCTGCCGCTTCTTAATATACGACCATTTAACCGACTTAAAATTTTGCAGCAGGTGTTTCAGTTACTCGGAGACAGTGGACGACTTATCCAGTTCACCTACTCTATCAAGCCGCCAATCAGTCAGGTCATGGCCGACAATCTTGGCATTCGCGGAGAACGTAAAGCAACTGTGTTGCGCAATTTACCGCCAGCTTCCGTGTGGCAATATCGACGGGTCAGTACATTAATTGATTAACCGTCAGCCTGCTGTTGTTTGATGATGTCTGTTTGACGATGCCGAACGGTTTGTGCGTCACTCCAGTAAAAAGTGCGCTTTAATACACTGAAGTTCACCGTAACTGAACTTACCGTCTAACGCCTCAAACACCGGCTTCATTCTGACTTTCTCTCCTTCCTGCTCCAGGAACAATTGATGCACCAGATTTAAGTCCAGATCATTTATGTCAAGAATGTCATCAATCAACAACTGCCCCTGTTGGATCGCCGTTGCTAGATGACTGAATACAGTACTTTCGGCCAGGCCTCTTTGATGGGCAATTTCAGCCACCGTTTTGTCCTGTTGGAACAATTTAAGGGATTCTTCGGCGGTTGGCCTTGTGGACTCGGCATTATCCGCGATCACCTGCAAAAATAACTCACCATAAAGCTCCAGTTTTCGCTCACCAACCCCGGAAATCATGGCCATTTGTGATAAGGACGTAGGCTTAGATTCCACCATAGCCATTAAGGTTGCGTCATTGAACACCATGTATGGCGCCAGCTTATTGTCTTTCGCTACAGTCATTCGTGCTTCTCGCAAAGCTTCCCAAAGATTAAAGTCCGATTGCTTAATCTGCTCCGGACGGCCTCGAGCTTTTTTCTTTTGCGTGACTGCCGTAACATCCTTTCTTAAATACAGCTCCGACTCACCTTTTAACACCGGACGGCAGGCTTCGGTTAATTGCACGCCGCCATAACCTTCAAGATCAACTTTCAACAGATTACGAGAAATAAGCTGCCGGAAAACACTGCGCCACTGGCTGACGTCAAGCTCCTGACCAATGCCATAAACACTCAGTTCATCGTGTTTAAAATTTTTAACTTTTACGTTTTCTTTACCGAGTAAAACGTCGATTAAATGATTAACGCCAAAGCGCTGGCCGGTGCGATACACCGTTGATAACGCTTTTTGTGCCACCTCCGTTGCGTTCCATGTTTCAACCGGGGTCAGGCAGGTATCACAATTACCACAGGGCTGCGCTAATGCCTCTCCAAAATATCCCAGCAGCGATTGCCGGCGACAATCGGTTATTTCGGCAAACCCCAACACAGCGTCCAGTTTATGACGTTCCACTCGTTTGTGTTGCTCCGGAGCATCGGAAGTTTCCAGCATCTGCCGTAAGGTAATAACATCATTCAAGCCATAACTCATCCAGGCTGTTGCCGGTAAGCCGTCACGACCTGCACGCCCGGTTTCCTGATAATAAGCTTCGATACTTTTCGGCAAGTTCAGATGCGCCACAAAACGAACATCGGGTTTGTCGATCCCCATACCAAAGGCAATGGTTGCGACAATTATCACGCCTTCTTGCTGCAAGAATCGTTGTTGATGTTGCCGCCGCATGTCAGATGACAGACCCGCATGATACGGCAGTGCCGTTAAGCCCTTGCTGGTCAGCCAGTCCGCGGTTTGCTCAACTTTTTTGCGTGACAGACAGTAAACAATCCCGGCATCGTCAGGATGCTCTTGTTGTATAAAATCCAGCAAGGCTTGCTTGGCATTTTTTGAACCTTGCTGTACCCGATATTGAATATTCGGCCTGTCAAAGCCGCAAATAAATGCATTTGAGTGATCGAGTGATAACTTATCTATGATTTCTTTGCGGGTGGTGTCATCGGCAGTCGCGGTCAAGGCAATACGAGGCACATTGGGGAACAATTCGGCCAACGCACTCAACTGAATATATTCTGGTCGAAAATCATGTCCCCACTGTGACACACAGTGGGCTTCATCGATGGCAAAAAGCGCTATTCTGGTGCGACTTAACAAATTGATAAATCGATCCATCATTAGCCGTTCTGGTGCCACATACAATAAATCCAGCTGTTGTTGCAGCAACATTTGTTCAACTTCCTGCACTTGCGCCATGTTCATGGTTGAATTTAAGTACGCCGCTCGAACGCCATTCTGCTTTAGTGCTGTCACCTGATCATCCATCAACGCAATCAATGGGGATACCACAATACCCGTGCCCTCGAGTGCTATAGCCGGTATTTGATAACAAAGCGATTTTCCACCACCGGTTGGCATAATAACCGTTGTATCACGCCCCTCTATAACCGACTCAATAATCGCCTGTTGAGGATCACGAAACGCCGAGTAACCAAATTGTGTTTGTAAAATGGTGAGTGGACTCAGGGAGGAGCTGGATTGTGGTGTCGGATTTATCTGTGACGACGATTTATTTTGTGACGATGATTTTATTAGAGACGACATAGCAACTCACTCGAATAGCAGGTCAGGTAAAATAGCAAGTTACTGCAAAAACTCAATCCCTGAAGCGCGTTTAATTTTGGTTTAGTTGATTCGCAAAGCATTATGATTTCATATTGCGATATCCTATACAACTGAGTATGATCAGTGGCCTTTTTATCTTCTGAGAATACTGTATTGGCCAGTTTGAACGAACGTGTGGAGAAAAACCTCTCTGTAAAAATTAAACGTCATGTGCAACAGGCCATTGCTAACGACACATTGATTCAATCTGATGACTTTCTTGCCCTGGCGAATCTGTATCATGCTCGCCAAAAGTACACACAAGAACTGTCAGTACTCAACGCTTTCCTGACTCATGGTCGAGCCTCCGAAGATGATATACCCCGTGTAAAACAACGATACCTTGCCACCAAAACATTGGTGCATGAGCAACGACTCAGTAAAGCAGACGAGCCTCAGGCGCCTTCATTCAGCCTGGACAATGATACGACAATATCTTCTGAACCAGCACAGAAATCAAAATCAGAGCAATCAAGTCAGACGAGTACACCCACAGAACTTTCCTTGGTTGAAATGGATACCGGTGAATTCACGGGTTTAGAACGAGTATTTAAATCCAGAGCAAAATCCTTTGAGAAAGAAAAAAGCTCAAAAACACCTAAGCTCACCAATATCTTTAACAAATCATTAACACAGCCAGTTGATAAAATAAAAGTGGTTGCCTTATGTGCGGCTTACACCGGTACTGCCAGTGACGATGAAATCTATGAGCTGGCCATGGTTTCTTTTGATTATTGCAATAATAACGACGCCATTTTAAGCATCACCGGAGAATATCAGGATACGCGAGAGCCTTTAAAACCAATTAACCACCTTAAACTAACCACCGACCGTAATCGTCGTAATGCCAAAGACTTAGGCCATTTCGATGCACATGCTATCGTCCAGTTTATGGAAGGGGTTGATTGTGTCGTTAGCCATAATAATCCTGTTTGGGAGCGGCAATTATTCTTCTGTCATTTTCCGGCTTTAACCCATCTTTCATGGCGCAGTTCGCAACTGGATATTCCCTGGCGAGCGTTAGGTTATCAATCTTCAGCACTTTCAAAGTTATTGCTCTCACATCAATTAAGCACGACAACACAAACGTCTCGCGATCGGGCTAAAGGCATTGTCAGACTGCTTGCACAAGTCGAATCAGGCAATCATTCATCGTACGCCAGCCGTTTGTTTCAATGTCAGGCCATGAGTCATTTTGTGTGGGATAAAACGTTGCGAGCGCAATCGAAACGATTAAATAAGCGTGGATTAAGTCGGTTGTTTGGCTAGATAGTGATTGTGATAAGTTATTTGGTACGCTTTATATTCCCTGAATAAAAAAATGGGCAGCAATAATGCTGCCCATTAACACACCCTTCTCACATGTTTACCGTTTCCGGCAAATAGGGTCAAAACACAAAGTACAAGACCAGTCATCGCACAAATGTGACTACCAATCACTGTGCAACAACAGCAATGTAGTTATATTACATTTTAACACCATCTTTCAAGCCTTAATTAGAAATTTATTTGATTTTATGTAACTTTATTACGTCAAATACCTACACAAACCTATTTTCAACCGCCTATCAAAGCAAGTTTAATCAGATTCAATAAAACCACCATGGACAAAGGCTTACAACTCCCCGTGAACATCTCTCATTGTGAACTTGATCACATTTGACAATAATGGATTGATACAATGATGGAGACCTAGTACATGGAAGATCGGCAGCAGCTGTTCAAAAAAGTTATCGAAGCGTTTAAACGCCATCGATTCAACCGCCACGACGCGCAGGAATACCTAAACTGGATTAAGGTTTTTTTAAACCATAACCAACATAGAAACCCTGCAGAGCTTGACGCTGCTTCAGTAAAAGAGTTTCTACGTTACCTGTGTGATGATAAAGGCCTTATGCCTTCTCGGCAAAAACAGGCTTATCTCGCCGTTAACTTCTTTTACAATCAAGTACTTAGACGAAACCTATGGTCATCGGTTAAATTTGATGATGTCGAAATCGATGAGTCTGTACTTACCGGTTCACCATTAAGTATTGGCTCAGAATTAACCAATCAAGATATGAATAACAGGTCATCAGGGTATCCTGTTGATCCAGCGACCATTTACAATTCAGCCATGGCCAGCAACCCTGTTGATCACGGTTGTCCAGTCTGGACTCGCTACCTACAGGAGCCTTACCGTCTTATCGCCCACGTTACCTACCAATGCGGGTTAACGCTGGAAGAAGTATTAAACCTTAGAGTGGAAGATATCGAACTCAGCAAACGGCACATTCGTATTCGTGACGCTTTTGGCGGTTTTAGTGATCTGGATATTTCTGACGAGTTATTTCAGCCGCTTTCGCTGCAACTAAAAAAAGCCCTAAATACATTTCAACAAGATGAGCGACAGGGCAACATTTACTTTAAGAATCCTAATGCTTTAAAACGCAACCAGTTAACCAATAACGCTCGCTGGTACTTTTTATTTCCTGGCACTTTGCAATTCAATCTGCACACTCAGAAGAGAATTCGTGACTCACTCAATCTTAAGCTGGTTGAACAAGCTTTTACTCAAGCCAGAACACAAAAAAGCGAGCCAGTCACCACCATCGACAAAGCGTTTCAAACAAAACGAGCTTCACTTTAAAATACGACACTTTGAAAGTAGTGGCGTAATATTGTCATCAGCTATAAAAAAACCTGCCGAAGCAGGTTTTTTCTTAAATACAGCATTCGATTATTGAGTTAACACATTACTGCCTGCGACGTGCGCGAGACGACTTAGGTTTTTTCGCTTTGTATTTAAACTTTTTATTTCTCTTTTGCACTTCCATACTGCGCTTAAAACTTTTAGCCGATGGTGTTAAACCCACTGACTTTTCGATGTCACGAACTTCTTCTTGCTCCAGTTCTTTCCAGGCACCACGTCGTAAACCTCGCTCCAATCCGACAATGCCATACCTGACCCGTATCAACCGTGACACCTGACAACCAACCGCTTCCCAGAGACGTCTTACTTCACGGTTACGACCTTCTTTTAAAGTGACGTGGTACCACTGATTAAACCCTTCTCCGCCAGAAAACACGATGCGATCAAAATTCGCCATGCCATCTTCAAGGGCAATACCCGACTTTAATTGCTCTATGGTTTCTTTGGATATCTCACCGTTTACACGGGCTGCGTATTCTCGTTCTAATTCGTAACTGGGGTGCATCAACCGGTTTGCCAGTTCACCATCGTTGGTAAACAGCAATAAACCTGCCGTGTTTAAATCAAGACGGCCAATGGCGATCCAACGTCCTTTACCGGGACTCGGTAGTGCATCAAAAACCGTTGAGCGACCTTCTGGATCTTTTCGCGTACACACTTCACCTTCTGGTTTGTTGTAGGCAATAACCCGACGGATCAAAGACTCCTGTTTTGGTACCGATATAATACGGCCATCCACACGAATTTTGTCGGTCTCAGTAGCGCGGGCACCCAGCTCAATGATACTACCGTTCACCGATACCCGACCCTGAGCAATTATCGATTCCATTTCTCGGCGGGATCCCATTCCGGATCGCGCCAGCAGTTTTTGAACTTTTTCAGTTGGTTCTGACAATGTGTTTACCTGCTAATTAAGATCGTTCAAAGGACGATTTATTTTCGTCTTCGTAAGGTTCCGAATCATCAGAAGATGAGGATTCGGTTGATTTTTCAGCGGTCTCTTCGTCAATATTTCCTGACGCTGGAGCCTGTGTTTCATTCGGTTCTGATTCATCCAGATCTGTCTCATTCGATTCTGATTCAACTGAATTGGAATCAACGGTTTCAGAGTCAACACGATCGGAATCAACAACATCCGACTCCAGCTCTTCAGACTGATAGGCATCGTTAAATACCGCTTCGTCCGCTTGCAGATTATCAGACTTGGCCAGATCAGCTTCTTCCATCAGCTCTTCATCGGATATATCACGCTTAACGTAATGCTCATTAATACTGGCTTCTTCCGCCAGTTGTTGAACAGTTTTATTGCTGGTGGAATCTGAAATATTTTGCTCGTCATCATTGGATACATCATCTGTTGATGCTTCAACGGGGTCTGTTTCGGGGTCTGTTTCAGAATCTGTTTCGAAATCTATCGCTTCGGATTCTGAAGTATCTGGATCTGAAGTATCGGAACCCATTGAATCTGAAACCGTCAGGTCTGGCTTTTGCTGGCCTGAATCAGGTTGCTCAGAAACAGGTTGCTCAGACTCAGATTGCTCAACGTCAATACTGTCAGAGTCAGAGTCAGTTGCATTCAGTTCCGATGGTTCTGAACCAGTATTACTGTCTGTTTCATGCTCCGCCGTATCAGACTGTTTTAACTCTTCTGTATTTGACTCACTGGCCTTTTCGTCACCCGACTGAGATTCATCAAAATCCAGCTCGGCATTGATTTTATCGAGATCGCGTATTTCCGATAAGGTCGGCAACTCTTCAAGACTTTTTAAATTAAAGTAATCAAGGAAGTCTTTGGTTGTGGCGTACAAGGCTGGTCGCCCCGGCACATCACGATGCCCAACCACTCGCACCCACTCTCGTTCCAACAAGGTTTTAACAATGTGCGAGCTGACACTGACACCACGAACGTCTTCAATTTCAGAACGGGTGATCGGCTGGCGATAAGCAATCAACGCCATGGTTTCGAGTAACGCACGAGAATAACGCGGCGCTCTTTCTTCCCACAAACGTGCTATCCAGCTGGCGTATTCCTGTTTTGCCTGAAAGCGATAACCACTGGCCACTTCTTTCAGTTCAACGCCTCGGGACTCATAAGATTCATTCAAAGCACTGATCGCCTCCCGTAACTCACTGGTGGAAGGCCGTTGTTCTTCTTCAAACAGCTGCATCAGTTTGTCTATGGACATGGGCTTGCCATAAACCATTAATGCGGCTTCAATCAGGTTTTGAAGTTTTTCTGGCGTCATACTACTCATGATAAAAGCTCATCGGTTTCTATTTGTGCTCTGGCACGAACATGAATCGGCCCGTAGGGTTCATTTTGTACCAACTCAATCAGTTTTTCCTTTGATAACTCCATTACCGAAAGAAAGGTCACGACAACGCCGACACGCCCTTCTTCTACAGTAAATAAAGTCACAAAATCAGTAAAAGTATCGGCGGACAAAATGGCCAGTACGTTGGTCATTTTTTCCCGTACCGATAATGTTTCTCGTTCAATATGGTGATGGGTAAACATATCGGCTCGTTGCAATACATCCTTTAACGCCAATAACAACTCTTTTAAATCAACTTCGGGTTTCGGACGAACCAGATTCAACTCTGGCGTTTCCACTTCAACAGGAAATACTTCCCGTGACATGCGAGGCATTTCATCAATATCTTCAGCGGCTTTTTTAAAGCGCTCATACTCTTGCAGCCGTCGAATTAAATCCATTCTTGGATCGACTTCTTCCTCGTCTTCAACCTTTGGTCTCGGCAATAACACGCGACTTTTGATCTCACACAAGACTGACGCCATCACCAGATACTCGGCCGCCAACTCGAGGTTCATATTTTTCATTAGCTCAACGTATTCCATATATTGCTCGGTGATGTGCGCAATGGGAATGTTGGTAATATCCAGATTTTGCCGTCGAATTAAATACAGCAATAAGTCCAGAGGGCCTTCAAAGGCTTCCAGAAATACTTCAAGTGCATCCGGTGGAATATAGAGATCTTTAGGCATCTCTTTAACCGGCTCGCCATTCAGTAACGCAAACGCCATTTCTTCCTGAACCGGCTGAGCGGGCTGTTCCTGACTGGACGATTCAGTTTGTTCGGCAGATTGAGCTGGACTATCTTGAGCTGTGCTATCTTGAGCTGAATTGTCTTGAGCAGGAGTATCTTGAGGTGAACTGTCTTTAGGTGAACTGTCTTGAGAAGCGTTTTCCTGGTGAGGCGTATCAGTTAAAGAGTCTGCATTCTTTTCAACAGAATCAACAGATTCCGATGAAGCTTCATTTTGGCTGCTCGCATTTACTTGCGCATCAGTGTCTGATGCAACAGAGGATGACTCACCCTGTTCATTAGGCTGAGCGTCAGACACTGCTTGTTCGTTTGTCTCTTGCTGACTCATTGGTTTACCTGATATCGGTTCTCACCGAGATTAAACATTTCATTATTTTAAACTGGCGGTCATCACAACCGCCGAATTTACATTAAAACTTTATTTAAACTAACCGCATACAAAACAATTTCTAATAATAATCTAACGATAATTTAGCCCCATCGCCTGACGAACATCTTCCATGGTTTCTCGCGCAACATCCCGTGCATGTTCGCTGCCTTCATTAACAATGTTTTTCACCAGCTCAGGGTTTTCAATATATTCCTGTGCGTTATCACGAAACACTTTCTGCTCCTTAATAACACATTCAATCACCGGCTGCTTGCACTCAAGACAGCCAATTCCGGCTGAGGTACACCCCTCTTTAACCCAGTTTTGAACTTCTTCATTGGAATATATCTTATGAAATTCCCACACAGGACAATTGTCGGGATCGCCCGGATCATTGCGGCGAACACGCGCCGGATCCGTCGGCATGGTACGAATTTTCTTTTCAACCGATTCAGGCTCTTCACGCAAGGTAATGGTGTTGCCATAAGACTTCGACATTTTTTGCCCGTCGAGCCCCGGCATTTTAGACACGGGAGTTAACATCGACTGAGGCTCCGGCAAAATAACTTTACCGCCGCCTTCAAGGTAACCGTACAAACGCTCTTTATCACCCCGACTGATCGACGCATGGCCTTCGAGTAACGCTCTTGCGGTGGCCAAGGCTTCGTCATCGCCTTCTTCCTGATAACGTTTGCGCAACGTGCTGTAAAGCTTGCCATTTTTCTTGCCAAGCTTTTTCACGGCCACAGCCGCTTTTTCTTCAAAGCCCGGCTCTTTGCCATAAATGTGGTTAAAGCGTCGGGCAATTTCTCTGGCCAGCTCAATGTGCGGTACCTGATCGGCACCCACTGGCACCTGCCCTGATTTATAAATCAAGATGTCGGCAGTTTGCAGCAGCGGATAACCTAAAAAGCCATAGGTTGACAGATCTTTCTCTTTCAACTTTTCCTGCTGCTCTTTGTAGGTTGGCTGTCGCTCTAACCAGCCAATTGGCGTAATCATCGACAGCAGCAAATGCAGCTCGGCGTGCTCTGGCACTTTTGACTGAATAAAAATGGTCGAGTTACCCGGGTTTACCCCGGCTGCCAACCAATCAATGACCATGTCCCAGACGCTGGGCTCAATAATCGAGGGGTCATCGTAATGAGTCGTCAGTGCATGCCAGTCTACCGCGCAGAAAAAGCACTCGTATTCGTGCTGTAACTGAACCCAGTTTTTTAAAACCCCGTGGTAGTGTCCTAAATGCAATTTTCCTGACGGCCGCATACCCGACAGGATACGCTGATGCTGAATAGCCACCGAACTCAAAGTACTTCCCCTTTCATTTTATAATAGGATTGCTCAATCGAACCGAGCATTATACAGACTGCAACCTGTTTGAGTAAGTGATTTGATTGCTCGAAATTTAACCAGTCGTAAAGTTTAATCAATCAGTGATTTAGCGGCTCTGGCGTAAGTCATTATGTCAGAATTTAACCCGTTCAGATTACTACCTGTTTCGATCTAGAGCAGCAGCTTTAGTTCTATATCAGCAATAACTCGGGCTGACCAGCACCCTCACGAAGAATTTCCGGCGTACCTTCGGTTAAATCCACCACGGTGGTCGGCTGATCGCCGCAGAAGCCGCCATTAATCACCAGATCAAGCTGGTTTCCATAAGCGTCGAAAATATCTTGCGGATCATACAGCTGCTGTTCCCGATCAGGAAAAATCAGGCTCGATGACATAATTGGCTCACCCAGCGCTTCTAGCAGTGCCAGAGCAATGGGATTATCAGGTACTCGAATGCCAATTGATTTGCGCTTCGGGTGCATGAGTCGCCGCGGGACTTCGCCAGTGGCTTTCAAAATAAAGGTGTAAGGACCCGGAGTAAAGTTTTTCAATAACCGGAAACAGGCGTTATCGACTCTGGCATAGGTCGCCAGTTCTGACAGGTCGCGGCAAACTAAAGTAAAATTATGATGCTTATCTAACTGCCTGAGTTTTCGAATCCTGTCCAGTGCCGATTTATCACCGATGTGGCAGCCCAGGGCATAGCCAGAGTCGGTGGGATACACCATCAACCCGCCCTTTTGCACCAATGAAACGGCTTGATTAATCAATCTCTGTTGTGGGTTTTCGGGATGAATTTCTAAATATTGTGCCATCGACTGCTTAAACTCCAAGTTAAAATAACCATCGATACGATGTCAGATTTAATTAACCCTTGCTTTTAACACCATAACAAATCGTCACACTATTGCCACAACGACCAAACCGGTTCAACGGAATTAGGTAATGGTGGAAAATGACCAGGCTTTACCCACTGCCACTCAGGATTATGAAAGTCGGCGCCCTGAGAAGCGCACAAGTCCAACGACAGCGCCTGTTCGGTTAACCAACGAATTAACGCCTTATCGGCGTTTGGGTAGCTTAGTTCGATGCCCTGCCCACCAGCATCGGCAAACTCCGTCATTAATGCCAACAGCTGTTTTCTCGATAATTGATATCGACCGGGATGGGCAATAACCGCGACACCGCCAGCGGCAGTGATCATGGCAACGGTTTCGGCGAGGCTTGGCCATTCGGCTTTCACATGGGCGCGGCCTTTTCGGCCCAGATAACGCTTAAACGCCCGGGCATTATCGGGCACGTAACCTTTTGACACCAGAATCTGTGCCAGATGCGCCCGTGTAACCGACTCAGCGGTTAACCCACCGACCGCCTCAACAATACCTTCAAGCCCCAGCGACTCTAGTTTTTCCGCGTATAACTGTAACCGCTCACGTCGTTTGTGTTGCTGTTGTGCCACAAAAGACACCAATTGTGGATGATGAATATCAACATTAAGTCCAACCACATGGATTTCACGATTACCGTACTGGCAAGACACTTCAAGGCCAGGAATAACCTTGATTGCCTGGTTATTTAATCCTGCTTGCTCAATTTCCAGATGCGCTGCAACCGAATCATGATCGGTAATTGCCAACGTTGTCACACCGTATTTCTGCGCATGCGCTAATAGCTCGGTAACGGACAATCGTCCATCCGAGTAAGCGGTATGGCTGTGCAAATCAATGTTGTGTGCAACGGCTGGGTTCATAAATCTCTTCGCAAACAAAAACAGGTGATGGTGTACGCCAACTACCAAAACTTACGGTCTAACCGTGAAGTTAGGGCAACAGGGCCAAGCTATGGGTTAATTAGCTCTATCCGTTAATCAACACCATCGACTGATTAACCATGAGCTAACCCAGTATAACCTGTTTCGAACAAAAGATAGAGGGCAATACATTTAGGCAGGTAAAAGAAGTCTCGCTTGCCTCTATCGCAAATAAATAGGGTTGGCGAATGCGCTGCTGCAAAGTATGATGATCGACACAAATTCGAAACTTTTGATGATGCAACTGCAATGAAATTTTTATTAGACTTTTTCCCGGTACTGGCTTTTTTCATCTCGTTTAAACTTTACGATGTTTATATTGCAACCGCTGTATTAATTTTAGCCAGCTTTATCCAAACACTGGGTCACTGGATCATTAAAAAGCGTTTCGAGAAACTTCATCTATTTACCTTTTTTGCGTCATTAATTATGGGCAGCTTAACCTTATTTTTTAGAGACGACAGTTTTATCAAATGGAAAGTGTCGGTTATCTACTGGATCCTGAGTGCCACAATTATTGTCTATCTTTTATTCCGACGAAAAATTGCCATCAAAGATCTTTTTGAAGGATTATTCAAACAGTCGCTTGGGATTAGCGATTCCATCTGGCATAAATTAAACATGGCCTGGATGCTCTATCTTGTTGGCATTGGTATTTTAAATATCTGGATTGCCTACCAATTTGATCTGGATACCTGGGTTAATTTTAAAGTCTGGGGCATTATGGCCATCCAACTGGTTATGATGATCGCGACTTTCGTCATTATCTTTAAGTACATGCCAGAAGAGAATCGACAGGCACTGGACAAGCAGCCAGGTAAATCTGAGGACTGATAATGTGGTATGCAATCATTGCACAAGATAATGCAAACAGTTTAAAAAAACGCCTGGCCGCCCGAGGCGATCATCTGGCCAGACTGCAACAATTAAAACAGCAAGGTCGACTTTTAGTGGCCGGTCCTCACCCGGCTGTCGACAGTGAAGATCCCGCTGAGGCAGGCTTTACTGGCAGCTTGATCATCGCTGAATTTGCATCGCTTAAAGAAGCACAAGATTGGGCTGATAACGACCCTTATATAAAAGCCGGTGTTTATCAGCAAGTTTCCGTAAAGCCATTTAAAAAGGTACTTCCCTGATGACAGAACAAACCATTGATAACTCAACTCGCATTAAAGACATGGAGTTACGACTCAATAGAGAACTCTCACCAAGCCGCCTTGAAATTATTGACGATAGCCATTTACATGCCGGACACGCCGGCGCAAAAAGTGGCAAAGGTCATTTTACTGTGATTATTAACAGCGAACATTTTAATGGCAAACGCCCTCTGCAATGCCATCAGATGATTTACACGGCATTAGGCGATATGATGGATACAGATATTCATGCCTTGAGTATTAAAATCCCATGATAAACACGCTCTAGCTCGCCAATGATTCACGCCTGAATCTCATAAAAATATATAACAATTACTTTTCTTCAATAACGCTTGAGTTATTAAACCAGACTTCATAAAGTGGGTGATTCAAGGAATGAGCACCCGGCTACACCACTGCTGCTCAATTGCTGAAAAACAGAAAAAACATCAGCTTGAAAAATACAGTCGCTGCCTGGTAAAAAGTTAACCGCTTAAAATAACCACTTAAAAGAACCACTTAAAAATTCGACTATTATTTTTAAGTTAAACATTCATAGTTTTTAAGTTTAGATATTTTGTATCACTCGCTTAAAAAATTTAGCAATAATTGATCTGTGACGATCAAGTGCATGAGCTTCAAGTGAATAACTATCAAGGATTAAGATAACCATGAGCGCGCATTATATAACCACAATAAATGAAACCAATAAGCACTATGTAACACTACTCATTAACGCCAGCTTACAAGCCTATAACGCTTTCGACACATCGCACCCCATGGAGTGCCAAACATCAAAAATAACTGCGCCCGATGGCTATGAGTTTGTGGATTACTGGACTGGAGTCGATTCCATTTTCAGTCATGACAAGCAAGGTGAAGTGTACGGCGTTATATTCAGAACCACTCAGGCACCTTATGAGTATATTTTTTCATTTCGTGGGACAACTTCCTTGCTCGATATGATTGATGACTTAGGTGTCGAAAGCTGTAAATTCAGTGCTTTTAAAAGCGCTACAGTAATACCCCAAAAAGTAACCGTGGAATCAGGGTTTTATGATGTTTACACCTCTTGCAGTTCTCAAATACCGTCCATGCAATCTCAGTTATTTGAGTTTATTGAGCGCTTTCAAAAATCCGACAAACCGATTCATCGATTACTTATAACCGGACACAGTCTTGGCGCCGCTTTAAGTGAACTGTTTACGCTCGATATAGCTTTATCAGACTCAGCAATTATCGCTCAAACCATTAACTTTGCTTCGCCTCGTGTGGGTAACCAACACTTTGTTGACTTTTACATGCAACAACCGGCGCAAAAAAATCACGACACCCAAACGTTAAGAGTTCAAAATACTTACGATATCGTCCCTTGCTTGCCACCAAAAGAGTTTGGTTATCAACACATACCTCAAGCTTATTTGATTGCGTTTTACAAAGATTGCTGGAGCGGAAAACTGGATTTCATCGACAGTCATTCCGCGCTCAATTACCAGGCGGTTGTTAAGTGCGCCTCAAGAAATGAACAAGGTATTTGTACTAAAAGTAAATTACCCGTACCCATGAATCACTACAACATTAATTCTTTTGTACCGGATACCTCAACGGTTTGCCACTTCACTACGCTTAACAGGCAAAGCAAACGCTAATCCATATTTCTTTTTACACTCACTACAATAACAACGAATAAATTAACGGATAAAAATAGAGATCAAACTATGAGCATAATAAATGACCTATTAACAGCGGTAGAAAATGACGCGGTAAAAGACCATAAAGCGCCCGCAGATTACGATGAAAGTAAACTGAAAACATTAACAGAACTTGCTGCAACCATTCCTTGTGGTTCAGCTTTGTTATGCAGTGGAACGGCAGCAGAAAGCCGAATGATTGAACAGGTTGATGGAACAGATTTCAGTCACTCCGCAATGATTGTTCGCTTTCATCACGATCAACAAGGACTTGATGATCATCAGTTGTACGTCTGGACCGCCGATACCGTAGATAAGCTGGATGATCAAATTGATAAACTATCGGACAAAAAACACCCCGGCACTCACTTATTAAAGCTGGAGGACTATTTAACATCACTCGATAAGCTTTACCCATCACCTGACGGCTCAAAATATCGCTTTGCCGTGGCACGGCTATCCGGTGTCAAGATTGATGAAAAACAACTTTGGTCGGTGATGTATCAATACGATGGTACGCCTTTCCCGCCAACCAAACAGGAGTTCATGCACTGGATTGAAGGCCAACTGAATATCAACGCTGGTATGCTGAATGCCTTTTGCGCGCAAATGTTAGCCAATACCTATCAAAAAATGGGCTGGTTAAGTAAAAAACACCCACCTAACCACTATAATCCTGGCTCTTTTGCTAAAACAGAGCGGATCAATAAACAATTGATGGCAGGCGCTCAACTGGCTAAGCCCGAGTACTTCAAATTGGCTTAAACTGTTTTGTTGCGCTCTTTGCCTGGATATCTCTGTTCAAGGGTTTATCGCAGAAGTGTTTCTTGTTTGTAACAACTTTTTGTTGTTGCAAACAGACAAAGAGTGCAGCTTATCGGCAAAATATACCGCCAGTCACTGCAAGGTTCGATTTCACGGCTTAATTCCATTAATTTAAATGACTCAACGTAATGTCATTTTTGCGTTGCCATCGTTAATTAATTTGCAGGTTCAGGTTTATGACGCAAACTGGCGAGCAGTGGTTAAGTTTTTATCAGCAACAAGGCACCGATCATAAGAATCGGGCGCTGATCGATATTTGGACCATGACCTTTGATGAACTGGAACATACTCACGACTTTATTCAGTGGTTATTTCCATTGCCAGAACCCAGTCGAATTAATCCTGAAGCGCCGTTGCTGACACCAGAAGTGATTGTTAACGCACGACAGTCCTCGACTATTCAAGCCAACCTGGAGCGTTCATTCGATACCCTGTCTGCATTTTGGGGATTCAGTCATAATCATCAAAACGAAATCGTACGCACTGGCCAGTTTGAAACACAATCTCAGAAATGGTGCTGCCTGTCGAATCACAACCAGTTACGCATCACACGAATGCTTAGATGCCTCACTTTACTTGGGCAAAATTCATTGGCCAATAAAGCCTGCGAATTTTTACTTTCTGAAGTGAATAAGGCCGGTTTAAGTTTAACGCAATTGCCATCCATTCCCTTCTGGATGGACGCCATAGCAGCAGAAGAAAACATAGAGCTAACACTAGAAGATTTTGAAGAGGCTGGCTGAGGACGTATTAAATCACGTTAATTCAGTTTTGCTTTCTATTAATATCAAAATAAAAAGCTCATTAACCTCTTTACTTTATAAAACTTCAAAAGGTTTGGCAGTTCTTATTACTGACTATCGACTACCGCGGCTTTCGCCAGGCGCTCAATCTCACCCCAGTTGTTAGCCTCAATCAAATCATCAGGGGCAACCCAGGTACCACCGACACACTCTACGTTCGGTAGGTCAAGATACTGTTTAAAATTACTTGGTGATATGCCTCCGGTTGGGCAGAATCTAAGTGAGTTGAAGGGGCCGTAAAATGATTTTAATGCCGCTATTCCACCAGAAGCTTCGGCAGGAAAAAACTTAAAGTTTTCATACCCGTATTCCATACCCATCATTATTTGAGACGCGTTGGCGACACCGGGCAACAAAGCAACCTTATAACTCTCGGCAGACGACAGTAATTTTGGCGTTAATCCCGGACTCACCGCAAAGGCAACATTTCGTTTATCCAGCTCTGCTAACTGCTGTTCATTAGTCACCGTACCGGCCCCAACAATGGCATTAGGTACGTCAGCTTGAATACGCTCAATAGCCTCCAGTGCAACGTCACTGCGTAAGGTAATTTCCAGTACGTTTAAACCACCATTGACCAACGCTTTTGCCAGAGGCACAGCTTTTTCCAAGTCGCGAATAACCAAAACAGGAACCACCGGTGCCTGCTGCATAATATGACGTATGGGATGATGTTGAACCACGTTTAATCTCTCTGGTTAAAAAATAAAATGATTAACGAATCAGTCGAAAAATATTTATAAACGAACATTAATTAAATAAGCAGCGGCCCCAAGCAATCCGGGTTGTGGGTGCATAACAATTGCCGTCGGTATTTTCTTTAAATACTTTTGATAATTAAGTTTATTTTCAAAACGTTGTCTAAAATCACTGGCTAATAACAACTCAGAAAACCGAGGGGCAATCCCTCCGCCTATATACACGCCGCCAGTTGCGCCTAAAGATAAAGCAAAGTCTCCGGCAATGCTGCCCAGTGTGGAAAAAAACTGATTCAAAGAAACAAGCGCTATTTCATCATCATTTAATGCCGCATTGCCAATTTCTTCGGCATCAGAATAATGCACTGGCTTATTGTGATAACTGCATATAGCCCGATAAATATTGACCAAACCACGACCGGATAAGAGTTCTTCGCATGAAACAATGCCCAGCTCGTTGCGCAAAAACTGCAGAATATAATCTTCTATATCATTTTCTGGAGAAAAACTTCGGTGGCCACCTTCGGTACTCAACACATGTGTGCGTTGCTTTTCAGGAAGCATAGCGGCAACACCAAGTCCGGTACCCGGGCCAACAATGCAGCGTTGCAATTGAGCGTTAAACACCGAGCCACTTTTTAAATGACATAAATCGGTTTCTTGCAGTACGGTGGTTGCCATAGCAGCTGCGGTAAAATCATTAATAGCAATTAACCGACTCACTCCTAGACTTTGCGCCAGTTGCTTTTGTGAAAACTGCCAGTGATTATTGGTGAGTTTAACGGCATCATTGGCAACCGGGCATGCCAGCGCCAAACAGGCCTGTTCAATATTTACCGAAATTTGTGACAGATAATGATTAATCGCCTGCAACGGTGAACCAAAGTTTTCACATTGAAAGGTTTGAATATGCTGAAGTTCGGTTGTCCCCGGCTCTACCACCGAAAACCGGGCGTTGGTGCCACCAATATCAGCCAGCAAATGAAAACTCATCGTGTTTTACTTGATATTGTTGAGGCTTGTTGAGACGCTTTTTCAGTTGTGTCATTAAACTGAAAAATAGTGGCACCCTGCTCTGCACCTGAAACATTTTGCCGCATGAGTTGATACATTTCTCGCCCCATTCCAAAATGATGCTGCTCGATATTTTCGGTTGCCAAAGGTCGCTTCGCTAATTCCTCTTCGGAGACCATTAAGGTTAGCTCACCGGTTTCGGCGTTCATTAAAATACGATCACCATTTTGAACCTTTGCAATTAATCCGCCGTCAACGGCCTCTGGTGTCAAATGAATCGCCGCAGGTACTTTGCCCGAAGCGCCCGACATTCGACCATCGGTCACCAAGGCAACGTTCAATCCTTTATCTTGCACATTGGCAAGATAAGGCGTTAACTTATGCAGCTCCGGCATACCAATGGCTTTAGGTCCTTGAAAACGCACAACCGCAACCGTATCACTATTAATTTCATTATTTTGACACGCCGCCGCCAGATCGTGTTGGCTATGAAACACTTTGGCCTCTGCTTCTATGATTCTATGCTCTGGTTTTACAGCAGAGGTTTTAATCACACTTCGACCAAGGTTACCTTTTAAAATTTGCAGGCCGCCTTCTAATTGAAACGGCTCTAACACGGGCCTTAATACATCTTTATCCTTTGAGTGATGCTCACCCTTTTTAAACACCAGTTTATCGGCTTCAATAAAAGGCTCATCGATATAATCACTGATGCTGTCGCCATACACCGCTTTCGCATCACCGTGTAATAACCCGGCAGCCAATAACTCGGAAATAATAAACGCCATGCCACCGGCGGCATGAAAATGATTCACATCGGCCTGACCATTCGGATAAACGCGAGCCAGTAACGGAACAACTTTTGACAGCTCCGAAAAATCATCCCAATTAATCTGTATGCCTGCTGCCTTTGCAATGGCAATAATATGAAGGGTATGGTTGGTAGAGCCACCAGTAGCCAACAATCCAGCAATGCCATTAACAATAGAGCGCTCATCGATAACATCGCAAATGGGTCGATAATTTTTTCCAAGCGCGGTTAATTGTGTAACGCGAACAGAAGCGTATTCGGTTAACTTTTGTCGAATGGGTGCATCTGGATTAACAAAAGAACTACCCGGTAAATGCAGCCCCATAATTTCCATTAACATTTGATTGGTATTGGCGGTGCCATAAAATGTGCAGGTGCCAGCCGAATGGTAAGATTGACTTTCCGCCTCTAGCAATTTATCGCGACCAACTTTACCCTCAGCAAATAATTTTCTAACACGCGCTTTTTCGTCGTTTGGAATACCGGAGTGCATGGGGCCTGCCGGCACAAAAATGCAAGGTAGCTGACCAAATCGTAACGCAGACATTACCAACCCAGGAACAATCTTGTCGCATATACCTAAAAATAACGCGCCATCAAACATATTATGCGATAAAGCAATGGCCGATGCCTGTGCAATTAAGTCCCTGCTGAACAAACTTAACTCCATGCCATCCTGCCCCTGAGTGACACCGTCGCACATGGCAGGTACGCCACCGGCAAATTGTGCCGTTGCACCGGTAGACTGCACAGCCGCTTTAATAATGTCAGGGTATTCTTTATAGGGCTGGTGCGCCGATAACATATCATTGTAAGCCGAAACGATGGCAATATTGGGCGACTCCATCCCTTTTAAAACCTGTTTCTCTTGCATGCCACAAGCGGCGTAACCATGAGCCAAGTTACCACAGGACAAGGCCGAGCGATTCGGCTTATCGGTTTTGGCTTTTGCCATTTGCTTTAAATAGTCGGCTCGTGAATGTTTACTGCGCTCAATAATTCGCTGCGTCACTTGATGCACGGTTTTATTTAATGCAATGTTTTGATTACCACTGGTACTCATATCAACTCTTTAAATAATGTATTGGTGTATTTTTAACGTTAATCTTTAACACATTTGCTTATAATCATGGCGCCCAATATATTTGTAACGCAGGTGATGTATTGCGTAAAAAATAACGGATCGGCATTAATAATTCATCACCCTGCTGCTCTGCCTTGTTTAAGGTTTTCAGTTTGTCTTCGCCAAACAACAACAAGTAAATATTACGAGACGCCAACAACCTGTTTAATGTTAAGGTTAAGCGTGGATGCGGCGCCATTTCAGGATGAGTCACTGCTGTATAATCTGAGTTTTCCCTGGCAACCGCTTGTTGGGTGTCTTTTGCGCATGGAAATAAGGATGCGGTATGACCGTCATTACCCATTCCCAAAATAACCACATCCAGCGGTCCGGTTACAGCATGTTTTAATTCGACTTCCAACTGTTTTTGATTGTCTTCCGGTGACGGCGTTACCTGAAAAAAAGGAACAAAAGATGCCTGCTCGACATTTCCGGTCAATAAGTTTTGTTTTATTAACCGCTCATTACTGGCTTCATCCGTTGGCGGTACCCAACGCTCATCCACTAACGATATTAAAACATTTTCCCACGCCACTTGATTGGAACGTGCGAGCGTTTGGTACAATGCGGTTGGTGTAGAACCTCCGCTGCACCATAAAGAGGCTAACCCTTTTGATTCAATACCAAGAGTTAATTGCTCGGCAATTTGTTTTGCCAATGCCTCATTCGCTTCTTCTCGGCTATCAAAATAATGTAAACCAGAAATTTCGACTGTCATACTCACTGCCTGTATTAATTCGCTATTTGCTAATAGCCTAATCGCTTATATAGTAAATTTATTCCTGTTCATGCTCATTATTGTTAAACCATTTACGGCCGTCTTTTGCCAATAACTGTTCAGCGGCATCAGGACCCATCGAGCCTGCGGGATAATAAAGTACTGGCACATCAAACTCTTCCCAACCGGCTAATATGGTGTCGGTCCAGCGCCAGGCTTCTTCCACTTCATAGCGCGACATAAATAATGTGGGATCACCAATAATACAATCGTACAATAATCGCTCGTAACCTTTAGGAATATCCGCAGGATCATACTGATCGGTAAAACTTAAATTTAATGGATCCGAGACCAGATTTACCGCACCGGACAAATTAGGTTCCTGATTCATCAACATTAATTGAATACTGTCTTTCGGCTGTAACCGAATAATAAGACGGTTGGCTTTGGTGGGTAATTTAAAAATCGAGTGATGTATTTCTTTAAATTGAATATCAATTTCTGCATAACGGCTCGACAATCGTTTGCCCGTGCGCAAATAAAAAGGCACACCAGACCAGCGCCAGTTATCTATATCCACTTTTAAAGCAACAAAGGATTCTGTATTACTCGGCTTAGGGTTATCCCCTTCCTGATTATAAGCTGGCAATGATTCGCCATCGAGTTCACCGGCACTGTACTGCCCACGCACAGTATTGTATTTGGTTCGCTTGCCCTCAATCGGTCGCAATGATCGAAAGACTTTTATTTTTTCATGCTTTAACGCTTCCGGATTAAGGTGCGTTGGCGGCTCCATGGCAATAAGTGCAAGCAATTGCAATAAATGGTTTTGCACCATATCCCGCAATGCCCCTACATTGTCATAAAAACTTTTTCGATTGCCGACACCGACAGATTCAGACACGGTGATCTGCACATGATCAATGTAATTTTGATTCCACAGGGGTTCAAACATGACATTAGCAAATCGCAGCGCCAACAGATTTTGAACCGCACTCTTCCCCATATAATGATCGATGCGATAGATATTATCTTCCGCGAAGACTGCCGCAACCTGATCGTTTATTTCAATGGAAGAGTCAAGGTTATAACCAATAGGCTTTTCAATGATCAGTCGCGATTTATCATTCACCAAACCGACAGCTTCGAGGTGCTGGCAAATAGGCACAAATAAACCCGGAGGCGTTGCCAGATAATAAATATGACAGCCATTGCCTTTTAATGAAGATAGATGCTGCTTTAATTGCTGAAAATCATTGGTATCACTGGCATCCACCGATAAAAACGACAGTCGATTTAAAAAGCGTTGTGTGATTTCCGGGGACTCGTCCGGATTAGACGTGGCGTTTTCTTTGAGTCCTTCAAGCGCTTCACTTTGAAACACCTCATCCGACAGTTCGGTTCTGGAGCAACCAATAATATTAAGATCATCGTGCAGCATCTCTTTGCGCTCGAGATTAAACAAGGCAGGCAGCAGCTTTCGATAGGATAAATCGCCATTACCGCCAAATAAAATCAGATTGCACGCTTTCTCATTGATCGAAAATGTCATATTTTGAAATTTTATTACATAAAATAAAGGACTGTGCCTACCATTATACGAACATACTGTATAATAACAACGACTTTAACCGGAAAAATCCAATAAATACGTTTGCATTAACCCTATTAAAGCTTTCAACATGTAATTTAATTACATTTGCAGTGCAGTTATGGTAAAAAATTACAAAAAAATGAAACTCTCTTTCGATAAACCGTTAAAATTGCTATAGTTTTGCCACAAAATCAGGTCAGGTTACGCCATGAAACTCATTAATCGCATTGAAGAAGCTCTACAAACGCTCAGCAAATCAGAAAAAAAGGTCGCACAGGAAGTGCTGGTGGATCCTCAAAAAGCCTATCAGTCGAGCATTGCCGCTCTGGCAAAAGCCGCCGCCGTTAGTGAGCCTACCGTTAACCGGTTTTGCCGCTCCATGAATTGTAAGGGCTTTCCTGATTTTAAACTGCAACTGGCGCAAAGCCTGGCCACAGGAACCCCTTACTTTACGGGTAATGTTTCATTGGACGACAGCACCGAAGAGTTCACCAATAAGCTGTTTGATGCCACCATGATGTCCTTAAGTGAAGCCCGTAAAATGGTTGATACCACCGCGGTCAGCCGAGTTGTTGACGCTCTGGCTCAGGCCAAACGGATTCTGTTTTACGGACTGGGCAGCTCCGGTGCCGTTGCATTAGATGCAGAAAACCGCTTCTTTCGTCTGGGCACACCAACCATCGCTTACGACGATGTTTTAAAACAACGCATGGCAGCAGCCGCTTCACAAACCGGCGATGTTCTTGTTCTTTATTCCTACACAGGACGAACCATTCCACTGATAGAAGCCGCGCAAATGGCCTCACAATCTGGCGCACAGGTGATCGGCATCACCAGCGCAGATTCGCCACTGGCTAATATTTGTCACCTGGTCGTTGAAGTTCCGGGCGATCAGGAAGATACCGATATTTACACGCCCATGACGTCACGAATTATTCACCTAACCATTACCGACATTCTTGCCACAGGCGTCATGTTAAGACGAGGCCCTGTGTTTCAGGAACACCTTAAGCGGATCAAAGAGTCGTTAAAAGAAACCCGACTGCCAAAAGAGTAAAGTTTATTTCCATGTGCACGTCTTATTGAGTCGCTTGTTTGTAAACTACTCAAGCTTTGCTTGCTACAAAGTTAATGGCGGATAGCATCGCTAAACGCTGCTCGGGGTTCTCCGCCTCAGGGTGTGGACTGGCGTAATCACCAACGTCATTGTCAAAATATTGCCCGGATCGGATTGCTCCGGCTTCAACAGCAAGGTGCTGAAGAATTCGCACGCCAATGCCAATATCTTTGCCTTCTGTACCAAACCCCTCCTTAACCATTTTACTGCCCAACATGGATCCCGGGTTAACCGCAACAATCGACTGATGGGACGACAGCTCGATGGCTGCCGGCTCCATCGACCACATTGTGAGCGCTAATTTACTTTGTGCATAAGCTTCAAGATCATCCGATATAGATTCTTCCCCCCGTATAGCCGCAAGATTTGGCGTGGCCTGAGCGGCGGAGGACAAATTGATGATTCTTGCGTCTGTGGAAAGCAGATCCATCAACGCTCGCGTTAAAACCCACGGAGCAATTGTATTAACCATAAAGCGGACATCGATGCCGTTGGATACCACTTTATTATCTGTCTTAAATATGCCTGCGTTGTTTATCAAAACGTCCAGGCTACCAACGCGCTGCTTAATATCTTCTGCTAGTTGATTAACTTCAGACAATATCGACAAATCAGCGGTGAAAAGCTCGATTTGCTCAGCCGAAGCTAGAGCTTCCAGTTCTTTTCCCACCCTTCTGGTTTTTTCCGGATTGCGTCCGTGCACGAGCACCCGGTGCCCTTGCTTGAGTAGCGACTTTGCGGTTTCTAGCCCGATTCCATCGGTGGAACCTGTAATCAGTATGGTCTTGCTCATAAATAATGTCCTTGTCTCGCATCACTTGGCCGACACTACTTCATCAGCTCGTTGCTTGCTTTTGGTCTATTGAATCTCAATAGTTTTGAGACGCTTAATGATTGATAACCACCTTGCCCATGGCTTGACCGCTCTCTAACCGAGCATGCGCGTCACCTGCTTGAACTAAAGAAAATTGTTTGTCATCTAGAACAGGTTTCAACTTTCCAGACTCAGCAATTTTTGCAATTTCAGCCAAAATTTCACCGTGGGTTTCGCGCTTAACATTGTGCAACATGGGGATCAGCATAAACACAACATGCAGAGACAAGCCTTTAAAATGGGCAGGACTTAAATCCAGCTCACACATAGATACGGTTGTTGCAACATGCCCATTTAATGCCGCAGCCTCAAACGACTTAGTGAGATTTTCTCCCCCAACGGAATCAAACACAACATCAAATCCTTCACCCTGGGTATGTGCTGCAACATAGTCAGCGACGGACTCCGTTTTGTAATTGATCGGCGTAGCACCTAACTGCTGAATCAATTTTGTTTGCTTCTCACCCCCGCCCGTTGAGTAGACATTGGCACCAAAATACTTAGCAAGCTGAATGGCAATGTGGCCCACGCCACCAGAGCCACCATGTACCAATACGGTTTGATCTTGTTTAACCCCGGCACGCACCAAACCTTCATAAGCTGTGATTGCCACCAATGGTAACGCTGCAGCTTCTGCCATAGATAGGTTGCCGGGCTTGTGAGCGACAAGTTTGGCGTCTGCTGCAATATACTCAGTTAGCGTACCAGGTAGATCCGCCAGTCCCCCAGCACAACCGTACACTTCATCACCTATGGAGAAGCCCTCTACACCCTCGCCAACGGCTTCGACCGTTCCGGCAAAGTCCATCCCCAAAAGTGCAGGCGTATCCGGTGACAAGGGTAAGTCGTTACCCATTTTACGAATCATGGTATCGACAGTGTTGACACTGGATGCTGCAATTTTGACAAGTACTTGACCACTATCCGCAATCGGAGTGTCAATTTCGGAAGTTTCAAATTTAGCGTTCTCGCCGAAGGCGTTGATAAGCATTGCTTTCATATTCCATATCCTCAGTTTAAGTATTTTCCGCCTATAACAGGTGGATTAACAAACAGAATACGACATACAATACATGTATGTAAGTACGCACAAAAAAGACATGTAGTATACAAAAGTATACTAAAGGAGAGAAAACATGAGCCATACTGTTTATGACTGCAGTGAAGGCTGCCCAGTAGAAGCAACACTTGCTTTAATCGGCGGCAAGTGGAAAGGCGTTATTCTTTTCCACTTGCTCTCGGACACCATCCGTTTCAATGAACTCCGGCGGCTGATGCCGGGCGTTACGCAGAGAATGCTAACCAAGCAACTCCGGGAATTAGAGGCTGATCAGTTGATAGTAAGGAAGGTATATCCCGAAGTGCCACCACGAGTGGAATATTCAATGGCTGATTACGGCTTGACGCTAGCGCCAATTATTACGGCTCTGCAAAAGTGGGGCACCGAGCATTTGAAGAAGGTGAAGCAAGAGGCCTAATGCTAGTTTAATTTTTGAATGAAGCTTGCAAAACGATTAAAACTCAAACACTGGTTAGAATTTTTAACTTCTTACTTCTCATATTGCTTTATTTCACTTTGCTATTTCTTACCGTTAGAGTCGAGCCATTCCATGGGCTAATGACTCTTCGAGTCATACGTTATTCACATTAACTTTCTTTTTCAAAACACCCTTTCTAAATCCGGCCCTTTCTAGATCCATCGCTTCGTACGAAACCTTTTTATTATTATTTCTCTTTCACTAGGCACTGAAAACGTCCTTGCAGACAGCACCCGGTGTTTACTTTATAAAACCGCCCTACACACGGCCCTTACTGGCATAAAGGAACATGCACGATATTATTATCGAGCAGAAACCTGTATAGAACAAATAAAACACACAATGAAAAACAATCATTATTTTATGTTAATCGTAAATTATTAATTGACAATCATTATCTAGCGCGACTATATTATTAGCATGAATATACAAATAAATCTCGATGTTGAGCTGGCAAAGAAAAAAATGTCGCTCACAGAATTATCCCAAAGTATTGGCATTTCCATGACCAATCTGTCGCTTTTGAAAACCGGCAAGGTAAAAGCAATTCGCTTCAGTACTCTGGAAGCGATTTGTCATACCCTGCAATGTCAGCCGGGCGACATATTGCAATACGTGAATAACGAAAATGCCACTGAATAACCCTTTAATTTTAGATAATCAAGGAGCCACCATGTCCTCAAGTCACTACCTGAAACCCGGTATCGCAGCCATTGTTCTCGCCTTATTATTTCCGGTTTACTGGACGTATATACTGGTTACCCTTGGTGGCGATATTATCGAATCCATTCGACATAACATTATGACGCTGCATTGGAGTGATGCCTTATTTGTGTTGATTGGCGCGTTAGAAGTGTATCTGCTATTGAGCCTTGCGAAAGTATTTGCCGATATTATCGATTCAAAAGCCATTCGTATTTTACTGCTGATAATGGCCGCCAGCAGCTTTGTGTTTCATTTTTTAGTGGTGGTTGATCTGGTACTGGCCACCTCGCAAATCAGCGGCTCATCGGCAGATACCATTGTAAATATAAGCCTTGGGATCGCATTAGCGGTGGATACCTTGTTTGTACTGGCAGGGCTGGTACTGGCTATTTTATTACTCGCGAATAAATCCGAAAACAGTAACCTGATCAGAGCCTTCGCGATTATTTTATTATTGATATGTTTGTTTGATTTAACATTCTTTTTATCGCTACTTAATCTAGCACTTTATCCTGTAGCCCTTATTGTACTGGCGGTGTATTTCTTGAAAGAACCTCAAACGGTTGAGGTGGTGTAATTGCATCATCTTTAATCATTGACCCGTCGCCCTGTTAGCATTGAACCCTAACAGGGCTGACTCTTGATAGCCGAACATATAGCCGCCAACCTTGTTCCACTGCCTGCTCTTCTTTTTTAAATTAACGTATTTCCTTTAAAACCCGCCTCAAATCACAGCCTTCAAATCACACCCTTTGGAGCAGACGCTTTAATTAAACGCCCTTCATTACACGTCCGATTAGCCTTAAAACGCTTTCAACGCGATATGGCGTTATATTTTTACATTTAAATAATAAAAGCTGTGCATACTGTTTATTTTTGCGGCAAAACGATCTATATTGGCACAATATTACGTAATTTTATTACATTTAAAATAATAAAGGACCCTATCATGACCATACGAGCTGCGATTAACGGTTATGGCCGCATTGGCCGAAATGTACTGCGCGCCCTGTTTGAAGCGCCAGAGTTTAACCACATAGAAATAGTTGCCATTAATGACCTGGCTCCAATCGAAGTAAACGCTCATTTAACCGAGTTTGATTCGGTACACGGCCGATTTAATGGGCAAGTCAGTCACCAAGATCAGCAATTGATCATTAATGGGCAGAGCATCCACTACTCTCAGGAAAAGCAATTATCCAATCTACCCTGGCAATCGCTTAAAGTCGATTTGGTGTTTGAGTGCACAGGAGTGTTTACCGATGGCGAACAGGCCAAAGGTCACCTGGAGGCAGGTGCCAGTAAAGTGGTGATTTCTGCGCCCGGTAAAAATGTTGATGCCACCATTGTTTACGGCGTTAACCATCAGCAATTAACCGATGATCACCGCATTGTGTCAAACGCCAGTTGCACCACCAATTGCTTATCGCCCATGGCCAAAGTATTGAACGATGCCCTCGGCATAGAACAGGGATTAATGACCACCATTCACGCTTACACCGGCGATCAAAACTTAACCGACACTTATCATTCTGATCTGCGACGCGCCCGTGCGGCCGATCTCTCCATGATCCCGACAAAAACAGGCGCTGCCGCAGCGGTTGGAAAAGTATTACCGGAACTTGAAGGTAAGTTAGACGGATTGGCCATTCGCGTACCAACGGCGAATGTATCCTTGGTGGATTTAACCTTAACCTTTAAACAAGCCACCAGTGTGGAAGCAGTTAACCAGTTATTAAAGCAAGCAGCCGAGGAAGACTATAAAGGTATTATCGAGTACAACGATCGTCCTCTGGTTTCCATCGACTTTAATCACAATAAACATTCCTGTGTGTTTGATGCCAGTCAAACTCGGGTCGATGGCAAAATGGCAAAAGTATTCGCCTGGTACGACAATGAATGGGGTTATTCGAATCGTATGCTCGATACCGCTGTGGCACTCATGGGGCAAAGTGAGTCAATCAAAAATAGCCACGGGTTAAAAAAAGCCAGTTAAAATAAACATGCTCTAATTATAAATTGCCATCTCCAATGCGGCGCGTTGAGTGTCTGGATCTTCCTGACAAGGCAGCTGACTGATTTGCTCTCTGTAGGACTCAGGCAGTTTCGCCTGCGCTGCGCCAAACTCGATATGATGTTTGTACCAACAAAAAGGCAACAAACAGTCATTAATATTGGTGGCCGCATAAAGATAAGCGATTTTCTCTTGTTGACTGTTTGTTGTTTCTGCCGAAGATTTTACGTTTGATGATTTTAGGTTAGATGCTCTTAAGTTTGATAATTTTAAACTCGCATGTGTCGATTCACTATCACTTGTATAAGCTCTTGTATAAGCACTTGTGTCAGCATTTGAGTAATCATAAACCGTCACTTTACGGCATTCATAACCTTTTCCAACGCCTTCAATGGTATCGAGTAGTGTTTTATCGGTATCGCTTAACGCATAAAGCACCCCATAAATACGGCTTTCATCCCCGGTATAAAAAGCGTTGCCTTTTGCCGAACCATCAAGCCCCACTTTATGGCATTTAAATTGATACTGAGGTAAATAATAAACGCCTAATGATTCGCACTGACTAACCCGAGCTGCAATGCGTTGGTATGACATATTCGAGCCGTAAGCAAAATAATAGATCACTGTCTCTATCCAATCTTTAAAATTACTTCAATTTTTGAGTATGTGCCGAGTGCCTTAAAAATAATACGGCATCAAAATGTTGACGAATATTAATTTTAGCAAACTGAGTTACTTCTTGAGGACGGGAGCCTATCATCCGAAAGCCACTGACCTTTTTTAGCTCATAAATACCGCTAGCCTGCTGAAAACTGAGTATAAAATTATCGTACTGGCTTTTACTTAAAAAATACTCATAAGTCCCTACATAAGGTTCATGTACCTCATAATAGGGTTTATCGCCATAGGCCGAATAGGTCCCTGACTGGAAAGTGATCCCTATAGTAAAGTAATCATTATCAAACTGATTACTTAAGTACCCACCCATACTACCTGTTACCCGAGAAACATGGGTATTGTCGCCAGAAATAACTATGCGGCCTTGTTTCAACTTATCAGTCATAAACTGAATATTCTCGGCCATATATTGATCTCGAACAGCAGAAGAATAATTACTTGCTTTAAAATGCAGGCTTTGTTGCAGCACCATAACATAGCGTTCCAGATCACGCCCTGTTTGAATATAGGGTCTGTTTGCTTTGTATTCGATTGAATTAGAGCTTTTTATACCGGAACTTTTTATATCTAAGTTTTTGCTAGCGAAATCACTGTCATCTATCGGGCTCTTACTCGAGTGGTGTTGAATAAATAAGGCCAGTGATTGTAAAAATGATTTGTGCTTATTCAGCAATACCGAAAAATCACCACCTTTTTGTTCTGCTGTCTTAATGTCCTGTTTTAATGTTAAAAGCTTTACAGAAAGTTCTTTATTGTTTGCTTTTAAAAATGGATAAATAGCATTCAGTGCAGACATGCCATTTTGCATATCGAAACCTCTAAACTCGACGAATTGTTGGGCTGTTTTATTATACTGTTTAATCCAGTCGATAATGCTTAGCATTTCTTCTGTTTGCCAACTGGGATAGCTCAATTTGCTCACAACATCCACAGAAGAGTTAGATCTGGAAAGCACATAATCGTTAATATCATCCGCCTCGACCAAAGGCATTTCCAACGCAAACACTCGAACATTTTTATGTTTTACCAAATATTTTACCAATTGCAATTTGTATTGATAAATGGTTGCCGAACCATGTGAGTTTTCACCTAGCCCGATAATTTTAGCATCGCCTATTATGGCTGACATAGGGTGGTACTGAGTCAGCTTTTCATCGCTAAGTGATACAGGCAATGCCCATTTATTTAATTTTTGCACATCCTCTTTTGAAGGTTCAGAAAAATCCGGCTCTGCCTGACCAAAAATTTGATTGTTCACCAGCACAGATAAATCATCTATCCATAAATCACCTGTGCCTTCGATATGAAACGCCAATAAATAAGTACCCTTATTCAAACTTGCATCGGCACGGGTATTTAACTCAATAGCTTGCCAAGGGGCGTCTAACTTTGCTGGCTCAGAAACATCAACCACTTTCTTGCTGCCAGGATCAAACAGCATTAATCTTACGGTTAAATTAACGCCAGACAACAACTTTATAAAGCCTTTTGCTTTAAGCACTTTATCTGCCAGCAAGTCTTTTTCTACAGAGATGTATATATAAGTACTTGCTTTGTTGAGAGAAAGGTAAAGACTTTGTTTGCCCGAATGTTTGGTTTTTTTATCCGTATAAGAGATGAATGAATCACCCTCTCCTTCAATAGTCCAGACTCTTGGCTGTTTATTCACACTGTATTCAAAACCTGTATTCCAGAATTCATCGGCAATGGCGTTGTTTGTGATGCTTATGATCACTATCAACACAATTACTAACTGTTTTAACAAAACCGCTACCTGAGCTGTATAACCCAATAAAAACATATCGATAAACTCTCTTTATAACCCTTGTGCCAGTTTACTCGAAACGAATCTGGATGAAATAGAATGAAATTAAGGTGTTCGACTAAACTCGCCGATATCGGGCAGGTAAAAAACCGGTTTTTGACTTAAATACACGTGTAAAGTGACTTTGATCGGAAAAGCCACATTCAAGAGCTATCTCTGTTAACGGTTTTTCACAATTTTGAATCATCTGTATTGCATGTTCTACTTTCAAAATGCGTAAAAAGTCACTGATAGTCACATGGTAATAATGGTTAAACAATGAAGAAATTGTGACCGGATGGACATTAACACTATCGGATAGTTGAGCCAACGAGGGCCATTCACTCCATTGGTTTTCCAATAAAGATTTAACTTGCTTCAGCCAGTTAGGCGGTGCTTTTGACAAAGTTTGTAACGGTTGAACAATACTCAAAAACAACGATTGAATAACTGAATCGGTATAGCGATCGTGTTGAATGGCTTCATTAAGAATATTCAGTAATATAAATTTACTCTTAGGATTATTGATCATGGCACTGGCCAAACGCACTTCGGTCAAGCAATGATCATCCAAAAAGCTTTGATCCACTTCTAAACTTAAATGTTTGGATGGAAATACTTTGTATATATTTTGATGCGGTTCACCAGCATGATAAAAATTCAAACTACCAGGCAGTCGCTCCAAATGTGTTTGCCAACGGCTTTCTACATTTCCGCCCTGCATAACAAAGCTCACCATGGCATTCTTATGATGATGCCAGTCACCGGTTTTTTGATAATGCGGATACTCCGTTAGACAAACCTGAATCTTGTTGTAATCAAACCGATGACATTTTGGGGCTAAATACTGCCCCGGCATTAATGAAATAAAATCGCTCTGCGTCACTTTGCTTCCTTGGTATTTTTAGCAACTGTATTAATAACAAGTCTATTCATTATAAGTGTACTCGTAACTAACTCATCAATGAACTCTTACTGATTCCACCCAAATTAATTCACAGGCGCCGTCGCCGGTATCGTTTCGGCTTAATGAACTGTTCCATTGCCAACCGTCTTGCCCTTTAACATTAACCAGTTTACCCGAGAGGGTTATCACATCGCCCTGCTTCACTTGTTTTAATGCGCTGGCCACCGAGTCATTGGATGGGATCATATGCATGTTGGCACTGCTGTTTTCAATGGCTTTACGGGAAATAATCCACTCATCGGTTTTCCAGTAATACCAGCGATTGCGCTGCGAAATGGAAATATGAGACAAAACATCTTGATCCGACATGGGTCCCCAGCCGAGCACAAAGTCCACCGGAGATAAGTCGGCCTCTCGACCAAAGTAATAGTTTTCTCTATCCAATACTTTCGCTTTAATGTAAAAGCTGGCCACCGGGGTAATTTGATAATCTTTTTGCTTAAAGGAGGATAAAGATAAATTTTGTTGCAACGGAGCCAAAGATGCGACCACTCCTGCGCCATAATCTTTCGGTGCTGTGGGCCAGAATATAAGCAGCGCAATACCCGCGGCAATTCCCCAAAGCAGTTTATTCATCAACCATCTTATCGGAAAAATACTGTTTTAACTTGGCCACTTTACTGCCCACCACAATTTGGCAATAGGGTTGGTTGGCGTTGTTATTATAATAATTATCGTGCGCGGTTTCGGCTGGCCAAAACTTTTCCAGTGGTTTGACTTCCGTCACTATCGGTGATGAAAAATCCTTGGTTTTGTCTTGCATCACCTGCTCAATTACTTGCTTGTCGTTATCCGACTCATACAAGGCAATTGAACGGTATTGGGTTCCGCGATCGTTGCCCTGCTGATTTAACGTTGTGGGATCATGAATGGTAAAAAAGATATCGAGCAACTCAGCCAAACTAATTTCAGAATCCTTATACTTTACTTCCACTACTTCAGCATGACCGGTTGATTCGGAACACACCGAACGGTAGTCAGGATTATCCACATGACCACTGCTGTAACCGGACTGTACCGACTCAACGCCTCTCACCCGCTGATAAACGGCTTCAAGACACCAGAAGCAGCCGCCGCCAAGAACAATTGATTTCATCATTATTTACCTCAAGCATATTCGGTTTATTGCACTCACTGTACCAGGTATAAATTATCAGGCATAAATTGACTTAATACGTGAGCCGATAGAATGTTGTGTGAGCTAAGTGATTCACAAAACAGCATGCTTAGTTATGATTCAAGCCTTTGGCAAAAGTTACAGATATTTTAAGATAACCGCAATCCTAGTGTTGGTTAGCAGCGACGGATCGTAACGTCGACTGACACCACTGATTTATATGATTGAGCATTTGATAATCGCCGTTATGTTTTTATACCGCAGACAATCGCTCCGATAATCCTTAAAGCGGTAAATTTTTAAATGGTGTTTCGATATTGTTTGCCAGCCGTTAGCATGTTAAGTCCATCGTAAAGCGAGCTTAATGATAAGTGCGAGAGCGACAAGTTGAAAACAGACGACCATCTTATAAAATATCGGCGAGCCTATCAGGGTTAACAATGCGATTATTGCGTACACTATTCCTAACGTCAGATTGAGTATCCGGCTGGTTCGGGGCGCCACAATCGACGATAGAAAAACCATGCTGGCCGGAATAGCGAGTATAAGTGCCACCCCAATCATCTTGGTGTCTGTGTAGTTGCCGAGTGGGCCCATTGAGCCTGCCGCCATTCCATCAATTGTGCCAGGCACAAACAGTACAAAATAGTCATTGTAAATGTACAGCGACATCAGCGATGCCCACAATAAAGACAATTTAATCCTGGTTGGTATGGGTGAGTCTTCTAGTCGTTTTCTGGCATTCATCTTGTTGCTCTCTTGGTTATTGCATGGGGGTTATTGCATGAGAATTGCAATATTCAACCACATGCAATAGTGAATAACAATTGACAATATCCGCATGCTATGTATTCATATATGAATGAAATGGGATGCAACAAAATACAACTGGAATCATCTTCGAGCGTTTATTGCCACGGTTGAAGAAGGATCGCTATCGGCTGCGGCGCGGGCGTTACGTGTCTCTCAGCCGACACTGGGGCGGCAGGTTTCTGCTCTGGAGCAGGAAATCGGTGTCGCGCTTTTTGAACGTACCGGCACCGGGCGCAGTTTAACGAAAAGTGGGCAAGAGCTGGTTCACTACGCCCGAAATATGGCGGATGCAGCTCTGGAATTTTCGCTGGCAGCCTCGGGGCAGTCGCAACTGGTAGAAGGTACGGTTTGTATTTCTACTGGCGAGTTATTTGCTGCTCACATTATGCCGCCGTTAATCGATCGCTTGCTCAAACAAGAACCCGGCATCGAAATCGAACTGGTTGCATCAAATGAATCGAGCGACCTTAAACGACGTGAAGCCGATATCGCTGTTAGAGCCAATCACGCCAACCAGCCGGATCTTATTTCTATTGATGTAGGACGATTAAGCAGTCGGCTTTATGCATCGACGGCCTACCTTGATAAAGCTGGACGCCCCAAGAATGCAAAAAATATTGGAAACTGCCGTTTTATAGGCTTTGATGATGCCGGTATTTATAAGCAGTTTTTAAATGGACTTGGCTTTGAACTTGAAGAACGTCACTTCCCTGTTCGGGCACAAAGTCATCTTGTTCAATGGGCAATGGCCAAACAAGGATTAGGAATTGTGACAGCACTAGAATCGATTGCCGATTCAGACGCAGATATGGAAAGACTCTTTCCAGAAATCGAACCGATTGTTACACCAATGTATTTAGTGGCACACAAAGAAGTGATTACCAGTCACCGCGTTAGCGTTGTTTTCGATTTTTTGAAAACGGAACTTATGGATGTGTAGTTGTTTTAATACTACTTATATCTTGTTACTTATTAATCATTCTGAGTTTTTTATTTGTTACCTTTCAATTTAACCAACTTTTTAACAGGCCAGTTTTGACTTGTCTTATATTTAGGGCTCAGATCTTCAATAGCCTCGTACCCACTCTTCAAATTACCCTTTAATACTTCCCAGCCGCCGGTAATATTTCCATTAATATCGATCCAAATACCATAGTCTCTGGTACGAGCGCAGTCTATCCAAAAATAGCCGGGCGCTTCACATAATCTACTGTGGTAATCACTGGATATAGCAATGTAAGAATCGACTACTTTGTAACTTATTTCCCAAACATCTGTTTTCTTTATTAAAGGCAAATTATATTTAGTTTTATAAGGTTCCGGTGGAGCAATGTCTTCACTAAAGCTAAATTTTGGGTATTGCTCAGGGTTAACTTTGAACCACTTCTTCTTTACTAAAACATGTTTTCCATCAATACTTAATAGTCCCTGTGAATTTACTACATAAGCTTCCTGACGTATTCCACCACAGCCAATTAAAATAAATACAGATAAAAATAGAATATAAAAGCACTTCATAATATTAACTTGACCACTACAAAAGATAAGTATTGATACAAAGTATTTCATTTAGATTCCTTATGAAGGTCAACGTTTTAAGCAGAGGAAAGTGACCTCTAGTAGTTATTATTTTTTCTTCTAATTTTACTTACTAAGGTACAAATACAATAAATATTATGAGTATTAATATTAGCATCAAACCTGACAACACTGCTCCAATGTATGCATAAAACTTCACCTGATTTTTTAAGAACAACCCAGCGACTCCCAAGCCAAAAGAAATCAAAAAACCAGATGCACACAGCATTCCAATAAGTCCAATGAGAGCCGTTATAAAAAAGTAGGAATCTGGATTATTTTGTATATAGTGTTCTGACCATTGCAAAACAAAAAACAAAAAAATTAATAGTACAAGACTAACAAAACTCAACAGCATTGAGTACTTTCCATATCTTGGATAACTTTTTTTATCATTCATAATATTTTTTTCACCTTAACGCTTAAAGCAGGCATGATATTGCACTTTGTTACTTTTCTGCTTTACTGAGAAAAATGTAAGTTTTGACCTGGAGGCCAACAAACAAACCTTAACTTTCGAAAAATATCAACCCTGCCATTAAAAAAAGCTTTAGTATCAAAAAGCTCATTATCTAGCAAGCTAGTAACCGTAAAGCTTTCTTTAGAGTGTAAATAAATAACTGCATATAAAAAACTGTCTGTCGCAAGATATCGTATTCCACTAAAATAAGTAGGAAATGTTAGCTTTATTTCTATATGCTCTATTTCATTCAACTTCACTATTCTTTTCTTTCCATTTAGTAACAGTTCTATGTCATTGCTCTTATACGCTATTTCTAGAGAGTTATTTACAATGGCATATCGAAAAAATAAAACCATAGGCGGAACACAAAGCAATACAAAAAAAATCACCGATAGTCGAATAGTGAAGTCAAAGATATCCTTTTCTTCATAGATATACTCAAAAACAAAGGGTAGGCTTATACATAGCCCTAAATAGAGCAGCATTTCCCAGAGATGTCTATAATAATCTTTATTTGAAACTCTAAGTTTCGTCATTGGCTCATTTCTTCATGTAACGCCAAGCTTTGCTGCATCCTTACTTGAGCGCTTTGTTAGCCCTTGCTGATCCATTTTGTAGTGAAAATAGAATAAGTTTTCATTGGCTCTTCGAAACAAGGTTTTGTCGTGGTTTCTAACTGATTCTGAGTTTGAGCTAGTTGTTTTCTAATTTCATCATCATCGTTATAACGATCCCAGAATATACCTTCATGCTTATGCATTTCATCCAAGTGCTTCTGGAATTCGTCTTCTTCCATTTTAACTCGGCCTTGTCGCTGCCAATAATGCGTCGCAAGCATGTTGGCTGAAGTAAATATTGAGTTTAATGTTTGATTAGTATCTTTGAATATAGACTCTGTGTCTGTTCCGAATACAGCCATAAATTTATATTTGAGAGTGTTGAACCGAACAAACACTTCTTGTTTCGACTCATAGCGTTCAAACACAATATAGCCACGATCCAGAAGCTGTTTTTCTGCCTCAGTTTCATGTTCCGATCGCTTCCTGGTACTTCCTTCTGTTCCGCTAGACCAAGGGCTGCGAATGAATGCAATTGCGTCCTTTATCTCGAAAAAAGCTGTCAACGTTTCCTCGGCAAGCTCTATCTTTCGCTTCCCGATAAACTCCCTTTTCCATGCTCCAACACCGGAAATAATAGCCCAGCACGCTGCGACTACAGCCACTGCTTGAGCTATTGTTGCTAATTCAATCATCCGACTTCCTTTTTGGAGCTAACGCCAAGTTCTTCAGAGAGGAGTCTTTTTCTCCGAATCTGAAGCAACGTCTGGTTAGTTGCTTTTAATGACAGTATTAATCCATTTAAAATAACTTGAAATTCTAACTTGATAAGCATTAGTTTCATACAAGCCCCCTTTAAATAAAGAAAGATCTCCATTCCAGGATTGCCAACTTGATAGTCCAACTAAATATGATCTATTGTTCTCTATAATAACAGACGAACCACCACTATCACCGGAACCATGCATTCCTTCCAAATTAAGTGCGTTTGAAGGACTATCAAATTTAAACGATAACCAATTACCATCTGCTACTTCAATGACATTTTGAAATATATTCATAGTTCTAAGTTTTTTGGTTTCGGCTACTTCACCAATAAGTCCATTGCCAGTAGCCCCTCTACCATGAACCGTAATTGTCTTTCCTTGCTCATTGTCACCTTCGTATAGTTTTATTGGCATTATATCATCAACATTTGATGATAATTTAACAAGAGCAATATCATCTCTTTTTTTGAAAAAATTCATTAAAGGTTTAGAATCACCTTTAAATAAAGACTCATCTGGTTTTGTGTAACCAGAATGAATTACTACTTTGGCTATTTCGTAATTTTCATTTCCGACTTTGATAGTCTTGCCGGTGTAATCATAAAAAATAGTATGTGCAACGGTAACAATCCATTGTGGTGCAATTAGAACACCATGACCTTCATGCGGCATATCCACTAGATATTCTGGAGGCTTGGCAACTTCATAATTTTTTGCTGGAATATCATGTCGTTTGATCACAGCAAAACTGTATTGTGATGAAGTGAGCAATACGAAGATCAAATATATTAAAATTTTCATTTGTTCTCGATGTTATCGATTATTGGCAACTAACTCCGCGCTCAGCCGCAGCGCATTGTTAGGGCCTCTGCTTGTAAAAGTACGTGGTGCCCTTCAACTCCCCGGACGGAGAAAGAGCGTATCCGGGTATTACCCCTACTTTTACCCAGTCCAATTTTGTATACAATTTTTCAGCATTACTTCCTGATTCAGTATCAAGCACCAAAGTGCTAATTCCAATTGAAAATGCATACTCTTCAGCTAGTTTTACAAGTTTTGAGGCTATACCTCTGCCTCTGAAGGCTGGATCTACAAATAATTTTTGTATCTCTCCACGAACGCTTCCATTTTTCTTTGTTGGCCTTTCAAATTGTATGGTGCCAACAATTTTCCCCTCGGTTTTTACCACCCAGAGGTGTAAGTTATCACTGAGATTAGAGCAAACAGAATGCCAGTAAGACTCAGCCTCAGAAAGTGTGAAGCCTGAAAGAAAACCGATTGACGCTCCGTTTGCAACAGTGGCTATAAGCCCAGAACTTAATTCCGAAATCTCATTCTCTGAAATTTCAGATAACTTATGTGGTTCCATATTTCTCAATTGCCCTAACAGCTGATTGTATTCAGTAAACCACAACTAAATTCAAATATTTATTTATATTTTACTGAGTTGTTTATTGACTTCAGATACTTACCCAACTCCATTGAGAAGTCAATGCCGTAACTACGTAGTTTTACTGCATATAAATCCTGACTCACTTTTTAAAGCTTTTTAATCGAGGATGTCTCATGACATAAAACCCAATTAATGCGACTCACCAAGTTCACTATCCGCACTTTTCAGCTCTTTGTCTGCCGATTCTTTTTCATGAGCTTCTAACTCTTTCTCCGGATGTTTTTTATGTTTTTCTTGCTCAATTTGTTTGGCGTGTTCGAGTTTTTTGATTTCTTCCTCGTGCTCAGCGTCTTCGTCGTCATCGACGTCTTCGCAAACATCGTGCAGTTGTTTTAAATTAACAGAAATCTGTTTGTGCAGTTCCGCCAGTGAATCACCGGGATTTAAACACAATAACTCCAACGCCTGTTCAACATTTTGTACGGCGTAAATGGTAAACATACCCTGTTCTACCGCTTCTATCACTTCACGCTTTAGCATTAGATGAGACTGATTGGCTTTAGGAATAATTACGCCCTGTTTGCCGGTTAATCCGCGTGCTTTGCACAAACCAAAAAAGCCTTCTATTTTTTCATTCACGCCGCCAATCGCCTGCACTTCACCAAACTGATTGATTGAACCGGTGACTGCCATAGATTGCTTAATCGGCTTTTCGGTAATGGCCGAAATTAACGCGCAGAGTTCGGCGAGTGATGCACTGTCGCCATCTATCAACCCGTAAGACTGCTCCATAACAATATTGGCCGATAGGGTTAACGCAAATTCACGAGCGTAGCGATTGGCTAAAAAGCCCGATAAAATCAACACGCCTTTTGAGTGAATGGATAAGCCCAGTTCACTTTCGCGTTCAATATCAACAATGCCTTTATTGCCGGGAAAAACCGTCGCCGTAATGCGTGCCGGTGTACCAAAATCGGTGGAACCAATTTCCCACACGGTTAAGCCATTAATGCTGCCCACCACGTCGCCATCGGTGTGAATAATAATTTGATTTTCCAGCACCTCCTGCAACATTTCACCGCGAATACGCGAATGACGAAACTCCCTCTGCTGCAAGGCTTCAACTATGTGATCACTATTGATGGTGGGCATATGCTGTTGCAATCGCACCACATCGGCTTCACCCAGTAACTCAAATACTTCACCAAATCGCGTGGACAACTGTTGCTGATGCCCGCACAATCGCGAGCTAAACTTCACCAGCTCAATAAAACCATCGTTGGTGATTTCAGCAAAACCTTCGCGCTCGCTGTGGGTTTTAACCAGCTGCGCCATGTGCATGATGTTGTCATCGTTTTTATCCAGATGCTCATCAAAATCCACCAACACTCTGAACAGTTCGCTGAACTCGTCGTCTTGCTCCTGCAACATATAATAATAATCGCGCGTGCCCACCAAAATGATTTTCACATTCAGCGGCACACCGTGTGGACTTAAACCAATAGTCACTGCGCTCTGTCCTTCCATGGTGGGCGGATCAAGCTTAAGCTCCTGGGTTTGCAACGCCTGTTTCAGTTGCCCCCAAATGTAGGGATCGTCAAATATTTTATCCGCTTCTAACACCAGATAACCGCCATTGGCTCTGTGCAAGGCGCCGCTTCGAATATGCTGATAACCGGTGATCACCGCGCCGCCTTCATTCCAGTATTCAACGCGACCGAATAAATTAGAAAACGTTGGGTGCTCTTCGTGCACCACGGGCGCGCCCATTGCCGGATTATTGTGTACCAATAAATTTGGTACAATGGTTTGTTGCAACATTTCTCTTAGATGACGATCATTTTTTAATTCCGGTGACTCCACCAGATTGAAGTTTTCCTGAATAATTTTCACCAGAAACTTTTTCAACTCTTTAAAATAAATTTGCAGGCCGGTGAGCCCACGATATTTTTCTTCCAGCTCGGAAATGATCGGCGTTGACGCCAACGAAATGGTTAAGGCATTTAAATCCTGAACGGCGTCGTAGGACTCCCGTGTCCATTGCGGCATTTCCAGCAAGGCTTCGGTTAATTTATCTTCCAGCTCATCAATCACCAGATTAATTGAATCACGTTTTTCTTGTGGTAATCCGGAAAACGTTAATTCATCCACTGGCTTACCATCAATAAGCGGCGAAAAAGAAATATTGGAGGCGTCCTGAAATAGCGCAAAACCTTTTTCGTTGGCTTCTTTTTCTAATGATTCTATGGCCGACTCAAACTTTTGATTAAAGGTTTTATCAATCGCAGATTTTTTTCGTTGGTAACTTGGGTTTTCAAAAGCCGCAGGTATGGTGACCAGTAGTCGGCCGACCATTTTTTGACAATCGCTCACCAGCTCACGGCCATAGCCAGTGGGCATTTGCACCGCCCAGGGTTCGCGCGGCTCATCAAAATTATTCACATAAATCCAGTCGGGCTGAGCTTTTTGCAACTGGGCTTTCGCTTCCAGATGTTTCATCACCATGGAAATACGGCCGGTACCGCTGTTGCCCATGGCAAATAAATTATAGCCGCGACGTTTGGTTTCAAGTCCAAAAGACAGTGCCAGCTTGGCCCGGTGCTGACCTAGAAAGTCGACATTGGAAGCCACCTCAGAGACGGATTTAAACGGCAGTTCATCGCTTTGTAAACGAATCGATAATTGTTGATGAGTTAACGCATTTATTGGCATAGGCATCTCATGCTGAGTGATCATACGGTTGATCGAATTATTTTGTGCTTGAAAAAATTGCTGGCCGAATCAAAGGCTGGCTCTGAGTTCTCGACACTTATGGAAACATTATCTGCCCTAAAATCGCATCAGCTGGATTGAATGCGCTCTCGAAAGGCTTCGAGTAGTGTATCACTTTGTTGAAAAAAGTCTGCGTTGCTGTGAGAAAAGTAATCGGCTATTTGTTTAAACTGATTAATCAGTTGCGTCCGTTCGCCTTTATTGATCCAGCCTTCTGCTTGCTTAAAACAGTCGCCAAAGGCACTGATCACCGACGGTGCCTGTTCGCTTTTTAGCCAGATATCCACATAGAGTTCCGGTTGCTGGGCAAATAACCGGCCGATCAGCGATAACTCAAGCCGATAAATGGGCGAGCTCACCCGCAGCAATTCATCCAGCGACTGGCCATTGGCCATCAATTGCCAACCGGTTACAAAGGTCACAAAATGCCTTAGCGCCTGAACCGTGCCCATAAGGGTATCGTGCGCCTCTGCGTCAATGCTTTCGGTGTAACAGCCCCACTGCCTGAACTGCTGCAATAACCAATCGGATGCTTCTGGCTGCCGCCCTTGAGTGTAGAGCAGTAACTGCCTTGCCATATGGGATTGCCCTGGGCCAAACATGGGATGCAAGCCAATCACCGGACCGGAATGAACCTTTAGCATGTGTTGCAATGGCTGATGTTTAACCGAGGTAATATCGGCCAGTAACGTGTGATCCGACAGGCCCGATAATTGTTCGATGGTGGTTTCCGTTTCTGCCATAGGCACCGCTATTAGCACCAGATCCTTATTCGCCAATAACTGGTCGGCATTCGGCCAGTCATTGCGATCCAGCACACAAACCGAGTGACCGCTTAACCGAAACTGCTCGACAAAAAAGCCGCCTAGCTGGCCCTTGCCGCCAATAACACATATGGATTTAGCGGATTGCGGCTGTTGATGCGGTTGAGTAGCTGGTTGATGATCTTGGTTTTGAGGTGAAATATGCCGTTGAATTCGCGCCTGACGCGCGTAAGAATCGCGCATTATGCGCTGCAGAATATCGCGCACCAGTTCAAAGTCCAGCCCATAAAAATCGGCACGGTCGGTTAATCTCTGAAAAATCGCCTGTTCCCGCTCCGGAACAAACACCGCATCACCCGCCGCCTGTTTATGAGCAACCAGTTGCTCGACAAAACCCTGACGCTTTTTTAACAGGGCCAGCAGCGCTTCATCGCATTCGTCTATGGATTGTCTGAGTTGTTCAAGTTGCTGCCGGTCATTCTTCATTAAAAACTTTACGCAAGTTGCTGATAACTGTGTGCCAGCAATTCTTCCGTAGTTTGCCAGTTAATACAAGCGTCAGTTATGGAGACTCCGTATTCGAGATCCGCCGGATCGGCACTTTTTTTCTGTTGCCCTTCGTTTAAATGGCTTTCCAGCATTACTCCGAGTATTGAACGATTGCCCTGCCGGATCTGTTCAATCACATTGCGAAACACCAGAGGTTGCAAACGATAATCTTTCTGCGAATTGCCATGACTGCAATCAATCACAAAACGCGGTTCTAGCTTTGCCTGCTTTAACTGTTGCTCGAGCATGGCGATATGAACCGAGTCGTAATTCGGGTGCTTACCGCCGCGCAATATAATATGGCTGTGCGGGTTTCCACGGGTTTCAATCAGCGCCACCTGCCCTTGCTGATTAATACCAATAAAATGATGCGGCGAACTGGCCGACTGCATGGCATTGATCGCCACCTCAATATTACCGTCGGTGCCATTTTTAAAACCAACCGGCATGGATAAGCCCGACGCCATTTCACGATGGGTTTGTGACTCGGTGGTTCGGGCACCTATGGCGGCCCAGCTGAACAGCTCGGCCATGTATTGCGGCGAAATAGGATCCAGCACTTCGGTACCGGCGGGCAACCCAAGTTCGGCTATCCAGGTGAGTAATTCCCGCGCTTGTCTTAAACCATACTCCACATCAAAGGTGTCGTTTAAATGGGGATCATTAATCAAGCCTTTCCAGCCAATGGTGGTGCGTGGTTTTTCAAAATAAACCCGCATCACTATCAATAACCTGTCCTGAAACTTATCGTGCAATACTTTTAAACGGCGGGCGTATTCTTTTGCGGCATCGATATCGTGAATGGAACAGGGCCCTGCAACCACTATCACCCGCTTATCGTTACCGTCGAGTATGTCACCAATTTCCTGTCGATAACGTAACACTGTGGCACGGCCTGCATCCGACAAAGGTGTTTCATCCTTTAATACATGGGGTGCGGTTAACACCTGTTCGCGTTCAATGTTAATGTTATTCAGTTGCGGCTTCATAGCGCTCTCCGGGCAACGGTTATTCAATATAAATTCAAATTAATGATATTTAAGTTAATGATGTTCACGTTAATACTATTCAAATGTGTAATCTTGGTGTTAATCATAAAAAAACAGGCAAGAATAGCGTGGAGGATAAAATAAGATGATTGACGACCTGCTTGGTATCTTGTTTGTATCTTTGTCTTAACCACTCAGACAGGGTTGAAAACTTTCTTCAGTTTATCCTCAAATGAATAGCTCTTTTGTATCAAAATTATCAGGCGGGTAACAATTACTTTTGGTTATCGAGTAAGACGTAATGGCCAGAGTGGTTACTCGTCATACATGGAATCGGTCAGCAATTGCTCGTAAAGCTCCAGGCATTTTTCAAAGCTATCGCTTTCTTCCAGCAGATATTGTTTGAAATCTGTTTCTAATGGCAGTATTTGCGCCAGTTGATTTACCACAAACTCGGCACTGTCGAGTTGTTCGGGATCTACCTCAATGCCGATATCCGGCAATTTCGCCAGCTTAAGCAATAATTCTTTTAAGGGTGCGGTTTCTGGTGGAATTAAACTGTCTTCAACATCCGGCAATACCCGATAATCCTGAGTCAGGGTTAACTGATCCTGATTAACCGTGTGCTCCAATACACAAACCCGACTGCCGCCGACCACGGTGATCATCAACACGCCTTCTTCGCCCTGATCAAAATCAACAATGTGCGCAAAAGTACCGATGGCTTCAAAAGGCGCGGCTTTTCCGACTTCCTGCCCGGAAGTTAACTGACAGATAATAAACGGCTGTTGAGTCGATAAGCAGTGGCTCACCATATCAAGATAGCGAGGTTCAAATATCATCAACTGTAAGGTTGCACCGGGAAAAAGAACGGAGCTTAATGGAAACACCGCTCTTTGTTCATCCGCCATACTTTATTCCTTCTCTAATACGATAGCCTTTGTAAAAACGCCTTTTTAAAGCGCTTAAACGTCTTAAGACACTGGCTGCTTTAGCTTTTAAGGCCTTTGCCTGTATTGAGTAAATATAGCGCAAATAAAAACATGGCAACAATAAAAAGTCCAATGATGCTAAAGGCAACCGTTAAAGAAATATCAGAATAACCCAAAAAGCCATAACGAAACGCATTAACCATATACAAAATAGGATTGGCGAGGGATATTTTTTGCCATACATCGGGTAATAACGTAATGGTGTAAAACACCCCGCCCAGATAGGTTAAAGGCGTTAATATAAATGTCGGCACAATGGAAATATCATCAAACTTTTTTGCAAACACCGCATTGATAAATCCACCCAGTGCAAACAGGGTTGAGGTAAGCAAAATAACAATACACACAACCGCTACATTATGAATTTGTAAGTCCACAAAGAACAGACTTACCAAAGTTACGATGGCGCCTGTGAGCAGCCCTCGTGATACTCCGCCACCAATGTAACCCAGTAAAATATAAATATTAGGTACTGGCGCAACCAATAACTCCTCAATATGACGTTGAAACTTGGCGCTGAAAAACGAGGACACCACATTGGAATATGAGTTGGTGATCACCGACATCATAATAATACCCGGCGTAATGTAGGCCATATAACTGACGCCGCCCATTTCACCGACGCGCGAGCCAATCAGATTACCAAAAATAACAAAATACAGTGTCATGGTAATGGCTGGCGGTAAAAGGGTTTGTACCCATATTCTAAAATACCGTGTAATTTCTTTACTTAAAATACTTTGTAAAGCGACTAAATTCTCTCGCATATGTATAAACCTGATAACTGTTTTAAACCGGTTAAAAGAATGATTGAAAAAGTGCGTTATTGTTTCTGTTTCTTGTTTTCAACAATGCGCACAAACAACTCTTCAAGTCGATTGGCCTTATTACGCATGCTGAGAACTTTAATGCCAGCATCGTTAAGTTTTAAAAATAAATTATTAACGTTATGAGTGCGCGACACATCCACCTCCAGGGTATGATCATCGCGTTTACGCAAGGCCATATCGGTCAACTCGGGTAACTCACCATCCCAGGTTTCAATATCCAGCACAAAGGTTTCCATATCCAGCTTCGACAATAAATCTTTTTTGCTGGTGTTTTCTATGATTTGACCGTCATCGATAATGGCAATATTGCGGCACAGACTTTCTGCCTCTTCCAGATAGTGAGTGGTTAACACAATGGTGGTGCCCTGCTCGTTCAGCTCGGTTAAAAACTCCCACATGGAACGTCTAAGTTCGATATCCACACCGGCCGTTGGCTCATCAAGGATCAACAACCTGGGTTTGTGCATCAACGCCCGGGCAATCATTAAACGACGTTTCATTCCACCCGATAAATTGCGCGAAGGCTGACTGCGTTTGTCCCACAGGCCAAGTTGTTTCAGCACTTCTTCGGCCCGTACCGTAGCCTGTTTACGGGGTATGCCGTAATAACCAGCCTGATTAATCACAATTTGTTCCGGCGACTCAAACTGCGAAAAATTAAATTCTTGCGGCACTAAACCCAAACAACGCTTGGCTTGTGATAATTGCGTTTCTAAATCGTAACCAAACACCGACACCTTGCCCGAGGTTTTATTCACCAAGGACGTAATGATACCAATGGTGGTGGATTTACCGGCACCATTGGGGCCCAGTAAGGCAAAAAAATCCCCTTCCGGAACCGTTAAATCTATGCTTTTTAGTGCCTGAAAACCGTTTTGATAGGTTTTCTCAAGTTTCGAAATAGATAATGCTGTTGCTGCCATATAAGATGCCGTTTATTACCTTTGTCCGTTACTATGATTAACGTTGTTATGTATTGTCGTTCTCAATGTTTACGTCTTTACTTACGCTATTGTTTACGATATTGGTATTGCTTTGGATAATCATTCGTGTCGATACTGCTGTCGGTAACCGACCTATTTAATACTCTACTAATGACACAAATACTTTCAAGGACTGGTCTGTTCAGCCTGTAATTGTATTATTTACATACAATCCAACTGCGATTCATTATAAATTAACGGTTAAGTTGCATTAGTTGTTAAATTTAGTCAGCAGTTTGGTTATATTTAAAGCCGCAGATTATAACAGAGAATAAACATGAGCACTGCATCGCGCTTTATAACAAACAACAACATAAGTCTGTGCTTTTTATTGGCCGCATTGACCAGCCCCCAACCGGTTCTGGCCTACTCATCCGACGGCTCTGTTCTGAATAACTCCTATTTCTTATATTTATCCTTATTAATTTTGGTCGGTGTGATCAGCATTGTGGCGCTTTATCGTCACCGGGCACACCGTCAGTCTGAAGAAAAGTTGCAACAGTCAGAAGAGCAGCTGCACTGGGCACTTTGGGGCAGTGGCGATGGCTTATGGGATTGGGATATCAGCTCCGGACTGGTTAATCGCAAAGGCATTCCGGAAATGCTCGGTTATCAACCGGAAGACTTTGATAACACCACCGTGCAATTGCTTAAGCTGATGCATCCCGATGACACGGCAAAAGTTTCTGCCGAAGTCAAAAAACACCTAAAAGGCGACAGCTCGCACTTTGAAGCCGAATACCGCGCCTTATCGAAAGATGGCGGATGGCGCTGGATCCTTGATAAAGGCAAAGTAGTATCCCGAGACAGCTTGGGTAACCCACTAAGGGCTGCCGGCACACAAACCGACATTACCGAACGCAAACGCGCCGAAGAAGAGTTACGACTGGCCGCAGAAGTGATCCAGAGCATGAATGAAGTGGTGGTGCTCACCGATAAGGACCTCCGTATCCAGCTGGTAAACCATGCGTTTATTCGGCTTATGGGCCAATCAGAAGGCGATGTATTAGGCAAACCTCTGCATTCTTCTTTTTCCGATCGACACGGCTCAGCCTTTTATTCAAAATTAATGAAATCGCTTCGCGCCGATCACTACTGGCAGGGAGAGCTTTGGCAAAAAGCATCGGCGCAACAAGAAATTTTAACCCGCATCGAAATTAAACGGGTTGAGCAGTTTCAATCCGATAAAGAATACTATGTGGTTATTTTTTCCGACATTACCGATCAAAAACGTCGTGAAGATAAACTGCTCTATCTGGCCAATTACGACACCTTAACCGGACTGCCCAATCGAGCCTTATTTCATCAACGTCTGTCCAACACCATTGAACGCGCCAGTGATCCCAACAACAAGAGCAAAGGCTTTAGTTTGATGTGTGTGGATGTGGATCACTTTAAGCACATCAATGACTCACTTGGGCATGGTATTGGCGATCAGTTGTTGCAACGGGTGGCGTTAACATTAAAACAGCAAATTCCCAACACCAGTGGCACCGTAGCCCGGCTTGGCGGTGACGAGTTTACCCTGTTGCTGCCAGAATTTATCGATATCAAAAACCTGGAAGATCTGGCGCAACAGATATTAACCACCTTTGAGCATTCGCTAACCGTTGAACACCATGAAATTATTATTAGCCCCAGCATTGGCATAAGCCGCTATCCACAAGATGGTAACGATTCCATTACGCTATTAAAAAATACCGAAAGCGCACTTCATTTTGCCAAAAGTAAAGGCCGAAGAAACTTTCAGTTTTACAACGAAGACATTCAAACCAAAACCTTGCGTAAACTGACCGTTGGAAACCAGTTACGCCGGGCACTTAACAATAATGAGCTGGAATTGGTGTATCAGCCAAAACTTGACTTAACCAGCAACAAGATCATCGGCATGGAGGCGTTATTGCGCTGGCACAATGCCAATATAGGCGCCATAGAACCGGACGAATTTATCGCCATTGCCGAAGAAACCGGTCAGGTGAATGAAATTGGTAACTGGGTATTGCGTGAAGCCTGCGAACAGGCAAAAAAATGGCAAGTCAGAAACTTTAACTTGCCGGTATCGGTGAATATTTCTGCGCGACAGTTTCAACAACAAAGTTTGTACAAAACCGTCGCCAGTCTGTTGGCCGAAAGCCATATGCCACCGGAACTGCTGGAGCTGGAAATTACCGAAACCATGTTAATGGAAGATCCCGACTCGGCCATCACCACACTGACACAACTAAAAGAAATGGGTGTGCGCATAGCAGTAGACGATTTTGGCACCGGCTACTCGTCGCTCAGTTATTTAAAAAAATTACCCATCGACACGTTAAAAATCGACAAGGCTTTTGTGCAAGATTTAGGAAAAGACAAAGACGATGAAGCCATCACCAACGCCATCATTTCATTGGCCAAAAATTTAAAATTAAATGTGATTGCCGAAGGCGTTGAAAACAGTGAACAATTGTACTTTCTAAAAAATGCCGGCTGTCAGCAGGTACAGGGGTTTTTAATTGCGCACCCTATGACCGCTCAAGCCAGCACGCTGTTCTGTGATGAAAAGCTGTTGCGATGAAAAACTAATGTGATGAAAAGCTGTTGCGATGAAAAGCTAACGTAATAAAAAATTATCGCGGTAAAAATTATAAAACTTAAAGCTACTGACAGTTAATCACAACGCGTCCATAGCGTTTACGATCAAGAATATCCGTAAACACACTCGATACATCTTTCAAGGCAACATCGTCGGTAATAATACTATCGAGAGCGTCCGGTTTTAAATCACTGCCCAACCGCTGCCAGATATCTTTTCTTAAGGACATTGGGCAATTGGTTGAACTAACGCCTAATAAACTGACGCCGCGTAAAATAAATGGAAACACAGTCGCCGAAAGTTTTGCACTGTCGGCCAAACCAATACTGGCCACATTGCCCCACAAATTTACGTGCGCCAATAACTGTGACAATAACTCGCCGCCTACATTATCAATCACACCGCCAAAACGGCCACCTTCCAGTGGTTTTGAACCCAGTTTTAAATCGTCAATACTGACCACCTGGTTGGCACCCAGTTGTTTTAAAAATGAATGATATTGCTCTCGTCCTGACACAGCTATCACCTCATAACCCTGCGACGATAAAATATTAACCGCAACACTGCCGACACCACCGGAAGCGCCCGTTACCACAATCGGCCCTTTCTCCCTGGTTTGATCATTTTGTTGCATGCGGTGAAGCGCCAATGCCGCAGTGAAACCTGCGGTTCCTAACGCCATCGCCGACTTTGCATCCAGTCCGTCTGGCATGGGGATCACAAATTCACTTTTAACCCGTGCAACTTGCGCCAGCCCACCATCAAACTGTTCGCCAAGACCACAGCCATTCACCAACACTTTATCGCCTTGCTTAAATTCGTCTGACTCACTGCTGATAACCTCACCCGCCAGATCGATACCTGCGTTTAATGGAAACTGCTTTAATATTTTTCCGCGCCCTGTGGCCGCCAGCGCATCTTTGTAATTAACGCTTGAATAATGAACCTTGATCACCACATCGCCAGCAGAGAGTTCATCAACGGACATTTCGGTTAATTGATGCGAAACTTCGCCAGACTGATTAAATACACGGCAAGCTAAAAAATTCATGGCTAAAGTCCTTTATCGGAAGGTTAAGAGGTTAATAAAACAATGAATCAATAATGACAATAATTTAAACACAGTTCGGATACGACTTGCTACCGTTCTAAAGCAGCAATTTAATCCGTAAATTTAATGCTCTCAATTAATGCAAATAGATAGTACATAAGAGCTATACAGTGCAAAGGCATAATTGTAATCAAAGTATTGTGATCAAAGAATGGTGATCAAACAATAGTGACCAACCTATGATTCCATTAAATCTGTTTGGTTTTGTCAACGCTTGAACCATTGATTAAGGATAAACATAGCGAAAGGTCAAATTGATTCGTGGGTCTGTAATTCGTTTTTGTCGTGGCACCTGATGCTGCCAAAGGGCCTGAAACTGCCCGCGCATGATTAATAAGCTGCCGCTATTCAGTTGTATTCGATGTTTAATACTGTGATCGCTTTTACGGCGATAATCAAAAAATCGTGTCGCGCCAAGCGACAATGAAAAAATACTCGGCTCTGAGCCCAGCTCGGCTTCATTATCACTGTGCCACCCCATTGCATCGTGCCCGTTTCGATACAAATTACACAGCACACTGTTAATCCGCGTATCAAAAGACTGCTCCAGCATCTGTTTTATGCTCAGCAACAGTGGCGTCCAGTTCGTTGGTTGATGCCAAACGCCCGAATATCGATAGCGAGCGTTTTCATCACCATAATAGGCAACCAATCTGGGTACCTGCACTTGTTTGCCATACATCATGAGTGACTCCTGATGCCATTGCAGTTGTTGCTCCAATAGCTGAAACCTGTGCTCACTTTGTTCGGCGGTTTGCCAGTGGGGTATAAACTGTAAGTCTTGCTCGGTCATTGACTGCCTGTATTTATTACTCATCTGTGTTGAAGGCCAATTATTATCCTAAATAGATAAACTAGTAATGCAAGAGCACTTCAGCTGGTACAGAATGGGACTAAAGTTTGATCGAGCTGGAAAGTTATTCTTGCAGACGGTATTTGTTGGTTGGCAGTTACGAGTAATAGTTTATAACTTGATACCAAGGCGTTGATTAACTTTAGATAGTTAAATACAAAATAAAAAGCCAGCTTTACAGCTGGCTTTTTAACAACTCAATTACGTGTTCTCGTAACTGTTAGGCTACGTTAACTTGAGACTTTGCTTTTTCAGCCTCTAGCTCCCAAGCTTTTGACTTAAAGCCAATAATCCATACAAAGATACCGATACCGATACTGAACAAACTAATTTGCAAGTACAGGTTGGGTAGTTGCTCAACGTTTTCAGGGTCGAAGCCACCGGCTAGTAAGCCAGCAATGATGTTACCAATGGAGTAAGTCAATACAAACACACCCATCATTTGACCAGCAAAACGACGTGGAGACAATTTACTAACGGCACTAAGTGCAACCGGGCTAAGGCATAGCTCACCCACGGTGTGTAAGAAGTAAGTTGCGACCAACCAATAAGGAGCGACTTTCAAGCCAGCTGCAGCGTATTGTGAAGCGAAGAACATCACAATGAAGCCACTTGCCATGATGATCAAACCAACAGCACACTTGGCAACATAGGTTGGTTGAATCATACGTTTACCAAGATTGATCCATAGAGCAGCAAAGAATGGAGATAGGATAATAATGAACATTGGGTTGATGTTCTGGAACCAGGAAACTGGCACCTCAAAATCACCCAGCATCCGGTCAGTGTAGTCACGACCAAACAAGCTCAAAGAAGAACCCGCTTGCTCAAAGCCAGACCAGAAACACGCCGATGCCACACAGACCAGAAAAAGAGCCCACATGCCTTTCTTCTCGCCATTACTCAGTTTTCCTGCGAAATAGATATAACCAAAATAAAGGAAAAAAGTAACTGTAAATACAACGGCTACGTATTTCGCCAGCTCAACAGCATTGATAGTGATAGAGCCCGTTAGTGTAAGTGCCGTAATCACTACCACCGCAACAACGGTAGCCGCGATGATTTGCCAAGCGCGTTTGCTGCCTGCTGGTGTCATGGGGTTTTCTGGCTCAAGACTGGCGTTGCCAAGATTGCCGATTGTTTTTTTGTATTGAATCAAGCCAATAGCCATACCAACGGCCGCAGCACCAAAGCCCCAGTGCCAGCCAACTTGCTCACCAAAGTACCCACAAACGGTGTAACCAAGTACGGAACCGATGTTGATGCCCATGTAATACAAGGCATAACCGGAATCACGACGCACATCATCGGGTGTGTATAAATGACCCACCAGGGCACTAATGTTTGGTTTTAGGAGACCAGTACCGGTTGCGACAAGGATGAGACCGATAAAAAAGGTGGTCGTATTAGGAATTGCCAGCACAATGTGGCCACACATAATAATTAAACCACCGTAATATACGGCTCTTTGACCACCAATCAGTCTATCGGCAATCCAGCCACCCGGTAGACCTAAAAAATAAACTGCCCCTGTGTAAAGACCGTATATGGCTGTTGCGATTGCAACAGTGAAGGCCAACCCTTCTTCCTGCAGTGTGGCAGTCATAAAGATAACCAACAATGCGCGCATACCGTAGTAGCTCATGCGCTCCCACATTTCTGTGAAAAACAGCGTAGATAGCCCTTTTGGATGACCAAAGAAGCCATCACTGTTTTGATAAGAGTTTAACGACATAACCTGTGTTCCCAAACTTTATAGTTTTAATAATATTGCCCAAAACAAACCATTAGGCATGTTAAATAAGTGGGCTACTTTATCTAAATCTGACCAGAATAGGAATGATTTACCGATTTAAAATGCAACAACGACCATTTACCTGGTTAATATTTGTCCTTTTTTTGCCTTTGCTAATTGCTAATGGTTAAAAAACAGCCAGCTTTAATGCATAGGGTTGACGACTTTACAAAGCTCTACCTCTAGCGAATAAAGGTCGTGAGGGGATTCGCTAAGATAATGAACTCTATTAATTTGGCTATGTGGTTATTGAACATTTGTTGTCCGCTACGGCTCTGTAACGGCATGTGCGGCATTCCCTACGTCAGGTGGTTTAAGCTTATTGGGCCATTGATACTGAAATAATGCTTGCAGGCTCATTATCATTCGTTATTGCTGTACTGACTGGTTATCAATAGCCTCTAATATCAAACCTTTTTCTGCTTTGAAAGCCTGCATTTTGCAGGCTTTTTTATTGTCAGCTTTTCAGAATGCAACTATAAATAATAAGAGCGTATTAATAAAACGAGAATATTATGTACCGAGTTGCTGACTTTATGACGATTGATCCCATTTGTTTGCAGGATACCAATAGCTTATTTAAGGGCCGAACCACCATGAAAAAATACGCGGTTCGTCACTTACCGGTACTGAATAATGATAATGGTAATTTTGCCGGTATCTTAACGCAAAAAGCGGTACTGTCGAATGCGATAGCGATTATCAACGAAAAAGGACTGGATCAACTCGAAGAACAGGAAAAAGGTCAGTCGGTTGCGGAGGTAATGGATACGGATGTGATAACCGTAGCGCCAGAAACACCATTAATTGATGCCGCAAAATTTTTTAAAGAAAACCGGCACGGCTGCATTGCGGTAGTCGACGAATTGAAAGTGGTGGGCGTATTAACCTCTGGGGATTTTGTTAAATTTGCTATCAAAGTGCTGGATCAGTAATCTAAATACGACAGCTGAATAACTGATCCTTACTTTTGAACTGTTACTTGAATTGTAAATAAATAGTTTCTTAAATTATAAATAATTACTTGAGTCGATTATTGTTCGGTGCCCAATACCCGACGTTTCTCTTCATCAGTTAAAGATTCTTCCACCTGATAATTCAGATCGCCGAGTCGTATTTCCTGCACATTTTTAACGCCAACCGGCTTTTGATAACTCATATGACTTTCACCACGATCGTCCACCCATTTATAGACAATACGATTCATTTCCTGAACAGACATGGGCACACGTTTTAATTTTTCACCACGGAATACAGCAACCACTTCTTTGGCAAACTTCATTTCAGATTCCGTATCCTGATAATTTTTCCAGGCAATAGACCACTGATCAGGGCTGTTTTTCTCAATCCAGACCGCACGACCAATAATTAAGATTAAGATAACTAAAATGGCTAATGACTTTTTCATAAAATGTCTCTTTTGAATATCGAAAGATGCTTAAGCAAAGGTCAACTGAGTCAACCAAGCGCTTTAGTTGTCAAACAACTCTCGCCAAAGTTTAATATCCGAATGTTCCGCATCAACCAGTTCAAAGCCACAGTTATAAGTGGGTTCATCGTTCAATTGATTGCACCATTTAACTTCGCCGGTCAGCAAGTACTTCAAACTGCCCTGCTTAAAATCAATCAATAGTTCAAGAAAGGCGCCTTCCGTTATCGGGTAGTGCGACCGGACTTTAATACCACTGGGTGAAATATCGTCTGTAGAACATTCAACCACCAACCCTTTATCATTTTTTGATGAGGATGTGAGCACTTCAATATACACAGACTCTTGTTTCGGCACACGGTGCTCTTTACGCAACTCATTATTTTCCATAGAACGTCTTATTATAATGGTGGTACAACTTTTAATCTTGCCGAATAATCACTTTTCATCGCAGCCAGATAACTTAATAACCGGATTATAACGACTCATTTGCTCGTTCAACTAAAGAAAGTCAACCAAAAAGGAAGCAGGCCTAAGCTGCGCATACCTCTAGCCAACTTTTAAAGTCTGAACTGGCGTTATCTAAAAAGCATATCCCTGCATGATAAGTGGGTATTTCATCAACTTCAAGACACCATTTGATTTGCCCGGTGAGGTCATAAGAGTCCGGCTTACCTTTCAGGCCAATGGTTAATTGTAAAATTTGACCTATGGGCAGTGGTTCATAACAGACAACTTTAAGCCCGGAGCAGGAGTAGTCGAATAGAGTACTGGCATGAACGCGCGGTTTCCCATCAATTTCCACCACCTTATACTGGATAAACATACCTTTATCGGCGCTGATCCGTTGCTCGGCCCGTTCATCTGAAAATTGCAGCGACATGAGTAAAACCTCTATAAATAAGCCTGCTTTTAAGTATAGTCCAAGCAGAAAAAGAGGCTAGCAAGGCGATTTTCACTAATAAAAACGGACAGTTAGGTCATTCCTCAGCATCTGTACTATAAGCTCTCGAAAAAATAATCACTCATACAGCGAAAGCTCGACGATGGGAAATAAGGCCCTTAGCCGTGTAATAGGGAAAGCTCTTAGCGATGTGGAAAGCCCTTAGCGTTGTGAAAAGCCATTAGCGATGTGGACAGCCCTTAGCGACTTGAAAAACCTTATCGGTGAGCAAAGTAATGCAGTTGGTTAACCTTGGGCAGTTGATCCAGAAAGCTGGAAAAAACCTGTCGACTCAGGTGAATGGAATCATCAATGTTGTACAGAGTATCTTTCCAGATGCTTTCTATCTTCTGTGTCGCCGCTTCATCACCCAACTCTTCTTGATGTTGAGGAAGATGGAGCCAGCGCTTAATCAGGCTTAAGCTTGCCTCCAGATGATATTGAAAACCATAAATAGCGTCATCAATACGAAATGCCTGATTCTGGCATACAGTCCCTGTAGCCAGAGCCGTCGATTGTTTTGGAAAGTCGAAGGTGAATCCGTGCCACTGAAAAACCTTGCTGTCTGAAGCAAGATGATGCAAAACAGGATCCTTCTCACCCTGCGGCGTCAAATGCAGTGGATACCAACCTATTTCAGCGGTTTCTGCCTTGCCCACAGAAGCGCCAAATGCAGATGCTATCAATTGAGCGCCCAGGCAAATGCCCAAAACGGGGATCCCCATTTGATGGGCCTGTAATATAAGCGCTTTTTCCTCATTTAAATGGGGATAAACCGCCTCTTGCCCAATATTCATCGGGCCGCCCAGCAAAATAAGTGCATCGTAGCCTGCAATCGACGGTTTCGCTAAAGGTGTCCGACCAAAATTCACGTAACGAATACGATGCTTTTGCGCACGCAATAAGGGATCGAGCGTTCCCAGAGGCTCATAGGGAACATGCTGACAGACCATTATTTTTGCCAAACCTTACCTCCAATTGCCATATGGGTATCTTTATAACCCAAGAAATAATTATTATTTACAGACGTTTAAGTCTCAAACGCTCTGTTCTCTGACTTTTCTGTATCAAACCGGCAAATCTGTAACCAATGTTTTATTTTATACCAGTATCGCTCAATGAATTAAAAGTGAACAATAAAGGATGGCTATATTAAACTGTTGTTTTTTATATAAGGCCTGACTTTATTCTGTAGTATCTTATTAGAGTCTCTTTTTAGAACCTCATTTTAGAGTATAGTTTTAGTGACCTTCCTAAGAGCTTCCAAAGACAATTCAGAGACATTCACTTAACTTTGCTGCACCCATCGTCTATGGTAACTGTTAGTTTTGAATAAGTCTGTCTTGAGTAAGTTTGGCTTTAGTAAAAACCAGCTTTTAAACTAGGGTATCTGAAGCAGGATCGTTTATAATCTCGTGTCAGATATGTTTAAATGATAGCAATGCAATTACAGAAGTTTATCCGTTAACGAAAATTGTCATTAAGAAAGTACACTTTTAGCATAGCCTTATTAAACAAAGCACAATTATCAGTTAAAGCACAACATTCAACACAGAGTCATAACGTTTATATAAAACGAGATAACTCTTAGAGCAGCTTAAATTCACAGTCAAGCAAGGATTGGTACCGGTGAAACTTTCGATTTTTAATCCGATTAAAAAGCATCCTTTTAGAAGTCTCTTACTATTCTTTCTGATTTTAATAGTGACGGTCATTGCTTTATCATCTTATCTAACCAAGCTGGGTATGCTTTATTGGTTTGAACGTCAGGGAGCAACAGTTTCCATCGATGATTTAGAATTGTCACTGTGGGACTCTAATATTTCGATCAGCGGTTTTAATTCTCAACAAAATGACTATCCTCTAAACTTTCAGCAGCTAACCATTGATTGGCAATGGTCCCCGTTGATGGACAATCAAATTATACTGGACCAATTTAAGCTGGAAAAACTTGAGGCATCACTAGGCTATACCGATGGCACCTTAAGTCATATAGGTTCCATCGATTTAACCAAATTAGCCGGCGATGCAAATAATGACAATACAAACCGTGATAACAATTATGAAGAAAATACATCCACCAAAGCCGAACAAGAAGCCAGGCCCTGGACGCTTAATTTGAATCAATGGGTCATTGATATTGCCAGTGTGTGTTATGTAAATCCGGAGCAATTAAATCAGCTGTTAGTCAATACTTTTCCGCAAAAGCCAAGTGAGTCCGCTGATAACAGCGCCAAAACACTATCCCCACAACAACTTTGTCTTAGCACTGAAATACAATGGCAAGGTCCAATAAATGCAACACTGGCGGCCACTACGCCAGATAAAAGCCCTTCAAAAAATTCAAACAGCTCAGCAACCGAAGTGGATTCAGCGGAAGCGAGTTCAACTGAATTAAGTACAAGCGAAACGGCTTCAACGGAAGCGGCTTCAACTCAAAGAAGTGCTCAGTCTTCTTCACAAACGGAAACTCAGTCTCAACCAAAAACACTTTATCAGGCAAACGGTAAGCTATCGCTTAATAAGGTTAAACTTAAGCTGGATCAGCAAAGTCTTTATCAACATGAATCGCTGATTCTGGAGCAACTGTCGATTAATCAACAACAAATATCCACCGAAGCATTAAACTGGACAAGCATTCGATTAGGCCCAGAAGATTTATCCGATGAGACTATCGATTTGCCAGCCATCAATACCACCATTGAGACTGTTTACGCTAAAGCGCTTTCCTTTCAGTTAACCACACAATCCTTAGCCTTGAATGAATGGGGATTATCAAAGTTAATCGCCTCAGCAGCTAAACCGGAAAAAGTAGTCACAGTGGCACAAGTTAAAAACGTTGATTTAAAAAACTTAAGTTACCTGTCGGATCAGGTTGCGTTTGAATCATTTATTGTCAGTGAACTGCACGGATTTGAAAAACAACAGCTTCCATCAGACAATAATTCCGAAGAGAAAAAGCCTGATACAGATACTGAACCTTCAGAGGCTGAGAATTCAGAAACTGGTGAGTCTAAAACAGAGGATTCTGAAACTGCAAGCACTCAAGCCGGAAGCTCTAAAAATAAAAGCTCTAAAACTAAAATTGCAGAAAATAATTTATCCAACAAGTTTTTAACGGGTTTCAATGAACTATCGGTTAATCAGTTCAGTTTATTCAACAATAAACTGGCGATTCATAATATTACCCAGTCAGGCTTTTATTCTGATTACAAACAAATAACACCCGCCAGCAATAACTTTGCTGTATGGGCTAATGAGTTGACGGCTTCAGCTTATCTCGGATTAAACTCGGCAAACAGCAACGCAGAAAAGCCAGCAGCTGCTGGTGAGCCGAATACAAGTCAATCTAATGAGAGCGCTCAATCTCAAAGTCAATCTGAAAATCAATCTAAAAGCCAATCCCCAAATAATGCTCAACAATCCAGTGATAACATTAAGTCAGATGACGTTAAACCAGATGATGAAACAGAAAATAATAACGGACTAACCATTACCATTGACTCTGTCAAAATTAACGACAGCGGAGAATTGATTTACACCGATCATACGGTCACGCCATCAGCGACCATGAGTTTAAATCACTTCTCGCTATTGCTGGAACAATTTAATACTGATAGAAAACCAATGACCTTAACCGGACAAAGTGAAATTAATAACTCCGGTCGTATGTCGTTTGAAGGCACGGTAACTTTGCAACCTAAAGTTCCCAATATTAATTTAACGGCAAAAATATCCTCTCTCGATCTGGTGCCTCTGTCGCCCTACTCAACCCGCTATATTGGCTATCGCATCGATCAAGGCCAATTATCGGCTGACAGCACGGTAGAAATTAAATCCAATAATTTAAACAGTAAAATAGTTTTAACCTTTAATAAGTTTGAATTGGGAAGCCTGCAAAAAAATGAAAAAAGTGAGTTAAATGCCAAGCTCGGCGTTCCCTTACCCGCTGCACTAAAACTACTAAAAGACGGTGACAATCAAATTAAACTAGAGATCCCGATTACCGGAGATGCTACTGCGCCCAACTTTTCGATTAAAGATGTGGTTTCTACGGTTACGGTTAAGGCCATTAAAACCGCTATTATTTATCAATACTCACCGTTTGGCTTGCTGACCCTGGCTAATGGATTAATCGATTTGGCAACCGGCTTATCGTTTGATCCTGTTGAATTTGATGCTGGAAGCTATGCGCTGAATGACGCACAAATGAAACAATTAGAAGACATCGCAACATTAACAAAGCAAAAGCCACAAGTGTCTTTGGTGCTATGTGCACAAACCTCTCTGCAAGATCTACCAGAGAATCTGGCGGTGGATGAAGAGCTGACGGACAATAAGAAAAAAATTAGCGATAAAAAATTTAAAGCAGAATTAAATCAGCAGCAAGAAAGCTTTTTATTAAAACTGGCCGAGCAAAGACGCAAAGTGGTTCTGTCGGCACTTAAGTCCACTTATGAGGTCAATCCCGATCAACTGCTTACCTGTAATATAAAAGTCAGTGAATTAAATACCAGACACAGTCGGGTAACCATTTCGATTTAACAGCCTGATACACAAGATATTGCAAATATACCCTTAGATTAATCCCCCTTTAACTCAGTAGACATTGCATTAAAGGGGCTCGTTTGATAGCAGCGATCTGACTATCAGTTTCAATCGTGAAAATGTGCGGGGGTTTAAATTTTTGCTCAAATAACGCATAATTACACGTGAACCCTCCTTTTTAACTCTCAATCTAGAAGATTTCATATGAATATTACTAAAGACAAAGTTGTCTCGATGCATTACACCGTGAAAAATAACGAAGGCGCACTTATTGATACGTCTGACGGCAAAGAGCCATTACTTTACATGCAAGGTCATAAGAACATTATTCCTGGCCTTGAAAGCGAAATGGAAGGCAAAACCGTTGGTGATAAAGTTGAAGCGACAATTGAACCAACTAATGCCTACGGTGAAGTTATCGAAGAACTGATCCAGGATGTGCCACGTTCAGCGTTTGAAGGTGTGGACAAGCTTGAAGTGGGTATGAACTTCCAGGCTCAATCTGAACAAGGTCCTGTTAACGTTGTGATCACCAATGTTTCCGATGAAACCGTCACCGTTGATGGAAACCATCCTCTTGCCGGTCAAACCCTTAACTTTAATGTTGAAGTGGTTGAAGTTCGTGATGCAACGGAAGAAGAATTGTCTCACGGCCACGCCCATGGCGCAGGCGGTCACCAGCATTAATGGCGACAACAGATACAGCATGTTTCATGCTGTATCTGACTTTTGATCTCTAACATCTGCTTTCTAACTTCTCGTTTCTTCCAAATCCTGACTGTAATATCCCGTCTTTAATTACAAACTACGTAAACCTTTCACACTTTTAAAACAACGCTTTTGCTTCAACCCTGCTTATAAAAATAGAGTTTAATCACTTTGCTTATTTTTGGCTGAACTAAAAAACAAGATCCAAGTTTAAAATCAGCAGCACCAATGCCATTGTTATAAAGCGATATTTTTTTGTTGTAATAAATTATTTTTGATGCTTTTCCGCTATATCAAGATACGGCTTAATTAACTCCAGTGCCGACTTATCGTTTGCTGGCAATTCAACGGAACTACTTGATACAGGTGTCACGCGTTGCCCCCATTTTACAAATGCAGCGCCCCAGGTCAGGCCAGCACCAAATGCCGGAATGGCCACATTGGCTCCGGGTGTAATCATCCCTCGCTCTAACGCTTCACACAATGCCACGGGTATGGTTGCTGCCGATGTATTGGCGTAGCGCTCCACATTCACCATAACTTTTTCCATAGGTGTATTTAATCGTTTGGCAACCGCTTCTATAATGCGAAGGTTTGCCTGATGTGGCACTACCACATCAATATCTTCTGCCGTCATATTGGCTTTTGCCAATACATCTTCGGTGGCCAAAACCATGCCGCGAGTGGCGCGCTTAAAAATTTCCTGGCCATCAAAATTCCAGGTAACGTGTGAATAAGTATTGGCTGTGCGATCAAATCCAGAACCAAAATTATCGATTGCCAGTGACTCTCTTACATCGCCATAACAGCCCATTTTAGACGACAGTACCCCTACTGGCTCATCGGTTGCTTCAACAACCACTGCACCGGCACCATCACCAAACAATACCGCCACATTACGATTTGACCAGTCCACCGCCCAGGAAAGCTTCTCGGCACCTATCACCAGCACTTTTTTCATGACCTGATTTTTGATTAACGCGGTTGCATTGCTCAGTGCAAATAGAAAACTGCAACAGGCACTGTTTAAATCCATGGCGGCGGCGTTTTTATTACCCAGCTTTTTTTGCACATAAGAAGCGCAGTTGGGCGCTAATGTGGTGGGCGTGGTGGTTCCAAAAATGATGCCATCAATATCGTTGGCTTCTAAGCCTGCACAAGCGATCGCACGCTCGGCCGCCACATAGGCCAACTCATCCACATCCACATGAGATATACGTCTTTCTCGCATGCCGGTACGTGAAAAAATCCATTCATCACTGGTGTCCATAAAGGTGGCCAAATCATTATTGGTCATGATGGCGGGCGGCAGGCATTTGCCCCAACCAGTAATTTCTGCGTATGGCATAAGGTCTCTTTTTCGATAAACAAAATTTGCGAGCTAGTGTAATGAATATATTCCGATTAACTGCTCCAACCTGATGCCGCTATCGACAAAATGATCGCCCGCAACTGCGCAATTTGATCGGCCAGTTTGTTATACTGTCGGCAAATTAATTGAAACAAGGTAACAATATGAGCAACGAGTCACTACCAGAAATGAAAATGGACGCCGATAATCTTTATAAAGAAGAGGTTTATACCGATCAAAAAGTAGGTTCCATTCGAGTAATGACCCCTATTACCGCTGACGGCGAGCCAGATACAGCCCGAGCAACACAGTATCTGGGACAAACTCAGGTTATGACACCGGGCGGCGCCCTTCCCCTGCACTTTGAACTGGAAGCCGATAATCTAAAAGCGGCCATTGAAAAGTTTGCCGAAGGCGCTAAAGATTCTCTCGAGCGTACCATGGAAGAGTTAAAAGAAATGCGACGACAGCAGGCGTCTTCAATAGTGGTACCGGGCCAGGAAGGCATGGGCAACAATAAAATCCAGATGCCTTAATATTACTGCACTGGTTCGATAATTAAGCGTTTATTATTTTAATCGAGCAAATAAAGGTTATCGGTGAAGCATTTAAAGTTTTTCCGGTAACCTGTTTTCAACACCAACTACAGACAACCTTTCAGATTTCCTTCCTTCTGCATGCTTGTGCAATAGACGTTAGTTCCAGTCATATCCCTTTCAAGTTCAGCTAATATTCAGCTGTGACCGTTAAAATGAAGCTATTATCACTCAACCTGTGCAACATCATGACATTAAAAAAACTGTTTCAAATTTCAATTCTGCTGGCCTGTTTTGTAGCATTGAGTGGCTGTGCGTTCCATGGTCGTCATCATGGTCATTACAAGCATGGGCATCATCATTCAAGAATTCATTTGCATGGGCATATGCACGGTAAACCATCCCATGTGGTGGGCGCCTTAATTGCAGGAGCAGTAATTGGCCATGCCATAGAGTCAGCAGCTCATCGGGCACATGAGCGACAACATGATAAAGATGTTGATTCAAATACCCCAGATTTAAACAGTTCTTCAACACAGAACCAAAACGACATTAATAACCCGGAAATGAGCCAACCGAACAACTCATCCAGTGTCGGCAGCTCATTTTATATGACCACACCCAATGGTGAATGTCTGCTGGTTGAGAAGTACCCCGATGGCAAAGAGTCACGATCTCTGGTGAATAAGAAACTCTGCAACAAGCCACAGCCAGATTAAACGACCCGATGAAGCCAGCTTTCGACTAAATCACGTAAAGATAGATAGACAAAAAGTGGCAAGCGCAACCGGCAATAACAAACAGGTGCCAGATGGCGTGGGTATAAGGAATTTTCTTTGCGGCATAAAAGGCTGCGCCAACACTAAAACAAATGCCGCCGGAAAATAGCAACCAGAGCCCACCTATTGGCACCGACTGATAAAGCGGGTAAATCATTACTATCACCAGCCAGCCCATAATCAGATACAGTGCCAGCGACACCCGGGCAAACTTTTCACGCACAAACCATTTAAATAGCAAACCAGCCACTGCCAGCGCCCAGATGGTGATAATGCCCGCGGTACCAACCCAGTTGTCCAGCGAGAGCAACATAAATGGCGTATAAGTGCCGGCAATTAACAAATAAATAGCGGAATGATCCAATAGTTTAAGCTGCTGCCTTAATCCCGGATTTCGGCTGCCATGATACAGTGTGGATGACAAAAACATTAATACCAACGATGCGCCATAAACAGTGACACTGACCACTGCCAGAGCACCTTCGGCACGATAGATCATGGTGATCAATCCAACCAATGCCACCACAAAGCCAATTGCGTGAGAGATCACATTCAAGAATTCTTCACGGTTTGAGTATTGGCTGGTTTTCGAATGTTGCGCGGTTAAATTTGGCGGACTAATCTGGGAATTTGCGTGCATATAAACAACTCTCTTTCTAAATTACAGTAGGAGTTTAATATTTCAGCGTACACATGTACACTGAAATTAGCTTATTTGGCAAATATTTGTGAAAAGTCGGCAAAAGCTTTGAATTCCAGAGCGTTTCCGGCCGGATCCATAAAAAACATGGTCGCCTGCTCACCCGGTTGCCCTTCAAATCGAATATAAGGTTCGATAATAAAGTCGATTTTGTGCTGTCTTAAATGTTCCGCCAGAGATTTCCAGTGTTCAAGCGTCAATATAACCCCATAATGCGGTACGGGAACCTGCTTTCCATTGACCGGATTACAGTGTTGCTTAACGGTTTTCGGATCCAGTGATGGATCCAGATGCAGCACAAATTGATGCCCCATTAAATCCAGATCAATCCAGTGATCCGACTCACGCCCCACTTTACAGTCCAATAATTCGGTATAGAAGGTTTTACATTCGGCCAGATCATGCACCGGAACAGCAACATGAAACGGATTAACCTGTGACATAAGCAATAAACCTTGTGTTAAAAATTTTAGTCTTATTTTAGTCTTAATGTATCGTTAAAAAATTGTTCAAAGGATGATTGTTCCATCAATCGACAACAGGCTCAAGTCGCTTATGGTCTGTAACCACCTTTCTTAAAACCTTTATTTTAATTTCATATTCAATTATATTAAAAATCACCACTGTCTAGGCGCTATGTTTTTATGAGTCTTAAATTATCCGAACACCTGCCATTTCGTATCGCTGTATTATCAAACCTGATGAAACAGGGCTCCAGTGACTTTTTTGTCAAAGACACCAAAATGACTGGTCGGGACTGGCGGGTTCTGGCAATTATAGGTCTGCAGGACTCGATCACCCCAGCAGAAGTGTCCACCATAACCGGTATGGACAGAGCAACCGTTACCCGCTCGATACAGCACCTTGAAAAGCTGCAATTGGTGAGTAAGAAAAAGCACCTGTCCGATGGCCGCAGTCGCTTGATCGCCATCACCGAAAAAGGTCAGCAAACTTATCAGGCACTGATCCCACAGATGTCACGCAATGGCGATGCCTTTCAACAGGTGCTCAGCGATGGCGAATTTCGACTGTTTCTTGAGTTGATCGACAAACTTCAATCCAAAGCAATAGACATTATTAAGCACAACCCTTAAAGTAATTACATATAAAATTATATTTGCAGGAGTACCCTATGCCACTTGTCACCCCATTACCTTCCGATCACAATGCTGAAGTCGCCGAATTAGCAAAATTCTTCAACGAAACACTGGGCTTTTGTCCCAACAGTGTGTTGACCATGCAGCGACGACCGGCGATTGCTCAGGCGTTTATTCAACTGAATAAAGCCGTTATGGAAAATCAAGGGCGTGTGACCAGCGAACAAAAACGCTTGATTGGATACCTCACCAGTGCCAACACCGGCTGCCGCTACTGTGAAGCACACACCATACTGGCTGCCCAGCGCTATGGCGGCACCGATGAACGACTGGAAAATATCTGGGAGTTTCGCAGCAGTGATTTATACAGCGATGCAGAAAAAGCCGCTTTTGAGTTTGCTCTGGCTGCTTCTGCGGTTCCCAACGCAGTGGATGAGTCCATTGAACAAGCGTTACATCAACATTGGGACGAAGGTGAAATTGTCGAAATGTTAGGGGTTATTGCATTATTTGGCTATTTAAACCGCTGGAATGACTCCATGGGTACAACTATGGAAGATGGCGCCGTTGAAGCCGGTAAAACACTTTTAAAACACACAGATTGGGAACGTGGTAAACACGTTTAATTGTGAGTTATATTCTACAAACCTGCTGAGTCAAAGATTTAAACTGCCTCAGCAGGCTTTTTCGATTCTTTATCCATAGGCTATACTTGTTACGTCCCATTCATTGAGTATCCGGGAGGTAGCCATGTCCACTGATTCTACGTCAGCTAAAGATCGGTCAGATAATCATCATTCGCTAAAAAGCAGCATTGAGCAGGCTATTCCATTTGTGGAGCGAGCCAAACTTAGAGTGATTCATCTTGAGCGCGGTAAAGCCACCTGCGAAATTCCACTGGAGCCGAATAAAAATCACATGGGTAGCATGTACGCGGGCGCGCAATTTACATTGGCGGATATTACCGGAGGCGCATTATTTTTAGCTTCTTTTGACAGTGAAACCACGGTTCCAACTCTGAAAAATTTAACCATGGAATTCGTAAAACCGGCAACCAGCGATTTGCATTTAAGCTTACAGATCAGTGAGCAGCAAATCCTCGATATGACACAACAAGCGCAAGCCAAGGGCAAAGCGCACTGTGAACTTGAAGGACAACTGTGTGATCGCGCCAGTGAAGTTGTGGCCCATATGAAAGGTGACTTTTTTATTGTTGCGCGAACAAAATAATCGGCACGAGCAAAACCATTTCTAATAACTGTGATTTTATGAAGCGGTTAATTGTTCCTATGAATCATCCTATGAATCACGGTAAATCACATAATTCGAAACCTGAGACATAAACGCACGCATCTCCGGAAATGAATCGAGTAAATCTAATGCCCGATAATAGTGATGAAACATGCGTGTGCTCGCCCCCTCTACACCTAAACAGGTTACAAAGGTTGCTTTGTTTTGTTGCGAATCCTGATTAAGTGGCTTACCCAATTGTTGCTCATTGCCGGTTGCATCCAATAAATCATCTTTTATCTGAAAAGCCAGGCCAAGATGTCGGGCAAATTCTTTTAACTTAGACTTTTGAATATCATTTTCACCCGCCAAAATGGCTGGAATCAATAAAGATGCTTCAATAGCCAACCCGGTTTTAAGAAAGCATAGGGTTTCCAATTGTTCAATAGATGCTGTTGAAGGATCGCACTTTAAATCCATCAATTGTCCGTCACAGATCGCCTGAGTCACACGAGCAGAATACTGCAACGACTGTAATATATTGCTCTGTGGCACATCAGGGATACTGCTTTGCACTTCAACCGCTTTCATCATTAAAGAAATACCGGTTAACTCCGCCGAAGCTTCGCATTGCAAATGTTTATGCAGCGAAGCACTGCCACGTCGTAAATCTGAATTATCCTGCGAAGGTTTGTCATCAAAAATAATCGATGCCGTATGCATATATTCGATCAATCGAAACACCGGTTTTATTTGTTCAAACTCGAGACCGTAGCGATACACGCCCGTCACATAAGCAAGCACACCACGTAACCGCTTGCCACCAGCCGATAAACTGTAATTTGCCGCGCGTGTTAAAGAATAGCCATTATGTAACGACTTTGTGCGCTGCTGAAAGCTCGATAAAGTAACACCAAGATGTTTATTAATGGTGTTTTGTATCGATTGGTACTCATGCTTAAAATCAGCAGACGCTTGTTGACTTTGTTGAAAATAATTTGTCACCTGTGTGCTAACAAATTTATCAAACCAGGCAACGTTTTCCGACTCAACCACCAGCTGATGAAACATTTGATCAAACGCAAAATCACCCGTAGATAATAACTGTTGTCTTAAATGATCATAAGACTGCTCGCCAATGGACTGGCGCAAACTTCGATGAGCGTTGATACTGCGCTCAAGCAATAGCGACTTAGCTTGTGGTTCATTGCCATAGACTTCATGGATCAAATAAAACACCACCGACCAATAGATCCGATAAGGATTTGCACTATTATCGCTTATTGAATGATTCTGTTTATGGAGATGATAACTGTAGGGAGTCACCGCCTTTTCTTTTATATCATCAAAAATATCTTTAATGTCGTCATTAAACTGATTGTAAATACCAAAACAAAAAGTGCGAAAAGAAAAATCACTATCGTTACTGTCAGATACAATATCTTTTGCTACCTGACGACATCCCGATGATTTTAAAATAATGGGCATAAATAGATCTGAAGCGCTAATATTTTCATCGGACAGTTGACGAGCTCTATCAATATTTTGCGCCTCAAAAAATATGTAGGCCTGCTGAAAAAACCGCGTTGATTGTGAGTCTGGCAAGTGTTGCTTAATTAATTCAAAAGCCTGCTTAAGTTCCGTATATACAAATTGCATGGTGGCTTTATTTTTTTCACTGAACTCAGGGCAGTCAACCACTGTCCCTGACAGTAAACTTTCGCGAATTGCATTGTTAAACAAGGTCTGCTCATTACTTGATAATGTCATGGCCGAGTCTTGCAGATCATCTATAAAAGGATAAGTTAAGCCATAGCAATAACCCAGTTGTATGGCTCGCTCTACCTTTTGTGATTTTTCTTTGTCGGTTAGCTGTTCAGGCATAGCCATCAGTTGATGCAATACCACTCCTGCAATAATCTTAACCAACTTACGGCTACCTTGAGTGGCGTTAACACCCTCAGGCATATTTTGCTGCACAAGTGCCAGTTTAGCCATTAACCAACAGTAGCTTTGCTCAACCCCGTACTGTCTGGCTTTCTCATACAACAGTTTATCGGAAAAATCGACGCCAGAATCTGGCTCAGAACCTGAGCCAGAGCTGTTGCTAACATTATTTTTAATCCATCCATTTAATTTTGTTACCAATTGCTCAATATTTTTTTGCGTTGTTTTATCGGCTAATGACAAGCCCAAGTCACGCATGAAAATGTAGCGAATGGATTTGGTTAAATAATGTTTAAGATTTCTTTCGGCGTGTAACTTTTTAAGAAATGACCAGGAGTTTACATCAACTGAATAAGTATCAAGGGAGCTCGAATCTTCCAGAGTCTCATTATTCCCCCTGATTATTTGATGCGATAGACTATTGTGTTTAATCGATGTTCTATTGTGCTTTTTCCATTGTTGATAATCCTGTGATAATTTCGCTAAGAAATCATTTTTATTGGCAATATCTTCAAGAGTTTCAAAATATTCTCTGGCCTGACTTTCGGCCTGAAAATAACACTGAGGATCCACCAGCTGTGAAGATGAAACAGATGAATTCATAGCCGGAGAGCGAATTTTGTCTGAATCTAAATCAGTTTTATTTACTGGCGCTAAGTTACCCATAGAATCACTTGCTGAAGCTCGCTTAAATATGCTGTACACGTCTTCTGAAACATCATTCGCATTCTCTGACAATGGAATACCCTCTTAAAATAAATTCAACCTAAGCATTAGCGATTATTCATAACAATTGGTCATTGCATTAACTCTTTGCAATAACTCTTTGCAATTTTGATTACAGCAGCAATTACTGTACCACTCCTCCAGTCACCGCAAGACGCGATTTTATTACAGTTAGGAGGTTACGTATTGGTATAAAGTGGCACAAATCATAGTTTCTCAAGCAATCTCAACCAATTTTTAACAAAATTGACCAAATGCCAAACCGTCACTTGAATATTTGTAATAAGCTGTTTTATGGTAGACAAACTGTCTAAAACTCAATCAAACTATATCGAGTGAAAGTCAGCATTAATGAATAAAAGCGTTTATTATTTATAACAAACCATTCAAAAGTAGTTATTAAAATTCATCCAAAACAAAGGAGTGTTCCATGCGTTATTTATCCATTGCAATTATTGTCTCATCTGTATTGATTAATTCATCGGCATTTTCCGCAGAATTGCCAATCAACCCGGGCTTGTGGGAAACCACTATGACACGGACTGATCCCATCAGCGGCACTCCGATTACTGAAACAAGCCAGGAATGTGTAAAGCAAACAAGCTTTGACCCTGCTGATCTGGTGAAAGAAATGAAAGAATGCAAAACCATCACCAATGAGCTGAATGGTAATACCTTAACCTTTAATATGAAGTGCGATATGGCGGGCGCTAGTGCTTCCGTTGAAGGTCAGTTTCAGTCCAGCAGCACAGCAGGCAGTGGCAATATGGCCATTAATATGAATATGGCCGGAATGGTTATGGCAATGAATATGGACTGGACAACCAAGCGAATTGGTGACTGTAACTAAAGATGTGTATTTAGTTTAACCAAACCTATTTAGCTGAGCATACGAGTGAAACTTAATTCTCCTCGTATGCTCATGTTAGAAATTAATTTAAATCACCCAGCTTATGGATCGGGCGCATCTAATTTGATAATTGAAAATGTTGCACCTTGAGGATCATTAATAACCGCCAGCTTGCCAACTTCGGGTACATAAAAAGGTTCAACACAAACCGATCCTCCGAGAGACTTAATTTTTTCACACTCAGCATCGGTATCGGCCACTGAAAAATAGGTCATCCAGTGCGGCGGTATATCACCCCACTCTTCATTCATTTGCATGACACCGCCAGCAGCTTGTTCACCGTTAGAAAAAACCGTATAGGGCCCCATCGACATGTCTTCCGTTTGTGCAGTCCAGCCGAATAACTCACTGTAAAATTTTTCCGCCGCTGCAGCATCGGTTGTGGCCAGTTCATTCCAGCATAAAGTGCCCGGCTCATTAACTATCTCGGCGCCTGCGTTGTTTAACGGTTGCCATAATGCGAAGTTTGCACCCTGTGGGTCTTGCACAAACGCCATTCGACCAGCCTCACCAACCTCGTGTGGGCCAAGCGATACTGAGCCACCTAATGACGTTAATTTCTTAAGCGATACATCAAGGTCCGTCACAGAAACGTAACAAATCCAGTGCGGTGGTATGCTGCGTTCACGTTGCTCAGCCGTCAACGGATACATTGCTCCAACCGTCTTTTCATCTAACTGCCAAAATGTGTAACTGCCCTGTTCAGTTGGCATATCAATCGCCTGCCATCCCATAAGATCACCATAAAACTTTTTAGCGGCATTGGCATCTGTTGTCGCAAGTTCTGGCCAGCAAAAGGTGCCAGGCTTGTATTCTGTACGTTGTCCCATAATCGTTCCCTCTTTTGGTTGGTGGAGTCATTTAATTATGAAACAAATGGTCGAATAAGCAATTCTAACGACCAACTAGGTAATAACTCCTCAGTCTTAGCTTACATAGAATAATTTAAAAATAACTATATATGCCAAAACTGTCTCAACTTAAAAATACTTAACAAAACTTAAAGACATTACAGAAATATCATCCTTAAATCGTTCATATTCTACTTGAAAAGCTTGACCATACTCGCCGACAGGCCAGCGCCCTCCAATACCCCACATAAAAAAATTGTCGTTTTCTGTGGGGATGAAATTAGAGGTTGCATGCATACCGGCCCAACCTGCCTTTATATTTAATGAACCGTATTGTTTAACGCGTAAGCGATAGCCAACGGCCAGAGATGACATGTCGTATCGAATATTACCGGTATTTTGTAATGATGGGTTTACACTTTCTAACTTGGCATTTCCGAGTCTTGAATAATTCAATTCGCTGAACCAGTCGTGTCCCAGATCGAGACCCAAGGTTAATTTTGACGCAGTAGATGAATCGTCTGTTATTTGCCAGTTAGTATTTTCAGTTAACGGATTGAATTTCGATGCGCCAATTCCCATCCCTATATACCAGCACATATTTTTTGATTCTTTTCCGGAAATACATGCATTGTTTTCGGAGGCATTAAGCTTAAACGAAAATAGACTCGTTGCGATTAACGCCAAAATTAATCGCGCTTTCACTGAATTCCTTAATGTTGCCAACATCATTAACATGAATAGTAGGATGAAACTAGAACTACCACTGCTAGACGTTGGCTCTACTTTAATTTCAGCCTGAATACGATCATCAATGCCATCATTATTAAAGTCGCCGTCTTCATTAGCATCTAAAATACCATCACCGTCGGTGTCGAGATCACGGAACGCTAACACACCGTCGCCATCAATATCGTCGTTGTTAAACACACTGTCATCCATACCATCTCCGTTGGCATCTACACCGCTAGTTTGATCAACATCAATTGCATCATCGAGACCATCGCCATCGGTATCCTGACCCGATAACACCACATTAATTTGTTCACGCAAATCACTGATGCCATCGTTATCACTGTCAGTATCAAGATAATCGGGCTGACCATCGCCGTCGGTATCAACCACGGAAAAAGCATCACTTATACCATCTCCATTGGCATCGTTACCGCCCGCAAAATCAACGTCGTAACGATCGTCTATACCATCACTATCAGCATCTTGACCAAGCGGTGCAGGACGATTCGCCTCGAACTGGTCTGTTAATCCATCACCATCGCTATCACGATCATTTGCGTTGATTAAACCGTCTTGATCATTATCAAGAGTACCTTCGACAACATCGGCAATACCGTCACCGTCATCATCACGATCGGTACTGCTGGCTATACCATCGCCATCGCGATCAGGTGCGTTACCAAATTGATTCTGTTCTTCATCCACTGAATCAACCAAGCCATCGCCGTCGGTGTCGGTCGCATTATCAATTTGACCATCGCCATCGATATCGAGCGATGCGCCACCGCCGGATAAAATATCGAAAGTGCCATCGTCGTCACTGTCACGATCCAGATAGTCAGGGATACCATCGTTATCAGTTGATTGTGGAGTATCGGTGGCTACATCAGCTTCGTCTAATAAGGCGTTTTGATCCGTATCATTAAACCCAGCTTCGGTAACGTCTGACAGGCCATCATTATCTGAATCGAGGTCAAACATATCAGGCGATTGATCGTTGTCGGAATTCTGTAAACTCACGTTGTCGTCAATGCCATCAAGGTTTGCATCAGTACCGCTGGTTATATCAACATCGAAAGCATCGACAATTTGATCACCGTCACTGTCAGTATCACTTACCAACGATTCAGCGCGATCGGTAATACCATCTTGGTCGGAGTCATTATCACGATAATCCTCTACGCCATCACCATCAAAGTCGGATGTCATCTCCATTAACAAACGGGAAAGATCAACATTTTGCCTTAAAGCTAATCCCAACTCGTTTTCTAATGCATCGGGAACCAAGTCATTGTCGGAATCCCGATCATACGCATCGGCAATACCGTCACTGTCAGTATCCACCAGAGCGGCATCATCAATACCATCACCATTTGAATCAGTGCCTCCTGTTTGATCCACATCAAAGGCATCATCTATGCCGTCACCGTCAGTATCCAAACCGCTAGCATTGGATTCGTTAAAATCGGGAATACCATCATTGTCGCTGTCCGTATCAAAGACATCGGCTTCACCATCACCATCAGTATCTATATTGGCATTACCATCCATCACATCGGGTATACCATCGCCGTCTTCATCCGGACTGGAATCCAAGTAATCAGGTATGGCATCACCATCAGAGTCACTAGTCCCTTCTTCACTATCAGGAATACCATCTCCGTCACTGTCTTCATCCAAGTAATCAGGAATACCATCGCCATCAGTATCGCCTGTCCCTTCTACAAGATCAGGAATACCATCTCCATCGGAATCCAGATCAGCTATGCTCTCTGTTGCATCACTGATTAAGGTTTCCTCTGTACCACCACCATCGGTATAACTCACAACCACACGGATGGTCTGGCCAACATCATCGTCACCCAGTAAATAACTTGACCCGGTTGCGCCAGAAATATTCGAACTCGAACGTTGCCACTGATATGAAAAGGCTCCTAAACCATCTTCATCAACAATGGATGATGTTTCAGCGGTTAATGTTTCGTTTCGTACTGGTGTACCGTTAATTATTACTTCACCTGTTGGCAAATCGTTTACTCCATTAACGGTAATGGTGAAACTTTGATCAACATCGACGGTGCCATCGTTTACACGAAGCGTCACATTATGATTGCCCACTTCATCGTTCGTTGGCGTTCCGGTTAATACGCCAGTACCCGCGTTAAAGCTTAACCAGCTCGGTAACGTTGGCGCACTTAACGTTAAGGTATCGCCACTATCGTCATCCGTTGCCGTGAAGGTGTAACTGTAAGCAGCGTCTTCTGTTGCAGCGGTGATTGCCGTGCTCGTCACCACCGGAGCATCATTAATATTACTCACGGTAATGGTGAAGCTTTGATCAACATCGACGGTGCCATCGTTTACACGAAGCGTCACATTATGATTGCCCACTTCATCATTCGTTGGCGTTCCGGTTAATGCGCCAGTGCCCGCGTTAAAGCTTAACCAGCTCGGTAACGTTGGCGCACTTAACGTTAAGGTATCGCCACTATCGTCATCCGTTACCGTGAAGGTGTAACTGTAAGCAGCGTCTTCTGTTGTAGCCGTGATTGCCGTGCTCGTCACCACCGGAGCATCATTAATATTGCTCACGGTAATGGTGAAGCTTTGATCAACATCGACGGTGCCATCGTTTACACGAAGCGTCACATTATGATTACCCACTTCATCATTCGTTGGCGTTCCGGTTAATGCGCCAGTGCCCGCGTTAAAACTTAACCAGCTCGGTAACGTTGGCGCACTAAAAGTGAGCGGATCACTGTCGGCATCGGTTGCTGTTAATGTATAACTGTAGCCAGAGTCTTCCGTTGCAGTCGTAATGGCTGTACTAGTAATGGAAGGCGCAGTATTAACCACACCCGTTATCTGATTGCTGTTGACGGAGGTCAACCCACCGGAACTAGCTTGCAGATTAAAGTTTTCATTGGAGCCACCACTGGCGGTATAAGTAATTTGTAATCCAGTAAAAGTTGAAACACCGGAGCTTGGTGTAATCGAAACGGTTGCGCCATTACCATCGGTATCGCCTGTGCCACTCATGGTTGCGGTTCCGGCACCGTTAACTTCGGCCAACGAAATGTCGGTACTGTACCCGGTATCAACAACACCATTAGCATCTTGTGCAGACACTACTGGTACAGTTGTGAAATTTGTTGCTTCGCCACTATTAACACTTAAAGGCGCGGGTTGCGTTTGGTAAACCAGTGTTGTTGCGACTACATCCGACGTTACGGCATTTGAATCGACCGTTGATAAGTTGGAACCCACACCGTCCTGGTCGTTCGCGGTCAGGGTAAAACTTTGCTGATCCGCAGTCGCGGTGTATATCACATTCGTAAAGGTCGCCACACCCGAAGAGGCAGAAACGCTGCCATTGGATAAAGAGCCCGAGCTGGCTTCGGTTACTGTAATGGTTTCGGTAAAGTCGGTATCGGTATTACCAAACGCATCTTGTGCGGTAACCGCTGGTTGTGTCGTTAATGTATTACCCGATACTGAGCCTGCAGGCTGTGTGATAAAGGCTAAAATAGAAGCTGTGACATCAATGGTAGATCCCGTACCATTAGTCACTGCTGAAGTCACCCCCATCTGTGTTCCGGAGCTGCCAACAGTTAGATCCGAGTCTCCATCAACGGAAAAAACAAACGTCTGATCTTCCGTCAACCCTGTATTGTCATTGTAATAGCCACTGAGTGTATAGATCTCACTGGCAGCATCCGCGATAGAAATCGACAAACCGGTGAAGGTAATAGTGTCGCTTCCAGCGTTATAGGTTCCTGTAACATTACTGACATCCGGCCCGTTTAGCTGCCAGTTGACCTTGTTACGGGTAACGTCTGACGTGGTGCCAGAAACATTTACTACCACCTGCGATACCGTCATAGCCATTCCATCTGCGGTGCCTCCATCCGATAAAGTAAAGTCGAACACATTCACCGCTTCGCCGATAGTATCCACTGTCGTCGCCAGGCCAACCGGCTCTATTACTCCAGCAGCACTTATCAAACTACCATCATTGTCTTGCACCTGTGCGGTCAACTGATTACTGTTGACCGTAGACAGACCACCCGAGCTGGCCTGCAGGTTAAAGTTTTCCGACGATCCACCAGAGGCAGTATAAGTGATCTGCATGTTACTGAATGTGGACACTCCCGAACTGGGCGTAATGGACACCGTCGCACCATTACCATCGGTGTCACCCGTTCCACTCATGGTTGCCGAACCCGCTCCATTCACCTCGACTAACGTAATGTCGGTGCTGTAGCCAGTATCAACTACCCCGATAGCATCTCGTGCAGAAACAACCGGCACCGTTGTAAAGTTAGTTGCAATACCGCTGTTAACAGATAAAGGAGCTGGCTGTGTATCAAACAGCAGTAAGGTAGCCACCACATCGGAAGTAACTGAATTAGCGTCAGTTGTTGATAAATCAGATCCCACACCGTCTTGATCATTTGCGGTTAAGATAAAACTTTGTTGGTCTGCGGTTGCGGTGTAGGTCACATTGGTAAACGTGGCAACTCCCGAAACAGCACTCTGTGTTGCGTTTGTTAGTGTACCGGCGCTGGACTCAGTTAATGCAATCGTTTCAGTAAAGTCAACATCCGTATTACCAAACGCATCTTGTGCCGTCACCACTGGCTGTGTGGTTAATGCACCGCCTGATACCGATCCTGCCGGTTGTGTTGTAAACGCTAATGCAGATGCAGTAACATCGAGTGTTCCGCCACTACCATTAGTTATGGCAGACGTACTTCCCATTTGTGTACCAGCACCACCCACTGTTAAGTCGGTATCGCCATCCACACTTAGAATAAACGTATTGTCTTCAGTAACATTGGTGTTGTCGTTATAATAAGCATTGATGGTATACGTTTCACTGCCACCATCAGCAATGGAAATACTCAATCCAGAAAAGGTAATGGTGTCGGCTCCGGCGTTATAAACTCCCGTCACATTCGACACATCATTTCCATTCAGTCGCCAGGTGATATTGTCGCGTTGCGTGTCGGTTGTTGTTCCACTCACATTAACGACCACCTCACTGACTGTCATGGCCAATCCGTCAGATGTTCCACCATCACTTAACGTAAAATCGAAAATATCAACCGCTTCGCCGACCGTATCGACCGTTGTATCTAAACCTACGGGTTCAGTTACACCACCGGCAGCCGTTAATGAGCCGTCACTGTCGGGCGTATCATCAACCGAAATTGTCCTTGTATCGTTGGCGCTATCGGTATTGGTGTCCGTCGCTGTAAAAGTAACGGTACGATCAGAAGTTCCCGGTGTGCTTGATGTATTGTTGTAATGAATCGCGCGTAAGGTTTGTTGCACCAATGCGTTGGTTGCATCGGAATCAAACGTAATGGTTAACGCCGTACCATTGGTCACGGTTCCTTCACTGGCGCTCAGTGTTCCTATGACGGTTCCACCGTTTAATAAATTCGTTCCTGATGTATTGATCAAACCAACAACATTATCCGGGATTGAAAGTTGATCGGCCGCTTCGTTATTTGCTGTTATTTGCGCAACCAGTGTTCCACCATTCCAGTCGGCATCACCGTCAGCATCGCTTAAAGTTGCAGCACTATCAATTTGAGTTACACCATCGCCTTCGGTAAATGCCAGTGTAGAATTATCGATACTGATGGCAGGAGTGGTGTTGGTATTAAAACTCATATTCAGGTTATCAACACCCCAAAAAGTCGGCGTACTTGGCGTAATGTAGAGTTTTGTGATGCCATCGAATCCGGTTAAATCAACCGTCTCTCCGCTGTAAGTTGCTAAAGATGATGAGGTAACGGAATCCCCAACATCGGATGTAATTGTGAAGTCTGCGCCGTTTACATTGCCATTTTTAATGTAAATGGACGAAGCATCAAAGGTCTCACCACCTGAAAAGTCTAAAGTTAATAAAGATTCAGGACTACTGAAGAATCCGGCATAAACATAATTACTGCCGTTCGTTATATACGTACTAACATCAGCACCATCTGCAACAATGGTATACCCCCCATTGGTATAACTTGCATCAGTGCCCGCGGCTCCATCATAAGCACCTGAAGTGGCGGCGCTAATTTCAAATCGAATTTCCCCAGGAATCGGGAGAATTGACGTGAAATCTTTTAACGCTAAATCGCTGAAAGGTTTATCGGTTTCAATATTCCCTTTAACAATTTCCAAGTCCCAGTCGCCGTTTTTATCGCTAGCTCCTGTTTTGTTATTGGAAGCAGCAACGTCGACATTTGCTTTATTTGCAATCAATTCTAATAAATGATCACCGGATGAGTTTGCCGCTAAATCACAACCATAAATTAAAACATCACCTTTATCTTTTAGCGCGTGGTCAATAGAAGCTAAAGCTTGAACATCTTGCTTCAACTTATCTTCTGTTATAGCTTGCTTTCCTAAATAAATAACGCCTTTTTTTGCATGAGACACCAGGTGCAATGCATCAAGATTTTGATAATTAGCAAGAGCGTTGGATAGTTGATTTAAGCTGTTTTTAGTAAACTTAATTTCAACCACATCCACACCAGGGCGACTCATATTATAAAAAACATGCTTGTCTTCGATTGAGGCATCAATAATCACTAGTTCTCTGGTTGGGTGTAATGTTTTTAGCTCAATTTCCTGATAAGTTAATGACTGACTATTTAAATTAGTACTCTCATTTTTGTTAAGCTTAATTAACTTTACATCGTCGACATGGCTTAAATTCATTCTCTTTTGTGTATCAGAATTAATATTGTCAGGAATATCTAAATTACTTGCAGACAAATCCTTTAAAGCCAACAATTGTTTATTCGTTTTAGCCTTCTTTGATTGACGATTACCCAATGGTTGTACAGGGCGATCAAGAAAAACATCAACATTACCTGATCGATAAAGTGATGCAGAGGATGAGCGACCATAATAAGATCCTGTCGGCGACGAAGATAACCCCATACTCACGCCCAAGCTTAAAGGAAGCATAGCAACGGCAATCTGATGAACGCTTTCTCGATTCATAACTTCATCCTAATTTATAATTAATTCAATAAAAATCTAAGATTCTTTCGGCGAAATAATACTGGCATTAGTCCCTGTACTATCTTTCCAAAATGCCATTTCACTGTATTTGGCAAACAAATCCGGCGGTAAAATGGTTCGGCGTGGTGAAAACTCAACTTTTCGTCTTACCGTATGCAAACCTTTGACTCCCAACTTTTCATCAAAGTCGGCTTCCTGATAGTCAACATTTTCAAAATCGTGATCGACCGGAGATTCATCAATAAACTCATACAACAATCGAAGTGTTTTTTCAGGATGCTGCGTGAGTAAGTCGTAGTCCAGTAACAGTAATCGATGAGAATGCTCGCCGTAATAGGCTTCTTTTAGCGCAGTCCAAGCACTTCCAACAACACCTGCAGCATTGATTAGCGCTTCACATCGCGAATAAACCGTCTGCCGAGATTGCGGACTGTACATGCGACTGTAATCAAAGGGGTTTTTTCGGTAAATACGTTCAAAACTATCCATTATCCAAGCAGGATTCCTAACACAACAAATAATCTTAAAGTTTTCGAATAACTCTGAGAGCTGGTGCAAGCGAGCATTCCAGATTCGATTGGTATCAAAGATTACATCATAATCGGTTTTGTCGTAGTAATAGGATTGAAAAAGCGAGTGACATACATGTTTACGCTTTTTATCGTCAAAAAAGGTGAAAAACTCTCCTCCCGCACCCATTTGTTCAAGACATCCATTCATTAAAGATGCAACCGGGCTGGACATTGCCGCATAAAAACGATTATTTTGCTTTAACAATCCTGAGAGTAATGTCGAACCAGAACGTGGCAGCCCCGAAATAAAGTGAAACTTATTAAGCATAATTTATAAACTATTTTATAGGGTTTCTAGTAAATTAGAACATATAACATCAAGGCTCACAGCAACGAGGTGAGCCAAGTAGTAATTACCATCACTATCATTTCTCAACTAAATTTTTATAAGTTATAGCATTCTCTATAAGTTGAGTGTTTTATAAACAATCATCCAAATGGATAATAATAAAAATTGATACAGTAAATTCCTTCTATCAAGTTAGACTCAAAAAGCATATACCGCAAGAAATTAAATACATATAGTTTTATTTTAACTAAAAAATACACTTTAATTTATATCGGTATTGCTCTCCCTCCTGTTATGACTAGTAACTATTCTCCCCACTAAGTTTGTCGTCAAAAAAGTAAAGATCCTATCACTAGCCCCAGTTGTTCATCAATCACTCATTAAAGAAACCTCCAGACTGGACATCGCTGCATACAATTGAGAGTTTTCCTGTGTATGAGCAATAACCAAAGTTAACCCCAATCAAAATAACCTGAAATGAAGTAATACTGTCTATTCATTCAATGTCGCCCTTACTCACTGAATACTCTTACCTAAAATGAGTCGAAGCCTATGCTTCAGCACTTTTTTCAACTGCGAGAAGGAAACAGTCCTTGAAGCGCAATACAAAAATTAATGCCCATCAAAGGCTGTCGATTTTCATGCGCAAGACTTTGCCCGGCGTTAGCAAGACTTTGTGGCGATAAGTTAGCATTTAATGACATTTGATCCGACGTGTAAGAAATAATTTCTGCTGCCGAATCGACATCTTGCCCCATAAAATGAGCCTCACTTGGTTGGCCTGAATTTCCTCCTTCAGCAACACCATTTAAAATATGATCGTGCTGCGGTAACTGAGCTTCAGTCAGCGTGACTTCTTTTTGGCCACTGCGTTCACCCAATCGCCTTGGTGTTAACCCCGGACCATTGCCTGGGTTCATGGGCACGCGATCCGATAGATTAGGAAGCGCCATGGTTGTTCTTCCATCACCGCCATAAATGGTGCCTATCAACGCAAACAGTGCTGTGTTTTCTGAAATAGGTAATAACTGGCCATTACAAAAGGCCCAGGAACGTGGCGCAAAGTTACATGCCCACATACGAATTTCTGCAATAAACGGTTCTGACATTATTGGCTCCTTATTGTCGTTGCGGGAAAGCACCAACCATACAAATGATAAAGTTAACGCACAAAAACGGCATGATGTTGTTGTGCGACTGACTATCCCCTGAAAAAGCAATGGTTTGGCTGTTTAATTGTTGAAAATTTGCGGGATCCGAGGGACTCCCTGCATAGGGTTGATCGCCATCGGATTGCGACGCCATCACATCATTTGCCGGATTACTGGAGTCTGCATCATCACGACTGGCCACATACGCATGATTATGGCTCGGCATTTGATTTGTGCTCAATGTTTCTCTTTCGAAACCCAGCCGCTGTCCTAAAAAGCGCGGCGTTAAACCATTACCTCGTCCCTGATGAATCGGAATACGTCCACGAAAATCAGGCAAGCCAAAAGATGTACGACCATCGCCACCATAAGTTGTACCTAACAATGCAAACAAGGCATTGTTCTGAGATATTGCTATCATTTGTCCACTGCAATTCGCCCAAGAACGCGGAGTAAAATTACCCGCAAACATGCGTATTTCGCCGATATATGGATCACTCATTGATTCAGTCCTCCTGAGTTAATTGCGAGACGGAAATAAACCCGTTACGGCAATGCAAAAATTCACAACCAACGAAGGTTGCATATTATTGTGAGGCAAATTACCTCCAGCATTCGATACACTTTGCGAATTCAGCGGCACCAGGTTATTAGGCGATCCATAAACATCTTTTGGCCCCCGACGAGCTGGACGTCCTTCAGTCTGATAACCAGCTGCAAGCACTCGTCCCGAAAAATCATTGGCGTTTGCGTCTTCTGTCGAACCTCGTAACGTATGAGTATGGACCGGCATTTCAGCAACATTTAACGTGACGGATTCTGTACCGGCTCTTTCACCCAGTTGAATTTCCCCTTCTTCTGAGTGCATCGGCGATCGACCGCGCAAATCGGGTAAACCAAAGGAGGAGCGACCATCACCACCAAACGTTGTTCCTAGAAGCGAAAATAACGCCTCATTCTGACTGATTTGCATTAACTGACCATCACACTCCTGCCAACCTCGTGGAGGCCAACCGAATCCCCACATTCGTATTTCACTTAAAAAAGGTTCAGCCATAACAGTTTCCTCTTTACAATTTATGTGAGTCACCCCACAATCTATTTTTTTACTTTCCAATCCAATTTCTATGACAATAAAAAACTGGACTCAAAAAGTTTCTTTACGAAAATTTTCAACCGATGATATTCCCTTTATGCGTTCTCTCTATGCATCGACCCGAGAGAGCGAGTTGGCAATGACCAACTTTACATCGGAAGAAAAAAAACAATTTATTACGCAACAGTTCAACGCTCAGCTGTCGCATTACACACAGTATTATTGCAGCGATGCCTTTTATATAATTGAATACCAGGGTAAGTCCGTTGGCCGGCTGTTTGTCGATTACTGGAAAAACGAAATTCGAGTGGTTGATATTGCTTTGATGCCCGACTACCGAAATCTCGAGCTGGGATCCTATTACTTCACGCAATTGTTTGAAGAAGCGCGCCAAAGTAACCGAACTGTGACAATTCATGTGGAACATAACAACCCGGCCAAGCAACTTTACGAACGACTTGGATTTAAGTTGAAAACCCAAACAAATGATATTTATTTGCTGATGGAGTGGTGTCCGTAATATTGTCATAATCGGCTCTATAGTATCGACGCTGAGGCTTGTTTTTTTACGCTCTCGTGCGATAACCGTTTCGTATTCTGTTTCAGAGTTGGGTGACAAAAAAAGCTCGCGCTCACCGAATTCTGAGTGTTTAAGAATGTAGGTTCCCTGAGGAATAAAGAATTCTTTCCCCCCCCTGATAAATAACAGAAAAAGCTTCCCATTCCTCGCCATCTATTTTCCCTTTATTGACGTCTGAGAGCTTTAAAGAAACGGCATTGCCCTGACTATCTTCGACAACAACCTCTTGACCAATAATTTCACATAAAGCTTCATAATTATAGTTATCCATCGTTTGAACTTCTCCAAAATCAACTCAGATTAGACTGACCTACTACGGCTTAATTTTTCACTAACCATATTCCAGAAAATACTGATGTAACAAACTCCTTTTTACAAGCTAGACTCAAAACTCACATCCCGCAAGAAATTAAAACGACATAATCCGAACGATTACAAATAAAACTCAATCACCAATAAAATCGCAATAATTTTAAAACGATGAATGCATCTCAGTATTCTAATAATGGAAATGGAACAGAGAAAGTCATTACAGTTAGGTACAATGACTCTTTTAATGACGACCTGTATTTATGCGAGCAATAATTGTAGAGAAAGATCGTTTTTTGTTCATCATCGCAATTGCTTGGCTTACAACAATTTTATTTGGTATTGGTCCTGGGTGTTCTTGATAAAGACCCATATTTCTCTGCACTGTCGTTCTTCATCATCATGACTGCAGCAATGTTCGTCACAATAGAACGCTTAATTTCGATGAGCGTAATTCATGGGCATAGCTGTATTACCGCTCTACTAGAAGCTTATGATGATAATTATCAGTAGAGTGGTCAATACATACCGGAATAATATGATCAATTAAAAATAGCCAAGATGATCATTTTCACCAGTTCCCGTACCTGTAGGCACTGCATCAAAATGATTGGTGTGCCGGCATAAATTGATCACTTCAACCGGTTTACCCTGATCGGCTTACTGGGAAAAATGGTCAAAGTGAAGATCTCTGATCTTCACTTTGATCCCATTATTGAAAAGATAAACGCCGCCTGTAAGCTGTTACTTCCCAATCTAAGGTCGTAAAAAAGCATTTTTTTAGCGGTTACAAACAAAAAAACGCAACCAAACGGCTGCGCTTTGGGTCACTGCTTCTCTACTATAAATTAAGGCCAAACAATTTAAACTATAAACAATTGACTCGACCCCTTTGGCCAACTCGGACACCATCCGTTTCAATGAACTCCGGCGACTGATGCCGGGTGTTACACAGAGAATGCTAACCAAGCAACTCCGGGAATTAGAGGCTGATCAGTTGATAGTAAGGAAGGTATACCCAGAAGTGCCGCCACGAATGGAATATTCAATGGCTGATTACGGCTTGACGCTAGCTCCAATTATTACGGCTCTGCAAAAGTGGGGAACCGAGCATTTGAGAAAGGTGAAGCAAGAGGTGTAACGCCAGCCATAAGTGGCCGAAAAAGTTTATGACTGTCCTTATTTGTTTAGCGCTTGTTATAAGTTGCGATGTTTGTAAATAGCACATTACTAGATACCCACCTTAAACACACTAAATTATTATTTGTTAAAAATATTTGATAATGCCCTGAGGGCGAAACCATATAAGCCCAAACATTGACTTCAGTGCCTTGCTGAATGGTTCGGCAATGTGAAGGAGTAATGCCAGATAAAAAATTAGCGCTATCACTTGCAGTAAAAACCTTAACCTCATTTGGTTTGCCAAGCTTTGATATAATCGCCGTTTTACTCCCGCCGTTTTCCCCAAGTAACTTTATGTTCTGGTGCCACCCCTGGTCTCTCTCGTTGTTCGCGTAAGAAATACTTGAAAAAAACATCATTGAGCAGAAAATCATTCTATTCATGTCGACTCATAACTCCACCATAACCAGTGCGAGCTACGAACGTTCGGCGCCGAAGACGCGAAGTCATTGACCTTGTTACATGTTTGTCTTGGCACGCTCACCGACCCAATTGAATAAATGTTGATTGGTTGTTACTACACCATGCAGTTTACCTTGGACTAATTTTGCATGATGGATTGGCTCCCATGCAAGTTCGCTTTTTGTGCCTAAGCCACCGCAAAACTCAAAAACAATTTCATTACTATTATTGACACTCATTGCCGATCCAGAACATGTGTAATTGTGCTGGTCTGTAAATTGAAACTTATAAGTTCCGTTTATTATAGAAACTTCCAACTTTGTAGGATATTTAACGTGCTGCCACCAAGGAAATTGATCTTTCCCGCTAGAGGCAACTTTTATTTCCCAGACGCCTTCTAGCGTTTCAGAAAACACTGATACAGGAAGCAATAAACTGATAATAACTAGAAGTTTATTCATATTTAGTACATGTAACGCCGCGCACAGGGGCGGCTTACTTTATGCACGTTTTGCGCGAAAATGGGAGCGCAGCGACCAGCGCAAGACGTGCGTAAAGTAAGCCGTCCCTTTGCTGCGCTTTGTTAGTGCTTTGTGTGCATAAAGAACTCAAGTTGGTCCTCACCAAAAACCGAAAACCCAAGTTTTTTGTATAGATTAAGCGCTCTATTTTCTTTTAAAACTGTCAACTCGAGGTACTTTGGCTTGGAATACTCTAAAACCTGCTCAAGAACTTTTCCCCCCAATCCTTTGGATTGATAATCGGGGTGAATTTGAAGCTGCATAATCTCAATCTTTTCGTCAAATTCTCGATATTTTAATGTTCCGATAACTTCATCATGGTGGACAATTAAATACGAACATTCGTAATTTTCATCCAATCTTCTCTCGTGTTCTAGCTCGGAAAGAAATTGTCCCGATTTTTCAAGATGCTCAACCATTGTCAGCTTTCTAAGCTCTAGCAAGTAATTTCTATCTTCAATTGTCGCTTTCTGGAACTTGAATTGCATATGGGCCTTATAGTGCACTAACAGTATATTATATTCACGAAAGCTTAAATAAACCGCTTTCAACTTTAATTAATAAGCCTACAGACCTTTAACAGTAAGCGCTAGAGCAAAAGTTACTTTTTCCAACTGTGCTGTATAGATCGCTCTATAGCGTATAAGTCCATTATACGCGCCAGTGTATTGTCAATAAATTCAATATATTTGCGACTTACCTACAAACATATATCCGCAAAATAGTTACTAACCCGCATAAGCGCTTATTAATAAAGCTATCCCCATCAAACCAACAAGCGTAAATAATTTCCCATAGCTTCCTTTTGTTTCTCATTTGCCACGTTCATGCCCCAGCGAATTATTTTTGCGGCTTCTTGGCGTTTATTGAGCTTTTCCGTGAGCATTTTTGCAAAGGTAAAGCAGGCATCGGCCAGGCCATCGTAGTCAATATGGTGCTTTTTAAGATGATTGAGTAATTGCAATGCCGGCTTTGCGTCTTCTTTACGATTAAGAGCTTTAATCAATTGATGCGCTACTTTAGGATCTTTTGGGCAATAGTCGACTTGGTGCTGCAGTGTATTCAAATAATGAATGCGCATTAAATTGCTTGATCGGGATTCAGACAGTTTCTTCAAGTGTTTTTCGCACAACTTAACCATGTAACTAATATTGCCTTGAAGGGCAAAAAGCTTATACAAAAGTTCGTACACCTGGTTATCGCTGTCGTCCTGTTTTAGCGCATCAATTAGCGATGCTTCAGCTTCTTCGTAGCGACCTTCCTGAATAAAAATTTCAGCTTCCGTCAGCCCACTGCTTTTAACGGCTTTTGCAGTGTCATCCATAACCTCACTGGTGTGTTTACCGTGGGCTCGAATATTTTTGTATAAGTTTTGACGGTGGACAGAAAAGTCCAATTCAAAATGATATTGGTAAATGACATAGCCAAACATATGGTACATGGCAAACGACAAGTACAAAGAGAAAAATTGCGACAAAGGTACAGCAACAGACTGGTCGATATAACCGGCTAAAAACGACATACCAAACGACATTGAAAGGCCGAACATTATGATTAAACCAAACAAGATCCAGTAGCCGCCACCTATGGCCGACATCACATATAAAATTCGCGCGGGATTAAGTGCACTCCACATGCTTTTGTCCATGCACAAAATTATATTCATAGCCGGATAAGCCAAAAAGAAAAATACTGCCACGCCAACTGATAAAATCATGGACACACTGGCTAACTTGTAGATAACTATAACCAATACAATCATCATGGCGAGCAGTTTTAGAAACATCCAGCCGTTATCGGTGGACATCATTTTCTTCCAGTTGGGGGAATCCAGATTTCCGTAAGCGGTGTACTCCATAATGGAAAAAAATACTTTGGTAATAAATCCAGTGGCAATCAACCAGAATGGAATAGCCATAAGTGAAATATTATCTGGATTAAAAAAGTAAGCAAACAGCAAAGAAAAAGCGGTGGCCACAATCAATAATGGCGGTGCAAAAGGGTAAGCAAAAAAATGGCCGAGCTTAAACCAGAAAGGTGTAATGCTTTCGCTGATCCCCATGGGGGTTAAATATCGTCGACACAGCGAACATTTTGGTGTGCTGCTGCGGGCATCTTCCGGTACACAATCAATACAGAAGGCAACATCGCAGCCATTGCAGTGCCAGGAGGCTTTTGTGTCGGGGTGGTATTTACAATCCATTACCAAGTTCCTAAATCATTCTTTTTAGCTACAATAAGCCTTAACTACAATTTGTCGACGGCCTATCGCAACGAGTATCCAATGGAGGTATTAGCCGATGGTTTTAACCTTTCGATTTAACCCTTTACTTTAACCAATAGATTTCGCCGCAAGTGCAGTTAGCGCATCACCTTCCACTCTCTGCACTGTCCATCCATCCATACCAATGGCACCCATCGCCCGATAAAAATCAATGGCGGGAGTATTCCAGTCAAGTACTGACCATTCAAAACGACCACAGTTTTCTTCGAGGGCGGTTTTTGCCAGATGAACCAATAACGCCTTACCAATTTTTTTATTGCGATATTCTGGCAGCACAAACAGATCTTCTAAATAGATACCCGGCTTTGCGAGAAACGTTGAGTAATTATAGAAGTACAATGAAAATCCAGCGGGCTTGCCGTCATACTCGGCAATAAATACGTGCGCCACCGGACGCTCACCAAATAAAGTATCGCGCAGTGACTGTTCGGTAGCGACCACTTCATGTGCCAGCTTTTCATAATCGGCTAGAGCTTTAATAAAGATTAATATGGTTGAGCAATCCTTCTCTGTTGCCTTACGAATTGAAATAGACATATGATCCTCCTTTATTATTAATGGGCATTGCGATTATGCATAATGATCAGTCGGCAAAATAGCTCGCCAAAAACGCTTCAAAACTTAATGAGTCTTGCTGCTCAATAGCTTGCTTTTTCTCGTGTGACTGTTCAGCCTCCTGACGAAAGAGATGATGAACCTCGTCATTTAAAGGGCGCTTTGAAAAGGTGTTAAGGTATTGTTCCGACAGCTCATACGCATAGGGGAAAAAACCATCCTGACGTTTTTCAATAGCAGCAACAATTTGTCCTGACAATGTTTGCTCGGGATGATCGATTAAAGATCTTTGCTGCTCAACCGTGGTTGAAAAGTCACTGGTTTGATAAGCCTGATCGAGTAATGTTGCAGCAACCGAAAAGCCACTGAATAAATCTTGCGCCATGGCCTTAAGCGATATTAATTTATTTTCTTTTAAAAGATGAAGTTGTGGATCACGCCCTTCTTTAACAACCCGGGTAAAGTTTTCTTTGGTTTCGGCTTCTTCCCGCTCTGTAATGCAGGGAGAGTCCTGCATTAAACTGTGCAGCATAAACGCATCAAGAAAATTCAGCTGCGCTTGTGTCACGCCAATAGAGCTGAGAGGGTTTAAATCCAGTGCGCGTACTTCTATGTATTCCACGCCTCGTTGACGTAATGCTTTGGTGGGCCGTTCGCCCGATTGTGAGGTACGCTTCGGTCGAACATTGCTGTAAAACTCATTTTCTATTTGCAACACATTGGCATTCAGTTGCTTGTAATTACCATCGACCTTTACCCCCACCGATTTATAATAGGGATCTTCTGTGCGGATCGCGCTTTCCAGATCTTTTATGTATTGATCGAGCGAGTTGGTTGACACTTTAAGTCGCGACTGAACATTATTTTGGTAACCTAAATCACTCATTCGTAATGACGTTGCGTATTGACCATAGCGGGTACCCGGCACCAAGGTTTTTAATTGTGTTGGCCGTCCATTTAAAAAGCTTTCACACAATGCCGGCGATGCACCAAATAAATAAGGAATGATCCAGCTGTTGCGTTGAAAATTACGCAGCATTCCCATGTAGCGTTCGGATTTAAAATCTTGAAGCGACTGGTCACTGTTTTCAAATTGTTTAAGCGCTTGCCATAAAGAATCAGGCAACGAGAAATTATAATGCACACCGGCAATGGTCTGCATAAAGCGACCGTATCGATGACCCAGACCTTCCCGATAAATGGTTTTCATTCGGCCAGAGTTTGAATTGCCGAAATAAGCCAATGGGATATCCAGTTCATTGCCCATCACACAGGGCATACTGGTAGCCCACAACAGCTCATTGTCCAGATTTTGATAGACAAAATGATGAATGTCGGTTAACCACTCCAGAGGCTTATGCAACTGATCCGTAGGCGGTGTAATAAATTCAAGCAACGCCTCGGAATAATCGGTGGTGATGTATTGATTGGTCAGCGTAGCACCCAAAGAGTTTGGATGAGGTGTTTGCGCTATGTGGCCATCGGGCGAAATTCGTAAACTTTCTTTTTCCAGTCCACGCAGTATGCCGTTTAAATATTGAGCCGCATTCTCGTTCCAAAACTGTTGCTCTTTCTCGGACGAATAGGTAATGGTCATTAAACAAACTGTATTAAATTAGGGTGCGCTCACTATGCCATAGTCACTCTATTGTTGCCAGTAGAGCAATGTTATAACAGCCGTGTCAGGCAAGGCGATGCAGGGCTTTAGACGACCAGTTTACATGGTGTAACACTTTAAACCACTGCAGCATTCTGCTAATAACCATTAGTCGCCATGAGATGTTTAATAAACCAAAAAAGCAGAAGACAATGCTTCTGCTTTTTTGGTCGCTAGCTTAAAATCGATATGGTTTGTAACCCGAAACGTTTTAATCGTTAAGTCTTTAACTGATAACTCTGTAATCGATAACTCTTTTAAACGACAAATCTGTTACGGCATTTTTTAAACCAACGGATTATGAATTAACTAACCTACCCACACTCGCGCATTACGGAACATACGAACCCAGGGGCCATCTTCATTCCAGTCATCCGGACACCAGCTGTTTTGTACGCTGCGTTGCACCCGCTCAGGATGTGGCATCATAATCGTGACACGACCATCCGTATTGGTGAGCGCAGTAATACCATTTGGCGAACCATTTGGGTTGGCCGGGTATTCTGTGGTTTCTTGTCCGTAGTTATCAATAAAGCGAGCCGCCACCAGCCCCGATTGATTCGCTTCGGTAGCATGCTGTTCCGATTTAAACTCGGCACGCCCTTCGCCATGAGACACCGCTATCGGCAAATGAGAACCTTCCATACCTTTTAAGAAAATAGACGGCGTTTTTTCAACTTTAACCAATGAGAAGCGCGCCTCAAACTGTTCCGATTGATTGCGCACAAAATGAGGCCAGTGCTCCGTACCGGGTATCAACTCTTTTAAATTCGACAGCATCTGGCAACCATTACAGATCCCAAGAGTGAATGAATCGTCCCGTTTAAAGAAGGCTTCAAATTGCTGACGGGCAACCGGATTAAATAAAATTGATTTGGCCCAACCTTCACCAGCGCCCAATACATCACCGTAAGAAAAACCACCGCAGGCAACCAACCCTTTAAAACCATCAAGGGTGACGCGACCCGACAATATGTCGCTCATATGAACATCAATGGCGTTAAAGCCGGCTTTTAAAAACGCGGCGGCCATTTCCAGATGGCTGTTAACGCCCTGCTCACGCAGAATGGCAACCTTGGGCGCTTCATTGCCAGCAAGGTTTTTGGTGATATCGTCATTAATATCAAAGGTTAACTTGGGCGTTAATCCCGGATTATTGACGTCTTGCTTTGCCGCAAACTCCTGCTCGGCGCATTCAGGATTATCCCGGCGCTTTTGCATTTGATAAGTGGTGCTTGACCAGATTTTTCGTAACTCGACCAACGGGCGCGACAACCATGTGGATTCGCCGTGCTTAATGTCGACGTGTTTCGATGAGTTAAGCGTACCCAGTCGATGCACGCAATCGGTTAAATTAAACTGCTCAAACACAGCATCCACTTGAGATAAAGCATCAACCGACACCTGGATCACTGCACCTAATTCTTCATTGAATAATACCGGTAACGCATCTTCCGCCAGTGATGACACATCAAGGCTTAAACCGGTATTACCAGCAAACGCCATTTCTACCAGCGTGGTTAATAATCCACCGTCGCTGCGATCGTGATAGGCATGGATCAATTGCGACTGATTTAATTGTTGAATCGCGTCAAAAAAGTTCTTCAGTTGTGAAGCCGAATCCACATCGGCGGTTTCGTCACCAAGCTGATTGAATACCTGCGCCAGTGCACTGGCTCCTAACCGGTTTTTGCCTTTGCCCAGATCAATCAAAATCAGTTGGGTGTCGCCTTTATCGGTTCTTAATTGCGGCGTCAGGCTTTGTCGAATATCGGTGACCGGTGCAAAGCCGGTGATCACCAGTGACATTGGCGCCGTCACTGACTTTTGTTCACCATCCTGCTGCCACACGGTTCGCATCGACATGGAGTCTTTGCCCACCGGAATGGTAATGCCCAGCTCCGGACAAAGTTCCATGCCCACAGCTTTAACGGCTTCATACAGTCCGGCGTCTTCGCCTTCGAATCCTGCCGCACACATCCAGTTTGCGGATAGACGAATATCGGAAATTTTATTGATTTTTGCAGACGCCATATTGGTAATGGTTTCGCCCACGGCCAGTCGCGCCGATGCGGCATAATTTAACAAAGCAGCCGGAGTGCGCTCCCCCATGGCCATGGCTTCACCAGTAGTTGCCTGTAAGGTAGAAGCTGTCACCGCGCAATCCGCAACGGGCACCTGCCAGGGACCAACCATTTGATCACGGTTAACCAGTCCGCCAACGGTTCGATCGCCAATGGTGATTAAAAATGTTTTGTCAGCCACCGCCGGTAACGACAACACGCGATCCACCGCTTCATTGATGCTGTCCGTAATATCGACTGGCTTTTTGACCGTATCGGCAGAGGTAACATCGCGGTGCATTTTTGGCGCTTTACCAAACAATACATCCATGGGTAAATCAATTGGCTGATTATCAAACTCTTCATCGTTTAAAGTTAAGTGCAGCTGCTCTGTGGCTTCACCAACAATGGCGAACGGGCAACGTTCGCGCTCACAAATAGCGGTAAAGCTATCGACACTTTCTGGTGCAATGGCTAACACATAACGTTCCTGCGCTTCGTTACACCAGATTTCCACCGGGCTCATACCGGGTTCATCGTTGGGAACCCGTCGAAGTTCGAATTGTCCGCCCATTTCACCGTCGTGCACTAACTCTGGAATGGCGTTGGATAAGCCCCCGGCGCCAACATCGTGAATGAATTCAATCGGGTTTTTATCCATCGACCAGCAGGTATCGATCACTTCCTGACAGCGTCGTTCAATTTCCGGGTTATCGCGCTGAACCGATGCAAAATCGAGATCTTCCTGACTGGTACCCGAAGCCATGGAGGATGCTGCGCCACCGCCCAGACCGATCAGCATGGCCGGGCCACCTAATACGACTACTTTGTAGCCGTCTTTAATTTCATTTTTCTCAACGTGATGGACACGAATATTCCCCATACCGCCGGCAATCATTATCGGCTTATGGTAACCCCGTACTTCTTCTCCAAAGCTGAACTGATGGGCCTGCTCGTAAGTTCTAAAATATCCACAAATATTCGGTCGACCAAATTCATTATTAAATGCCGCGCCACCCAGAGGCCCCTCGGTCATGATGTCCAGTGCCGACACAATACGACCAGGCTTGCCATAATCGACTTCCCAGGGCTGCTCGAACCCTGGGATTCTCAGATTTGAAACCGTAAAACCCGTTAAACCGGCTTTTGGTTTGCCACCAATACCGGTAGCGCCTTCATCTCGAATTTCACCGCCCGATCCTGTGGCTGCTCCCGGATAAGGTGAGATGGCGGTTGGATGATTGTGCGTTTCAACTTTCATCAGAATATGCACAGGCTCATGGTGATATTGATATTCATGACTGACCGCGTCTGGCCAAAGCCGGGGTTGTTCAAACCCTTCAATAACTGCCGCATTGTCTCGATAAGCAGACAGTACGCCTTCGTGACCCACTTCGTAGGTGTTCTTGATCATTTTAAATAACGACCGATCCTGATCTTCGCCATCGATGGTCCAGGAAGCATTAAAGATTTTGTGACGACAGTGTTCCGAGTTGGCCTGTGCGAACATCATCAGCTCGACATCGGTTGGATTGCGTTTTAATTCGGTAAAACGATCCACCAGATAATCAATTTCGTCGTCAGCCAACGCCAAACCCAAATCAGAATTCGCGCTAACCAATGCGTCACGGCCGCCCTGTAAAATATCAACCCGTGATAAGGGTTTGGGAGATTCGTGTTTGAATAAAATATCGGCGGCATCAAAATCGTTCAGCACCGCTTCAATCATCCGATCATGAATGAGCGCCTGTGCTTTGGCTTGCTGTTGTTCTGCAAGCGCATTGCCCGATGCATCGGTCAGATAGAATGCAATGCCGCGTTCAATACGAGAGATACTGTTTAAGCCACAATTGTGGGCGATGTCGGTTGCCTTGGAAGACCAGGGAGAAATAGTCCCCGGCCGTGGCACCACCACCATTAAACTACCCGCAGGTTCGTGCGCGGCAATGGTAGGCCCATAAGTCAGCAATCGCTTCAAAGTGTTCAGGTTTTCATCATTAAGTTCATCGTTAAGATCGACGAAGTGCACGAATTCGGCGTATACACTGCCAACATCGAGGCCCTGATTACGGCAGTTAGACAAAATTTTAGCGATACGAAACTCAGAAAAAGCGGGGGCTCCACGCAAAACCAACATGCGATCTACTCTCTTGTGAACTTTAGTCGTTAGCCGCCCTGAAAATGGGGGCCAAAAAGGAGCGCCAATTCTACTCGAAAACCCTTGATTTGATAAGTTTTTCAATGCAAAAGCAGCAGAAAATTATCCCCTGTTCAGGCACCGTTCATCGGGATTTGACTATTTTTCACACATTAAAAACTTGCGCTATGACTGCTTAACACCGATAATTTACCCAATGGACGCAACAATATCTCACACAAGGATATTTGTGGAATGAGCAGAAATATTGAGCATTTAACGAATTTTGGTGGACGTTTGAAGAAATTAACCTCACATTTAGCACTTTTAGTCTTGGTATTACCCTCGCTCTTATGGCTGTCCGGGTGCCAGGAACCTCAGCTTTCCAAGCTCGAGCAAATCAAACGGTCCGGTATTTTACGCATCGCCACCCGAAATAGCCCAACCACCTATTATGTGCGCAAGGATGGTCCGGCGGGTATTGAGTATGAATTAGCCACCGCTTTTGCCGATCATCTGGGCGTGACTCCGGTATTTGTCGCTCAAGATAATATTGGTCAGATCTTTAATGCCATAGACGCAGGATCAGCCGATATTGCTGCCGCCGGTTTAAGTGCTACCCATGTTCGAAAACAGAACTACTTATTTGGCCCGCCCTATCAGGAAGTGTCCGCGAAACTCATCTTTAAACAGGGCAACGACTGGCCACGTCATTTTGGTCAGCTGGACGGCGACTTAAAAGTCATCGCGAATTCCAGCCATTCCAGAATGCTACTGGATGTAAAGCAGGACTTCCCCCAGCTTAGCTGGAGCGAAACCGACGAACATTCACCCGAAGAATTATTGGATATGGTGCTGGATGGCACCATTGATTACACCATTGTTGATTCCGTAGAGCTTAACCTTAACCGCCGATTTAAAACCGAGCTGGCCATTGCATTTACGGTTGGAGAGCCTCAACAACTGGCCTGGGCGCTGCCCAAAGATGGCGATTACTCGGTGTTGTCTGAAGTGGTGAGCTTTTTTGGTGGGCTGCAACAGTCGGGAAAAATTGCCCAGCTGGTCGATCAATACTACGGTCACGTGGACGATTTCGATTACGTGGGCGCTCGTACGTTTATGAAAGCGGCGCAAACGGATCTGGAGCAATATCGTGAGCTGTTTCAGGCCTCTGCCCCCGAAGGCATCGATTGGCGCTTACTAGCTGCCATGGGTTATCAGGAATCACACTGGGACCCAAAAGCAAAGTCACACACAGGTGTACGCGGCCTTATGATGTTAACGCTGGATACCGCACGTCAACTGGGAATTAAAAGCCGTCTCGATCCCGAGCAAAGTATTGCCGGAGGTGCTGAATATTTTCAGGTCATGCATCAACGCATTCCCGAGCGCATTGCTGAACCCGATCGCACCTGGATGGCGCTTGCCGCTTACAATGTGGGCTGGGGTCATCTGGAAGATGCCCGTATCATCACCGAGCGACTGGGCGGTGATCCCGATAAGTGGGTCGACGTTAAAGAGCATTTACCGCTGCTCAAACAAAAGAAGTATTATAAACAAACCAAGTATGGCTACGCCCGTGGCGATGAGCCAGTAGACTACGTCACCAATATCCGTCGTTATTACGATGTTCTAGTATGGCTCGACGAAGATAAACCCGAATATATTGATCTGCTCGACGCAGGTGAAATGGTGGCCGATAATCAGACTAGCCGGAAACAGAAACATGATGACGACAGCAACAACATTATAGAGTCTGAATCATCAGCAACCGTTGATTAACAAAGGTGATAAAGATAAATCAAAGAGAGCTTCGGCTCTCTTTTTTTATGCCTGTGAATAGCGATACAATGCAACACATCAAACCATTCACTTTCAAGGCATAGCTATATGGGTAACCGACTTTCAAAACTGGTGACAAAAACGGGCGACGATGGCACCACAGGCATCGGCCAAAACCGCCGGGTAGAAAAAGATTCCGCTCGAATTGAAGCCATAGGTACGGTTGATGAACTTAACTCATCGATTGGTATGATCATCGCCCACCCTGTCGATAAATCACTGGCTGAAAAACTCGAAGCCATTCAACATATATTATTTAATCTGGGCGGAGAACTCGCCATGCCAGAATACCAACTGGTAAAAGACGACGATTTATCACAAATTGAACAGTGGCTCGAACAGTTGAACGACACTCTGCCACCACTGAAAGAGTTTATTCTGCCAAAAGGCGATATGCCAACCGCCTGTTGCCATATGGCACGCACCATTTGTCGTCGTGCAGAGCGACGCATTGTGACCTTGGCACGAAATGAAGAAATCAATAAGTTAGGACAAACCTACCTTAATCGATTATCGGACTTTTTATTTGTGTGTTGCCGTATTTTGGGTCGAAATGCACAAGTAGAAGAAAAAATGTGGCAATCGGAACGCAATCAATAATAGTTGTGTTAAGAAAGCATTAGAGCGTGTTTATCTTTCGTTCTTTGATAAACACGCTCTAGTTAAAGCCAAAAGCTCCGGCCTGCCAAAATATTACGGTGCTGTTTGGCTTTAAATGTTGATCCATGCCCATTTAATTGCCCCCTAATCGAATAACTTTCGTTCAATAATCTTTAATTATTTTAGATTTACTATTGACGCACATGCGACACTTGTCGCATAGTTACGACATCACATAAATTATAAGTCATGTCATGAAAAATCGGACCAAACCTTCTGCCAGTGAACTGGTGATCTTAAAAGCATTGTGGAAACTCGCACCACAAAGTGCCCGTGAAATTCATAACGCCGTGGAAGAAAAACTAGAATGGTCGTATTCATCCACACGCAAAACTCTTGAACGAATGAACGAGAAACATTTGTTATCGGTGAGTGAAGTACATGGGATACGCGTATTTCACCCAGCAGTGAATAAAGTAAAAACTTTGGCAAGATACATTAAAGATTTTACTCAGAGTGTGCTTGAAGTTGATGGCCAGATCCCCGTGAGTATGTTTGCCGATAGCAAATTGCTAAACGAAGATGAGTTAGCACAGCTCGAAAAAACATTACAGCAGAAGGATGAATCCTGATGGCTCTCTTTAATGCGCAACCTTTACCCGAGCAACTGCTGCTTGCCGAACAACTGTTACTTGGCTGTATTTATTGCGTCCTTGTAAGCGGGCTGTTGTATTGCGGAGTCACTCTGTTAAGTCGGTTTTCCGAGCGTTTGGCCCGCTGGCGTGGTCTCTGGCTTATGCTGCTAACTTGCGGATTGTTACCAGTAGTGTATGGGTTTATCCCCCTGTCATTGTCGAACCTGTCTCCAGTGGTAATTCTGGATAACTTGGGGCACATCACATTGATCCCGCCCAGTGAAGGTTTGAAGATAACCGAAACACAACACCATTCCCTTCTCACATACGCACAAATAGTGGTTGGATGCGGCCTACTGCTATTGCTTATCAGTATGCTAATGCTCGTTAAAAATATTCTGCAATGGCTAGCAGTTAAACGTTTAATTCTACAGGCGATCCCTGTCGATTATTATTTAAATCAGGCAACGCATACCACAGAGCATCACCGCCGTTGCCTTGGTAAGTTGCAAAGGTTATTGACAATTAATAAACATCAATCGAAAAACAACAGAACGAAAAAATTATTGCCACTCATCATTAAAGTGAGCTATAAAGCACCCTCACCCTTTGTCACCGGTTTATTCAAACCCACTTTAATATTAACGCCAGAATCATTTAGTGCGTTAAGCGCAACGCAATTTAACCTGATGTTACGCCATGAGTTAACGCACCTGAAACGTCACGATCCTACCGTTTTAATGCTGGCGCAATGCCTGAAGAGTATCTTCTGGTTTAATCCATTTATTAAACATTTCGTCCTTCAACTTAACTGGGCTATCGAGCTCAGTTGCGATGCCCTCGTTTTACAACGACGGTCAAATTTGCGGAGGATCTACGCACTCGCAATGCTAACGATCCTCCGCAGATCGGCAACCCAACCCTTCGACAAGTCGGTTGCCGCCTTCTCATCAACACCACAAAGGAGTTTTACCATGAGAATTAAATTAATAATGAATCCAAATGACAATGGAATCAAGCGTTCCATTAAAAACCTGGGACTAATTGGCGCATCGATGGGGATTATCAGCAGCAGTTTTGCTTTTCAACCCACCTTGTCGCCCAGCACAGATGATGGTGCAATTAAATCAACTATTATGCTCAACCCTGTCGTCACCGCACGAGTATCGTCAAATTTTGGCGCCAACAATAAAGTTCATAAATTTCATAAAGGAATCGATCTGGCTGATAAAAGAGGCGCACCAGTAGTTGCCAGCGCTTCTGGTACAGTGGTGATTTCTACAGATCTACTTCAAGGTAAAAAGAATTACGGGAAAATTATTGTCGTTGATCATGGCAATGGCCTGCAAAGTTTATATTCACATCTTGATCAACGGAGCGTTGCTGAAGGAGAGCACGTTAAAGCAGGCCAACAAATTGGTCAGGTAGGCGCCACCGGAAAAACCACTGGTCCCCACCTTCACTTTGAATTACGAAAAGATAATCAACCGATTAACCCGAATGATTATATAGCCTTTCCGTAAACGTAATTCATTTATAATGTCTGAGGATTCGTTTATCCAATTTAAATTTCATTAAATCGGACCTGGGTGTGACTGTAGTTTTTAAACTTAAATGCATTCCCACTCAGGTTACTTCTCAATAAAGTGGTGTCACACATTAAGAGCACTATCAGTTAGCTTATAGTGTCGATTGATTTATAGAGTCATTAAGCGAAATACCATCTGGCTAAAAGCGCATTAAAAATCAGCTTTTAACAAAACACTTACCTGTTCAGACTGATAATCCTGAGACTCAAGGTTGGATTGATTACCCAGAAGCTCAAGCTTTGTCATCAAGGAAACCTTTTTCATTAAACCAAGTTCAACTTCAATCTCAGCTACATTTCGCCTGTCCTGTCGAGGCTCATCGATAATGGAAGAATCGTTGCGGTAATCTTTAACAGTGCGTCTGACACCTACTTTCCACTGTCCTTTCTGACTGAACAGCTGAAATTTCTTTGAGTACTTTAATGCCAGTTGATAGCTGTCATAATCAAACTCATCTGCACTGGCATTTTCAAACTTATCGGCATACCCAAGATGAATAAATTGCTGCGCGTTATCAAAAAACAAAAAGAAACCAGCATTAAACTCATTCACCTCTGCGTTACGATCGATCTGTTGCTCAAATCGTTTATCTGCATTGTTTTTTGCCAGCCGAATAAAATATCGATTACTAATTAGTTTAGAAACATATAAACCTTGTTGCGTCAGAGTCAAAAAAGGCTCATCGGATAAGTCGGCGTTAACATCAATGGCATTTATTCCTAGCGTTAACCAGTCAAACTGATAACTGCCGTCCAGATTTAATATACCCAGCGTTTGATCAAACTCATCAAAGTCCTGATATGCTTTACTCGAATACTGATAGTCAGCGGTTAACAAAAGTTTTTCGACTGGCTTAAGCTCTCCTTTAAGAGCGCCCTGATAATATAACGCCGAGTCACCTTTATCGGTATTCCTATCAATTTCTTCGATGCTTAGGTGACTGTCATAAATGGTGCCGACTTCAAGATCAAACGATATGTCATAGTCAAGTGAGTGCGCTTGCTTCACTGCATTATTCTCTGCATTACCTTCTGCAATATCTTCTGCATTGCCCTCTGCAACAGAAGTCGCGGAAATTATTGCCGTTAATACCAATAAGCTTAATGTTTTAATGGGATGACTGCGAAACATAATGATGACTCCTTGCTGAAAAAGCAGCCGGAGTTACCGACTGCTTTTTTGGACTTAGGTGCATAACGATTATGAGAGTAACTTTTATGAAAATAACTTTTATTAGAGTAACGTTAATGCACCGTGATGACTCCATACGTTTAACAACAACGTACGATTAACAACGGACTGGTTAGATATCCAGATCCAGACTTTCTTTAACCGCATTGTTGACAGAGTTTTGTACTTCAGACTCAACAGCAGCTTTCACTTCATCATTAATCGCTGCCGTTACTTCTTTAGTCACCTGACCATTTACCTGTGAAGTAATGGCAGACGTTTGAGCGGCCTGAATGGAACTGATGACATTGTTCGCAACTTCAGTATTAATCGCCTCTGCACTCACTGCTTCATTATCTACACCTGTCTGTAATTCACTGGTTAACTTTGTGGCGGTATTCACTGTTCCAGATACATTTCCAGTGATATTAGATGCCAGGTCTGACGTTTCTTGCTCTGGCGCTTCGTCTTCTGGCATTTCGGGCAGTTCTTCACCGGCCGATTCACCTTCAGCACTCACACTTAGTTGCGAAACCGTTTGTGCAGTAGCATCGGCCATAGCATTTATGTCAGCCGAAGCAGAGTCGCTTAACTCTTCAGCAGAAGCACTAATGTCAGACTCCGTATCAACTACGGCTTGCTCAGCATCATTCATCAACGAATCTGTTGACGTTTTCGCATCACTGGCAGCAGATACTGTTGTGTCCGTTGCAACCTCAGCCATTGCATTGGCCGTTGCCGAGACTGAGTCACCAGCTTCTACGCCAGACTCTGTCACAGCGTCTAATTGACTGCTCAACTGACCCGTCGCAGAGGCTGCAACCTGCTGCACATTATCTTCGGATGGTTGTTGCGGTGAGGGCTCTTGTGGCATGGGATCTTGTGGATCGTCGCCTTCATCATCACCAGAGCTCGGTGACTGAAGCCCTATTGAAAGACCAGCGTTCGATTCAGATTGGGTAGACGATTCCGCTTGAGCTGATTGCTCATCAGAACCAGCCGAACCTTCAGCATTTTGATTAGATTCAGTGGACTGTTCAGCATTGAACTCCGCTTCGGCGTGCTCGGTTTTTACCGATTTTTTAGCGGTCACTTCTGCAGATGCCGACGTTTTTGCACTGGCTTTTGCATCAAAATTTCCGGCAATGGCCACACTTGAAGCCACAGTTGTTAATGTTGCGATCAATACATTTTTTGATAGGTTATTCATGATTCATACCTCACTTTGGTTTGTTTAGCGTTCATTGAGGTGACGCATGAGGTTATTGATTTATTCGTGAATAATTTTACTTCGGTAAGAAAGTTTGAACCTACTCACACTTTGGTAAGTCATTCTATTCAAACCCTGCGTTAACTATTACGAAAACAAGACATATTGTCACTGTTTAACCAGCTGACTTAAACTATTCGACAATGGAAACTATCAGCCTATCCGACTGAATTTAAACAACTTATTTGCGTTTTATTGTTTTAGGTATACTATATAGAGAGTATAATCACGTAGATGGAAAGATACTTGCGAAGCTTTACACCTTTAATAAGCGCACTGTTTGGTTTATTTGCTTTAACGCTACAAGCACATGCACAAGAAACGGTGGGGATAGTTTATGCCAAAGTAAGAGAACCTTATTTATCCGTATTTCGGCAAATAGTTAAGGGAGCAGAGACACAGCAAGAATACAAAGTTGTTTCTATTGAGCTAAATAAAAACTATGATGTCAATCAAGTTGTAACTGAACTCAAAACGAATAATATTAAAAAAGTTGTAACACTCGGACGAACCGGCTATAAAATTGCTAAAACTCTACCTAGAGACTTCATCACAGTTGCAGGTGCCATTCCAATTTCACCTAATGGTTTATCAGGCATCAGTCTAGAATCAGATCCTGAGCAATTATTTGACTATCTGAAAATTACTGCACCAAAAGTGTCCAACATTTATGTCGCTTATAGTGCTACGAACCAATGGCTGATTGACATAGCAGAAGAAAAAGCCACTGAAAAAGGCTTTGTTTTTCAATCTAAGAAAGTTGATAGCATTGCTGAAGCCATTGCATATTATAAAAACTTATTTGAACAGTTTAACGGTAACCAGCATGCCATCTGGCTGCCTCTTGACAAAGTAACATCAAGCGACAAAATAATTTTACCTTTTGTACTTGAAGGCTCTTGGGCAAAACAAATGGTTATCTTTTCAAGTAAGCCTTCTCATGCCAGCCGAGGTGTATTGTTCTCCACTTATCCAGACAATGTTGAACTAGGTAAAAAATTACTCACTATGGTCTCGCGTTTGGACAATACTAAGCAATCTTATGTCAAGCCTTCTAACGCAATTAGTCTTGCTGTAAATTTAAGAACGGCGGCTCATCTTGGAATCAAATACAGTTCCGATCAAGAAAAATCGTTCGAGCTTACCTTTCCTGAATAGCGATAAACTTATGCGAAACTTTATAGTCTTTAGTAAAGCTTCTTTTCGCACACAGCTGCTCAGTTTTTTTAGCTTTAGTGTTTTGCTACTTGCGATAACCACTTCGCTTATTACATCATGGAATACATCTGAATTAACCAGGGAATCAAGCATCGAAAGAGGCAAGCAACTGGCTGAAAACTTTGCTGAGCAAAGTGTTCTCTCTTTACTTACAAGAAGTGAAGAAAATGCACTTTCTGCAGTTGATATTGTCACTAACTTTAAAGATGTAATTGCAGCAACCATCCTAACACTGGATGGCGAGCAACTAATTCATCGTGGCAGTAGTCAATTTGATGAATACAATCATCCTCTAGAAAATTCAAAAGAATCCATTTTATTTAGTGAAACTTCTGACCGATGGATTTTTTCAGCCCCAGTATATTATCAAGTAGAAGACGAGTTTGATGCCCTTGGTGAAGTTACTGAAAAGCCTGCAAAAGAATATCTCGGTCAAGTTTTTATTGAGTTAAATAAAGCAGAAATGATAAGTGTTCAGCGGTCTATTTTCACCAATAACATTGCAATTGCGTTGGCTTTATCAGCAATTTTATCATTACTAATGTACTGGGGGGTGGGCCAATTAACTCGCCCATTAACAGAACTGTCTGAAAGTATGCGCTCAGTAAAGGATGGTGAGCAATACCAAAAATCCCCAATAAAAGGAGCAAAAGAATTTCGCCAGATGGCAACCGTTTATAACCAGATGATGGTGATTCTAGAAAAGCAACGCAAAGAAATTGAGTCTCACCGCGATGTGCTTGAGGCAGAAGTAGAGATAAGAACTAAAGATTTAGTTGTAGCGAGAGACAGTGCACTAACTGCCAGTCGGCATAAATCTGAGTTTTTAGCGAATATCAGTCACGAGCTAAGAACGCCTCTTCAAGCAATTATTGGCTATACAGATTTAATTAAGGAAGAGCTCGAACTTGATGGCTTTGATCAGCTTACATCTGATGCCAACCGTATTCTTATCAGTGCCCAAGGATTGCTTACTTTGATAAACGGATTACTAGACTTAGCTAAGGTTGAAGCAGGAAAAATGGAGTTACACCGCACTCCCACAGATATATCAAGCTTGCTGGATGAGGCCTGCGAAACATTAAAACCTTTAATTGAAAAGAATAATAACCACCTTGATGTGATTAAGAAAAATCTTGAACGACATGTATTATTAGATCGACAAAAAGTGCTACAGATTTTATACAACTTATTGGGAAATGCTTGTAAGTTCACTAAAGATGGGAAAATCAAAGTATCTGCCAAGCTAACTGAAACAAATATTCAGTTTTCAGTATCCGATACTGGTGTAGGTATAGAGAAAAATAAACTCAACTCAATTTTTGAGCCCTTTAGTCAAGTTGACGCTGGTGAGTCACGAAAACATCAAGGAACAGGGCTTGGTCTTGCCATTTCAAAAAAATTCTGTGATCTGATGAATGGAAGCATTAAAGTTGAAAGCCAGCCGGGTAAAGGCTCATTATTTACCGTTACTATTACATTAAATGAATAAGTTAGAATAGGTTGTGATTTATAAGCAATGACCTATTATTAATAAAAATATACGACTATAGCTAGTTACTTGGGAAACCAAACATGACGTTACTTCGAACTTTGCCCTTTGTTGGCCTGGGATTAGTATTAATAGTGTTAGCACATGCTGATGAAGATAATTTTGGCGAAGATGAGTTTGGTGGATTTTTTGACGATGAGGAATTCGTGAGTATCGCAACTGGCTCCAAAAAATTAATATCAAAAGCTCCTGCAGTAGCTACCCTTATCAGGGCTGATGAAATTAAGGCTATGGGCTATCGAACGCTTTCAGAGGCTCTTGAATCAGTTCCTGGTTTGCACGTTTCTCACTCATCACAATTATATTCGCCCAAAATTATAATTAGAGGAATATCCTCAACCTTTAATCCTCAAACACTTGTGCTAGTTGATGGAGTTCCCATTACCAGCATCGTAAGAGGTGACCGGCACGCTGTTTGGGGAGACTTTCCGGTCAATTCCATTCAACGCATTGAAGTGATTCGAGGGCCTGGCTCAGCCCTTTATGGTGCAGATGCATTTTCAGGCATTATTAATATTATTACCAAAACTGCGGACGATATCGACAATAATCAAGTTGGTGTTAGTATCGGAAGTTACAATACAAGAGAAGCCTGGTATTTATCGAAATACATTGATGGAGACTTTAAGCTATCACTGACAGGTGAATTTATTACTACAGATGGCTTTGATGCATTAATCGATACAGATATACAGTCATCAATAGATGCATTAGAGTTAGCCCCACCAGCTTCTTATGCTCCGGGTAACGCCAGCTTGGGTTATAAAGGTATCGACTTACGATTTGATGTTTCTTATTTGGATTTTGATTTAAAAGTTGGTTTTCAGGATCGTGATAATGTTGGGCATGGTCAGGGATCAGCAGGAGCACTGGATCCTGTAGGTCGTTTTAACAGTGAAAAATTTCTTGCCAACTTAACTTATAATTTAACAAAAACAAATAACTGGGTTAGTGATATTAATCTGTCTTATTATCGCTCCAATCAAAAAGTTGAAAAAGACTTACTACTTTTTCCTCCAGGTGCTTTCTTTGGAGCCTTCCCTGAAGGTCTAATTGGCAATCCTGAATGGTTTGAGAGAACTTCAGTTTTTAAAAGTGAGTCTGCATATACTGGATTTAACAAGAATAAAATAGCATTAGGCTTTGGCTATAAAGTCGAAGACTTATATAAAGTTAAAGAGCAGAAAAACTTTGATGCTTTTTTAAATCCACTGGGAGAGTTAGTCGATGTGACAGACTCCAATGAAGTATTCATACCTGAGTCTGATCGCAGTAGCTTTTTTATATACGTTCAAGATGAAATACAAATTGCGCCTGACTGGGAGCTAACTGCCGGAATAAGATATGACGATTACTCAGACTTTGGCTCTACCACAAATCCTAGACTTGCACTGGTTTGGTCTACTTCACTTAAGCTAAATACCAAGTTTCTGTACGGTCGAGCATTCAGAGCGCCTGCATTTGCAGAAACGCTGGTGGTCAACAATCCTATCGCACTTGGCAATCCAAACTTATCTCCAGAAACCATTGATACATTTGAGGTTGCCTTTGATTATGCACAGTCAAATGCCCTTAAATACCACTTAAATATTTATCAGTTTAAAGTTGAAGACTTTATTAACTTTGTTCCTGATGATGGAGCACCAACAGCTACCGCTCAGAATATTGGTCAATTAAAAGGTCATGGTTTTGAATCTGAAATTAACTATCGCGCCAACGATGACTTTCGATTCAGCTTAAATCTATCCAAACAAACAACAACAGATGAACTGGTGAAACATGATTTAGGTGGAGCTCCTGATTATCAGGTATATTTGAGCAGCATGTGGAACTTTTACCCAGACTCATCCTTAAACCTCTATTCAAACTATGTCGGAAAAAGGGCGCGTTCAAGCTTAGACAATCGAGATGACCTAGACTCTTATATTAATACAGGGATCACTTATCACTTAAAAAATTTAGGACCATTTAATCTGAGTTTTAGTATTAAAAACTTATTTGACTCAGATATTCGAGAGCCCAGTGAAGGCCCAAATAATACAAGTCCGCAGGTTGCATTTCCAAATGATCTACCACAATATGGACGCAGCTATTATTTAAGCATATATGGAGAAATTTAAACCATAAATAACGATCTTATTTATTATTGTTACCAGCGTCTTTTATTCGGTCCCTGATAAATAATACTGCTGCATCGAATGGGTAGAAAGCTACCCGGAGGCTTCTCTTCTTGCTCGATAAAACAGGGAGGCATACCACCAAAAACCAGCAGTGTGCAAAAACGATGAAATTCATTTGCATCAAACCCCATATCTGCAGCAAGTCCAGCATAAACAGCGGCAATATTCATACCTACATTTTTTAGCGAGATTAAACACTGTTCAATTTCAAGTGCTAACTTAAGATGCTCACCCTTGCCGAACCCACGCTCATTAGCGTATTTGATCACATGTGGAATTCGCTCGTCTTCTCTGACCAATGGTCTTCCATAACCATAGATCATACCTCTACTAGACAATTCATTATCGACAAGCCTATCGATCGATATTCCTTTTTTAACTTGCTTGTTTGCTCGAATAAGAAAATCTATGGCGCATTTTGTTGGCTTTACACCGTAAAGCTCTGCTTCTGTTACGGCCATTGAAGCACTTAGACCTAAAGTAATAGTAGTGCGTGCGCTGCCTGCTAATGCAGCAATCCGATTACACCATATTCTTGCGTCTGGATAGCTCGTACTCAACCAAATAAATCCGAGCACTTCCAACTCTTGTCGAGTAAATTCTTTTCCCGTGATCCCAAACAAGAAAAATTTAAACCAATCATAATCCTTTAATTCGAAGTGCAAGTCTTTTCCTCGAAACACAACTCTTTCAGAGAGAAAACTTAGTCCTACTTTAGTTTGAACATTATTTTCATAGCTCGATAAAGGCTTAAACCGCATGTTTATAAATCCTTATAATCCATTAACTCGCCCTGCTTACCAGGATCATCAATAAGCGTAAAAGCATCATTGTAAAAAGGAAATTTTTTCCATCCCATTTGCTGTTGCTCCATAGCATGTGCAGCAGCACCGGGAAGTCGTAATATAAGAAATAATAACTCTGAGTTTTGTGCATTAAAATTTAAGTCGTAAAATGCAGCTGCCACCACACTATTGAGTGTCATACCAGCTTTGCAAGATTCCTCAAGTGACTGATAGTTAGCTAGCAACCATATTAAGGCATTGCCAGGTGTCACTGAAACTAGTTTTTTAAGTGCCGACATAACAAAACTGGAGTGTTTTGTCGCATAAGGATCGAAACCAGGAGGGTGTTCATATTTCTGCCATAGATCGATGTTATCCTGATGCTGATTTGGGTTTAATAGAAATGCTTGCCATTGCTTGAGATTAGTGCCAAATTTCTCCCATTGAGTAACCAAAGTATGGATCTCACGTGCACCACCAAACTGTCCTGAACCTACAGCAATTGCCGACATAAGACTTGATGCAGAAGTCGAGCCACCAACACCAGCATTCATCGCAGCTCGTACGCTAGCGTCTCGAATTCCTGGGTTAGCGAGAACAATCGCCAACTTATCTAATAATAAAGCCTGTTCAGCACTTGGTTTTTCTCCACCAAATAACAAATAAAGATACTCAACCCAGCTTGCTTTCTCCAAAACTTCTTCAGCTATATCGTAACCATAACAATACTGTCGTTTAGAAAGAAATGGATTATCTTCCTCGGGCTCTTCCAGCCAAATTTTCGAATAATAATTTGCAGGTGTTTTGTTAGCCATAATCTTATCCTCCTGGCGTAGCAGACTCGTTGGCTAATCCTTTTACACGCTCTCCCATAGGAGGAACTTGCTCGCCATCAATTCTTAAATCAATTAAAGTTGGTGAGTTTTTTGAACCAAGTGCCTTCCAATCAATAGAGATCAATTCCTCAAAGGTTTTAATAACAATACCTTCTATTCCCATAGCATTTGCCATCTGAGCATAATTGATATCAGGTAATTCGAAGCCAATTTGTTCTGCGTCTCCTAGACGCTGTCCATGCTTTACCATACCTAGTGCCGAATCATTAAAGATGACATAAATGACCGTCAGTTGATGTTGGAGTGCAACAGTGATCTCTTGGCCGCTCATTAAATAACTTCCATCACCTGTTATGCAGACACTTGGCTGTTGACTTCCCAAAGTGTTACCGATAGCAGCACCAATTGCCCAACCCATAGAACCAAAGCCCATAGAGATATGATAGTGACCTTTTGAACTTGGCCTATGGAAGTAATGAGTAAACCACCCCCAAACGTTACCTGCATCCAGATGAATACGAAAATTTTCTGGTATACGATGAGCAAACTCCGTAACCACACACTGAGGTTTCAATGGAGAAGAAGTATCCTCGCACGCATCTGCATGCTCCATCCTAATTTGATAACCATGATTTTTTGTAGAAGGTGTTTTATTTAAATAATTCTCTTTTATGGGATCGAATGAGTCCCAGGTTCTCCCCCACTTTTTTCCTTCTTCTAAGCAACTATTAACTTGCTCAAATATTGCCTTAATATCACCACAAACATGGAGCTTCGCCATTGGAGAACGAGTAAAATGTTCAACAGTAGAATCAACATGAACCAAGCGTTCACTGAGTAGTTGATTTTTCCAACCACCAGTTCCGAGTTCAGTAAGCGGGGTTCCTACTGCGATTAACAAATCGATTGAGTCATCTGCCATTGTTTGTATGGCACTTGGATGGCCAGCAAAACCGAAAACCCCACGATATGAAGGATGATAACTATTCATCCAACGTTTTCCTGCAGGTCCTACCATAATTGGAGAATGCGTCATTTCAGCAAATCTCATAATTTCTTCAATAGCATCCCCACAACCTTTTCCAATAAATACAGCGATCCGCCAAGATCGGGTTAACAGATCAATGAATTTTTGCACAGCTTGATTATCAGTTAGGATAAAATTTTGCCGAATATGCTCAGTCCTAACAACAGTGTTGCTGGTAATTTTTTCCCTTAAGATATCCGATGGAATACTAATATGCGCAGGTCCTACAGGAGATCGGTTTGCTGCCATTAAAGCACTGATCAACTTAGCATTCATCTGCTCAGAATGTGAAATTAAAGTATTATATCGTGTACAGTGGCGAAAAATTCCAACCGTATCGATGGCGGTACAAGATGACTCCTGTAATGCATTACGCCCAAATTTAGGTAAAGGAGTTTGAGCAGTAATAACCAGCATTGGCACATAATCCACCATTGCTGAGGCAACACCAGTAATTAAATTTGTTGCACCAGGCCCGGTAGTAGCACAACACACACCTATACGACCTGTTTCACGAGCGTATCCATCAGCCATAAATGCAGCACCAGCCTCATGACGCGCTACAATAAGTTTCGGCCCTCCTCTTGACTGCGCTCGAAATATAGCATTAAAAAAAGGCTCTATGGCTCCACCAGGCACTCCAAATACATAGTCTATCCCCAACCGAATCAAATATTCGATAATTAGATCTGCATTATCAAAATCAGAACCTAGAGTGCTTATTTTTCTTGTGTATTTTTTATCCCACTCTTGAGATGAAGACTTCATCTTCTCTACCCATTTTATTGTATTTGTTATTGATGTTTATTGAGTGTAGACGGGTAGTACACTTCTTGCTAGGACAAATAATATACGAGCGTATTTAATATTAAGAACCTTCTTAATTGCTATTCACAACAAAAAAGGTTAATAAAACAACTCATCGGCAGGTGCTGGTTTACCAAGATAATACCCTTGGGCATATGTAATGCCAATTTGACTCAACATATTAAGGGTTTCTTTATTTTCAACAAACTCGGCAATAGTTTCTTTATTGAGAGTTTTGGCAACATCGTAAATAGCTTTTACCAAAGCTTGATCAACTTTACTGTTAATCAGCTCAACAATAAAAGATCCATCAATCTTAACTGACTCAGCAGGTAATTGTTTAAGATAGTTAAATGTACTAAATCCTGTACCAAAGTCATCAATAGAAAAACCACAGCCCAAACTTCTTAATTTTAAGATTATATCTTGTGTTTCTGTCAAGTTTGACAAGCTTGCACTTTCGGTTAATTCAAAAACTATACGGCTAGCCGAAACAGATGTTTTCTCGAGTAAACTTTGTATATATGGCACCATTCGTTTATCACTAAAGCCTTGAGCAGATAAATTAATTGAAATTTTATTAAGCTGTTTAAAGTTATTTAAGTATTCGAAAGCTTTTCTTATCACCTGTTTATCAAGCAGATCCATATCACCAGCACGTTCCAGTGCTGGAATAAATTCTGCGGGTGAAATAATTTTATTATCAAGCTTTAATCTCACTAACGCCTCATAATACGCAATCTCTCCAGTATCAATTTTAACGATAGGTTGAAAAAACAAAGTTAAATTATCATTAGCAACGGCTTGATGCAGCCGACGAGTCCATTCAAGACTTGCTTTTAACTCAGTGCTAACAGAGTCTGAATCTTGATAAATATGCGAGTGATTTCGCCCCTCTTGTTTGGCAGCATATAGTGCGATATCAGCTTCCTTCATATACTCATCAAATGATTCTGCATTACCATTAATTTCAGAGATACCAATAGAGCAGCTGACTTGAAATACATGATCACCAATTTTACTTTGAAACTCACTAAGAGCCGTACATATAGATTCCGCAAATATTTGTGCCTGAAAGCGATTTGTATTGCTAAGTAATATTGCAAACTCATCGCCACCAACACGGCATAAAATATCCGACTGTCGAATTCTTTCCATTAACATCGCTGCAATATTTTTTAACAAAAGATCACCCTGATGATGCCCCAATGTATCGTTAATCACTTTAAAATGATCAAGATCAATATACAGCAATGAATGGTAATCATTTTCAAGTTTTGCCATTGCAGCAAACCTTTCAAGTTCAGCTTCAAAAAAGTGTCGATTAAATAAACCTGTTAAACTATCATGGAGCGCAAGATACTCTAATTCTTTCTGTGCCAGTTTGCGTGCAGAAATATCATCAATAGTTCCAAACAATACATAATTTTCAGAATCATCTTTTCGGTTAATGTCAAAGCGTGCTTCGACCCACAGAGGCTCCTTATTGAGTCGGTCTAATAGAAACTCAGTGGTAAAGTGGTTTGAAACTCCTTTATGTAGAGCCTCGATAGATTCCTTGAGCATATAACGATGCTCATCTTTAGTATTAACAAAATCAAATAATGTCTGGCCAGTAGCTGAATTAATCATTGTTCCGGTAATTCGTTCCCAGGCTTTATTGAGAAAGCGAATAGTATTATCTGCATCGAGTTCAATCACGATACTGCCAAGTTGATTCAGCAAATTTTGATGAGCATTCATTATTTTTTTATAATTTGTTCGACTTTCCTCTAGAGACTCAACCTTCTTTGCAAACTGATTATTGCTGATCATAAAGTCTTCTCGTCTCGAAGCTGTCTCGCAAACTTTTCTTAGTTGCTCTGAACGAAAAGGCTTAGCGACAAAGTCAGCAGCACCAGCAAACATAAGTTTCTCAGCGAGCTCCATACTGCTGTGCGCGGTCATAACAACAACTGTTTGAGAGGGGTCTATCTCTAATATTTTCTCCAGCACTTCACTCCCTGACATATTTGGGAGCATAATATCAAGCAAAACTAACGGATGACGTTTTTGTTGCCATAACGTCAGGCCAGAATCACCATCCTCAGCAAGCTCAACATTAAACTTGTGCTTTAAAATCCGCGAGACAAGATCACGAGTTTCAGGGTTATCTTCAATAGCCAATAAAGGTAATTTATCTTGCTCTTCAGAATATAGATGTGGAAACTCATTAATAAGAGGAATTAACTTCTCTCGTTCATGAAAGGCAAGTAACTTGTTAATTCCAAACTCTCGTGCAGTGACTTCTGCAATATGTTCACACCATGTATTTGCAACTATAAAAAAAGGACAGTCTGGAGAACACTTAAATACACCGGAGCGAACCATTCGAGCAAGGCGCCACCCGTCAATATCACTCAATTGTATATTACTAACTACCAGGTGAACGCTTCTATTTTTAAGGATTTCGACCGCTTGAGCACCACTTTCTGCTTGCAGAATAGTGTACTCAGTATTGCTCTTTAATAGCTTGTATAGCTGTTCTCTGCGGATGGAGCTTGAATTGACGAGGAGAAGTTGATAGTTTTTCACTGTATAATTCTATTTATTTGATTATAGATTAAAGTATAGACTACTGATATTGAGACTATATCAGTAAGCAGCTTTGAGCAAGTTCTGCTGAACCATATAAATCCATAAACCAGTTTAAATCCATTTCTGAATTGAACCTGACTCTCTTTGCCAAAGTAGACAAATCGAAGCTTATAAAATTGTCCGAAAGAAGCTTTTAAGACATCTACAACTAACTTGGTTTCGGATAATAAGTGCAATTTCCAAGAGGAAGTGGCCAGCTGATATAGTTCGTCATTTTTCTCGCCAAAGGAAAATGCCAAATGAACTACAGTCAGCTGACCGAGAATGAACGATACCAGATATACATATTAAATAAAGCGAAATACAGCCAAAAAGAAATAGCCGAATTTTTAAATCGAGCGCCTTCAACAATAAGTCGAGAACTTCGTCGTAATATAGGAAAGAGAGGCTATCGGCCATTGCAGGCTCAGCGAAAGTGTGATGAAAGACGAGCAACAGCACGCAAAGCTTATAAGCTCACATCACAGGTCAGGATGTGGATATCCCTGCTGCTAAAGCAGGAGTTAAGTCCTCAGCAGGTGGTTGATTATCTGTCGAAAAACAAAAAGGTTTACCTTCATCACGAAACGATTTATCAATTGATATACGACGATAAAGCTCAAGGCGGCGACTTGTTTACTCACCTACGAGTGGCTTCAAAGGCCTATCGAAAACGGTATGGCCATTATGACAGACGAGGTGTCATCAAGAATCGAACCAGTATAGATAAGCGACCTGAGGTTGTTAACAGGCGAAATCGAGTCGGTGACTGGGAAGGTGATACGATTGTGGGAAAAGGTCGTAAAAGCGCACTACTCACGCTCGTTGAGAGAAAAACACTCTATACCATTATTGTTGGTTTGAAAGGTAAGAATGCCGATAGCTTGGCCGAAGCCACCATTCATACAATGAGTCATCTGAAAGAAAAAGTTAAAACCATTACCTTTGATAATGGGTTGGAGTTTGCTGCTCACGAAAAAATCGCACGAGGACTTGATACAAAAGTCTACTTTGCTCATCCGTATGCATCATGGGAGAGAGGTATCAATGAAAATACTAACGGTCTGATCCGACAGTATTTTCCAAAAGATACAGATTTTAATCAGGTCACTAAAGGAGAAATTGAGTTTGTTATGGATCGACTCAATAATCGACCGAGAGCACACGTAACGGACGGTCGCCAAATGAAATGTTTATGGGGCTGCAAGTTGATTTACTCGCAGCGTAATTTAAATTGCACTTAATACTTGAAACCAAGTAATAATTACCCACCATGTTCTCAATAAATGGCTCATAAATATATAACATGCTTACAAAAATTGCCTAAAACTGAAATTAGACCATCGTTTATCCTTCCCTACTCACCATATTAAGTATTAACTCAATTGATTTAAATTGCTTAAGAGCAATGCTCCTCAGCATTGATATCACTGTTGAGCATTGCAATAGTATATTACTGTACTATTAAAACGTATATCGCAAATTTATACCGGTCTGTTGATTATCAGCAACATCCTCATAACTTGCACCTATACTTAAGTCAGAGTGTAATCGATAACGCAGTGCAACTTCGTATCCAGTATCATCAATGTCCAGATCATCAACCGTTTTTCTTACCCCCAGTACATCCCACTCAAATTTATCCAACAACAAACCACGCAGACCAATGCGCGTTGTATCGCCACTATCATTAAAACGAGACGTTACCAGGCCACTTCCAGTGTTGGTTGATTGAGTGAACTTATAATCTTGCTTGGTGTAATCAGCAACAAAATCAAGACTTTCAGTAATATGGCTGCGATATCCAAAACCAAAACTTTTGCTTTTCTCCCGACTAACCATTGAATTACCAATGACAGGCTGATTGTCGGTCGATACATTGTCAAATGCCAGTTTAAGAAAAAAGTGACTGCCAATGCTGTAACTAAAGTCTAAATTATAGCCATCAAGATCCGGGCTCGAAGAATCACTTTGTTGCTCAACCGCAGCCACATCCAGATAATCGTAATCAAGACCATGGGCCTGTAATGTCGAACAGCTAGCCGCTAAAAGTAATCCACTTAAACCAATTAAAGAATGACGCATGATGTACTCCTGTACAAATTTTTTATTAAGAGCGCTTACTTTAATTCGGTAAAAATGAACGGAATCTGAATCGATAGAAATTGAAATACACGGTTACAATCATTAAACAAAGGTTGTTTCAAAATGGCAATCCTTGCCAGTGTTTAAAAGATAATCAATTTTTCTTAAATCAATCATTAAATTGATATAAGTCTACAGGTAAGCCTTCATTCGCAACCAGTGATCACAAATCACCAATGCGGCCATCGCCTCAACAATGGGTACCGCTCTTGGTAACACACAAGGATCATGACGCCCTTTCGCTTTAAAAGTAGTAGGATTACCTTCCACATCAACGGTGCTTTGATCCTGAATAATGGTTGCCGTAGGTTTAAAGGCCACTCGAAAAATTATAGGCATACCATTGCTGATACCGCCTTGAACGCCACCGGAAAAATTACTCGCGGTTTTTACTTCACCGCTCTGGTTCACAAAAGGATCATTGTGTTGTGAACCCAACAACTGTGTTCCCTCAAATCCACTGCCAATTTCAAAGCCTTTACTGGCATTTATGCTGAGCATGGCTTTGGCCAAATCGGCTTCTAACTTATCGAATATTGGCTCACCAAAACCAATCGGTACCTGATGAATAACACATTCGACAATACCACCGGTCGAATCGCCCTGCTTGCGCACTTGCTCAATCCGCTTGATCATCTTTTCAGCGACATCGGCATCGGGGCAACGAACCGGATTCGCTTCAACATCCTTTAGCGACACAGTTAAAGGATCAATATTAGTGCTGATATCACCGACCGACTTTACAAAACCTACAATGTTTATTCCAAAAGCCTGCAATAATAGTTTTTGAGCAATCGCCCCTGCCGCGACTGTTGGCGCTGTGACTCGTGCAGAGCTGCGACCGCCACCTGCCACATCACGTATGCCGTATTTTTGTTGATAGGTAAAATCAGCATGGCTGGGTCGGTAGAGTTTAGCCATTTCGGAATAATCTTTTGATCGCTGATCCTTATTGTGAATAATTAAACTGATTGGCGTGCCTGTGGTTTTTCCATCCACAGTGCCAGAAAGAATTTCTACCTGATCCGCTTCTTTACGCTGCGTGACTATTTTACTTTGACCGGGGCGACGTCGATCCAAAGCCGGTTGAAGATCCGACTCAGAAAGTTCCAGTCCTGCCGGGCATCCTTCAACAACACCACCAATCGCTTTACCATGAGACTCTCCCCAGTTGGTAAAACGAAAAACTTGCCCTAATGTATCACCAGCCATATTTCAATCCTGTTACGATCATATTTTTCTGACATCGATTGACTCACAGATATTATTTTACCTGATGCAGTTTCAACCAATAGTTTTTATTCGATAGTTTTACCCGAACTTATTACTGTTAATAAGATCAAACTAAACACTTTCTGAACAGATACCCATGTCCGCCAGTTTATCAAAATAATTGGGGAAGGACTTGCTCACCACTTGTGCGTTATTAATGACAACATCTGGAATACGGCTACCGATTAAAGCCAAACTCATAGCCATGCGATGATCGTCGTAGGTTTCAACGGTTGTTCCTGCTAGTTTACAGCCACCTGTTACCGCCAGATAATCACTGCCATATTCAACGGTTGCACCCAGTCGCTTTAGCTCATTCGCAGTATCCACTATTCGATTGGATTCTTTATAGGCAAGGTGAGCGATATTTCGCATCACAGTTGTGCCCTCAGCAAAGCAGGCAACGACCGCCATGGTTTGCACAACATCGGGCATTTCGCCCATATCCCGCTCCACGGCAACCAGGGGTTTATTGCGTTCAATCAATAAACCACTGCCCTTTCGTTGAATATCACATCCCATGGCTTGCAATACCTTGTAAAACTGAGCTTCGCCCTGCAGTGAATCAAAATCAAACGATTGCAGCGCAACTTTTCCAGCATTGATCGCTGCTGCGGCCATAAAATAGGAACTGCTAACAGGATCGGGCGGAATCACCATTGATTTACTTTGATATGCCGGTTGCGCAGCAACTTTATAACATCGCCCATGCTTTTCCACTTTAATACCAAACTGGCGCATTAAGTCGACTGTCATATCAATATATTGAGTTGAAACTTCTTCACCGATTAACTCCAGCATAAAATCATGATTCAACCGAGGCGATGACAATAATAAAGCGCTGATATATTGACTGCTTTTGCTGCCATCAACTTTACAATGAAACTGATTAACGGGTCCGGTAATAATGGCCGGTAACTGACCACCAGAGGATGACACTGACACTCCCAGTTGTTCTAATGCATCGAATAATTCGGCCATTGGCCGACTGTTCATTTTTTCGGAACCTTTTATGGTCACAGGCTGATTGTCTAAAGCCGCAACCGCAGTAATAAACCGTGAAAAAGTACCACTATGAGCCGTATATATATTTGCCGGTTCAGTAAGCCCTTCCTGTCTGGGTGAAGAAACAATAGCGTTACTTCCTTCCGAGCTTGTTTTCTCCAGACAGTACCCAAGATCATTCAAACCTTTGATGGCAGTATTAATATCGTCATTGCTCACCACATTGTCTAACCGCACCTCACCTTCCGCCAGTGCAGCAATAATCACCAACCGGTTTGCCAGATATTTACTACCAGGCAGGGAAACCGCAGCATTAAGGTTAGAAACTGGCAACATCTTTCGCATCATTTTGTATATACAACCATAGTATTTTTTTAACCGCAATTATACATTATTTCCACAAAGACCTTTGTTTTTCTATATCACCAATAAACTTATTGACACTTAAAGTCATTCGATGGCACTATACAACCCATGAAAACAATGATCTTGCTAAACACTCATCTTCACCACCATCACCCTGACAGGTGACGGTGCTTTTGTTTATGTAAAGACTTTATAAGTTAACAGCAAAGCCCCGTTTACAACAGTACTCGGGGCTTTTTCTTTATGCGAATTACGAATACATACTGACAAATTTTAAACATTATTAAGGATACAACCATGACTTTAAAACTGGTACTGCCAAAAGGCCGCATCAACACCAAGGTTCTACAACTTCTTAGCGACGTTGGAATAACTCTGGTTGGTGACGATCGAAACTACCGCCCAAAAGCCTATGGCTTCGATCTCGAAGTGAAATTACTAAAAAGCCAGAATATTCCATCACTTGTAGAAATGGGCCAACACGATATTGGTTTTGCCGGACTTGACTGGATGTACGAACGTCGCAGCGAAGTAGAAGTGATTAAAAATCTGGGGTTTGATCCGGTCAAAATTGTCGCCTGCATTCCCGAAGAATGGGACTGGGAAGAAGTTAAGCAACGTAAAGTGATTGTTGCGTCCGAGTACAAACGCATTGCCACCGATTATCTGGATAAAAACGGATTCAATTATCAGTTGCTGCGCAGCTATGGGGCAACAGAAGTCTTTCCACCAGAAGATGCCGATATGATCATTGATAACACCAGCACCGGCACTACCATTCGCGCTAACCGATTAAAGATTGTCGATACCGTGATGGAAAGCTCAACGCAATTTATTGCCAATAAGGACGCATTAAAAGATCCGGGTAAACGACAGGATATCGACAACCTGCTGACATTAATGCAAGCGGTACTTAATGGTCGTGAACGAGTGTTAATTGAAATGAATTGCAGCAATGATACGGTAGAATCCATTGTCAATTTATTGCCAGCCATGCGCTCGCCAACGGTCAGCCGACTATACAACGAAGAAGGCTTTGCCGTAAAAGCGGCGGTGCCTAAAAAAGACATTCAAAGTTTGATCCCTGCCCTGCTGCAAGCAGGCGCGACGGACATTCTTGAAACCCCCATCCGTAAATCGCTTTAAGCACTGACGTATTAATAGGTAATAACCGCCATGTTAAAACTCGATTTCAATGAACGCAGCGACTATCCGGGCGAATGGCTTAAAACCATCAAGCTGGACACTGACAGCTTATGGTTATACCCAAAGCGCGAGGTACTGGAAAGTAAACTGGCTGATTATTTTTCCTTGTCAGCGGAGAATGTGTTTTGCAGCAACGGCGGTGATGAGTCCATCTATATTTTAATGCGTTTAATCAAAGAAGGTTGCGCCATGGCGGCCGACGTGATGGCAAGTGGCAAACTGATTTTGCCGTTGCCCGCTTTCAGTCAATACACCTGGGGTGTAAAAAGTTGGAATATAGAAACCGTTGAAATTGCACCACAGGAAAATCTGTCCATCGATATTGATGCACTTAAGTCTGCCATTAATAGTAATCCTCGATCTGCAGTGGCTCTAACCAGTCCCAATAATCCAACCGGAGAAAGCATTGCCACTGAAACACTTCAGCAATTGTTGCAGTTAGCCGCAGATAACCAAAGTTGGGTATTTCTTGATGAAGCCTATATTGAGTTCAGTACTCAAGCTAGCGCGGTGAATTTATTGCAACGCTACAACAATCTGATCATTTTACGCACATTCTCGAAAGCCTATGGTCTGGCCGGAATACGCCTCGGCTATCTTTTAGGTAACGAGCAGTTGTTGAACTCATTTCGCGAACGTGCCATGCCATTCAATGTACCAACACCTACTTTGACCATTGCCGAACAGGCGCTGCAACCACAAGCTCAACAAGACATGCAACGTTATACACAGGCCATCAAAAATAATCGGGAACAGCTATGTGACTGGTTTCGCTCTGTGGGTATTACTCCTATCCCGGCCCAAGGTAATTTTATATTTTTAAAACTCACCGTTGAACTCGCCAGTTTATTAACCGTTTATTTAAAACGAAATGACATTCTGGTTCGCGTGTTTACTGAAAGTTACCTGAAAGGCTGTGTACGAATTACCATTCCCTATAATTTACAACCACTTATGGATGCGCTTGCGGCAATTTTTGATCCCGAACTGATCTGCTTCGATATGGACGGGGTATTAATTGATACCTCCAGCAGTTACGACAACGCCATTAAAGCAACGGTTAAGGAGTTCATCGGTGTTGAAATAACCGATGCTGAAATTAATACTCTACGCTCGCAAGGTGGATTTAATAACGACTGGGTGCTGTCACAACAACTGGTACGCTTAAACGGTAAAGAAATTGATCTGAATACCATCACACAATGTTTTCAGAGCTTTTATTTAGGCCAAAATAATGATGGTTATATAAACAACGAATCCATTATGGTGAAACAGCCTTTGATGAACCGACTGCAAAGTCGACAACAGTCGATCGCCATAGTAACCGGGCGTCCCGGAAACGAAGCCAGACTAGGAACAGACAACCTTGGTAGTGCATTCGATTATTGGCGTACGGCGACTATTGTCAGTGATAATGACGTACAAAACAGTAAACCGGATCCTGAAGGCATTTTAGGTCTAAAATCAAAGTTAAACTGTAAAACAAGCTGGATGATTGGTGATACTCCCGATGACATGCAAGCAGCCATTCGAAGTGGTTCAATTGCCATTGGCATCGGTCTTGAGAATAAGCAATCGCTGTTACAAGCTGGTGCGGACTTGGTTATCGATACAGTTAATCAACTCACCGATCTTTTAACCCTAAAACAATAAGTGACTCCGCTATGTCTGTATCCAAAAGTGCAATGATAAGTATTGAACGTAAAACCAAAGAAACGGACATCAAGCTGCAACTGCGGGTGGACGGTTCTCAATCGCTGAATATAGACACTGGGATCGGATTTCTTGATCACATGTTAACAGCGCTATCGAGTCACGCCCGTTGGGATCTTGATTTAACGGTTAAAGGAGATTTGGAAGTTGACGATCACCACACTGTTGAAGATGTTGCCATTGTACTGGGCCAAGCCCTGCAACAAGCCTGGCGTGAACGTGGCACTATTCAGCGCTACGGTCAGCGACTATTGCCAATGGATGAAGCCTTGATTCTTTGCGCCGTTGATTTATCCGGCCGTCCTTATTACATCGGCGAGCTTGAGTTTACCCGTGAAGTTATTGGCGGCATTAGCACTGAAATGTTTGAGCACTTTTTCTATACACTGGCCATGCAGGCACAAATTACTCTGCATCTTAAACCCATGACATTTCGCAATAACCATCACTTAATTGAAGGTTGTTTTAAAGCATTGGCCTACGCCTTAAAAGAAGCCTTAGTCACGACCGATGGCAGCAACTCCACCAAAGGTATGCTCTAAGCGAATTGCGAGTTGCGAGTTGCGAGTTGCGAGTTAAATGATTTTAAGATGAGAAAAGTATGAGCAAAGCAGTCACTATTATTGATACAAAAGCAGGCAACTTATTTAGTTTAAAAGCCTGCCTTGAACGAATTGGAAAAACCGTCACCATTGCCGCGACACCCGACGATTTAGTCGGTGAACAACTGGTGCTTCCGGGTCAGGGGCATTTTGGTAGCGTCATGAAAAGTCTTGAACAATCTGGCTGGATCGACTGCCTTAATTTATGGCGCTCGCAAAATAAACCCATTTTAGGCATTTGCGTCGGGATGCAAATCTTTTTCGAATCAAGTCAGGAAGCATCTGCCATAAATGGATTGGGCTGGTTTAAAGGCCGCGCCGAAAAATTAAATTTTCCTAAACAACCTATGGTGGGTTGGGCAAAAATTCAGTCCAGCACGTTAACGGAAGGTACACCTTATTTTGTAAACAGCTATGCCATAAGAGAGTCAGAACAATGTATCGCTACAACCAGCTACGGAGAAACGTTTTGCGCCGCCGTCAAGGACAACAAAGTAGTTGGTTTTCAGTTTCATCCCGAAAAATCCAGTCTGTACGGCCAGCAATTGATGGCTACAGTGCTGAACAATGGTTAACGAAACTGAACATACGATTAAATGAATTAGAGAATAATTATGACTGACGTAATCAATCAATTAACCGCCCGTATAATTCCATGTCTGGATGTCGATAACGGCCGCGTTGTGAAAGGCACTAACTTTGTCAATTTAAGAGACATGGGCGATCCGGTTGAGCTTGCAATTCGTTATGAACAGCAAGGCGCCGATGAAATAGTCTTCCTGGATATTTCTGCCAGTTCAGACAATCGTCCAACGGCTTTAAAAAATGTAACCGCAATCGCCAAAAACTTAAGCATCCCTTTTACAGTTGGTGGCGGTTTAAAAACCATTAACGATGTCAAAGCGTTTCTCGATGCCGGCGCTGACAAAGTTGCGTTAAATACTACTGCTGTGACTAATCCTGAAATAATTGATCAAGTCGCGCTCGACTACGGCAGCCAATGTGTTGTGGTCGCCGTCGATGTGAATCAGGAAAATGATGAACGAGTAATTTATATTCACGGTGGCCGAACTCGGGTTAATAAAAACTTTAATCAATGGGTCAATGAAGTAGAACAACGCGGTGCCGGAGAAATATTACTCACCTGCATGCATAAAGATGGCACTGGCAGTGGCTTTGATAATCAATTGACCGGAGCAGTCGCCAACAACAGCAAAATACAGGTTATTGCTTCGGGGGGTGCTAAAAATGAACAGCATTTTCTCGAAGCCTTTAAGGCCGGTGCCGACGCCTGCCTCGCCGCAGGAATGTTCCATAGCGGAGAATACACCATTGGTCAGGTAAAACAGTTTTTAAACGACAACGGTGTTCAGGTAAGACTTTAATCGTTATCTATCATTATTATCCAAGTCTGAGTAAAAATAATCAGACAACACCCGAATTAAAACAAAGGTATTAATCATGTTGATTCCCTCAATCGATTTAATGGATGGCAAAGCGGTTCAGCTCAAGCAGGGCAAAGAAAAAGTACTCGAACGCGATGACGTATTTGAATTGTTAGAGCAGTTTTCATTGTATGGTGAAGTTGCCATTATCGATCTTGATGCAGCTTTAGGAAAAGGCAGTAACGAAAGTTTAATCATGGAATTACTGAAGATTCGGCCTTGCCGTGTTGGCGGAGGTATTCGTGATCTCGAAACCGCACAAAAATACATTAAAGCGGGCGCCAGTAAAATTATTATTGGAACCAAATGCCGGGAAGACTGGGTAAAAAAATTACCTCGTGAAAGTTTAATTTTTGCCATCGATGCCAAAGGCGATTATTGGTCTACGTCTGGCTGGCAGTCCACCGAATCAATTAAAGTACTCGACTTAATCCCCGAGCTTTCTGAAAATTGCGCTGAATTTTTGTACACGCAAGTTGAAAAGGAAGGCTTACTACAAGGACTCGACAGAGAACGAATTGAAGGCGTATTAAAGGCTTCCAAAGTACCCGTTACCATAGCAGGTGGTATTTCTACTCTCGACGATATTCAATGGTTTACCCAATTTGGCGCCAATGGTCAGATTGGTATGTCTATTTATACTGGCGCACTCAGTTTAAATGACTGCTTTCTGTCGCAACTGGATTTTAACAAAGCACCGTTAATACCCACTATTGTGCAAGATGTTGCAACCAACAAAGTATTAATGCTTGCCTACTCCAGTAGGGATTCCCTAACTCAGGCATTAGAAAAACGCAAGGGCATTTACTGGAGCCGAAGCCGTGAAAGCCTATGGGAAAAAGGATTAACCTCAGGTCACACTCAGCAGTTGATACAAATCGATTTCGATTGCGACGGTGATACACTATTATTTAAAGTTAAACAGGTTGGCAGTGCCTGTCACTTTGATCGCTACAGTTGCTTTGCAACCGAAAAAAATGATTTTAACTTTTCCCGACTGGAAAAGCTGCTGGCACAACGCAAGCAAACCCTGCCAGAAAACTCATTTTCGACAAAACTATTTCAGTCTTCTAAATTAAGAGCAGAAAAAATACGCGAAGAGGCAGATGAATTAATTGAAGCAGAAACATTTGACGAAGTACGTTGGGAGGCAGCTGATTTAATTTTCTTTGCTTTAACCGATGCCCTGGCTAAAGGCGTATCTTTTAAAGATATAGAAAGTGAACTTCGCAGTCGTTTTAACGACAGAGATCTTAGTTCCTAGAGCATAATGATATTTTCTTGACACATTAAAACAATGAACTGGATAACACCATGATAGTAAAAGCCAGCGATTGGATTCGCCCTGAGTTAAACAGCGACAGCGCTATGGAAACAAATGTCCGTGCAATGCTGCTCGATTGTCAACAACGAAGTGCACTTGCCATTAATGAATACTCAGAAAAGTTTGATGGGTTTAAGCCGCGCAACATTGAGTTAAAACCATTCGATGAATACGAACTGGACGCTGAACTTAAAGTTGCGATCCGGCAAGCTGCTAAACGTATCAAACGATTTGCCCGATTTCAAAACGAAACACTGATCAGCCAACAGTTTAGTGATAGCCTAGGCGAATATTCTCAGGTTATTACGCCCATTGAACGTGCAGGCTGTTACATTCCGGGGGGCAGATTCCCCTTAATTTCAACGGCTCTTATGACGTTAATTCCCGCAAAAGTGGCCGGATGTCACTCTCGAGTTGCCGTCTCTCCTTCTGATCATCCAGCACTTCTTGCAGCTGCATCACTGGCCGGTGCAACTCAATTTGTACAAATAGGCGGCGTTCAGGCAATCGCTGCCCTGGCTTACGGTTACGAATCGATTGAGCCGGTGGATATTGTTGTTGGCCCAGGCAACGCTTACGTTAACGAAGCCAAGGCACAATTGCAGCGTAAGGTTAAAATTGATGGGCTGGCGGGCCCAAGCGAAATGCTAGCCTTATGTGACAGTCAACAACCCATCGAATGGTTAGCACTTGATGCACTGGCTCAATCTGAACACGATCCTATGGCTTTATCCGTACTGGTCAGTGACAATGAAAGCTGGCTAACAAAGGTAGCAACATTTTTGCAACATGATAAAAAATACGAGGCGATGGTTAACAACAAGCAAATTGCATTGGTTCTTGCCAAAGACGTTAACGACATGATTGCAATAAGCGAAAACTTTGCACCTGAGCACCTTATGCTCTGCGACAAACGAATAAGTGCCAAGCAACTGTCTCACTTTGGTTCGCTATTTGTAGGTGCCAATAGTGCTGTTGCTATGGGTGATTATTGTTCCGGCCCTAATCACACTTTGCCGACCATTGGTTACGCACGCCAATCGGGTGGTTTAAATGTGCAGACTTTTCAACGGATACAAACTGTTCAGGCCATCAATGACAATGGCCGAATCGAACTGGCCAATCTTGCAATGCCCATTGCTAAAGAAGAAGGATTAAAATTTCACTATCAGAGTTTAAAAGTGAGACTATAAGTCTCACTTCATCTTTACTATATAAGCATAGGTTAAACAACAAAGTACAGCCTCAAGCAAAACCTAATACAACAGCGCTTTTATCCCTTACGCTTAAAGCTATGCTTATTTTCGAATCAGCCGTTTCTACAGCAAGTCCCCTATACTTGTTAAAAAGTTAAACCCCAATCAAGTTTTTGTATCGTTAATCCTACCTAAGTAGCACTAAAAATATTTTTAAATAAAGGAATTATATGCAAGCATACAGATTGAAGTATACTCGATGCTTAACTATCAGCATGCTTTTAGCTCTGCTTTCATTAACACCAAAGAGTGTTACACCTAAAACTTTACAGCCAACAATTCATTTCCACACATCAGGCTATATTAAAGTTGCTATTATTGACCATTTACTGGGCAAATTTAATAACAAATCAAACATTGAGTTAAACAGAAACGAAGTGTTAATAATTCCATTAAAAACAAAAAATTCTACGAAAAACAAACAGTCTAATGCCCCAAAGAAAGTTTACTATTCACTAACTTATAGACCACTATCAATCCATAGATACTCTGCCAACTTCAGGTTGACCGCTGAATATGAACTCAATAGCAATCAGAAAAAGACAAAGAAAGTAGTATTGCATGAGGGTACTATCCTTGGACATTTTGGCGTAATAAGTAATTACGCATATGTACTGAAAAAAACATCTTCAATTGACCATGAGTCAAGCCTTGAGATAGATATAAAACTCATTAAGCAATATAACAGACTAAATTCCATTTAACTGAGTGACTATTTATAACTTATTAATCCATAGTTTATTCTGACTGAGACTTGTTCAGCTCGCCTAAAGTCGTTCATCATCTATCGTTAAATATTTGTCAGTTTGTTGCTATCTATAAAATCTATCTAAGTATTCGTAAAATCATACTTTTCACTGACCATCCGCAGGTCTATAGTCATAGTTACACATTTTTGATCACTGACTAATTTCATAGTGAGTGCACTATAAGGAGTGTCGTAATGGGTAACAATAATACAAAATCATCTGCCAAATGCCCCGTCATGCACGGCGGAAATACACGTCTGGATGGACGCGGCACGAAAAACCTGGACTGGTGGCCGAATCAGTTAAACTTGCGAATTTTGCATCAAAATGATCGCAAATCGAATCCATTAGGCGAAGATTTCGACTATCCAGCCGCTTTTAACAAACTCGACTTAACAGAAGTTAAAAAAGATATTGAAAATGTTTTAACCGACTCGAAAGATTGGTGGCCTGCTGACTATGGCCATTATGGCCCTTTTATGATCCGAATGTCGTGGCATGCAGCAGGAACCTACCGAACGGGGGACGGCCGTGGCGGGGCCTCTACCGGTAATCAACGATTCGCACCGCTCAATAGCTGGCCAGATAATGCAAACCTCGATAAGGCACGACGTCTACTGTGGCCGGTAAAACAGAAGTATGGCAACAGCCTCTCGTGGGCTGATTTGTTTGTGCTAACCGGTAATGTCGCACTGGAATCCATGGGGCTTAAAACCTTTGGCTTTGGTGGAGGCCGTGAAGATATTTGGGAACCTGAAGAAGACATTTATTGGGGCGCCGAACAAGAATGGCTGGGTAACAAACGTTACAGTGGAAAACGAGAACTTGAAGATCCATTGGCCGCAGTACAAATGGGGTTAATCTACGTTAATCCGGAAGGTCCTGACGGCAATCCTGATCCTGTTGCTTCAGGTAAAGATATTCGTGAAACCTTTGCCCGTATGGCCATGAATGATTATGAAACCGTGGCACTAACTGCTGGCGGCCATACTTTTGGAAAATGCCATGGCGCTGCACCCGAGTCACACAAAGGTCCTGAACCAGAAGCAGCCCCATTAGAACAAATGGGTCTCGGCTGGAAAAGCAATTATAAAAGCGGTAAAGGACGTGACACAATAACCAGCGGCATTGAAGGCGCCTGGACACCAACCCCAACCCAATGGGATATGAGTTATTTTGATGTGTTATTTGGAAACGAATGGGAATTGACGAAAAGTCCTGCCGGAGCGCATCAATGGGTTCCTAAAGATTTACAGGATAAACATAAAGCGCCCGATGCTGAAGACAGCTCAAAACGTGTCGGGATTATGATGACAACTGCAGATATGGCAATGCGTGAAGATCCGGAATACCGAAAAATATCTGAGCATTTCCATAAAAATCCTGAAGAGTTTGCCGATGCTTTTGCTCGAGCCTGGTTTAAACTCACCCATCGAGATATGGGGCCAAAATCAAATTACTTAGGACCAGAAGTGCCTGATGAAGATCTACTTTGGCAAGATCCTGTTCCAGCGGTTACGCATAAACTGGTTAATGATGCTGATATCAAATCTTTGAAACAAACCATACTTAACACAGGATTATCGGTTTCTGAATTAATTTATACCGCCTGGTCTTCTGCGTCTACTTTTCGAGGGTCGGATAACCGGGGAGGCGCTAATGGTGCAAGACTACGCCTTGAGCCCCATAAAAACTGGGAAGTAAACCATCCAGAAAATTTACAAAATATTCTCAGTCAATATGAAAAAATCAAAAGTAATTTTGACTCGGCACAAACTGACGGCAAGATAATTTCTCTCGCTGACTTAATTATTTTAGGTGGTGCAGCAGCCATTGAAAAAGCAGCAAAAGACAGCGGAGTAAATGTAGAGGTGCCCTTTAAACCAGGCCGTAGTGATGCAAGTCAGGAGCAAACAGACATCGAGTCATTTGACGTATTAGAGCCCATTGCTGATGGATTTCGTAATTACCTGAAAAGTTCCTACTCGGTTTCGACTGAAGAGCTACTGTTGGATAAAGCGCAACTTCTAAAACTCACTGCACCAGAAATGACTGTGTTAGTGGGTGGTATGCGCGCTCTTAATGCCAATTATGAAGGCTCTCAACATGGTGTGCTCACCGAACAGCCAGAAATTTTAACCAACGATTTTTTTGTCAACCTGACAAATACTGAAATTGAATGGCAGCCTGTTTCATCAGATAACGAAATATTTGAAGGAAAAGATCGAAGCACTGGCAAGGTAAAGTGGACAGCTACACGAGCAGATCTCGTTTTTGGTTCAAACTCTCAGCTTAGAGCTATTTCTGAAGTTTACGCTTCCACTGATGCTAAAGAAAAATTTATACATGATTTTATTAAAGCCTGGAACAAAGTAATGAACGCTGATCGATTTGATCTTAATTAATTTCATCCATTATCAAATAAGTCTGATAAATAATTTGTAAACTCCCCGATAATACAACCGGTCAAGAAATTTGGCCGGTTGCAACTCTCTTGTTACTATTCTCTTGTTACTATGTATTCATTCTTACTTCTGAACTGTATTAACAACAATTTACTCCACTGAGTAAGTGCATAATGGCTATGGTTCAAGGTAGAATAAACTATGATTAAATTATCAAACAATGTTTCTCTATCCGACAACGAAGTCGAGCTCATCGCTATACGCGCTCAGGGATCTGGTGGGCAGAATGTTAATAAAGTTTCATCCGCCATCCACTTAAGGTTTGATATCAAGCAGTCTTCACTTCCTGAGTTCTATAAAGAGCGACTGTTAAATTTAAACGATAACAGGATCAATCAGGATGGTGTACTGGTCATCAAAGCGCAAAAGTTTCGTACACAAGAAAAAAATAAAGAAGACGCAATTAATCGTATGGTTGGATTAATAAAAGAGTCCGTTAAAGTAGAGAAAAAGCGAAAGAAAACCAAACCTTCAAAATCATCCCAACGAAAGCGTATAGAGTCAAAGAAAAAACATGGCCAAAATAAACGCCTTCGAGGGAAAGTTGATATTTAAGAAATATTCTATATATACACTTCTGACCAATTCAAAAAAACGGTTACTTAATTAACCATCACAACAAATAATCAGTACAAAAGCTCTAGGCATTGAATAAAAAGAAAGGACTAAATTAACACGCATAAAAAAACCCGCAACACGAGTGCTGCGGGTTTAGAATTTAAATGCCTGGCGATGACCTACTCTCACATGGGGAGACCCCACACTACCATCGGCGCTGAACGTTTTCACTTCTGAGTTCGAGAAGGGAT
>NZ_QGGU01000005.1 GCF_003148745.1 Pleionea mediterranea | reverse complement strand
AAATGCGCTTGCCATTGAGGTTCAAATAACAAACAAAAATCATCGACATCTACGTAAATTGCCTCTAAATTAGTCATGCCCTTGTCCTGTGTGATATTTCTTTTTTCGTCGAAAGATCAGATCACCGCAAAGGCATTTAGTTCACTTTTCTTATCCGCAGCTCAGGTTTATTAGGTATCTTTTGTTGGAAATGAAACTTTTGAATTCATAAGTTGTTATGTACTTCAAACTATCTCGCCATTATTTTTATTGTTACTATAGGATTTCATCAGACCTTATCTTTAACGGATAAATATAGCTCAGTCGTTTGTTTTATTTTTTGTGAAACCATACCTTCTGGAGTACCGTTTCCAACCCTGCCTTCTACTTTTGATTCGCTGGCTTCAAATTTTGTAATCAAATCGTTACAGAAGTTTGCTGAAAGTGCGTTTTTATAAATTCTAAAAAAATCTTGATTCATCTGTATGGTGCGCAATTTAAACTAAAATTATAGAAGTAAAGATTTTAACATGGTAATGCTGTGAAAGCATGATTCAGGCGAGGCTAATAAACTCAATTTCGATGCGGTTGGTGGGCTCTTCGATGGTAATGAAATAAAAATATGTTTGAAGTTGCTGTTTGTGGTTATATGATTGTTAGCTGAGCTGCTAATTAATACTTTTCGCATATTTGAAGTGGCAATATCAACAGAGTTATTTGTGAAGTTATAGCTGTTTTTGAGATTGGTAACCATCCAATTCACCTCTGCCCCAAACTCATCGGTAAGTACCTGATTCATAAGCACTGCTTCAGGTGTAGACTCGCCATTTGGTGTGCCACCGACCACCATAATTGGGAAGCCGGTTTTGCGTTGTAAAAAGGCGCCGTAGCGGAGGATTTCCAGTGTTTCGGCGTTGACGGTTTCTGTTAGACCATATTCTTCAGCCCCTTTGCGACGGCCAGCGCTTACCAGAACGATAGCGGTGGGTATTTCATCGTTTTTTAATGCTTCTATTTGCTGCATGGTCAGTGGTTTTGACTGGGGCAGCATGGCCTCTAACCAAGCGCTCATTAGTGGTGTGCTCATTAAATACAGACTAACTGCTGAAAATGTTAGCAATGACTTTGCTGTTTTTGGCCAAGATTTCCAAAGACCCCAGGCGATCAGACCAAGTAATAAATTAAGTCCGGGTGGCAATAACAATGATTCGGTGAGTAGAGTAAAAAAGCCTGTATTTGCCATGGTCGCGGGTATTTTCCTGTTAATGAGCCAAAAGTCACGTTTGATGCGGCTTTTAGGGCATATCAGTTGGTGCTGTGGCCTCGGCTGCGTTATTATTGCGGCTTTCAGGTCAGAGCGTTCTTCGGACTTAACAGTATAAAGTATTTTGACTTGTCGCTGAATCGCGATGAGTGGTGATAAGTATAAAGATTGAGGTTGAATTCAGTAATGCAGGAACAGTATAACCCGCGGGAAATTGAGCAAAAAACACAAGACTTTTGGCATAAAAATCAGGTATTTAAAGCCGTTCAAGATGCCAGTAAAGAAAAGTATTATTGCTTGTCTATGCTGCCTTATCCTAGTGGTCGACTGCATATGGGGCATGTTCGTAATTACACCATTGGTGATGTTATCTCCCGATTTAAGCGCATGCAGGGATTTAATGTGTTGCAGCCTATGGGGTGGGATGCCTTTGGTTTACCTGCTGAAAATGCGGCAATAAAAAATAAAGCTCAGCCGGCAGACTGGACCCGACAAAATATCGCCTACATGAAAAAACAGCTGCAAAGTCTGGGCTTTGCTTATGACTGGGATCGTGAAGTGACCACCTGTGAGCCAGAGTACTATCGTTGGGAACAATGGTTTTTTACTACTCTGGTGGAAAAAGGATTGGCTTATAAAAAGCAGTCTCAAGTGAACTGGTGCCCTAACGATGAAACGGTATTAGCCAATGAGCAGGTACACGATGGCTGTTGCTGGCGCTGTGATACCCCGGTAGTTAAAAAAGATATCGAGCAATGGTTTATTCGAATCACCGAGTACGCCGAAGAACTATTAAGCAGTATTGATGATTTGGAAGGCTGGCCAGATAGTGTAAAAACCATGCAACGTAACTGGATTGGTCGTTCTGAAGGCGTCAATATGGATTTCAAGGTTGATGGCAGTGATGAAACGGTTTCCATTTACACCACCCGTCCTGACACCTTAATGGGAGCCACTTACCTGGCGGTTGCTGCGCAACATCCACTTGCGGTGCAGGCGTCTGAATCGAATAACGAATTAAAAGCCTTTATTACCGAGTGCAATCGCAGCTCAACAGCAGAAGCTGATATCGCCACCATGGATAAAAAAGGTATGCCAACGGGACGAGAGGCGATACACCCCATTAGTGGCGAAAAAATTGATATCTACGCTGCTAACTTTGTATTGATGGATTACGGCTCTGGTGCCGTGATGGCTGTGCCCGGCCATGATCAACGAGACTGGGAGTTTGCCAATAAATACGGTATTGCCATCAAGCAGGTGATAGAGCCGAATGTTGATAGCGAAGAATCTTGTGATTTAACCCAGCAAGCGTTTACTGAAAAAGGTCGACTGATCAATTCTGGCGAATTTGACGGCTTATCGTCTGAACAAGCATTCGATGCCATTTGTCAGTGGTTGGAAGACAAAGGCGTTGGCAGTAAGCAAATTAATTACCGATTACGCGATTGGGGCGTTTCACGTCAGCGATATTGGGGTGCTCCTATCCCTATGGTTAAGTTGGATGATGGGGAAATGGTTACGGCAAAAGAGTTTCCGGTAGAACTGCCCACTGATCTGGTGATGCAAGGAGCGAATTCTCCGTTGCTGGATCATCAGTCGTTTTTAAACACTGAGGTTGATGGCAAAGCCGGACGCCGAGAAACCGACACCTTTGATACTTTTATGGAATCAAGCTGGTATTACGCCCGTTATACTTCGCCGCATTGCGATACCGCCATGCTGGATTCAAATGAGGCCAACTACTGGCTTCCGGTGGATCAATACATTGGTGGTATCGAGCATGCCACCATGCATTTATTGTACTTTCGGTTTTTCCATAAACTGATGCGCGATGCTGGCCTGGTGAACAGCGATGAGCCTGCGAAGCGATTGTTAACACAGGGTATGGTGTTATCAGAAACATTTTATCGTATGGAGAACGGCGCGAAAAACTATTATTCGCCTGAAGAAGTCACCATCGAAAAAGATGAAAAAGGCAAGGTGATTAAAGCGACCCTTAAGGATTCTGGTGAGCCGGTTGAATTAGGCGGCATGGAAAAAATGTCCAAGTCGAAAATGAACGGTGTTGATCCGCAAAATCTGATCGATCTTTACGGCGCTGATACTGCCCGTTTATACACCATGTTTGCAGCACCACCAGAGCAGTCATTAGAGTGGCGAGAAGATGGTGTACAGGGGGCATTTAAATTTTTAAAACGTGTCTGGAAGTTGGTGCACGATCATTTAGAAGAAAGTCAGCATTTAGAAGAAAGCCCTGAGTTAGCGGGAGTCACTTTAAGCTCAATAGATGGTGAATTGACCAGTGAGCAAAAAGCGCTTCGTTTTAAAACTCATGAGACCATCAAAAAAGTAACCGATGACATTGAACGTCGTTACACTTTTAATACTGCAATCGCTGCCGTTATGGAACTGTGTAATACCATTGGCCGATTTAAACAAAGCAGCGAAGTTGATGCTGTGATTGTGCGCGAAGCGCTTGAAACGGTAGTGCGTTTATTAAGTCCTATTACGCCTCATATTTGTCACGAACTATGGCAGTCTCTGGGTCATCAGGAGTCGGTGATCGATGTGAGCTGGCCTGTGATGGATGAGTCAGCGCTTGAGCAGGATGAAATGGAGATGGTGGTGCAAGTCAACGGAAAGTTGCGCGCTAAAATTTCCGTTAGCAAATCCATGACAAAAGAAGCCATAGAGTCGGTTGCGTTAAATGATGAAAATGTTCAGCGGTTTACTGCGGATAAAACAGTACGCAAAGTGATTGTGGTACCTGGTAAGCTGGTTAATATTGTGGTGGCCTAATTGGTATTGCACCGAGTTTTGTTAAGTAGAACATTGTTAAAGCGACCTATGTTAAAGCGGCCACTTTTAAATAGTTGGACTCGACTGTATTGTAGAGCCTGGCTGATGGCTTTGATCGCTAGTGCCGGTTTAATGTCTTGCGGCTTTCATTTAAAGGGTACTCAAGAAACGGCGTCTTTGTCTGGGCAGAACATTAGTGTTCAGTCTGGCGCGGCGCTTATCAATATTAAGCAACGGTTGCAGCAGCGATTAAAGCAGCAAGGTGCCAATATCTCAACCTTGGTGGATGCACAACATCGCCTTGTTCTGGAGCAGGACGAGCTGAATAAACGCGTATTACTACGAGATGCCAGTGGCCGTGCCAGTGAGTTTGTACTGGTTTATACTCTTTCCGCGACGCTTTACTCGCTGACAGACGATAAGGCACTCGAATCTGACGATCCAGAGAGCTCTATTAATTCAGCTGTATCTGCTAACGCTAGCTTGTCGAACAGCAAGTCATTTTCAGTGAGCGAACAGCGCAGTTATCGTTTTGATCAGCAACAACTGATCGCATCGCACCATCAGGAACAACAATTATTGTCGGATATGCAAACAGCGGCGGTTGAAATACTGTCACGCCAGTTGGGCGCGTATCTCAGTGGTACGCCAGGAATTGCCCGTGCCGATTAAACTTGAACAACTCAAGCGTCAGCTGAATGCCGAACAGTTCAGTTTTATGATCACTGGTGATGAGCCTCTGCTGATGATGGAAGCGGGCGATTCAATTCGAGCTTTTTTGCGTCAACAGGGTTTTACCGAGCGCAGTGTGTTTGATATTGGGCGCAACTTTGATTTTAATGATGTGAGTCAGGAGTCGGATAACTTCTCTTTATTTGCAGAAAAAAAAATCATTGAATTAAGGTTTGAAAAACTGCCAGATAAAGCTCAGCAGGACGCATTAAAAGAATTACTCGAAACGCCGAATGACGACTGCCGTTATCTTATTCGTTGCCCAAAAATGGACAAGCGAAAACTATCAACCAAATGGGTGAAAAGTATTGAAGCCAACGGATTGGTGGTTCAAATTTGGCCGGTTGCGGGATATCAGTTAAATGGCTGGCTCAGTGATCGCGCAGCGCAATTGGGGCTGACGCTCACCAGTGATGCGGTACAGATGTTGGCTGATCGCAGTGAAGGTAATTTACTTGCAGCGAATCAGGATTTACAAAAATTACAGTTACTTTCATCCGAGCAGCCGGTTGATGTTGAGCAGGTTATGTCATCCGTTGCCAATAATGCAAGATACTCGGTATTTGAATTATTGGATACGGCGTTAGCTGGCAAAGCGGATAAAGTGCAAAAAATGATTCAACAACTTCAGCAAGAAGGCGTTGTTCCGATTATTCTGGTGGCAACCCTGTATCGCGAAGTTCGGCAAATGGTCAAAATGTCCGAGCAGATGGCCACCGGTCGGTCAGCGTCAGACGTGGTGAAAGAGTACCGCGTCTGGAGTTCGCGCAGTCGATTAGTCACTAATGCTCTAAATAAACTACCATTAAGAGTGTGGTTACGTATTCTGGCTCGATGCGGCCATCTGGATAAAATGTCGAAGGGTCAGGCTGAAGGCAATGTGTGGGATGAACTGATGACGTGCCTGTTGTTGATGGGTGGCAAGCTATTGTGGCGCAAGGTCATCTGACGATTATGTTGAGTATCTCTACCGCTGTGCAAGGCGTTTTAAGTTTTCATCAAGCGTATGCTTTGGTTGCTACCGGTCTGCCTAATGCTTTCGTCGTAACTTTGTTGGGGCGGCTCAGTTAATGAGTAATCGACACCCTGATTCACCCATTTTCCTGTTTGGTGGTACCTTTAATCCGGTTCATTATGGGCATTTACGGCTGGTCGAAAACCTGCACAATTTAATGCCCGAGGCTCGGGTGCGTATGATGCCAAGTGCAACACCACCGCATCGAGATGAGCCGGATGTCAGCGCGGAACATCGTCTTAATATGGTTCGGTTGGCAACAGAGTCTCTTAATCATGTGGTGGTGGATGATCGGGAGCTAAAGCGTCAGGGGCCTTCTTTTACATCGATATCGGTTGAAGAGTTGGCCAAAGAGTTTCCCAGTGCATCACTTATATTGGTGATGGGGGATGATGCCATGGCCGGATTTCAAAGTTGGCATCAGTGGCAAGATATTATTGAGCGGGTCAATATTTTGGTGATTGCCCGGCCAGGCGCAACGCAACAGTGGCTTGCGCCAGAAGTGGAGCAATCGATTATTCGTTGTGACCATGTCGAGTCATTGCTGCACAATAAAGCATTTGATGCCAAGGTTGAGACTTTGTCGAAACCTATGGAAACGTTTAAATCCACTGGACGATTGTATCGTTATCAGTGCCCGCTGCTGGATATTTCTGCAACTCAAATCCGGCAATTAATTACTCGTCAGCAATCCTGCCGTTTTTTACTGCCGGATTCTGTCATAAAATACATAGAGCAACATCGGCTCTATCATTAATTTAAGGTTTATGAATGGACAGTAAAGAACTCATTGCGTTTATCGTTGAACAACTCGAAGACGCCAAGGCGCAGCACATTAATGTGATTGATGTGAAACAGAAAACCAGTATTACCGACGCCATGATTGTTTGCTCGGGTACATCTTCTCGCCACGTAAAATCGATTGCAACGCAACTGGTGCAAAAAGCAAAAGAGCTCGGTCGTCAACCTTTAGGGGTTGAAGGCGAAAATGGCTCTGAATGGGTGCTGGTGGATTTCGCAGACGCCATTGTGCATGTGATGCAGGCAAATATTCGTGATTATTATCAGATTGAAAAGCTCTGGAGCACCGATACGTCGTCGTAAGGGGCTGCTCGATGATTATTCGTCTGATTGCTGTGGGGCATAAAATGCCTACCTGGGTAGAGACTGGGTACAATGAATACGCCCGCCGTTTACCTCGGGAGTGTAAACTTGAGTTGATTGAAATAACTGCCGCCAAACGGGGTAAACAAGCCGATATTGCCCGAATTATGACGAAAGAAGCAGAGCAGGTGAAAGCGGCGATCCAACCGGGAGATTGGGTGGTTGCGCTGGATGTCGACGGCAAAAACTGGTCGACCCCACAATTGGCCGAGCAACTGACCCGCTGGCAGGATCAGGGGCGTCACGTCTCTCTGCTGGTTGGTGGTCCAGAAGGATTAACACCAGAGGTAAGGGCAATGGCCGATCAAAAATGGTCATTATCGGCATTAACGTTTCCTCACCCTCTGGTTCGGGTTGTGGTGGCGGAATCGTTATATCGGGCATGGAGCGTCACGGTTAACCATCCTTATCATCGGGAATAAGCATGAGTGTCATGACATATCACTCGCATTATTTCGTTAGCATCCATCGCTTAGGCATCAGCCTGTTATGATTAATCGCCGTGTCACCCTGAAAAATCAATTTAAAGAACTGTCTTTGTATCAGAACAGGATGTTCATCAGTTTTTTATTGGTCATTGGCATGGTTTTATTGTTGATAGGCTGGGTGGCCGATCTGCAAGTGTCGCAATACGAAAAATACCGAACGGAATCGGATAACAATCGCATTCGAATATTACCTGTTGCACCACCAAGAGGATTAATTTACGACAGGAATGGAATTATTCTTGCCGAAAACCGTTCCGTGTATTCGCTGGAATTGATCCCCGAACAAATAGACGATTTAGAACAGACCGTTAAAAAACTGGAGCAACTGTTAAATCTGGAAGAAGATGATCTGGCGCGCTTCTGGCGTGAGTATCGTCGTACTCGGGAGCGATTTAAGAAAATTCCGCTGGAAACCAAAATGTCGGAGCAACAGGTGGCCAGGTTTGCGGTTGATCGGCATCGTTTTCCAGGAGTCAGTGTTGAAGCCAGACTGGTTCGTTATTACCCCTACGACGATGTGTTATCCCATGCCCTTGGCTTTGTAGGTCGAATTAATGATGTGGAGTTAAGAAGCATCGATCAACAAAATTATAAAGCGACCCGCCACATTGGAAAAGTTGGGCTGGAAAAATATTACGAGCCGCTACTGCACGGAACTATTGGCAGTCAGAGGGTTGAGACCGATGTTCAGGGACGTGTGCTGCGTGTGTTATCACAACAGGCGCCACAATCGGGCAGTGATCTACATCTGGCGTTAGATTTGCCCTTGCAAATGACTGCTTATGAAGCGCTAAAAGGACAACGTGGTTCTGTTGTTGCGATTGATCCAAAAACTGGTGGCGTTTTGGCGCTGGTCAGTACGCCGGGCTATAACCCGAATTTGTTTGTAACCGGCATATCAACCAAAGATTATCAGGCATTACTGAATGAAGACCGCCCATTATTCAATCGCGCGCTGCGTGGTCAATATTCTCCGGGATCAACCATCAAGCCGCATCTGGCATGGCTAGGGTTGGAGAGTAAAACGATTTCACCCGATTACGAAATTAATGATACCGGCGTGTATACCTTGCCGAACGATGATGAGCGCCCTTTTCGGGACTGGAAAAAGAGGGGGCATGGTCAACACGTCAATTTTAGAGATGCGATTATTCAGTCCTGTGACACCTTTTTTTATGGCCTGGCTTACAAATTAGGTATCGATAAAATTTCAAGCGCCATGGAAAAATTTGGTTTTGGCGATTACACCGGTATTGATATTGGTGAGGAAGTACCGGGATTGATGCCCAGTCGATCATGGAAAAAAGGCGCACGGGGCGTTCACTGGTTTCCGGGTGATACAGTGAATACCGGTATTGGACAAGGCTACTGGTTAGCAACGCCTTTGCAAATTGCCAATGCAACGGCCGCCATTGCCAGCAATGGTATTCGTTATCAGTTGCGTATGGTGAACAGTGTGCGACAAAAAGATCGGCAAATTGCTATCGATCCCATTATGGCTTTGCCACAAATTGAGCTGGGTGATGGCAAAAACATGCGCCGTGTCCAAGAAGCCATGAAAGCGGTAAATCATAATCCCGTGGTAGGAACTGCCCGCAGTGCATTTATGGATGCGCCCTATAAATCCGCCGGTAAAACAGGAACCGTTCAGCTATTTGGTCTGGATGTCGATGAAGAATACGAAGAAGAAACTACCGCTGAACGATTACGGGATAATGCCCTCTATATAGGGTATGCCCCATTTGATGATCCCGCGATTGCTGTTGCGGTTGTGGTTGAAAATGCCGGTGGCGGTGGTTCAAACGCAGCGCCCATTGCACGAAAGATAATGGATCAATATTTGTTGAATGCTAATGCAGGAAATTCGGCTCAATGAGCACTCGGAGTCACACCCATAAAGAGCGACAGTCGTTAGCCTGGCGATTGCATATTGATTTACCGCTGTTGGTGGGGTTATTTGCAGTAATGGGCTTTGGCCTGATGATCCTCTACAGTGCCGGCGGTGAAAGCGAATCACTTATCTACCGGCAAATTACCCGGCTCGGAATGGGTTGTGGGGTGATGTTTGTAATGGCACAGCTGCCGCCCCGGTTTTACGCAAAGTGGGCTCCGGCGCTATACGGTATAGGTATTTTATTATTGGTGGCGGTGTTAATCGTTGGCGATAAAGGCAAAGGGGCACAGCGTTGGCTTGAATTTGGAGGCTTACGATTTCAACCCTCCGAAATTATGAAGCTGGCGGTGCCTATGATGGTGGCCTGGTATTTTAGTGAACGACAGTTGCCATCAAAAAAGCGTGAGTTGCTGGTTGCTCTGGCCATTGTCATGGTGCCAACGTTGCTGATTTTAAAGCAGCCCGATTTGGGGACCAGTTTACTCATTGCCTGCTCAGGGATTTTTGTGATTTATCTGTCGGGTGTTAGCTGGTGGTTAATTTCGGGATTTGCAATTACCGGCGTTATTTACGCGCCGGTTCACTGGTTCTTTGTGATGCGCGAATATCAACGAGAGCGGGTACTGGTTTATCTTGATCCGGAAAGAGATCCGCTTGGCAGTGGCTATCATATTATTCAGTCTAAAATTGCCATTGGCTCCGGTGGCACCAGCGGCAAAGGTTGGCTCGAAGGCACTCAGTCACAACTGGAGTTTTTACCGGAACGCTCTACCGATTTTATTTTTGCAGTATTAGGCGAAGAGTTCGGTTTGGCTGGTGTGGTTATTTTATTAACTTTATACCTGTTTGTAATTGCCCGAGGAATGTACATTGGTACTCAGGCTCAGGAAACCTTTTCAAGATTACTGGCCGGCGCATTAATTTTAACGTTTTTTATTTATATTTTTGTCAATATTGGAATGGTTACCGGTTTATTACCCGTGGTTGGTTTACCCTTACCACTGGTCAGTTATGGCGGTACGTCAATGGTTACATTATTGGCCGGTTTTGGTATGTTGATGTCTATCTACACACATCGCAAGCTAGTATCAAAGTAGTCTGATACTTTTAAAAGTTTTAAGGAGAGTTGCATTTGTTCAATAAAGCGTTGGTTAAACTTATTTATCGTGTAAAACTACGGTTGATGGCGAGTCAGAATTTAAGCAAGTCCTTTTTGTTAGCTGGGGTCTTGTTTAGTGCGTCAGTTTCTTCAGTAGCGGCTTATGCCTCTGAGTCCGATACAGAAAATGAAACAGAACAAATGTTTATTCAGCGTATGGTGGATACCCATGGTATGGATAAAGCAACCTTGGAAAAGTGGTTCAGCAAAGCCACCAAGCAACAACGCATTATCGATTCGATGAATAAGCCGGCAGAGTCGTTGCCCTGGCATAAATACCGCAAAATATTTGTTCGCGACAGCCGTATTAAAGCTGGCGTTGAGTTCTGGAATAAGTATCACGTTGAGTTAAAACGAGCCGAAGCCACGTTTAATGTTCCTGCATCTATGATTGTCGGCATCATTGGTGTTGAAACTTTTTATGGGCGCATTCAGGGAAACTTAAAAGTATGGGATGCGCTTTATACGCTTGGTTTTCATTACCCGAAACGGGGGCGGTTTTTCCGGGGTGAACTGGAGCAATATTTATTATTGGTAAAAGAGCAGAACTGGGATTTTCTGGAGCCTCAAGGTTCTTATGCCGGTGCCATGGGCATGGGGCAATTTATACCCACCAGTTATCGTGAGTACGCGGTGGACTTTGATGGTGATGGCAAAATAGATTTATTTAACAACCCAATTGATGCCATTGGCAGTGTCGCGAATTATTTTCGCCGTCATAAATGGCGCTGGGGTGAACCCGTTGCCTATCCCGTTGTTAAGGAAGGAGAATACCAAGACGCATTTGAGCCGAAACGAATGAAACCTCGCTCAAATGCGGGAGCAATAAAGTCGGCGGGTTATCAGTGGAAAGTTGATACACTGGATGAACAGAGTGCGGCAATTTATCATTTTGAACAGCCGGATCATAAACAGGCCTGGATTATCTTTGATAACTTTTATGTGATTACTCGTTATAATCGAAGTCCACTTTATGCCTTGGCTGTTGTTCAGTTTAGTCAAGAAGTTGTTGCCAGTCGTGCGCAAGCCTATTGGAATAATTAGCGACAAGGGTATAAAAAGGTAGCGTTAATGATTAATGTGTCAGCCATGTGCCGATTACTGTTTTTATTGGTTTCCATTGCTTTTGTATCGGCGTGTAGTTTACTGGAAGTGCAAGACAGTGGACCTGATCAACCGGTGGATGTTTCCGATATTCCCGATGCAACTCCCAGAGTTGAAGCGCTCAGTCCTTATGGTAATCCGGCCAGTTATCAGCAAGATGGTATTACCTATTATGTGATGTCATCGGCGGCCAACTATAAAGCCCGTGGCATAGCCAGCTGGTACGGAACTAAATTTCATGGCGAGCGAACATCATCGGGTGAGCCTTACGATATGTACGCCATGACCGCCGCTCATAAAACCTTACCGCTACCGAGTTACGTTAAAGTAACCAACGTCGCCAATGGAAAACAGATCGTGGTAAAAGTGAATGATCGTGGTCCGTTTAAAGCCGGGCGCATCATTGATTTGTCTTATGCGGCAGCGGTGAAACTGGGCTTTCATCAACACGGCACAGCGGAAGTTGAAGTGGAGTCCATTGTTCCTGCCGGAACGCATCGGATAACTGGTCCTTCGGCAGTGCCTGAAGGCAAACAGATGTATGTTCAGGTTGGCGCATTTTCCGATGCGTCAAAAGCAAATCGTTTAAAAACCGCCATTCAGCAACAGGTGCCGTGGCAGGTATCGGTTTCTAAAGTAAAAGTTCGGGCCACCATGCTCTACAGAGTAAGAGTTGGCCCCATTGAAACAACCGATGAAGCGAATCGATTGGTGGATACCTTGTCGATGCCTGCACTGGGTACGCCACGGGTGGTTTTTGAATAACCTACCCGCAACCTTCAGGATTTAAGCATCTTCAGATAAGGAATATAAACAAACCAATAGGTTGAGAATTTAATGATCAAATGGAACTTTACCTTGCCAATCCTGTCATTTTAGCGAGGCGTCCGGATGTGCTACAATCGCCTTATAATCAGGGGAGCGTCGTTATTGGCGTTGTTGTCGGAACTACTATCGGAATTGTTATTGGAATTATCGATTCATTCTGGTTTCCGAACTTTAAGCATTAACGTCTCCTGCATCAATTCTTCAAAGCGTTTATTTTTTTAACGATACGCAGAGAAGATGAAAACCAAAATTAAACCGTATTAAAATATTTTATTGCGGCTCTGTCTTTATAATCAGGAATTAAACAGACAATGATAAAGTTGAAACTTGTTATTTTAACCTGCGTTTCTTTGTTTACTGCGTTAGCTACGGCCATTACACCGGCGCCTCCGGCATTGGGTGCTGATGGATATATATTAATGGATTTTCATTCCGGTCAGGTTATTGCTGAGCGTAACGCGGATGAGCCATTACCACCGGCAAGTTTAACCAAGATGATGACCAGTTATGTTGTTTCAAGTGAGCTGGCCGCAGGAAATATCAGTCGCGATGATATGGTTACCATCAGCAAAAATGCTTGGGCTAAAAACTTTCCTGAGTCTTCTAAAATGTTTATTGAAGTGGGCAAGCAGGTCAGCGTCAGTGACTTGATGAAAGGGTTGATCATTTCATCTGGAAACGATGCCAGTGTTGCACTGGCTGAGCATGTGGCCGGCAGTGAAGACAGTTTTGCTCAACTAATGAATCATTATGGCCGTAAACTGGGTTTAGAAAACACGGTGTTTGTAAATTCTCATGGGCTGACCGCCGATAGCCATCAAACCACAGCTCGTGATATGGCTGTATTAGGTCAGGCATTAATTCGTGACTTTCCTGAAGACTATAAACTGTACGAAGTAAAACAATTTTCGTTTAACAACATTGCACAGTACAACCGCAATCGTTTGTTATGGGACAGAAGTTTGAATGTGGATGGTATAAAAACCGGACATACAGAAGCCGCCGGTTATTGTCTGGTTTCTTCTGCTGTAAAAGACGGAATGCGATTGATTGCGGTAGTTATGGGATCGAACAGTGAAGAGTCCCGAAAAGTTGAGAGCAAAAAATTACTGACCTACGGGTTCCGTTTTTTTGAAACGGTTAAGCCACTAAAAGCCAATACCGAAGTGCATCAGGCTCGAGTTTGGGGTGGTGATATAGAATTGGCACGATTAGGTGTACTGGATGAAATTTGGCTGACCATACCCCGTGGCAAACGTGACAGTGTTAAGGCTAATTACGTGGTTGAGAATGAGTTGGACGCACCCATTGCGAAAGGGCAGGTGGTAGGAAAAATATTTTTCCAGCTTGGTGAGGACGAACTGGCGCAAGTTCCATTGGTTGCGTTGGATGATGTTGCCGAAGGCGGCTGGTTTTCACAATTGCTGGACAGTATCAGTCGCTGGTTTAGTGGTTTATTTTAAAGCTTGATCGCATTGAGTACGGTTTATTTTGAATATTGTTTATTTAAACGGTGAGTTTTTACCGATTGAACAAGCCTCGATCTCAGTGATGGATCGAGGTTTTTTGTTTGCGGACAGTGTTTACGAAGTTATCCCGGTTTACGCAGGTCGACCATTTCGTCTTGTGCAACATATTGAACGACTGAATCGAAGTTTAAATGCCATTCGTCTTTCATTATCTGATCTGAATATTCAGTGGAACGATCTTTTCAGCGAATTAATCAGTCAGAATAATCTGCAACAGGGATCTTTATATTTGCAGGTGACACGGGGTAGTCCATCAAAGCGAGATCATCGACTTGCTGACGAAACACAACCCACCGTATTTATAAAAGCCGATTGCTTAGCCTCGAATTCATCAAAGACTCAAAATGAACCTGAAGCTTTAAAAGTGATTACCGTCGATGATTTTCGATGGCAACGCTGTGATATTAAATCAACCGGATTATTGGCGAATTGTCTGGCGCGACAAATGGCAGAAGATCAACAGGCCAGCGAAGCTATTTTTATAGCCGGTGAGCAGGTTAATGAAGGTTCTGCTTCTAATGTGTTTATTGTTGAGCAGGGAGTCATCAAAACGCCACCATTGTCGAATAATATTCTCGGTGGTATCACTCGCGACTTAGTGCTTGAAATGGCTGATAACAATGGCTGGCCAACAGAGCAAAGCTCTATCCGATTAGAACAACTGTATCACGCCGATGAAGTATGGTTAACCAGCTCCAGTCGTGAAATTCAACCGGTAACACAGGTTGATGATAAAACCATTGGTGATGGCGCTATTGGCCCACTATGGCATAAAATAGTGCATGAGTTTGCCGATTTTAAACAACGTCTTTTTTCTGGTGATTTGCGTTAGTTCTAACGCAACACCTGTGGAGGTATCTTGATGAGTGAGCCAATACAACCCGACAGCATTAATACCGAGTTATGGGAGTTTCCTTGCACCATCTCTTTTAAAACCATGGCGACCAACCGGGCAAACATTGATGTGGATGTGTTAACCGCCATTCAAAATGTGGTTCCCGGTGATTACTCGCCAACCGTTAAGCCTTCGGCAAAAGGGAATTATGTTTCCATAACCGTTCGAATAACGTTGCAAACCAAAGAGCAGGTCGAAAATTTGTATCGCGACGTAAGGGCCATTGCCGATGTCAAAATGTGTTTATAACAGGGCTTAAAATAGGTCTCAATATTGATTCTTTTCAATTATTCTTTTAATGCAAACATCTTCAGGTAAATATACACCGTGATAACTTCGCAACAAACTGTGATTGTGCGCCAATTGGGTCGTCAGCCTTATGAGCCTATATGGCGCGCCATGTCCGAGTTTACCGATAATCGTAAACAAGATACCGGAGATGAGTTCTGGCTGGTTGAGCATGAGCCTGTGTTCACTCAGGGGCAAGCAGGAAAGGCTGAGCATATTTTAGCGCCGGGCGACATACCCGTGGTGCAGGTGGATCGGGGTGGTCAGGTGACCTATCATGGTCCGGGTCAGCAGGTGGTGTATTTTTTAATTAATCTTAGACGTCAGGGAATGGGCGTGCGTGATTTGGTGAGTCACATTGAGCAGTCTGTGGTGGACAGCTTAAAAGAATTTGGAATAACGGCAAACGCCAGGCCCGATGCTCCCGGAGTCTATGTTCCTGATGGGGCTAAAATTTGCTCGCTAGGCTTAAGGATCCGAAAAGGCTGCAGCTTTCATGGGCTGGCGCTAAATGTTAACCTCGACCTTGAGCCATTCTCTCGAATTAACCCCTGTGGCTATGCGGGAATGGCAGTAACCAACATCAGTGAGCAGGGGGGGCCTGATAATTTAAAACAGGTCGAACCAACACTGATCAAGCATTTAATGGCCAATTTAGGGTATAATTCGGCCAACATTCAGTCAGGCTTAGCTTAAGAGACAGGTTTATATGACGCAACCGAGCAGTACGCAGTCTTCCAGTACTCAAGACACTCCAACCGCAGACGCAACTCCAGTAAAAAAACACCCCGCGCCGAAAAAAATACCGGGGCAGAAGTTACGTGGTGCGGATAAGACATCTCGCATTCCCATTAAAATTGAACCAACCGAGGAAATGCCCCGTAAACCAGACTGGATTCGGGTGCGTTTACCTAGCGGTAATCAAATTACTGAAATTAAAAACATGCTGCGCAATAAAAAATTGCATACAGTGTGTGAAGAAGCCAGTTGCCCTAACTTGCCAGAATGTTTTGGGCATGGCACGGCAACCTTTATGATTTTGGGTGATATTTGTACCCGTCGTTGCCCATTTTGTGATGTGGCCCACGGTCGACCTTTGAAACCGGATCCAGAAGAACCACAACATTTGGCGGAGTCCGTTGTTGGTATGGGATTGAAATATGTGGTGATCACTTCGGTGGATCGCGATGATCTCCGGGACGGTGGTGCGCAGCACTTTGTTGACTGCATCAGTGAAGTCCGTAAACAATCACCAAATACAAAAGTAGAAACTCTGGTGCCTGATTTCCGTGGTCGTATGGATCGTGCGTTGGATATATTAGGGGACAGTTTACCCGATGTATTTAATCATAATCTGGAAACGGTGCCTCGGTTGTACCGACAGGCAAGACCCGGTGCAGATTACCAATGGTCACTCGATTTATTGAAAAAGCATAAGGCGATGTATCCTGATGTTGCCACCAAGTCCGGCTTAATGGTGGGCTTGGGTGAAACCAATGAAGAAATCATCGAAGTGATGAAAGATCTGCGTGCCCATGATGTGGATATGCTCACCATTGGTCAGTATTTGCAACCGAGTAAAGATCATCACCCGGTAAAGCGCTTTGTTACACCCGCTGAGTTTAAAGAGCTGGGCGAAATAGCCGAGTCACTTGGGTTTTCTAATGTTGCCAGCGGTCCTATGGTGCGATCCTCGTATCATGCGGACAAACAGGCAGCCGGAGAAAAAATTAGTTAGAAATTATTTAATACTCCACCAAAAAAGATGGTGGAGTATTAGAAAGCTCTGTAAATTCTAATCTTATTGAGATTTAATTTGGTGAGTCTGCTGTAGAGTCAGACTTTTCATTATAAATCATTCCTTGAGAATACTGATTTTTATCTGATGCATTAAGCTGTTCATAAGAGCTTTCAGCATAACCTCTTACCTTAGAGCTTGTTGAGCTTTCTGCTACAGTCTTTAGCGCAGAATAATAACGTGAGTTATCACTAGCTGCTAATGCCTTGCAAACCCAGGAAATGGCATCAACCATGTAATCAGAGCTATAAGTTTTAGTTGTAAGGATTCGCTCTGCAGCATAGTCTAGCAGCTCAGGTGAAAATAAATTTTGTTTGATAATACTTTTGGCTGTTTTTCTTAAAAGCAAAGCGTCTTCACTAAATAATGCTTGTTTAAATTTACCAAGCTGATCATCAAGCATATTATCAGAAATATTACTATTTTTAATAACGTCAATAACATACCAGTGTTCTTTATCTTCTCGATCAAATACAACCTGTCCAATCTGATCAAAATAAGCTTCCATATGAGTATATTTTATTCGACCAATAAAAGGCATAGATTTAGTCGTTTTGTTAACTGCTTTTACATCAAAGGGATAGCCTATAGTGCTAACGACTTCATCAATACTCATATTTAATTCAACATCTCCTTTTTTAGGAGTTTTATCATTTTTGAATTTTTTGAGTAAATCTTCGTGCAAATTTTTTAATGATGACTTATCTCCTTCAAGATTAGTTTTAACTTTAAGTTTAGGAAGCTTATTTTGTGCTTTTCTAATGTATGACTTAAATTTTCGACTTTTTGCTTTATCATATGTTAAATCTAGGAGTGACGCATGTTTTGCTTGACCTTTTGCTTTAAGTGCATTTGCGAGCCAAGAAGCTGCGTCAACATCTAAGTCACTTGTTACTTCAGACATTGTGAAAATTTTCAATGCTGCCAAGTCAAGAAGCTTTGGATCAATGACGTTGTCTTTTACAATTGATTTACCAACTAACCGTATGGTTTCTGAGTTATTACTAGTTAGCATGTAAGCATATAGAGCACTTTTTCCACTATAGGACTCTGCTTTTAATGGCTCATTAGCCTGAGCTGAAGTGGATAGAGTACAAATAAATATAAGAAATATGAACGGTAGATATGAGACTGACACAAAGAACTCCTTGAGGGATTAATTAAACAACACACTTAATATTAATATAGTGATGGCGGCAAAGCTGAATAAAAGTAAATATAAAATACCGGTCAACATCCATTTAAACACACTAAGAAACCAGTTTTGGCGGTAGACGCTTTTAATCGATAATAGAAAGTAAACGGGTATCCAGATAAATAACAAGGTTTCAACTAACTGAATAATAGAGGCGATAAAACTGACAAAACCATTGTCGGATGCACTGAGCCATTGACCCGTTCGATCCAGTCCCATTAATAATAAAACACAAAGAAATAAAAATGCATGACCATGAAACGCATGAATAAGATGTTCTATGTAATAACGGCGAGCAAACGGATAGGACAGTTTCATCAAGATGGCGAAAATCGGCACCAGCAAAAGCATGCTCTTAGGGATGACTTCTAGTAAATCACCAAAAAAATCATTCGGGTCGTCAATAATATTTTTTATATTATCTTCCAGTTTTAACTCGAGTTGTTGGTTGTCTTCCTTCGATAACCAAGGTAAGTCGACCTGTAAATCCCCCTCTTTATAAACGAATCCTTTATTGTCTTTATTTTGTTCGGCGTTTGTTTCACTCGGTAATGGCTTGGGATCTGCGGCACTATTATTTTCAGTTTTATCAAGCGGAGCAGGCTCATCTGGTAAGTCTGGCTTGTTAATTTCTGGCTGCTGTTTGGTATGGATATCTTCTGTTCGAGTATCCGTTGTCTCACCCGTTTTATTATCTGGATTATCAATCTGGGTATCAGGCGATTGTAAAGAGCGAGGGATTGCAATGGGGGACTTGCCAGCCAACTGTAACACCTGATTGGCTTGCTGCAATTCTTGTAATGCTTTTTGTCGCTCCTGCTCGGAAAGTTTTCCAAAGCCAGTGGAAGCATTATCACCATCGAATTGAGCTTTTGATAATTCGGAAGAAACCTGTTCGCTGTTGATTTGGCCAAAGATGGAGTCGTCAGACGTTTTATTCTGTACCCAGATCACAAAGATACAAAATATACTGGTGATCAAATACAGCCTAAGAGGTGGTACATAACTGAATCGACGGCCGGAGACATATTCTCTGGTTAAAAAGCCGGGACGGAATAATAAAGCGAATAACGTGCGTGCAGCTCTTGAGTCGAGACTGATGATATCTTCAAGTAATTCTTTTATCATCGAGCCGAAAAAACGAATGATGGATTTATTCGGCTGTCCGCATTGATGGCAAAAAGGTCCGGTTAAATGAGTTTGACAATTTTTACAGGCTTCCAAATCCGCATTGCGGGAAGGAAAGTCAGCTTCCGGGACGGTATCTGCGTTTATGGCATTGTGGGCTGGTAATGATTTCGTCATGCTTTAGTTCCGTCATGAAATGGTTCTGTCATAATAGGATCCTTCATGATAGAGCACCATCATCATAGCGAGCGTCTTACTCATCGTGGTAGGCTTAAGATACACTAATTTAATTTTTATCGCGACTCTTCGCGCTTGGGAGTTTTCCATTGATTGAAAACTACAGTAAACAGTTGCTGCTGTTTATTGAACAGTCACCCGAATGGGCATTTTTTATTGTATTGCTGATCGCATTTTTAGAGTCGGTTGCGATAGTCGGTGTGTTAATGCCCGGATGGCTGCTTTTATTGGGCGTCGGTGCGCTTATTGGTAATCAGGTATTGCCATTTTATAGTATGGCGCTTGCCATGTTTATTGGCGCGGTTATTGGCGAAGGCGTGAGTTACCAGTTAGGTTATCATTTTCGCGATAATATCCGGCACTGGAAGTGGCTAGAGTCTCATCAGAAAGGATTAGAACGTTCTGATCGGTTTATTAAACATTATGGTGTAATGAGCTTAATTATTGGCCGTTTTATCGGGCCATTAAGAGCTTTACTACCATTAGTCGCCGGTATTTCAGGGATGTCTAATAGAGTATTCTGGCTTGTTAATATTGGTTCAGGGCTATTGTGGGCGCCAATCTATTTATTACCGGGCATTCTGGTTGGTGCTACCTTTTCATTACCCGAAGGCACCCGTGAAGTAATGGCTGTGTTTGTTTTTGGCGAGTGTATCTTTCTTTGGCTGTCCCGTCGCTGGTGGATAGCTGCTAAACGTTTAGACAAACAAAGTGAGGATGCCAGAGGAAAAAAATTACAATCTATATTAGCGATGACCTGTGCATTACTTATATTAATCATTCTTGGATTAAGTCCACTTGGACAGGAAATATTATCCATATTGTATAAAGTGTTTAATAAAGTTGGCTAAGACAGCTGGTTAAAATAGTTGGCTAAGATAGCTTCTAATATATTCACTACATTGTACAACTAAACAATATCCTTTAATGACCAAAAATATTGAAGGAAAGCTGAGAGCAAATGACAACAATCGTTAATGCTAATTATCATTTTGAGTCGCAGCAGCAACTGCTCAGTAATTTGCTCTGGTGTATTGGCTCGCCGGAAATTATAAACAACAGGCATGGATTTTTTTCTGATGAAGGCGTGTCGAAAACATTTTATAGTCGCTTAAAACAAACACTCGAACAACAGCCGGATGTTGCCTTAAAACTGATAAAAGGATATTTATCCGAATTAAAAACAAAACGACTGGGTGAGCGATTTGAAGCTTATTGGAATGCAGCAATCGAGCTACATCCGGATTACCGTCTAATTACATCAAATTTTCCATTACGCGATCAGGGCAAGACTCTGGGTGAACTTGACCTGGTCATCCAGTGTTTAAAAACCGAGCAGCTTTTTCATATTGAGTTAACCTGTAAGTTTTATTTACAAGTACCGGGTGTTTCTGGATTACGCCAATGGGTCGGCCCGGGGCAGGCCGACAGACTGGATAAAAAGATCCATCGTCTAGAACAGCATCAGCTGCAATTGCCTCAAACACCAATCGCATCGTCGTTGCTTGAAAAAAATAATTTGGATATAAAGCGCTCATACAGTGTAATAAAAGGGCGACTTTATACTTCGATTGCAGAAAATAAACCAGACTTCGATGCACAGATAAATGACGCGAGTGTTGTTGGACGCTGGGCAACCCGGCAGCAACTTGAGCAACAGCTGGACTACCATAATTTGCATTGGTGTATTGCAAAAAAACATCAATGGTTTGCATCATTCTATGCCGATCAAACCCATTCATTAGAAAAACTTCTGTCAGAAGACATCAGTTATCCAAAACAGTTGGTTGGCTTTTGTGATGGAAAAGAAAGGGTTCGTGTTTTTTGGGTGGAAGATGACTGGTTACAGCAGGCAAAGTTAATCTATTGATAATTCAAGTTTGTTAAGATTTCAGAACTGTCGAGCATCATGATGACATCTGGGTAATCGCAGACAAAGAGTTATCATCAAAAAATGTTTCTGTGTTAACAGATTGTCCACTTATGGTTGTAAAGGTGTTGTTGGGAATTTCTGTCCATTTTTCGCTGGCTTTGTCCAGAGGTTCCGATACTACAACTGTACTGTTATTAGGCATGCAGCTATTCGATCCTTCAAAGTCATCAAAGCAGTGAATGTCGGTGGAGTAAAATAATGTCATGGCATCTTCATTATGTGAAAAGCGTAAGGTGTAAAGACTTTGACCATCTGATAAAGCGCAGGATAAATTAAGCGCACCATCCGGATCCGTACGAATTAATGCTTCAAGTACCCTTGAAACCATCGCCTGCAAAGCTTCTTTTGGGCGACTGACCAGTCCATAGGTAAGCGCCAGCAAGAAAAAAGTTTCACTATCGGTGGTGCCTTTTAAATACGGATAAAGTTCCGGTGCAATTTCCATTTGTAACTCGCGGCGAATATTTTCAAAATCAGTTACATGTCCATTATGTTGAAACAGCCAGTGTTTGTAATGAAAAGGATGGCAGTTTGTTCGCTGGATTTCTCCGGTTGTGGTGGCACGAACATGGGCAAAGAAAATATGGGATTGTACTTGATGGCATAAGTTTTTCAGATTCTCATCGTGCCAGGCGGGCACATCATCTTTAAAAACACCCGGATCAGGCCGTTTGTCATACCAGCCGATACCAAAGCCATCACCGTTGGTGCTGAGCAGTTTTCCAGCCGGTGTTATATTTAATTTGCTATTTAAGCTTTGTTCGACCAATGAGTGTTTTGGTTGAGTAACCAGACTGTCGAGAAATATCGGCTGTCCAATATAAGCTATCCATCGACACATAACGACATATACTCCTGATTTACGCTGTGTTTGTTATCCGCAAGCGGCTTACTTTTGTATTTGCTTGCTTGTTCAACAGTAAAGTCGATAATGGCTGCCGCAATGTTGGTATTGGTAATCGCTTCGATGCCTTGCTCACCGGTAAAATCGGGTGACACATTGATCTCTAACAACAATGGTCCACGATTTGAGCGAACAAAATCAACGCCAGCAATGTTAACGCCGATGCTTCGTGTGGCACTTAAAATAATTTCTTTTTCTTGTTCTGTTAATGTCACTTCGGATGAATGAGCGCCAAGGGAGACATTAGCGCGAAAATCGGTATCCTGCGATTGTCGCTTCATGGCAGCTACAATTTTATCACCAACAACGAAAGCTCTTAGATCGGCACCAGCGGCTTCTTTTACAAACTCTTGAACAATAAAAGATGCACCCAGCAAACCAAATGTTTTAATGATGTTTTGTGCCTCTTTAATATCTCGCGCTAAAAAGACACCTGTACCTTCGGTGCTTTCAATAAGTTTAACCACTAACGGCAGTTTTAAATCGGAGATAATGGGTTCAAAATATTCACTGGAAAAAGCAATGCCAGTTGCAGGAAATGGTAACCCTTTATCCATAAGGTACTGTAAGCACTTTAACTTATCTCGTCCGAGCCTTAATGCCTCTGGCGATTCGCTGATGTAGGTGTGCAAACAGATGAACTGTTGCAAAATATTGATGCCGTAATCTGTAAAGCTGACATTAAGTCTTGGAATAATAGCGTCAAATTCTGATGAAATATTTTCGTTTTTAAAGTAGATGGTGGGTCGATCAGAAGAAAGCTCGACACTAATATAGCGTAAGTCCAGTAATCGGGCAGCATGCCCTTTGTTTTCTGCTTCGTTTAATAGACGTTGATCGTCCCGAATTTGGTTGGTGGTTAAAATTCCTATATTCATAAGTTATAAAGTGTTTTGTTGTGAAACTGTTTTAATCATTTGTATTAAGTGCAGTGACAGTTAAAGTGTAGCAGTGTTCGGCTTTTATTCTAGCGTAACGACAGGGTAACTGGAGAGTAATAACGCATTGAGTTTTTACGCATCGGTGTAAACGTGAGATCTTGCGTTCCGCAATGGCTTTGCTATTACTTGTTAAGGAAGCCTTGAACGCTGTCGATAATAAACGGAGGAACTATGTGCGGTCTGGCTGGTGAAATAACGTTTAAAGAGAAGCCTGATAGCGCTACTGTCAAGCGTATGTTAAATACTCTTTCAAGCAGAGGACCGGATGCTGAAGGGCTTTTTCTACAGGATAATATTTGTTTAGGCCACAGACGTTTAAAAATAATTGATCTCAGTAATCATGCCAGCCAGCCGATGATTGACTCATCATTAGGCCTAACCATTATATTTAATGGTTGTATTTATAACTATAAATTATTGAAAAAAACATTAACGGACGTTGGCTATCAGTTTTTTTCCAACAGTGATACGGAAGTGATTTTAAAATCCTATCATTACTGGAGAGAAGCTTGCGTTGAACAATTTAATGGCATGTTTTCATTTGTTATTGTCGAGCGGGATACTGGTGAAGTGTTTATCGCTCGGGATCGGCTGGGTATCAAGCCTTTATATTATTTTCATAATCATCAGCGATTTTGTTTTGCTTCCAGTTTGCCAGCATTATTAAACCACCCGGAAGTACCTACTGATATAGATCCTGTGTCGTTAAATCATTACTTTGGAATACGCGCGATTGTTCAGGACAGAACATTATTCAATGGCATTAAAAAACTGGCGCCGGGATGCTGGATAAAACTCTCCACTAATGGAGAGTTGAAGCACCATCGATACTGGCAATTGCAGCCAACTACCGAGTCGGAAAGGCATGATTTTAATCAGCGCCAGAAACAATTTAAGGACTTTTCCGAACAGCAGTGGATTGATGCATTACAAAAGGCGTTAATGGATAGCGCCAGACGAAGACTGGAAGCCGATGTGCCGGTGGGCGTATTGTTATCCGGGGGACTGGACTCTTCATTGATCGTAGCTCTACTGGATAAGTTGGGGCAAAAAAGTATTCATACCTTTTCCATTGGCTTTGAGCAGGTGGGTGAAGAAGAGGGTAATGAATTTCGTTACTCCGATATTATTGCGGATAAATTTAACACCCGCCATAACAAGATATTTGCCAAACACGATACCTTGCTTGAGTCGTTACCGGATTGTGTTTCTGCCATGTCAGAGCCTATGGTGTCCCATGACGTTATTGGTTTTTATTTGCTGTCGCAAAAAGTAAGTGAACACGTCAAAGTCGTACAAAGTGGTCAGGGCGCTGATGAAGTATTTGGCGGTTATCATTGGTACCCTCCGATGGTCGATGTTTCGCCGAAACAAGCGGCAGAAACCTATGCCGATGCGTATTTTTCCTATGATTTTAATGACTACAAAAAACTGGTGCAAAAGCAATGGAGCGATGAAGATCATTCTCTATTGTTAGTGGACAATTATTTTAAAAAAGGCTTTGCACAAAACCCTGACATTGGTGCGATCGATCATACTTTAATGATGGATACCGAAATAATGCTGGTGGATGATCCGGTAAAGCGCGTTGACAATATGACCATGGCTTTTGGTCTGGAAGCGCGTGTTCCTTTTCTTGATCATGAACTGGTTGAGCTGGCCAGTCATATTCCTTATCCATTAAAACTGAAAGATGGCGGAAAGTATTTATTAAAACAGGTCGCCCGCCGAATGATCCCCCATGAAGTCATTGATCGACCAAAAGGCTATTTTCCGGTACCTGCATTACGCAATATGCAAGGCCCGTACCTTGATATGGCAAAGCAGGTATTTAGTCAACAGGTAGCGAGAGAACGTGGTTTGTTTAATTTTGAAACCATTGAACAAATGTTGCAAACCCCCGGCGATTTTCGTGGGCCGTTTGGTTCAAAGTTATGGCAGGTAACACTGTTGGAGTTATGGTTACAGCAACAGCTGAATGTCCGTTGAAACCGAATGTCCTTTAAAGCCGTGTGTCGATCTAGTTAAGCGCACTAATCAATTGCTTAAGCTTGGCTCTATTTTGTGGTTCGCTGGCATCATGGGCGGCTAACGGTGACTCATGCATTGTTGCCTGTTGCATCGATTGTGCGACTAGCCAGGCAGATCGTGTGGGACAAATGGTGTCGTAACGGCCGTGCACAATATCCAGTGGAATATGGCTAATACTGTCGATATGTTTCAGTATAAAATTGTCTTCAGCCAAAAACGCCAGATTAGAAAAATAACGGGTTTCCAGAATCACCATGGGTAAACTTGTTTCAGGATCGGAAAACTGTTGTAACGTCGACTCGTCGGGTTGAATAAATGAATTGATCGCTTCCCATCTTGCCCATTGAGCAGCGTATTGCCGGCGTTGTTTAATGGAGCCATGAGTCACCAGTTGATGGTACTCCTCAATCACCGAGTCGAGATTGTTGATGGGTTCAATAAATCGCTGGTATTCTTCTGGAAATATCCAGTTGGCACCTTCGCGGTAAAACCAGTTTAATTCTGCAGAATTGCATAAAAAAATTCCCCAAAGAATCATACGCTCAACATGCTTCGGGTAATGGATCGCATAACTTAAGGCCAGTGTACTGCCCCAGCTACCGCCCAGCAGAATAAATTGTTGCACATTAAGTTGCTGCCGCAGCCGTTCGATATCCTTCAACAATGCATGGGTTGTGTTGGCGGTGAGAAGATCATCGGACAGACTTTTACCACAGCCTCGCTGATCGAGAAAAATAACCGGACGGGAACAGTCTTTGAGTAACTCATGATCGCTCTTCTGACAGGCCGCACCGGGACCTCCATGCAGAAAAAGAATCGGCGTGTCGCCATTCAATGTGCCTTGCAGATGGTAATAAACTTGGTGACCATCCTGTTCCGCTAGATGTGGCAAGAATCCCCCTTTGGCTTGAAAACTTAATTAAACTTTAGTTATCAAATTAGTTGAGGAATCGAATTTTTTCGAGTGGTATCAGGCAGGTAAGGCCACTTATCCTAAGGATTTATTCAGGATAATATTAGAAGGGGTAACGATGCTGGAATGAAGTTGTTGAAAATAAAAAGTATCGAAATTAATGGCCATCAGTTTTTTTTGGTTTCTGGCTCGGTGACTTCTTCTTCCGTTTCTGCAGAATCCTTTGTATTCGCATGGCCTGTATAAAAGTTTTCCTGCATGGATTTCCACATGCTCATATTCTGCTCGGCAATGTTCTGCATCATGGTCATTGGATTGGTACCCAGAAAGGTATTTAGCGGGCTCTTGAAACCGGCCTGTTGTTCCATAAACAATTTCATGGAATGTTCCAGGAAGCGACTCATCATGGCCTGCATGGAATCGCCGTAGAAACGGATAACGTTTTGCAGAATATCGGCGGTAAAAATTGGGCTTTCTTTGTCTTCCTGCTCCGAGATGATTTGCAACAGGGTGGCACGAGTTAAGTCATCGTTGGATTTTGCGTCCAGTACTTTAAAGGGAACGTAAGTTAACACCAGCTCTTTCACATCGTTCAATGTGATGTAGCTGCTAATGGCTGTGTCGTACAGCCGACGATTAGGGTACTTTTTTATAATACGTACATCTGACATGGCTCACTCATCCCAACAACATGTTACTTTTTAAGAATCGGGTCCTGCCGGTAGTCGCTGTTATGTCTGGTTGATTGCGTACTATGGCTTGTTATAATTTTTTGTACTCCTTGCAGTGTATCAGGATATGGTGTTCTGCACCATCCTCAGCGCCAAGTTGTACTCAGGCAGGAAATATCTTTCAAATTCAAAAGGTTAGGTCGCTCATTCAAGTGTTGAGATTGAGAGGGCGGCCTAACTGTACTTTAGTATTAGCGGTTCGCCCGGTTTTCTATTAAGTCGTCAACCACCGAAGGATCGGCAAGTGTTGAGGTATCTCCCAAGTTATCCAGTTCGTTCGATGCGATTTTTCGTAATATGCGGCGCATGATTTTACCGGAGCGGGTTTTCGGTAAACCGGGCGCCCACTGGATCACATCCGGTTTGGCTATCGCTCCTATTTCCTGACTGACCAGTTTGGTCAGGGTTTGTTTCAGCTCATCAGAGGGGGATTGACCGGACATTAATGTGACATAGGCATAAACGCCCTGACCTTTAATATCGTGGGGATAGCCAACCACGGCCGCTTCGGCAACATCTTCATGCAATACCAGTGCGCTTTCAATTTCGGCGGTGCCCAGCCTATGACCAGAAACATTCAAGACATCATCCATACGGCCGGTGATCCAGTAATAACCATCGGCATCCCGGCGGGCACCGTCTCCGCTGAAGTAATAGCCTTTGTATTGTGAAAAGTAGGTATCAATAAAGCGTTGGTGATCGCCATAAACGGTTCGCATTTGACCGGGCCAGGATTGTGACATGACTAGCGCACCTGAGGCTTCTCCTTCAAGTTCATTGCCATCGGCATCCATCAAAGCCGGTTTTATACCAAAAAAGGGCCGAGTAGCAGAGCCAGGCTTCAGGTCGGTGGCTCCGGGTAATGGGGTCAGTAAAATGCCGCCCGTTTCTGTTTGCCACCAGGTGTCAACAATAGGACATCGTTCGTCGCCAACGGTATGGTAATACCATTCCCAGGCTTCCGGATTAATGGGCTCTCCGACAGTACCTAATAGACGCAAACTACTGCGTGATGCCTGTTTAACAAATTGTTCGCCTTGTCCCATTAAGGCGCGAATCGCTGTTGGCGCGGTATAAAAGGTATTCACCTTATGTTTATCGATGACCTGCCAGAAGCGGCCAGCATCGGGATAAGTTGGTACACCTTCAAATACCAGTGTCGTGGCACCGTTCGCCAGTGGGCCGTAGAAAATATAGGAGTGCCCCGTGATCCAGCCTGCGTCGGCGGTACACCAGTAAACATCATTATCGTGATGATCAAATACGTATTTGTGCGTAATAGCAGCGTATAAAATGTAACCCCCGCAGGTATGAAGAACGCCCTTAGGTTTGCCAGTGGAGCCTGATGTATAAAGAATAAAGAGCGGATCTTCGGCATCCATTATTTCAACCGGACACTCGCTGGATAAAGTTGCTGCCTGCTGTTGATAATCGACATCGCGCTCAGGCGTCCAGTTTATTTTTGCATGGGTGTATTTAACGACAATCACGGTGTGAACATCGGGGCAGTGTTTTAACGCAGTATCGGTATTGTCTTTTAACGGGACTTTTTTGCCACCACGTAAACCTTCATCAGCGGTAATCACAACTTTACAGTCGGAATCGAGAATACGGCTTTTTAAAGATTCTGGTGAGAAGCCACCAAATACCACAGAATGAACCGCACCAATGCGGGCACAGGCCAACATGGCGTAACCCACTTCCGGGATCATCGGCATATAAATACACACACGATCGCCTTTTTTGACGCCACGGGCCTTTAACAGGTTGGCGAAGCGACATACTTTTTCATGTAATTCGCGGTAGGTGATAGATTCGCTAATCTCCGGGTCATCCCCTTCCCAGATTATGGCCGTTTTATCGGCATTATTTTCCAGATGTCGATCAACACAGTTGTAACAGACGTTGAGTTTGGCGCCGTTAAACCAGCTGATTTTTGCCTCTCTGTAATCAACATCCATTACAGATTGCCATTTCTGATCCCAATGGATGAGTTTTTCGGCCTGTTCCGCCCAGAACTGCTCCGGGTTGTCGATAGACGCCTGATACATTGTCTGATAGGTCTTATTATCTATCAGAGCCTGCGATTGAAACTCTGTTTTTACCGGGTAGGTTTTTACATCGGACATGATTGATTCTCTCCTGCTCTGCAATTCATCCATAATCAACGGCGACAAAGATGATTCAAGCTGATGTTTTGGTTGTTTTTTTAGTGGTTCCACCTGCCTATACCTTAATCGAAATTGCATAAGGCTTAAAGTGATTCAGTGGTTAGGATTTGTAACTTACTATGCCGATAATTGACAGCGCTGTCAATTATCGCTTGGCATTGCTAATAACCCCTTATCTTGAACAGTGTCGTTTTTTGTTAATAACACAGTGAGGAGGAGGATAACGCTATGAAGCGGATTGCTACACAACAACAAACCAGCGATATTGATATGACGCCTATGCTGGATATAGTCTTTATCATGCTGATCTTTTTTATTGTGATTAGAGCGTGTTTATCTTTGGTTCTTCGAGATGTTGAGAGCTAAAACTAAGCCAGTCGCGGCGTGAATTTTGAGGTTTAGTTATTCTAAATAAGAAATTCGCAACAAAGAATGGCTTAGTTTTAGCCTCAACCCTTCGGGCAGGGGTTATTTTATGGCACAACCGCGTTATCGGTCATTCAAATAGAATAACTATTCATCACTCCCTCTGTCTTGTTGTGCCATAAAATAAACGCCTGCATCGCAAAGAACCAAAGATAAACACGCTCTTACTCCTTTATAAAAGAATCCGGCGTGGATATGTCGCCATTAACCAAAAGCTCAAAACCTTCAGGAGAATCCAAGTCACTGGTGATACGAATTTCTACTGGCGACTTGGTAAGCTTGGATGGTAGAGACGTTGCCATTAGCGCCATTGCCGCTAATGTCCAAACTTGGCGCGTTAAAAACCCGGAGTCTTCGGTGGTTTTGCTGACGGATCCCGGTGCCAGCACCTCTTCGCTGGTTAAAGTTGCCGATGGTGTGCGTCAGGCGGGTGTTTTCGATATAAAAATATCGCCAATGCAATAAAATTACATTGTTTTTAAAGCTGTTATTTTAAGCGAAGCAAAAATGACGCTATAATGCGCGCTGAATTTTGATTGTATGATGTGGCCCGACAGGGTAGCGACTGAGGATGCTTAGCATGAATTCCTTTAAAAACAAATGGTTACTAATTTTTATGTCGGCTGTTTTAGCTCTAGGAACAGCCATTGCTGCGGATGAAAAAGAGCAGCAGGAGAACAGCAAGGGCTATAAAGCACTAAAAAGCAAAATGTTGTTCAGCAAGCAAAACATTGATAAGCGTACCAAACCGGTTGGCAATATCTATGTTGAAGGCGATGATGTTCCTGCGGCAGCTCCGCCTCCGGTAGCTGAATCAACTGGTCCTCGTGGTGGTGCTGATGTTTACACGGCTAACTGCAGTGCGTGTCATGCTTCAGGTGTTGGTGGTGCTCCCAAGCTTGGTGATGCAATCTGGAAAGAGCTAGCACAACAAGGTGTGGATACTTTAGTTCAGACCGTGATTAACGGAAAAGGCATTATGCCGCCAAAAGGTGGGTGTGCGTCTTGTTCCGATGATGAGTTAAAGCAAGCCGTTGAACATATGATGGCAAGTGCAAACTAAAGTATCGCCATCTACTGTTTCGTAAAAAAGCGCTCTTTGAGCGCTTTTTTTATGATTTCAGAAAATATGTTGTACGATTATTGGGATTTATTATGAAGATGGCTGGCGGTTATGGACGAGTTTATAACTTAGTTTTTACCGAGCTGTTAGCAAAGATTGATGAATCGACGAGTCGTTTTTGATATGGGAATTAAGTGATGAATAATTGTCTCAAGTATTCGCAATATTGAAACCTGATAAAAACCCGTTATGCTTAAAAGTGTCAACATTATCTATTAACATTCGTTTATACATAGAGATTGTGTCAATGAGGTGGCTATGAAAATATTAATATCAATATTAACGGTTCTGGTGTTGGTTGGCTGTGCGAGTCAATCGGTTGCTGATAAAAATGATCGCTACGCACAATTTATAGGTGACAACAATTTAAAGTCGACCGATCGTATTACAACGTTTCGATTTCACGGTTGGAGTGCACTCAACAGCGATTATCTGATTATTTCAACCAACTTTAAAAGTCCTTATTTAATTAAGTTAAAGTCGCCCTGCAATGATTTGAAGTTTAGCCAGACTATTTCGGTGAATAACACAGGTTCAAGTTTAAGCAGTAAGTTTGACTCGATTGATGTACCAGGCCCTATTAAACAGACTTGTTACATCGATGAAATCTATCCAATGACGGAAGAGCAGGCAAAGGCAATACGCTCACTTGAAAAGAGTTAGAATGTAGTTGGCTGTAAATGTAAAAAGCTGCGAATGTTAATTACATTCGCAGCTTTTTTTATTAGAAGTGCTGGTTATTCTGAACTCGATTAACCGTTAACCGGACTTAGCTTTTTGTGCTTCCCGTTGCGCGGCAATGCGTTCACGTTTACGCTTTTGTTTTTGCGCCAACATGGTAGCGGCTTCATTTCCTATGTGGGTTTCACCCCGCTTTTTGGCGAGTTGTATTTGCAGTTCTCTCTGAGCGTAACGTTCTTTTTGTTCTGGGGAGGTTTTATCAAAGCAGTGCGGACAACTGACGCCTTTTTCAAACAGTTCACTTTGTTTGTCTTGCTCGGTTATCGGTAAACGACAAGCATTACACTGATCATAACCGCCTTTTTCCAATTTATGATTAACGGTTACACGATCGTCAAATACAAAGCACTCACCTTGCCAGCGTGTTTGTTGCTCTGGCACTTGTTCAAGATACTTTAAGATCCCGCCTTTTAAATGGTAGACCTCATCAAACCCTTGCTGTTTTAAATAGGCGGTGGATTTTTCACAGCGGATCCCACCGGTACAAAACATGGCTACTTTTTTATGTTTTTCAGGATCAAGGTGCTCTTTTACGTATTGGGGAAATTCTCGAAAAGTTTCGGTGTGTGGGTTTACGGCGTTTTCAAAAGTTCCAACTTCCACTTCGTATTCGTTTCGAGTATCAATTAACAAAACTTCAGGATCACTGATTAAATCATTCCAGTCCTTTGCGTCAACATAGGTTCCCACTGTTTTCGCGGGATCGACGGTTTCGACTCCCATGGTGACGATTTCTTTTTTTAATTTTACTTTGGTGCGCTTAAAAGGGCTTATATCGGTATAAGATTCTTTAACTTCAATTGGATTAAGTCGGTCATCCAGTTGCAGCCAGTTGATAAAATTATCGATGCCTTCTCTTGAACTTGCGACGGTACCGTTAATGCCTTCATGGGCCAACAACAAAGTGCCAACAACATTATGCTTTAACATTTGATCGAGGATGGGTTGTTTTAAACGCTCAAAATCTTCCAGAGCAACAAATTTATAAAGTGCACAAACCACATACTGCATGGTGTTTTTCTCCTGCTTGCCGAATCGTAAGTCCGGTGCTTGGTTAATCTGTATTTTAAGGCGCGTATTATAGTTGATTAAATAATGTTCGCAATGGTTCGACTGTTATTTATCCCAAGCTCAGTTTGTCACTGATATTCTAAACCATGCCCAGTATTAACAACCATAAAGGTATGGTTAACATGGATAAGCTAGTGGTTATCAAAATGGCGGACGCCAGATACGGAGATGCTTCGGGATCTTGCGAGGCAAACATAAAGACATTGATACCTACCGGGGACGCTGACATCACAACGGCAATGGCGGTTTGTGTTGAACTTAATTCAAACCAGTAATGGCAACTGAACCAGATCATGGCTGGTAGCAGGAGCAGTTTAAAGCTACTGACCAATAGTGTCAGAGTAAACTGACCAGATACTTTATACCGAGCCAGTGTTGCACCCAATACCATAAGTGCGCATGGCAATGCAGCGTATTTTAAATAGGACATGGGTTTTATTAGCAGCTCAGGCAGTTCTAACGATAATAACTTTAAACTCAAGCCTGCGATTAAACTGATCACTATGGGACTGCGAGAGGTAATCCATAAACTGGTGGCAACCGATCGATACCAACGGCGATTACTGTTGTTCTGTGTGCTATCTGGCGCAGCGCAAAGTGTGGTTAAGGTAAACAAGAGTAAGCTATGGAACGACACAATAAAAAAAGCCGGTAATAATATTTGCTCACCAATTAAGCTCAATAAGATGGGAATACCAATAAGCACATTGTTGGAAAAAGTAGTGGCCAGACAAAGCAGTTCTGTCTTGGGGTATTGAGCTTTGAAAAAACGTCGAAAGAACAGATAACTGATAAAAAATAAACTAATAACAGGTAGGTAAAATGCCGCCAGTAAGTCAAATGAAAGTCCTGTAAGGCTGTCACTCTGGTAGATACTCAAAAATAACAGGCAGGGAATAAACACCACAAATGTCAGTTTCGATAAACCTTTAAACTGATCATCGGTGACAAAGTTTATTTTACCCAATGCAAAGCCCAGTGCGATGAGTATGAGTATTGGGCCTATTGCCAGAATAATCGTATTCATGAGTTTTATTTACCCCAAAAAAAACCCCGCAAGGCTAAGCCCGACGGGGTTATTTCAAACATTTGGAAAAGAATTATTTCTTTTCTTTACGTTCTTTAGCTTCTGCAATGACTTGCTCTGCAACAGCGTTAGGGCATGGTGCATAGTGAGCAAATTCCATTGAGAACTGACCACGGCCAGAAGTCATGGTACGTAAGTGACCGATATAACCGAACATTTCTGATAAAGGTACGTCACCTTTAATGCGAACGCCAGTTGGGCCTGCTTCCTGACCACTGATCATGCCTCGACGTCGGTTAAGATCACCGATAACATCACCAACGTGATCTTCTGGTGTAAATACGTCAACCTTCATGATTGGCTCAAGTAACTGAGGACCTGCTTTCGGGATAGACTGACGGAAAGCACCTTTAGCGGCAATTTCAAACGCAACCGCTGATGAGTCAACCGCGTGGTAAGAACCGTCAAACAAGGTTACTTTAACATCAAGTACCTGGTAACCGGCCAGAACACCTTCACCCATCATGCCTTTAAAGCCTTTTTCAATGGCTGGCCAGAATTCTTTCGGCACATTACCACCAACAACGGTAGATTCGAATTCGAAACCACTGTTTTGTTCGCCTGGCTCGATGATGTAATCGATTTTACCAAACTGACCTGAACCACCGGACTGTTTCTTGTGCGTGTAGCTGTCTTCGATGCGCTGAGTGATGGTTTCACGATAAGCTACCTGAGGTTTACCCACATCCAGTTCAACACCGTGAGTACGCTTCAAGATATCAACTTTGATATCAAGGTGAAGCTCACCCATACCTTTAAGAATAGTCTCACCAGAATCTTCATCGGTTTCAACCTGGAACGAAGGATCTTCGGCAATCATTTTGCCCAGTGCAACGCCCAGTTTTTCTGACGCAGTTTTATCACGTGGTGCAACAGCGATCGAGATAACAGGATCAGGGAATACCATCGGCTCTAGTGTACAAGGATGCGCTGGATCACAAAGTGTGTGACCGGTTTGAACATTTTTCATACCAACTATCGCAAGGATGTCACCGGCATGAGCCATGTCTAATTCAGTACGCTCATCCGCATGCATTTCTACCATACGGCCAACACGCTCGGTTTTTCCGGTAAAGCTGTTAAGAATCGTTGTGCCTTTCTTAAGAACACCAGAATAAATTCGGACAAAGGTAAGCGCGCCAAATCGGTCGTCCATTATTTTAAACGCTAACGCACGAAGAGGCTCTTCTTTAGAAACAATCGCGTGCTCACCGGTTTCGTTACCTTCTTCATCGGTTAATGGCTGTGGATCAACTTCCGTTGGAGACGGTAAGTAATCAACAACTGCGTCCAGTACATTTTGTACGCCTTTGTTTTTAAACGCCGAACCACAGAAAGTTGGGAAGAAAGTAAGATCACGGGTTCCTTTACGGATACAACGCTTGATATCTTCGATGCTTGGCTCTTCGCCTTCAAGGTATTTTTCCATTAAGTCATCGTCTTGCTCAACGGCTGTTTCGATAAGCATTTCGCGATATTCAGCGGCTTTATCAACCAGGTCCGCAGGGATGTCTGTAACTTCAAAGTTTTCTGGTAAACCTGTGTCGTCCCATATGTAAGCTTTTTGCTCAAGTACATCTACAACACCTGAAAAATCGTCTTCGATACCGATTGGCAGTGTCATGACCAGTGGGTTAGCGCCTAATACATCTTTTACCTGCTTAACAACACGGTAAAAATCAGCACCCATACGGTCTAATTTGTTTACGAAAATAATACGAGCAACTTCTGACTCATTGGCATATCGCCAGTTGGTTTCTGACTGAGGCTCAACACCACCAGAACCACAGAATACACCCACACCACCGTCAAGAACTTTCAATGAACGATATACTTCTACGGTGAAGTCAACGTGTCCAGGAGTATCGATGATGTTAAGACGGTGATCTTTCCAGAAACAGGTGGTCGCCGCAGACTGGATAGTAATACCACGCTCAGCTTCCTGTTCCATGAAATCCGTTGTGGATTCCCCGTCATGTACTTCACCGGTTTTGTGGATTTTTCCGGTCAGTTTCAATATACGCTCAGTAGTGGTGGTTTTACCCGCGTCTACGTGAGCGAAAATGCCTATGTTTCTGTAATGAGATAAATCAGCCATTGTTCTACTCTATAGTCGTTAAAAATTTTCGTTAAAATTATGTCGTCAAAAATAATTCTGAATTCGGGGCGCTTGTCGCGAAAGGCGCGCATTATACACTAGTTGAATAAGAATGTAGATTGTAATTTGCTTGAAAAGTGAACAAATTAAGAAATCCTTTGGAATCGACAGGGCTACCCTGCTACAAGAGTGCTTTAAGTTGCTTTTGAAAATATATAATAGTGATAATTATCAATAAGATAGTTATCTTCGTTATGAAATGTTCTATGATAAAGTGAAGGCGCGGATCAGAAGAAATAAATTGTAACTTTTTCAATGAGTAACCAATGAATTGATAGCGGTAAACTGAACTGTCGAAACAAGGCGTTTTTACTCTGGGCGTTGTGCACACCGACACCGGCTGCTCTTTATCCATTACCATTTTAAAATATTAACTTAAATGTTGGCTTTGAAGGTCCCTTCTAATCGCTTATAGCAAGAGGCCAGGCTAAATTAGATAACGTACAAGGACTCTCATTTTGCGATTAACACGAACCAGTTTGCAACATCCGGCAGTGGTTGCTGTATTAACAGTGTTGCTGGTATTGCTTGGCGTGATTTCAATCATTCGTTTACCCGCACAGCTTCTGCCAAACATACAAAAGCCAGTGATCACCATTATCAATGCCTGGCCCGGCGCCAGCCCAGCGGAAGTTGAATCTGAAATTACCGTTGAAGTCGAAGAGGTGTTACAGGGCACGCCCGGCATGACCGAACTGGTTGCCTGGAACTTATCTAATTTTGGTTTTATGCAGCTTGAGTTTTCCATCGAAACCGATATGACTCGTGCCATGATCGATGTGATCAGCCGGTTAAATCGGCTTAAACCGTTACCTGCCAACGCAGAAAAACCGCAAATTATGATGGGCGAATGGGGGGATGCCAACGATTCGCTGATTGAGTATTTTATTCAGCAATTACCCAATAGCCCCTACACCCGATTGGAAAACGCGGCTTACATTCGAGATGAAATAGTCCCTCAGCTGCAATCGCTCTACGGAGTGTCAAAAATAGAGTTTGATGATGGTGCTGGCGGCTTAGGAGAGCAGTTACAAATAGTCTTTGATCCCTACAAGGTAGCTGAGTTTGGTATTGATCTGGCCGAGGCGTCACAGCGCATCGGTCAGTCGGCGGATATTTCCGGTGGTTTTGTTGATGTTGGTCGACGTCAGTTTACGCTGCGTTATAAAGGGCGCTACGAAGCGGAACAATTAAACCAGCTTATTCTGGCCTGGCGAGAAGGTCAGCCACTGCGCCTGGGTGATGTGGCCAGGGTTCAAATATCGGCACCACGTGAAGACGGTTTTATTTACCAGAATGGTCATCCGGCTTTTCGATTGTCGGTTAAGAAAACCAACGACGCCAACGTGTTGAAATCCTTAGACACTATTAAACAAACAGTCACCGAACTGAACCAAAGTGTGCTTGCCGAGCGTGGCTTAAAAGCTCAGTTTTCGTTTGATCCAAGTCGTTACATCAAACGTTCCATGACATTGCTGGGTAGCAATTTGATCATTGGTATGTTGCTGGCCGTTGGTGTGCTGTGGTTATTTTTACGACAGTGGCGTGCAACCCTGCTTATTTCCATGGCTATCCCGGTGTCTCTTCTCACAACTTTTATCGTGCTTGGGCTTGCAGGCCGATCACTTAATGTGATTTCTCTGGCAGGTCTTGCATTTGCTACCGGCATGGTACTCGACGCGGCAATTGTTGTATTAGAGAACATTGTCCGGTTAAGAGAGAAAGGTGAGCAACCCATGTTCGCCAGTGAAAAAGGCTCTGAGCAGGTATGGGGCGCGCTATTGGCCTCTACGGCTACCACGGTGGCGATATTTATTCCCATTATGTTTCTGGAAGATACCGAAGGACAAATGTTTGCCGATCTGGCGCTAACTATCGCCATTGGTGTCAGCGTTTCTTTGTTGGTGGCAGTGACCCTGCTGCCAACCGGGGCGCGATTCTTGATGCGAGAGCTTCCTTCAATACCGGAGCAAAATGAAACGGTTTGGGAACGCGGCGCTAATCAGTTAATGAAATTAACCAACACCGGTGCGAAACGATGGTTCTGGATTTTGGGATTATCGCTGGGCTCAGTTACTCTTACTGTTGGGTTGTGGCCTAGTAGTAATTACTTACCACCCGTTAAACGTGACACCATTGATAGCTTTTTATTCTTTCCGCCCGGAACCAATATTCAAACCGCCAAAAAAGAAATTGCCGAAGTGATTGATGCGCGTATCCAGCCGTATATGGACGGCGAGAAATCGCCCGAAGTAAGGGATTATTTTTTCTGGTCATTTCCGGGGGGCAGTGGCGGCTGGCTGGCATTAAATGGCGCGGATGATATTGATTTGACGAAACTGCAGCAGGAAGTACAAACCAATATTATTAGCGGCATTCCGGATCTGTTCGGTTTTTCCATGCGGCGCAGTTTGTTTGGTGGCTTCAGTGACAGTAACAGTGTTGAGATGCGTTTAACCTCGTCGGATCTGGAGGCGGCAAAAAACGCAGCGATGCAGGGCATGGGCATGGTGATGTCACAAATACCGGGAGCGACAGCGAATCCAATGCCAGATCCTTTTGCGGAAGCAAGTGAGTTGCGTTTTAAACCAAACGATAAGCGACTGGCTGAAGTGGGGTGGACGCGTCAACAATTGGCCGCTGTAGTGATGTCCTTAGGACAGGGTGTTTGGCTGGGTGAATACTTTGATGGCAAGAAGCAGCTGGATATCTTTTTGAAATCAAAACGATTCGATTCGCCGCAACAAATGGCAGATATACCGGTCAAAACCCCTATGGGCGGCATAGTCCCTTTATCCGAGCTGACGACAATAGAGTCGGCTGTTGCGCCAAGTGCCATTGTCCGGTTTGACCGAAAACGAGGATACGGACTGGCCGTCAATCCCCCGGAGGGCATGTCGCTGGAAGATTTGATTAAACAACTGAAAGAGAAAATTGAGCCTGCATTAGTACAGTCGCTGCCGGAAGATGGTGCGGTTTATTACTCTGGCAGTGCAGAAGATTTGGAGCGTGCGGTTACCACACTTGGTAGCAACTTCATTATGGCCTTCGTGTTACTGGTGATGATCCTGGCGGCTTTGTTCCGCTCACTGAAAGATGCATTGATCATTGTGATTGCACTGCCTCTGGCCGCTGTCGGTGGTGTACTGGCCATTGCTATTATGAATGAAATTAATTTTCAACCTCTCGATTTACTGGGGATGATAGGGTTTATTATATTGCTGGGACTGGTGGTGAATAATGCGATTTTACTTGTGGCACAAACCCGTACTGCGCAACAGCGCGGCATGTCGGTTCACAAGGCGGTTCATCAGGCGCTTAAACTGCGGCTCAGACCCATTTTTATGAGTACCCTGACCAGCTTATTTGGCATGTTGCCATTACTATTGTTTCCCGGGGCGGGCAGTGAAATTTACCGCGGTATGGCGGCCGCGATAGTGGGCGGTATGAGTGTTTCGACAGTATTTACTCTTATTTTATTGCCTTGCTTGCTGCAATTGTTTGATGGGGCCAGTCATGCTGAAAATCCGGTACAGAGGGTGTGATGATCACTCGGATATTTGTTTAAGACTATCAGGTAATGCACCATTCGCTTTTACAACATGGTTTAATCGCAGCGCGCTAAACCATTGATACAACTTTGGAATTGATTATTTATGAAATCATCAGCACACCCTCGGTCATCGGCTGTTCGAGCTAGCTACAGCATTAAGTCAATCAAGTCGTCGTCAAAGGTTTTGGCAACCTTGTTTACACTAATGATTACTCCTGCAATGGTTAAGGCCCAAGAGCAGTCAATGCCGCCTGCACAAGTGAAAGTAGTCGCTCTGGAAAAGCGTCAGCTGGCCCCGGTATCGGAAGCAACCGGTAGCGTCATTAGTGATAAAAACAGCAAAATATCCACAGAAATTCAGGCCGCTGTGCAGTGGCTTGCGCCTGTGGGAAAAGCGGTGGCTGAGCAGGAAGTTATAGCAAAACTGGATCCTCGACTTTACGCCATTGCAGAGAAACAGGCTGAGGCGCAAGTGAAGCGTCTGAAAGCTGAATTGGCGTTTCAACAACAGGAACTAGAGCGATTAAAATCACTGATTGCTCGCGACAATGCTGCCAAGTCACTGTATCAGAAAGAGCAGGCCACCTTTAGAATGTTGCTGCAAGATTTAAAAAGTGCCGAGCTGCAACTGAGTAAAGCCAGTGGTGATCTGGCATTAACGGAAGTGAAAGCGCCTTTTGCAGGGGTTATCGTGAGTCGACTGGCACAGGTTGGTGAGTATCTGGGGGTTGGTATGCCACTGCTACAGCTGGTTGATCATAGCAATAAGGTGGTTACTATTGCGGCGCCAGTAAAGCTGTTGTCTTATTTAGCGGATGGCCTTGAGATTGAAGTGGCAGTGTACGGCGAAACAAAAAAGTTACCATTATTAACAAGGGTGCCTGTGGCTGATCCTGTCTCCAGAATGATGGAGTTGCGTCTTGATGCCAGTCATACTGATTGGCTTGTTGGTTCGCCCGCTACGGCAATGTTGCCAAAAGCAAAGCCGGAACTGTCAATCGCTGTCGATCGAGACACTCTGGTGATGAAAAATGGTCAGTGGGTGTTGTACCGGGTTACCAAGGAGAATACCGCCGAACAAATTACAGCGGATATTAAGAGCTGGTCTGGTCGATGGGCAATATTAAATAACCAACTTAATGAAGGCGATAAAGTGATTATTCGTGGTGCCGAGCGTCTTCAGCCCGGGCAATCAGTTGCGCCAGAAGCCTTTTAAGTTGCTAGTATTTGACTGCAAAAAGACAACACCGAAACAGAGTACGCAGCGTTATTCTGCCATTATCATTAATTATATTGAATTGGGTGTTGCTTAAACAAAGCACATTCCCTATAATAGCGCGCCCTCTTAGTAGGGACAGGGATGAAACGTCGATGAACACGCTGTCGCAAAGCGATAGACGCTTTAATCGATGCGCAACAGCCAAAAGCGCTGTTGCCGATGGAAAATCGAGCCTGATATGGGGTTCGAACTGGTAAAGCTGCCGTTTCTCAACAATAGGTTTGAGAGGGCGGTTTTTGACTTTTATAAATTGACTAATTGGAGTGTCTTTGCGATGGCAAAGCAGCGTATTCGAATTCGACTCAAAGCTTTCGACCACAAGTTGATTGATCAGTCTACTGCAGAAATCGTGAACACTGCGAAACGTACTGGTGCTCAGGTATGTGGACCGATTCCACTACCTACTCGAAAAGAGCGTTACACCATACTGATTTCTCCTCACGTGAATAAAGATGCACGTGACCAGTACGAAATTCGTACTCACAAACGACTGGTAGATATAGTAGAACCAACTGATAAAACCGTTGACGCATTAATGAAGCTTGATTTAGCTGCTGGTGTTGACGTTCAAATCAGCTTGTCATAACCGAAAGCCAGATATAACTGTATACCCGTTATAACTGAAAGAATCATGACTAGAGATGTTGGTTTAGCCAACATCATTTAGAGGGCCGTAACATGACAATCGGAATCGTAGGCCGCAAATGCGGAATGACCCGAGTTTTTACAGAAGGTGGAGAATCCATACCTGTAACTGTGATTGAAGTCGAAGCCAATCGCATTACTCAGGTTAAAACACAAGACTCAGATGGCTATATAGCTGTTCAGGTCACCACGGGAAGCCGAAAAGCATCGCGTGTAACAAAAGCAGCTGCTGGCCACTTTAAGAAAGCAGGCGTAGAAGCTGGACGTGGATTATGGGAATTCCGCGTAGAGTCTATTGAAGGTTTTGAGCTGGGCGGAGAAATCAAAGTTGATATCTTCGAAGAAGGCCAAAAAGTAGACGTTACCGGAACTTCAAAAGGTAAAGGCTATGCAGGTACCATCAAACGATGGAACTTCCGTGGTCAAGATGCTACTCACGGTAACTCGATCTCTCACCGTGTACCAGGATCCATTGGTCAGAACCAATCACCAGGGCGTGTTTTTAAAGGTAAAAAGATGTCAGGGCATATGGGTGCTGAGCAAGTGACAACACAAACACTAGAAGTGGTTCGTGTTGATGCAGATCGCAACATTATTTTAATCAAAGGTGCCGTACCTGGTGCCACTGGCGGCGACGTAGTTGTTCGTCCAGCAGTTAAGTTAGGCTAAGGGGAAGACGAATGGAAATTAATTTATCTGTTCCCGGCAATAACGCTAGTGGAGCTTTACAAGTTTCCGAAACTGCTTTTGGCCGCGAATTTAATGAAGCATTAGTTCATCAGGTTGTAGTCGCTTATATGGCAGCTACTCGTTCTGGTACTCGTGCTCAGAAAACTCGTAGTGAAGTAAGCGGTGGCGGTAAGAAACCTTGGCGTCAAAAAGGTACTGGCCGAGCGCGTGCTGGTACAATTCGTAGTCCTATTTGGCGTGCGGGTGGTGTTACCTTCGCAGCTAAGCCTCAGGACTACACGCAAAAAGTAAACAAGAAGATGTACCGCGGAGCAATGCAGGCCATCTTATCTGAGTTGGTTCGTCAAGAGCGCTTAGTGGTTGTTGAAGATTTTGCGGTATCTGCGCCAAAAACCAAAGAATTGGTTGGAAAGTTAAAAGAATTCGAACTGAAAGACGTACTTATCGTAACTGAAAACGTTGAAGAGAATTTATATCTTGCTTCTCGCAATGTCCATAAAGTGGATGTTCTGGATGCTCAAGGTGTGGATCCTGTCAGTCTGATTGCTTATGACAAAGTATTGATGACTGTGGCGGCAGTTAAGAAATTCGAGGAGATGCTGGGATGAACCAAGAACGTTTAGCAAAAGTGCTTTTGGCACCTCACATTTCTGAAAAAGCGACTATCAATGCCGAAAACGGTCAGTTCGTTTTTAAAGTTGCAAAAGATGCGAAGAAGCTGGAAATCAAAAAAGCTGTTGAAGCCATGTTTGAAGTAGAGGTTGAAACAGTTCGAACGCTTAACGTGAAGGGTAAAACCAAACGTGTTGGCGCGATGACTGGCCGTCGTAAGAATTGGAAAAAAGCCTACGTGTCTCTGAAAGAAGGTCAGGACATCGACTTTGTAGGCGCCGAATAAGCGAAGAGGTGAATTAAGATGGCTATTGTAAAAGCTAAACCAACTTCTGCAGGGCGTCGCTTTGTCGTTAAAGTGGTTAACCCTGATTTACACAAAGGCAAGCCACACGCCGCACTTCTGGATAAGAAGAGCAAGAAAGGTGGTCGTAACAACAACGGTCGTATTACTGTACGTCACATTGGTGGCGGACACCGTCAACACTACCGTTTAGTTGATTTTAAACGAAATAAAGATGGTATTCCGGCAACTGTTGAACGCCTGGAATACGATCCTAATCGCAGTGCAAACATCGCTCTGGTTCTTTATACCGATGGTGAGCGACGTTACATCATTGCACCTAAAGGCTTAAAAGCAGGTGATCAAGTCCAATCGGGTGATCACGCGCCTATTAAAGCCGGTAACACTTTACCAATGCGCAACATTCCTGTGGGTTCTGTTGTTCACTGTATCGAAATGAAGCCTGGTAAAGGCGCTCAAATCGCTCGCAGTGCTGGCACATACGCACAAATCGTTGCTCGTGGCACTTCATACGTAACATTACGTCTTCGCTCTGGCGAAACACGTCGTGTGTTAGGTGATTGTCGTGCAACCGTTGGTGAAGTTGGTAACGCCGAACATATGCTTCGTTCACTGGGTAAAGCCGGTGCACAACGGTGGCGTGGAGTTCGTCCTACTGTTCGAGGCGTTGCTATGAACCCAGTCGACCATCCACACGGTGGTGGTGAGGGACGTACCTCAGGTGGCCGTCATCCCGTATCTCCATGGGGTACGCCAACTAAGGGCAAGAAGACTCGTAGTAACAAACGTACCGACAGACTAATCGTCCGTCGTCGCAATAAGAAATAACAGAGGGTAGAACTGTGCCACGTTCACTTAAGAAAGGCCCATTTATCGACCTTCACTTAATGAAGAAAGTCGAAGCGGCTCTGGAATCAAATAGCAAGAAACCAATTAAGACTTGGTCTCGCCGCTCTATGGTTTCGCCAGAAATGGTCGGATTAACCATTGCGGTTCATAACGGTCGTCAGCATGTACCTGTTTTCGTTACAGAAGACATGGTAGGTCACAAGTTGGGTGAGTTTGCACCAACGCGTACCTACAAAGGTCATGTTGCTGATAAATCATCTAAGCGATAGGCGGAGGTCATCATGGAAACTCAAGCAGTTTTAAAGCATGCTCGCATCTCCCCTCAAAAAGCTCGTTTGGTCGCTGACCAAATTCGTGGTTTGCCTGTGGAAAGAGCATTACAACTTCTACAATTCAGCCCGAAAAAAGCAGCCGGTTTGATGAAGAAAATTTTGGAATCTGCCATTGCTAATGCTGAGCATAACGACGGTGCTGATATTGATGAATTAACAGTTTCAACCGTGTTCGTTGATGAAGGCCCAACACTTAAGCGTATTAAACCACGCGCCAAGGGTAGAGCTGATCGCATCTTTAAGCGTTCATGCCACATCACCGTCAAAGTCGCGGAAAAGTAGGAGATAGGTAATGGGTCAGAAAGTACATCCAACCGGCATCCGTTTAGGGATTGTGAAGCAACACAATGCAACTTGGTATGCTGAGCGTGGAGATTACGCCGACAACCTGGAAAGCGATATCGAAATTCGCAAATGGTTGAATAAAGAGCTGTCTTCGGCGTCTGTTTCTCGCATTGAAATTGAGCGACCAGCAAAAGCATTGCGCATCACTATTCATACGGCTCGACCAGGTATTGTTATTGGTAAAAAAGGTGAAGATATAGAGAAGCTTCGTAAGAAGTTATCAAATCTAACCGGTTTACCTACCCAGGTTAATATTGAGCAAGTGCGTAAACCAGAGTTAGACGGTCAGTTGGTTGCCGACAGCGTATCACAACAGCTAGAGCGTCGTGTTATGTTCCGTCGAGCAATGAAACGTGCGGTTCAAAACTCCATGCGTTTAGGTGCTGGTGGTATCAAAATTCAGGTTTCCGGCCGTTTAGGCGGAGCTGAAATTGCACGAACTGAATGGTATCGAGAAGGTCGAGTGCCTCTTCATACACTTCGTGCGAATATCGACTACGCAACATCCGAAGCTCACACTACTTACGGTGTAATTGGTGTGAAAGTATGGATCTTCAAGGGCGAAGTTTTAGGTGGTGAAGATCAGCAGACAGAAGCTGAAGCTCCGGCACCTAAAAAGAAAGGCCCCCGAGCTAAGAAGAAGTAGGGGTAGCGACCATGTTATTACCAAAAAGAACGAAGTTCCGAAAGGTTCAAAAAGGTCGCAACCGTGGTGTTGCGATCGCAGGCGGGAAAGTTAGCTTTGGTGAGTTCGGCTTAAAAGCCACTACTCGCGGACGCTTAACGTCTCGTCAAATCGAAGCAGCCCGTCGTGCTATGACTCGTCATATGAAACGTGCGGGTAAAGTATACATTAGAGTATTTCCAGACAAACCCATTACTCAGAAGCCTCTTGAAGTGCGAATGGGTAAAGGTAAAGGTAGTGTGGAATATTGGGTAGCCCAAATTCAACCCGGCCGTGTTTTGTACGAAGTTGAAGGGATATCCGAGGATCTGGCGCGTGAAGCATTCCAGTTAGCGGCTGCTAAGTTGCCAGTAAGAACCACCTTTGTAACTCGGACGGTAATGTAATGAATGCAAATGACTTACGTGAAAAAAGCGTTGATGAGCTGAATGCAGAGCTAATCGAGCTATCCAAAGAGCAGTTTAATCTGCGCATGCAGCACGCAACTGGTCAGTTGAATCAAACTCATCAACTGAAGCAAGTGCGCCGCAATATCGCGCGCGTGAAGACTGTACTTAACCAGAAGGCAGATTCGTAATGAGCGAGCAAGCAACTGTAAAGCGCACTCTTACTGGTAAAGTAGTGAGTGACAAGATGGATAAAACCATCACTGTGCTAATCGAGCGCTATGTAAAACATCCTTTATATGGGAAGTTTATGAAGCGTTCTACTAAGGTACATGCTCATGATGAGAACAATGAGTGCCAAATGGGTGATCGAGTGAGAGTGGCAGAAAGTCGTCCTATCTCAAAGTCGAAAACCTGGCAACTTGTTGAGATTGTCGAAAAAGCAAACTAATTAATGAAGTCTCAGCTAAATGCTGTGACTTGAGAATAATTTTAATGTATACTCCCGCGTCCTTTTTGCCGGACTATCGGTAATAAATGCGGGTTGAATGCGGAGATAACCGATGATCCAGATGCAATCTATGCTTGATGTTGCTGATAACAGTGGCGCTCGTCAAGTAATGTGTATAAAGGTCTTGGGAGGATCGCACCGACGTTACGCCAATATTGGTGACGTAATTAAGGTGAGCGTGAAAGAAGCGATTCCACGCGGAAAAGTTAAGAAAGGTGAAATTGTGAACGCAGTTGTCGTTCGTACCCGCAAGGGTGTTCGCCGTCCTGACGGTTCCATTATTCGTTTCGATGGTAATGCAGCGGTTCTTCTTAACACTAACTTGCAGCCGATTGGTACGCGTATTTTTGGACCAGTGACCCGTGAATTACGTGGTGACAAGTTCATGAAAATCGTATCACTGGCTCCTGAAGTTCTATAAAGGAGACTTGAGGCATGCGTAAGATCAAAAGCGGCGATGAAGTAATTGTCATCGCAGGCAAAAGTAAAGGTCAGCGAGGCAAAGTAACCAAGATTATGGCTGAAAACGATAAAGTTATCGTTGAAGGCGCAAATCTGGTGAAAAAGCATCAGCGCGCTAATCCACAAGCAGGTGTTGAAGGTGGTATCGTAGAAAAAGAAGCTCCGCTTCATATTTCTAACGTTGCAATCTTTAACTCGGCGACGGGTAAAGCTGATCGTGTTGGTATCAAGTCAGCAGAAGATGGAAAGAAAGAACGTATTTTCAAGTCTTCTGGTGAGAAGGTTGATATTTAATCTAACTTGGTGAATTAAAGATGGCGAAACTGCACGACTTATACAAAGACAATGTAGTTAAACAACTTCAAGAGAAGTTTGACTATAAATCTGTCATGCAAGTCCCACGCATTACAAAGATCACATTAAATATGGGTCTGGGTGAAGCGGTTGGTGACAAGAAAGTTATCGAACATGCAATGAGCGATATGACCGCAATCTCAGGCCAAAAGCCGGTAGTAACCCGTGCTCGAAAGTCTGTAGCAGGTTTTAAAATCCGTGAAGGATATCCCATTGGATGTAAAGTAACTTTGCGTGGCGAAAAAATGTGGGAATTTTTCGAGCGATTGATTTCTATTGCTGTTCCTCGTATTCGTGATTTCCGTGGCTTAAGCCCAAAATCATTCGACGGACGTGGTAATTACTCTCTAGGAATTAAAGAGCAAATCGTATTCCCTGAAATCGACTACGATAAAGTCGACAAGGTGCGTGGTTTAGATGTAACTATTACAACCACTGCGGAATCCAACGAAGAAGCTCGAGCGTTGTTAGACGCCTTTAACTTCCCAATTAAGAGTTAAGGACCGAGGTTATGGCTAAAGTATCAATGGTAGAGCGCGAGAAAAAACGCGCTCGCACTGTCGCGAAATATGCAAAAAAGCGCGCAGAATTGAAAGAAATTATCCGTGATCCCAAAACCAGCGATGATGAAAAGTGGGAAGCGCAGATGCAACTGCAAAAGTTGCCTCGTAATGCAAGCCCCGTTCGTCAACACAATCGTTGCCGAGTCACAGGACGTCCACATGGTTATTTACGTAAATTCGGTTTATGCCGAAACAAATTACGTGAGCATGCTATGAGCGGTGATGTTCCTGGCTTGGTTAAAGCTAGCTGGTAATCTTTGGGAGAACCGTCATGAGTTTACAAGATCCTATTGCCGATTTCTTGACCCGTTTACGTAACGGTCAAATGGCTGGCAAGAAATCAGTTTCCATGCCTTCTTCTAAGCAAAAAGTTAACGTGTGTAACGTGCTTAAAAATGAAGGTTATATTAATGACTACGCTGTATCTGAAGAAGAAGGTAACAAGCGCACTCTTTCTGTAGTATTACGTTACTACGAAGGACGCCCTGTTATCGACGAAATCAAACGCGTCAGTCGTCCGGGTTTACGCATTTATAAGAAGGTTGACGATTTACCGAAAGTTCTTGATGGCTTAGGTATTGCGATTGTGTCAACATCTAAAGGCGTAATGACCGATAGAGCTGCACGTGCTGCCGGTTTCGGCGGTGAAGTGATTTGCACCGTAAGTTAAGGAGTTGAATCATGTCACGAGTAGCTAATTATCCAGTTTCTATCCCTTCAGGTGTTAATATCACCCTGAGCGGACAAGAGATTACTGTTAAAGGCAGTAAAGGCGAGTTAAAAAGAACAGTACATGACGCTGTTGAAATAAAGCAGCAAGATGAAGTACTTACTTTTGCTCCACGTGAAGGCATTGCTGATGCACGAGCATTCGCAGGCACCATGCGTTCTTTAGTGAATAACATGGTTGTCGGCGTGAGTGATGGCTTCGAAAAGAAATTGCAACTGGTTGGTGTTGGATATCGAGCCCAGGCTAAAGGTAAAGTTTTAAGCTTGACGTTAGGTTTCTCTCATCCAGTCGATTACGAAGTACCTGAAGGTATCACTATTGAAACACCTTCAAATACAGATGTTATCGTTAAAGGTGCCGACAAGCAGTTAGTCGGTCAGGTTGCAGCCAACATTCGCGCATATCGTCCGCCAGAGCCATACAAAGGTAAAGGTGTTCGATACGTAGACGAGTATATTCGTCGTAAAGAAGCGAAGAAAAAGTAGGGCGTCGTCATGAGTAAGAAGCAAGCAAGAATTCGTCGCGCCGCTTCTGGGCGCTATCACATGAAAAATTTGGGTGTTAATCGTCTTGTGGTCAATCGTACCCCTCGACACATTTACGCTCAGGTTATTTCTGCTGAAAACGGTCGTGTATTAGCGTCAGCTTCCTCGGTTGAGAAAGCGGTTAAGAGCGAACTTAAAAGTACCGGTAATGTTGATAGCGCTACCAAAGTCGGTAACCTGGTTGCCGAGCGTGCATTAGAAGCAGGCGTATTGAACGTAGCATTTGATCGTTCCGGTTTTAAATACCATGGTCGAGTTAAAGCATTGGCGGATGCGGCTCGAGAGAAAGGTCTCCAGTTTTAAGGGTTGAATGATGGCTAGACAAGAAGTGAACAACACCGAAGGTCTGGTGGAAAAATTAGTCAACGTTAACCGTGTCGCTAAAGTGGTTAAAGGTGGTCGTATTTTCTCTTTCACCGCTTTAACTGTTGTCGGCGATGGTAAAGGTAAAGTTGGCTTTGGTCGCGGTAAGGCCCGCGAAGTTCCAGCAGCAATTCAAAAAGCGATGGAGCAAGCTCGTCGCAATATGGTTCAAGTAGAACTTAAAGATGGACACACATTACAGCATCCAATGAATGCTGTTCACGGTGCCTCTAAAGTTTTCATGCAGCCAGCATCTGAAGGTACCGGTATCATTGCCGGTGGTGCGATGCGCGCTGTATTTGAAGTACTTGGTGTGCAAAATGTATTGGCTAAGAGTAACGGTTCGACCAATCCTATTAATATCGTTCGTGCAACGATTAAAGGTTTGGCGAATATGGCGACTCCTGAGTCAGTGGCTGCCAAGCGTGGCAAAACTGTAGAAGATATTCTGGAGTAATTGTCATGGCGAATAAAACATTTAAAGTTACGCAAATACGTTCAAGTATCGGTCGACTTAAAAGCCATAAGGCTTGTCTGGCGGGTCTAGGGCTGCGAAAAATTGGGCACACTGTCGAAGTAATCGATACCCCAGAGAACCGTGGTATGGCTAATCAAGTCTACTACATGGTAAGCGTGGAGGACTAAAATGCGATTAAATACATTAAGCCCAGCCGAAGGATCGAAAAAAGATCGTAAGCGTGTTGGTCGAGGTATTGGTAGTACTTTAGGCAAAACGGCAGGTCGTGGTCATAAAGGTTTGAAATCACGTTCTGGCGGTAAAGTAAAAGCAGGTTTCGAAGGTGGTCAAATGCCTTTGAAACAGCGTTTGCCTAAATTTGGTTTCAAATCAAGAAAGTCATTAACAACTGCTGAAGTTCGCTTGTCTGAGCTGAATAAAGTAGAAGGTGAGATGATTGATTTGTTAAGCCTTAAGTCTGCCGGCATTATTAATAACAGAATTGAAAGTGTGAAAGTTATGCTTTCAGGTGAAGTTAATAAAGCCGTTACTGTTGCAGCCGGTGTGCGAGTATCAAAAGGCGCGAAAGCGGCTATTGAAACCGCAGGCGGTAAGGTAGAAAGCTAATGGCTAAAGGACCTGCATCAACAAATAACAGCGGAATGTCCGAGCTGAAACAACGTTTGTTGTTTTTGCTCGGTGCACTTATTGTTTTTCGTATCGGGTCTTTCGTGCCGGTTCCTGGCATTGATTCAACCGTGCTTCAGCAAATGTTGGATCAACAATCAGGAAACTTGTTAGCCATGTTTAACATGTTTTCTGGTGGAGCATTAGAACGTGCCAGTGTATTTGCATTAGGAATCATGCCTTATATCTCGGCATCGATCATAATTCAAATAATGGGATTTGTTGATGACCGCCTTAAGCAGTTGAAAAAAGAAGGTGAGTCTGGTCGCCAAAAGCTAAATCAGTACACGCGTTATTTAACATTAGCGTTAGCAACTGTACAGGCGATTGGCATCTCAATGAACCTACCCGCTATGTTACCTGGTATTGTGCCAAATCCGAATTTCGCATTCTATTTTGGTGCTGTTGTTTCATTGGTAACCGGGACAATGTTCTTAATGTGGTTAGGCGAGCAAATTAATGAGCGCGGTATCGGTAACGGTATTTCAATGCTTATATTTGCGGGTATTGTCGCAGGTCTTCCGGGAGCTATCGGCGGTACAGTCGAACAGGCGCGAACAGGCGAGTTGCATGTTCTTGCATTAATGGGAATTGCAGCGTTAATTATTGTTGTTACATTCTTTGTTGTATGGGTTGAGCGCGGTCAACGACGAATCGTTGTTAATTACGCCAAGCGTCAACAAGGACGAAAAGTATTTGCGGCACAAAGTAGCCACCTACCATTAAAGGTGAATATGGCGGGTGTTATTCCAGCTATTTTTGCGACTGCAATCATTATGTTTCCTGGCTCCATTATGCAATGGATCGGTCAAGGAAACGAAGACTTGGGTTGGTTGCGAGACATCACCGTACAATTGCAGCCTGGTAATCCCTTGTACATTATTCTCTACGCGATAGGCATTATATTTTTCTGCTTCTTTTATACTGCATTGACCATGAACCCTCGTGAGACAGCAGATAACCTGAAGAAGTCTGGTGCGTTCATTCCAGGTATTCGACCTGGTGAGCAAACCTCAAAATATATTGACAAGGTTATGACGCGGCTAACTCTGGCAGGTGCATTATATGTAACATTTGTATGTTTAATGCCAGAATTTCTAATCTTGTTCACCCAAGTGCCTTTCTACTTCGGTGGTACTTCATTGCTGATCATTGTTGTAGTTGTGATGGATTTTATGGCTCAAGTTCAAAGCCATTTAATGTCTCGTAATTATGATTCGGTATTGAAGAAGGCTAATTTTAAGAATTATGGCGCTGCTGGTCAGATTCGATAATTGAATCTATAACAGTCAGCGAGAGACTTTTGGAGTAGGTTATGAAAGTTCGTGCTTCGGTAAAAAAGATTTGCCGTAATTGCAAAGTCATTCGTCGCAACGGCGCGGTTCGAGTGATTTGTGTAGACCCACGACACAAGCAGCGTCAGGGTTAATTAGTAGATTAATATAAACAGGTTGAAATTTACCCGTTTAGCGGCTATCCTGTTGCGCCTTTTTGGCCAGGTAGCCAAAACAATAGAGTGGAGTTTGATTAAATGGCCCGTATAGCTGGCATTAACATTCCTGTACATAAGCATGCTGAAGTCGCATTGACTGCGATTTACGGTGTCGGCCGCCCTCGCGCTTTAGATATTTGTGAAGCAGCGGGAATCGAGCCTAGTGTAAAAATCAAAGATCTTGATGAAGGTCAGATCGAAAAGCTGCGAGCTGAAGTGGCGAAAGTAACTGTAGAAGGTGACTTACGTCGTGAAGTGAGTATGAACATTAAGCGTTTGATGGATCTTGGATGTTTCCGTGGTATTCGTCATCGTCGTGGTTTGCCAGTACGTGGTCAACGTACCAAAACCAATGCTCGTACTCGTAAAGGCCCTCGCAAGCCTATTAAGAATTAACGCTAGGATTTGAATTATGGCTAAAACACCTACAAAAACCCGTAAAAAGGTTAAAAAGCATGTAGTTGATGGCATGGCTCACGTCCATGCCTCATTTAATAACACCATTGTCACCGTCACCGATCGTCAGGGTAATGCTCTTGCATGGGCTACTGCCGGTGGATCGGGTTTCCGTGGTTCACGTAAAAGCACACCATTTGCGGCACAAGTTGCAGCGGATCGTGTTGCGACCATGGTAAAAGATATGGGTATGAAAAATATTGAAGTATTCGTAAAGGGTCCTGGACCTGGTCGCGAATCTGCCGTACGTGCTTTTGGCGCAGCGGGCTTCAAAATTACTAACATCACTGATGTTACCCCTATCCCGCACAATGGCTGTCGCCCGCCTAAAAAGCGACGCGTGTAATATAACGGAGACGAAAAATGGCTAAATATCGTGGTCCAAAGTTAAAACTTGCACGTCGCGAAGGCACAGATTTGATGCTGAAAAGCGGCGTTCGAGCAATCGAAAGCAAATGTAAGATCGATCAAACACCTGGTCAGCACGGCGCAAAGCGTCCTCGCTTATCCGATTACGGTGTTCAGTTACGGGAAAAGCAAAAAGTTCGTCGTATCTACGGTGTTCTTGAAAAGCAATTCCGTAATTACTATAAAAAAGCGGCTCGCCTATCTGGCGCAACTGGCGAAAACTTGCTTCAGCTATTAGAATCTCGTCTTGATAACGTTGTTTATCGTATGGGATTTGGAGCAACTCGTGCAGAAGCGCGTCAATTGGTCAGTCACAAATCATTAATGGTTAACGGTGTGGTGGTTAACATTCCATCTTACCAGGTGAAACCAGACGATGTTGTCACTATTCGTGAAAAGTCTAAAGGTCAAGCGCGCATTAAAGCGGCACTTGAGCTTTCTGCGCAACGTGATAAACCGACCTGGGTTGAAGTTGATGAAAAGAAAATGGAAGGTACCTTCAAAAGCGTTCCAGAACGCAGTGACCTACCATCTGAAATCAATGAAAACCTGATTGTGGAGCTGTACTCCAAGTAAAGCCTAATTCTTTAAAGAGGACAGGACTTGTATGGGCAATGTCAACGAATTTTTGACACCGCGACAAATTAAAGTTGAGCAAATAAACGAACATCGTGCAAAGGTTGTTTTAGAACCTTTTGAGCGTGGTTTCGGACACACTTTGGGCAACTCATTGCGTCGTATTTTGCTTTCGTCGATGCCAGGCGCAGCAGTGGTTGAAGTAGAAATGGACGGCGTTTTACATGAGTACACTACTATTGAAGGTGTGCAGGAAGACGTCATCGAAATTCTACTAAACCTTAAAGGTTTAGCGGTGAGCCTGGAAGATAAAGACGAAGCGATTTTAACACTGCAAAAAAGCGGAGAAGGTGATGTAACCGCCGCTGACATTGCAGGGTTATCAGGTGTTGAAATCATCAATCCTGAGCATAAAATTGCAACTCTGACAAAGAATGGCTCACTAGCAATGAATATTAAAGTTGCTAAAGGTCGTGGTTATGAAGCTGCAACAGCTCGTCAAACAGGGGACGAAGATGCTCCTATTGGCCGGCTACAAGTTGATGCTTCTTTTAGCCCGGTACGACGAGTCTCTTATGTGGTTGAAGCCGCTCGTGTTGAACAACGAACGAATTTAGATAAATTGGTTCTTGAAATCGAGACTAACGGTACTATCGACCCAGAGGAAGCCATTCGTCGCAGTGCAACTATATTGCAAGAACAGCTTGCTGCTTTCGTTGATTTAAAAGACGAAAAAGAATCAGAGCCAGAAAATCGTGAGCCAGAAATCGATCCTATCTTGTTACGTCCGGTCGATGACTTAGAGTTAACGGTTCGTTCTGCAAACTGTTTGAAAACTGAAAACATTCACTACATTGGTGATTTGATTCAGCGTACCGAAGTTGAGTTATTGAAAACACCTAATTTAGGTAAAAAATCACTCACTGAAATTAAAGACGTATTGGCTTCACGCGGATTGTCTTTAGGTATGCGTCTAGAAAACTGGCCTCCAGCTAGTTTGATGGATGACAAATAAGCTAAAGTAATTTTCGGATCGAAAGATTTGATTAAAAAATTCACCGGCAGCATTGCCGGTGAATTTGTATTAAATAATAGAAACTAAATAAGGGCAGTACTATAGCAGGCTGCTTATCTGTAAGAGGTATTTATCATGCGTCATCGTAAGAGTGGTCGTAAACTGAATCGAAACAGCTCTCATCGTCAAGCGATGTTTCGTAACATGTCAGTGTCTTTAATCAAGCATCAGGTCATTAAAACTACTTTGCCAAAAGCAAAAGAACTTCGACGTGTTGCTGAGCCATTAATCACTTTGGCTAAAACAGATTCTGTAGCGAATCGACGTTTAGCATTTTCTCGAACGCGTTCAAAAGAAGCCGTTGGTATTTTGTTTAATGAGCTTGGTCCTCGTTATCAAGATCGTCCAGGCGGCTACTTAAGAATTATTAAAGCGGGCTTCCGTACAGGCGATAATGCACCTATGGCGGTTGTAGAGCTTGTTGATCGTCCTGAGATCGAAGAAGACGATATCGTTGAAGAAGTGGATGAAACAGAAGAGTAATTATTCTGTTTTAAGTAACATAAAAAAACCGGCTTTTTGCCGGTTTTTTTATGTTTAGAAAATGGTTATTGAGGTTTTAAATGGGCTCGATAAGCTTAGCTGTTTTATGTAGCTTTATTTAATTGTAACAGCAGCTATTGTAAATTTTTAAGTCTTAAGTTTAATTCAGTTGCTCGGGAGCGATAGATTTTTGCTGACTCATGTTCAGGATCTATCTTTAGAATTTTATCCCATAGATGTATTGCTCTTTCCAAATCCTGATCCCGAAAATAAAGCACCGCTGTTCGATGAAAAGCCTCTGTAATAGAGTTGATGATAGTTTTTGCCAAAGCAGTTTGTTTCTGTTTAAGGCCTTTAGCCTTAATGATCAATTGATATGCACTGTCATAATCTTTTTGCAGTGTAGAAGCGTGACTTTGGGATAATAGTAGCCGATAGCTTATGGCTTTGATGGTGCGCTTTATAGCAGTGTTATAAGGGTTACTTGGGTGTATATAGGATGACAAAGTACTTTCTGCATTAACAAGTTGTTCTGGCGTAGTGAGACTTTCCATATACTGCTGTAAAGTGCGATTGATCAGTTGTCGGTTTTTCGCAGTATTTTGAAGAATTGGCGTACCTTGAAAAGCGAGTGTTAGTGCTGCCGTATGCTGATGACTATCAAGTAGTTTTTTTAACGTCTGTATTTTTTGTGTAATGGAGTTTGGTGCTGGATACTGCTTTGACTTGGGTATTCGAACTATTTGCCCGGCGTAAATGCTTGAAGGATTATTGATATTGTTATAACGAGAGAGCCCGTAAAATTCTAATGAATGCCCAAGATAACGTTTTGCCAAAAGAGCAAAGGACTCACCGGACTTTACTGTATAGTTAAAGTAATCAGAGCCGTATCGTTTAACTGGATCTTCAATGATTTGCGAGAGCAACCGTTTGGCCGTTTTATCGTCTGGATCGGTGCTGAGTAAATATAATAAGGACTGCTTTGCGGTTTTATCGTCGCCTTGTTCCAATAGAGCGATAGTGTCGCCGATTGAGCGCTTTGAAACCGTTGTTTTCGCGCTGGTAACCTCGGCTTCTGTGTGCGATGTCTTTAGTCCGCTACAACCCGCTAATAGTGTTAAAAACACCAAAATAAACAGCGAGTTAGGTCTCTTGTTGCCATTGGCAGCTTTTACAGGCATTTGGATGTTCCACTCCGCGGTGATCGCAGTTTTAATTATAGCGCAAATACAGTTTTGATAGATTATCGACACAGATTATTGCACATCGACTGATGTATTAAATCAATGATGGGCATTGTTTAACTGTGTTTCAAAACCCGCTGTTTCGTTCGGTTCCATTCACGTTCTTTCTGTGTTGCACGCTTGTCGTGCAGTTTTTTGCCTTTAGCTAACCCAATCTCGAGCTTGACCTTGTTATTTTTCCAGTAGAGCTTTAAGGCAACTATGGTATAGCCTTCTTTTTGTTGTGCACCAAATATTTTGCCAAGTTCACGGTTATGCAGCAATAACTTACGATAGCGGATAGGGTTAGGATTTATGTGAGTTGATGCGGTTTGTAACGGTGATATATGGCAGCTTAAAAGCCAGGCCTCTCCATCTTTTAGGAAAATATAGCCTTCCGTCAGGTTTGCTTTTCCGTCTCGAAGACTTTTTACTTCCCAGCCTTCGAGCACCAGCCCTGCTTCGAGCGTGTCTTCAATAAAATAGTCGTGACGCGCTTTTTTGTTTTGTGCAATAACGTTGCCGGGTACTTTTTTCTTTTTTGCCATAATCTCATCTCTTGTTTAGCGCTTTATTATACGGTGATGCAGATGAAGCTTAAAGTTATTCGTTGATGCATCTGCTGTATTATTGTTTGAGTGTTACAATAGGTGTTGTTAAGTTGTAATGATTGAGGATCTTTCAGTGTCACAGGTTGAAAAGTCAGCATTGGTACCTTTCTCTGTTGAGCAGATGTATGCTCTGGTTAATGATGTCGAGGCTTATCCTGAATATATAGATGGATGCAGTGGTTCTAAAATTATTGAATCATCAGAATCAAAAATGATAGCTTCACTTAATATTGAAAAAGCCGGTTTTTCCAGCTCTTTTACGACGGAAAACACCCTAAAATTAAACGAAGAAATCAACATGCGCCTGTTAGATGGGCCATTTGAATATTTATTAGGCATCTGGCGTTTTAAACGATTGGAGCAGAACGCTTGTCGTGTGACTTTTTCTCTGGATTTTAAGTTTAAAAACCGACTGATGGGAATGGCGTTTAGCAAGGCGTTTGAGACCATTACAGCAAATATGATGCAAGCGTTTATTGAGCAGGCAAAAAAGCAGTACGGATAATCATTATGAAAGTTGAAGTTGTTTATGCGTTACCTGAATCACAAATGCTTGTTCCGCTCGATGTGGCAGAAGGAACGACGGCTGAGCAGGCCATAAGGCTTTCGGGTATATTAACAGATTATCCTGAAATTGACCTGAACGACTGTAAAATAGGGATATTCAGTAAGTTGTGTGAACTCAATACTGAGTTAAGAGAACTTGATAGAGTAGAAATTTACCGGCCATTGTTGGTGGATCCTAAAGAAGTCAGGCGGAAAAAAGCGGAACAAAAAAGAGCTCAAAAGAAACTTTGATAAAGTATTAATGGCAAGGCTTAATATGCACGGCTAGCTTCTTACTTCATGGTAAGTCTAGTTCATTGACATATCACTCATGGTTTATTGAAAACTTTACGGATCAGTAAGCCACTGGTTGAAACGTACAATTGAAACTGAGCCGGTTGATTGGCCGAAATAAAACTGGCCGAGCCATATTCTGCATCGAGTAGGTAGCCAAAAGAATCATACTGTTTGCGTAATGAGACAAGATTTATCAATTGTTGATCGCCCAAATCGTACGCAGAGATCGGTTTGCGTCTGGCATCTGATAAATGGTGATAGCGTCCAGAGATGCGGCTCAGCTCATAATGAGTATGTAAACCTAATATATTCGCGATGGGCTTCCATTTGATGATATTGGCGTCTATTTGTATTTCATCGCCTTCAAGCACAAAATGAGACTGACGCCCATCTGTAAAGGTAAGCTGAGCCTGAAATGATTGCTCACTTATGGGACTGACCTGTATGGATGCCACAAGTTCTTCATGGGTCAAGCGGTTATAGCCGTGTATTCCGGTTAAAATGGTCATAGCAATCAGTGCAATAGGCAAAAATATTACTGCCAGCAATAATCGAAACCCTGATTTCACTAACCTCGCTTGTTTTAAGGCTTTTAGGGCAGTGATAAAGTAACTTAATCCTATTAAGCTAAATACAATAGCAATGGCAAACAGTATTTCTGTGCTGTAAGGTGCTGTAACTTCCATCGCAATTGCTCCAATAATGTAAGCGGTTGTATTTGTATACATTTAAGCCAGACTAAGGCTAGCGAAGTTTGTGGCATAGAGCAAACTCGGTCTACTATAGTGGCAGGCTATGTTAAAATTACGTTAAAAACGATGATGGATTTTCCGTGTTCAGGTTTATTTACTCTTTAATCTTTTTAATGGCATTGCCTATGGCGTTGCTAAACTTGTATATCAAAGGACGTCAGTATCCTGCCTATCGTAAACGCTGGAAAGAGCACTTTAGCCTGTTTAAAAGTCCCAGAGTAAATAAAACCATCTGGATACACGCGGTATCTGTTGGCGAGTCTCTGGTTGCTGTGCCCATTATCAAACGATTATTAAGTGAATACCCAGATTACGCCATTGTGGTGACCACCACCACACCAACAGGTGCCGAACGGATCCAGAGTCTACTGGGTGAGTCGATAATTCATTTGTATTCACCTTATGATTTACCCTGGGTGGTAAACCGCTTTATTGAGAAAATAAATCCCAAGCTAACCATAATTATGGAAACAGAGTTATGGCCTAACTTCATTCATTACAGTAAAAAACGAAAAGTGCCGGTTGTCGTAGTTAATGCTCGACTGTCAGCTCGTTCAGCTGATAATTACTCTCGCTTACCTATTCCAACCAATCGGCTGTTAATCAAGCCGATAACGCATTTAGCCTGTCAGAATAAAGGCGATGCAGAAAGATTCATCAAACTTGGTGCCCACGAAGATAAAGTGAGTGTAACTGGCAGTATTAAGTTCGATTTACGCCTGCCTGATAATCTCGATGCTAAAACGCAGGCGATTTTTAAACCCTGGCTTGATGCACGCCCATTCATCTGGGTTGCTGGAAGTACTCACGTTGGCGAAGATGAAATTGTATTAAGCGCTCATAGACTTATGCTGGATGCCGGCATTAACTCAAAGTTGATCATAGTGCCCCGACATCCCGAGCGATTTGATTCAGTTTCGGAGCTGATTGAACAAAGAGGTTTTAAGTTAGCAAAACGATCTGAGTCACAGTCTTTGTCCATGTCTGATGAAGTATTTTTATGCGATAGTATGGGTGAGTTAATGTACTGTTACCATGCATCTGATGTTGCCTTTGTCGGCGGCAGTTTAATTGAAAGAGGTGGGCATAATCCTTTGGAGCCTGCAGCATTGCGCAAGCCTGTTTTGTCCGGGAAAAATATTTTTAATTTTGATGATGTATTTAAAACCATGGTTGAATCAGGCGGTGCAAAACTGATCAATGAAGATAACTTACATCGTGTACTGATTGATTTGTCGAAAGATGAGACTCTGCGAAAAAAGATGGGAAAAGCCGGCGCAAACGTTGTCGAATCCAATCGGGGCGCTTTAAGCAAAACGATTAAGTTGCTGGATAAGTTTTTAACAAAATAGTGTTGTGTGTATCTTTGTCATCGATAGGGATTCGATGTTAATTTATCATATAAAAAAGGGCTTTTGAAAAGCCCTTTTTTATTGGTCTTGAATTCAGGTTTTATAACTTTAATTTTTAAGTAGTTGATCAACCTGCTTTAAGTCTTGAACAGATAAAGTACCCGCTGCTTGTTTTAATCTTAATGTATTTAAGATGTAATCATACCGGGCGCGCGCCAGATTTTGTTTCGCATTGTAGAGTGTACGAGTGGCGTTTAATACATCAACGATGGTTCGTGTGCCTACTTCAAAACCTGCTTGAGTTGCTTCAAGTGCCGCTTGACTTGAAACCGTTGATTGTTCCAATGCCTTAACTGAGCTTATGGATGCCTGAATGCCTAAAAACGCGCTTCGTGTTTGCCGGGCGGCTGCTCGATAAGCACTGTCCATGTTATGCACGGCTTGTTGAAACATGTGTTGCGCTTCTCTAACTTTAGATTGTGTTTCGCCACCAGAGTAAATAGGTACATTTAATGTTAGAGAGACACTGCTTCTTTCATTAATGGTTGTACGCTCAGTTGTTATGAAATTAGGATTCCCATCTGGACCAGGCTCAATAACTCCATTATCATCCACTTCAGCTTGTGTGGACGTACTGTCAGAATCGCTATCCGAGTATGAAGCCGATAAGTTAAGGAAAGGATAATGCCCTGCAAAATTAAGCTTGATGGTTTCCCGGGCAATATCTTTATCAATTTTTCGAGCGCTGAGATTTAAGTTTGATTGCTCTGCCTGAGTTAACCAGTCGTCAATGTTATTAGGTTGTGGTGACTTTAGTTTAAACTGTGTTTGCAAGGGATTTAAACTTTGGTAATAACGGTTGGATATCTCTCGCAATGCTTCGGATGCGTTATCAAGCGTATTTTGAGCTTGAATATTATTCGCAACCGCCTGATCGTAACGCGCCTGTGCTTCATGCACATCCGTAATAGCAATAAGTCCTACTTCAAACTTTTGATTGGTTTGCTCAAGCTCTTGTTTAATCGCTTTCATTTCTGCAGTAGAAAAGTCGACACCATCTTGAGCGGCAAGAACATTAAAGTAAGCTTCAGACACACGAAGAATTAAGTTCTGTTTCACCGATTCATGATCAACCCCTGCTTTGAGAGCTTGTTTTTTACGAATATCAAGCCCTGTCCATGCACGGTGATCATAGATTACCTGGCTCAAGGTTAATGATTTTGATGTACTGGTTGTATCGGTCGTTGCCGGTGGAAAGAAAATGTTTTGCTGACCTTCACTGTCTGAACGACTACGAGTAATGCTGCCCGATATTGTCGGTAACAGAGCAGAGAAGCTTTGATCAACTCTTTCTTCCGTTGCTTTTAACCCCATTTCACTGGCGAGTAATTGTGGATCTTGTTGTGTTGCTTGCTGATAGACCTCCAACAAACCCGTTTGTGAAAATGCTGGCTGCAAACTAGCTGATAAAATGATTCCGGTGGCCGCAAGCCATTTGTATTGCTTTTTCAAAATATATCTCCGTTTTGGGATCCCAATGAAAATAAGTCATTAAAGTCACAGATTGTTTGTCTCTATGACAGGTTTATCGGTATCAGTCACTATAATGCTCAATAACTTACCGGATATTTTGTCATAGAGTCTTGTCGAATTGTAAACGAATGTTGTTGTGTCCGTTTAGGCTGAATCGGTTAGAACACGAAGCTTTCTTTTGCGGATTCATTTATCAGGTTTGGCGTACTCATTTCAAACAGGCTTTGAATGCTGTATTTGCCTTTTGTTTGACAGGTATATAGCTTAGCGTATTGATTATTCAGTTTGCCTTCGACACAAAAAAGCCTGCCACCCGGATTAAGCAAATTGAGATAATCGTTGGGTGGGCTGCTAAGTGCTGCGGTAATGGATATTGCATCGTACAAGTTATTAGGTTGCCAATCTTGAGTAATATCGGCCACTTCGGTTTGAATGTTATGTAAGTTGAGGCTCTTAAAGCGTGTTTCAGCAGCTGTGATAAATTCTGGATAAATGTCGATAGTGAGTAATTCATTGACTTGTGAAGCAATAAGAGCTGAACAAAAGCCGCTACCGGTGCCAATTTCCAGAGCCTTGTCGCTGTGCTTAAGCGCCAGTGCCTGCAACATGCGAGCTTCTTCACGAGGAGTGAACATTTGCTGATTATGCGCCAGCTGGATATTCAGATCGGCAAACGCCAGGCTCTTTTGATCGTCCGGTACAAACACTTCTCTGGGAAGGCTACTCATTAAATCAAGAACATTGGCCTGGTGGATACCCCATGGCCTGATTTGTTGCTCAATCATATTAAAGCGTGCTTTTTCTTTATTCATTTTGGCACTCTTTGTTTTATCCGCACTTTAGAATTGAGTTAATAACACATCGATGGTGTGATCTAGCCCATTAATACGCTATTTGCAATCAGATTACTGGCTAGTCCATTATAGTCAAGGATATTAGCTTAAAAAACAACAATATCAGTGATGAAGACAAGCGATTCTGTCTCGCTTGTCGAATGGATTGGTTAGATTAATGAGTGAGAAGCGGTGAAATACGTCATAAAAGACAACAAATCAGTGTTTAAAGGTTTTTTCAAAGTGGATGCGCTGACCCTTGATTATGATTGTTTTGAGGGTGGGCAACTAAATAATGTAGTTCGAGAAGTATTTATGCGCGGCGAAGCGGTTGGCGTTTTATTGGTGGACATTCGCCGCCAGCAAATCATTCTGGTTGAGCAGTTTAGAGCGGGTGCTGCCGCTGCTAAAGCCGATAATCCATGGCTGCTGGAATTGGTGGCGGGTATTGTCGAACCCGATGAGTCGCCAGATGAAGTGGCCGTCAGGGAATCAGAGGAAGAAGCCGGCTGTGTGCCCGATAAGCTGATTCCTCTGTATGAATACTGGGTGAGTCCCGGTGGTTCTGATGAAAAGTTCTATTTATTTTGCGGTCTGGTTGATGCCGGTAAGGTTGCTGAATATGGCGGCCTTGCGGATGAGAACGAAGACATAAAAGTTCATATTTTATCGTTTCAACAGGCTTTCAGCTGGCTTGAACAGGGGCGTTTAAATAATGCTATGACAATTATTGGGGTGCAGTGGTTAATGTTAAATCAATCACAATTAAACCGCTACATATGAAAATATCGCCATCCTGAGGTGTTATTGCAGGGGTTTCATGCCTAAAATAGACTAGAGCGTGTTTATCTTTCCTTTATTGCTATTGCTTATAAGAGGCTTCTGGGCAAAACGCAGAGTAATACTGTCAGCCTTTTGATTAGCGCCATTTAGTCATTTTAAGTTAAATTGGTTGATGCATAAGGCAATAGTGGCAGTAATAATTGGAAGATCAATGCGAACAATAAACATTAAGCTTTTAATATTGGCGGGTGCATAGCGGTACCAAAATGAATGCAGTTAGACGAAAGTATGTTCCAGATTTAGCAGAGTTTATGGCTCAGTGTGAGCAAAACTACGCTTTGTTGTTGCGTCTTTTACGGGCGGCTGAGAAACAGCCCGTGGCGTCCGGAACGGGTGATTATCTCCAGCGTTTAATCAAAGCGAACAACGATGACAGCATTCGTCTGCCATTTTATTTGTCGATAGTGGATGAAGCTCGCTACACCACCACCTTAATTATTTCGGTTGAGCTTTCCAGCAGTGAGTGGGTGAGTCCGGTAAAACTTAAAGTGCGGTTATATCATGATGCCCAGTTGGCAGAGGTCATGGAGCCAAATCGAAATCATGCGCCGAAGCATCAGCATCCTTACCCGAAGCAAGTTAAGCATTATCCTGATGACAAGGTGCAACGTAATCAGTTGTTGTCACAATGTTTGTCTCAATGTTTTCAGCAAAATGTTGAAAAGGTTGCCATGCCAGTGATTATCGATTCAGGTGATTGCAGTGAATAATCCACAAGCCAGTGCCAGGCAGGGAATATAAATGGGGCAGGAATTAGCGTTGAGTAAGCAGATAAATACATTAAGTACTGACTGTGTTCGGATTATTCAGATCACAGACAGTCATATTTTTTCGGAAGACGAAGGTAAGCTGCTGGGGCTCAATACCCGTGTCAGTCTGGAAGCTGTGCTGGAACGCATTAATAAAGAAGAGTTTGCACCTGATATGGTATTGGTAACCGGAGACCTGTCACAAGACGCTTCAGAAAACTCTTACCAGTATCTGTATCAGAAATTACAAGAAATGGGTGTGCCCTGTTTCTGGATCCCGGGCAATCATGACAATCCTGAAGTGATGGCGAAAATACTCAAAGGTGGCAACGTATATCCTGAAAAACAACTGCTGTCGGGCAACTGGCAAATTGTGATGCTCGATTCGTCGGTCAAAGGAAAAGTTTATGGCAATATCAGTCAGCAGGATGTTGATTTGCTTGAGCGGGCGCAGCAGCAATACCCGGATAAACATCTTTTAGTGGTGATGCATCACCAACCGGTTCCTGTTGGCAGTGACTGGCTTGATAACCTGGGCATAAAAAATGCGCAGGTGCTTTTTGACAGTGTTCAAAATCATCAGGCTACACGATGTTTTTTATGGGGGCACGTTCATCAGGATTACTCAGGAGAACATCAAGGCGTTGCCTTGTTATCAACGCCTTCAACCTGTGTGCAATTTAAACCAGGCTCAAGTGATTTTTCTGCCGGAGAAGAAGCCCCCGGTTATCGTTATTTAACACTGCATAATAATGGCCAGATTGAATCGGTGGTTCACAGAATCCATGACATAGAATTTACAGTAGACTACACCATTAAGGGCTATTAATTACTTTTGTTAAACAAATTCTTTCCCTGGTGTTTTAAAAACAATCTTTACAGAAGCCCCATGGTAACTTGCTTACAGATTGAGCAACTCAATCAAAAAGCCACGCAATAACACTTGCCAAGCGTCATCGAAAACGCCAACATTAGCCTCCACAGTTTAATCAAATCATCAGAGTGTTTATGAGTCAGTACACCGCCGATTCCATCGAAGTGTTGAACGGTCTTGAGCCGGTCAAAAAACGCCCAGGTATGTATACCGATACGGTACGCCCAAATCATCTGGGTCAGGAAGTGATCGACAACAGTGTGGATGAAGCCCTGGCCGGGCATTGCAGTCAAATAATCGTGACCCTTGAAAAAGATGGCGCCATGTCGGTGTCGGATGATGGGCGAGGCATGCCTACCGATATACACCCGGAAGAGGGAATACCGGGCGTTGAGTTGATTTTGACCAAACTGCATGCGGGCGGAAAGTTTTCGAATAAAAGTTACCAGTTTTCTGGCGGACTGCACGGCGTAGGGATCAGTGTGGTGAATGCTTTGTCAAAGCGCGTTGAAGTTAAAGTGAAGCGTAATGGCCAAGAGCAAATGATGGCCTTTGAACACGGTGATAAAGTCAGTGATCTGGAAGTCATTGGTGAAGTTGGAAAGCGAAATACTGGCACCACCGTTACTTTCTGGCCTGATGCCCAGTACTTTGATTCTTCCAGATTTTCTGTGCCCCGTTTAAAGCATTTGCTCAAAGCAAAAGCAGTACTCTGTCCAGGGCTCAAAATGAAGCTTGTTGATCGCGTCAATAATGATGAGGTCGAGTGGTTTTATGAAAATGGTTTAACCGATTATGTGGCCGCTTCTGCAGATGGTTTTGAAACACTACCCGAAGAGCCATTCACGGGCAGTTTTAGCAGCCAGTCAGAAGCGGTTGACTGGGCATTACATTGGTTGCCTGAAGGCGGCGAAATCATTGCCGAGAGCTACGTTAACTTAATACCAACCGCATTAGGCGGCACCCACGTTAATGGCCTGAGAACAGGCTTACTTGAAGCCATGCGGGAGTTTTGTGAGTTTCGCAATCTGCTGCCACGAGGGGTTAAGTTGGCACCGGAAGATGTCTGGGACAAACTCAGCTACGTGCTATCGGTCAAATTAGAAGATCCCCAGTTTAGCGGGCAAACCAAAGAGCGACTGTCTTCCCGTCAGTGCGCCGCTTTCGTTTCCGGTATCGTTAAAGATGCGTTCAGTCTCTGGTTGAATCAACATTCTGACTTAGGCGATAAACTGGCCGAGTTAGCCATCAGCAATGCTCATAAACGGTTGCGGGCAGGCAAAAAAGTCGCACGTAAAAAAATCACCTCAGGACCTGCACTGCCGGGTAAACTGGCTGACTGTGTTGGCCAAGATCCGATGAATGCCGAATTGTTTCTGGTGGAAGGGGATTCTGCAGGAGGCAGTGCGAAACAAGCCCGGGATAAAGATTATCAGGCGATTATGCCGCTACGAGGGAAGATATTAAACACCTGGGAAGTGGATGCCCATGATATTTTGGCGTCTCAGGAAGTTCATGATATTTCGATTGCCATAGGGCTGGATCCCAATACCGATAATCTGGAAAAGCTACGTTACGGTAAAATATGCGTACTGGCGGACGCGGATTCTGATGGATTGCATATTGCGACACTGCTTTGTGCGTTGTTTGTAAAACATTTCAGACCTTTGGTGGACGCTGGTCATTTTTATATGGCGATGCCACCCTTGTACCGGGTGGATGTGGGCAAAGAAGTGTTTTATGCGCTGGATGAAGATGAGAAAAATGGCATTCTGGATCGTATAGAAGCCGAGAAAAAACGCGGTAAAGTTAATGTGCAACGCTTTAAAGGGTTGGGTGAAATGAACCCTGCGCAACTTCGAGAAACCACAATGGCTCGAGACACTCGTCGTCTGGTGCAGTTATCGATTGATGATATGCAATCAACCGAACAGATTATGGACATGTTGCTGGGTAAAAAGCGAGCCAGTGATCGAAAAATATGGCTTGAATCGAAAGGCAACTTGGCTGAAGTATAAGAAAGAGGTTTTCCACTGTTATGGATTTTAACTACGAAGGTGTTGAGCAGCAGTCGCTGGCGGAGTTTACCGAAAAAGCGTACTTAAATTACTCCATGTACGTAATTATGGATCGTGCATTGCCACACATTGGTGACGGATTAAAACCAGTTCAACGTCGTATTGTGTACGCCATGAGTGAACTGGGACTTAAAGCTTCTGCCAAATACAAAAAATCGGCGCGTACCGTGGGTGATGTGCTGGGTAAGTTTCATCCTCATGGTGACTCAGCCTGTTACGAAGCCATGGTATTAATGGCACAGCCATTTTCTTATCGTTATACGCTGGTTGATGGGCAGGGAAACTGGGGCTCACCTGATGATCCAAAATCGTTCGCCGCGATGCGTTATACCGAATCAAAACTGTCAAAGTATTCGGAAGTTTTACTCAGCGAATTAGGTCATGGCACGGTCGACTGGATCCCCAATTTTGATGGCACCATGAACGAGCCTAAAATTTTGCCCGCTCGTTTACCTAATTTATTATTAAACGGTACTACCGGTATCGCCGTTGGTATGGCTACCGATATTCCACCGCATAACTTACGCGAAGTCGCCGATGCCTGTGTGCACTTGTTAGATAATCCAAAAGCTTCCGTTGCCGATTTGCATCAATACATTAAGGGACCCGATTACCCAACGGATGCGGAAGTTATTACCCCAAAAGATGACTTGCTGAAAATTTATGAAACCGGACGTGGTAGTGTCAAAATGCGTGCGCGATATCATACCGAAGACGGTGAAATAGTTATTACTGCTCTACCACATCAAGTGTCCGGAAATAAAATTATGGAGCAGGTTGCTCAGCAAATGCAGGCCAAGAAATTACCCATGGTGTCTGATCTGCGTGATGAATCCGACCATGAAACTCCGACGCGGTTTGTGATCATTCCTCGCTCGAATCGCGTGGATACCGAATCATTAATGCGTCACTTGTTTGCGACAACGGATCTTGAGAAAAACTACCGCGTGAACATGAATGTGATAGGCATCGATCATAAACCCCAGGTTAAGCCGCTCAACCAATTCTTAAGTGAGTGGCTGGAGTTTCGAACCGAAACCACACGTCGTCGTTTGCAACACAGGCTGACCAAAGTAACCGATCGATTGCATTTATTGGAAGGTATGTTGATCGCTTTTCTCAATATTGATGAAGTGATCCACATTATTCGTACCGAAGATGAACCCAAGCAAGTTCTTATGCAACGCTTTGAACTGACAGAGGTTCAGGCCAATTACATTCTTGACACTAAATTGCGTCAATTGGCCCGTCTTGAAGAAATGAAAATTCGGAGTGATCAAGATGAGTTAAGCAAAGAACGGGATAAACTGGAACAAACGTTAGGATCAGCCCGTCGTCTGAAAACATTGGTTAAAAAAGAACTGATTGAAACAGCAAAAGAATTTGGCGATGACCGTCGTTCGCCCATTGTTGCGCGTGAAGAAGCAAAAGCCATGGATGAAACGGATCTGGTACCAACCGAGCCTGTGACCGTTGTGCTATCGGAAAAGGGGTGGGTTCGATGCGCTAAAGGTCACGATATTGATGCCGGTAAGTTGAATTACAAATCGGGCGACAGTTATTTGTCGAGCTCGGAAGGTAAAAGCAATCAGCAAGCGGTATTTTTCGACTCTAGCGGTCGAAGTTTTGCTTTACCGGCTCATTCATTGCCGTCTGCCAGGGGGCAGGGAGAACCGCTAACCGGGCGTTTTAATCCCATAGCCGGTTCTGTCTTTGTTGCAACCGCAATGGGTCAGGATAATGATTTGTTTTTAGTATCGTCAGATGCCGGTTATGGCTTTGTTGCAAAATTTGAAGATTTTGTCACGCGTAATAAAAACGGAAAAGCGCTGTTGAATTTACCAAAAGGCGCCAAAGTTATTGCACCCAAGCCCGTGACCAATTACGAGCAGGAACTGTGTGTATCCGTCACCAATGAGGGGCGTTTACTGGTGTTTCCATTAAGAGATCTGCCCTGTCTTTCTAAAGGCAAAGGTAACAAAATTATCAGCATTCCCTCGGCCCGTGTTTTATCACGAGAAGAATTTGTTATTGATGTGGCGGTGGTGTCTGAAAATGTAGAGTTGTTGGTTCACAGCGGTAAACGTCATCTGCGATTAAAAATGCGTGATCTGGAGCATTATCGTGGTGAACGAGGCCGCCGAGGCAATAAGCTGCCACGCGGTTTTCAGAAGGTTGATCTGCTTGAGGTTGATGAAAAAAGTTAAACCTGCGAGGGAACTGGGAAGTAACAAAAAATTTAGCTATGAATCCTAAGGCGAGTAATGACTCGCCTTCATTTCTGTAGTTTTCTATATAGTTTGTTAGATACTTAATGGCTAAGTATTTGTTTCAGGAAAATATTTAGTCACCAGACTGTTGGCAAAACGCTCTAGTAAACTTTGAGTGTCTTCATTTATGGTAAGTGTTTTATCCGTATTGTTTTCGATAACAATATTATTTGAAAAAATACTGTCATTTTGCTCGGACAAAGGCATATTTTTCGCTGCTGACCTGGCAATCCAAATAGCATGTTTTAATCGTCTGAACTGACTGAGTAGCGATGTTAAGTGCCCATTCTCTGCTTTTATAATACCTGCATCGGTCTGGTATAACGTTACTTGTGTGTTGTCTAGCAATGCATTAAATGATAACCCGAGTTGTTTTCTTTTATTTAATGCTTTATTTAAATTCAACAGTAAATAGACTAGCTTGATAACGTCATCGGACTTATTGCTGGAGGCTGTCAGAAGTGTTTGATCGCGATCTGTGCAGTAAAAGTTCAATGATAAGTACGCCGCTATATCACTTAGCATATGCTGTGCGGTATCCGTGACAGCAATTAATTGAGTATTCGAGCGGTTATGATCTGACTGTATTATTCTGACAATCATAATATAACCTTGGTGCACTATATTTTTTAGTTGAGTCGTATTGCGATCTGATGTCACGTTTTTAAAGTGTACATCATTGTTTGAGGCACGATTGTGTTTTAACTGTAATGCTGTTTGGTGTAAGTTGCTCAGCTCGACTTCTGACTTATCTAAAGGTGACTGGGGCTGAGTATTTTGGTGCTCCAATAGCATCGATTTTATTTTATTGTGCCGGTGCCATAAAATCAGTGCGCTTAAAAGACTGATGATCAAAAAGGCAGCAAGAGTGAATAGTGACAGTGTGTAACTGGCTTTACGAATATCTGATTCTATCAACCCTCTGTTTAGCGTAACCTGTACCCAGCCAACGTCGCTGCCTTCCCAATTAATGGTTGCCATATAAAGCGTATTGTCTGTTTGATAGCTGGGAAAATAGGCTATTACCCAGTCAGTCCAGTTTTTATCAATGGGATCAGAAAGCGTCTGAGTTTGATTCTGTCTTTGTACGACTTCGGCGGTTGTCTGTTGTAAATCGTCTTGCTGTAAACCATCGTCGGAAGGATTTTCTTCATCTAGGTTGGTAGTATTGCTGCTTAATGTAGTTTTCTGGTTAGTTGGCTGCGTTTTTGTCTGAACAAGAAGAGTGCCATCAACACGATGAATAGCGACCTGCTCAACAAATTCTTTTTGATTTATTCTCTTTATCAGTGCGTTTAAATAGACTTCGTCTTCGGCTATAACCGCTTCGGCACTGGCAAATGCGGTAACTTCTGCCAGTTGGTGGCCAAGCTCGTCAGTTCGCTGATTTAACAAAAAGTCCATTTGCCAGCTAAGCCAAATCCATGCCGCTACAAATATGGTAGCAATAAGACCATTGATGGTCAGGATTGATTTTGTAAGGCTAAGCCCAGTAGAGCTCTGCTTGGTTGGCTTGTCAGATTGTATCCTGATCGTAGAGTTGGGCATCACAAAATCCACTGAATTAAATATAACTGATTGGATTATGCAGATTTCCACTGTATAGGGCAATGGCCCTGCTTCGGTGTTAAAATTAACTGGCGATGGTAGACTTTCCACTAAACTAACTTCTGGCAGCAGGCTTGATGACTGAGAGCAGACATAACAAATACTTTAAGCAAGTTAACATGCGTTTTGATGAGCAGCCAAATGACTCTGAAAGGATGGTCAGTTCTGCAGATACGGCGCTAAAAATGATTGGAAATCATGCGTTAACGGTTCAGATTTGGCCGGTTGCTGATGAGAGTGAGTTCTGGAAACAACATTCATCAATACAGGATGTTTTATTGGCGGCGAGTGTTCATGAGTTTTATCAATTCTATGATGAGCAGCAAATTAGACTTATTTTTAACAACGGTAATGACTCCGATGTAATTGAGTCAATCCGACATTTATTATCTAACAGTGATTTAAATTATGCGATCCGACAACAGAAGTCTGTGCTGGTAAAGCCCCGTTTACTGGTTTTTGATATGGACTCAACTTTGATCCAGATGGAATGTATTGATGAGTTGGCAAGACGATGTGGGTTTTATCAGCAAGTGGCAGAAATAACCGAGCTTGCGATGCAAGGAAAACTGGATTTTAGTCAAAGTTTAAAGCAGCGCGTTGCACTATTGAAAGATTTGCCGTTAACGGAAGTTACTGCGTTAGCGTCTTCATTGCCCGTGACGTCGGGTGTTACTGATGTGGTTGCCTGGGCAAAGCAGAATAATGCAAAAATAGCGGTGGTCTCAGGTGGATTTATCCCTTTTGTAGAGGCTTTAAAGTCTCAACTGCAGCTTGATTATGCGTTTGCCAATGAGTTGGAAAAGTCGGGCAGTCATTTAACAGGAAAACTTGTCGGCGATATTGTTGATGGCGAACAAAAAAGAAATATTTTACTGTCGCTTCAAGATCAGCTTGGATTAACGCAGGATGAAGTGTGGGCTATTGGCGATGGCGCTAATGATCTGGCAATGATGTCGAGTGCCGGTTTAGGGGTTGCATTTGATGCAAAACCAGCGGTAAAAAAACGGGCTTCAGCGGCAATCGTGAAGCCCGATATGAGTGAATTACTTAAACTGTTAAACGCGGAATAAATTTCTTTTCTACAAGCCAATTAAAACTCACTGGAAGAAAAGTCAAAACTCAAGTCTGTCATTGGCGCTTGCAAATAGAGACCCTGAATATAACCGACACCTAATGGCCATAAGGCAGCAAGACTAGCGGCATCTTCGACATTCGGTGTAATGGTTTGAACATCACGTTGATGAGCTTCATTACAAATTTGTGTGATGTTTGAAATGGCATCACCACCTTCCGACAATTGAGCGGTGATGTCACCGTTGCTGATGGCAAACTGAGGCAGCAGTTGATCCATTAAAGCAAAGTGTTCATTACTGTTATCAATCTGACTGATCGCAAGCTGTACTTTGAGCTTTCGTAAAGTTTTGCACAGCACTATCACTCGTTTTAAATAGGTCAGTGCATCATTTGCTCTAACACTAATAATAAGTGAAGACGAAGGCATTTTTGTCGATTTAAAAATATCATTAATGTAGTTGGCAAAGCTCTCATCGGTGAGTGCAGATGCTGACAGATTTATTACCAGAGAAGCTTTGCTGCCGGATTTATGCAATTGTTTAAGGGATTGCATAATCACCCAACGATCAAGCTTGGCGGCAAGTCCGGACTCTTCGGCTACCGGCAAAATTTCTGATGTGGAAATGTCGCCTTCGTCGGTTTCCATTTTTAGTTGTGACTGATATATGGCTCGCTCGTCGCCGTGTAATTTAACAATCGGTTGAAACAGCAGTTTTAGTTTTTCATTCTCGATGGCATCGTGGATCTTCTCGATCATTTCGCTGTTTTCTGAGTGCGCACTGTCAACCATTTTATTGAACACTTTGGCGTTATCGCCATTTTTCGATTGAGCACGCAGACAGGCTGCATGAGCATGTGAAATCAGCTCTCTGGCATTATTCGCCTGATCACCCGCCGGTGTAATACCTATACTAAAGGTGAGCTTCTGTGTTTTACCTTCAATTTCAAATAAGTGATCTTTTACTTTGGCACAGAGGTTTTCGGCGAAGGTTTTGGCTTTATCTGGTGCATCTTCATCAACCAGCATCATAAAGGACTCATTGCCGTATCGTGCCAGCAAAGTGTCATCGTCACAGTGCTCCGTTAACCAATTGGCAACACCTGTTATTATGTCGTCTGTACCAGTAATACCAAATTCTTTTTCGATAACTGCGTATTGATCCAGCTCAACAAACATTAAATGGCGACGTTGTCCGGACTCTGAACTGGTTGAGATAAACTCATCGAGTTTCTCTTGAAAGTAGCTTTGGTTGTATAAGCCAGTGAGAACATCTTGCGCGCTCAACTCTTTAACTTTTGCTTCAAGCTCAGCACTATCAGAAGTTGTTTTAATCAGTAACTGAGTACAGGCTTCATTATCATAAGTTGCATTAGATAAGGTTAACATGGACTCAAAACTCGACATGTCGGCGGTAACACCTTTACAGGCAAAGTTATTATTGGAAGGATTTTTGGCGTAGTGTCTTAAGAATTCTTTAAAATCGCCGTGACATTCTGAGCTGATCATGTCCATGACTGGCATGCAGAGTAGTTCATCGGGATCTTCAAAACCAAACAATTCAACATAAGCCTGATTGGCATAAATGTGCATGCCGTCGTGAATGTAGGCAATGGCATCTTGTGAACTATCCAGCAGCAGGCTGCAGCGCTTTTCCGTTTCAGTCAGTTGTAATTCTGCTTTTTTTCGCTGTTTGCGCTGATCCAGATTTTCCAGCTCACGCTTGGCCAGCAAATACATACGCTCCTGGCTCTTAAATGGCACAGCGTCTTTAATGCCTACTTTTAAAGCGGATATGAGATCATCCTGATTGTCTTCGTCGGTGATCAAAATAACGGGCACATCGCGGCTGTATTCATTAATCAGCTCAATCACACGGGTGGCGTTGAGGCCTTTAACTTCAGCTCGGGTTAAACAAAGATCCCAGGATTGACGTGAAAGATGTTCTCGCAGGTCGTCTTCTTTTATCACTTGAGTGGCACGAACCGCGTAGCCGTGATTTCTCAAAGTCGTGATCATGGTTTCAGCATCATTCGATGAGGGTTCAAGTAACAGCAGATGAACGGGTTTTATATCGTTAGCCATTCAGTCTCAAATTTCCTTTAAGTCTTGAGTTGTTGTTTAAGCGACGTACTCGTAGTTTTAAACGACCAAAATTAGCAATTGGATAGTCATGGTAACGAAATAAATACTTGTCTATCAAACAATTGCCTTACAAGATTGTAGCTGAGATCGGGCCAGTTAGAAACCACTGAACCTATGAAATATACGAAGGAACAGGGTCATTTTGTGCGTTAGTACCGTTTCTTAAGGTTTGTGCTAAGGGTATTGAATAATGCTCTTTTGACTAGATGAGATCCCAGACATTATCGAAGCCATCTTCTTTTGGGTTATCTCCCTGGCTATCTGATGATGTGTTGGATGGGCCGTTTACGCGTTCAAAGTAAAACTGCCGATATCCCTGTGACGATGACACCAGTTTTGTCAGTTGTGCGTCAAAGGATTCATCACCATCGACAATGGTTATTTTTTGTTGGGCATTGAAAACTGCTGGGTTGGTAATGATTGTCGCGGGCTGTCCAATGCCTTTAAGCTCTGGCAAGAGTAAAGCGTTTTGAAATTCTTTGCCGTTGGTTTTGCCATGCTTGAGTTGTGAGTGTACCGGCTTAGCGCCTGGTGCAATCAATTGTACGCCAAGTAATACTCCCGGATGCTTTTTACTGCGTTTAATCCAACGAATAACACCAATATGCCAGTTTTGATCGCCCTGTTCATCGGTTTCAACAAGGCCTATCACTTCACCTGCTTGTGTGTTCTGAGGTGGATTTTCGCCCAGATCGATGCAGTAACCTCCCGGACTAATATTAATGATTTCTGCGTAATCAAACTCGTAATGGGGCTGGCTGGCTTCGCCTGAAGGATTAAATTGTTTACTGTAATCAATTTCCTGAGTATCTGGCATGGCGCCTTTCGGCCGATAAAGCTTTGCCCAGATATCTTCGTCAGAAGTAGCATTAATATAACTTTGATTGCCAAAATTACTTAGCATATCGGCGGTCGAGTTATCGTCAACCAGTGTTGCATTTTGAAGGCTGCCTTCGTATTGATCCAGCGATTCAACGTAGTCTTCGATTTCTTCGCCTATTAGCAGTTGATGAGTGGCACTTAAACCAATACTGACACTTATATGGCCATTACAAGGTGTCCGGGCAAAGTGCCGTGAAGAAAGATGCGCCCAGCTTTTTAATAAATGCCGTATCAGTCTGGCGGACAATCCACCTATGGCCATTTCATCACGGGTACTGCCGCGTTTTTGCTTAAGACTTTTCTGTAACTCGGTGACGATTTGATCCAGATTCAATGACAAGGTGTACTGGCTGGGTCTGATTTTAATCAATGCCTGATGGGTGGGAGGCAGTGCTAGATTCAGATCGACCACGTAACGATTATCGAAACGGCTCGATTGCTCAAGTTTACAAAAGGGTACATAAACCTGAAGTCCACTGTATACGGTTTCAATTTCTTGCTGTCTTAGTTGGTAAGGGTTGGCAATAGACAGCAAACAAATTTTTTGGAAAGCATCGTTGATGGTGAATTCAGTTTTACTGTTCTGGATAACACAAGGTTTATCAATCAGTTTTTGAGTGATTGAAAAGCGATAAATGGTATTTATTTCACTCCAAAGCCGGGCTGGCACATCGGTATAGACCTGATAGCACCGGACCACAGTCAATGAGAGATAGTCTAAAGATAGATACAAGGAAGTATGCAACATGGTTTTGTTGAGCAAACTTGGATTGGCAGCCTGATGCTCAATAATGGTTTTAAATCCAATCGCCATCTCAGTGTGAATGGCCTGGACTAATGCCGCGATCTTTTTTTGTTTATCCGACAGGTTCAGAGTGTGGCCGGTAAAGTGTTTTGACAATGACTTTAAAACCATCTGGATGGATGGCTGCAAGGCCGTTAAGATTTTAAATCGGTCTTCATCACTTAGATGGGATTTATTGCAGTCGAGCAGCATTTGATAAAGCCGACGCGATGAGTCGCTAATATTAGCAATGGGCAAACTTTCGAGCCATTTGCTGATGTATCGAGGTGTCAGTTTGGCTACCAGAGTTGGTTTTACCTGCTCTGGAGCCCTGATCGTGAGCCCTAAATCCCCTTGGATCATACGTCTTCAATCCCTGAACATGTATTGGAATGGTTCGTTTTTATTATTGAATACATTGGTGTCTTAAGCCGCTCATTTTACAGCCTCTTTCAAAGAGTGCAATCTCGTCTAGTCATTTTTAAATCGATATATAATCAATAGCCTAAAACGGCCAAAAAGTCACGAAATCAAGCTGATATAAGGATATAGATGGTTTGTGAGTGCTTACAATAGGAGGCGTTTGTTCGCAATTATTGGAAAAGTCAGTGAAATTTAGCTGCGCTGAACAAAGCTTTGCTTAACAATTGCTGGAATAAACGGGCGTTTTTGAGTGCTCGCCAGGGATCTCTCGTACCAGTTTTGGTATCAGATAGCCGGACAGTCGGGCTAACATTTGCTGGTATAACTGTTCAGCGGCTTCAAGTGCTGTATCGAAGTGTGCTGTGTCGGCAACTTTATCCAAAAGATGTAAATAATAGGGCTGAATATGATGAGCAAAAAGTGTTTCACTGAGCGCACAAAGAGCATCACTGTTGTCATTCACCCCTTTCAATAATACCGACTGGTTAAACTGTCGAATTCCGGCTTGATGGCATTTTTGAGCCGCTTCAGCAACCTGACTGTCTATTTCGTTCGGGTGATTGATGTGCCAAACCAGTATCCATTGCAACGGCGATTGTGAGGCTGTTTCAAGCAATTCATCGGTAATGCGCAGTGGGATGACCAGCGGCAGGCGGCTATGGATGCGCAGTCGTTTTATCTGCGGTAATTGAGCTAACTTATCGCTCAGACGCTTTAGTCGGTTATCACTCATAAGCAGTGGTTCTCCACCACTAAGAATTACTTCGTCAATTTCCGGGTTTTTGGCAATGTAATCCAGCCATTTATCCCAAACTGACTCGCTATAGGATTGTTCCTGATAATTAAAGTGGCGTCGAAAACAATAGCGACAATTGATGGCACAGCTGGCTGCACTGATAGTAAGTACTCGCGTACCGTATTTGTGCAATAATCCCGGTATTGGATTGCTATCCGCTTCTTCCAGAGGGTCACTGGTGTAACCGGGAGTTGGCCGAAATTCTTCATCGGCCGGCCAGATTTGCTTAAACAATGGGTCATCTGGGTTGCCGGGTTCCATCCGATCCACATAAGGCTGAGGCACGCGCAGTGGGAATAGTTGTTCCGCTTGTCCGTTGCCAACCTGCTCGGGTTTAAGTGCCAGTTGCTGAAGCAATGCCGCAGGTGATGTAATCGCAGAAGCCAGTTGCTTTTTCCAGTCCATACTGTGACAAACGGGGGGTGAACAGGGTATTATTGCGCCTTTCATAAATGACCAGTTGATATTGATTTAACCGAGGTGCTTGATGGCGTCCTATTCTACCAATGAATTTCGTAATGGCCTAAAAATAATGCAAGATAATGAGCCCTGCATTATTGTCGAGAATGAATTTGTTCGACCAGGCAAGGGGCAGGCTTTTGCGCGTGCAAAATTAAAGTATTTACTGACCGGTCGTATGGTTGAGCGAACCTTTAAATCGGGCGAATCTGTTGAAGCCGCAGATGTTATGGATCAGGATATGGAGTATCTGTATACCGATGGTGAGTTCTGGCACTTTATGGATCCGGCTTCATTTGAACAGGTTGCGGCTGATGCAAAAGCCGTCGGCGATAATGCTCAATGGCTTATCGAGCAAGATACTTGCATGGTGACTACCTGGAATGGCAACCCAATTGTGATTACGCCACCGATTCAGGTGACTCTGGAAGTAACGGATACGGATCCGGGTTTAAAAGGCGATACCTCCGGTGGTGGCAATAAGCCTGCGACCTGTAACACAGGCGCCGTGGTGAATGTACCTTTGTTTGTCCAGATTGGCGAAAAGATTAAAGTCGATACACGTACCGGAACTTATGCCGGACGGGCCAAGTAGTTGATATCGCTAATGTTGCACTGGTAATGCAAAAAAGGCAGCTTGGCTGCCTTTTTTTCTGCCTTAGCAAAAGTGGTAAAGTTTTTGACGACTCAATAACCGGGAACCAATAGCATGACCCATTGGCAGCCAACAGCCTCGATTAATACATTGCGTCAGCGAGCCGATACCTTGAAACAGGTGCGCACGTTTTTTCAACAGCGTCAGGTGATGGAAGTGGATACTCCCGCTTTGATGCCGCATACCGTGACGGATCCTTATATGACGGCTCTGTCAGTAGATGTATTGCAGCAAAAAATGTATCTGCAAACATCGCCCGAGTATGCCATGAAGCGACTATTAGCCGCAGGCAGTGGCGATATTTATCAATTAGCTAAAAATTATCGGGCGGATGAACAGGGTCGTAAGCATCAGCCGGAATTCACTTTGCTGGAGTGGTATCGACTGGGCTGGGATCATCATCAGTTGATGGATGAAGTCTACGAGCTGGTTTCGGAGATCACCGGGATAACGAAGCGAACCAACATCACCTATCAGCAGGCATTTATCGATCACCTTTCGCTGGATCCTACTGTGATAACAGGTGAAGTACTTAGCGAGCGGGCAGAGCAGTTGCTCGGTGAGTTACCCGATAATATGTTGAGAGAGGATTATTTGAGTCTGTTGTTTGCTGAAAAAATAGAACCTATTATTGCTGAGCAACGTATAACCTTTGTGTATGACTTTCCGGCCAGTCAATCGTCGCTCGCCAGGCTTTTGTCCGACAAAACCGTTGCCGGACGATTTGAATGTTATTGCAATGGTCTGGAACTCGCCAATGGCTTTTGGGAGCTGACCGATGCCAAAGAGCAGATGCAGCGTTTTCAACATGATCAAACCGTACGGCAGACATTAGATCGACCCAGTGTTGACATAGATCAGGCGTTTATCGCTGCTTTGGAGCACGGATTACCTGACTGCAGCGGTGTTGCGTTAGGTTTCGACCGGTTACTTATGTTGGCCTTAAACAAAAGCGATATTCGGGATGTCTTGCCATTTGCCCGATAAAGTCGTCACAATAACCTCACGGATTACTAAACAAATAGTCACCCTCACAAGGAGATTAACATGTCTCAAACCATAAAAAGATTAATGCACGGCTTGCTGATGTTAACCGCAGTTGGCCAAGTTTTGTTTGTACCCGCTATTGCCGCCGATAAAGCAACAAGCAAATATCAGGTGGAAACCATTATTGATGATTTAAATGTGCCCTGGAGTATGGTGCAGTTGTCGGACAGTATTTTTTTAGTGACTGAGCGATCCGGTCAAATGTATCGGATTGATGTTAAAACCGGTCAGCGTAAAGAGGTGTCTGGATTACCCAAAATTACCAGCCGTAATCAAGGCGGACTACTCGATATTGAATTGCATCCGGATTATAACAACAATGGCTGGATTTATTTTTCATTCGCAAGTCCGGAAGGGGAAGGTCGGGGCGATAATACGGCTATTGTCCGGGCCAAGTTGAAGGATCATCAACTGGTGGAAAAACAGGTTGTTTATAAAGCGACGCCAAATTCTACTCGCAGCCATCATTACGGCAGCCGAATAGAGTTTGATCGGCAAGGGTATTTATTTTTCTCAATTGGTGATCGCGGCAATCGTTCAACCAATCCTCAAAACTTAAGTCTTGATGGTGGAAAAATCTATCGATTGCACGACGATGGAGAAGTGCCAAAAGACAATCCTTTTTTATCCGGCGATAAGCCAGCGATTTATTCTTACGGTCACCGAAATCCCCAAGGTATGGCATTACATCCAGAAACCGGTGATATCTGGATCCACGAACATGGCCCTAAAGGCGGCGATGAAATTAATATCGTAAAACGTGGCCGCAATTACGGCTGGCCGGTGATCAGCTATGGCGTGAACTACGATGGCAGTGCTTTTACCGAGCTAACAAAAAAACAAGGTATGGAACAACCTGAACATTATTGGGTGCCATCAATAGCGCCATCGGGTATGACATTCGTCACCAGTGATAAGTATCCTGATTGGCAAGGGCATTTATTAGTTGGTTCACTTAAGTTTGGTTATCTTGTTCTTGTAAAAATTAATGATGATAATCAGGTTTACGATCAGGAAGTTTTATTCGAAGGGATAGGCCGTGTTCGAAATGTGCAGCAGCTGAATGACGGCTATATTTATGTTGCAGTTGATGGCCAGGGCGTTAAAAAGCTAAAGCCATTATAGGAAATGTAAATTAGAAATTTAAAACTAGAACTTTAAAGTTAGAACGCGGATAAAGCTACCTTGAAGGGCTCAAGGTAGCTTTTTTATTACTTAATGATAACCTTCATAGTGTGCAGTTGCACTAACTGATGAAAATGAGTTGTTAGATAAATCAAGAACATCAGCAGTTAAATTAATACTTTGATACTGATAAATTGGCAGGGAGCATGATTTTGAGTTTTGGCTGCAACGAGAGTCTGACCAGTACACTCGAAAGTTTGAAGGCCCACCTTCAATTTGAAAGTACGCTGTTGTGCTACGAGCATGACCTACCGAAAAGCAGCGACCATAACCCCAATTATCCCATGCAGGAGTGTCAACAAGACATTTCATGGTGGCGCTGCCTGATGTGGCTTTATTCGCGCCCTGCATTTCTGGAATAGGCGTTGGCTCTTTTGCCAGTAAAGCTGTAGAACTCGCGACTGAAAATAATGCAGCTAATAATACTTTTCTATTCATTTTATCTTCTCCATAGTTAATTTTTTATGCTTTGGCCGAAGCGACTCTATCCTACGTATGTTTGTTAGTTAATTTGAATAAAAACTTCATCTCAAATTGTTAAAAATTTGAATTGGAGATTTTTTTAAACGCATAAATATTTCAAAAAATTATATATAAAATAAAATAATGAAGCCGTAGAGTATTAGTAGGCTTATGACTGAATTGGTTAATAAAAATATTCGTGGTAGTGAAAAGTACTTAAAGTAAATAGTCGTATTATGAGGTTTGATTTTTGAAGTTGAGCCGAGGAATAACCAGTCTTATGTCTATTAATATAAAACTGGTTATTTAAAAAATGTAAGAAAGAATATCGTTGGAAGTTTATTTTGACTTAACCAGTGCCTGACCCATTAAAGTCTCCGCTTCTGGTTTAATGCTGTTATCCCATTCGTAATTACCTTTTGGTAAAACCAAAATAACGGTTGAGCCGAGTCTAAAGCGACCAACCTCATCGCCCTTACTTAATGAAACTTCACCTTCGGGGTATGAGGTGCTGGCAACTTCTTGGCGGGAAGGGGGAGTGACGACACCCGACCAGGTCATTTCCATACTGCCGACAATGGTGGCGCCAACGGCAACATAAGCTACCGGACCAATGGCCGTATCAAACATGGCGACAACACGTTCATTTCGAGCAAATAATCGCGGTACGGTTCGGGCGGTTAATGGGTTCACGCTGAATAACTTTCCGGGCACATGAAGCATTTGCGTCAATTTGCCATCAAGCGGCATATGATAGCGATGATAATGACTTGGCGATAGGTAGATGGTGCAAAAGGAGCCGCCTTCAAAGGGTTTGGCCAAGTCATCATGATCGCCCAGTAACTCTTTTACCGTGTAATCGTGACCTTTGGCCTGAATAATCCGACCATCGGTTATCGAGCCAAACTGGCTAATCACCCCATCTACGGGGCAGGCAAGGGTATCTGTGTCTGAACAAATGGGGCGGGTTTCCGGACGGATAGCGCGAGTAAAAAAATCGTTAAACGTGTCATATTGATTTAAATCAGGTTCAACGGCTGTCGACATATCGACTTTGTAGTGGCTGGCAAAGGTTTTGATCACCGCAGGCGTCAGCTTTGGGATGGATTTATCTGCCAGTTTTCCGGCTAATATCGATAGCCCATGTTGCGGTATTAAATATTGTGGAATGGTTTTCAGGTGATCGAGAAAGCTCATAATTTATATCTGTGTGTTATCAAGTTGTGCGAATTTTAACGCAGACCCTGTTGGATCACCATGCTTTTAGGGCATCAATTGAGTACCTTGTGAAGTACACTATAATCAAATAAAGGCAAAGTTCTTATGGCGTTTTTATGCTTATTGATAATCTGGCTTAGTCTGAATAACTCATCTAATTACACAGGTATTAACTATGAATATGGACTATAAAGCAGTTATTGAATTTTGGTTTGAAACCATTAAACCTGCACAATGGTGGAAAAAAGATGCCGAGTTTGATCGAGTTATTACCGAGCAGTTTGGTCATTGGCATACGGCTGCTGGACTCGCTGAACTTGTCCATTGGCGAAAGCACCCGGAAGGACGACTGGCCGAAATCATTGTGCTGGATCAATTCTCGCGAAATATTTATCGTGATCAACCTAAATCATTTGCATTTGATGGTATGGCGTTGGTGTTGAGCCAACAGGCTATTGATAACGGTGACGATAAAAAGCTGGATCAGCAAAAGCGACTGTTTATGTATATGCCTTATATGCACAGTGAATCTAAAGTGATCCATCAACAGGCGGTGGTTTTATTTCAACGTCTTGGCTTAGAGGGTAACTTGGAGTTTGAGTTAAAACATAAGGCGATTATTGATCGATTTGGTCGTTACCCACATCGAAATACAATTTTAGGTCGTCAATCGACGGAGCAAGAAATTGAATTTCTGCAACAACCGGATTCGTCATTTTAAACCGAGCTTTCAATATTCAGATTGCTCTGGTCTGTTTATATCCCTTGGTTTCAAATATTAAGTGCAATTTAAATAGAATAAAAAAAGCCCTGAAACGTTTAACGTTATCAGGGCTGGAGTACTATCATGAAAGTTGGATTTATTTATTCAAAGTTTATCGTAGCTGTTTGATCGGCTTCTACCGTTACTGGTAATTCAGCGATAAAAACAAGGTCATCGTCGGTTTCTGGATCATCCAGATCTGCCTGACAGGTTAGTGCCAGCGTATAATCTCCGGGTAAAATAAAACCAAGTGAATAAGCCAGGTTACTGTTGTTTTCGAGTTTAACGGTTGCGGTTGTTTGTGGCGGATTAGCACTGCCAATATCATCCACCGCTAGCTCAGAAGTATCATACAGATAAACCGCGTTGACTTCGCCACAAGTTTCCCCTGCTACTAGATTAGCAGCAACAGTGCCTTCTATATGACCCACCTGAGTGTTATCCACAATTCGAAGTACCGGCCGTAAGAAATAATCATCACTGGCATTTCCCGGTTGATGAATTGACTGTCTAAGATCGAAGTCGATGGTAAAGTCGGCTTCGCCATTGGCCGGTGCGGTAAAACCGTTATTTAACTTTAAACCCGTCTGTGAGCCACTGGGAATATACAAGGAGTACATGGCACCAGTATCAAATTCAATAAATGAATCCATGGCTTGTTGTTGTGCATTTACTTTTAAACGGATCCAATTGTACTCGCCGGGCTCAATTGCAACATCATTAAAAAGTTGCAGTGAGTTACTGCCCTGATAGTCAAGCAAGTTAACCGATTGGATTTCAGACAAATCAATTTCAAAACTGTTACCATCTTTCGGTTTTAATTCAATGCCTTCAAACTGAACCATGACTCTTGTTGCACCATCAATGGGGGCATCTTTAACGGCAATTGACAGGTAGCTGGTGTCGTTACTGCTATTATCACAGCCGGATATAACGAAGGCACTGGTTAGTAATATGGACGCTAATACGCGCTTTTTAGCATTGGTTATCATAAATTCTCCTAACATGGTTGATGATCTGATATCTATTATAAGGTGGCAAAAAGGTCAAAGTTAGAATTGAGTCACAGGTTGAATAGTTTTATGTAGCCTTAAGCAAAGGCTGTTAATGCTGCTTCGTGATAAGCATACAAGTTCATCTGAATTTGCTAAGCTGTTGTTTGAAAATATAGGCCTCTTAAAGTGGGTTTCCAGTCAGGAGTTATAATCCAGACACTGAATATAGTCGTATAATCTATAAGCTCTATCATTAACCGTAGATGACATTTTAATGAATATGACTTACATATTTACAAAGTTGATATAAATAATAAAATTTAAGGTGAAATATGAAATATAGTTTTTTGTTCCTTATATTATTGATGAGCTTTTCGATTGATGGAAAAGTATTTAAAGGCAGCTTAACACTCAATGACAATATTAAAGCGGATGTTGCCGTCGCTTATTTTGAGCACGAAGATTACAATAAGGTTCCAATAAAGGTCGATCAGCTTCGCCGTATTTTTTTACAGGCTCTTTATGTGTCTCAACCGGGCGCCGATGTGACATTAGCCAATTCTGATCGTACCCGGCATAATATTTTTATTAATGACCTGGAGTTAGGACTGAAATTAAATACAGGGATTATGCGGCGTAATCAAAGCAAGCAGTTTCCAATCGATTGGAAGGCCGGTTATATCGTTCGTCTTGGCTGCTTTTTGCACTCAACCATGATTTCCTACCTTGCCAATATCCCAAGTAATTATTATGACGCCATGGTGTTTGATAATAATCATCCTATTACGCCTTTTATTGTTGAACCGGTTGATTATGCGTTTGATATTCAGGTGCCCGATGATTTTAAAGCACGAGTTTTATCGTTGATATTGCCTTATAAAAATGTCGATCCAATTGTTCTCGATAAACAAGTTCCGGCAACCTATAACCTGGAGTCTGAAGGACGGGTGATTGGAAAATTATCGATACTTGGTATCGCTGATGACCCGGTTAAGGACGAAAGGCCAGAAATATTAAAAAACAAACAACTGGATGATAATTCTAAAGCTAAGGAAAACAGTGGCACTGATAAGTCGGTTAATAAAAGCCAGCAAGGTTAAGTGTTATTGTTAATGTTTTATATAAGCTAAAAAGGTGTCACGGTTTTGTATGACACCTTTTTAATACCTGTCTTATAAACTCTTGTAAAAGCCTGTTTAATTACTCTTCAATGATATCCTTATGCATAGGTGCAAGCTTAACCAGTAACTGATTTTGCATACGGAAGGGAACATTGTTTTGATCCATGGATATTCTTAATGCTTCCACAAGCGCATTAAAATGTTGACGACCTATATTTAGTCCAACGTGCGAACTTTTCATATCAACACCTGTGTACTCGCAGGGTCCATTGAGTTGATCGCAAAACTGGTCGGTTAACTGTTGCTTGATGTACTCGTTATCGGTTTCTGCAAAAAACGTTTTAATTCTGGGATCTTTTAAAATAACCACAAACATATCATCGACGATTTTTTTTATGCCGGCTTTTTCACCAAACGCTTTATAAGCCGCAAGATCAACTTGAGTTGACTGATCTGCCTGAGTGGATTGAGAGCCGCCCGTTGAACACGCTGCGATAGAAAATAGAGCAAGTACTAAAAATAAATTTCTCATAATAACCTCTTTGTCTGAACGGTACACTGATGCGCACTGTTAGTCATACTTGAATGGATTGAATTAAAAGTTAACGGTTAATGCAGCGTAATAACCCGTTTGATTGCTTTCCTGTGCAACATCACCAATATCAACATAAGCAATGGCTATGCTGATATGCTTGGCGGGTGTGTAGAGTAAAAACATATCTTTCCAGTCGTCCTGTTTTGCAAAAGACAAATTATCTGGGTTCTGTTTGTATTCCATTCCTACAGCCAGGTTATCGTTTAATAATAAAGCGGCAAAACCTTCAGCTAACCATTCTTTATCGGCTTGTTGATCGCCGCCAAATCCTAAAATTCCGTTTTGATTGGCGCGAGTGTGTCGTGCAGTGAAATTGACAAGTAAAGGTATATCCAGAAACAATTTGGTGGCGGATAGATAAGTTTCGGTGTCTTTATAATCTTGAGCACCAATAGCACCAAGTACCGTTCTATTGTCACTTTCTTTTTGATTGGCACCTATGGATACCTGAGGCATCCAGGAGTCCTGATCCAGAATCGCGTCGCCGAACAGTCGAACTTTTAGGCCCACCACATCATGTTTAAAGGTATAGCCTTCGCCTAATCCAAAGTTTGGACCAATCTGCTCCATATCAAATTCATTTTTTGAAGCGGATAGTTCCACTCGATTAAATAAACCAAAACCAATAGATTTTGTTGTTAGAGAATAGTCATTAACATCCACCAACGAGTAATTGGCGTAACCGCCTACCTGGCCATCGGTACCATAACCACCAATCAGCGCCGATGTGGTAATGCCACCACCGCCTGCGCCATCAAGGTTTGGGATGCCGCCAGTTAATAGTAATTTACCACTGCCAAATAATTGGGTAGGGGGTGGTTCGGGTGCCATCATGGTGCTGTCATCCTGCGCAAATGCCGCAAAAGATAACTGTGAGATTAAGCACAGCTGGAGAATGGATTTTATTCGTTTCATTGGTGTACTCCTTCGGTTTTTCGTTTTATACGATAAAAACCCCAAGTTAGAGCTTTTAAATGAGAACTGGAACACAGGTAGTACCAGTATCCCAGAAAATAGCTAAAGAAAATCAGGTAAAGAATTGAAATAGTTAATAAATTAACGATAAACACGCTCTAAGGATAGAGTAAGATTATAGATTTTCCAGCCGCAGAAAATTGAAAAGTGACGGATACGTTTAAGCTGAAAGGGCTATTTTTTGGTAATTTTTCAGGCGTTGCTTCGAGATAGTTCCTTGCTCCGCAGCGCGAATCAGGGCACAGCCTTTCTCATTTTGATGTTGGCAGTTGCGAAATTTACAGTCTCCCTGCAGAGGTTGCAGTTCGATAAAACCCTGTATGATCAGTTCTGGCTCTATATGAGACAGTCCAAATTCTCGAACCCCCGGTGAGTCAATGATAAAGCCGGAGTCCGGCAGAAAATACAGTCGGGAAGCAGTGGTTGTATGCGTGCCGAGCCGTGAGTTTTCGGATACCTGCCCCGTCAATGCCGTGACATCGGGCAGCAACTGATTGATAAGTGACGACTTACCAACCCCCGACTGGCCAACAAAAATATTTTCTTTGCCAGCCATCTGCTGTTTTAATGCCTCAATGCCTTGTCCGGTTTTACAACTGGATGAAAATACCTGATAACCCAGTTGCTGGTACAAGCTAATTTGCTGGTCGAAAAAAGCCTGCTTTTCCGGATCCAGCAAATCGGTTTTATTCAGCATAATATGGGTGGTGATCCCGGCCAGTTCACAGGCTACCAGATAACGGTCGAGGATTAACGATGAGTAATCGGGAAAGGGCGCGACCATCACAAATATTTGATCGACGTTGGCTACGATTGTTTTAACACCGGCGTAGGGGGTTGGCCTGGTGAGTTCTGATGTTCTAGGTTCAATTGCTTCTATAACCCCTTGCGACTGCTCATTCAGGCGAAACAAAACCTTGTCGCCACTGACACAGCTGCCAAGGTTTTGCCTGAGATAAATGCGATAAACGGTTTTATTGTCGTCGGCCACGTCCGCCTGTTCACCAAAACGGCTGATCACCACACCGTTTTGCAGTGGCCCCAGATGATCGTTATCAAAACTTGGCGCAGCCGAGCGTTGCTTCAGTTTGTTTTGTTTACTGCTGGCAACGCGGCGTTTTTGCTGCAGCGAAAGTTTTTGCCGTTTGGCCACGAAGGGTGATTACTCTTTTTCTTGCAGCTTAGGCCCAAAACTGCCCACATCAAGCAAAGCCTGTACTTTTGCGGCGCAGATAAAATCGTTAATGGTTAAGCGGTTGCCGGAATCGTGGGTCGTAAAGGAAACCAGACAACGGCCGTAATTCACTTCCATATCCGGGTGATGGGCTTCCTTGTTGGCAATCCAGGCGATGGCGTTAACAAAATTCATGGTGTGGTAGTAGTTTTTAAACAAAAACTCACGCTGAATTTGAGTACCATCTTGATTGACTTGCCACTCGGGAAGATCGGCCGAAAGCTGTTTTATCTTATCCATCTCCAGTGGGGCTTTACCTTGCTCATCGTATTTGCATTGTAGACTGGTTAGATCGGTCATTGTGTTCCTGCCTTTTTCGTTTATGCTTTAAAATAAACAATGGATTTAAATGTTTATGATTTTAAGCGATCATAACGGAAATACCCAAAAAACAACACACTTGCGAATGTAAGCGCTGGTACAGCAGTAATCGCAGGTAAATCTTTCAATGGGAGTAAGTATGGTCAACGAGCAAAATTTAATCTGGATCGATCTGGAAATGACCGGATTGTTACCCGAGCAGGATCGCATCATCGAAATCGCCACCATAGTAACGGACAAAGAGTTGAATATCCTTGCGGAGGGACCTGTGTTGGCGATCCATCAATCCAATCAGGTGCTCGATGCCATGGATGAATGGAACACGGAACATCATGGTAAGTCGGGGCTGACTCAACGAGTTAAAGACAGTTCTGTCAGTGAAACGGATGCCGAACTGCAAACCATCGAATTTCTTGAGCAATGGGTGCCGAAAGGAAAATCGCCCATGTGCGGTAATTCCATCTGTCAGGATCGGCGATTTCTGGCAAACCATATGAAAGCGCTCGAAGCCTATTTTCATTACCGTCATATAGATGTCAGTACGGTAAAAGAATTGACCCGTCGCTGGCAGCCTGAGGCGTTAAATGGTTTCACTAAAAAAGGCGCGCACCTGGCGCTGGATGATATTCGTGAGTCGATCGAAGAATTAAAGTTTTATCGCGAGAAAGTGTTTAAGATATAGCTATGGTTTAAAGATATAACCATGGTTTAAACAAGCGGTTAATCGAAACAATTAAGGATTATGCATGGGGGATCCCAATCGACTCTACACCGCCGAGCAAATAAAGCAGCTTGAGCAGTTCTACGCCCGTTTTCATGATGGCGCTACCTACCCGTTAATGGAACGTGCGGGTGCGGTTGTTTATAACGAAATGCGCGACGGTTGGCCGGAGCTGCGTAAAATATTAGTGGTGTGTGGTAAAGGCAATAATGGTGGTGATGGTTTTGTGGTTGCCCGCCTTGCTGCCATGGCAGGGTTAACCGTAACTGTCGCGTTAATGCCCGGCGCCGACTCGCCAAAAGACGATGCCGAGCGGGCATTCTTGCGATTAAAAACCACCGGTGTTGTGCCTGTTGACTGGCACGAGTCCTTGCTGCAGGAACATGAGTTGGTGGTCGATGCGCTGTTGGGGACGGGCGTTAAAGGCGAGGTTCGTGAGCACTATGCCAATGCCATCCATGCCATTGCGCGATCACATAAACCGGTAATTTCCGTGGATGTACCTAGTGGTTTAAATGCCGACACCGGCGCTATTGGTGGTTGTGCAATTCATGCCGACGTCACCGTTACTTTTATTGGTTTAAAACGAGGTTTGTTCACCGGCCTTGCGGCGGATTATTGCGGCCGAATAGTTCTAAACGATCTGAAATGCGGCAAAGGGGTTTTCTCACTGGTGAAGTCGGGATGTCAGCGTTATCACTATCACGATGGTGAACGACTGCTGGCGCCAAGGCGTAAAACCGCCCATAAAGGTTTTAATGGTCATACTCTGGTCATTGGTGGTGTGCCCGGTTTCGCCGGTGCCGCACGAATGTGCGCCGAGGCGGCGGCCAGAACAGGTTCGGGGCTGGTATCTCTGCTTACCCATCCGCAGCACGCCGATGTTATCGGTTTGCAGTGTCCAGAAATCATGTGCCACTCGGCGTCGGATAATGCCTCCAAAGAAGGGCTGCATTATTTACTCGATTCCGCCAATGTTATTGCCATAGGTCCTGGGCTTGGTCGATTTAAATGGGGCCGAAATCTGGTAGCGGTGATCGAAGATTTTGTTCAGTCCTCCAAGGCAAAGAGCGATCTGGTGACGATATGGGACGCTGATGCGCTTAATATACTTGCTGATCGACCGGTAAAAATGGCCCGTCGGATCATTACGCCGCATCCTGGTGAAGCGGCCAGACTGCTTGGCGAATCTGTGTCACAGGTGCAGTCGGATCGATTTGCCAGCTGTCAGAAGTTAATTGATCGATACGATGGTGTTTGCTTGCTAAAAGGGCCGGGAACGCTTATTGGCGAAGGCAGTCAGATGAATATTGTTAATGCCGGTAATCCGGGCATGGCCAGTGGCGGCATGGGCGATATTTTAACCGGTATTATCGCCGGACTGGTGGCGCAGGGCATTTCACCCTTTGATGCGGCCCGTCTTGGCGCTGCCATTCATGGTGAAGCGGCAGAGCTGGCAGTGACACAAACCGAACAAAGAATGGAGAGAGGCTTGTTAGCCACCGATCTTTTCCCTTATATTCGCCAACTGGTTAATCCATAGGTGTTTTACAGGTGTTAAACAAGTCATTTCATTTAGCAAACGCTGAACAAACTGAACAACTGGGCGCAGCTCTCGGCAGTGCCTTGCAAAGTCGTGGTCTGGTGTTTCTGGTGGGCGAGCTGGGTGCCGGAAAAACAACACTGGTACGAGGCTTACTGCGTCATATGGGGTTTACCGGCAGCACCAAAAGCCCTACCTACACGCTGGTTGAACCCTATGAGTTCGATGAGCATAAAGTTTACCACTTCGATCTCTATCGTCTGGCCGATCCCGAAGAGCTGGAATACATAGGTATTGATGAATATTTAACCGAAGCATCGGCACTGTCGTTAATCGAATGGCCAGAAAAGGGTGGTAACTGGTTGCCTGAGCCACACATTCGGGTGGAATTAAGTTATGATAAGGATCAGCGACAAGCCACCATCATCAGTCAGCATCAAGCATTGCTTGAAAAAGTTTCGGTAGCGTTTGAACAGTAAATTTATATCGGTAAATTAATACCGGTAAATCAATACAGGTACAACAGAATCGGTACAACAGAACCTAATGGTTTTACGACGGTCTTAGAATCGGGCTGTTTTAACGTTGAGTGGTTGCCGGTTTTGTCCTTGAGAATGTTATAAACAGTTTATAAAAAAGCGGTTAATAAAAATAACTATACAAAAAAGCAGCGTGAAAGGTGGTCGGTATTAATATTAAAATAATCCGATCTTATTCAATACCATAAAACAGCAGTCGGTTATGGGATATAAAACAGTAAAACTATTTCTATTTACCCTGATAGGGTTAACGCTACTATCCTGGGTTGGTCAGGCAAATGCCGCTAAAATTAAGAGTATGCGATTCTGGCAATCGCCCGATTCCACTCGTGTGGTGCTCGATCTTTCGGAGCCCGCAAAACACAGTATCTTTACTTTAAGCGATCCTCACCGAATGGTGATTGATTTAGCGAAATCCAATTTAAATTTTGATCCCGCCGATCTGGAAATTAAATCCGACATAGTTAAACGCGTTAGAACCAGCGAAAAAGATGACTCGGTTCGTGTGGTACTCGACTTAAAAAAGAAAGCCAAATTTAATTCTTTCACATTGACGCCGTTTCAAAATTACGGGCATCGGTTGGTGGTTGATTTAACCAATGAATCGAAACAGGATGAACCGGTTAAACATAAAACACAGCCGTCCTCAGGTAAACGGGATATTGTTGTGGCGATAGATGCTGGACACGGTGGTGAAGATCCTGGTGCTATTGGCCGTAAAGGCACGCGCGAAAAAGACATCGCTTTAAAAGTCGCCAAGCAACTGGCCGGCATGGTGGATAAAGAGCCCGGAATGAAATCGGTATTAATCCGAAAAGGGGATTATTTTGTCAGTCTGGTTAAACGTACTCAAATAGCCCGTCAGCATCAGGCGGACATTTTTATTTCGTTCCATGCCGATGGTTTTCATGACCATCGGGCAAAAGGGGCGTCGGTGTGGGTGGTATCGCCAAAAGGCGCACAATCCGAAATGGGTCGTTGGCTTGAGCAACGGGAAAATGAGTCGGATTTGCTCGGTGGCGTTGAAAGCTTAAGTAATAAAGATCCGTTATTGGCACAGGTATTACTCGATCTGTCGACCACCTATTCGGTCAGTGCCAGTCTCGATGCCGCCAGCGAAGTACATCGTTACCTCAGTCGTTCGGTTCCCAAAATGCATAAAAAGCGCGTTGAGCGTGCGGGCTTTGTGGTGTTAAAGATGCCGGATATTCCCGCGATGCTGGTGGAGATGGCTTTTATTTCAAACCCGTCGGAAGAATCCTTACTCAATACTTACAAACACAGACGCACATTGGCGACTTCGGTATTTCAGGGGCTGAAAAGTTATTTTAAACAAAACCCGCCCGATGGCACCCGTTACGCTGCAGTAAACCCTTCCCATTATGTTATTCGAGGGGGCGATACTCTGTCGGAGATCGCCAGTCGCTTTAATGTTTCTTTGAGTAAGTTGCGCAAAACCAACAACATTAACGGCGATAAAATACGCGTCGGACAACGCTTACAAATTCCTCGCTAATTATGGATCGGATCCATTCATTAGACACTCAGCTGACCAATCAGATTGCTGCAGGTGAGGTGGTTGAGCGCCCGGCTTCGGTGGTTAAGGAGCTGGTTGAAAATTGCATAGATGCTGGCGCCAGACGAGTGGAAGTGGATATTGAACGCGGCGGTGCCCGGCTAATTCGCATTCTTGACGATGGCCGCGGCATTCACAAAGATGATCTGGCACTAGCCTTAACCCGTCATGCCACCAGTAAAATTAAAAGTTTTAATGATCTCTGTGCGGTAAAAAGTTTAGGTTTTCGCGGTGAAGCACTTGCCAGTATCGCGTCTGTGTCACGGTTATTATTGCGCAGTCGTCAGGCGGATGCCGAGTTAGGTTGGCAGGCAGTGGCCGAAGGGCGCGATATGGCTGTTAAAGTCACACCAGCCGCTGCCGTTACCGGAACCTGTATTGAAGTGCGGGATTTATTTTATAACACGCCGGCCAGACGAAAATTTTTGCGCACAGAAAAAACCGAATTCACGCACATTGAAGATACGGTTAAACGTGAAGCCCTGGCTAATCCGGAAGTGGCCTTTGTATTAAAGCACAATGGTAAAATCATTAAGCGTTATCCGGCCGCAAAATCGTTTGAGCATTTGCAGGAAAAGTTAAAGCTGGTGTGTGGTCGAGGCTTCAGTCAGCAGGCGTTATATTTTCACAGTGATCTGGACGAACTCAGCATTAAGGGCTGGTTGGGCAGTCCGCAACATCATCGTAGTGAATCCGACAATCAGTTTATTTTTATTAATGGTCGGCCAGTAAAAGATCGGCTGTTAAGTCACGCCATTCGCCAAAGTTACACCGGCAGAATTCCGCAAGGGCGGTTTGCTTCTTATGCCATTTATATACAATGTCCGGCGAATGAAGTGGATGTCAATGTGCATCCAACCAAACACGAAGTGCGTTTTCGAAATCCACGACAGATCCATGACTTTCTGGTGAAGTTGATTGAAGAATGTTTGTCGGGATCAACCAGTATGCTGGATAACACTTCGATGAACTCGACAACGTCATTCGAACAGCAGTCGGCGCAGAGCGGCAGCCAGTCTTATTCTGACGGGCAAGCTCAGTCTGATTCAGGGCAGTCTAATTCAGGAAAGACCTATTCAGGACAAGCTTTCTCAAGACAGGTTTATGCTCATTCAAAAGACGGTTATTCCGCAAGTGAAAATTGTCAGCGCATTGCCGAGCAGCACAATGCTTATCAGCAAATGTCATCGGTTTCTGAGCAGTCTAGTGTCAATAAAAATAGCCAGTCGTTCAATTTAAATCAGACCTTATGGAAACAGCGTTATTGGGTGTTACCCGAATCAGAAACCATATCCATTGTTGATGCCTGGTCTTGGTATCTTAACTGGATGGCATCACGCTGGCTTTTAAATTGCCAGAGTAAACCCTTGTTAATTCCGCAAATGTTAACCGTTAAGCACAGTGAGGATTTTGAAAATCCGGCATTATTTGATGTCTTTAAACAAGCGGGTATCGAGTTGACGCCAGCGGGCGCAACTCAGGTGATGGTGCGGCAGTTACCTCTGTTAATGGCAGATGCTTCAACCACCGAACAAGCGTTTCCATTACCCGCGAATCATTGGCTAACAGCCTTGCAAAGCTTATTGCAGCAGCGACTGCCATTTTCTGAAAAACAGATGCCGTCTAACGCATCGGTTCAAACATCCCCTACGCCGAACACCCATTCTGCTGCTGATGAATCGGCAGCGACCAGCACTGAGGTTGAACATCGGGCAAATCAGTTAAAACAGCAAATACTGAAGCACTTGCAGTCCCTCGATAATACAGAGACGCCCTCAAGAGATGATCGCCAATGGTTGCAGAATTGGGTGCAGCATCAGGTTGCCGAAGGCGCCGACTGGCGACCTTTTGCTTTTTCAATCAGTGAGTCGTCATTATTGTCGAAGCTGGGGCAGGTGCATTAATGCAACATGCCGATAAACCGGTTATCTGTGTTATGGGGCCAACCGCTTCCGGTAAAACCAGTTTGGCGATTGAATTATGTGAACGATTAAACGGTGAGATCATCAGCGTTGATTCGGCTTTAATTTACCGCGGCATGGATATAGGCACCGCCAAGCCAAGCGATGATGAGCAACAACAGGCGAAACATCATCTGATTGATATTTGCGATCCTTCACAATCTTACTCGGCGGCACAATTTCGTAATGATGCATTGGCGTTAATCGAACAAATTTATCAGGCGGGCAAGTGGCCAATATTGGCAGGCGGCACCATGTTGTATTTTAAAACATTGATTCAGGGGATCGCCGAATTGCCCGCCACCGATGACAATGTTCGTGAACAGGTCTGTCAGGTGTTACATGACAAAGGCAGTGAGCATTTGCACCAATGGCTCACCGAAGTGGATCCCGAATCTGCCAAACGATTGCACCCCAATGATCCACAGCGATTATCCCGTGCTCTGGAAGTGTTTTTGATCAGCGGTAAACCTTTGTCACATTTTCATCAACAACAATCATTGAACCGATTTCCTTACGCCTTGTCTCAATTTGCCATAGCCCCAGAAGATCGAGCGGTGTTGCACCAACGAATTGAGCAACGGTTTGATGCCATGTTGCAACAAGGTTTTGAGCAAGAAGTAAAAGCGCTTTATCAGCGCGGTGATTTAACGACCGATATGCCGTCGATTCGATGCGTCGGTTATCGCCAGATGTGGGCTTATTTAGCGGGCGAATGTTCTCTGGATGAAGCCCGGTTTCGTGGCATCGTTGCAACGAGGCAACTGGCGAAACGGCAGTTTACCTGGCTAAGAAGTTGGAGTGATTTGACCTGGCTTGATTCGTTAGCACAAAATAATGCGCAACGAGTATTGAAAATACTGGGTAATATCTCCATATAGCAGTTTCGTAAAGGCATGCTACACTATTTAAGAGAGTGCAGTGTGCTGATTGATTAAAGAGTTTTCAAGCGCCTGATTTTTCGCTCTTTTTTTGCCAAATTTTTGGGCTTTTTTATGTCTGCAAGCACCCTGACCATAAATAATCAGGGACATTGAATAAATAATAACATTACAAGGAGAATTACCATGCCAAAAGGGCAATCTCTACAAGACCCTTTCTTAAATGCTTTACGCAGAGAACGCGTTCCAGTCGCGATTTATCTGGTAAATGGCATTAAGTTACAGGGACAGGTTGAGTCATTTGATCAATTCGTTGTGTTGTTAAAAAACACCGTTAGCCAAATGGTTTATAAGCACGCTATTTCTACGATTGTCCCAACGCGCAATGTTCGTTTGCCGCACACTGGTGAAAACGGCAACAGTGAAGACGACTTCGGTAATAACGAGTAATTTCTTTATTAAAGATTGGCAAGGTAATACTGGTGCAATGCGCTAGCATTGCCTTGTCGTTTAGTGTCACAATCCATCCATTCAAAACCACCACAGGTAATTCCTTTTAGTGTTTGATAGATATCAAGGCGGTGAGCGTGCAGTTCTGGTTCATGTCGATTTTCCCGATCAAAACAGTCAGGAAGACTTAACCGAATTTGTTGATCTCACAACTTCCGCTGGCATCGAAATTTTGTCGATCGTGACCACCAGTCGATCATCACCCCAGCCGAAATATTTTGTCGGTACCGGTAAAATTGATGAAGTGGCGCAAATAGTGGCGGATGAAAAAGCCGATGTGGTGCTGTTTAATCATTCTCTGTCGCCGTCTCAGGAACGTAATATTGAGCAACTGGCCAAGTGCCGGGTGGTGGATCGAACCGGATTAATCCTTGATATTTTTGCCCAGCGAGCTTTTACCCACGAGGGTAAGCTGCAGGTCGAACTGGCGCAGTTACAGCACCTTTCAACCCGACTGGTTCGCGGTTGGACTCACCTTGAGCGACAAAAAGGCGGTATTGGATTACGTGGACCGGGTGAAACACAGCTGGAATCGGATCGTCGATTACTACGGGATCGCATTAAAACCATTCAGAAGCGATTGCAAAAAGTTGAAAAGCAGCGCGAACAGGGGCGTCGTTCTCGCAAACGCGCCAACATTCCAACCGTATCGCTGGTGGGTTACACCAATGCCGGTAAGTCGACCTTATTTAACCGGCTGACCGAAGCCGGCGTACTGGCCGAAGATAAATTGTTTGCCACCTTGGATCCCACGCACCGAAAAATTGCCCTGAACGATCATCAGTCGATTATTATGGCCGATACGGTTGGTTTTATCCGTCATCTACCCCATGATCTGGTGGCTGCGTTCAAGGCGACTTTGCAGGAAAGCCGCGAAGCGGACATTTTGTTACACGTTATTGATGCATCGGATGAGCGCAGAGAAGATAATAAAGAGCAGGTGTACTTGGTGCTGAATGAGATTGAAGCAACCGATGGCACAATTGTTGAGGTCTACAACAAGTCTGATAAAGTAGAAGGCTTGGGTGCCCGTGCCGAAAAAGATCCGGAAACCGGCCGGTATCGGGTGTATTGCTCGGCCGTCACTGGCGATGGGCTAAAGCCGTTGCTTGAAACCATAGCTTCCCTGTTATCGCTGGAGTGGAAGCAAACCCGATTATTACTCGATGGTTCACAAATGGCTCTACGCGGACAGCTTTATGATTTAAGCTGTGTTGAGCACGAAGATATCACCGAGCAGGGCGAGTTTGTACTGGATATCAAGCTACCGCTGTCAGACTGGAAACGATTAGCACGAAAGAACCAGATTGATTTAGAAGCGATGGAGCAGGCAAAAGATTGATTCTTGCCGCCTCCATCCTTACAATTTTCAACAGTTTTACAACTTAAACTAATACTGGAGAACGATATGACCTGGAATTCACCGGGCGGTAATAAAGATCCTTGGGGCGATCGCAAAAAGCAGGACGGACCCCCAGACATTGATGAAATGGTTAAAAACCTCTGGAAAAAAGTATCCGGCGGTAACGGTGGTGGGTCATCGAGCAGTGGCAGTGCCAAGCCTTTTGTTATTATCGGCTTAATTGTGCTGGTGTTGTTTTGGGGCTTTAAAGGCCTTTACACCATCAATGAGCAGGAGCGCGGTGTTGTGCTTCACTTTGGTGAGTTTAAAGAAATTGTTGGCTCGGGTTTAACCTGGGTGCCTTACGGCATCGAAAAAGTGCTTAAAGTGAACGTCAACAAATTACAGGAAAAGCGCGTTCAGGGCGTTATGCTGACCAAAGATTTGAATATCATCGATGTTGAAATTGGTATTCAGTACCGTGTTGATAATCCGCAAGAGTATCTGTTTGAGTTATCAACCCCCGATACCACTTTGCAGCAAGCCGCCGAAAGTGCTTTACGCCAGGTGGTGGGTGACAGTCAGGTAGACGCGCTACTAACCACGGAAAAAGAACGTATTCGTATTGAGCTGCAACAGGAGCTGGTAAAAATTCTTGATGTGTACAAAGCCGGCTTAAAAGTTGAGCAGGTTACGCTTGAAAAAGCCGCGCCCCCTAAAGCACTAAACGATGCTTTTGAAGATGTGAACAGAGCAGAGCAAGACGCCAAGCGTGAAATTCAAAACGCAGAAGCCTATCGCAATAAAGAAATTCCTTACGCTCGTGCCAACGCTGAAGAAATGCGACAAAAAGCTGAAGCTTACAAAGCAAAAGTTACCGCACAGGCGAATGGTGAAGTGTCGCGATTCCAACAGCTGTTGCCACAGTATGAAGCCGCACCAAGGGTTACTCGTGATCGACTTTATATTGATGCCATCGAGCAGATATTAAGCAGCTCAACCAAAGTGATGGTTGACGTAGAGGGTGGTAATAACATGATGTACCTGCCGCTTGATCAACTGATGAAAAAGCAGAAGGAGAATAACTAATGCAAGGTAAAGGTTTTTGGATTGGCATATTAGCCCTTGTTGTTCTGCTTGCCGGTATTAACTCGGTGTATGTGATTGATGAATCGCAACGCGCTCTAAAGCTTCGCTTTGGTAAAGTGCTGCGAAATGCAGAAGACAATACACCTGTGGTTTATGCACCGGGCATCCATTTTAAATGGCCTATGGCAGATTCCATCATTCGTATTGATGCACGTGTGCAGTCGATGGACGGTGATCCGGACGTGTTCACCACATCAAATAAACAGTTTCTTGATGTGGACACCTACGTTCAATGGCGCGTTGATGATTTCTCTCAGTTTTACTTACGTACCAATGGTCAGTTCCGTCAGGCGGAATCATTCCTGGAACGTCTTGTGGACAATGGTTTGCGTGATCAGTTTGGTCAGCGAACGTTACAGGAGTCAATTTCTGAGCAACGTGAAGAATTGATGAATGAAATTCGTGAAGACGTGAATGAACGTGTACCCGAGTACGGCATTGAAGTGGTTGATATTCGAGTTAAGAAGGTTAACTACACTTCAAAAGTTGTTACTCAGGTGTACGAGCAAATTAAGTCGGAGCGTAAAGCAACCGCCATTGATATCCGCTCACAAGGCCAGAAAGAAGCGAATATTTTACGGGCAAAAACCGATGCCGATGTGCAGCGTATTCTGGCAGAAGCTGATGAGTACGCCCGTACCACTCGCGGTAAAGCCGATGCAGAAGTGGCAAAAACATACGCCAACACTTACAACAAAAACCCAGAGTTCTATGCGTTTTTGCGCAGCCTCGACGCGTATAAAGCATCGTTTAACAGTAAAGACGATGTGTTGGTGATTAAACCGGACAGTGAGTTTTTCAAGTATTTGAAAAACAGCAACAAACAATAATTGCTTTCCGGTAACCGGTTGTACTCAACTTATGATTGCAGCCATTGATAAAAAAACCCGATGTTTTGCATCGGGTTTTTTTATGGCAGCGGTTTACGCTTAGATTCAACTTCAACGAATTGGAAAATGTCTATGCAAGATTTATACGTGGCACTGGCGCTGGTTTTAGTGATTGAAGGCATTATGCCGTTTGTCAGTCCAGAAAAATGGCGCGTCACCGTGATCATGATTGCCCAGCAATCGGATAAGGTCATCCGCATGATAGGGCTAGGCGCCATGTTGCTCGGACTGCTATTGGTTACCCTGTTACGCAGTGGTAGCGCTACCTAAGTCTGATGTTAATGGAATCATTCGGCCGGGATTGCATCGCCGAAGAATTCTCATGTTGTACAACCAATCTATGCAAGTGATTGTTTCGTTTAGCTTTAGCAATAAAAACGCTTATCAGACGAGTTTCTCTGGGGGATCAGCATTGTGAATGACGGTCAATAGAGGTAAAATTCGCCGTTTGGTTTTCCGCTTCGGCAACGAAGCCGTTTAAGAAATGGCATAAATCACGTTATGGCTAAGAATGTTGTTGTATTAGGCACCCAATGGGGTGATGAAGGTAAAGGCAAGGTCGTTGATCTGCTAACCGATCGTGTGTCGGGTGTTGTGCGCTACCAAGGTGGTCATAACGCAGGTCATACGCTGGTGATCGACGGTGAAAAAACCGTATTGCATCTGATCCCATCTGGCGTACTGCGCGAAGGCGTTATGTGTTACATCGGCAATGGTGTTGTGCTGTCTCCCGAAGCGTTAATGGAAGAAATCCATATGCTGGAAGCGCGTAATGTTCCCGTGCGTGATCGATTGCGCATCAGCGCGGCATGTACCTTAATTCTGCCTTACCACATTAAGCTGGATCAGGCGCGTGAAGCCGCCAAAGTTGGCGATAAGAAAATTGGTACCACCGGTCGTGGTATTGGTCCGGCCTACGAAGATAAAGTGGCACGCCGCGGACTTCGTGTGGACGACCTGTTCTATCCCGAGCGATTAAAAGAAAAGCTCGAAGAAGTGCTGGAATACCACAACTTTGTGCTGGAAAACTACTTTAAAACCGACAAGCTCGATGTTGAAACCTTGTATCAACAATGTTTGGACTGGGCAAAAGAGATTAAGCCTCTAGTAACCGATGTGCCAGAGCGTTTACACGAAGAGCGCGCCAAGAATCACTCGTTGTTGTTTGAAGGTGCACAGGGAACGCTGCTGGATATCGACCACGGAACTTTCCCGTTTGTAACCTCATCCAATACCACCGCAGGTGGCACAGCAACCGGCAGTGGTTTTGGACCGCTGTATCTGGATTATGTGCTTGGTATCACCAAAGCTTACACCACACGTGTTGGTGGCGGACCATTCCCTACCGAGTTGCACGACGACATTGGTAAGCGACTGGCTGAAAAAGGCCATGAGTTTGGTGCAACCACTGGCAGACCACGACGTTGTGGCTGGCTCGACGCTGTGGCATTACGACGTGCGGTACAAATCAACAGTGTCTCCGGTTTGTGTTTAACCAAACTTGATGTGCTGGATGGTTTGGAAACCGTTAAAATTTGCACCAGCTACACCTGCCCCGAAAACGGAGAAGTAAAAGTGACTCCCGTTGGCGCAGAAGGTTTTGCGAAAATGAAGCCTAACTATATTGAGCTTGATGGCTGGAACGACAATACCTTTGGTGTGCAGTCTTACGATGAATTACCCCAGGCCGCCAAAACCTTTATTGCAAAAATAGAAGAAGTGGTTGGCGTGCCGGTGCATATTATTTCAACCGGGCCGGATCGCAAAGAAACCATAATTTTGCAAAATCCATTTGAATAATATTTTTCGAATAAATTCTATAAATTAGAATTAAGCGTTAATAAAAAAGGCCGAGTACTCGGCCTTTTTTATTGAGCGACAGTTGTCGTTTATAAATTTTCTTAACCTGCGCTCAAATAAGTTTTAATACCTTTCTATTGCTGGGGCGGGTAAGCCGTATCCAGATAAGGTCTTAGTGGTTCAAGCGGTGTGGTTTGTACCGTGCCGAACTCATCTTCATAGCGAATTTGAAAATTATGTTCTTCTAATCCATCTGGGTGAGTAAATGTATCAATGTCGATGCCGACAGCATTATAACGGTGGTATTCTTCTGGTGTAAAAGGCGCTGGCAAATAAAGAGTACGTTCACCATTACCTAACCAGTTGGTTTCTACCTTAAAGCCCTGTCCTTGATAGCTGGACTGAGCACGTTTAAATAAACGTAAAATCAATCGTTCGTTATCTACAGTGACAGCATTGGTGTCAGCCAAACGATTTGGCGAAACATCTTCAAGAATTCCATTAGCGTCCAATATTTGATAACCAAAACTCATTTCTGGATGATTGATATTGCTTTGATGTTCAACAATAAACAAACGAACATTAATTTGTGACTGTGGTGTTATGGGTTGCGGAGCATCTACTTCAATTGCCACTTGTTTGTAAACCCAAGCACCGTTCACAACACCGCGATAAGTACCCGAACTGTTTAATGTTAAATTATTAACGATTAAATCTGTGGCATTAGGAAAAGCTAATTGCAGGCGAGTAATTTTCATCTCAGGATCAAAGTCAGAGTTTTCGGCACGAACAACAATTTTTTCCAATCCATTTAAATCAAGGCCAGGATATACGGTGGTTGCTGTGTGGCTCGGTGCAAATACTTCATAATTAAAAACGTCGGCTTGAGCCAAAGTGCTGCAAGCGGATACGATGAATATCGCGCTAGTTTTTACCCATTTATTCATAAATATTCTCCTTAGGTTAATGTTTGTCCAATGGCATCAAGCCAAAGGCGATGGGATCATACGTTAAAGGAAAAATTGTTTTCAATAAAAACAATATCTCGTAAAGAGGTTCTTATGAACTCTTGATTGTTATCATTAATGTATTTGTCATGAGAGGGTGTTAGCTATAGAAGGAAAGTTATTCCAGATAACAACTAATTGCACACGGTAAGACAGATTGTCGTAAGTATTCGATCTGCAGGCAGTCGCTTGCGCTTAATAAAAAATCATGGCATTTTACCTGTATGAATTAAAGAGCTTAGGCATAGGAAGTGATTTAGAAAAGTACTCGACTGTTACTGGTATAAAGTAAGCTTTGTAGTAAGTAGTATTGTCAAAAAGTCGAATAAGTTATGTGCCTTCTCTTCTGTTATGGGTGGCATTCTATACTTATATTAACCAGAATGGTAAAATATAATCCTAACGCTTCATCGACTTCATTACCCTATCAAACATATTATCACTTGTATTTATCTCTTTATTTCTCATCGGAGTAAATGGATCTTTAAGTTTCATTAAATATTCTTTAGTAGAAACGCTGTCCATGAATGCTTCGTCAATTACTGGCCTTACAGCTTGTTCTAATTCTAATTGAAACTCGAGATGTTCTTCTTTAGTTAATAATACGCTAATTAGCACCTGAATTTCGTAACGTATATCAGTAGGGTCGGATATTATTATATCAACTGGGAATGATAACTCCTGATAAGAAGGACTTTTCTTCAAAAACGCTCTTAACTTCGTCAATCGCATTCGTGTCTTATGGCTACTGGTGAAAGTGAATTCACTGAGCTTGCTTCCATAATGATAAGAATCCAAAAGCTTCCTAATTAAGTTTTGATCGAACTGAGTAGTTCGTACCTTTGAGGAAAAAGTACTCTGTTCATATTGTGCAAAATTTAAGTAATAAGATAGCGACAAAGTAAACTCAATCAGTATCTTTTCAGTGTATCTTTCCTGCTCTGATTCAGAAAGGTCTAATGGCATAGCTCCATTATCAAGTTCATCAAGAAACGCATCGTCGAAGATGGCTTCTAACACACCTTCAGAATGGATATTTGAATAATAGACATACGCAATACTTCTATAGCAAACGTCATGTTTTGTTACGAATGCATTAATAATTGAGGATTGTTTTAATGCCTTAATTAATATATCTATGCAGACCGAGAGGTTTCTTCGAAACATCCCACATAAGAGCGATAGTAATCCCACGTGATCAGGGACGTTATTTAAAGACTCGCTTACTATACAGTCTAATTTTGTACTTTTTTTTGATGACCCATTAAGTGAAGTGAGATATTTTCTTGCGATCCTCACGCCATTTTTCTTAAACTCCAGAACTTCCTTTAGAAAGCTTTCAAATTCCACGGTTTCACTGATTTCAAATGTGACATCTTGGTAAGTGAGTCCTTTGTAATTGTATTTTAGACCGTTATTTAGGAGGTTATGAACATAGTATCTCTCAACAAATAAATCATACAAATCCCTGATTTCGTTGCCAAGATCCATACCTGCCTCAGTGAACAACTCTGATAAAGCTTGGTACACCTTTTTATCTGCAGAGATTACAAATCTAGACGGCTCCATATTCGCTATCGAAATTTTCCGCTTTCGGGGAGAATATGCCTTTTTTCTTGAATTAGAATCCATAACGAATTAATTTATCCTGGAATATGCCCTAAGTAGCTGTTTTCTATGGTAATTATAATATGATAAATATCATTAAAAGCATTCTAACACAGTACAATGGAATTCCTGCAAAGCTTCTGGTGTATCACATGGAAATTGCAGTGCGTTCATTATTAACAAATTTGATGGAGGATGCTTTATGTCACTAAAGAGTTTTTTGGATCTGGGTGGTGAAGTCTTTGATAGCATTTTTGACGGTAAAATTACTAATCTGCTTGATCTTACAGAGCGCGGTCAAAAGCAGCAAGGCTATACCGATGAAAGCGGATACTGGACTGAGCGAGGTTATCAACGTGCTACCTCTGACGATCTAGATCTAATTTCTGGCATTTTGGACGATTAACTTATAGGAGGGAGACTTATGTCAACATGCACTTCATGTGATGGGGATGGTTGTACTGATTGCGAAGGAACAGGTGATGATCGAGGAGTCGATATCTACGCTGAAGATGAAGACTTTTATGAGGATGACTATTATGACGATGACACAGATGACGATTGATTCTGCTTCCACACTATAGTTTAGCGTTTAAATCTTTCCCCTCTGTACTTTGGTAAATCTATAGTACAGAGGGTAGTTTTGACAGTTTCTTATAAGTTAAGTTGGATCTTCTTTGTTCTATTCGGTGTCTTATTGGCATCACAAGGGTTATCGCAGCTTTTGGAAATGACACTTCTTGTCCTTTTCAATTGCCGTATAAAATCCTTTGATGCGCTAATAGATTTTTAAATGAGTTCATATATCAATACTCTAAGTTGTTACGGTGGACCACTTAGATAACCATGCCAATTAATTTGTGTGTAAAGTCGCTAAATTCTATGGGTCTAGCCGTGCTCGCTCATCTTTAGTAAAAAAGATATCCAGGAAAAATCCTAACTGTCGATGGGATGTGGGCTCTGTTGCTTCAATCACCTTCTTCTTCCAGCCTCGTTTTGGCTCAATCTGGTTTACTAAAGTCCTGATAGGCTCGATTCGGGAGGGAAAAAGATAAGGCAGGTAAGGGGTCAAGCCTATTGTATGCTCCTTAGTGAGTGCAAATGGTTTGGCTTTTTTGCTGTTGAGACAGCAAGCGAAGTAAACGCTTTATTGAAGGAAAATAACAGGACAGCCTGATCTTCCCCACTAAATCCTGAATCTCAGTTCGAGTCTGACACATCGGGCAACTCAGTGGTAATAGGTTGTTTGTTCTAAATCGATGAGTGTTTCGCGAGCCCACGTCATAACCGATAATCTTTATCGAGTGTTTGTCCAGAGTAAACTATATCAATGGGTGTGAAAATAACCCTAGGAATGATAATTGTTATTTTTGCCTACGTCATTAATATGATTTACTTGCATAAGGTTAGTTCACTTCGCTGTCCAAAGTGTAGAAAGCCTGTAATGACGAAAGCAGACTTTCCTGATGAAAGTCTTATTGGAATGAAATCGTATGAAAAATGCTACTTTTGTAGGCATGCACTTGAAAAGTAACTCTACTCATTCGTTTTAATTAAAAGCTATAAATAGTTTCTAAAGTCTTTTTCGATAGGTAAATAAATATGACAAACAAAACGCTGTTATTAATTTTGGCTGATGCTATTTTAATTCTACATGTATTGGTTGTCTGCTTTGTTGTACTTGGGCTTGTAGCTATTTACATTGGATGCTTTGTTAAATGGCAGTGGGTAAGAAACAGATTTTTTCGAATAATGCACTTGCTGGTGATTGGGTTTGTGGTTGTTCAGTCGTGGTTTGGTGCCATTTGTCCATTAACCATTTGGGAGATGGCGCTTAGAGAAGCCGCCAGCTCCAACACTTATTCCGGTTCTTTTATTCAACACTGGTTTCAAAGGCTGCTTTATTACAATGCCCCAGAATGGGTGTTTATAGTGGTATATACTGTTTTTGGTAGTCTGGTTTTGGCAAGCTGGTTTATTGTACCGCCGAAAAAAGAGTAAAGTAATCTCTTTTAATATATAAGAAAAATGTTTTGGTATAAGATTTAATTGGCTGTAACTTCCAGACGTGGAACTATGTTTATGAAAATAACCCTAGAAATATTTATTAATAAAATGGTACTTAGTGGGGAGCCGGGCAGTATTTCTGTTACACCTGAAAAGCCATTTTCAACATCCCGGTTGTTGGTGGGCGATTTTGACGTGGCGGAACAATGTTTAAACAATGCGGCTGATAAACTTGGGATTAAGGGGCTATTTAAATCAAAGCCAAGTGTGGTTGTAAAGCCACGTGAGTTAATTGATGGCGGTATTTCTCCAGTAGAACAGCGTGTTTTTAGAGAGCTTGCTTTCTCCATTAACGCCAGACAAGTTGAGGTTGTTGTTTAGCGTTTTTATTTAGATGTACTGATCTCTTTATGGGGTCTTGCAAATTATGCGGACTTGCAAAATTTTTGTCCGATTAATTTTATTTATTTTAAAAACACTTCCTGATTATCGATTAGCCTTGGTTTTCCCAGCCACGCGGCTGCAGCAATAAGTAGTTGTTTATCATTTTTTATGGCTGGCTCCAGATCATCGGTTCGAACAATGCTAAAGTAATCCACTTTAAAACCATCGTTTTCGAGTTGTTGCTTGGCGTGTCGAATAAGACCTGAAAAATTAGTGTCGCCGGCTTCAATTTGTTTTTGTGTGGCAATTATAATGGCTCGTAAATGGGCGGCTTTATCTTTTTCGGTTGATGATAAATATCCGTTGCGCGAACTCATGGCCAGGCCATTTTTCTCTCGCATTATGTCGCCGCCAACAATTTCAATGGGTAAGCTAAGGTCCTCAGTCATACGACGGATAACCATCAACTGTTGGAAATCTTTTTTACCAAAAATAGCGACATTTGGCTGAATGATATTAAATAAAATATTCACCACGGTGGTCACGCCAGTAAAATGCCCGGGTCGGCTGGCGCCACAAAGTTTATTGGTGAGACTGTCTATTACTTTAACGGTAGTGTGATGTTCTTTGCCCCTAGGATAAATCGTCTCATTCGTGGGTAAAAATAAAAAGTCGACGCCTTCATTGGTTAATTGCTGAGAATCCTTTTCCAGTGTACGAGGGTAGGCGCTGTAATCTTCATTCGGCCCAAACTGCAGTGGATTAACGTAAATACTAACAACCACAATATCCGCCTGTTGCTTCGCCTGATGCACCAGAGTTAAATGCCCTTCATGCAAATTACCCATGGTTGGTACAAAAGCAATGCGTTTGCCTTGCTGTTTTAGCGCGCGTAATTGTTGTTGTGCGTCCGTTTTATTGTTAAGTATTTGCATTTTATTTGGCTGGTATAAGTTAGTTACTTCTTTGATGTTAATACTGTAATAGGTGGTTTAAATCACTATTGTATTTATTGTTTAATCAAAGCTGTGTTCGGCGGTTGGGAATTTACGCTGCTTCACCTGCTCGGCGTATAACGATAAAGCCTCCAGCACATCACCCTGTGTTTCCTGCAAAAAGTTTTTCACAAACTTGGGTTTAAAGTCGACATTTAATCCGAGCATATCGTGCAATACCAGAACCTGAGCATCGCAATCTGCGCCTGCGCCTATGCCAATGGTAGGAATGCTCAGTTGCTGGGTCACTTTTTTCGCCAGTGCTGCAGGGACACATTCCATCACTAATAGACTCGCGCCGGCCTGTTCCAGCGCTTTGGCATCGTTGATCAGTTTTTCTGCGGCTGCATCGGTGCGCCCTTGTACTTTAAAGCCGCCTAAGGCATCAACCGACTGGGGCGTTAAACCCAGATGCGCACAAACGGGAATGCCGCGCTCGGATAATCCTTTAATGGTTTGTTTTAACCAGTCACCGCCTTCAAGCTTGACCATATTGGCGCCACTTTGCATCAGTAATGCTGCGTTGTGATAGGTTTGCTCTTCTGTAGCGTAACTCATGTAAGGCATGTCGGCGATCACCAGTGTTTTCTGGCTACCGCGTTTTACGCATTGCAGGTGGTAGCAGATATCATCCATGGTGACGGGTACGGTGGATTCTTGCCCCTGGATAACATTGCCCAGTGAATCACCTACTAAAATCACATCGATACCGGCTTTTTCTATTAACGCCGCAAAGGTTGCATCGTATGCAGTGAGCACAGCAAAGGGCTGTTGTTGCTGTTTTAAAGTTTGTAATGTGTGCAGCGTAATTTTTTTCATAATAAGTTCAGACCATTAATGCGTTAATACTGTTTGAAAAACGTTTAACGTTTTGTTTCCGGATTTTTTACTTGCTGTCTGTCGGTTCTTTTGATTGCTTTAGGTTATTTTAAAAACAATCGTTAACCGTTTTAAAGTACGGCTGGTTTTGGATTAAAGTAGTGTCGTCCGCTGCTGGTTTCTTCAATGCGCTCTAACAATTGTTGGTAATCGGTATGGCTTTCGACCAGATCGATGCCTGAAGCATTTACAATAAGCAGTGGTGAGCCCTGATAGTAATGGAAGAATTCCATATAGGCTTCGGAAATTTTTTGCAGATACTCTTTTGAAATTGGAAATTCGTATTGATGGGCGCGTTTGCGAATGCGATCGAGCAGAACATCCACCGGAGCCTGTAAATAGATCACCAGATCAGGCTGTGGTGTATCGATGGTTAAATTATCGTACACCTGCTGATATAAACTCATTTCGTCGGTATCGAGCGTCACTTGGGCAAACAGTTTGTCTTTATCCATCAAAAAGTCCGACACATAAGTGGAGATAAACATATCACTCTGTCGTAACTCTTTGAGTTGTTGCGCCCGTTGAAAAAGAAAAAATAATTGCGTTGGCAATGCGCCGCTTTTCGGATCTTGATAAAAGCGCGGTAAAAAAGGATTTTGCTCCGCGCCTTCAAGCAGTAACTCTGCCTGATAGTATTCTGCGAGTTTTCGCGCTAAGGTTGTTTTTCCTACCCCTATGGGGCCTTCGATGGCGATAAACTTTTTATTGCTGATATCGTTCTGGTTTGTCACGTTAACTTCTCGATTCCTGCTGAGCTGATGGCTGCTACACACGCTGATAAAGATTCGCCATCGGGTAATACCAGATCAGGCGCAATTTCTTGCAGCGGTAACAACACAAAGTTACGTTGTTTCATACCGTAGTGTGGCACTTTCAATTGTGGCAGGTCAACGGATTTATCGCCGTACAGCAGCAAGTCGAGATCCAGAGTTCTTGGCCCCCAACGCTCACCTTTGCGTACCCGCCCGTGATGATTCTCTATGGATTGCAGTGCACTCAGCAGCGCAAGAGGCGCAAGGTCTGTTGCCAGTTCTGCGACGGCATTGATGTAGTCATTTTGATCTTGTGGTCCCATGGGGGCCGAGCGGTAGAGGGATGATTGAGCGACGAGTTGGCAATGTTCCAGCGCATTCAGAGCGCCAAACGCCTGCTTAACCTGCTCTACAGGATTGGCCAAATTACTGCCGAGACCAATGTACGCCACTGTGCTCAAACGGTGCCTCCAACAATCAGGTGGGTTTGTTTTGTGGCCGGTTTTTGGCAGAGGGGCGCCGCCGGTTATTACGTCGTTTGCGGAAAGGTTTTTTCGACTTTAACGCTTCGGTCATGCTGCGTTGACCTTCACCGGAGGCTTCCTGAAAACGGGTCCACCAGCTGGCAACGGGATTCAGTTGCTCATCGGCATTGGCGCGCAGGACCAGAAAGTCGTAGGCGGCTCGAAACTTGGGGTGTTCAAGCAATTTAAACGACTTGTGATTGCGGTTTTCAAGCCGCGATTGCATCGACCAGATATCTCGCATCACCAGGGCAAAACGTTTGGGGATGGAAATGTACTGCGCCTGCTCGGTAATCACCTGACCCATGGCTTTGTGCATGGCGTCGTTATAGCTCATGCCCTGCTGTTGCAGTTCCTGTTGTCGATCAAGCAGTGGTTGCCACAAAAACACCGCGTAGAGGAAAGCTGGCGTAACCGGTTTATCCTGACGGGTTCGCTGGTCGGTACTGTCGAGAGCTGCGTTGATAAAGGTGAGCAATTGGTCATCGGTTGACTGCTTCAATGCCTTATCGGTGGCAGGCAGTAAATAGGGCAACAACTGATAATTCATCAATTGCGCAAAAGTGTCTTTGGCGTGACCGGCAAGCAGTAGCTTATGGCTTTCGTCCCACAATCGTGCGGCCGACACATGGCTCATTAAGCTGGCGTGCTTGCTGATGGGTTTAGCGGTCTGAGATTCGATAGTGAGCCCCAATTTGGTGGCCAGTCGAACCGCGCGCAGCATTCGTACCGGATCTTCTTTGTAACGCGTCAGCGGATCACCAATCAGACGCAGCTGGCGTTTTTTTAAATCGGCCAGTCCGCCGGTAAAATCTCTTACGGTAAAGTCATCACTGGAGTAATACAGGGCATTGACGGTAAAGTCGCGGCGGATGGCGTCATCTTCCAGCGAGCCGTAAACATTATCCCTTAATAACATGCCAGAAGCGTGTTGCTTGCCTTCATCGCTGGGGGCTGAGTGATTGGCGCGAAAGGTGGCCACTTCAATCACTTCGCGGCCAAATAAAATATGCGCCAGACGGAATCGGCGACCGATAAGGCGACAGTTCCGAAACAGCTTTTTAATTTCTTCCGGGGTTGCACTGGTAGCAATATCAAAATCTTTTGGGTGTAAACCGAGCAAAATATCGCGCACACCGCCACCCACCAGAAAGGCTTCGAAATTGGCACGGTGCAACCGGTTCAGTACCTTCAGTGCATTGGTGCTGATGTCTTTGCGAGACACGCAATGATCGCCACGTTCCAGCACAATAGGTTGTGCATTGCCCGCCGCATCATTTTTAGAAAACCATTTTTTCCAGATTTTATTGATCATTGTTGTACGCATCGTTTTATCAAGCAGCGGATCATACCAGTAACCGTGAGTATTGGAAGAGCATGAGGCGGCTATTGGTGGTAATTTGCACAGTGTTGACTGTACTGAACCGGTAATAAATGCAGTTTATGGTAAAAATGCTGGTTAATTAGACGTTAATGGCGGGTGTTTTTGGGATAGCCGAACGCTGCCAGTGATCTATTGCCCAGCGCAGCATTTGCTCGCAAGAGTCTGTTTTTAATTCAGCGGGAGGTTTTTGACCCAGAAAACACAATGCCTGAAACAACTGATCCTGAGCTTGTCCGGGCAGGATCGCCGGTGCGTAATTTTGCTTGCTGAGTTTGTCGCCGTTTTGATTAACTGCCAGTGGAATGTGCTGGTATTCCGGAGGGGTATGATTAAACAACTGAAACAGGCGCAACTGTTTTGGCGTTGAATCGAGCAGATCGGCACCGCGTACCACACAACTGATGCCTTGATCGATATCGTCGCAGACCACTGCGAGTTGATAGGCAAACAGGCCATCCCTTCGACGAATAATAAAATCTTCGCGTTGTTTGTCTGGCGATTCCTGTAAAGCCCCCATAATGGGATCAGCAAAGTCAGACGGATGATCCGACTGCTTCACCCGAATGGCACTGTCATTGGTGATGGGCCACTGTTGATCGCGGCAAACATTGAGATAAACACCGCCCGATTGTCGAATTTGTTTTCGGGTGCAGCGGCAGCCGTAGATCAACTGTTGCTGTTGTAATTGCTGGATGGCGGACTGATATCGGGCGCTGCGATCACTTTGGTAGATTACATCGCCATCCCAGTGCAGTTTGAAAGCTTCAAGGGTATGCAGGATATCGCTGGCGGCACCGGGTACTTCACGAGGGGGATCGAGATCTTCAATACGAACTAACCAACGACCCTGATGTGCTTTCGCGTCAACAAAACTGGCGACGGCGGCGACCAGAGAGCCAAAATGCAATCGGCCTGTTGGAGAGGGGGCGAAACGACCGATATAAGGTAAGTTCGATGGAGCGGAAGGCTGCGGGTTACTGTTCATTAAGTGAAAGGGTGCCGAAACACCCTTTTAGAATTACTTGCCCAGCTGTTTTTCTTTGATTTCAGCCAGCGTTTTGCAATCGATGCAAAGGTTTGCGGTGGGACGTGCTTCAAGACGGCGAACGCCAATCTCAACGCCACAGGATTCACAATAACCGTATTCTTCGTCATCAATTTCCTGAATGGAGCCTTTGATCTTTTTCAGCAGTTTACGCTCGCGATCACGGGTTCGAAGTTCCAGACTGAACTCTTCTTCCTGGCTGGCACGATCAACCGGATCTGGGAAGTTGGCCGCTTCGTCTTTCATATGGGTAACCGTGCGATCAACCTCTTCCATTAACTGTTTCTTCCAGGTTTCGAGGATATTACGAAAATGAGCGCGTTGATCCGCGTTCATGTACTCTTCACCTTTTTTCTCTTTATAAGGTGCTATCCCCAAATTACCCAGGGTTGTTGAAGTCGCTGCTTTTTCTGATTTTCGAGCCATTGACCGCTCCCAGCCTCATTCTTATGTTAATACGTCATTGTTGACGGGTGACCGCAGTTACAACCAAATTAAAGTCACTCGTGAATAACCATAGCCGCGGATCTATATCATAATTATAGTGCGGCAAACAGGCATTATGGGGATAAATTCCCGAAGTTCAAGTTTTATTGTTCGCTTGCTGAATTGTTGTACATTAGTGCACAAAAATAGCGTTTAATTGGTGAATTAACGCGCAAAGCCTTGTGGAAGCGCTCGTTTGAATAAATCAGTTAGCCTGGGCTTATTACCAATTTTTATGAAAAGTCATAGGTTATAGTGGTCAGACAATATAACTATAGGTCATATTTTTCTAACATACGATTTCGAAACGTAAGCCTTTCGAGTCATAAGTTTTTCGAATAATAGACTTTTAAATCGCCTAAGCTTTAACGAAGCGTCAGTTTTTGCGTTAAACGTATTTCTTGTGGGGTGATGTCGGTGCCGTAAGCCAACACTTCAACCCCCGCCTTGATGGCGTCGTCCAATAACTCGGCGTAGGCCGGATCAATATGACGGGCGGCGGCAACACTGGTTATGCCGGTATGTTGAACGCAGAACAGCAATACGGCACGGGCCTGTTGGCTTTGCGCCAGAGCCATCAGCTCTCGCAAATGCTTTTGTCCTCGGGTGGTTTGGGCATCAGGGAAGTAACCCAGTCCGTCGTCTTCTTTCAGAGTGACACTCTTTACTTCGATATAAACCGGTAATTCGCTCGTTTCGAGCAAGAAGTCGATTCGACTGTTTTCATCGCCGTATTTCACTTCGCGGCGCAGAGATTCAAAATCAGCCAGCTCCTTGATGACGCCCTGACGAATGGCGTCTTCCACCAGTTGATTCGCCAGGTGGGTGTTAATACCAATGCGCTCACCGTCAGTATTTTCAGCGATAACCCAGGTGTGAGGGTATTTGCGTTTCGGGTTATTCGAGTCTTGCAGGTACACTTGCCAGCCCGGCTCCCAGCAGGCTTTCATCGATCCGGTATTGGGGCAGTGAACCGTCAGTTCGGTACCGTCATCCAGAGTGACATCGGCGAGAAAACGTTTGTAGCGTTTGATCAGTCGAGCCGGTGTAAGTGGTGGCGTAAATTGCATAGTGAACGTCGTTTAACCTGATTGAAAAGCCCGACAGTGTAGGTGGAAGGCATGATTAGATCAAAAAAAGTAACTATAGGTCAAAATAGTTAGATCAAAAAAAGTAACTTTAGGTCAAAACAGTTAGAGCAAAAAAGTAATCTTAGAGCAAAAGTTTCGATAAAAAAGCAGTGCCAGGTAAAAAAGGTCATCAACCAAAAAACAGTCGTATCAGGTTAAAAGGCAGATCTCATCATCAATAATGGTGATGTCCAGTGCTGACAGGTGTTGACCTTTACAGGGACCCAATACGCATTTGCCGTTTGTCGGATTAAACTGAGCGCCGTGAACGGTGCAAAGAATATGGTATTCATCCAGCGCGATAATACGTTCACCATTCATGTTCAGGTGTGCATTGGCGTGTGGACAACGGTTACTATAGGCGTAAACATTATCGTTTTGTCGCACCAGCAGTATATCGTCGTGATCGTCGAGTGATATGATCCGACCTTTGCGCGGATCCACATCGGAGACGGCGCAGAGTTTTCGTAGATCCTTGCGCATAGAGTCAGGCATAAGTGTGCGAAGAGTTATTATTGTTCGTCGACTGCATAAGGGTATATTAGTTGATAAGTGTCATAATTACTGCCGGAATTTTATTTTTTGCTCTGGTTATTTACTGGCTGGTGTTTTATCTCAAACAGGAACAATGGCTGTTTCCGGTTCAGCGTCTTGCCAAAGTGAGTAAAGAGCCTTTGGCGCAATTTCAGTCTTCTTCTGATAGGGCGCTATCAAGTATCCAGTCGCATTGGCTAAAGCAGGATTTTGGCAACACGGAATTGTGGTTTTTACCGGCACTGAATAAGTCGGAACTTGAAGAAAAGGATACCGAATCAAACAGTCCAGAAGCAATCGCTCCAGTAGAAAACGATTCAGATAAAACCAATCCCAAAAGCGCCGAGCCTGCACCCACCATTATCATAGGCCACGGCCAACTGGGTGTGATCGATAGCTGGGCAGAACGATTATCAGCATTGCGCGAACAAGGGTTTAACTGCCTGTTGGTGGAGTTTCCCGGCTATGGGCGAAGCGCCGGTCAGCCCACTGCCGCCAGTTTAAAGCAAACATTTTGCGCCGCCTACGACTGGGTCGTGGTAAAGCCGGAAGTGGATCCATCGCAAATCATCGGATTGGGCCGCTCCATGGGCGGCGGCATTATCATGATGCTGGCAGACAACCGGCCGTTGTGTCAGATTTGGCTGTTTTCGACCTTTACCAGCCTGACGCCATTTTTTACCCGACGGGGCATACCGGGGTTTTTATTAAAAGATCGTTTCGATAATTTAAAACGGTTGGCCAGTAAAACGGTTCCGAGTTTGATATTGCATGGCAGTGCCGATGATGTGATCCCGGTAAGCCACGGCAAGGCTCTGGCAAAAGTCGCCCAGCAGGGGCGGTTGATTCTGGAGCCGGGCGATCACAACAATTGCCCAGAAAACTGGCGTGAATTTTCGCTGCGGATCGCCGAATATTATGCTTCAAACCGTTAATCTTGCGATAAATAGAGCTTGCGGCGAATTTGCATCGTTCAGCTTTGTCGGGCTTTGATGTAAAATACCCCCATGGTGCGTTTCAATTAAGATGAAACAATCCTTCTTTTTAATTTGTGCTGGGATCCCTGATGTCACTGATTGATGCTGCAAAAGCAAAACTGCCCACCGCCTGGGGGGAGTTTGAAATACACGCTCTGGAAGATGAAGAGACGCAAAAAGAACATGTGGCGTTGACCATGGGTGATTTAACTGGTGACGAACCGGTGCTGGTACGGATACATTCTGAATGCTTAACCGGCGATGCCTTATTCAGCATGCGATGTGACTGCGGTCCACAGCTGGAAGCTGCACTACAAAAGATCGCTGAAGCCGGTCGTGGTGTGCTGCTGTATTTGCGTCAGGAAGGTCGTGGCATAGGTCTGGTGAATAAAATTCGTGCTTATGCATTGCAGGATCAGGGCATGGATACGGTTGAAGCAAATGAAAAGCTGGGCTTTGCTGCCGATGCCCGCGATTTTTCTTTGGCCGGAAAAACTCTGCAGGCGTTAAACGTCAAAACCATCAAGTTGATGACCAACAACCCGCGCAAAGTGGCTTCCATAGAGTCGGCCGGTATCACGGTTGAAGAGCGAGTGCCCATGCAATACGGCAAAAATCCACACAACGAAAAATATCTGTCCACCAAGCATGGCAAGCTGGGGCATCTCTTTTAAATCCTTCTTTTTGCCCTTTCTTATAACCCATTGATGTCGTAATCCTGGGTGCTTGTTTATCGAGGGTAATATCTCAGCCACAGCGGATATCACGCTATTTTTGTTGGTGATTAGGCTTTTAATTGTCCTGCCGCTTTTGCTTGTAATGCTCTCCGGCATCCCTCAATATATTAATCATAACTATATTAATCAAAACTATATTAATCATTACGTCAATGAAACACTCAATCGTTCGCCCTTTTTGGCAACCGGGCTTGAAAAAACCGTATTTGATAGAATCTTAAGCATAAGTCTCAATAGTGTTGAACTTAAAATTAATTTCGAAAATTTAAACAAGAATATCTAAACAAGAATATTTAACCAAGAAAGGAGCCCTCATGGCTGAAGCATTAATTGTTAAACTCGCTGATCAACCTGCCAGCGGTGTTTGGAATGAAAAATCTAATCTGTCATTTGATGGCAATACCGCCACCATTCATCTCGCCAAATTTTTAAACACAGAACAAATCCAGTCTGCCAGTCGACAATTATTATCGCTGGGTTTTCAGGCGTTTGAGCTGGAAGGCGACACCTGGGATTTAGAGAATCAATTTGCGTTTGCTCAGGGTGTGTTTTCTCCCAAGTTCGTGCCAGAGGTTAAATATCGCGCCATGTCGGATGAGGACGATAAAGAGTTAAAAGCCTTAATCAAAACCAGTTATTGGACACGAACGCAGGTCAACAGAACGCCAGAAGACATGTCACCACAAGTTTTGGCACAGGACGCCGCTGATTTTGTGGCGTCTTTTGCTCCCGACAATGTCAGCTTTAGAATGGTAACCGGTGAAGAACTGGAGCAGGAAGGTCTGGTCGGGATCCACGGCGTCGGGCGCGGCAGTGTACGACCACCAGTATTGCTGGAGCTGGACTTTCAGCCAGACGGCTGGGGCGATGCAGCGCCTTTTGCGGCCTTGGTCGGCAAAGGGATTACGTTTGACAGCGGTGGCTACAGCTTGAAAGCCAGTGAATCCATGTTGCATATGAAAGCCGACATGGGTGGCGCGGCAACGGTTGCCGGAGCCCTGGCACTGGCGATCAGTCGTGGATTAAACAAACGGGTTAAGTTGTACCTGTGTTGTGCGGAAAATCTGGTCAGTGGCCACGCTTACAAATTGGGCGATATTTTAACCTACAAAAATGGTGTTTCCGTAGAAATACTGAATACCGATGCAGAAGGGCGTCTGGTACTGGCCGATGGTTTAATTTTGGCCAGTGAGACAGGTGCCGAGCTGATTATTGATGCCGCAACTTTGACCGGTGCCGCAGTAACCGCACTCGGTGATCACTATAATGCGGTCTTCAGTTTTGACAAACAGTTGACGCAGGATATTTTGACCCATTCGGAGCAGGAAAGTGAGCATCACTGGCCGCTTCCGCTTGAGCCATTTCATGCGACCTCTACGCCGTCTCATTACGCCGATACGGCTAATAGCCGACCGGTTAAAGGTGGCGGCCCTGCAGGCGCCAGCAATGCGGCAGGTTTCTTATCGCGATTTGTCAGTAAAGGGCGTCACTGGGCGCATCTTGACCTGGCTGCCTGTTCAAATGGTTCGGAAACGGGTTACTTGTCAGCCGGTGGCACTGGTAAAGGTATTCGTACCATTGCACGTACCTTGTTGGAACGTTCGTAATAAAGGTCGTAATAAACTGAAGCACTCTAAGACTGTTATAAACGGAGCTGCCTGGGTGTTCGGTTAGCTGGTTGTTCGGTTAGTACGTCCGGTTAATACACCAATTGTAATAACAATGGACGATCAATATTATATTTAAAATCGTGCCATTAATGATTGCTACAAATAAACCTCCGCAGAACAGCGGAGGTTTTTGTTATGTTTTTTAAGAAGGTTGTTTTAAATAACATCTAGGCTTAAACAGGTGCGATGATTTCCAGGCGCGATGATTTCAAAAAATTCAGCCGGATTAATCAGGAACAACGGCTCGTCTTATCATTAAGACACATGGAAATTTAAACATTTACACTATAAATACATTTAAGGAAGTTTTATGAAAAAGCTAGTTATCGGTATTGTTATTTTAGTACTGGTTTATGTGGGACTGTTGTTTTTTGTTAAGAGCAGCTCAAAAGATGTGGTCGCCAATGAAGTGGCACAACTTAATAATAATCCACAAATATCCGCCAGTGTTGAGAGTGAAAGCTCAGGACTTTTTTCATCCACTGCGGTAATCAATGTAAACTCCGCTGCTGACGCCACACCAATATTAAAAATTAAACAGACCCAGTCTTATGGCCCTGTTTTATTCACCGAAGAAGGCATCAAGTTAGGCTGGTACTTTATTAATGCCGATCTAATTCCTAGCGAAGAACTGAAGCAAGAAATTCCAAATACGATTGATGCTAATGATTTATTCGACATTCATTTTATTTCAGGTTTTGCCGGTTCGGTGCAGGGCGATGTGTATTTTAAAGGCCTGGATTTTTCCGATAATGATGTACAGGTTAATATTTCTGCCGGTGAAATGCATGTGGATACGGATGTCACTTTTGAGCATCTGGTTGGTAACGCCGCATGGCCAGGTATGACGGTGACCGGTAAAAATGAAGACGGTTTTACAATGAACAGTGTAAAGCTGGATTTTGATCAAACACTGATTTCTGGCAACTTGATGGAAGGCAACGCCATCTATACGGGTGAAGGCACTTATTCAGTCGGTGATATTGTATTTAAACAGGCGAATAACTTTTTTAAAATGGAAAACTTTTCAGTAAAAGGCGTCGCCGATATTGAAAATGAAACATCCATGAACATGGCAATTGAAATGAAAACCGATCTGGTAAATGTTGCCGGTGAAAAGTTTACTGATTCAAAATTGAATATGTATTTTAATGGCATGGATCTCGATGTATTGAAAAAAATGGGTGAAATAAGCCAGGAAATGCAGCAGGCCGCAATGCAGGGACAAGATGTTTCTGCCTACAATATGCAGCTGATGAATACCATGATGCAGTTGGCGCAAAAAGGCCCTCGTATTCAAATGAAAGATACTCAGTTGATTACGGAAGACGGTATGATCAAAGCTGACATGGATATTCAAGTGGATCAACAAAAGATGGATCCGAATAATCCTATGGCAATTATGATGGCCTTGAACGCAGCGTTCAACGCAGAAGCACCTGAAGCATTTTTTGCTAAAAAAGGCATGAGCCCTATGATCGATCAGTGGGCACAAATGAACTTTTTAGTGAAAGAAGGCGATACGCTTAAGGTAAATGCAACTTACTCGGATGGTGCCGCGTTATTAAATGGCCAGCCCATGCAAGGAATGCCCGGCATGTAATTGTAATGTCATATACTTTTTAACTTTCTATTCACCGTTGTGACATTAAAAAGTTAAAAAGAAACAATAAAAAACCGATGGTTATTGATCATCGGTTTTTTTATATGAAAAGGAATTTACCCAATAGAATATTAAGTGTTTTGACGGCCAAGCAGCTGCTCTTTGATACTGGGTTTGTAAAGCGGCCATTGTTCAACCACTTCATAATGCACGCCGGACTTAATTGAAATGGACTCCATCAATGATAAGTGATGGATAGTGGTGGTTATATTGGCGTTTTCGGCAAGGGTTAATGGTGGCTCGGCATCCCGTGCCAGAGTAATATGGGGATGAAAGCGTTTTTTTGCGCGTTTAATAAAATCCAGAGGTTTAAGTTGACTGGTTAAATATTGCACCAGCTGATCAATGGGTGCGGACTCATCTTGATCCACTTCTGCAAACAGGATATTTTGTTTTGGAAAGTAACCGGTAGTGCCTATATTTATAGTAAATGGTTTTATATTTGGTATGTCAATGGCGTCAATAATATCAAATACCTGATGATTATTAACATTACCTAAAAACTGTAATGTTAAATGATAGTTTTCTGTGGCCACTGGTCGGCCATTCATCGCAAGTGTAGCGCACCATCGAGCAATTGCTTGTTTAATATCGTCCTGAAAATCCAATGCGAAAAATAGTCGGTGTTGACCTTTATTGCTTAATTTCACTTTACTCACCTCCTATTAATGACAGGGCTTTTGTTAAATGTGAGACCTGTTTTGTTTCGGTTTAAACCTGAAGCAAAACGAACTGTGATACTATCAAACTTTCCGGTTATTGATACAGTCTTCAACGATTAAGTGGTATGGCAGAGATTACAAGCGGTTCCAAACTGGCGCTTCTAAAAAAAATGACAATACGGCTCATTCTAGTTGGGCTGGTGTGGTTATTGGCATTGGTCGTTTACAGTGATGCTGAAATTTCTAATAAGTTTGCAACCAATCGCTGGTTGGTTCCGGCAAAAGTATACGCCCGCTCAAAGTCATTACTGGAAGGCGAAGCAACAACGCTGAATCAGTTTACCTCGGAGTTGAAAAAATTAAATTATCGGCAATCAATAAAAGCTACGCAACCGGGTGAGTATGAACAGTACGGTGCAGACTTTATTCTATACCTTCGAGGATTTCAGTTTGGCGATGGCTTTGTTCCGGCTCGTAAAGTTAGCGTCCGTATTAACAATCAAGTCATTGTTAAAGCACAGTTGATTTCAGATATTAATGTCGCCAATCCACTTCGACTGGAGCCTGTTTTTATTGGTCGGGTGAATCCTTTGGTTAGTGAAGACCGAGAACTGGTTACTTTGGAAAAAGTTCCCGCTACCCTGGTTGATGCGTTATTGGTTTCTGAAGATCGTGAATTTTTTCAGCACATGGGCATATCACTGAAAGGTATTGTTCGTGCGTTTCAAAAAAACATCAGCGATGGAAAAATCACTCAGGGTGGCAGTACCATCACTCAACAATTGGTAAAGAATTATTTTCTAACCAATCAACGTACCTTATGGCGTAAGGCAAGAGAAGCCATTATGGCGTTAACGTTGGAGTGGCGTTATTCAAAAGATGAAATTTTACAGGCCTATATTAACGAAGTGTATCTCGGCCAGGAGGGAGCCCGCGCCATACACGGCTTTGGCAAAGCCAGTCGATTTTATTTCGATCGTGATATCAGTCAGCTCAATCACTCGCAAATAGCCACTTTGGTTGCACTGGTTCGAGGCCCTTCTTATTACGATCCAAGACGCTACCCGGAACGGACTTTAAAAAGACGCAACTTAATTCTTGAGCAGCTCCACGCATTTGGCAAAATTTCCGATAATGACTGGCAACTGGCGCAGCAAAAATCGTTACAGGTAATCCCACAAGGACAAGCGAATCGTAGCACCATGCCAGCGGCCATGGGCATGGTTACGCGGCAGTTAAAACAACATTATTCGTTGGAACAACTGAATCACGATGATCTGTCGGTGTTTACATCGATTAATCCATTTGTACAGCAAGCTGCAGAACAGGCGTTATCGCAACGAATTGACTGGATTACCAAACACTACCCCTCGGTTCCGGATGATTTACAAGGGGCGCTGGTAGTCAGTGATCGTTTTAATGGTGATGTGCTTGCGGTGGTTGGTGATCGCGATCCATCGTTTAGCGGGTTTAATCGGGCAATTCATGCTTACCGACAAACGGGGTCAGTGATAAAACCATTTGTTTATCTGGCGGCACTGGAACGAGCGTCCCAATACTCTTTGGTCACGACCTTACAAGATAAGGCATTCAGTTTAACCGCAACCGACGGTTCTTTGTGGCAACCGAAAAATTACGATAAACAACAACACGGTGATGTGACTTTAACACAGGCCATGGTTAACTCTTATAATTTGTCCACGGCACGACTGGCGTTGTCGGTCGGGGTTGAAAATATAGTCAGTAACTTTTATCGATTTGGTTTCAGCCGGGATTTGCATGCCTTTCCATCTTTAGCATTAGGCGCGCAGGAAATGTCGCCGTTTGAAGTGCTTTCTTTGTATCAGGTTCTGGCCTCTGGCGGACTTAAAGTGGAATCCAGTATTATTTCCAGTGTAGTGGACTCAACCGGGCAATTGCTTGATCGTTACCCAATTACTGCAGAACAGGTAGTAACACGGGAAAGTGTATTTTTAACCAATAAATTATTGCAAGCGGCGGTAAGTGAAGGAACCGGCAAACAAATTCATCAACGACTGCCTGATTTAAATTTGGCCGGTAAAACCGGCACCACCGATGATCTAAAAGACAGCTGGTTCGCCGGTTTTAGTGAAAATTATCTGGCGGTTGCCTGGTTAGGAATGGACAACAATAATCCGATGCATTTAACTGGCGCAACAGGTGCGTTGCAGGTTTGGGGCGACTTAATCGAGCAGGTTGAAACTCAACCTGTGGTAATGCGCCAACCAGAAGGGATTGTTTACGCTAAATCCGGTTGGTTTTCGGAATGCATGCCTTTTGTCGCCGGATATTTGCCAGAAGATTATGAGCTTTGTGATTGATAATCGTAGCCGTAAATGTGATTAAAAAATAAACATTAGGCTTGATTTTGCTTGAATGTTTTCACAGAAAAGAACAAACAATGACCATTTTTTTAATGTGAGATGTGTTTTCGTTGCAAATCATTTTTAGGACGATTACATTCGAGTTATCGGTTTCTAATGGATTTGATCAATGGAACATTTTCAACTCGACAAAACACTGGAACAAGATTGTTATTTTGTGACTGAGCTGTCCTTCAGTCGATTGTTGTTGATGAATGACCAGCAATACCCCTGGCTAATATTGGTGCCTCGTGTTGAGAGTGCGCAAGAGTTGTATGAGTTAACCTTTGAGCAGCAACAGGCACTTTGGACAGAAATTGCCGACACCAGTAAATTATTGAAGCAATTATTTTCACCGATTAAGTTAAACATTGGTGCACTTGGCAATATTGTGCGGCAATTGCACGTTCACATTATCGCCCGATTCGAACAGGATAATGCATGGCCTGGGCCAGTATGGGGTGCGCACAAACCTGTTACTTATTCGGAAACCGATGCGAGTGCATTGATTGAAAAAATCAAACAAGCACTTAACTGATCGCATTAATCTTTTTATTGTTTAAATTGTTTATATCAATGGTTGTATCAACATTTATATCAGCACATAAATTAATATCCGCTCCTAGATCAATACTCGCTCTTAAATTAAAACCTGCTCTTAAATTAAAACCCACACTTAAATTAAAACCCACACTTAAATCAATACCCGATAGGCACTAACTACCAGTCGGTAGTCCGGATCTTGTACTGACATATCAAACGGATAACAGGTGATCAGACTGATCCGACTTTCTGTTGTGTGAAGGTTGGGCATACTGGTTGTAGCATCGACCACTTCTATGGAGTCAATCACAAAATCGATTTGATGGCCCTGTGTATTTTCAATGCGCAGGCGATCATTTATGGATAATGTTTTTAATATGGAGAAGTGGGTGTCTCTATGAGCGGCAATTAAACTATTACCCTGGTCGCCGGGTGTTACCGTACCTGCTACCCAGCCGGGAGCAAACGCAAGGCTTTCACCACTGGCTTGATCCAGAACAATAAAAGATTCAAGCGCAAGAAATGAATGAGGATTCGAAGGACTGTTTTTCAGTAAGGTTAACTTAAACACCGGCCATGTATCTGCCCATGGCCAGGGTTTATGATTTTGTGCATTATTTCGGGTTTCTTGCCACGCATTGTTCAGTAAGATCTGAGCGACAGTGGCTTTGCTTTTATAGTATATCGGCGTTAATAAATAATAACTCGATACACAGACCAGAAAAATAAAAAATAAGGTTATCAATTTTTTCATAATAGTTGAAATTAAAATGGTTAACTTAATGCTTTCGGCCAATAAAAAACAACGCGGTTAAACTGAGCAACAATAATAACAGCGCATTGATAGGTGTCAGTGTGAGAGCAATGGCCGTATTGGGGTAGGCCAGCGCTTGAGAACTGCCTTTTGGTCGCATGGATGCAATGCGTTTCTGTTTTAATGATTCGGCAATTCGGCTAGGCGTTTTATCAATCGCAACCAAACTGGTAAAACGGCTGACCAATTGATGCTCTAATGCCGTATCAATAATTGTTGTTTTGTCCTTGTCATTGACACGGCCATGATAGGAATGATTCATAATGGAGGCAATTTTTTCTCTTGCCCATAACTTGGCGATTCCCGGCTGTTGTTGGTGAGAATTTAAAGGCAACTGCGTTTGCCAAAGCTGATCAGCAAGTTGGCCATTAATGGTGACCTGACCTTTTGGATTACTCAGTTTTGCTTTAATCCACAGTGGTTCGCCAACAAAAAGATCGGGGATAGGGTTGGGCCACATTTCGACCTGCGTATGAGATGGCCAGTTGATGGTAATATTTGAAACAACAGGACTTTGTATTTTTTCAAATAAGGCGGATATTTTTTGTGACGCCTGCCCGGCATCGGCGATATGAGTAAAGCTACCTCTGCCAAACTGAGCTGCCCGTTTCATAAAAAACGAATTTGGCGCTGAGCCTATGCCAATGGTAAACAGTCGAGAGTTTCCTAACTGGCTTTTGATCAGTTTGAACAGTTGGGCTTCGTTACTGATGGCACCGTCGGTTAAAAATATAACCTGACGCACTCGATTAGTATCTGTTTGATTGTCGAGCGCTGTTTCCATAGCGTGATACATTTCGGTGCCGCCATCGGCGTTGAATTGGTGAATAAAGTTTTTGGCCTGACGCAAATGCGATTCATTAAAGGGCTGTGCCGATTTAAATAATGAGCGAGTACTGTTATCAAATTCAATCAGATTGAAATGATCCTCGGGCTGCAAAGTGTTTAATCCTGCCAGTAGAGCAGCCTTTGCCTGACGAATCGATTCGCCCGCCATAGATCCTGAAGTATCAATCACAAAAATAACTTCTCTTGCATGCTGTTGTTGGTTCATCGCCATTTTAGGTGGCATAACCATCAAGCTGAGATAGGTTTCATTGTTAATGGTTTCGCTAAAGGCAGCCGCTCGTGGTAGCTCGCCTTGCAATGGTTTCCAGTTCAAAACAAAATCCCGATCAGCTTTGTAATTTAAGTGATCCAGTGTAATGCTGTGCTGCTTGAGAGATTGTTGCTTATGAATAATGTGATGCGAAGGGCTCGATAATGATTGCAGCGGAATGCCGCTATTGAGTGTGACCTGAATACTGACATTATTCGAGGACTGATGACTTTGATTATCCAGTGCAATGGTTGTTGAATCTAGGGGATTTAATTGAAAACCTCGTTGAAAATCGGTAAAGGTCTCGATTAACTTGCTGCTCGGTGAATAGCGAGGGGTAATGGTCATGGGAAATCGAATACCCAGTGTACCCGTATCGCTGAACAGTAAGTCTTGCTGATACTCAATGGTGACAACAATGGTTTCATAAGGCGCTATATTGGCAACCGAGTTACTAAATATATTAGGACGATGCTGTTGCAACAGTGTGGCTTTCTTGCCTGATTTTTTTGCCATGTTGTAAAGCTTTTTTGCCTGTTTCTTTTCTTTGATTTCACCTTCGATAAGCGTATCGCCAATGACCATTGATAAGTAGTCTACCGATGATTTTTCAGGCAGTGGAAACTGATATATTCCTTCAACCCAGTCTGGCGTATCATTTTTAAAGGTTTGTGCAACTCTGACTCTGGCAGTTAGGCCTGAAATGGTCATGGTTACATCAGTATCGAGAATGGGCGCCTGTTCATGACTTGCGTCATTCTTATGTAAAATAAATTCACCTGCACTTGGCTCGTCCATATGTGGGTTAGCCGCATAACTCAGGTTGACTAAATTAAGGCAAACAGAAGCGAACAGGTATTTAATGAGCTTAATGGAAGTTATCGGTTTTATTAATACAGTAAAAATTCGCAAAGAACGAAAACTCAAAAAAATTATAGATAGGATGACAGAGTTAAAACTCTTAAAAGCGTTAGCTGTCGATAGTTTCATTTTATGCAACCCGGTTTGTGAGAAAGTTACTCTCTATTTAAACCGGAAACTCTGTTATACCTCGGGCGCAATTATGACGAATTATGGCAATTAAGTTTATTCATATATCTTGATTCATATTGTTGTTTGTTGATAAATCAATATTGAGGTTACGAGTGATTATTACGTGAATTACAAAACATGAAGTAAGTGGCATGAAATGGTTGGAAAGCGCTGGTTGGAAACACTGGTTTGAAAAAAAATTGAGTTGAAAAAGCCGGTTGGAATGCATTGAGTAGCAAGTAATATTCCAGCGTTCGTGTTGTGATCGTGTAGAAATATAGTGTAGAAATACAGTGCTGTAATATCGTGTGAAAAAAAAGGCTGGTAAATATTCTAAAAGGAAATTTTTTTATAACCGCTTGGATAGTGAAATTAAGTCTAAATAAAAAGCACAGGAAGCCTCTGCTGAAACCTCAATTTGTAATAGCTCAGCTATACTAACAAGAATGCATTAATCGCTTGTACTCCTAACGGATAGCGCTTAATGAAAATAATTAAAGCTTACCAAAGGCTTCGTCAAACTTCTTTTCAAGGTAGTTAAAATGCAGTGGTTTTTTACCGCTTTTGGCACGAGACTCGCCAAGTTTTGATTTCTGATGTTCGATAGCCGTTAGAAATTCTTCCAGAGAACCTTCTTCTACTTTATAGCCTTCTGATCGATGAGCAAACATAACAACTCCTTCTGTGTTCGTTTTGTTGCATAAAATAAGTGTAGAAGAGAGAGATCGATAGAAATACCGTCGATGGCTTATTATTTTGTGAGATATTTGCCATTAAATGGGGTTGTATGACCATGTTAATCTTTTTTATATCAAAAATGGTATTTTCAATAATACCCACTAAAATCTATAGTTATTAAAGCGTGTTGACCTTTCGAATATCGATTCTGCTGGATATCAAACTTACGCCAGCACCCTAAAAGAATTATTTAAGGTGGCATTCTAAGAAAGCAATACAAACTTTATATACTGAAAGGGATACAAGTTTGGTTATAGGACAGTGGTTTAACCCATTAAAAGCATTATTGGACAATATTACAGCCGGGATTCTGGTTGTTAATGACACTGGCGGTATTGATTATATTAATACCGAAGCCAGTAAAGTGCTTGAGATTGATTCCGCTTTACCTGATCAAATGACGCTAAAGCCACCTCGGTTTATGCTTATGGATGAACAGGAAGAGGTGACAAGTTCGCTTTGGCAGCAAGTTGAGCAATGTTTCCAGCATAAGACCAGTCAGCATTACGCAACTATTGGGCTATCGGTACCAGGTCAGCGCTACCCAAGGTGGGTGGTCATGAATATTAATTTATTGGCGTTTGATTCGAGTCATGCTCAGATGATCCCTGAACTAAATATCGATGAGACAGCGAAACGGGTGATTCTTTCGATTACTGACTTGAGTGCACTAAAGAATAGAGAACGTCAAATGGCATTGCACGCAGAAGTTTTTTCTGCGGCGGGTGAGGCAGCAGCCATTACCGATCATCGGTTGAATGTTCTGGATATTAACAAGGCCTATTCGGATATTACCCTGTACGAAAAACAGGAAGTACTGCACAAAAAAATTGAGTTATATAAGTTAATTCGACAGGATAGAGAGATTTATCGGGCACTGCGTGAACAATTAATGGAGCGAGGGTTTTGGCAGGGTGAGTTATGGAGTGTGAAAAAAAACGGCGAGCGCCACCCAATATTACTCACCGTTTCTAAAGTTGAACAAAAAACTACTCAGGTCAGTCACTTTGTGTTTGTGTTCTCGGATATTACCGAGTTGAAACTGGCCAGAGAACGTCTGGATTTTCTTGCCTATCATGATCAACTGACCTATTTGCCAAATAGAAGTATGTCGCAGCTTCGATTTCAACACAGTACTCAGCGAGCCTCACGGGACGGTTCCAAAGTGGGTATGCTATTTATTGATCTGGACGACTTTAAAATCATTAATGATTCATTAGGTCACAGCAAGGGCGATTATTTGCTGAAGCAATTTTCAATTCGTTTGAAACAACTGGTTCGAAAACAGGATACCGTTGCTCGTTTAGGCGGGGATGAGTTTCTGGTGATCCTTGAAGATATTGAAAGTGAAGCTCAGTTGGCTCGGGTATGTGAAAAAATACTGCAATCTCTGGAAATGCCATTTCAACTCGGGAAATTTGAGCGATTTATTAATGCCAGCATTGGCGTTGCCATGTACCCAGATGATGGTGAAAGTTTTGATGAGCTATTAAAAAATTCCGATGCCGCCATGTATTCATCAAAACATAAAGCGCAACATGGTTTTCAGTTTTATAACGCAGCAATTACCGAAAAAGTGCATCGTCGTTCACAATTAGAAAATGATCTAAGAAAAGTACTCGCAAAAAAACAATTGCAATTATTTTATCAGCCTCAGGTTTATCTTGAGAGTGGTCAGGTAAGTGGCGCTGAAGCTTTATTGCGCTGGAATCATCCTTCAAAAGAATTTGTCTCGCCAGAGGAGTTTATCCCTGTTCTTGAGTCAACCGGTTTAATTGTGTCGGTGGGGCGCTGGGTTGCCAGACAAGCCTTGATGCAATTGAAACAGTGGCGGGAACAGGGGCTGAATCTGCCCAGAATTGCCATTAATGTTTCGGCAATCCAGTTACAAAAAGACGACTTGAGTTCGTTTTTAATAGAAACATTAAAGGAGCTGGACTTAACCCCGGCGGATCTTGAAATTGAAATCACCGAGTCGGTGTTTATTGATAATGATGTAATACCCAAGGTGTTACAGGAAATGCATGACTTTGGATTTTATCTGGCACTGGATGACTTTGGTACCGGCTATTCATCGTTAAGTTATTTAACACGATTGCCGTTTAATAAAATAAAACTGGATCGGACCTTTGTAAATGATGTGCAAACCAAAGCGTCTTCCGAAGCCATGGCCAAATCGTTAATTGCACTGGCAAAAACCTTGGGTTTTGAAGTGATTGCGGAGGGGGTTGAAGACAGTCAACAGTATGCTTTTTTGAATGATCAGGGCTGCGATGAAGCGCAGGGCTACTTTATTGGTAGGCCCGTTGCTTCTGAACAGTTTATTGAGCAGATAGAGCAGTTTTATAAACTAAATGAATCGAAATCGTTTAAAAGTAATCAGGCCGGTTAACTTCGATTTTCGATCTGATTACTGGACTTGATTTGTTTTCGCTTAAGGTGAAAAAGTTATAACTCGATGTGGCAGCAATATGAAAAGAATACAATTTAAATGGATAGTCGATATTTTAAAAATATGAATTCAAAAAACAGATTAACATCTACTTTTATTTAATTACATCTGTTTCGCCTTTTCAGGCGACCTTCTTTTTCAAGAGCCAAAAAGAAGGCAAAAGGCCCTGCGTTCCATCAATTAAGCCCTTCGGGTTCCTCAAAATCACTCATACCTGTCAACACACCGTTATTGACAGCCTTCCATGGCTGACAATAACTTCCACTGGCGTCCATGCCAGTGGCTGTGTGCGGAATGAATGATTTTGAGCTTAATTGAGTCACTCTAAAACCAGAAAAACCAACTATGATAAAGCTATATGGTCTGTTTGCCTAAAGTTCTTTTCATTGTCAGAGTAAGATCAAGTTTAAATTTTTACACTAAAGGCTTAGGCTCATGTTTGTTAATGGCTTGTCGAATACTGTCACTGACCGCTGTTTTTTGTTGTGTTTTATAGTCCACCATAACTATACGAGCTTTGCCATAAGTGGTAATGGTTTGTTGTGACTCACTAAAAATGGCGTATTCCTGAATAAAGTCCTGTTCACCCATTTCCACGGTACGACAACCAATTTTTAAGGTGTCCGGATAAGTGACCGGACGCCGGTAGCGACATTCGGTTGATGCCAGTATTGGACCAATCTGCTTGCTCTTCATTTCATCCATTATTTTTGTTTCGGCCATATAGGCGATTCGCGCGCTTTCAAAATAACGAAAATACATCACATTGTTGACGTGTTGAAACGCATCCATATCACCCCAGTGAATGGGTAGCTCGATGATAACGGGATAAGCCTTTTCAAATTCTTCAAGCGTCATGATCTTTCGTACCTTTTGATTTAAACAGTTGAGAGACAGGTATTTTAAATTGTGTCATTAAAATACCAATAAATAAAATAGCAATGCCGAATAGTTTATTCAGACTGAGTACGTCATTGGTGATGGGAATTGCCAGTACAGCAACAAATACAACGCCAGTAGACGCCAGCACACTGGCTTCATAACTGCGCAAGGTTTGCAGGACTTTATTAAACACAATCAGCGTTAACCCCAGCGCAATAATACCATTGGCAATAATAATCAGAGAGTCGCCAAAAGAAAAGTTAAGTGAGTCAAGATCGGTCATTAATCCGTAACTCACAATAGGTAAACCACCAATCCAGATGGCGAGCGTGGATAACATAACAGCCGACATGGCCTGACGATGAAACACCATAAAGCGGCGAATAAGATTGTTGGTGAGCGCCAGAAAAAATACCCCGATAGCCACCAGCAAAATACCCGACATTTGCTCGGGTTTTGGAATGTGTTCGAAAAATACGGTTAAGCCCGAGAGCGCAATTAATGCGCCGAATATTTGTATTAAAAAGGGTTTTTCACCCAGCAGCACAATGCTGAGAAACATGGTAATCAATCCAACAAAGTTAACCAGATAAGCGTGCGTGGTAACTGGTAGAGCTTCTAAACCTGCCAGAAATAAAAACCGTACCATGGTGAAGTTGGCAAAACCTATGGCGGCAGCGTAAAGCCATTGAGTCATTGTCAGGTGTTTGGGCCAGGACTCGCGTCGCCAGAAAAACGTGTAAAGGGTTAAAAACACCATACACACGGCTATTTGTAACCAGTTGAAGGTAAACGCATTCACCCGGTCGAGCGTGACTTTTGCCAGAACCGTGACCAATGCAGCCAGGAAAATGGTGGTCACCAATAAAAGCGCGGCTTTGGCGTGTGAATTCATAGGATGAGTGCTTGATTACAAAAGCTCAGCTTACCGGATCAAACCGAATATTGAAAACGTCCTGAAACAAATTTCCCTGAAAAATCCTGTGGTTAGATAGTGCATCATAACTCAAATGATAATTATTCTTATTTGGTATTGCAAATAGTAATGATTATCATTAAGATCGCATCGAATTCGAATGACAAACTCTCTGAAGCCGGAATATTGCCTTGTTGATGTCGTCTGCAAGCTTACTGGTTTCGGTTACAACCTTTTGTTTTTATATTTATTAATGGGTCGAACAATGAAATTAAATCAAGTATCCAGCTCCATAAGATGGGGATTATTAGGTGGATTAATGGCCAGCGCATCATTGATATCCGCACCCTTGATGGCTGAGCAAGCGTCACAGGGTAAAGCCGGTCAGTCCGTTAGTGGTGAGTCTTCTGGTACATCTTCTGTGAGAAGCTCTTCTGAGAGTGCCTTTCCCGGAAATAATGCAGAAGCCAACGACAATAAGATAACGGTCGTTTCTAAACGGGGAACCATTGCCTATGTCAGTGCATCTGGCACCAAAGACGATACCCCCATTGTAGAAACGCCGATTTCAGTATCGGTATTAACCGAACAGCGAATTCAGGATCTTGGCGCAGAAACCATTCAGGATGCTCTGGGTTATGTGGCCGGTGTTTACAATGGGCCATTTGGCGTGGATACCCGTGGCGACTGGTCGATGATCCGTGGTGCTTCGCCGGTACAATATCTCGACGGAATGAAAGTACTCTACGGTTACTACAATAATGTTCGGCCAAATCCTTATTCACTTGGTCAGATCGAAGTATTAAAAGGTCCCGCCTCCGTGTTGTATGGGCAGGGCACCATTGGCGGTATTGTTAATCTGGTGAGTAAGCGTCCGCAAGCTCAGTCTGAGGCAGAAGTGTGGGGACAATTGGGTAACTACAATCGCCGTCAACTGGCGTTTGATGTTACGGATGCTGCCAATGGCGATGCCTCTGTATTGTATCGATTATCGGGAATGTTTCGTGACAGTGAGACGCAAACCGATTTTGTCAACGACGACAGTTATTTTCTGGCTCCGGCGCTAACCTTTTATCTGGGTGAATCCACCGAGTGGACATTGCTGGCAAACGCGCAGAAAAATGAGTCGGGTTCCAGTACCCAGTTTTTACCTCATGTGGGCACTATTTTCCCAACCGAGTTTGGTCAAATTCCATCGAACCGATTTGTCAGTGAGCCAGGGTTTGATCGTTACGACACCGAGCAAACGGCGATAACATCCATTGTTGATCACGATTTGAATGGTGACTGGAGTGTGCATTGGTCGGCACGATACATGGACAGTCAGGCGGAGTATCGCACCATGTACCCTTATCGTTTTAATGCAACCGGCTCACCGTTTGATTTACTCGATGATAATCGAACCATTGTTCGTTCGATTTATATGGCGGACAAAGAAGCGGAATCATTAACTTCTGATCTCCGATTGCACGGCCACTTTGAAACCGGCAGTGTCACCCATAATTTTGTTCTGGGTTTTGATTATCAGCAGGCGGATCTGTCGGATGCAACATTATTCGGTTATGAAGCAGGGGGGCCTTTGGATGTGTATGCTCCGGTTTATGGCAGCATTGATTTGTCTACCGAGCCTGACTTTACCAGTGCATCTGCCGCTACTCAGCAACAGTCGGGTATTTATCTGCAAAACCAGATGCGCTTTAACGATGATTTAATTGTGTCTCTGGGGTTACGATCCGATAAGGCGAAAACCGGCGAGTATCAAAATCCGCAAAACGATTATTCAGAAACCACCAAACGTCTTGGTGTGTTGTATCGCTTCGACAATGGTATGCATCCTTACATTAGTTACTCAGAGTCGTTTGATTTAATTGCCGGCATTGATGCCAGTGGCAATCTGTTAAAACCGAAAATGGGTGAGCAAAAAGAAATTGGTTTAAAGTACCAGCCACAAGGTACGGCGCATTTAATTACTTTTTCTGCTTTCGACACGGTAGAAAAAAATCGTACAGTTAATGTGATTGTGAACGGTCAGCCTTCTATTGCTCAAATTGGTGAAGCCACTGTAAAAGGTACCGAGCTCGAAGCGCAGTTGGAGTGGGACACAGTCGATGTGTACGCCAGCTTTACCAACATCAGTGAAGCAAAAGATGAAACCAATACCAACATAAATTCTGTTCCAGAAAATATGTTGTCAGTATGGGGAACCTACCGACCTAATACATTTTGGCAGGGCTTTAAAATCGGTGGCGGTGTACGTTACGTCGGCGAAAGTCATTTTACGACGCTACAAAACGGTGTTGCCACACCCGTAACCACCGATACCTACACACTGTTTGATCTGTTACTGGGGTATGAGCTGGGTAACTTTGATGTCAGTTTAAATGTGGATAACGTAACGGATAAAACCGTCATCACAACCTGTCTGGATCGCGGTGATTGTTTCTATGGTCAACGGCGAACCATTACGGCGAATGTTCGTTATTCGTTTTAGGTAAGCGATGATAATTATTTCTTTTGAATACAACACTTAAAATGCAATACAAAAAGTACCGGGTTATCCGGTACTTTTTTGGCGTTTAATGACTTAATTTTAAGGCTTTAAAATGACGACCATTCTGCTTCCCATATTTTTCAATCTGTTGACTATTTTAGCGCTTTGGCAAACATGGCGAACCCGTCAGAATAAAACGGCTAAACGAATTGGCAGTGGTTTGCTTTTAATAGCAAGCGGTGTTTTATGGCAGCAGAGTTATGGCGCTGAGTTTGGACTAACATTTTTAGCGATCACATCAGCATTAATGGCGATGATGCTTATTGGCATTACTTCTGAAAAATTTAAGCAAAACAATCGCAATAAAGCTGAGTCATTACAAACTGAAGCTGAAATGAAAAAGACACTCAAGGCAAAACACAGTAACCAGTTTAAGCCCCGACAGGTGACCTTTCAAGCATGGCCCATTTACGCTCGCCGTGTAGGGACGTTTTTGGTTGCCGGCCCCGTAACTTTTGTATTCAGTACCGTGATTTGTTTGTTGTTAGTGATGGCGTTACCCGGAGAGCTGGCGAACACCTTGGTTATTGCGGCATTTATGCTACCAATAATGTGGTCTCTTGGCGCTTGCTGGATACTGTCGCAACCAAAACGTATCAGACCATCTATGATTATGGCGGGAGTCAGTATGGTGGGCAGTATGATACTGATAATGATACCGACAGTGCCATAGATCTGGCAAAAGCAGATAAAAAAGTTATTAAAAACGTTTATAACAAATCGATTAAACAACATTCTGTTCATTAAATATTTTCAGTAAAAACATAGGAATCATCACAATGGATAAGTCAAACAACAGCTGGGTAAAACGCTCACTGGCCAGCCATTCCTGGCTTGGTCTATTCGTTGCTGCGGTTATGTTTTTGATCTGTTTAACCGGTTCCTTTGTTGTGTTGTTTGAAGAATTCGAACGATGGGAACAGCCCAATGTAGAAGAGTATTTGAATTATTCGCCAGAGCAAATTGAAACTGCAGTGGATGAGTTTTTGTTACGGGTTGAGCAGGTTCCAAAATCCTTGTATGTGGTATTACCAACCAAAGAAGTTCCCAGAATACACATTGCCGGAGATGGACAGGAATGGTTTGTTAACCGTGATGGTCGTTTAAGTGATGCACCGGTTGAAGGCTGGACTCATTTTTTAAAAGAAATGCATATTAATCTTCACTTACCACAAACCTTTGGCATCATTGTGGTTGGCATTTTTGGGGCAATGTTATGTGGATTAATTGTAAGCGGCATTATTGCCCATCCAAGAATTTTTAAAGATGCCTTTATCTGGCGCCGTAATAAAAGCGAACGGCTGAATCAGGTGGACTTGCACAACCGTCTCAGTGTTTGGGGCACACCTTTTTATTTAATGATTGGCTTAACCGGAGCCTTTATTGGTTTGGTCAGTATTTTTATTGCCGCCTCAGCCGGAGTGTTCTTTAATAATGATCGCGATGCCGTGGTTAATGCTGTTTATGGCGCAGAACCGAAAGTTAATCAATCACAACAGACAATCAACTACAGCAAAGCGTTTGAAAACTTACAGCAATACGCGCCCAACGCCACACCAATTTATCTGGTGATTCAGAACAAGGGCACCGACCATCAGTTTCTCGAAGTTGCTGCAACCTTGCCCGGCCGATTTATTTATTCGGAGCTGTATCAATTACGCTCTAATGGAGAGGTAATTTCTCATCAGGGCATGTCCGATGGTGCCGCTGGCAGACAGGTGGCGTATTCAGTTTATCGTTTACACTTTGGCCATTTTGCGGGTTTTCCGGTTAAAGTGTTATACGTTGCCTTGGGACTTTGTTTAACGGTTATTTGTGCCAGTGGCGTTAATATCTGGCTCAGTCGTCGAAAACATCAAAATTTTATTAATGATTTATGGGTCGCTATGGTGTGGGGCAGTCCATTAGCTTTGGCCAGCTCAATGTTTTCCATCTTCACCAGCGTTCCTGCTCTGGCAGTGTTTTTAGTCACGCTGACTTTAACGGCGATAACCGCATTAATGATTAAAAATGCCATCACCAGCAAACGAATGTTTCAATTAACCACGGGTATGGTTTTGCTGATAGTAGCATTATTGCATTGGCAAACCTTTGGCTTTAATCATCCATTACCCGTTGTGCATGGCATTAATGTCACATTGGTTCTCGTTGGATTGTTTTTGTTGTGGCAAGCCCGGCTATCGTTTAAAACCAGTAAAGCGGAATTGGTAGAAGTTAGATCTGAGGGTTGAACTAAAAGCTTTGTATAAACTGTGATTTCAGTAAAAAGTTTCACTATTGAATGAAAAATTAGTTATAAGATTGGATCACAATTTATTTCACAAAACTTTTTTCATTTATAGCATCCCAGGCAGATATAGCGTTCTCTGCAATATCCAGTAACTCAGCTGGCTTTGCCCCGTCTCTGGCTTGAATTGACATCCCTTGCTGAACGGTTAAATAAAATTTTGCAACGGACTTCCAATGAGAAATTGGCTTATCTGATTCGAGTTCAGATATTGTCTTTGTTTCTTCGAATCGTTTTATAAGTACTCTTTCATTATTGGCTCGCAGTTTTTTTAGCTTTTGATACACAGATGGACTGCTTGAGCTGGATATAGCCGAAGCCATAATAATTAAGCAACCTTTTGGTTGATTCGGTCGAGTGAATTCTTCTGCGCTTTTATGCAAGAGCTCCGTAACAACCTCTATCGGATATGATGCAGATTGAACTGCAGACCAGATGCGTGAACCATCATTTCTACAATATAAATCTACTGCTTTTAGAAAAAGCGCTTCTTTTGATCCATAAGCTGCGTAAATGCTGGTTGCATTTAGCTTCATCGTTTTAATTAGGCTTGACATTGGTGTGTTTTCATAGCCCTGTGACCAAAACTCAAGCATTGCTTTTTTCAAAGCATCATCACTGTTGAAAGTTCGGGGGCGACCTCTTTTGGCCATCACCTCTCTCCTGTACTTTGTTCCGTTTTTAATCTGTAACAATCGTAACATAATTATAGACATTTAAGAATCCGTCATGCTAACCTTAATAATGTAACGATCGTTACGTTAATAAGGTTGCTCTAGGAGAAGCATTATGAATACATTGAAAGGTAAAGTAGCACTGATTACAGGTGGAAGCAGGGGAATGGGTGCTGCTATAGCTAAGCGTTTCGCGATAGAGGGCGCCGATGTGGCATTTACTTATTTGAACTCAAGGGTCGCGTCTCAGGAAGTTGAGGCTGAAATTAGAAATACTGGCTCAAGTGTTCTGGCGATAAAAGCTGACAATGCAAGTGTTGAATCCATTCAAAAAGCTGTAGATAAGGTTGTAACGGAGTTCGGAAGGATTGATATTTTGGTAAACAATGCAGGCCTTTTCGAAGTTTCAACCTTTGAGGAGATTAAGTTAGAACAGTTTCAAAAGAATCTGAATGTTAATGTGCAAGCAGTCTTTATGGCATCTCAGTTTGCATCGAAACATATGAAAGAAGGCGGGCGCATTATCTCTATCGGCAGTAATCTTGCCGAGTATACTAAGATGCAGGGGCTTACCCTATATAGCCTTACTAAATCTGCGTTAATCGGTTTCACAAAAGGCTTGGCACGAGATTTAGGTCCTCGCGGCATTACTGTAAATATTGTACATCCAGGCTCAACAAATACTGATATGAATCCAGCTGATGGTGAGTTTTCAGACGCACAACGAAGTGTAATGTGTATTCCCAAATATTCTGAACCTAAAGATATAGCGGCGCTGGTGACCTGGATTGCTGGTGATGAAAGTCGAAGTATAACGGGCACAGGGTTTACCATTGATGGTGGAGCTAATGCCTGAAGGAAAGATGACTTCTTGGTACTTAACAATCTTGGCATTTTGTGGATTTGTTAGTGTCACGACTGAGTTCTCGGTTGTGGGTTTAGTCCCCGCATTGGCAAAAGGAATGAAAATTCCTTTTGCTCAGGCAGGTAACTTGATGGGGTGGTTTGCAATTTCAGCCGCCCTTGCGGGTCCATTTGTTACTCAGTTATTTAGTCAAGGTAATCGGTGGACGCTTGTTACTCGTGGAACACTTATATTCGTTGCGGGTAACTTTTTGATTGCACTATACGCATCCTACACTGTAGCTGTTGTCGTTAGGATCATTCAGGGCTGTCTTCTTCCTGCCATTATTGCCAATGTAATGGTTTCTGCAGAGCAGCTTGTACCGTCTGACAAGTCGGCTTGGGCCATATCGCGTGCAAACATGGGAGTCGCTATTGCTACTGTAATTGGGATTCCTCTTCTTAATTTTTTATCGGATACATTTAATTGGCGATTGGCATTCACGTTTATCGCTGGTATGGGATTTCTGGCGGCGGTGCTTTTAATGTCTTTTACTCCACAGCGCCATGTCATACATAATAGGACGAAAGAGAACTTTTATTGTTTGATACAGAATTACTTTTTTTTGGTGCATTTATTAACAACTACGCTCATCTTCACTGGAATGTTTACCGGGTATACCTATCTACTGCCAATTTTGGATAAGAGTTTTGCAGGGAAGGATACTACTTTGCTGTTACTGTATTTTGGTGTGTCAGGACTGTTGGGTAGTTGGGTAGTCGGCTATGTGTCAAAACATCAGTTGCTTTTAACAGCAATTGTCTTATCCATCAGTCTTGCTGTTGCTATGGGGTTAATGACTGCTGCTAATCATGTGACAGTAGTGTCACTGTATTTGGTCGTAATAGTTTGGGGGGCTGTGCATACAACCCTATTTACAGTGACATTGTCTCGTTCGCTTGAGGTGGGTAGAGAAAGCCCTGAATCAGCAGTGGCTTTCAATCTTTCTGCATGCAATGTCGGTATTGCAGCCGGTTCTTGGTTGGGTGGTTATACAGTAAATTATCTGGGCGTTGAAAAACTACCTGTTATCGGTACCGCAGTCGTGTTGTTAGGGGTATTGCTAATGCTCAATGGTCAGAAATTTCATGACAGAAAAGGGCTACAGATGTGAAGGCATAGTTAATGTGAAAATAAGTTTTAAGATGACAGCAAGATATGAAGAATAAAAAATTTATAAAGAGATAAGAGATTTATAAACGTATATTAATGGTAACTAAAAATCACAGTTAGTAATTGATTGCAAAAGTATGGCTTCTCGTCACTAAAAATGAGCAAAAATATGTAAAAAACACAGATAAATTCGACACAAATTCAGCCGGACGTTTAAGCTTCGGTTTAAAACCTTACTTCCTGTAAGTGTTATCTCCTTTGTATATCCCAAAATAATTCCATTCATTGATAACCTCCATCTCATTTTTAAATGATAATGATTATTATTACGATTTGCATTGTAATGAGAATGAATATCATTTACATTGTGCGCTCATGGGTTACGGCAAACCGACGAAGCGTTTGTTGTGTTGAATTTTATTGTCATTAACAAATAAAAAAGCGGGATCACGCATGGGTAACGCAGAAATTATTTCGCAGTATCGGGGCGACAAATTAGCGTCCGAATTCGCCTGGAAAAGTAAATCTTTTATTTTTAATGGTACGACTGTGTCGGCGTTAACCAGTCGGGTAGTGGATGCTTTATCTTTGTTGTCGCAACAAATGGAACAAGTAGAGCAACCGTTTAGTGGAAAGACACCTAAAGATCTGGCGCAACAGTTTCAATCGCTTGATCTTGAGCAACCTTTGTTGTCGTTTACAGAAAGTTTGAAAGAGCTAAAGCAGTTGTATCTTGATGACGCCGTTTATTTTCATCAACCGGGATATATGGCGCATTTGAATTGCCCCATTGTTTATCCGGCCATTGTTGCTGAACTGATACTGTCGTCAGTTAATTCATCACTGGATACCTGGGATCAAAGTGCAGGTGGAACCTTGATCGAGCAGTCATTAATTGACTGGACCATACAAAAAATAGGTCTTGGTAAAAATGCCGATGGTATTTTTACCAGTGGTGGTACTCAGTCTAATTTAATGGCGTTATTGTTGGCACGGGATCATTTTTCTCGCTATCACTTGTTGCACAGTATTAAGCAACAAGGATTGCCTAAGGAAGCGAGCCGGTTTCGAATTTTAACTTCTGAAGTCAGTCATTTTAGTGTGCAAAAGTCGGCTGCTATTCTTGGGCTGGGTTATCAGAGTGTTATTTCGGTTGCTACGGATGGTGCATTTCGAATGGACACTCATGATCTGCAACAAAAACTGATCCAGTGCCGTAACGATAATTTAATTCCTGTTTGTGTTGTGGCAACTGCTGGCACCACTGATTTTGGCAGCATCGATCCGTTGCAAGACATTGCCGATATCTGTCAGCAACAAAAACTGTGGTTTCATGTGGATGCTGCTTATGGTTGCGGACTATTGATTTCGAATCAGCGTCGTAACAAGTTAGTTGGTATAGAACAGGCTGACTCGGTGACAGTGGATTATCATAAGTCATTTTTTCAGCCAGTCAGTTGCGGTGCATTTTTTGTTAAGGATAAACATCAGTTTAAGGATGTTACTCATCATGCGGATTATTTAAACCCATTGAGTCAGTCTCAGGAAGGGACGCCCAATCTGGTTAATAAAAGCATACAGACAACCCGCCGCTTTGATGCATTAAAACTCTGGCTAAGCTTGCGCGTTATTGGTGCTCAGCAATTAGGCGATTACTTTGATCAAGTGTTAGATATTGCTGAGCAAGCCTATTACATGCTGGATAACGAGCCTTGTATAGAAGTATTACATAAGCCCGAGTTATCCGCACTGGTGTTTCGGTATTTGCCACAGAAGCAATCTGATTATAACCATGAAATAAAATCCGAAACCGATACTTGCTCAATTAATGAAGCGATTAGAAAAGCTCTGTTTAAACGGGGAGAGCAGATTATTGCATCAACAAAGGTGAATGGCCTGAGTTACCTAAAGATAACTTTGTTAAACCCACAACTTGAATTAGAACAATTGGTTGAACTGATAGAGACGATTAAACGGATTGGTAATGATCTTATTAAGAGTTTTGATGCTGGTGAAAGTCTTGAATCAGCTATCGAAAACATAATTGAGACAGATGCTGAAAATGAATTTAAAGCTAACGTGAGTACTAATATCAATTCGGTGGCTTAGATAAAGCGTTGTTATTTTTAGTGATGATTAATCATCACTGAATTATTAATCCTATTAATAAAGCCGTAAATAACGACATAAATAAAAGCATTAAGAGCAGAGATATGAAAGAGCGAGTATACGATTTTATCGGAGTGGGTATTGGGCCTTTTAATTTAGGCCTGGCAGCTCTGGTTCAGCCAATAAACAATATTGACTGTCTTTTTTTCGATAACAATTCTGAGTTTAATTGGCATTCCGGCATGATGCTGGAAAGTGCACATTTGCAAACGCCGTTCTTGGCGGATCTGGTGACACTGGCCGATCCCACTCATCCACTCAGCTTTCTTAATTATGCCAAGCAAAATGGTCACTTATATTCGTTTTATATTCGTGAAGATTTTTATTTGATGCGTAAGGAATTTAATCAGTACTGTCAGTGGGTCGCTAATCAACTCGACAGTTTGGCGTTTAATTCGGAAGTTCAATCAATTGAGTATCTGGAGCATGAGGACTGCTTTTGTGTAACCGTTAAACGGGTAAAACAAGCTATATCATCCAGTCAACTATCAGATTACAGTACGAACGACAGTGAGAGTGAGCCTCATTACTACTACTGCCGAAAACTGGTGCTTGGCAGTGGACCTGTTCCAAGTTTACCTAAAGTATGCAGAGCCGATAGTAACAACATTATTCATTCGTCAAATTATCTTCATCATGTTGAGCGAATAAAGAAAAACAAGTCGATTACTCTGGTTGGAAGTGGTCAGAGCGCCGCTGAAATATTTTATGATCTGCTTCAGGATATTGATAGTCACGGATACGAGTTGAACTGGGTTACACGCTCACCCCGGTTTTTTCCTTTGGAATATACCAAGCTAACGCTTGAGATGACCTCGCCAGAATATATTGATTATTTCCATCAGTTACCGTCGGGTAAACGCGATCAGCTTATGCGCGAGCAAAAGCAATTGTTCAAGGGCATTAACACATGCTTGATTAATGATATTTTCGATCTGCTTTACGTGAAACGTTTGTCCGATGATATTCAGGTTAATATGATCACCAACTCTGAGTTGACTGAATGTTATACAAAGCCAGGTGAACAAAAACTTCATTTGTCATTCCATCAAACTGAGCAAGAGTGTGATTTTGAATTCGAAACCCATATGGCTATTTTTGCCAGTGGTTATCAATATCAACAGCCGTCTTATTTAACGCCTGTTAATCGATGGTTATGTTTTGATGAGAAAGGTCGATTTAATGTCGCCCGAAATTACAGCATTGATAAATCCGCCAGTCGGATATTTGTGCAAAATGCAGAAATTCACACTCACGGTTTTGTTGCGCCCGATCTCGGCATGGCCTGTTATCGCAACAGTTGTTTAATACGAGAAATTTGTGGCGAGGAAGTTTACCCCATAGAGCAACGTATTGCTTTTCAGAATTTTGATGCGCGCAATTTTGCACCGGCCAAACGTCAGTTTACCGATCATCAAAGTGCAGAGGCCGTGGCATGAATCTAAAAGCTTCGTTAATTGCGTTAACGTTAATATCAGTGATTTGTGACACGCTGGTATTACCCTTTTATCCGCAGTTTTTTGCTGAAAGCTTTATGATCAGTGATCCACAACATGTTGGTTATTATGTGGCAACTTGTTGTGTGACGGTTATGCTGATGTTCCCGGTATGGGCAAAAGTCGCCCGTTATCTAAACGAAGTACATATATGGGTTTATACCCAGGTGATTGCCGGTGCTTTAGGCATTGCCTGTTATCTGGTGACAGATCTGGTGAGCTTCTGGATAGTGTCGCAATTAATGCTGGTATTTAAAGCAAGTTACTTATTAATATATCCCTATGTGATGCGTCTTGAGCAACAAGATACTCGCATTAATATTGCTGGATTATTTGCGGTATTGATGCACTTTGGTGCGATTGGCGGCGCGTTAATTGGTGGAATGATACTCGACTGGGTAAATGCCCGATTCTTGTATTTGATTATGGCGACTGGTGATGCCACACAAGTGGTTATCTGCCTTTATTTAATTAAACGTTTTGCGATCCCCTTGTTCGCCCGTGATCCGGTAAATACCAATACCAATACCAATAGGACAATAGTAAATCCTAAAGAGTCTCCTTCGACAATGGATATGGTGAGCACGGATGCTTCTTTTTTCTGGCGCAAGTTAACTAAACTTAATCGGATGTTTCATTCGCTGCCTGTACCCGGGTATGTGGTTCAGCTTGGTGTGATTTCGTTACTTTTTTACTTTGCTGCTTTTGCTATCCGACCTTTCTTATCCAGTTACTGGGCATCTATTTCTAACTGGGACAGTACCCTTGTTGCCGGACTGGTATATGCCATTCCTGGTTTAGTGGCGCTGTTGGGTTTATGGGCAAACTATCGGTTTCGTGATCGTTTATCGTCTTACCACAAAATAGCGCTGGCGATGTTATGGGCAATTGTTGGCACTCTTATTCAGAGCATTTCCATTGATTGGCTAATGATTATCGGTCGCCTGATTTATGGTTGGGGACTGTTTCAAGTGATGGTTACTCTGGAGGTGTTACTGTTTCAATTAAGTAAGCCCAGTCAATTTGCTCGAGATTACAGTCAGGTTCATCTGTTTCAGAACATAGGGTTGATATTTGCTTCTTTAATGACCGGTTTTACCGTTGCTGAATTCAGTTTGAGCTGGCCGTTTTATTTGTCCGCCATAGTGTTCGTTTTAACACTGTTAATGTTCCTGATGATTAATCGAGAACATTTTTCGAAAGCAAACAACCAATCTTTTACCACACAAACCGAAAGTATTTAGTAATAGGAATGTGCAAATGAATCATTTTATATCTGACAAGAACACGCCGATTGGAAACATTTCCATTAAACCCTTTGAGATCGAGCGAGATATTAAACAGTTGCATCACTGGGTAACGCAGCCTTATGCAAAGTACTGGGGGTTACTCGATGCTTCATTAGAAAATGTTACCGCAGAGTATCAATCACTGTTAAAACAGTCGGGTAATTTTATTTTTATGGGGTTAGTTAATCATAAGCCGGCTTTCTTGCTGGAGGTATACGAGCCTGAGCATTCCGAGCTGGCAAATATTAACGCCGTTAAACAAGATGATCGGGGAATGCATATTTTAATTGCGCCGCCCGATGAAAAACAGCACGGCTTTTCGTTTCAAGTCATCTGTCAGGCTATGCAGTTTATCTTTGATCATTTTAATACCGACAGAATAGTGGTGGAGCCTGATAGCAGCAATACTAAAATTCATAAGCTTAATCGCCGCGTTGGTTTTGTTCATGACAGAGAAGTTCAGTTAAAAAGCAAAAATGCCTATCTGGCTTTTTGCACCAAAAAACAGTTTCAACTGGCTATCAATAAAGCGAAAGGGGATCGTCAGGTATTTTCAGGTTTTTATTCCAAACCTGCTAACGCTTGTGACATGGTGCAGCCGGAGGTGTGGCGAAAAGTGAATCGTCATCTGGTGTGTAAAGCTATTTCTGAGTTCAGTCATGAGCGTATATTACAACCCAAGTGTATTGGTGAGCATGAAACCTATCAACGATATCAGTTAAACAGTCAAACCGACGATGTGGTTTATCATTTTAATGCCAATCTGCTTGCGCTGGAACATTGGTCTATCGATGCCGATTCAATAAAGCGCTATCAAAGTAATCATCCTATGGATCTGGATGCGGTGGATTTTATTTTGGAGTTTAATGATCAACTTGGTATTCCTGAAGATAAACTGGCGACTTACCTTGAAGAAGTTTCAAGCACTTTATACGGTGCAGCCTATAAGCAGGTAAAATCCTGGAAGGATTCCCGTGAATTGGTACACGCGGATTTTCAGACCATTGAAAGCAATATGTCGGAAGGCCATCCCTGCTTTATTGCGAATAATGGTCGAATTGGATTTGATGCAATGGACTATCAACAGTATGCCCCTGAGTCTGCACAAAGTGTGCGATTTGTCTGGTTGGCTATCCACAAGGAACGAAGCGTTTTTAGTCACAATCAGCAATGGCCGTATCAAAAACTATTAGAGTCTGAGCTTGATCCAACGTTAATTGCTTCGTTTAATAAGACGATTATGCAGCAGTCGGCTGATCCCAAAGATTACTATTTTATTCCAGTTCATCCGTGGCAGTGGTTTCATAAACTCTCGATGATTTTTGCTAATGATATTGCCACAGGGTTTATTATTTGCTTGGGCAATGGCAACGATGTGTATCAGGCGCAGCAGTCTATCAGAACGTTTTTTAATCTTACTTGTCCGCATCGACATTACGTAAAAACAGCACTATCAATTTTAAATATGGGTTTTATGCGCGGACTATCTTCCGACTATATGGCGGTGACGCCTAAAATTAACGACTGGGTGTATGAGCTGGTCGAGCAAGATAAGTTTTTACAGCAAACCTCTTTTACCATACTTCGCGAGGTGGCCGCCATTGGTTATCGAAATCCTCATTATGAATCGAATAAAGTTGAGCAGACACAGTATAAAAAAATGTTGTCAGCTCTATGGCGAGAAAGTCCGGTTACTCAAGTAAAACCCGATCAACAATTAATGACCATGGCGGCTTTGTTGCATATTGATCCGCAAGGCAACGCCTTACTGCCTGAGCTGATTAAGCAATCGGGTTTAACTGTACAGCAATGGTTGCATCAATATTTTAATGCTTATCTTGTTCCGTTACTGCACTGTTTGTACAAACATCATCTGGTGTTTATGCCACACGGGGAAAATATTATTTTGGTGATGGATAAGGGGCGTCCGGTAAAAGCGATTATGAAAGACATTGGAGAGGAAATCTGTCTGATTAATTCTGATACGGAGTTACCACAAGGGATCGAACGTATTAAAGTGACCATGCCGAACGATATTGCCATATTGTCGATTTTTACGGATGTGTTTGATGATGTTTTTCGATTTATGGCAGCGATATTGGTTGAGCATTGCGCGATCAGTGAAGATGATTTCTGGCAGCAGGTTGCAATCAGTATTCATCAGTATCAGGCCTCCATGCCAGAATTGTCTCATCGATTTAAGGAGCTTGATATTTTTGCCGACAGTTTTAATCATTCCTGCCTTAATCGTTTGCAACTGCGTAATAATTTACAAATGGTGAACTTAAGTGATCCCGCAGGCGCACTTCAGTTTGCAGGTGAGCTGGTTAATCCCATTGCAAAGTATCGGTCTATCAAGCAGGACAATAAACTGTCGATTACAAAAGTTGCTGTTAAATCAAATGACCAATTTGACCGATCAACGTCCGTTGCTTAGGGCTGGTAATCTTATAGTGCCGATAATATATCTTAGGCTAAGTTAAGTAATGACGTCATGTATTGTAAGCGTTAATAATTCGAAACTCGAAGCATTAACGCATTACTTAGCAAAATACTACAACCTGACAGTCGATGGGATCTGTGTTCATGACGGTAATCAGCCAAAAGATAGAAATGGTTATCGTGCAAATGATTTGGAACATAATAATCACTGGTATAAAACGGAGCAAATGACAACCTTATTGGTTGACAGTGTTTTTACAAAAATATGTCAGGGTATGCTCAGTCATGTAAAACCGGCTATCGAAAAAAAGAGTAGAGAAAATTCTTGTCCAAAAAAAATAGTCATAGCAAAGCAGTATTCTATATTTCGCTGTTTTACTGAACTCGTTTGGCGTCAGGTGTACACCATTGTTTCGTCAGTGCATCAAGTGAAATCCTGTGTAGACACGGAATCATTGTCATTAAAAATAATCGATGGTGAAGTCTCTGCGGTTAACTTTAATCTTCTTAGTGAACAGAATTTTGAAGAGAGTGGTGCAGTTAGTGGTGCAGCATATCGAAACAACAATATGTCATTAGAAGCTTTAATTGAACATTCTGCTTATTCGATTAAGCAATGGTCAGTCTCTATTGCTGAGTTGGTTCATCAGGTGTTTAACGTTAAATATCAGCTATTAATAATGTCGCTACAGGACATTGTTTTATCGGCACTGGCATCGCAAGCTAAACTGGAATATGAGGATTTAAGGCAATACGCGCTACTATGGTTAAAGCCCTGGCAATCCAGAAAAAACATTGCATTTATTACAGATGAAAGGCAATCAGCCAAATTGCTGCCTATACGAAGAAGCTGTTGCTTTTACTTTCAAGTCGACTCACAGGGTATGTGCACAAACTGTCCAAAATTATCTCGTGCTAAAAAGTATAAAAACTTAATCAAAATTGAACCGGAAATTGAGCCGGAAGTGAGAAATTAATATGTCTTCTAATGTAGCGTTAACTAATGAAGCGTCGTCTAATCATGAGTCATTAAAAAAGAACCGTATAGAGGTGGTTGATATCGCACGAGGATTATCCGTAATTGTTATGATTATGGTACATACCCTCTGGATGTATGGCAGTGAACTAACACAATCCGAATCTGTTATAGGTGATTTGCTACACTTGCTGGGAAAAGGTACTGCGGCATTTCTGGTACTAATGGGATTTTCGATGGCATTATCCTCAAGAAATACTGCATTCGGATTGATCTCTCGTGGTGTGTTGCTGCTTGCGTTTGCTTATGCGCTTAATTTTTTAAAGTTTATTGTGCCCATCACACTGTTTCAAACCATGCCGGAAAGTTTTGTTCAGGCTTATCAGTGGCAGTCGCCATTGAATATTACTCAATATGTTTACTTGTTATTGACCGGCGATATTTTACAGATGGCCGCTATAACTTTAATCATTATGGGGATCTTTAATAAGTGGCTCAGCAGCAATAGCTTTATTATCGTTTTTGGTTTGTTAATTATTGCGCTTTCCGGTGAGCTTCGCGGGGCAACTTTAGACATTAATGGACTAGGCTATTTAGCCAGTTTGTTTTGGAGTGATAATTATCAGGTTTATTTCCCCGTTTTTCCCTGGATGGCTTGTGTATTGTTTGGTCGGTTATTTGGAAACTTATTTGTGCAGAGGCAACACGATCAGGGGTATACCTTTAAAATGATGGCTATCACTGGTGCTGGATTAATTGCTTGTGGTGTCGGATTGATCGCCATTAATACGGAGTATCATTTTAATAACTTCTTTCACCTTGGTCCGGGCGGTGCGCTGTATTTAATTGGTTTAAATGGCGTAGGTATATGGCTACTGTTTCATTTAATAAAAATACTACCGGATAATAAAATCACTCAGTTGCTTTGCTGGTGCAGTGTGCGGGTCACGTCTATTTATGTGTTGCAATGGACATTGATTTGCTGGGGGATGGGCGTGATTGGTTTTAAAACCCTATCGCCTGAGCAATTGATGCTTATGTTACCTTTAATGATTGTATTGACATTAACGGTTCATTATCTTTTGGAGAAAGGCATCCAGTTTAGTCGTCAGATTATTAGAAATAAAATGCAAGCTGATAGTTGCTCAGACCGTTTAAACGCGAGCTGAATGATTTCAACTTTGGCGATTGGCTTTGCCGCATTTTCTCAATGGTTTGTTCGCTGTCTCAGGTGACCAGAAGTACAAGCTTGCGGCCACATTGTGGCCATTGTTATTAAGATGCGTGCGACCACTGGCGCCATCAAATTGAAAACTTGTGTGTTTTGTTGCCAGTTCGGGAAAGCGATGGAAGTCATCTGGGGTTAACTGAATGCCATCGGCAGTGATCTTTAGAATGGCTTCATCAAATGAAACTTTATTCAGTTGCGCGTAGATTTTGGCGTAAGCCATGATAAACACAGAATCGAAAAAGTAAGCTGAGTCGTAAGTAGTGCTATCCAGATTCAGCTTTTCTGAAACCTGTTTAAATACGTTGTAATCCACCCGTTGGCTCTCTGCGATAACCATGGATAGGCACTTTTTAATCTCTGGCAGGTCAGCATTTATAATGGGGGTCGGTTTTACCAGATCGGCGGTAATAAACAGTGGCATGATGGATAGGTTAGCTTGCTCTATATGCTCCAGTACTTGTACTGCCTGAAACTGCGGCAAAATAACAATGACAGTTTGTGGCTTATCATTTTTTAGTGTTTGAATCACCGGTTTCATATTATATTCTTTGTAATTGACCAGTCGACTTAACACTATTTGCTCTATAACCTTTCCATTTTTTTTATTCAATGAATCTATGATTTCATTGGTTAGTTCTATGTCGTAATCATGTTTGGTGCGAATTACGATAACTTTTTTATGGCGACTTTGCTGAGCAATATGTTTCGCAATGGCTTCTCCTTGCATGGCATTGGAAGCGATCAATCGATACACCAGTCCGCGAGAATTATTTTCAACCAACTGATTCATACTGGCGGTGGGGGCGATTAATGGAATGTCATTGGGCAGGGTAAGTTGCTCGGCAACTTGTTGAGCCCGGTCGGACTCAACAGGGCCTATAAGCACTTGCGCATTAAAGTCATCAAGCAATTCTTTGGTAACGGACATAGCCATGTCATTATTGGACGCATCATCACCCCGTATAATGGCAATAGGGCGACCCAATACTCCGCCATGTTTATTGATTATTTCTGCGGCACTGTCTGCAGCAGCAATCAATTCTGTGGAATAAGTGGGGTACTTGCTAACGGGAAGTACCAAACCAATATTTATCGGTTGGTTTAAACCGTCATAGCTTTCGGATACAAAAACACCTTGTCCACCTTTACCCACTTCAACACTTAAAAGCTCGTCAAAGGTTAAGCTACTAAGAGTGTCTTTGCTTCCGGCATTAACAGAAAAAGACGTAAATATTAAAACAAGAAAAGTGAAAACAACTCGAACAGCTATCACTATCATAATTGGTCCATACTAATTTTCTATGAAACATAGTATAGCTGTTTCAACACATACGTCTAATGTGCTATTGGTGTTAATTAGTTTGTGGTTGTATAGATAGAAGAATATCTGTAGAGCAATTTTTAATGTGACAGCGGCTGAAATTATTCGGCACATTCTTGTGCCTCACCCCTTGGGGGCCATCACCTTGTCGGTGATGTTCGGTAGCGCTCTGACCGCCATGGATGGTGGGAATGTAATGAAGTTGTCGGGAACAACTATTACCTTGCGATACACGTAAACCCGTTACTTGGCTTCTCATCCGCACCGTTTCCACAAACAAAAAAGGCCCACCCGAAGGTGAGCCTTGTTTATTTGGTGGAGACGGCGGGAATTGAACCCGCGTCCGCAAATCCGCTGCTTAAGGTTCTACATGTGTAGTCTCGTCTTTAATTTAACCTATTAGTTTCCGACGGACAGGAGCTAATAGGTGAGCTTGTTTAAGTTTAACGGTTGGGCTACAAGCAAGCTTACCCGCGAGTCTCCGTATATGTCTGTCGAGTTCCTACCGGTGACACTCAGAGTCGACAGTTAGCCTTAAGCGGCTAAAGCGTAGTTATCGTCGTTTGCGACTATAATTTTCAGCTAGTGGGTACGAGGTTCGCTGACACCTCGACATGCCCCTTAAGTTTTGTAATCCACGTCGAAGCCAAATCGTCCCCAATGTGTAAAAACTTAAGAATTTCGATTGATAGTTAATCAATTAGGGCAATTATCCCATATTCAAGGGCGTGTCGCTATGGTTTATCGTGTTTCGTGTACCAAGTTGTGAAATACTTTTCGATTGTTATAGATAAAACCTTCAATTATGGGTAAATTTGATTCGTGAGCTAAAATACGTACACTAAGCTTAATAAATACAATAAGTTATTCGAATGGGATCCCGTTTGTGGAGCAAAATCAATCACTAAACTGGCAGTATGTTTGTCGCACCGATCCGGGTAAGGTTCGGGAGCTGAATGAGGATTCTTGCCTGTGCGAGCCTGAATTAGGTCTCTGGGTGGTGGCTGATGGAATGGGTGGTCATTCGTGCGGCGAAGTGGCCAGTCATCAAGCGATTGAGAGTATCAAACAGGAATGTGCCGCCGGTAAGTCGGTTTCTGAGGCTATCCAGCAGGCGCATTTTGATATTCTTAAGGCGGCCGAAAGCGGTGAGGGCGCGGACGGTATGGGCACCACAGCAGTTGCTCTAAAGCATAATGGCAGTGGGTTTTCCATGAACTGGGTTGGTGATAGTCGGGGTTATCTGTGGCAACCGAAAAAAAAGCGGTTAACACAGCTGACACAGGATCACTCATTGGTGGAGCGTTTGTTATCTGCCGGACTTATCAGCCAGGAAGAGTCAAAGTCGCATCCGCAAAGGCATTTGATTACTCAGTGTCTGGGCTCTAAAGAGTTGAAACAGGTTAAGGTGGATACAACCCGTTATCAGTGGGAGCCGGAGCAAGTCATCTTATTGTGCAGTGACGGCCTGACGGAAGAGCTGACCGAGCAAGATATGATCACTATCTTTTCTGCTCAGTCTGATCTGGATATTACCGCCGATAGACTGTTACGAATGGCATTGAATAAGGGCGGACAAGATAATATTTCCATTATTCTTTTGCGTTCACCCATCGAATTACCAAAAGGGTTGAAGGGATTGTGGTATCGCTTATCCCTGATGGCTCGAAAGTTAAAAATAATAAAATAACGTACAATCGAGGCAAGCTGCCGAAGCCCTGTTTGGGCACGCGAGAACAGGATGTTTATTGGTTACATACTATGGGGTACATATGACCGATAAAAAACAGAAAGTAGGACCACAGGGGACACAGGTATTTGATCTGTCCGAAGTGGAGAGTTTACTGGCCAGCCAGTTAAAGGAGCAAAGTGCAGAAGGCACTGGGCAACCGGCTTTAATTGGCATTAGTAAGCCGTTTTCCGGTAAACGTTACATGCTAACCGAAACTCGATATCAGGTCGGTCGTACGCACGACAGCGACATTCGTTTGAATGAGCCCAGTGTGTCGTCTACCCATGCGAAAATTGTTTATTCTGGCGAACAGTGGAAAGTTATTAATTTGTTGTCATCGAATGGTACCTATGTCAACGGCGATAAGGTGTCTGAAAGTGATGTTTACCCCGGTGACCGGATACGCTTTGGTGGCGTAGAATTTATGTTTTCACTGGTTGATGACAGTCAGTCCAACAAACCAGCAAGTTCGCTGGGTTTGGGCACCAAAATTGTGCTTATTGGCATTGTTGCCATTGGTGGACTGGCCGCTGCAGCCTATTACTTAATGTAATGCTGTATATTTATCGGAATAGTCGCTTGCAGGAAGCGTCGAAAGCAACAATGCAGTCGAGTGATGCGACAGTATGAGGCATACTAAACGTGCAATCTCGATTTAAAACGTCTCTGGGCGATGCTAAAGGGGAGCAGCCTACATCGTCCAACAACGCCAATAAGCGTTCACCATCTTCCGGTAAAGCGGAGCGTTCTTCGTCGTTAACAAGTTCTTCAGCCAGTTCGAGCGAGCCTAAATCGAAAGCTGTGCGCCCGAAAAACGTTGGTCGCTATAAAGTGATTGATGAGTTGGGTCGTGGTGCAATGGCTTATGTTTACAAAGCCTACGATCCAGAGATTGATCGGTTTCTTGCGGTGAAAGTATTGCGTGAAGAACTGGCCAATGATGATGATTATCGTGCCGGATTTATTCGCGAAGCAAAACTAGCTGGTCAACTGGCCCATCCGGGCATTGTCACGGTTTATGACGTTGGTGTGGCCGACGACAAACCCTACATCGCTATGGAACTGCTTGACGGCACACCGCTCGATGACCTACTACGCAAGCGTCAGCGCTTTACGGTTAATTTCACTGTTTCTATTTTAGTGCAGCTGACTCGCGCGCTCTATTACGCGCACAAGCAGGGTGTCAGCCATCGTGATATTAAACCCGGTAATATTATGTGCCTGGCCGATAATAAAACCGTCAAGATCACTGATTTTGGTATTGCCCAGCTGGATGATTCATTAGCTTCAGCCGGCAAAACTCAGGAGAAAGTTCTGGGTACGCCGGAATATATGTCACCAGAACAAGTACTGGGTCAATCGCTTGACGCCCGTTCCGATCTCTACTCGCTGGGATCGCTAATTCACACCATGATTACTGGTACAACACCGTTTCGGGCCGATGATTACGGTGAGTTGTTCCGTCAGATCATAAAAGATAAGCCTGAAAACATGTCGGTTGAAGGGGTGACGATCCCCGATGAGTTGCAGGATATTGTTCGTAAACTGTTGCAAAAACAACCGGACAAGCGTTATCAGAATGCCGCGCTATTAATGCGCGACATAAAAGAATTGCTAAACGTGATGGAGACGCAACAGAAGGAGCAGGATCGCCCCGGTTTTGTGTCGTTACGGTTGCGTTGGACCCTTGGTATGGCCAGCCTGGTTGCCGTAACCATGCTGATAGGTTTGGTCATTGTGTATTTTCAGCAGTACAGCGCCATGCGTAATATGGCCACCGATTACGGTTATTCCACCAGCAAACTGATCGCGTTTGAAGTAGCAGAACCCATGTTGCTGCAAGATCAGGTGGCGCTGGAAGCCATTGTGAGTGATTTAAAACAGAATCAGGACATTGAATACGTCAGTCTGCGTAACAATCAGGGCAAGGTGCTCGCCAGTACCTTGTCAGAAGAAGTGAATAAACCTTTTTTACCGTTTGCTGGCAGTGAGTTAATCGATCAAACGGAAAACGCGGCCATCTACAGCCGAACCGTGTCGTCCAACCATCAGGTGTTTGATGTGGATTCGACCATTATGTATCAGGATAAGAAACTTGGCCGTGTGGTGGTCACCGTATCCGCAGATAATCTGGTGCAATCGGCAAAATTAACGTTAATCATTATGATCGTTCTGATGATCATTACCTTGATTGCGGTTTTTGTTATGACTTTGGCGTTTGCCCGAAAAATATCGGCGCAGTCGAAAAAGTTGTCACTGGCACTGGAGCGCATAAGACGCGGACAGTTCAATCGGCGGTTAGGCGTGGAACGTAATGATGAGTTTGGCCGTATGAGTATTGCTTTTAATCAGATGGCGGAATCACTGGAAAAACGATTCGATAAAGGTGCGCCGCGAATTTCTGGCGATACGGAAAAATTACTCGTGTCCAAGCCGACCGGAGAAGCGGTTAAATCCACCGACAGTGATGAGTCTACGGTGATTCTGGAAAAGTATCAGGATTAGTAAAATATGGTTTAAACCATATAAAAAGATAACTTTAAAAAAGCCTGTCGTGTTTCACGACAGGCTTTTTATTTTGAGCAAAAGCGATCCAGTAATGAATTCAATTAAGAATTAAAGTAATCCCGAGTACCGTGCGCTTCTATGGCTTCACCAATGCGGCGCATGGCTCGTGTGTAAGCGGCATCGCGCAAACTTTTACTTTCTTCTTTCGATAAAGACCAGACATCACTGAAGGCACTGCGCATAATTTCACCAAGCCGCTCGTGCACCTGTTCCAGTGACCATGCATAGCCTTGCCTGTTTTGAGCCCACTCAAAGTAACTCACCGTAACACCGCCAGCATTTGCCAATACATCGGGGATAATAACAATGCCTTTATCGTCCAGTATTTTGTCGGCATCGCTTTCGATTGGGCCGTTGGCCACTTCGACAATGTATTTGGCGCGAATGTTATTGGCATTGTCTTTGGTAATGACGCCTTCAAGAGCCGCCGGAATAAGAATATCGACATCCAGCTCCAGCAGTTCTTCATTACTGATGGACTTATGCTCAACCAGTTCGCACACCGAGTGTTCGCAATAAACTGCGCGAACACGGCGTGAGGTTTGTTTTTCTTTATAAATACTTTCAACATCGAAACCATTGGGTGAAAAAATACCGCCCTGTGAATCGCTGATGGCGACCACTTTATAACCGGCTTCTTGCAACAGTCTTACAGCATGGTAGCCACCATTACCAAATCCCTGAACGGCAACAGTGGTTTGCTCCGGTTTTAAATCAACCTGCTTTGCCAGCTCCAACACACATAAATAAGCACCGCGACCGGTGGCATCGTCGCGACCCAGGCTACCGCCAAGACGAACTGGTTTTCCGGTAATAACACCGGGTGCTTTTACGCGTTTGATGGCTTCGTATTCATCGGCCATCCAGCCCATGATTCTGGCATTGGTATAGACATCAGGAGCCGGTATATCAGTTTGTGGACCAATAAAGTCTGCCATGGCACGAACATAAGCGCGCGACAAACGCTCCAGTTCCATCGGCGACAGATTTTTCGGATCGACAATCACACCGCCTTTACCACCGCCATAAGGTAAGCCAACCACCGCGCACTTTATCGTCATCCATAAAGCCAGCGCCTGCACTTCTTCAATACTGACGTCGGGGTGATAACGAATGCCACCCTTTGTTGGACCCAAAACATTATTGTACTGGCAGCGATAGCCGGTAAACCGGTGCGTTGAGCCATCGTCCATTCTTACTGGCAATGAGGCTGTCATGGTCGCTCGAGGATGCATTAGGCCATCTATGATTTCCGCGGAAACGCCTGATGTTTCGCCAATACTTTTTACGCGCTCCAGGGCATCTTCAAATACATTTTTCGACATGATTGTGTCCTTTGTGTTGAGGTGACTGTTCTACTGGTCTTGTGATGGGGTGGTATTGTCCTTGTTACAAGGGCTAACTCAAGACGCAGTGCACAAATTTATTGAAATATTATAGATCAGGATTGATCTGGCGGCCGACTGGAGACTTGATTACACTGAAAAGAACGCAGTAAAGAGTGACTTAGGCAACTGGTAGACAAATTGGCATGAGGTGTAATGATGAAAAAACAGACATTAAAAAACAACTGGTTATCGTTGCTCAGTCTTGCTGTGGCGTTATCGGCTTTGTTTTATAATACCTGGCGCAATGAGCAAACCGAGTTAAACCGTAATTATCGTGCCTCTGGTTTTGAAATTGTTCGTGAAATTGCCAAGTTACAGCTGCTGGTTGATCAAACCTTTTATGCACCAGAATCTAATAATAATGTGATAGAGGGGTGGACTCGCATTAATTTTATACAGTCCTTAAGCGCCATTATGCCATCATCCGTTAAGCAGCGGGCGGATGATTTAAAACTGGTATGGTCTGAACAATGGCAACAATTGAATGAAAAAGAGTCAGCGAATAAATTAATCACTGAGGCAAACAGAGCGCTAGAGCAAGAAGTTTTAATTGCGTTAAAGCAGTTAGATTAACAGTGTTGAAACCTAGTGTTTCATGTAATTAGTTTGCAACTGCAATGTTAAATTAAGAGAAATAGATTAAATTTATGACGAGGCATATTTGTTCGCGATGTCATTATCCTGATAAAACCTGTATTTGTGATCACGTTGAGACGATAACCTGCTCAACCGAAATTATCGTTCTGCAACATCCGGAAGAAATAAAAAATGCAAAAGGCACTGTTCGTTTATTAAGTCTTTCGTTACCCAATCTCCAATGTTTTGTTGGTGAGACATCATCTGATTTTGATGACGTTGCCCAAAAGATATCTGCGTTTAACGGACAGATATATTTATTATTTCCTTGTGATGAAAGTATTGCGTTGGAACAAGCATTTGAGCGTGTGAGCAATCGATTACCGGATCTGGAGCAAAAGAAATTACTGATTGTGATTGATGGCACCTGGCGCAAAGCGTTAAAAATTTATAAACAGAATCCGTGGCTACAGCCACTACAGGCCTATCACTTCTCTCAAAACCTGGCATCGAATTATTATATTCGGCGATCACCGGTTGAGTCTGGTGTGTCCACGCTGGAGGCAGTTGTTTATTTTCTGGAGCTTGTCGAGGGTATCAATAGTCAACCGCTGCATAATCTTTTTGACTACATGCAGCAGCAACAAATAAAGTTGATGCCAGAGGACGTAAAGCAGCGTTATTGTTAAGGCAGTCTATGGCCGCTCTTTTTTTACAAGGAACTTATTAATAAACCATTCCAATACAGTCTTAAAAGATCAACTTTAATTCATTAAACGCCTGCTTAATAGCCTGGAATTTTTCAGCGTTGCCGCCTTTGTCCGGGTGATGTTGTTGAGCCAGTTTCTGGTACTGTTTCTTAACTTTTTGCAAGGTTAACGGTGTTTCTCCCTGAAGCTCCAGACAAATAATGGCGTCTGACTTTTGTTGTATTGCCAGATAGCGTTGCCAGAATTTTTTTTGCATCGCCTGAACCTCCGACTCGGACAGATATAGATTATTTTTATCGAGGTAAAATTCAGCCAATGGGTCACTGTCGCCAATAGGATGATTGTCGCCAAGAGATTTGTTGGCTGCCTGCTCATGTGATGATGTTGTCGGTAATAACTCTATTGTTAACGCTGAAACCGTTAAGTGTAGTTTGTCATCAAATAGGGCTTGTTTGAGCTGATAAAGCTTGTGGAATAAATAAAAGTGTTTCTCATATAGCCTGTTAGGATTAGGCAGCACAGAGAAAAAGTCGGAGTGATGAGTTTCAATATGTTTTAATAATAGGTGCTCACTGATCTTATTGTTGTTTTCGCGCAGGAACTCGATGACGATGTTATTAAAGTCAGGCATAGGTAATCAAGTTAGTCGGTATAGCTGCGGTAATATAAGTTATTAATGGTGATCGTGACTGTCCAGTCGTACCACATTGTCACAGTTTTTTGCTGAGCGAAAAATACTGCGTACCGAAGGTACGGCTGTTAAGTCGATTTCTATACCGTGAAAATCAAGTTTGGGATCATTTATTAGGTTTTTCATTTTTGAAGACTTAAATAAACTGATCAGCATAAACTTCACCAACTTTTTTTCACCCGCTTGCTGCAGTAAGGCTTCCTGTTCGGAAACGGATACTTCCTTAACCTGTTTAAAGCGGGGCATTAACTTGGGCGTCATGCCTATTTCAACTTGCACTTCTTCAACATGAAACCCTGCTTTTTCAAACAATGGAAAAGAAGAAGTGACTTCATCGATCACTGCTTTGAGTTTTTCCATACCCATTTCGCCCATGACCGGGCTTGAGCTATTTGCAGAGTTAGCGGTATTTGAGTGATCACTGGTGCTACTGCTGTCAGTTGAATCGTGCGATGCTGCAGTTCTGGATGATAAAAAGCGGTTGAAGAAGGATTTTAACGACACGGTTTAGCTCGCTATTGTTACAAAACCCCAGTATTGAAGATTTAACCATTAATTACAAGGCATGGATGATTAAAAGCTTAGGGATCACAGAACGGACAATATTGGCTTGCTGGTCTATGCTTAGTAAGCGTGCAACTTATAAAAATAATAGGATGGTAGTGGTTATGTTTTCTAAAATGCAATCTTTGGTGACTCGTATCACAGCGGGCTTCCTGCTTAATGCTATTTTAGGGCTGCTGTTGATGGTGTTTCTACTGTCCTACCATAATCAGGCTGAGCAGCAATTCAGTAACCTCCAGAATCAAAACTTGCCAAAGCTTCTTGCGATCTCAAAGGCTCGCTTTTCGTTGGCTCAGCTTCAGGTGTTGGCTTATAGTCGCTATTCGTTAACTTCTGAACAGGCTGAATACCAGGCCGCGTTAAAAGCTGAGCAAGAGTCCTTAAATAGCAGCATGTCAATGTTGTCATTATCGCTCGACGATTCATTAAAAAAGTTGTTAAGAGACTTCTCTGCTGTAATGAATAGCGAAACCGTAGACTGGGACGAAGCTCGCAGGCATTTAGCCCTGCTTGCGGATTATGCAGAAGCCACGCAGCAACAGCTTGATAAGCGTGCAAGCAAAATAGAACAGCAAACCATTGAGCAGACAGAGCAGGCAACTGCGTTATTAAGCAAAGCATCCTGGTTGACGGAAGGTTTTGTGGTCATTTTAATTATTGCTGCATTTATCGCCTATTTACTGGTTAAAAAATATATTGCCAAACCTGTTGAATCCTTTGCCCGGCAAATAGAAAGGTCGGCGACCGAGCGTGATTTATCGTTAACATTTGACGATGCTTCAAAAACAGAAATTGGGCAAGCGGCTAAGTCTCTGAATAAATTATTTGAATCGTTTCGTACGTTATTGCAAACCACACATCTTGCCACCGGAGAGCTGGAAGTCAGTACACGTGAAATGGACAATGTTGTCACGCGTGCCAATCAGCAAGTCGAAAAGCAGCGCCATGAATCTGATGAGTTGTCACAAACCTTATTGGTTTTTGCGCAGGGAGTAGAAGATGTTTCTGTTCAGGCTTCCGATGCCGAAGCTGCCGCAGAGCAAGGTTATCATCAGTCAACGGTGGGGTATCAGGAAGTTGAGTCAACCGTTCAGCAGATTAATGCGCTTGCTGATAAAGTGTCTAATGTGAGTGAGTTAATATTAAAGCTGCAACAACAGAGCACTCATATCAGCAGTCTTGTAAGTGTTATTCAGCAAATAGCAGAACAAACAAATTTATTGGCACTCAATGCGGCTATTGAGGCTGCCCGTGCTGGCGATTCAGGTCGGGGATTTGCGGTAGTTGCTGATGAGGTGAGGCAATTAGCGACACGCACACAGGAAGCAACAGAAGAGATCCAGGGGGTGATAGAGTCTCTTTCTGACTGCATGAGTGAGTCGACAGCGGCGATGCGAGTTACCGAAGACACTGCTGTGGATTCGGTAAAGCAGGCTCAGTTAGCGGGTGATGCACTCACGGCGATTAAAACGGCGATTGATACAATATTAGCGTCCAATAAAAATATAGCCGCCACTACTTTGAGTCATCGCGATCAGATGGTGTCAGTAAAACAGCGTGTTGAAGAACTTAATGATTTAGTTGGTTTGGTCTCGGAAGAAACCGGAAAGGTATCCCAAGAAACCCAAGTGGTTGTACGCAACATTAGCGCCCTGTATCAGCAAGTAAACTCATTTAAAGGAATTGAATAGTTAAACAAGGGAGCTCTATTTTTGTAGCTTACGGTATTTTGCCATTCAATGTTTTAGACTGAATGGCGTGCCGTTAAATACTTTGCGAAAAAAGTAATACGTATCGAATAAGCTAGAGCGTGTTTATCTTTCATTATTTGTGATGTTGAGTGCTAAAATTAAGCCAGTCGCGGCGTGAATTTTGAGGTTTAGTTATTCTAAATAAGGAATTCTCAACAAAGAATGGCTTAATTTTAGCCTCAACCCTTCGGGCAGGGGTGATTTTATGACACAACTGCGTTATCGGTCATTCAAATACGACTACAGGATGTAGGAGGTAGAACGACTCAGGAGACAAAGTCGAGAATAACTATTCATCACTCCCTCTGCCTTGTTGTGCTATAAAATAAACGCCTGCATCTAAAATAAAGAAAGATAAACAGGCTCTAACTAAACTGCTTTAAAATCAATTACCGAGGCCCGGTTTTCCAGTACATCATCGGGATCGGGTGTTGGCTCACTAAAGGATTCCTGATCAAACGCCATATCGCCATTGTTAAATGGTGTAGGCTGTCGCTCGAAATGCTCAAAGTTATACAATTCCGTATCCAACAGATGTGAAGGGGCAACATTACTCATAGAATTGAATATGGATTCAATGCGTCCGGGGTGTTTGCGATCCCAGTCTTTTAACATTTCTTTTATAATCTTTCGTTGCAGGTTTTCCTGAGAGCCGCACAGGTTACAAGGAATGATCGGAAACTGTTTTAGTTCCGAGTATTTGGCAATGTCTTTTTCGCGGCAATAAGCGAGTGGGCGTATTACCAGATGCTGACCATCGTCACTTAATAATTTAGGCGGCATGGATTTTAATTTGCCGCCAAAAAACATATTAAGAAACAGGGTTTCTACCATATCATCACGGTGATGCCCCAAGGCAATTTTAGTGATGTTGTTTTTGGCCGCCCAACTGTAAATGATGCCCCGTCGTAATCGAGAGCAAAGCGCGCAGGTGGTTTTGCCCTCGGGCACTTTCTCTTTAACAATGGAGTAGGTATCTTCTTCAATAATATGAAAAGGCACCTGCTGCTCGGTCAGATAATTGGGTAACACATGCTCGGGAAAACCGGGTTGTTTTTGATCCAGATTAACCGCAACCAGCTCAAAGGACACAGGCGCGTGCTTTTGCAGATTAAGCAAAATATCGAGCATGGTGTAGGAGTCTTTGCCACCCGACAGACAAACCATGATCTTGTCGCCATCTTCAATCATATTGAAATCGGCTATCGCTCGACCAACGTGTCGACGTAGCTTTTTATGCAGCTTATTGAAGTTTACTTTGTCTGTTTGAGCGGGCGATTGCATGGCGTTACTACGTATTTAATGGGTGATGGATCAGGGCGGCACATTATACTGATGTCATGGGGCGCAGGAAACCTCCTGATTGAATTTTATCCATTTTAATGAGATAACAGCTGTCTAATCCACCAGTGGTGACTCAATAATACAAGAGCCGCTGGTTTTAAGGCGGTTGAGACCATAAAAGCACTTAAAACACGTCATATAGAACCGCTAAAGGCTTGATAATAAATAAAATATTGCATCAAAGATGTGCAGAGTAAGGTAAGGGGGAGGGAATGAGATGTAAGCACTGGCTAACGTTAATCGCGGCAGTTTTGCTGCTGCAAGGTTGCAGTATAAAGTTCTGGTACAACCGGCTTGACTGGGTAGTCCCCTGGTACGTGGATGACTATGTTGAGTTATCGGGCCAGCAAGAAGAGCAGTTGGAAAAACTGATGCTGTTAAAAACTGAATGGCACAGAGAAAATGAGCTACCCCGATATATTGCCTGGCTCGACTCGCTGGATAAAGACATTCGCAACAAACAAGTTGAGCAACGATACGATTTTCATCGACAACAATTGTCGAATTTTTATCAAAATCTGGTGGACGAACTGGCCGGTGATTTTGCCAGCTTAATGGTGCAGTTGTCTGATCAACAAGTGAATGAGTTATTCATTGAACTGGAACAAATGGATCAAGAAACACTGGAAGAGTTTAACGAGTTGTCTGCAGAAGAATTATTTGAACAAAAGGATGAAAACATAGCTGACGGTGTCAGTGAATGGATCGGCCGGTTAAGCAATGAACAAAAAATGATCGTCACCGAATGGGCCAGTCAAGTTCAGTCCACAACTTTGGAGCGAATGGCTTATCGAAAACGCTGGCGTGAGGCAATGCGTGAGGCATTAAAAACGCGCCAACAAGAACAGGGCGCAAATTCAATTCAATCCGTAATGGTCAATGCCCAGTCATTACAAGGCGATGTTTTAAAAGCCATGTATCAAAACAATCGTGAATTAACCCAGCATTATTTAATTCGTATTTATGACACCTTATCGGACAAACAATTAAAGCGTTTGTTGGCAAAAATCAGCGATTACAAAGAGGATTTTACCGATTTGATGGATGATGATTAAGCAAGTTCAAGCTTTTAAACGGATGAGTGTTGGGTGAAACATAACAAGATAAAGTGAACTATTTCACTATATATATCAATATCTTGTATTCTGCGATAATACGATTGTCATCTTCCTGTCACAGTAAAAAATTACCTTTACTTCACTTTTCAGTGTTTTATACTGAATAGGCTGTGAAATGACAGCGAGTATTTATGGCATTGCAAGATCGAAGACCTTTCTGTTGTACCTCGTTTCGTGTGAGCTTAAGTAATTCCTGGATTTTCACGAGTTGTTACTTGCGAGTTGCAGGTGACGGTATCATTGAATAATTAGTTATATCTCAGGAGTAATACAATGTCAGTAACTACTGGTCAGGTAAAATGGTTTAACGAAACGAAAGGTTTTGGATTTCTTGAGCAAGAAAGCGGTCCTGATGTATTCGTTCACTTTAGCTCTATCAAAGGCGATGGATTCAAGACGTTAGCCGAAGGCCAAAGGGTACAATTTGAAATCCAGGATGGACAGAAAGGTCCTCAAGCTGCCAACGTTGAAGTATTGGGTTAATTGGATACTTCCGTAGCAGTAAAAAAACCGCGATTCGTTCGCGGTTTTTTTATGCCCGCTATTTATCAAAGCATCACTGAATAGCGATAAAGGGAAAAAGCTGTTTCAGCATTGAATACCTAAATTCAGGGATACTTAAATACGAGATCCTTAAATGCGGGATACTTTAAATATCGGGTATCTTACATACTGGACAGGTTTCATACTGGATACGTTACATATTGGATATGTTAAATAACGGAGAAGGTTACCAGAGTGGCGATCCTAGAGGTAATGGCATATATTTTAATAAGGGTAAGCGTTTAAACAATAATTATGAATAAACTATGCAGTTCAGCCAATTATCTGGAAGCGAATACCATACGTGCCATGCTCGACAGTGAAGGTATTGAAGTTTTCTTAAAAGGTGAAGCCTTGGCCGGTGCCATGGGCGAGTTGCCTATGAATGTGACCGAAATAGAGGTGTTTGTTAAACCGGAACAGTTTGCACAGGCCGAACGATTGCTGAACGACTTTAAACAGCGGCAGGAACACGGCAACAACTGGTTGTGTGGTGAGTGTGGAGAAGAGAACGCCCCGGCGTTTGAAATTTGCTGGAGTTGTCAGAACAGTCAGTAATCGAAACTTAAAATCCAGTATTTATTACTCAGTGTTCGTTTAGTTTATAGCGACCTGATCAATTCATTAATAAAAAGAGGTTGCGATGTCACTAGAGCAGATAATTATTGTCGTTGAAACCATCTTAATAATGATTGGCGGCGGATATATTTTTAATCAGTATCAGCAGCAAAAGAAGCAGCAAGGCGAAATAGCCGAGGTTGATGAATTAACAGGTGATCTGAGCCGTGCGTCCATGGTGATATTGGGCGATATTGTGTTTGAACAGGCGCGCGTAAGAAATAGCACTTTCAGCGTCGCCATGATCGATCTGGATAATTTTGGTGACATCAACGACACCTATGGCTTCGATGTAGGGGATAAGGTTTTAACATCCGTTGCACAAGTGTTGCAGCAGCACAAACGTCAGGGCGATAAAATCAGTCGCTGGCGAGGTCAGGGTTGGTTAATGTTACTGCCCGAAAGCTCAGCAACAGAAGCACAACGAGTATTTGAACGCATCCAGTCGGCGCTTTACGAGCACGACTTTTCATTTAAGGATAAACGAACGGTTACTGTGAGCATGGGTGTTGCCGAATTATGCACCGATGACACCTGTTTTGATGACATCGCGAAACGTGCGGATACGGTATTATTTCATGCCAAGCAAGATGGTAAAAATCAATTAAAAGTCTCGCAGCCAGAAAGAGAGCTTGATTAAAGAGAGTTCGTTAAAGATACCTTCATTAAAGAGAACTTGGTTAAAGACAGTTTAGTCAAATCGAGCTTAGTTAAAGCGAACCTCATTAAAGAGACATTCATCAAATAGCTTAGTACTTATTGTTATCAACGGACAGAAATATTAATGCAATAATCAGGGAGCGATTTCTTAAAGTTAGATGGATCAAAAAACGTTTCAAGCATTTAATTTTTTAAAAACTCTAAAATCCAATATCAATTATTTAAAAGGACGTCCTATGTATTTTCTAATAGCAGGTATACTTGCTTTTTTAGTTGCGATTATTCACTCAGCACTCGGTGAGCATCTTGTTTTCAGGCGCATGCGAAATAGCACCATCATCCCCACCAATGGCAGCACTTTACTGAAAGAACGTCACGTAAGAATTCTATGGGCAAGCTGGCATATTGTTTCTATTTTTGGTGTAGCTTTGGGTGTCGTCTTGCTGCAGTTATCAATGGAGCCTACTTTAGAGCAATTACGGAGCCTGGTGATTAATGCTATTGCAATATCCATGTTGCTCTCGTCGCTATTGGTTTTCATCAGTACCAAGGCCCGCCATCCGGGATGGATAGGCTTGTTATTAATATCGGTGGCAACATGGTTAGGAGGTTGATTGTTTAGCCGTTGGTTTTTGATATGAGTCGTTAGTTTATGGATGGCTATGTTGAATTTTTATAAATTTTCGAGTGGCGATAAAATACCCGACAGGGAAAGGTATTTTGGCTACAGCTCATGAAAATAAATATTATTTTTAACTCAGGAGCAGTAGGATTCTTCAGTTGAAATGGCATAGTGTTTTGCTTGAATGTATGGAATTTATTGAAAAAATATTGGCGCGTATAATGGAATCTTATGCTATTGAGAGATCTATACAGCATAATTGAGAAAAGTGATTTTTGCTCTAGCCCTTACAGTGAAAGGTCTGTAGTCTTATAAGCCAAAATAGAAAGCGGTTTATTTAAACTTTCGTGAATATAATATATTGTTAGGCCTATAAAGAGATAGTATGAATGTAATCCAAGATTTCTGTAAAATATTAAGAAAAAGATCAGCTGAGCATTCAGAAGCGATGAATCGTTTGCATGATCTCTCGGGTATAATGGCATCTATACTAAGACAAGAACTGGATTCAATGATTAGAGCAATATATTTGCTCAGTATTGCTGATATTTCTGAGAGGACGAGGCTCATTGAACAAACTTTAAATGGCGAAATTTGGACCGTCTCAACCCCAAAAGGAAAACTAAAAAAGGTGACTGATAGGGAAATGGTTGAACAATCGAATAAGCTTCAAGGGTGGACGTTATCAGTTTACAAGTTCGGTTGTGCATTTATACACTTCTCAAGCTTTCACGATTATAGCGTATCAAATCCGTTTTATGCACTTAGCTCGGATGAACAAGATGATATACTCAAACATATGCGTTATTATCATGGCGGGCCGCTTAGTGACAATCCAAGCTTCTCGGAAATCGCATCTTACTTTCCGCGAGTCTTCGAAAAAATTTCAACTAACCTTGAACATTACATAAAAAGCTTGGAGTTAAATGAAGTTGAAAAAATTGCATAACCAGAGTGTGAATTTCGAATCGGCGAAAAGCGTGCCGTTCGAATTACACGAGCGTTAGCCCGCTCACAAAAGTTACCGAAGGGGGAGAGATTTTGAAACACATCCTAGTTAAACAAACCGTAGTGATACCGCTAGGTGCGATGCTTGTCCCAATTCTGATTGCGTTCTTTTTGCCTGGTTACTCATCTATCTCGCAGCACATCAGTGAGGTGGCGCTTCTTGACCACCCCATTGCGCTCATTCAAAGGGTGGCAGCTTTTGTCACCGGGGTTTCGATTGCCTTGTTTGGCACTTGGCTATTCCTAGCCAAGGGATCCAAATACACGGCGGTAGCGGCTGTAGTGTTTGGAGCAAGCATGATATCAAACGGGGTCTTTGTAATGGGCAGCCCGCTCCATGGCTTGTACGGCCTTGGCTTCTTCATGGTTTTAGTCCCGGCCTTCTTTGCCACAGAGATCGCGCCAACTGGTAGTTCGCTACGAAGCTTCTCCATGCTTGTTGCGCTCGTCATCATGCTTTACTTATGGCTTATGCTCTCAGGCTTTGACCCGCACGGGTTTCGCGGCCTGACGCAGCGTGTTGCGACGCTTATTATTTTCGGCTGGTACGCCGTGGCCAGTTACTCCTTGGCGCGTGACATCAACCTTTCGGTCATGCGGTCTGCCAAGCACGCTGCGGCAGCGGGCTAACAATTATTTTAGCCGAAGCCGCTTCGCGGCTTAACTCAGGCGTTAATTTCTTTATTGGAGGATAAGTTGGATACAACTACCATGGCATTAATATATGCCCTTGCAGGTTCAGTATTATTTACTATTTCATTGAGACTTTTTTCTGTAGAGCATAATGTTTTTCATGCAATTGCAGCAGGCTTTTCTGCTGGAGCTTCAGTGATGCTTTTCTCGAATGGCGGGGGTATCATATCATTAATTGTGATGGTGGTTGTATTTAAGGCTTTATCGAAACATGATTTTTCTGAATTTATAGTACCGGTATTTGTAAGTAGATTAGCATTGGTTCCGGTATTATTGTTTTTTGACTTAAATGTATTGTGAAATTAACAAAATAATGCATGCGAATAGTTGCAATTGCGTGATTTGATCGTTAAGTTTCTTCGGGATTCAATCATGGTTCATGGGCTCAACCACATTACAATCACAACAAGTAACATAGACCGTTCAATGAAGTTCTATTGTGAGATATTGGGGTTCAAACCGCACGTTAAATGGGAGGGCGGGGCGTATCTTACTGCCGGCAATGACTGGGTTTGTTTAAGTATTGATACTGTAGCTCCCGCAGGAGATTATAGCCATATTGCGTTTTCGATCTCTCAACCAGATTTGGAAGCACTCAAAGTAGTGGCCAAGGATCGAGGAATAGAAGAGTGGAAAGAGAATGGTAGCGAAGGTGACTCTTTGTATATTCTGGATCCTGATGGCCATAAGGTCGAGTTGCATGTTGGTTCATTGCAGTCACGATTAGAATCTTTACGGGTGAAACCCTATAAAAATATGATTTGGTGTTAAACCTTAACAAATGCCGTCGATGCGGGTGTTAGTGGGCAGCCGTGTTTATTTTCCACTGCTTAAGGCATTAGCCAAAAAAAGGAAATTGAGTGACACACATAAACAGTTTATTAATTAGGCAAGCTCATTTGATTTGGATCGTCTCGGTGATTAACATCGGACTGGGTGTTTTTATTCCTGGCTTCGACTTTTTCGCTAAAAGTATCAGCCATGTTGCTCTTGAAGCGCCAGTTTTTGCTTACACTCATCGAGTTGCAGATATTGTGATAGGTGTTTCCATGTGCGTTTTCGCTTTAGGGAGCCAAGTCATCTCTCCAAACCGATTTTCGGTTTCCATGCTGTCAACATTTTTACTGGGAATAAGCATGATTAGTGCCGGGATTTGGACACTAGAAAGCCCCTTGCACCTATTGTATAACTTATCCATTTTCATGATTATTGTGCCGATGGCATTTGCCCTTGAATTTAAGAACACTATTAAGTCTGCGGCTTTTGAAAATTTTTCCGTTGCGGTAACTCTATTGCACGTATTTATGTTTTGGATGATTTATGCTGGCTTTATTCCTGCGGAATTTAATGGATTAATACAGAGAATATGGGCCATCCCGACAATGGGGTGGTTCGGTATTACTGCTTACATGCTAGGTACGCAGTTATTGTCGGCTAACAATGCAAAGCCCGCGACTAGCAAGTGATTACTGCGTTAAATTGAAAAGTCAAAGCATTATGGGTTGGTGCTCAGGTTATTGAGAACCTCAGACCCAAACAATAAACTATATAATAATCGTAATAAGAAGGTCGCAAAAGATGAAGCGCCTTCTTTGGCGTTTATGTTTATAAGGAAAATATAGTGAATACATGGATTTTTGCTTCAGGAATAATAGGTATATTTACTTCACTAGTGCATATTTTCGCGGGACAAGTTGACCCTGTTAGGCCATTCCTTAAATCTGATCTTCCTGACATACCTAAAGCGACTCTTTTAGCGTGTTGGCATATGGTGTCCGTTATTTTAGTTATGTCGGGTGTTTCACTAACTTATATTGGTTGGTTTAATTTAATTACACTTCAAAGCGTAGTTATTGGTGTCTCAATAACTTTTATAATGTTCTCTATCGTATTTATTGCTGTCGGTTGGTACTTTTTTAAGTTGCAAGCATTCTTAAAGTTACCGCAATGGACTTTATTATTACCTATTGGGGTTTTAGGACTTATTGGATCCGTTCTTAAATAATGAACTGTTTATTACCGTCAGCACAAAATCATCTAAAGGTCATAAGGATATCAGTTGTTTTGAAACTATGCTTGTTTACACTGAGCAATTAATCAATCATATTTAACTAACGAACAATAGCTCATTAATTTTACAATAAGGAAATATTATGAAACCTATTTACTCTCTAATACCGCTATTAGCTTGTTTGTTGTTATTTAGTTGCGGCAGTTATGCGCAAAATAATCAATCGGTGTCAGAAAGATCTTATACTATTGCTTATGACTCTATGGAAACGGATAGCGTCGGAATTTATGAGAGTGATAAAGAAGGTAAGTCAACGATTAAAAGCATCAATGCTAAAGGTGGATACCTGGCTTGGTCTCCTGACGGAAAAAAGTTAGCATTTTATGCCAAATATGATGACAAAAAAACTTGGTCAATTCATACCATGAATAGTGATGGTACAAATAGAAAACGATTAACTCATGCCGTTAATAAATGGGATTATGCGCCTGCATGGTCTCCAGATGGTCAAAAAATCGCTTTTTCTCGTGAGTAAAGAGATACTAATAATGTGGCACGGGCAGAGATTTGGATGATGAATGCTGATGGTAGTGAGCAGACTCAAATAAAAGCCTTGAGTGGTGGTGCGCCAGAGTTTACAAAAGATGGAAGAATTGTTTATAACTCGGAGTTCAAAGACAAAAAGAGTGAAATAAGCATAGCGAATATTGATGGTAGCAACATCATTCAACTAACTGATAATGACGCTGAAGAGTGGCACCCTGACATTTCACCCGATGGTAAGCAAATTGCTTTCATGTCTAAAAGAGATGGCAATTATGAAATTTATCTGATGAACATAGACGGTTCTAATCAAAAGCGCTTAACCACTAATAATACTGATGACTGGTATCCATCCTGGTCACCTGATAGCTCTAAAATAATATATTCATCCGTCAAAGACTACAGTAAAGAAAAGGATATCTATATAATGAATAAAGATGGAACATCCGTAAAAAAGATAATCCCAAATAGTGGCTATGCGGTTTTTCAGCGTTAGCAAGGCCATTGTTAGCCAAATCCAAATAAAAACCATATAATAAATGCAGCATGAGAGGCGCCAAAGATAGCTCGTTCTCGCAGTTCTTATGTGTGATTACAACTAGAACCGAAAAGGAGCCGTTTTGAAAAACCCAACACTATACGCATTTATACTCCTGATAGTTGTTCTATTAATTTACCTAAATGCTCTAATGAGTAGGGAAATATATAACTGGATACCAACTCTGAGGAAGAAAGTTAGCTTGTGGGTATTGGTTTGGACTGTTCCTGTTTTTGGAATTTTTTTAGCAAATAAACTCGGAAACATTGGATGGTTTAAGGGCTATAAATCACAATCGGGAAGTTCATCTGTAGCTGGCGGTTTTATGGAGGCTGACTCAGTGTTTAATCCAGGTGTGAAGAATCGCATTGAAATGGTAGAAAAACAGAAGTCAGAAATACATCACGAGCATATGCAAGCAGATGGTGAAAACACGCGAAACACATAACATTGTTATTCGGAAACCTTTTGTTTGTTGATTTTTTTGGGTGGCTACGCCACTTGACTGCAAACTACACTCAACAAAGCTTTCCCTATACAAAAAGTAAGTACTTGGCATTTTGTAGTGCGGCTGGTATTTAAAGTAGTTTTTGTCTGAAAGATGAGAGTGCAGTTACTGGCCATAATTAAGGTGGTGTGAACGCAGTTTCTTTTGAAGTTGCGCAAAAATATGGTCAAGCGTTCAACCGGGCGCGCCTTCGTCACATGCGTCTAACATGGCGTTATGTAAGAGATAATGTGGCATTATGTATTGAGGTAATAATGAAGTATATTGTTGCGATATTAATTTATTTGTTGGTTGGCTGTGCATCAAATCAGACCATCAAAAAAGATGTTAAGTATGTACCACCCTCAGAACGAACGCTTTTTGATCCAAAAGTTGTGGATGGTGTGTTGATAATGCCACGTGAACAATGGTTTCATAATTTTAAGGCGAGTAGCATTCCGGGGTTATGTAGCGACCCTAAAGCAAAGTTCATTTATGTGTATAAAGGTGCTCGTAAAGACTGTGAAAAAGTCGTGGAGGAGATTCTCGATTTTTGTCTTGAGAAGCTTTCAGGAAACTATATCCCTAAAGAAGTAAAGGGAATTGCTAAAGCTAATGTATATGGTCAAATCATGGGCAGTTGTCTTCTGATTAATTATCAAAACAGTGTTAAAAAAACGTAACCTACTGCTGACGTTATAAAGTTTTGTTGTGAGCTAATAGAGTGTTAACCAATAAACATCAAGCTGCTGGCGTACACTGATCATCATCCGTAGTAATAACACAATTTTTACCATTATTTTTTGCTTTGTATAAACATAGGTCTGCTTTTTTTATAGCTTCATTTAGTGTGGTTGGAAACGTTTCCGGGTAATTAATGCACATACCAATACTGACGGTGATATTAATATTTTTATCCGATGTCATTATTGGTTGCTCTTCGATCTCCTGGCAAATTCGTTCGCCGATGTATTTTGCGTGCTTACCGTCTTCTATCACAATGGAAAAGGCAAACTCTTCTCCACCGATGCGGCCATAGATGTCTTCCTGTCGAAAGATGATTTCCAGTTGACGTGAAATATGTTGAAGAACTTTATCACCAATGTCGTGGCCGTGGGTGTCGTTAATCAATTTGAAATTATCGACATCGAGCAGGCCTGTCACCAGTGTGTAGTGGTTTCTGGTGCAGGCTGATACTTGCTTTTCTGCCTGATCAATAAAGCTTCGTCGGTTGGGTAAATTAGTTAATGGATCGTAATAGGCCAATTGCTCAAGCTTTTTGTTGGCGACCCGCAATTTTTGGGTTTTTTCTTCCACCAGGACTTGTAGATTATGCTTCATTTCTTTTAAATCTTTGTTTCTTTTTTCAAGCTGTTCCGCATGATAAATCATTTCTGTGATATCACGCTCAATGGCTGCAAAATGAGTTACTTGACCAAATTTATTCTTGAGTGGAAATATATTCATTTCTAACCAGTAAGGATGGCCGGTTTTACTGTAATTTAAAATCGTTTCCCGGATTGGTTTTTTATCCGTTAACGATTGCTTGATACGTTTTATTGCAGTCTTATCGGTATGCTTGCCTTGTAAAATTCTTGGCGTTTCGCCAATGACCTCTTCCCGACTGTAACCTGTTAGTTTTTCAAAGGCATCATTAACATACACAATTTTAGGGCCTAGCGGTGCCTCTATATCATCGGCTTCGGTAACAATGACAACGTCATCGGATTTTTCCAATACATTCCTGAAGGAAAACATACTCTTCTGGTCTGTTATGTCCATAAAGGTGACCACTATAAAGCCTTCACCCTGATCCATTTCATGGTAAGCGTTAACGTTAAACCAGGTTATATTTTGACTACTGGAGTCGTCCAGTCCTAATACTTCGTTGGATAAAGGGCTTTTGAAGCGTTTAACTTTACAGACGGGGTATTCTTCAATTTGCAGCGAGCGTCCTGACTCATCAATAAATTGCCATTTGGGATCTTTGGCATCTTTGCCGATAATTTGATCGTAGGTTAACCGGAGCAGTTTTATGGCGGTGGGGTTGGCGTAGACGATGGAAGTATCCCATCGATGAATAACCACACCAATGTGAGCATTTTGTAGCAGGCTTTTGAGACTGATACCGGACAGGTCAAAGGCTTCATTGTGCTCCATGTCGAGCCATCCTGATTATTATCTGCCGAATATAGAGTATAGCCAAGTTAATCGAAAAATTCCTTTATGAGATATTGGTCGGATGATCGGGCTGTTAATGCGTGATCGATATAAAAAATTAAAACGACATTAATCGATCTATCAGTAATTGAGTGGGGTAAATGATAGGCCTAAAATCGTGTTGAATGCTCAGGTTTGCTATACACCCTGTAATGCCAGTAGACTTTGCGACGAGAAATACGCTATTTAATTAAACCATTGAGAACGAATAATAATGAATAAAGTCTGGTCTGGTTTTATCCTGTCGGCATTTTTTGCTGCTTTATGGCAGTGGCTGGTAAACGATCAGGTGGCGGTGTTCAGTGACATGATGACATCGGTATTTGATATGGCATCACTGAGTATCGAAATTGCACTTGGGCTGGTGGGCTTGCTGTGTTTCTGGATGGGGATCCTTAAACTGGCAGAGGCGTCGGGTGCACTCAATGTGTTGTCACAAGTCTTTTCGCCTTTGTTTCACCGGTTAATGCCGGAGCTGCCAAAAAATCATCCGGCGTTTGGTCATATCACCATGAATATGGCGGCGAATATTTTTGGCCTCGATAATGCAGCAACCCCTGCCGGAATAAAAGCAATGGAAAGCATGCAGCAGGTCAACCCGGAAAAAGATGCCGCCAGTAATGCCCAAATACTGTTTCTGGTATTGAATACATCGTCAGTAACTTTGTTTCCGGTCACTATACTGATGTACCGGGCACAGCAACAGGCTGCGCAACCGGCGGATGTGTTTATTCCAATTATTCTGGCCACCTCTGCATCGACATTGGTTGGACTATTGGTGGTGGCGGCTGTGCAAAAGATTAATTTGTTCAATCGTGTGGTGATGAGTTACTTGCTGGTCGCTTTGCTGTTGCTGGTCAGTATTATCTGGGGATTTCAGTCGCTGCCACCGGAACAGATGGCATCGGTATCCTCTGCGCTGGGGAATGGCATATTAATTACCGCCATAACCGCATTTGTGGCGCTGGCGTTGTATAAGCGGGTTGCGGTTTACGAAGAGTTTATCGAGGGCGCTAAACAGGGATTTGAGCTGGCGGTTAAAATAATGCCGTATCTGGTGGCCATGTTGGTGGCGATTGGATTATTGCGATCCAGTGGATTGTTTGATTTGGTGCTTGGGAGTATTGCCGCGGTTGTTTCTGCATTGGGTGGCAGTACCGAATTTGTTGCCGCATTACCAACCGGGTTAATGAATCCTTTTTCGGGCAGCGGTGCCCGGGCGATGATGTTGGAAACCATGAATACCCACGGTGTGGATTCTTTTGCCGGACGACTGGCCGCGATTTTTCAGGGCAGCACCGAAACCACATTTTATGTATTAGCGGTTTATTTTGGTGCGGTGAATATTCGAAAATTACGCCATGCCATTGCCTGTGGCTTAACGGCTGATCTGGCTGGTATAACCGCTGCAATTTTTATTGCCTATTGGTTCTTTGGGTAATGCATATGGGTTTCATAATCGCCGGTTCATAAGTGCAGGAAGAACTGGCTCATATTAGTTAATATTAAGAGACTTCTCTATTCTAAAATTATGGATAATTGTTTAACAAAATCCTATTTACTACACACTGTTCTGTAACAGTTTCTTTACAGTCAGTGTAAAGAATTACTTTTGAAGGCAGACCACAATCAATAAACCAACCTGTTTCTTCTCCTTTAAGAAAAGAACATTTGTCATTAACTATATTTGATATTTTATGGCTAACTTTAATAATCTCTTCTCTGAAGTTGACAGGAATATCTGGTGTGTATACGTTTATTCGATATATTTTGTTTTCGCTAACTTCAACAGTAAATTGAGGGTTATTATTTAAATAGTACCCAGTCTTGACTTCATTGCCGCTAGCATCTCCAATTATCGGTGATTTTTTTACTGTGAATTTTTTTAATAATGCTGCATGTCTGTTCTCAAGTGTAAATTCTTTACTGTTAATGTTTAACCTACCATTTAATTCAACAGATAAATTTACATCTGCAATGATATTCGAAGAGCAACTGACTAATAAAAAGCAAATTAGACCAGTAAATTTATTTTCCATAATTCCTCTTTTCATAATACTTTTCCCTTTTAGAATTTTTTTTTTGCCTAGCATGAAATTTAACTTTTCGACTATCTAAATGTAATCTACCACCATTTGCATCAGCATTGTTAGAAGTTCCATCTTCTTTGGTATAAGTGATGATGCCTGTGAAGCCAGCCTTTGATGCTTCTTCAGCAATAGAGTCTGTATCTGTACCTATTGGAGCAGCACTTGTTACTGAGGGATTTGCATCGACTCCAGTTCCTCCATTACTTGTAACATGATGAGAGCTTTTTGCACCTCCAATTTTTTTATTATGTTCAGCTGTTCTTTGTCCGCTCGTAATAATGTAGTCAACGCCGGGGGTGTTTTTATCCAACCTGTCAAGCTTGATCACTGTAGCCGGGTGAACTCTATGTTTATTTGGATTTCGAACTTCCCTACCGTCCGGATCCACATACTTGTACGGATTGTTATTCCCATAAACATACCGATTGTACGAATGGACATCGCGATAACGTATGGGATCCAACGACATAAAACGCCCAGCTTCAGGGTGATACCACCGTGCTTGCATATAAGATAAGCCGAGTGATTTATCATCTTTATGACCGGTGAAACCCACGTTATTATTATTATCTGCATTAGTGAGTTGTTTTCCAAATGGTTGATATTCCTCGCGCCATTTTACTTGTCCCTCTTCATCAGTTGCCATAATGGGCGAGCCCAGATGGTCGGTATGAATAAAGGTGATCGTTACCTTTTCTGATAAACTATTTAAGTGAGTAGTTACTATGATTATGATAAAGAGTAGCTGTAAAAGCTTCGATAGTTTCATGTTGTTATTCCTTTAAAAATTGCGATTCGAGTTCAATAGCGCGCGAGCGCGAGATTATACTTGAACATCTGGGTTTAAATAAGGTGAGCTGACCAGCTTATTGTAAAGTGAGATTAACATGCCATTTGGATAAATGCTGTGTTGTCTGTATTCGAAAATTACGCCATGCCATTGCCTGTGGCTTAACGGCAGATCTGGCTGGTATAACCGCTGCAATTTTTATTGCCTATTGGTTCTTTGGCTAATACAAAGGTTGGCGTACTATTATCGCGCAGATGATTTCTGTCGGGCATTTATTTACTTTAACAAAGCTGGATTTTTGCTTTGAACAAAAGGATTTTTACACCATTTTTAATCATCAGTTAGTATTTACTTTCACTTGATAATTGGCTGCAAACCGAGTGATTAAAAAATAACCATGTAACAGTTTGATGAAAGCCAACAAAAGTCGTATATGAATCTGAAAGTCAATAGTAATCCACAGAAAAAATTTAATTATTTTTGGCGCTCTGCACAACAAACAAACAATGTGCCTAATCTTTAATCGAGTGAGATATTGTTTGTAACCTATTGATAATAAAGGAAAAATAAAAAGAGGTTAAAAAATATACAATCTGTATAAGGTCGTGGATTTATCAGGGCTGACAGACCTTTTAAAAAACTTTTCCCCATAGTTATCCACAGCTTCTGTGGAAACATTATTACAGGTCAGTGACGGTGCCAGATTGGTCAATTATGACACTTTTGTCGCACTGGCTACGGTGTAATTTTTGCCCTGTTTGTGTTTCTTGTAATTGCCAAAAACATCATTAAAGTTGCGCTTCATAAATTGTCTTAAGCCATTAATGGTGACCACGTAAAATTGGCCGCCAGGTTTAAGGTGCTCTAGGGCATCGTACAAAAATAAGGTCAACATCTCGTTACCCACTTTTGCCGGAATATTGGAGACGATCACGTCAAACTTCTCATCATTGAGTTGCTCAAATCCATTACTGAGAATGGCTTTGGCATTACTTGCTGAGTTGAGTTGGGCGTTCTCGTTGGCGTAATCTACCGCAACAAAATCTTTATCGGCCATCAGGGTGGTGCCATCCGGTGCCATTTTCGCCAGAGTGATCCCCAGTACACCATAGCCGCAACCCAGATCGAAGCAGTCCGCATCGGCTGACAGGCTAATATGGTCGAGCAGCAGGCGGCTGCCTTCATCAACTTCACGAGGGGAAAATACGCCCCAGGTGGACTGAAATTTTAAGGGGTGGCCTTTCAGTTCGGTGGTGAAGCTTAGTGGCGTTCGTAATTTTTCAGTGATGGGTAGTTTGGCTGGTGTCATGGTATTACGGCTTTTGGACGTCTATGAATGTTGGCGCAAGTATAACTCAGACTAACAACCTGTGTTAGCGCCGAAACACTAATTGTGTCAATCAGTGTCCGATGCTGCGAAGGCTGTGTTTTATTCGGCGCTGCTGTAGAATAGCGGCCAGCTTAATTTGATTAAACAAGAGAGTCTTTTCCTTATGAGTGACGGTCCCATCTATAAAGTGTTGTTTGTTAATCAGGGGCAAAATTATGAAATATATGCGCGCCAGGTTCATTCCAGTGGTCTGTATGGCTTTGTGGAAGTTGAGCAGTTGCTATTTGGTGAGCGCGCGCAGGTGGTGGTTGATCCGGCGGAAGAAAAATTAAAGTCCGAATTTGATGGTGTTAAACGCAGCTATATTCCGATGCACGCCATCATCCGTATTGATGAAGTGGAGAAGCAGGGCACCGCTAAAGTTTCCGACTCACAGGGAGGCAATGTGGTGACGCACTTTCCGTTTCCTGCTGGCTCGGCACCAAAACCTAAATAATGATCACTATTTAAAAACAGTTAATGATTCATACAGAGAGTCATTAAGTTAATACCTTATTAGACCATCCAGTATTTTTTATATGCCTAGTTGTTTAGTCGAGCCTTTTCAGTCAAGCCAGTTTCAACATCTGGAAAATCTACCAGATGAGCCGCTGCAGGTTATGCTGCTGTGTCGTCCGGGGTTTGAATCAGAAACCGGGCAGGAAATTCAGGCTGTAGCGCAAACCTGTGAGGTCTATGGTTACGTAAAAACCGTGGAGCAATCCGGTCAGGTTGCGTTTGTCTGTTACGATACAGCTTCCGCTTTGCGGTTGTTTCAACGGTTGGCGGTCAATGATTTGGTGTTTGCCAGAGATTTGATGTTGGCTTTACCCGAACTGAGCCAGCTCGATCCTGCTGATCGGGTAGCCGGAATTATGGCGTTAATATCGGCAGGGCCTGAGGTATGCCAGATAGTCACCTGGTTTAATGACACCAACGAGGGTAAGTCTCTCGCAAAGCTGTGTAAAAAACTGGTGTCGCCTTTAAAGCAGGCTTTAAAAAACACCTGCAGGAACAACACAAACGAGCCTCAGTCAGATAGCTCACAAAGTGACAGCTTTCCTACTGACATCTCTCATATTAACTGCTCTCATACTGACGCCCATCAATCATCCGTTAATCCATTAAATCAGTCCCGTGCTATCTGGCAAGCGGATTCACCCTTGTGCCTGAATCTTTTGTTCACGTCGGGTACCTCTGCAGTGGTTGGCTATTCGTTAAAGTCGCGTCAACCAAAATGGCCCTGCGGTGTGGCGCACCTTAAAATGCCGTCGGACGGGCCAAGCCGATCCACCCTAAAGTTGGATGAAGCCATTTTGTTTTTCTTTGATAAATCTGAGCAGCAGCAACTGTTTGGTTTAGGTAAAACGGCGGTTGATCTGGGCGCTTGCCCCGGAGGCTGGACTTATCAGTTAGTGAAGCGGGAGTTACAGGTGATGGCGATTGATAATGGCGCCATGGCTGAGGCATTAATGAAGAGTGGGCAGGTTGAACATATTAAAGCCGATGGATTCCACTTTCGGCCACCGTACCGCGTTAACTGGCTGGTGTGTGATATGGTCGAGAAACCCATGCGGGTTGCCGAGCTTATGGCAAGCTGGCTGGCAGAGGGCGACTGTGAGCGTGCTATATTCAACTTAAAACTGCCGATGAAAAAGCGTTATCAGGCATTGCTCGAGTGTCAGCGGATCATAGATGATATTCTTGGTTCAAAGCCGTATCAGTTAAGCGCCAAACAGCTGTATCATGATAGAGAAGAAGTGACCTGTTATCTTGCCGTCATTTAGCGGACTTCACTAAAGTGAATAGCCATTTTGCAGTGATTATTAACTCAGCAATTATTAACTCAGATATTAACTCAGAATCATTACCAAAGAGTTCTTTTACTAAGTAGATCGTTATGACCAAACAAATTCCTTTAGGCCAGTCGACAGCGTATCCTGAACGCTACGATCGCGAACTTTTATTTCCTGTTGCGCGGCAAGACAAGCGTACCGAGCTGGGTATTACACAATCGTTGCCATTTGTCGGTAAGGATATCTGGACCGCATACGAAGTGTCGTGGCTGAACAGTAAAGGCAAACCCCAGGTGGCGATTGCCGAATTTTACTTTCCCTGTGAGTCGCCTTTTATTGTGGAGTCTAAATCCTTCAAGCTTTATCTGAATTCATTTAATCAGGAACGTCTGGATTCTATGGCCGAACTGAAAGCACGTTTGATAACCGATTTATCAGAAGCGGTAAAATCCGATGTTAATGTGCTGATGTTTGCTTTATCGGAGTATCAAAGTAAAGGACTGGGTAAATTGACGGGAGCCTGTCTGGATGATCTGGATATTGACTGCGAAATTTACGATTACCAGCCAGAGCTTTTAACATTAAAGTCTGATGGCGCACTGGCTGATGAAGTGGTTTATTCTCACCTGTTAAAAAGTAATTGCCTGATTACGTCCCAACCGGACTGGGCAACGCTGCAAATTCGTTATCAGGGCAACGCCATCGATCACGCCAGTTTATTGCGATATATCGTGTCGTTTCGTAATCATAATGAGTTTCACGAACAGTGCGTTGAGCGGATTTACACTGACATTATGCAGCAATGCCAACCAAAGCAGCTGACGGTAATTGCACGTTATACCAGGCGCGGAGGGCTTGATATCAATCCCTGGCGCAGCAGTCATGAGACAAACATTGAGTTTATGCGACTGGCAAGGCAGTAGGCTGTTTATTACAGGTGGCACAAAAGGCTGTTTATTTTGTGACTTATAACACCGAACCTGAGCAAATATCCAAGTAAGCTAAAGGGGTGTCGAAAGATTAATCAAGGAGACAATCATGGCATACCTGGTGTTAATGACTGAGGGGCAGAATGGTCCTCGCTTTTCGTTGGATAAAATGTCTTTATCCATTGGCCGTTCACCTGAATGCGACATCCATCTGGACGATCCTTCGGTCAGCTTTGAACACGCTGAACTGATGCTCGCTGATCACAACACGGATGAGGTCTGGATCAATGATGTTAACAGCACCAACGGCACCTTTGTGAACAACCAAAAAGTTAACAAAGCCATGTTGAAGGATAACGATAATATTAATATCGGCTTGTCGAACTTTCGTTTTCATAATGATGACGATGCCGTGCTTGAACACACCCAGCAAATCAAAAAGTCGTGGATCCCGGGCGTGTTTTATTTAAAGGATCGCTCTTAGCTAAGCAAACCATTTTGGTTAAACCTTGGTACTGATTTCCTGAAGCCGTAAATCCATTGAACAAACTGTTTGAGAAGATTCCTTGTCTGGGGCACATTGGAAAATGGATCTTGTCTGACGAGCATTTAATCTAATGCTATAGTATGGGGTAAGTTAACTCAGTGGCGAGACTGAGGTTATTAAGGTTATTAAGACAACTCGCTAGCATTATTAACAACAACAGGCTTTTGGAAATAGAGTAACTCGTCCGATTTCTTACTGATTGAATATATCTCCAAAGTCGTTAGAATAGCCTCCCACAACCTGCTCTCGCCCATTTATAGAGAAACCATCGAATATGAGCATGCACTTTTTAGAGTTTGAACAGCCTATTGCTGAACTAGAAGCGCAAATTGAAGAATTGCGCCTGGTCGGTTCTGATGCCGAAATAAATATTTCTGAAGAAATCGCACGACTGCAAAAGAAAAGTCGTGAGCTTACCAAACAAATATTCAGTGATCTGGATGCGTGGCAAGTGGCGCAGTTAGCCCGTCATCCACAACGCCCTTATACCTACGATTATCTCGACAGTATTTTTACTGATTTTGAAGAGCTGTCCGGTGATCGTGCGTTTGCTAACGACTGGGCCATTGTGGGTGGTCTGGCACGTATTGATGAGCAGCCAGTTATGGTGATTGGCCATCAAAAAGGTCGCGACACCAAAGAAAAGATCAAACGTAATTTTGGTATGCCTCGTCCGGAAGGTTACCGCAAAGCACTGCGATTGATGCAAATGGCCGAACGTTTTAAATTGCCGATTGTTACCTTTATTGATACACCGGGCGCTTACCCGGGTGTGGGTGCGGAAGAGCGCGGTCAAAGTGAAGCCATTGCACGAAACCTGAAAGTGATGGCGACATTAAAAACGCCTATCGTATGTACGGTCATTGGCGAAGGCGGATCCGGTGGTGCGTTGGCAATCGGTGTCGGTGATCGGGTTAATATGTTGCAAAACGCAACCTACTCGGTCATTTCGCCAGAAGGCTGCGCCTCCATATTATGGAAGAGTGCTGATAAAGCGAAAGATGCAGCACAGGCCATGGGGATCACTGCGGATCGTCTAAAATCATTGGATCTGGTGGATTCGATAGTGGAAGAGCCTTTAGGCGGCGCTCATCGTGATACGGGTGCTGTGTCGAAAAACTTAAAACAACGCATTCTGGCGGATCTGGAAGAGCTGAACTCACTTAGCACCGAAGAGCTGCTGGATCGTCGTTACCAACGATTGATGTCGTTTGGTGTTTACGACGAGTAACCAGGCCTGTTTGTATGTGTACACAGAGACCGGCTCTGTGTACACTGATTAGAACGATTTTTTATCCCTTCTTTTTGCCGGAAACATTTTTTGGCGGAAGCGTTCTTTTTGCGGAAACAGTCTATGCCGGAAACGCTAGCTCAATCACTTCAAACTTATATTGAACAACATCAACTTGGCCGCTTTAAGCGCTGGTGGGTTGCTTTCAGTGGTGGCGTTGATTCCAGCGTTTTGTTGCATGAACTCAGTTTATTACGACCACAATTTCCCGGCATAGAATTGGCCGCCATCTATATTCATCATGGTATCAGTGATAATGCCGACCGTTGGCTTCAGCACTGCCAACATTTTTGCCAGCAACGAAATATTGTCTTTCAATCAATTTCCGTAGAATTGGCTAATACCACACGCCAGGGACTTGAACAACGTGCTCGTCAGGCCCGTTGGCAGGCTTTTGCTCAACTGTTGGATAAACAGGATTGCCTGTGGCTAGGGCATCATCAGGATGATCAGGTTGAAACATTAATGCTTAATCTGTTTCGGGGAACCGGTGTAAAAGGCGCCGAAGCTATGAAGCCTTTAAGCCGTAAACAGCATTACTGGGTTGCACGGCCGTTTCTGGAACACAGTAAACATTCACTCAAGCAGGCTGCCGAATATTATGAGCTGAGCTGGGTCGAAGATGGATCCAATAATGATGAGCAATTAAGTCGCAATTATTTAAGGCATCAGGTGCTGCCGGCGATCGAAAAAAACTGGCCAGAGGTTAAACAACCGCTGAGTCGTTTTTCGCAGCATATGCAGCAAACGTCACGCTTACTGGATGAACTGGCCGAGCAAGATTATCAGCAGGTGAAGGTCACTTTGGATCCATCATGGTCAAAAACATTCCAGACAGTAATCGATAGCCTGTCATTAACTAAATTAAAAACATTGTCTTCTGATCGGCTGGTGAATTTATTGCGCTACCGAATGAGTACTGTTGCAGACTATTTACCATCGAGTGAAAAATTGAATGAGTTTGCCAGGCAAATTGAAACGGCGACGACAGACAGTAATGCATCACTCAATTGGTCTGACTTTCGGTTGCAACAGTCGGGAGAGCAATTATTTATTGTTACCGAGTCAGACTTTCAACCGACCGTGTGTTCAAAACAGTGGGTGCAGTTTCCCGAATCGTTAGACGTACCCGAGCTTAATTTACGGCTGGAGGCAAAGGCGTCTGACAAAGGTATTCGTGCGCCAACAAAAGATGAACGGGTGACCATTAGAACACGAGTTGGTGGCGAACGATGCTGGCCCGACTACCGAAATAAATCAACATCACTAAAAAAAATATTTCAGGAATTAGATGTCCCTCATTGGCAAAGAAATAAATGGCCATTGGTTTTCTATAATAATGAAATGGTGGGAGCTGTTGGGCTGTTTTATTGCAAACCATTTATGGTCGCTGATACGGATTTAGAGCTACCTGATGTAAACATATCTGATGTGAAACCATCTGATGTAAACATATCGGATGAAAACAGTTTTTTTGAGAGCCAGAGCAAGGTCAAAAATTATTTTGAATTAACATCGACTCGATTGAAAAAATAAACAATTAAGTTTAATTATATTAAAAGATAATTTCTGACTCTGCAGTGATAGCACCCGAACACTTGATCAGGCATTAAAGTTTACAATCAGCTTTTGAGCTTCATCGGCAGGCACTGGTTTACTGAATCGATAACCTTGCGCTTGTAAAATGCCCAGATGTTTTAAAATTTTAATGTGCTCATCCGATTCAACCCCTTCTGCGATAACACCCAGTTTCAAATGGGAACACATAAAGGCTATGGTTTTTACAATGGTTAAATGTTCTTCACTGCGTTCCATTTGATTGATGAAAGAGCGATCAATTTTTATGGTATGCAATGAAAACTTATGCAGATAACTTAGAGACGAGTAGCCTGTACCAAAATCATCAAGTAATACAGGAATGCTACTTTCGGTAAGTTTTTTCAGCAGTTTTTGCGCAAGCTTTTCATTCTCAATTAATAATCCTTCGGTTATTTCTACTTTTAAAGAAGAAGAAGGTAACTCATTTTCCTGAAGCGCCAGTTCAATCTCGCTGATTAAGTCGTGTTGTTCAATTTGTTTTGATGAAAAGTTAACACTGATCGCAATGTCATTAGCCTGACTGTATTGAGTCTGCCAAAATTTTAACGTGCCCAGAGAGTGATGCAAAATAAATTGGCCGATATCGTGGATCATACCGGTTTCTTCGGCAATGGGAATAAACTCATCGGGTGGAATAAAGCCTAATTCATGATGATTCCAACGCGCCAGTGCTTCAAAAGCTATAATTTTATTCTGCTCCAGATCAACAATAGGTTGATAATAAACTTTAATCTGATTTTTTTGCAGCGCATTGCGTAGATCATTTTCAATTCGAAGACGCTTCATGGCATTGTTGTGCATATCCACATCGAACAATTCATAACGAGCCTTGCCAGATTCCTTGGCGTGATACATCGCAGCGTCGGCATCCCTAAGTACGTCATCGGGCGCTTTATAACCATCATTACTGACGGTAACGCCTATACTGGTTGAGGTAAATACCGTATGTTCTTCTAATTGAAACGGCTTTGAAATGGCGTCAATAATTCGATTCGCAATTATTGCAGCATCACGGGCGTTATCTATATCTTTTAAAAGAATACAAAACTCATCACCACCTAATCGTGCAACGGTATCTTCGGGGCGTACGCACTCTTGCAGTCGATGAGATACTTCTTGCAATAAGGCATCACCCATTAAGTGGCCCAGACTGTCATTAATTACTTTAAAGCGATCCAGGTCTAAAAATAATACGGAAAAACTAACGTCATTGTTGCGTTCCCGTTGTTTTAATACCTGTTCCAGTCGATCGGTAAACAAGGCCCGGTTAGGCAGCCCTGTTAAGCTGTCGTGAAACGCTTCAAATGCCAATTTCTTTTGCATTTTATTGCGTTCATCCAGCATGGATTTTAATGTCTGGTTGGTGACCGAAAGTTCGCTGGTGCGCTCTTCAACACGACGTTCCAGTTGATCATTAATCGCTTTAAGATCTTCGTGTGCTTTTTTTAATGAGTCGGTACTACGTTTTCGATTGAGCGCCGTCGAAACTTGTTGCGCCACAAACATTAATATTTCTTCATCCAGTTTGGTGTAAGACTTTCCTTTCAGGTAACTCTGAACCGTTAAAACACCGGATACGCTGTCTTTATCTTTATGGAACAGTGGAACGCCTAACCAGGTTTCTGGTACGGTGCCGACAAAAACATTTTTATCGATCCATTCCTGATGATTGGCTTTATTAATTAAGATGGGCTTGCCAGTTTTTAATACGCGTTCGGTGGGTGAGCAGCTTTCAATGTCAATGTCATCGTCTAAGGTACGGGATTCGGTATTGGCATCAAATTCATCGATCAAATAAGGAAAGTCGATTCGATGCTCTGACTGATCGTAAGTACAGATATAAAAGTTTTTAGACGGCATAATGCCATTAATGATTTTATGTACCGACAGGTAAAACTCATCAATATCGCGGGTGGTGTTAGTGAGTTCGGATATTTTGAATAAAGCAGCCTGTAAAACTTCACCCCGTTCTCTTTCTTTAACTTCACCTTCAAGATCATCATTTATTTTTTGCAGCATGGCAGTACGCTGCGCCACTTTTTGCTCTAAGCTTTCGTTATAATCTTTTAACTGCTGTTCGTATTGTTTTTGTTTTAATACGGAAGCAATTTGTTGTGACACAAAAATTAACAGTTCCTTGTCGTTTTCCGTGTACTTAATATCATCGGAATAACTTTGAATAACCAGTACACCAATAGTCTCCCGATGCGCTTTTAATGGAATGCCCATCCAGTGTGAAGCTAATCGGCCACGCAGTTTAATTTCACCTCGATCTTCCAGTGACTGCAGTACGCTTTTATCCGCTAATAGTGCATTGGCAGTGCGAATGGTGTAACCCGTTAAGGTGAGCTTGAAGGCTTCGATGGGATCGGATTTCCAGCTAGTGGGATCAAAGCTTTCGTCTTCTTCCTCATCATGAAAGTAGACAAATTTAACAAATTGTTTGTCGTTGCTGAGTAATACAATGTAGAAATTGTTGGCGTACATCAATTGGCTAACAATTTTATGCAGATCTTTATAGAAGTCACCGAGGTCTTTTACCTGACTCGATAACGATGCAATCTGCAACATGGCGTTTTGCACTTTTCTAACGTGCTCAATATCATGACTCAGTCGCTCAGACCTTTGTTGGTCCCCGACATCAGAAGAAGCGGATTTTTGATTTGATTCGGATTGCAAGTTATTGATTTACTTTGGTTGAAACGTGTTAGAAAAGAATAGCTAAGAATATCTGTTTTGCCAATAAAATCATTGATTTATACCGTAAAAAGCGCGTATTTCATCGGCCTTTTCCATAGCATCCTGATGCCCCAGGGCAATCAGCTCGCGGGTAAATGATTTTTCAAACAATAAATAGCTTAATACCGTATCGCCGCTATGGCCGTCGATACCAATACGTTTTAAGAAAAATCTCAGCGCTTTTGGCAGGTCTTTAAAGTGATCGCGGGCTATCAGGTTAAGGTCTTTACTGGGGTTGATTACCAGGGTTTCGATGCTTTTTAAGTGAAAATCTTTGCGTCTGACTTTCTCAGGCACCTTGGACAGGGTTTTGTTGATGCGATTAAGCCGTTCAAGATCACTGTCGAGGCTGTCAATAAAGATGCTATCGAGTAAATGACCGCCTATTTCTGCCAATGTCGGATAGCCCTCAGGATGGGTAAAATCGTCGGCGGGGGCCTGCACTGGATCCACCCCTATGACGATGATTTTTTCGGCACCCAGATGAACCGCAGGACTTAATGGCGACAAAAATCGCATGCTGCCATCGCCAAAATATTGATGGCCGACTTTTACCGCCGGGAAAACCATAGGAATGGCAGCAGAGGCCAGCAAGTGATTGCTGTTGATCACAGCCGGATGCCCACGGCGGCGATGACGTCGCCATACGGGCGTATCAGGCTGCCCCTGATAGAAACTGATAGATTCGCCAGTGGTGTAGCTGGAGGAAGTGACACACAGCGCGTTAAGTGCTCCCTGTGAAATCGCTTTATGGATCAGCGGATAGGGGATTACTTTGTCGAGCAAGTGCGCCAGAGGTGTATTGTCGAGCAGTCCAATGGAGCGCTGCTGGCGTCCCCAGAGCAAAATACTTAACCAGCGCAGGGAGTTTCGGCTTAGTTTTAACAGATCGGTATGAAATACCTGCTGACAATGAAAGCTTGCCCAGACATTTTCAAGTCGTCGCATGCCCAGTTTAAAGTGTTGGGCGTAAGCAGCAACGACAGTGGCATTAATTGCACCGGCAGAAGTCCCACAAATGGTGGGAAAAGGATTGATGTGGGTGGTAAATGGCAGTAATTCGGATATGGCCTTTAAAACGCCAACCTGATAGGCCGCCCTGGCTCCGCCGCCCGATAATACCAGCCCTGTATTTCGGTGCGGAATATCCTTCATGCTTTCCAACGTTTGCGCAACGCCCGATACACCTTCATGGGGTATTTCATTCTGCCGTAGCTGCCGTTGTAGCGCGCCAGTGCGTTGGTAATGTTCTTTTTCTCGCGTTTAATGTAGAGACTTAAAATGGCACAGCCATATTTAATATTGGTTTCAATGTCCATCAGGTTGTCGTCGGGATGGCCAATCTCATTTTTCCAGAACGGCATTATTTGCATCAGGCCGCGGGCGCCAACTCTGGAGATGGCAAAACGGTCAAAATTTGATTCGACTTCGATTAATGCTAATACCAGTTGTGGATCAAGCCCATAAGATTTGGCGTACTTATGAGTCATAATAAGCAACTCAAAGCGTTCATCTTCCGGTATTTTTGGTGCGCGCCGGGCGAGCCTTTTTGACATATCCTTGAGCCAGACTTCGGCTTCAAACCGATCGACAAACGAGTGTTCTTCCGCCAACAGATTTTTTAAATCCTGGCGAAAGTTATCGTCGGGCTTTTTCTGGTTGGAATAGACCAGTGAACTGAACGCCACTAATAGTAGCATCAATGTTTTACGACATTGATGCCACAGGGTTGTGCGTTTTATCGGCCTTGGCCCTTTTAAAGAGTATTGCTGATCAATCATCATTACTGAGCAGTTTGTAACTTTTCCATGATAAAGTTTAGAACATTCTGTTGCTCGATATCGACTTTTTCATTATCGCGGCGATGTTTGTATTCGTAGGTGCCAGCATCAATGCCTTTGTCGGAAATCACAATGCGATGAGGCACTCCCATTAATTCCATATCGGCAAACATTACGCCGGGACGTTCTTTGCGATCATCCAATATGACTTCTACGCCATTTTCTTGAAGCTGTTGGTAAAGCTGCTCGGCTGCTTCCTTAACCCTGTGTGAGCGCTTCATATTCATCGGCACTATGGCAACGGTAAAAGGCGCAATCGCCTGAGGCCAGATAATGCCGTAATCGTCGTGATTTTGTTCGATGGCCGCAGCCACTATACGACTGATGCCAATACCGTAGCAGCCCATTTCGAGGGTGGCGGCTTTGCCTGATTCATTAAGCACATTAGCGCCCATTGATTCACTGTACTTGCTGCCCAGTTGGAATATATGCCCAACTTCAATGCCACGTTTAATGGTTAATTTGCCTTTGCCATCGGGTGAGGCATCGCCTTCAACAATATTGCGCAGATCAATCACTTCCATCAGGTTTGCGTCACGATCCCAGTTTGCACCAGTAAAGTGGTAATCGGTTTCGTTGGCACCACAGATAAAGTCCGCCATGACACTGGCGTCACGGTCCACCAATACAGGAATATCCAGACCAACCGGTCCGACACTGCCACTGTTGCAGCCTGCTATTTGAGAAATTTTGTCGTCATTGATCATGGTTAGCGGTGCAGCTACCAGGGCATGTTTTTCAGCTTTAATGGTGTTGAGTTCATGATCGCCGCGTAAGCAAAGTGCAACAACCGGATGCTCTTCGGTGACACCTTCCACCAATAAGGTTTTAAGAGTTTGATTGGCTGAAACCTCAAGATGTTTGGTCAGCTGCTCGATGCTTTTCATCTTAGGTGTTTCGACTTTTTCCAGTGACTTGCTTGCTTCAGGGCGCGATTGTTGTGGCGCCAGAGTTTCGGCTTTTTCCACATTGGCGGCGTAATCGCTGCCATCACTGAAGGCAATGGCGTCTTCGCCTGAATCAGCCAGTACGTGGAATTCGTGAGACGCACTGCCACCAATGGAGCCGGTGTCGGCAATGACGGCACGGTAAGTTAGACCCAATCGATCAAAAATATTGCAGTAAGCCTGATACATTTTTTCATAAGTCTCATTCAGGCTGTCGCTGTCCACATGAAATGAGTAGGCATCTTTCATTAGAAATTCACGGGCACGCATAACACCAAAGCGTGGTCGACGTTCATCCCGAAACTTTGTTTGTATTTGATAGAAGCTGCAGGGTAACTGTTTGTAAGAACGAACATCATCACGGATGATCGCCGTAATCACTTCTTCATGAGTCGGGCCAAGGCAGAATTCACGGTTGTGACGATCTTGCAGTCGCAACAATTCATCGCCGTATTCCTGCCAGCGACCGGATTCTTCCCATAAATCGGCAGGCTGCACCATTGGCATGAGCATTTCTTGTGCGCCCACCTTATTCATTTCATCACGCACAATGGCTTCCACTTTACGCAATACTTTTAACCCGGTGGGTAACCAGCTATACAGGCCTGCGGATGACGCCAGCTTACGAATCAGTCCGGCCCGTAACATAAGTTGGTGGCTAATTAATTCTGCATCCGATGGTGTTTCTCTTAATGTGGCCACTAAGTAGTTGGTTGTGCGCATGGGTTATCCGTTATTCAATTGATGGTTATGTGTCTTGTTATCGGTAAAGGAAATCTAAAAAGAACGCCATTTAGAGCATCTAAAAAGAGTTTCTTTGCGGTTCATCTTTATACTTACGCGCATTTTAGCAGTCTTGTGGCTCAGGCTAAATGATCTATTTAACGCTTCAGGCTGAAATAACAGCTGATGCTGAAAAATCTTAAACGATTTCAGGGAAATTTCGAGCGTCGTTCTTAAGGCGCTAAATCCTCATGGGACAGATCTTGTTGCAATAAGTAGTGACCGTGCAGCCAGCGTACGTCCCGATCCACACCAGACCTGTTTTCTTGAGACAGGCCAAGAGGCAGGCTTTCGCTCAACGAAAAATAACTGGTGGACTCACCTGTAGCGACCACAAAAGGCGAGTGGCTTGACACGCTTGCTGCGGCCAGATCGAGTTTGGCGTGGTTTAATGCTATTGCCTGTTTGGCTTTAATGGTGACCTGTGTACCTTCAAGTGCGGAGTGTTCTATGGTCAGTGCGTTGCCTTGTGGGTTTTTAAGCAACACATTGGTTAATCGAACGCGCGATTGATTGGTTACAATTAACCGCTCTGCTGTCACATTTTTTAGCAATACATTTTCACAGCCGTCGAGAACAATCGTTTTATAGGCACCGCTGATGATGTGTTTATTTTTTTGTTCGCAGTTTAAATTGGTTTGACCGATTGTTTTAGGCATCGGTTGTTTTAAGATTGGCGCCTGATAAATGGCCGACAGCAGCACCTTTTTCAGTTCAAACGGGGTTTCCTGCATCGGGTTATGGCCGGCGTTGGCGATAATATGCAGTTGCGCATTGCTGAGTTTTGCTTCCAGTGTCTGCCCGATACGCAGCGGCGCAACTCTGTCGCGCGCGCCCCAGATTAGATGCACCGGAATGTTGACTCTGGAAACTTCATCGCTGAAGTCTTCATTAATCATGGCCAGTGCTGCATTCAGTGAACTCTTATCTTTAAACAAAGCATTACGAGCAGCAGGGGTGTTGAGTAGCAGTGCCGTTAAATCTGGCAGAGTGTCGGCGGTTTCAAGTAGCCATTCGCTGGCTTTATTAATTTTATTACCGAGCGTATTAATAAAATCAATTTCAAACGGCGTATCAAATAATTGCGACTGCAGATTTTCAACGCGCAAAAAATGTTTCGCGATAACCGAACGGTGCAACATGCCAGCCGAATCAATCATAATCAGTTTATCGACGTTTTCCGGGTAGTCGGCAACAAATTTCAACCCGATGGCTGCGCCCATGGAATGACCAATAACCGTCAGGTTTTGAAGCGCTTGTCGATCAACCAGCCAGTTGAGCAGGCGAGCGTAATTTTCGGGTGAGTATAAGGCATTGGTGGAACCGGATTGTCCAAAGCCTGGCAAATCGATGGCTGTGACGTAAAAGTTTTCTGCAAGATATGGGATAACGGTTTGCCAGTCATCGGCACCCTGAGCCCCTAACCCATGAATTAGCAGTATATTGTTTGCCGATGGCTCTCCCGCTTCGAGTACCCGTATTTGTGTATTGAAGATCGGTTCCTGAATAAAGTAGCTTGAGGGCAGACTGAGTTTGTCCCGACTTGCTGATTTATCCGTCGATTTTTTCGGTGATGCAGCGGATGACTTATTCGATTTAACCGGCTGTTTTGGCTGAATCTGACTGACCGGTGCCGGCGAATGACTCTGGCAGGCAGTTAACAACACCAGCGAAACGGTTATCAGGCAAAATAAAAAACGCTGTGAAAAAAGGTACAGAGAACTAAGCTGTGAGCTGGATAAAAAGTTAGACATAGTGTTATACAGAGCGTCATACAAAGAATCATTCAAAGAATCATTCAAAGCGTTTTTCACAATACTGGTCATCATAAGTTTAAAATAATGTTTGATCATTCAATACACGATTTATACCATCATTTAATCAATAAAACAGGGATCAACTTATCACCATGACGGCATCCTATATTCCATTTAATGCTGCAGGCGCTTCTCTTTGCAGTGAACAAACCATTGATGCGCAAATACAATACCTTAAACAGGAGCAACTGTTGGGCGGGTATTTGTGCGCAGAAAAGCACGCGGACAGTTGGCAACAGTTGTATCAGTCCATTGGTCGTTTGATCGGTTGTGAGCCGCGCAATATCGCCTTGCAGGAAAGCGCCACACGGGGATTACTCTCCGCGCTTATGTCGTTACCCTGGCAATCGGGTGATGAAATAGTCATCTGTGACTTTGAATACGGCGCCAATTATGTAGCACTGTTGCAGTTGGCCAAACGTTATCAGGTGTCGATAAAACGAGTGGCTGTAAAAGATGGATCCATTTCCGCTGAGGATATGGCAAACGCCGTCAACTCAAAGACGCGTCTGGTTCTGCTGACCTGGGTGCCATCACACAATGGGGTGGTGTGTCCGGCAGAAGCCATTGGGCAGGCATTAATGGAACGCAAAAAAAGTTTGGGTTTGTCGTTTGTTTACGCCGTGGATGCCTGCCAGGCCGTGGGGCAAATGCCGGTTGACGTGGCAGCTTTAGCTTGTGACTTTTTATGCGCCACAGGGCGTAAGTTTTTGCGAGCCCCAAGGGGTACCGGGTTTCTTTATGTGTCTGATGAATTGCTTGAACAAAATTATTGTCCGGTAGTTACCGATCATTTTGCAGCACCATTAAAAAGCGATAAGCAGTTTGAGTTGCGCGATGATGCAAAGCGATTTGAGCTCTGGGAGGCCAATTGGTCTGCAAGAATGGGACTCAAAGTTGCGGTTGAGCAATTGCTCGAACAGCAATCGTCGATTTACTTTCAACTGAGCGAACGCGCAGAACAGGTCAGATCCGCGTTAGGTTCGATAGATCAGATTACTTTATGCGACACGGGGGATAAACAGTCTGCGATCATCACTTTTTACTGGTCGGATAAACCTGCAAAAGTGGTGTACCAGCATTTACTGGATGATCGAATCTCTTCCAGTGTGGTGACGCCCGATGCCGGACTTCTTGATTTAACCCGTCGGCAGATTAGCGAACTTAATCGAGTGTCGGTGCATACTTATAATGATGAGTCGGATATTGAAGCATTACAAAAGGCGCTAAAAAAAGTAGTGTGATTTTTTACGGGTTATTTAATAGTGCGGATTCATGGATGAATCTGCGATATAACCAAAAGCTTTGCAATCGAATATTAAAAGGTAAGAGCAGCCAGACGTCTGTTTCATATGCCTGGCTATCGATCTATAATGGACAGATAAAATAGAGTGATCTAATTAAACTTTATTTATTGAGTGCTTTTATTGGTCATACCATGTCTGCATTTCCAAGCACTGTCTCCTATTTCAAATTCAGTCGTGTATTGAGAGTAATAATTATATGTCCAGTCAGCCAGAGAAAGCTTCTAAATCGATTAACAATGGTAATTCGGAAAATACCGATTCTGCTCAAAGCAAACGGCCGCTTTATATTCCTTATGCCGGTCCTATTTTATTAGAAACACCACTGTTAAATAAAGGCAGTGCTTTTACTGAATATGAACGACAAATGTTTAACCTTGAAGGTTTGTTGCCACACAATATTGAAACCATTGAAGAACAGGCAAAGCGAAATTATCGACAACTGCAAGGTTTTAACGATGCACTGGATAAACACATTTATTTGCGAAATATTCAGGATGCAAATGAAACCTCTTTTTATAAATTGATAGTTGATCACATTGAAGAAGTAATGCCGTTAATTTATACCCCAACAGTGGGTAATGCTTGTCAGTCATTTTCACAAATTTATCGCCGCAAACGGGGACTGTTTATTTCCTACCCGGATCGCGATCGCATTGATGACATGTTACAAAACGCTACCAAGCAAAACGTAAAAGTAATAGTAGTGACCGATGGTGAGCGAATTCTTGGTTTGGGCGATCAGGGCATTGGCGGCATGGGAATCCCAATTGGTAAGTTGTCGTTGTATACCGCTTGTGGTGGTATCAGTCCTGCCTATACGCAGCCGGTTGTATTGGATGTTGGTTGTAATAACGAAGAGTTGTTAAATGATCCTATGTATATGGGGTGGCGACATGAACGTATTACCGGCGATGATTATTATGAATTTGTCGACATGTTTATCCAGGCGGTTAAGCGTCGTTGGCCAGAAGCCCTGTTGCAATTTGAAGATTTCGCGGCCACTAATGCAACGCCTTTGTTGGAAAAATATCGCGATGATCTCTGCTGTTTTAATGATGACATACAGGGAACGGCTGCGGTAACCGTTGGCACTTTATTGGCCGGTTGTAAACAACTGGGTCAACAGCTAAAAGATCAGCGGGTTGTATTTTTAGGCGCGGGCTCTGCCGGTTGCGGTATTGCCGAACAAATCATTGCGCAAATGATGCGTGAAGGCTTGTCGGAGTCGGAAGCAAGAGAGCAAGTTTTTCTTATCGACAGTCGCGGTCTGTTAACCGACGATCTGGAGTATTTAAAATCGTTTCAAAAACCTGTGGCACAAAAAGCCGATAAGGTGGCCAGCTGGACAAGAAATGAAAATGGTCGGGTAGACTTTTTAAATACGGTTAAACAGGCTAAACCAACGGTTCTGGTTGGCGTATCGGGACAACCTAACGTGTTTAATCAAGAAATTGTCGAGTTGATGTCTTCGTTTACCGAGCGACCCATCATACTTCCATTATCCAACCCTACCTCAAAATGTGAGGCGTTGCCGGAAGACTTAATCAATTGGACCGATGGCAAAGCCATTGTTGCCACGGGTTCTCCATTTAAGCCTGTGGAGCACAAAGGTAAGCAGTATCCGATTGCTCAGTGCAATAATGCGTATATTTTTCCGGGTATTGGCCTTGGTGTTTTAGCGGCCAAAGCACGTCGGGTGACCGATAATATGCTGATGGCTTCCAGTGAAGCGCTGGCACAATATTCATTAGAGCACTCTGGTGGAGCCTTGTTGCCGCCGCTGTCCGATATACGGGAAGTGAGCCGGGCAATTGCTCATAAAGTGGCCCGTCAGGCCATGGATGATGATGTGGCGGTGACCATTTCCGACGAAGCCCTATGGGAGAAAATTGACAAGAATTTCTGGACGCCGGAATATCGTCATTATCGTCGCACCTCGTTTTAGTCATCTCTTAATAAAGAACTGATCAGCGAATAACTGATCAGTTCTTTTCTTATTTAAAACTTCCCCTGTTATATTCTATTAAGTAGCAGTTTATTTTAAGTGGCCGTTTATTTATCGCGGTGTTTTGTCTATGTCATACTTTGTTCTCAATAGTTATTCAAAATAATAAAAGATAAACACGCTCTAAACTGATTTCTAAATCAAGCATTGAAATGCTATCGACTTCCATTTTTGGTTCTCGAAGCCATAGGGTACGTTTTTAACGTCGACGGAAAACATTTTGCCAGCGTTTTGTTTGATTATTGACCGGCAGATAAGCACGCACGAATAGCCAAACCATGGATTGAGTAAGCGCTGACGGCTGGGCTTCACCTGTCAGGCAACTAATTTGACCTCAAAATATAATTGTAATAGGATGAAATACTTAATTTTTAACGACTTTTCATTCAATGAAAGCGATTTTAAGTGCAGTCGCCATTTTACTGGCGGTCTTTTCTTTTCTTTCCCCTACGTTCGCCTACGCCGAGGTTGAATTAACGCCTGCTGAGCAAGCCAATTCTGAGGGGTATTTTACTTTGAGATGGAAAGGATCCGTGTCGGAATCCATGGTATTGGAAATGTCTACGGCTTCCAGTTTCGATACAGTGGAGCATCAATACCCGGTAACCCGTTTACAATCGATCACCCTGAGCGGCTATGACAATGGTCTCTATCACTTTCGTTTGTACGATCCTGAAAAGGCCGAGTACAGTAATGCCGTAACGGTGTCCGTCGAGCATCGTTCTTTGTCGTTAGCCATTAAATTATTCTTTCTCGGCGCCGTTTTGTTCGTGACGCTTGTTGTTATTATTCTCTTTTCCTCTCGTAAAAATAACTCAATCTAACGGGATCCCACTATGAACTCTGTTGTCATTTCGACTGAATGGGCGTTTACCATTTTATTAGCATTTGGCGTGTTATGGGTTGCGTTTGGTTGGTGGTTAGGTCGCAGTAATAAATCTCTGGACGATTTTATGTTGGCCGGACGAAACGTTGGTTTTGCGTTTGCGTCGGCAACGGCAATGGCCACCTGGATCACCAGTAATACCACTCTGGTGGCACCGCAGCTGACCTATCAATTTGGTATCTGGGGTATGGTGGGTTATTCCATGGCTGCATTGGGATTATTGTTATTTGCACCCATGGCCCAGCGCATTAAAGCGCTTATGCCTCACGGTCATACCTGCGGTGATTTTATTCGTATGCGTTATGGATTTTGGGCCTGGATAGTATTTCTTATTGTGTCACTGTTTTATGCGTTTGGCTGGTTAGTCAGTTTGGGCATGGCCGGCGGCATTTTACTATCGGCACTCAGTGGGCTTGATTATCATATTGGCATGACCGCCATTCTGGTTATATGCGTTTGTTATACCTTACTGGGCGGTTTAAAAGCGGTTATTGCTACCGACTTTGTGCAAACCATTATTATTTTATCGGGTGTGGTGCTCATTGCTTATATTGGGATCACGGAAGTTGGGCTCGATACCATTCACAGCACGGTGAGTGAAGAAAGTCCGCAGCTGTTAAACCTGCTGTTTCCGGCAGCAATTATGTTTCTGTTTAATAATGTGTTTTTTGGCATTGGTGAAATTTTTCATTCCAATGTCTGGTGGTCGCGTGCGTTCGCGTTTAAAGAAAAAATTGGTAAGCGCGCGTTTTTATTATCCGGCATGTTATGGATGCCGATCCCAATTGTGACCGGCTTTGCTGCATTGGCTGCCTCATCGTTGAATGTGTATCCACCGTCAGCGGATATGATCGGACCATTAATTGCGGCCAAGTTACTCGGTAAGATAGGTGCTATCTTTGTGTTTATTGTTGTGTTTTCTGCACTGGCCTCAAGCCTTGACTCATTACTGGCCGCAACCAGTGATTTGATCACAAAAGACATTTACAAAGGTTTAATCAACAAACAGGCCGATAAGCAAAAGCTGTTTAAAATATCGAAATACTCGATACTGATATTGGGCGTTATTACCTGGATTCTTTGCCTGCCAAAAATGACGACTCTGGGTGCATTACTTAATTTCACTGGTGCCTTTGTCGCAAGCACCATATGGCCAATCGTTTTTGGTTTGTACTACCGTCGACTCAACGGCGTGGGAGCGGCATTGGCCATGGCACTGGGTACCAGTTGCGGATTGCTGGCTTACTGGTTGGTCGGTTTTTATGTGGCCGCGTTAACATCCTGTCTGGTGTCGTTGGTGATATGTTTGTTCGCTTTGGTATTGAAAGATCAAAAGTTTGAATGGAAAGACCTCCAACAATAAGAGGGCAACCTATGTATCTGTCTTATGAGTGGTTTGAAATATTAATATATAGCGCTGTTGGCTTAGCGACAGCAGCACCAATTTTACTTATTGTTTTAGCCTTAATTGACTGGAAAAAGGAACAGTTATGGTAGATCCGGTAACCAGTGAAAAAGTCTCTTTTTCACGTCAAAAACTCGACGTCTATGGTGATGCGCATCCAAAGAAATTACTTAAGGCGATATCCGAAGACGGTGACCACTTAAAGAATTTAGCCGAGCAACATATATTATCGGCGGATCAATTTTCTCGAGAAGAGTTGTTACAACTGTTTCGACTTTCGGCAAAGTTTGAAGGTAATCCGGCAAGATTTCGGACGCCTTTAAAAGGAAAAATATTGATCAGTGCTTTTTATGAGCCAAGCACGCGAACGCGTCTGTCATTCGAAAGTGCCTGGCATCGACTGGGCGGCGACATCATGTCGATTACTGATCGTTCTACCACGGGTATTGCGAAAGGTGAATCGTTGGAAGATGTCGGTGAAATGTTTAATAACTACGGCGACTGTGTCGTTCTGCGCGACAGTAACGAAGAGTCGGTGCACTTAATGATGGACAGCTTAAGGATCCCGATTATCAATGCCGGCAATGGAGTTGATGAACACCCGACTCAGGCATTGGCGGATCTTTATACTATTTTAAAATGGCGACCCGGTTTTATTTCCAATCCGGAAGAAACGGCTAAAATTAAAATGGGTATTGTGGGCATTCCGAATAAAATGCGCACCGTTCGCAGCTTGTTAAAAATGCTGGCAAAGTTTCCGGAGTTTTTTGAAGAAGTGATTATTTTTCACGACGGTTCCAGTGACGACATTTTTGATCCGGATCAGTTAGAACAACTGAAAGAGTCCGGACTTAATGTTGTACAGGAAACCGATTTAAAAGCGCGTTTGCCCGAGCTGGATATTATTTACATTAACGCCATTGCCTGGGTTGGCAATACCTTTGAATCTTTTGGCGATAAATTTGTTATCAATAAAGATTCGCCACTCAAGAAAGACGCCATCATCATGCATCCTCTGGCAAGAGGTGAGGAGCTGGATACTAACTTAGATGGCACGGCACATAACTGGTATTTTTCTCAGGCCAGAGGCGCGGTGTTTTTGCGCATGGCGTTACTGACCTGTATGTGCGAACGGACAGAGCGTGTAATGGATATTGTTGAGTGATCAATATCCTTTTGTACCAATAAAAACAGGGTGCAAATGCTATTTAGAGTAATTATAAAAAACTATAAAGTAGCTATAAAGTAACTATAAAGTAACTATAAAAGTCATTATTAAAGTAATAAGCCGCAGTTGATCATCATGATGGTCGACTGCCGAAACGTTTTAACTTGAATGAAGTTAAAACGATTAGCGAATTTGAATTTAGGAGAGTTATATGTGTGGTATTGCTGGAGTATTTCATCGCGATCCAACTCGTCCCATTGATCCTCAATTATTAGTGAACATGGCCGCCATTCAACATCATCGTGGCCCCGATGGCTTTGGTTATAAAACTTTAAAAGATAAGGGTGTCGGGTTTAGTCACGCCCGACTTTCAATTATTGATTTAAATGAATCGCGCGGACGCCAGCCGTTTATTACCGAAGATGAGCGATTGATGCTGACCAAAAACGGTGAGTTATACGATTATCAGCGCATTCGTGCAGAACTTACTGCCGATGGTGCACAGTTTCAAACCAAGTCCGATTCAGAAATTATTTTGCATTTGTTTCCACGTATGGGATTGGAAAAAACACTGGAACATTTGCGCGGTGAATTCGCATTTGCGCTGTACGATCAGCACGACGATGCCATGTATCTGGTACGGGATAGATTCGGTGTTAAACCTTTGTACTGGACGCAAACCGATAATGGAGTTGTGTTTGGCTCTGAACTTAAAGTGTTGTTTGCTCACCCGGAAGTGCATCGTGAAATTGATGAAGAAGGTTTATTTCATCAATTAATTCAAACCATGGTGCCAGGCACGACTGCCTTTAAAGGTATTCATCAAGTTAAGCCGGGGCATGTGGTAAAAATCAATCGCAATCGTAACGGCTTAAAAATCGACGAACATAAATACTGGGACATCAGTTTTCCACAAGCCGATGAGCACGATATTAATCCTAATGAAGATTATTACATCGAAGCGGTGCGTGAAAAATTACTGGAAGCGGTTCAGCATCGTATGACAGCTGATGTACCTGTTGGCGCTTATTTATCCGGCGGTATTGATTCCTGTTCGATTCTTGGTTTGTCGCAAGCGATCAGTCAGGAGCCGGTAAAAGCATTTACCATCGGTTTTGATGATAAAGAATACGATGAAACGCCTATTGCAAAAGAAATGGCCGATAAAGTTGGCGCCGATCAACATGTGCTCAGTTTATCCGCCGAACATTTATACGAAAACTTTGAACGTACAATCTGGCACACCGAACGTACCATTTACAATACTCTGGGTGTGGCAAAGATGTTGATGAGCCAGGAAGTTAACTCGGTTAATTACAAAGTGGTCATGACAGGCGAAGGTTCCGATGAATTGTTTGCCGGCTATCCTTCGTTCAGAAACGATATGTTTTTATATGGCTTGTCGGATCTTGATAAGCATCAACGGAAAATCTGGAAGTCATCACTGGAACAAAATAATGCACTGTTTCGTGGTGCCATGCTACCGAAAGAAGAGTACAACTCAAAAGCCATCTCCAGTTTTGTAGGCTTTACCCCCACCTGTTTACAACCCTGGTTGCATTGCGACTCTATCGCCATGAACTTGCTGACCAAAGATCGCCAACATGCGCTGAGTGAGTATGATCCTGGCGCGGCCATTGCGGATACTTTTGATCTGTCGATGTTGCAAGGGCGGCACCCTTTGGATAAAGCACAGTATGTCTGGATAAAAACCATGTTGGAAGGGCAGATACTGACCTGGGGTGGTGATCGTGTGGATATGGCAAACTCGATGGAAGCCCGTCCGGCGTTTCTTGATCATCATCTGGCGGAGTTTGCTACGCGAGTGCCTCCACAACTGCGTATTAAGGGGCCGGTTGAAAAGTATGTGTTAAAAGAAGCCATGAAAGGTCTGTTGCCAGAAACCTTGTATAAGCGACAAAAATTTGCCTTTATGGCACCGCCAGCGCATCGGGATGAAAAGAAGTGGGCCGCCTTGATGAAGCTGGTGAATGAGTACGCATCTGAGGATCAAATTAAGCAGGCAGGGTTACTGGATGCCTCTGCGGTAGCTGAAATGATTAAAAATCAGGGCAGTTCGGAGCATCACCATGACCGGGTACAAATGGATGCGGTGATCAATCATGTGATCGGGGTTCAAATTATGCAGCAGAAGTTTGTTGCCACCGATGTGCCAAAGCAGGCTGCCAGACGGGCTCAAGAGCTTGGTTGGCAGGCGGCCTGATAAAATTTTAACCTGTTATTGAAAAGCTGTTAAAATAGTAGGGCTGATAACGGTTTCTGCAAGGGTATGGATTGTCATGTCATTGCTGAAGAGCTTATTGGCACCGGGGTCTGGAGAGCAGCTCTGTCTTACCTGACATTGCTGCGAACTGCGTGCTGTGAATCGAGTCATTCATTATACTTTTAATCACAGGTCAATCGCAGTGATGGCCGCTATAGTATGGGATACCCCACATCAATAATTCCCAATAGTGTCCATCAGGGATGGAAAAAGTGTAGAAAACACAAAGCGTTGTTTTGTGTTTTTGATTTAATAACGGCGATAATTTAAGCGTTAAATATTGAGAGTTCAGCATTGAGAGTTATGACATTAAGCGTATAACAACTACGCTTACTATCAGGCTTGATAAAACCAGACAGTTAGGCAGGTATTGTAGATTTCAGTGAGTATTGCAAAATCAGACGATAATCGAGAAAGTGAACTTATTTCCCAACCACAGTCGTGGCAGTGGATCAGCTTTCGAATTGCAGATACCCGTTATTGTCACCCAATTCGTGACATTGAAGAAATATTTCACTACACCGAGCCGACACCTGTTCCGGGTGCGGCACCTGGCATATTGGGCATTCTCAACATACGTGGCAGTATCGCGACCATTTATTCTGGCCGAGCTTTATTTAATTTATCTCCCGCCGAAGCAAGTGAACATTGGCGCATTATTACATTATCGCTTGATGATAATTTAATAGGCGTGAATGTGGACAGCGTAGAAGAAATTATTCACTTTGATCCTGAACAGGTTGAACACAATCATGAAGTGTCCAACAAAGAATCCTTAGTGAAAGGAACCATCTACGTTAAAGAAAAGCTTTATTCGGTGTTGGATTTTAATCGGCTTATTGAAGATCTCTAGGAATTAACTATGTTTTTAGCTATAGCACGTTTTTTAAAACTGAATCTCTCTGGAAAAGTAGAGTGGTTTAACCGTAAGAAAGGATTTGGTTTTATTACCATGGACAATAAAACCAGCGTATTTGTTCATTGCTCCAACATTAAAACTCGAGGCTACCAGTACCTAAAGCCAAATCAAAAAGTGAATTTTAAAGTGAGTAAAACTGACCGTGGATTGCAAGCGGTTGATGTTCAGGTGGAGTCCAAAGCACGATAGATAATCATTTGAGGAGAGTCTTATCAAACACATCAAACCGGCTGTTGATATTGATCGCATAGAAAACGATTTATACGAATTATCAAAGTTTGGTTTTAATCCCGAAGACAAAGGCGTTTATCGTCAGGGATTAACACCAATCGATATGGAAGCCCGTCATTGGGTGAAACAGCAGTTTGAGCAGGCCGGAATGACGGTTCACATGGACGGCGTTGGTAATGTTTGTGGTCGTTATGTTCCGGCAGAAAATCCTGAAGCCAATGAGCGCCCTGCGGTGCTTATTGGCTCCCACCTCGATTCAGTGCCAGCAGGCGGTATGTTTGACGGTACCCTCGGTGTCATCGCCGGCCTCGAATGCGTCAGAGTCATCAAAGAAAATAACATCACCATTAATCGTCCCATCGAAGTAATAGGAACCAGCGAAGAAGAAGGTCGCTTTGGCGGCATGCTCGGCGCACAAGCGCTCACCGGCAACTTGACGTTCGACTGGTTGGAATCAGCACAGGATCCCACCGGTGAATATCTGAAAGAAGCTCTGGAAAAATGCGGCTTCGATGTGCATCAGGCACTTCATGCCCGGCGCGATCCCGATGATATTCGAGCTTTTTTAGAGTTGCACATTGAGCAGGGACCGGTACTGGAAATTGAAAAAAAACCAGTCGGTGTGGTTGATGGCATTTCCGGAGTATTTAAGTGGTTGATTAAATTTGTCGGCAAGCCTGATCATGCCGGCACCGCGCCCATGAATATGCGCAGTGATGCGTTTATGGGGGTAGCGGATTTTGCCCATGAGCTAAGCCGAATCATTGACGAAGAAGGAACCGACTACACTCGTTTAACCATTGGCCGTGTTGATTTAAAACCCGGCTTTGCGCATACCATTCCGGGTGAAGCGCATTTTACTCTGGTTGGCCGGGATATGGAGAAGGAAGTGATGAAACAGGTGGCGTTATCCTGCAACAAAGTTTTATCGTCGATTGCTCGCAAGCATAATTTGAAGTTTACCTATGAACAGCTTAGCTGGATTGAGCCGAAACATTTTTCTGAACAACTGATTGGTCAAATCGAAAAGCACGCCAAAGACTGTGAGCTCGATTATATGCGGATGCCCAGTGGAGCCGGACACGATTGCCAGTTTTTTACTGATTTAGTGCCCACCGGATTAATTTTTGTGAAAAGTGTTGGAGGTATTTCCCACGCACCCGATGAGTGGTCGCACTGGGATGATATTGAAAAGGGCAGTAACCTGTTACTGAGAACCTTAATTGAATTAGCCACAGAAGATTAAGACAACAGACGGTTTTAATAAAATTATAGGGCTACTTTTTGTTAATCGTTGATGCTGGCATAAAAAAAGGCCTGACAATGTCAGGCCTTAAAAAGTGACTTAATGATTAAGCCGCTTTACTGTCAGTGCTTTCAAATATTTTATCCGCAGATGCCGCAATAAAACCTTTGAAGAGTTCACCATTCGCCAAGGGGTAGCGTAAGGCAAACTCATAAAAGCAACTGGGTATGGTGCGTTTGGTATCCGAGAAAGATATTTCAACGCTATTGGCCAGGGTTGCAGACTGTTCCAAATAAGTGTCAGGTGTTCCTTTAACTTCACCGCCGGAGGTATTTAAAGGAAAACCATTTTGTTTTACAAATTCATTAACTTGTTCAATGGTTTTAAATTGCTGAAGATTATTAATCGAAACGGTAAAGTGATTGGGGCGATAACCAAAGGCGGCAACCCAGGCTGCGTATTCACTTTCTTCCAGTAATCGATCATAAACATCGGAAACCAGCGTCCAGGGGCGACCGGAATATAAAAAGTCTTGTGACTTCACCCGGTTTAGATCAACCTGAGACGTTAACTGTTTAATCAATATCTGTGCATCGCGCGAAAACTCTTCCACTTTCAGCTCACTGATGAAAACCAGTGGCATAGTTGGATGAGCGTAGTGTTTCGCGCGTAATTTTTTCTTTTCAAAGTCATAAGATTGAACTTCTTCATAGCCGGCTTCAAGTAACGGCTGGGCGATATCTTCAACACGCAGACCAGGCAAACCAAAGGTGCGGAAAGCCACGTGATCGTTCACCACATCATTATTCTTTTCAAATAACTGGTAAATTTTTAGCGCATCCGGATTTAACGCCAGATAATCTTGCCACATATTGTCAAATACTTGCTCAATAGACTGCTTGGGTGTTGTGCTCATACCGGTTAATTCACCTGAGAGGTTATAAATTCGCGGCAACTATAGCGTTTTCGGAGATAAAGGAATAATATTGTTTCCGTATATTAGGTATAGTTAAAAGCTATGGCTTGGTTTTTCATAATATAAAAAGATGTGAGTATTCATGGATTTACGTGAACTTCGTTATTTTGAATCCACCTACGAACTGGAGAGCATTAGCGCTGCAGCAAAACACTGTTTTGTATCGCAGCCTTCCATTTCATCGGCGATACAGAGTCTTGAGCAGTATCTGGAGGAGGATTTGTTTTTGCGCCACGCAAGAGGTGTAACCCCCACCGATGCGGCGCACCGGCTCTACCCATTATCCAAACAACTGACCGGTCAGGCGCGTTCGATAAAGCAGTTGTTCCAGAAAGAAGCCGCCATACAACCGTTTCGACTGGGCGTGGTACCCGCTTTGGGGGCTTCGCGGATGAGTCATCTGATCAAGGAAATTATAGATTCGGTGGATGGACTGGAGTTGACTCTGGTGGACGCTGAAAAACGCGCCTGTGAAGCCAGAATCATCTCATCGAATATGGTCAAGCCTGACGAAATCTTTATGCCATTCTGGCGTGATGAGTTTTTGATGGCGCTACCGCCCGGACACGCCTTAAGTTATAAGTCGGAGCTTAAGTTTGAAGACTTGAACGGTTTGAATTTTATTTTACGCTCGCCAAGTCTGGTTACCCGAACGTTAATCCGTGCCATGGAGCCGTTTGATATTAAAATGAATGTACGGGCAAGAATTCGCACCGTAGAGTATGCGGTTGAACTGGTCGCAGCGGGAGTGGGTGCAGCAATAGTGCCGGATCACCCAAGTTTTTTTCACACCCAGCAATTACCACTGCTAAAAATTCATGGCATGCAGTTTGATCGGATTATTGGTCTGGCCTATTCCAGCGAAGTGGCCATTGATCCTGTGTTGCAATCGGTCATTGATGTCTGCCGTGTTAATCGAACCATAAAATAGTGCGAGCAAACGTTAAATCAGAATTTAACTGTTCTCAATTTTAAAGCCAATTTTAACGGTGACCTGATAGTGCGCAACTTTAGCGCTCACTATGTGTCCGCGGGTTTCGACTACCTCAAACCATTCCAGATTTTTAACTGACTTACTGCATTCTGAGATGGCATTTTGGATGGCGTCTTCAATACTGGTACGTGATGAACCAACCAGTTCTACTTTTTTGTACGTGTGATGATCGGACATGGGGTTCTCCTTTAGTGTTGTTATTACTAGAAGCTATCTCAAAGTTTGTCTTGTCTCAGCTTCGTTCGTTATTATTGAGATGGCTTTTATTAAACTCTTAGATAAAAAACAAATAATAATTAAAACTCTATTCCATTAAAGAATGGAGTTTTAATTTGTCTGATAATTTAAATATAAACACAGGATAACTATAGATTATAGACGACTGTTTTTCAGGGGATAAGAAACTGGTTGAATGTGTTTCATGCTGTTTTACAAGATAAAACTTAATAAGTAATAAAAATCAGTAGCGAATAAAAATATCCGCAAGGAAAAGTCAGTATGACTAAGTTTGCATCGATGAAACTTAATAAGTCTTGGTTTCGATGATGAAAATCATAGAGATGCTAAAAAATAGCATGGAAGATGACTACTTCTCTTATAACTTCAATGGTCTTTCAGTAGGAATATCAACTGGCAAAGCTTCAAGCCTGTCACTTAACTATGATTTTTGCGCTGATTACTTAAGTGATATTACTGTAATTACTTCTCATTTTAAGGATTTAGGATTAGAGGATGAGCTTTATGCGCTAAAAAATGATAATGAAAAAATGTTAGCAAAACCTTATTTAAATCGCTGGCAGTGGAGTTGGTTCAGTGAAACTTATTCAGTCCAAATTAAACTAAACGCTGATGACTCTAATATAAACCTAGAGCTTAGAGAATTCTTTGATGAGTTTCGAGATCTAAATATGCCGATAAATAGAATTGCGGATGAATTTAGACTCAGTCAAAAACCATTTCAATGTGAGTGGAAAATATTACATGAGCGTTGTTTAAATGAAGCTATTACAGAGTGTTTAGACTCAATGCTCATGCTATATAGTATGTTTATTAATTCCAAAGGGTGCGACAGAGATACATCTGCGGCAATGAGCTGGCTCCAAAAAGCAGCAGATGCAGGTGATGCCTTTGCACAGTACAGAGTTGGTTCAGACTATCTAGATGGACGTTTTGTGCAAGAAAATATAGAGAAAGCGCAGTATTATCTATGCAAGGCAGCAGAACACGAAAACAACCGCTATTCTGCTGATGCTGAGCGAGCATTAGGTAGACTAAGGCAACAAAAGAATAACTAACTACAAGAACCAAGAGCAAACCAAAAGGTCAGATGAACTTGAAGTTTTCGAATGTAAAAATTAGTCCGCAGTTGGCCGATTTGCGAATAGATATACAAGATGTGTCAATTCACATTGACCCTAATAATTATATCGAATGAAATACATATAGCTAACAGTGTTAGTTCATAAAGTTTGCTCTCGCGTACTAACTAGAAAGAAATTAAGGAGATTTATGCCAACTGTTGAAGGTGACTTATTTGTTGTATTGCCGGACGCTTACGTTTAATCAGCGCAAGCCATTCTTGTTGGGTTCTACGGGTCATAGGAGTCTCCTGAAAAAATAAAATCAGGAGACAGTTTAAAAGTTATGGCCTCGCTTACAATGTACAGTTAGCTGGACGCTTACATTTAAAACGCATTTATCAATCAACTAAGGAAGAAGAAGCTTTACTAGTACTTGAACAGTTCTCTGAACGATGGAATGAAAAAAAACCGCAGATAAGTCGCACATGGAATACTCACTGGCACAATATTAACACGCTTTTCAATTATCCCCCTGAAATCCGAAAAGCGATTTATACAACCAATGCGATTGAATCGCTGAATAGCATGATTCGAAAATCGATTAAGAAATGAAAGCTCTTTCCGACAGATGATTCAGCAAGAAAAGTCGTCTACCTTGCGATCATGGATGCGTCTAAAAAGTGGACAATGCCAATCAGAAATTGGAAAGCGGTCTTAAATCATTTTATGATAGTATTTGATGGCCGCTTAGATGAATATGTTTGAACTGACAGTTACACAAAATAATTTACAGGGTCAAAAACTCTGCTTCCCGGAATTAATGCCAGGCGGATTACGCTATCGTAAATCCGCCCTGCAAAATTCGAACAGTCAATTTTTAAATACTGGTTATGTTTACTTCTGAATCTCCTGAATCAAAGAAACTACTGCTGAAATTAGTCGTTTAGGTACATTGCGTAGTGCTTGGCTGTCTTTCTTTTTCACGAAGTTAATTTTTCCAAAGGTTACCGCTTCGTCAAAACTAAAATATGAACGGCACTCCTCCATATTAACTTCAACCATCCACGGGGCATTAGTGTATTGTCGATAGTAATCGAAAATCCATGAACCATCACCGTCTCCTACAACGTAGTTATTATTTGCCATCAACCGCTTGAATTTGCCATACAATGCATCTGTTTTATTGAAGATATCAAGGGTGTTAGATTCCCAATCAATTGCTATATCAGAAAGGTCATTTGCACCTAACTGGTCGATAAAACTCTCAATATCATAGTCGCTCATATGTTCACGCCAGGCGTCGCAAATCTCTTTTGGTGTTTCCGCTGGATGCATCAACATGATTTCGCTATCCTCGAAATTAACTTCTTCATCATCTGCATCAATTAGACTCAGGTCTTCGGAAATTCGGAAGTATGCTTTTTTACCATCCAGGTTATGTTCCCAGATAAATGCCTGACCAACCAGGGACATAATTGGATGTTCGAGGAACAACATTTTCCAACGAGGGGCTGCCCAGGATTTCCCAATATCAAAGGACTCAATAAAGCGATCTTTAAGCGATTTGATCATCGGCTTAACATTTTTCTTGAGTAACTTGTACTGACAATCCGCTGCGGCACGTAATTCAGGATCATCGTCCTTCTTGGCTTTTGGGAGGCTTTTATAAGTTTTTCCTGTTTCATCATCGGTGACTGTCAGGTCGAGAGAGGCCTGCAAATTAACGGTGAAATTTCGCGTACCGGTATTTAACTTAAGTCCTTCTTTACTTAAACCAAAAGTCGGTACAAGTTCATCGTATAACTCAGATAATGGAATTCCCCGTCGTTTTGCGGCAGCTTTTAGTGCATCTTTTGCCGCTTCTCTGACATCCCATGAGTACTTCGATTTTTTATAGAACTCGTCACAAATGTTTAGCGCCATAGTTGTATCCATAACACCCAATACAGTAACTACTTGTGCAGCCCTTAAACGATACTTCTTATGCCAGTCAACAACTAACTTTTGAAGCATTGGAATAGTGTTTTCGTCGGAGTATTCTGTGAGCAAATCAAGTACCCAGAAATCCGATTTATGTCCTTCACCCTTCGCCCATGCTTCGATGACTTTCGTGGCAATTGCTTTTCGCTGTTGCGGATTGATTGTTTCGAAACAAAGACGGGTAATTCTGGGTACACCTCCCCATTCATTTTGGGCCAAAACGATTAGCGCATACTGTAGAATTTCCGAATTCTCTCCCCAGGCTTCTCCTAAATCAGGACTCCACAATCGTTGTAATTTTTTGATGTTGGTTTTATTGATTTTAGATTCGCAATAGGCATGAAGATTGTCTGTTTCCAGAGGATTCGTTCTAATGGAATCACCATTGCTTTCTAGTTTATCGAGATAATGACTAATCTGAACGTCAGTTAGTTTTGCTTTTTTATTACCAAGCAGTTCATTAATGACGTTAGTTGCTTCAGGGTCATTTGTAAGGCTAAGGCTCCATTGCGCTGAGTCTCGCACAGGCTTTTTGGCGTGTACATATAGACCACTGTTATCAATTAATTTACAGGAAACATTGGCCAATCCTTTTGACAAGTATTTTATGGAAGCATTGGATTTTTCAATAAGTTCAATGTTCTCCAAAAGTTGTTCAAATGAATCGTCAGACAGGCATGTCAAAACTTCCAGGCGATTATCTCTATATCTCATCAAATCCTTAAGGTTGTGATTACATAACAAACCAAGAAGCTCTAATGTTTTAGGATGATCCGAGTTCATGTAGCCGAGTGATTCGTTTATTTCTCGTACGTACTGAGTCTTAATGTTGGGCGTATATACATCCCACATGTATAAAGCGGTGTAGATCCCTTCCATCTCAGAATATCCGACGTTCAGGTGTAGATAGTTTTTACGGTCGAATGATTCTATGTTGCTCTGTAACCACTTGTTAAAGCAATCTTTAAGTTGCTCTGCCATAGAAGAATCGTCATTAAGAGATCTTTCGATCTTGGTTAATGCATTGTTCAATATAAAACGCTTTGCTTTATTTGTTATTGGTTGTTCCCAAAGCCATTGCCATTTTTCAATTGGCATTTGGTGAAATATTGGGTAGCAACAATCAAAGGTAATTTCGCAATGTTCGACAAAGAAATCCCAGTTAACTTCTTCAATACTTCTCTTCTTGCCAAAATACCGACCATAGTTGTATCCCAAAGCCTCCTTAGCTTTGAGCTGGCAATCAGCGAGCATGTATTCAATTAATTTAGCATGCCTGATATTTTGAGCATGCTCACGGTGAGTAAATGCGGTAAATTTAACACCTTCCTTTAATCGAAACAGCGCATTACTGACTATTTCGCCTGTAGTTTTGTTGTGGCCGCCTCGAAAGCTGAGAGCAAGATTAGTTACCCAGGTCGCATCATTGGTTTGTTCCAATTCCTTTCTAAGGTACTCAATAAATGATTCTGACTTACTGTCCCCTATGTTAGTCGCGCGATGCCCGTGAGGCTTCAATATCTTGTCCAGCTCATACCATTCTTCTTCCTTCACCTCAGCTGCGCAAAGCTTCTTGTAAGCAGCTTTTTGTTGTTCGTCGGGTAGTTTATTGATAAAGTCCAGGTTAATACATTTAAGTGCACCATAGCCAAAAACGAACTGAGAAATTCTTTCTTTAATGTCTTTGTAAGCGCGACTATCGAACTCGCTTTCTTCCATCAATTTATTCTGTAGAGATTTGAACGCGTTTAAAGAATCGTTGTTTTCTCCCAGTACAACCTGATAGAGAAGACTGGTAACGCGATCGTCATTGAGAAAACCGTCCTTAATGACGTCCATAAGGTAGTTAAATGCCCAATAAATGTTTTGTCTGGAATGTCGTATAACATTAAGAATATCATTAGTTCCAATAAAGGGTTTATACAGGCTAAGTGTTTTATTTATCCGGCTGCCATTCCATTTATCAATAATCAGTAAATGTTTTGGCAGTGATATATTTTCCTTTGCGTTGTCTCTTATGTACTCGTAGATAGCGTCGTCCAGATCCTGATTATCAAACTCCGCTTCAAAATTTGGAAATTTTTCTAGTAGACCCGGAACATTCTGCTCAAGAAATTCAATGGCCTCTTCATTGTATTTTTCTTTAAAAGTACTTTTCTCTGGCGAATAGTAGCTCAATTCTGAGAATTCCTTTACCAGTGAAAACAGTGAAGCTTCTTGCTCAAGCTGTGCATCCTCTTTTTCAATAGTTATAATTTCTTCCGTTAACATATTATCCACCTATTATGTTGAGTTGCTTGTCTATCGTTAAATTGTTTGCGAGGATTTCCTGCCTTATTGCTAACTGCAAAAAAGCCTCTACCTTTTGATTGTGTTCGACGTCGTTGTCAATTAATGTATTCGCCAAATCTGCTTCAGTTTTAAAACCGAGTTCAATCGCATTTTGCTTCCAGTTTGCTAATTCGCTGATTAGCGGTTGGTTCAGGTGCCGAGTACCCAGACTCAAAATCTCGTCAATTATCGCTTCCCATTGTTCTATCCACTGTTCAAAGTTAGTCATTTAGATTACCGTTAATGAATGTATTTTCCTATTGTTAATTACTGAAAGCGGGTAGAAACATAATTGATCATTTTCTGTTATCCATTGCCCAAAAAGCCCCTGAGGATTCGGATAACGCGATAGCATTGTTTTTGTTCTGTTGCCATATCCATCTGCCGGAATGATAAGTTTTAACCTGCTGTCCTGACTTTGGAAAAATGATTCCCATCGATGTTCGTATTGATCGAATTCGAGATTTTCTATAGCACCCACCGGTATAATGGCAAATCGTGTAAAATCTGAAGCAAAGACGTTTTGCTTTTTGTGCTTCATCCAATGCATGATTTGAGACTCAGTATTTTGCTCTGATAACTTTTGACTGATTGAGAATTCTCTTGTTGATTCAATTTGCGTATCTGCTCGCAGAGACAAACGATTATCCTTGTTCAACCAGATATTAGAAAACTGAATATTCTTTCCTTTCAGGTTTTGTAATTGGTATTCACCAATCTGAAGTTCCTGCAACGCATAACGCGCGCGCCATCCCGGTTGCATATTGATATCTCTCGCATCCGATAATGAAAAGTAGCTATCATGTTCTTCGGAATAAAAATAGATTGAATAGCCATGGTAGCCGCTAGCTGTTTCCCATAAGGTGCAAGAGACATAGTCGAGCCAGAGCTTCGGATAACGTATATATAGACTCTTATGTTCACCGGCAAGGTCTTTGAGAGGCTGGGGAAGTCTGGTTTGAGTTAGCGCATTCAAATGTAAATGCAAGGGAAGGATGGCCTTTCTTATTCGTTTGGTATTACTGATGAGTTGGCCGTTTAATTCTTCCTCTAAAAACTGTGTTAAACGGGTTAACATTTTAGAAGGCACAGGGAAATTACTTTGTTTGAGCTCAGTTGCTAATGCGCTGGCTTGTTGAATATGTAATTTGGACATGCCAGATAAGCCGTGCACGATGAGCTCATTGAGCCATAGCAGTGAGCGTTGCAGAGTTTTCAATTGTTCGGGAGACAATGAATTTTCATGGAAGTCGTTTCCTGATACATCTTGATTGCCATTTTGTACCAGAACGACTAGTGCAATGTGCTCACACTTTGCCTTTTTGCAGCTACAGGTTGCGGAAGCAAGGCTTTGGGTTTTAGGAATGTAAACCTCGCAATCTATATTGTCGTAAACAGTTGCGGTTAATGCTTTATCGGTTAATTCAATGTCGAATTTTATTCCTGCTTGTAACCATCGTATCGCGCGCTCGATAGCCGCTGAAGATAAAGAGTCTATGAGCGCTTTCTTATCACTGATTATCCAGGGTTCTCCGGCTTCTTCCGTAGAATCCAGATACTGAGACCAATCAAAGGTCAGCAAGCCAGCTAAGAAACAAGTTAAATGATGACACAATTCAGTTGCTGCGCAGCTACAGGAGAGTCCGTGAAATCCATCTTCTGATAGTTTTTGAGTAAAGCCATCTATTTGCGCACTGACTTCATTTTCTGTGATTTTCCATTGGTCAACCTGTTGTTTCGTTAAAAGTTTTTTGCCTCGACGAACTAGTCCTTTGTTGGCCCAGGTGACAATATATTCTTCAGTCAGAGAATCTAGCCATAAAGCGATGTCTGGATGGCAGCTACCTGTAGGTATGAATTTATCCATCAGGCTGCTCCCATACAATCTGAAACCCACTGCGCGAGTTTATCTGGTGTCATGGCACCAACGGGCATTCCCAGAGAAACGAGAACGCGAGCAATTTCTTCATCGTAACAAGGGGTGTCGGTATTATTTAAAGCAGCGAGCCCTAATAAATGAACTTCGCTTTCTTTTAAATTCTTGATTTCTCGGTAGAGAACTTCAGTCACGCCACCTTCGTAAAAATCACTGTTCACAACAAACATACTACGCTTTGGGTTTGTGACTTTTGAAGCAGCGTAATTGACGGCGTACCCAATGTCGGTTCCACCGCCCAATTGTACAGCTAGTAAATTCTCAATGGGATCGCCTACCTGGTCAGTGAGGTCAACCACTTCGGTATCGAATAAAATTAAATGCGTATTTAGCGAGCCCACACCGCAAAATATTGCAGCGAGTACGGCGGAATGAATAATCGAGGAAAGCATCGAACCACTTTGATCCACAAGAATATATAAATCCCATGGCACCTGTTTGTTCTGGCGCTGGTAAAAATAGAGTTGCTGCAAAATCAGAGAATCGTATTCCTGATTATAGTTTTTCAAACTGCGACGAATGCTTGCATTCCAATCCATATTATTCAGTTGTTTATGGCCACCGTGCTTGTGACGAATGCGCCTGGAACTGAACATTGTCATGACTTTTTGTGAAAGTTGTTGCTCCAGTTCCTCACATACGGTTCGAATAATGCGCCGAACCTCGACCATGGTTTTCTCTGGCAAATGATTTTTAAAAGTGAGTAACGTTTGAACCAGATCAATGTTCGGCTTCTCCTTTCGAAGTACTTCTGGATCGGTGAGTAACTGGGTTAATTGGTAGCGTTCAATGGCTTGCTTTTGTAAATAATCAGTTGTCGTCTTCGGAAATACTTTTCTCACTCTGCTTAGCCAGGTTGCAGGGGCTAATTCACCTTTTTCCATGCCACCAGAACGATCACCGCGGTTTTTATATTCTCGTTGATATAAATACTCCAAAGACTCGTCACGCATTGAGTCTTTTGAACCCAGTTTTTGGGACTGATTACCATCCTGAAGTGATGATGATTCTTTTCCCAATATCAGTCGCCAACGCCTTCTTACTTCACGATTCATCATGAGTCGATCCCCCAGTGAGCTAATTGTTTACTGAGTTCCTGTCTAAGTCTTAACGATAGCTCAAGGTCTTGTTGGTTCCAGTTAATCGGAGCAGAAAAGTTGACAGTCTCTGGATTTTCGCAATCAGAATGCAGAATCAGAGCTTTAGTTAAACTTCTTAGTTCTCTTGGGCTGAGAGATGTAAAAGCCATTCTCAGCGCGGGCAGGAATACTATAAATTCTTCTTCATCACATTGCTCGATAATTTCTGTCAGCATTTCCTGAAGTCTGTTGTCAGAGATAAACCGGCCTTTGGCAACCAGTAAAAATCCCCATAAAAATTCGCCAAGATGAGAAGCATTTAATGCCGCCTGACCAAAAGCAATATAAAACCTCTGCTTTACATTATCGATATTCAATCTCTGGAGATCGTAAAGAATACCAGTGCAAAGACCATTTAACTTTGGCGTGGGAATATCATTGTTTACCTGAATCAGAGAGTCACAAAATGCACCTTTGCTGCACCATGGTGTATCAATTGAAACTAACTGATACATATTAATAATCGATGTGCAAATGACTTCAACTTGCTCTTCGGAAGTGCTATTAAACCAGGGAAGTCTTGCACAAATTCTTTCAAAACAATTCTTTAAGACTTCTTGCACTCCTGAAAGGTTATCAGCAGATAGAGCGGCACGGGCGCGATAGACCACAGCAAGATGATTAAAACCTTCACATAAATAAATGGCTTCAGTTTCTTGATCAATCCAGTGATCAAGGAGTTGCAGTATCGGCGAGATTATATCGTGCATTCCCATTGAAAGTGCCTTGACCAGCAATGGTACTTTATCTTTTCCGTGAATTATTCGTCCCAGGGAATCTTTACTATCCATTTTCATTAATAAAAGGTGTAAAGCGGCCTCCTGAACCGACTCTCCAAGGTATGATTGCTCGATGAGTCGAACCTCTGTTTCTACGCTCCATTGAACGTCCCAAATTTCACGCACACGCTTGAGATCTTTTTGTAATGAAAACTGAGGCCCTGAGTTAAACCACGCGTAAGGAATTTCTAAAAATTCGAGTTGATGAAAAAAATGGGAAACTTGCTGGTGTCTTGTGCTTTTATAGATATCAAGATTTTTCTCCAGGCGATCTGAAGGGTTTCTGGGTAATCGAAATGCCTGACAAGCTTTTCGAAAATCCTCAATGATAGGCGCGATCAAAAGGCCGCTCGCTACCTGACCTTTAGCGTCACCTTGTAATATATTCTTGACTATTTTTTGAAAGGCATCATGATCATAGGACGATTTAACAAAAGCAGTTTCAATGGAATCTTTAAATTCTGTTCGACCAGCTGTTACATTGCGTAAGTTTGCAAGCCTGTTACTAAGGGCTACACTTTCAATGCTGTCCGGAATGGTGGCAGTAAATTTATTTTTTGATAAAGAAGCAAAAACATTGGAGGCAAGTTGACTATGAAATTCTTGCATATTTTCTGGCGTTTGTTTTTTGTTCTTAATACGTTTCCATAGTTCAGAATAGTAGCCAAAATCAGGCATGCCTGCACTATAGCCTATTGTAGAGTTCAGCCTTTGTCTGGAATATGGAATAATATAAATCTTAGATTCAAGTGAGTTCATTCCTGGGAATTCTTCGAATTTTTTCTCATCCAAAGAATTATCTCGCCCCCATGATTTAAGATAATAATTGATTCCTATACCATGGTAACCACCTGTTACGACTAAACATTTTTTTCCTTTGTCGATATGGCGTTTAATTTTTAATGCCATATATTTTTCGCGAGCTAAACAAAGCGGATCCTGATTATTAATTTCATCGTCTCGAACCAGCTGACAGAACTGATGCATATTGTAGAAAAATGGCTCAGGTGAGTTATAACTTGTTCCAGTTTCAAAATGACGATCCCACCATTCATCAAAATCTCGGCAATGTGAAGAAGAGATTAGGTTCTTAATGATGATTTTTTCACTCAGTGCTTCGTCGTCGTAGAGCAGCTGGTCTTCTTTATCACTAAAGCGACTGCGATGTAAATTGATAGACAATTGCGACTGATATGGCAGATCAATAAATTTAGCCGGAATTTTTGATTTAGCTGCAAGCTCAAGGGCATTCCACTCTGGTGACATTTCATCGAATGGGATATAGCAACGATACCTGGTTTTGTTATCTTCCGCTTCCCACAAATTCTTTTTATCGACCACGTGCAAATAAAGCGCAACCGGAGGTTTTGTCTGTTTGCTTTGTAAATCTGAAATAAACGAGGTCGCTTCCGATGGCCCTTCGATTAAAACCACATCGGGTTTAAATTTTCGGAACACCTGAGCGAGTTGGCGGCTGCATTGCGGACTGTGGTGCCGAACAGGTACCCAATAAATGCTGCCCTTTTTCGCTGGATCGAAATTAAACATATCTGTTTTCAAACTGCGCTCAAACTTCTCATTGGTAGTATTCAAAACAGGTCGACCTAAGCGTTACCTGAGAAGTTTTGCCATTCGCTTGAAGAACGTTTTCGTGAAACCGTTTTAAGGTAGCTTTTAAAGCGTTTAATATCATCTTCATCATCCTTAATGACGGTGCCAATTAATTGATCGGCAATATTATGAGGGGTTACCGCGTTATTGCCAAAATAATGGGCGTGAACAGATGCGGTGAAACCCACTTCTATTGCTTCGGCCATTGACATAATAGCATTAGGTTTATCGATTGCCTGACCTTCGACAGAACCTTCTCTTAAATCCTTAAACGCTGTTGCAAGAACCTCGGTTACCTGATTATCCAATTGTATGGCAATGTTCTGGCTTTCTAATTGTTTATTGACTTCACCATTGATCAGGGAAACTTGATCACTCAGTTTAGAAAGCGGGTGCATCGTTAAAAAGTTAAATCGCCGTTTTAATGCCGAAGACATTTCATTAACGCCTCTGTCTTTGAGGTTTGCAGTGGCAATAATATTGAATCCTGGTTTGGCTAATTGAAAACTTAATTGCTCATCGGCAATTTCTGGAATGTGCAGGATTTTGTCTGACATCACCGGGATTAAGTTATCCTGGATTTCTGTAGGGCAGCGGGTGAGTTCTTCAAATCGCATTATCTGACCCTGCAACATACTTTGGTACAATGGACCCGGAACGAGGGCATCTAAAGAGGGGCCCGATTTAAGTAAAAGCGCGTAGTTCCAGCCGTAACGAATATTTTCTTCAACGATGCCTGCGCTGCCTTGCACTGTCAATTTGCTATTTCCACTGATGGCGGCAGCGAGTAGTTCGGACAACATTGATTTTGCGGTACCTGGCTCCCCGGCGAGTAAAAGGCCTCTTTGGCCTATGAGGGTGACGATTGCTTTTTCGATGATATCGTCATTACCGTAAATTTTTCGTGATATGGTTTGGCCATTAATTTCTCCGCCGAGTATAAATAAGCGGACCATTTCGGGACTCAGTGACCAACCTGTGGGCTTTGTAGCTTTATCGACCTCTTTTAATCGCTCTAATTCCTTGCTGAATCCATCTTCTGCTGGTAGACGTTGCACATTTTCCATAAATATTCCCACTTTTTCCGAAATTCGCTGATGACTATCGGCCATAAAAGCTTTCGTGCTCGTTGAAAGTTCCCGCCACAATTTAGTCGAATTAGCAATCTAACCCACGGATTCACATCTGTCTATCCATAGCAAAGTGATTTTTGTCCAAAATCAACTCAACCTGACAAATTGTCAACTGGTTCACTCTCTATTTAGGGTATAGTTGACGCATAATAGGTATCTTTATTGATCAGTTGAGGCATGAAAACAGGGATATGAATAGCAAAACTATCAAACCAGCAAGCTCATTAAAGCGACAGTCATTTTGTTAGTGGTAACCTAAGCTGTACTACCCATCTTTTTCGTCTACCTTCAATATTTTGAAATTGGCGACAAAAAGTATAACCAGGCGCTGAAGGAAGACGCCGAAAACAAAAGCAACAATTTTTCTTGCTATGGAAAATGTATCTGATGTATCAGCGGTTTCCTATCAAAAAGGGGCTGGAGCATCCGTATGCTTTAACATCCCGTGAAGGTACACCCTATACGATTAAAAGTTACAGCGAATCGCGTAAACGAGCAGTTAAACGAATCGGCTTGGAATATAGCAAAGAAGCCTGTACAACATCTCACGCTGATCGTCACCGTTACGGCCAGAATTTAGCTGAATCAGGTGTACCTTCGATTATTATTAAAACAGCTATGCATCATGCGTCTATCGAGAGCCAACAGATTTATACACAACCAACCGAAAAGAAAGTCCGTCGCCAATTAAAAAATGCGGAACAAACCGCTTTGATCAACTCTAGTATTAATTTGCAGTTTTTATTGGAGGCCAAATGAAATCTTACAAAAATAAGTACACATATTCTGAAGCACAAAAAAAAGTTCAAGAAATGGGAATTGAAACATCTAAGGAATACAAAGAGAGATATAAAGAAGACCCCAGATTAATATTAAATGCGGGTAGAGCATATCCGGGTGAATGGTTTCAAGTATTAAAGCCAGTTACCCGGTGTGACTTCATTTTGCAGCGTACCTAGTTGTTCTTTTAAATTTAACAACTGTTCTTCCCAATAACGAGTGGTATTAAACCAGGGAAAGTTATGTTTAAAACTTGGGTCATCCCAGCGGTTTGCCAGCCAGCCCATGTAATGCATCATGCGCATGGCGCGCAGTGGTTCTATTAATTGCAATTCTCGATCATCAAACTCTCGAAACTCTTCATAACCATCAAGGATCGCATTGCGCTGATTGATTTTTTCATCATCATCGCCGGTGATCAGCATCCATAAATCTTGAACCGCGGGGCCGGTGCGTGAGTCATCCAGATCAACAAAATGTGGGCCGTCGTCGGTCCACATGACATTGGAAGGATGACAGTCGCCGTGAATACGCAGTTGTGTAATATCAGAAAAACGATCAAATCGTTTGACGCACTCATCGATCAGTGGCCGACAAACACTGTCCATGGATTCTTTTAATTCGCGTGGAATAAACTCATGTTCGGTTAAAAACTGGTAACTATCAATGGCGTACGATTTTGGCGTGATGGTCCAGCGGGTTTTAAAATTTTCTATTTCGCCGACATTGTGAATGCGGGCAATAAATCGACCAAGCCAGGTTAATGTTTTTTCATTATCCAGATCAGGATGGCGACCACCGTGATTTTCAAATACCGAAAAACGAAAGTCGTTAAAGTGATGCAAGGTTGACTGATTGATTTTCATTGGAGGAACAACCGGAATTTCTGCGTCGACCATTTGCTCAGAAAAATGATGTTCTTCGAGAATTTGTTGATCGCTCCAGCGCGATGGCCGATAAAATTTAACAACAAACTTGGTATTATCTCTATCACGAAACTGATAGACGCGATTTTCGTAGCTGTTCAGTGGCAATAGAGCTGCTTCTGCAATAACGTCAATGCTTTCTAGAGCATCTAGAATAGTATTGGGATCGAGTTGGTAAAAATGCGTCGGTTGTTCGTTCATATTAAACCTTAATGCTGGTCCAGCCGCGATTATTCCACAGCCAGACATAAATGCCCGCCTGAATGCCGCGATAAATAAACTGCATTATCCAGATGGCAGTAAGCCCAAGTCCCAATACCGGTCCCATTAAATACGCCAGTGGCAAAAAGATCAGCCATTGCATAATTAATGAAACTTTTAGTGTTGCTTTGGTTGCGCCAGCGCCTTGTAATGAATTCATTAATACCAATCCCATGGCATCGATCATAATACCAATACCCACAAGTCGCAGTGGCAGTGTACCAATTTCTATCGGTTTCGGCTCATGAATAAACAGACCGAGCAAAAACTCGGGCACTATGATCATCGGCAGGCCAATCAGAAACACAATCGCCATTGCCAGTTTTACCGTATCCCATGCCCACCGGTGAGCATCTTCCGGATCGTCTTTTCCAAGAGCATGGCCCACCAGTGTCGCCGATGAAATACCAAACGCGATACAGGGTAAAATAGCGACCAATGTAATATTGGTGAGAACATTGGCGGCGGCGAGCTCGTGCGTTCCTACCTGACCAACAATCCAGAATAATGTGGTAAAACCGAGTGCAAAAAATAATTGCTGAATGGATGATGGGATCGAAATTTTAATTACGGTTAGCAGCGTTTCTTTTTTCGGCAGGTGCAAGCCAAAACCGTATTGACGGGTATGGCGAGTGGCCAGAATACTATAGATTACTGTGCCGCCAAACATGGAAATGGCGGTACCCATTCCGGCGCCCATTACTCCCAGTTCCGGAAAACCAAATTTGCCAAAAATAAGCACGTAATTCAGGCAAATATTTAAGCTGTGCATCAGTAACAGAGTGGTCAGATAAAACCGGGTTTTTTTGATCGCACTCCAGTAACCACGATAACAAAAATTCATGCCCACAAACATAATGGCTGCGAGACGAACTTGCAGATAGTCGGTGCCGTGTTTGACCACTTCGGGATCATCATTTAACCAACCGACAATATTTTCAGCGTAGGCAATTAAAAAGATTGAAACCGGAGTCGCAATACAAAAAATAGTCAGTAATGCGCCATTGAGTGGGTTCGCTACTTCCTGAGTGCGGCCCTGTCCCATGCGCCGGGATACCATTGCCTGTACGCCTGCTGACATACCCATAAATGCAGCAGCAGCAACAAAGTTGATAAAGCTGGCCAAACCAACCGCGGCCAGTTGCGCAGTACCCAGATAACCCACCATGGCCGCATCGACCAGATTGAGGACGTTTTGTGACATCATGCCGCCAATAATCGGCAAAGCGATGGTTAGTATGTGTTTATAACGATCTGTTTGATGCACAAAACTCACTCAATTGTATAACGAATAATAATCAGCGCACATGGTAACAGGAAACCGTATTGACACTAAGGCTCAAATGTAAAGGTTGGTGAATTTGCTGTTTTAGAGACGATACAGAGTAATGCACGCTGATTTTAAGTTTTCTGGATAATTTGTAGGTTAATCCTGTTAGATGATTAGGCTTTTAAAATGGAGATAAACATAGCCAATTCGTCTTGATTACCCGGTTTAAACGACTTTTTTCATTTTATTTCAATAGATTGGCGCACAAAGGTTGAAATATATGGCAGCGATACCATGCTATATAAGATTGGGAAAACACAGGGGCTTTTCGATTCGGTGATGGCTCCGGTGCACAATTAACAATGATCTTGCGATGAACAGGGTCGTCCATCACCGCTCTACAACGAAAAGCTGTCCGTTACAACAGACGTTAAGCATGGTGTTTTGTGTGTCTGTTATCAACGAAGGGGGAGTTGTTCGTGTCTATTAAACAATTGGTGGATCGCCATATGAAGGTGCATCCCGTCGTTTTTTTTACGTCCGTCGCACTTATTTTTATTTTTGTACTGGGTACCATATTTAATCTCGAAACTGCGACTGAATTATTCAATGCCACAAAAGAGGGTATTACCAGCTACTTTGGCTGGTTTTTAATATTAGCGGTTCAATTATTTTTGATTTTTGCCGTGTATATGGCGGTGAGTCGTTATCGACATGTCCGGCTAGGCGGCGATGACGCCAAGCCCAGCTATTCCTTTTTAAGCTGGCTTGCCATGTTGTTCAGTGCCGGTATGGGCATTGGGCTTATGTTCTGGGCGGTTGCCGAACCCATTTTTCATTATGGCAGCCCGCCTCGCGGTGAAGGCGGCACCATGGAAGCCGCTTCACAGGCTATGGACATTACGTTTTTGCACTGGGGATTACACGCCTGGGCAATTTACGCGGTGATCGGACTGACACTGGCTTACTTTACCTTTAATCGCGGAATGCCATTGTCGATACGCTCGGCTTTTTACCCAATATTAGGTGAAAAAATACACGGCTTCTGGGGCAACCTGGTGGACATTATTGCCGTGGTAGCGACGTTGTTTGGTGTGGCAACATCGCTGGGGCTGGGGGTTGATCAGGTTAATGCCGGCTTGAATCATTTGTTTGGTATTTCCCAGTCGGTGTGGATGAAAGTCTTGTTGATAGCCATTATTACTGCTTTTGCCACTGTTTCGGTGGTCAGCGGGCTGGATAAGGGCATTAAGCGACTCAGTCAGTTGAATTTAATGTTGGCGGCACTGTTGTTGTTGTTTGTTATTTTGCTTGGACCCACGCTATTTATTTTGAAAAGTTTTGTGCAAAACACCGGACACTATTTGCAAAATTTATTTGAGTTATCGAGCTGGTCAGAAGCTTATCAAGCGGAGTCGAACTGGCAGGGCAGTTGGACAGTATTCTACTGGGCCTGGTGGATTGGCTGGTCGCCATTTGTTGGGGTGTTTATTGCCCGAATTTCCAAAGGACGCACCATTAAAGAGTTTGTGCTGGGTGTATTGCTGGTGCCTTCGTTAATGACTTTTTTATGGATGAGTGGCTTTGGTGGTAACGCTTTATATTCTGCAATATTTGGTGATGCCAGTATTGTTGCAGCGGTGAATAACGATTACGCCATGAGTCTGTTTGCCATGCTGGAACAGTTGCCCTGGTCATTAATTACCAGTTTGATTGCCATGTTTCTGGTGGTGATTTTCTTTGTCACCTCATCTGACTCAGGGTCTCTGGTAATTGATATGTTAAGTTCCGGTGGCCATCTTAATCCACCTACGGCGCAACGTGTGTTTTGGGCGGTTACCGAAGGTGTGGTTGCAGCGGTACTTATGTTGGGCGGTGGACTGGTTGCACTACAAGCGGCAGCCATTTCAACTGGCTTACCTTTTGCGGTAGTGTTGCTGCTGATGGCATTTTGTTTGTTCAAAGCTTTACAGGAAGACTATGTCACTCAGCATATTTATCCTCGAGTGGATAAGGAGTCGCCTCATGTTTAAGACAAGCATTGATAAAGCAACTGTTTATAAAGTAACTATTCTATTGACCGTTTTGAGCTTGAGCGCCATTGGGAGTGTTCAAGCTTCCGATGCGGAGTCGGGGCAAAAGGTAAAGTCATCAGATACCTCAAACCTTAAAGCACTTGAAAAGCGCATTGATGAGTTAGAAAAAAAGCTCAGCCGAACGTCGGTAAACCTTGAAAAAAATTCAAAGGATCAAAGCGCTGAAAAAAAATCGAACCAGCAAAGTTTTCAGTCGCCAGCCGACTCAGGTGCCAATGCACGATTGAAAAAGCTTGAAAAGCAGGCTAAAGAAAATCAAAACTGGCCAATCAAAGTACACGGTGCGGTTCGTTTTCAATACGTGTATGAAGATTATAATCGTGCCAATGAAAGTCGAACCGGGGATCTGGATTTTGATATTTTTCGGTTAAACTTTGATGGTGAAATTGGCGATGTGATTTTGTCCGCCGAGTATCGTTGGTTCCAGTATCAGGAAGCCGTTAAACACGCCTACTTTGGTTACAATGTTACCGATAACTGGCAAGCGCAGGTGGGCGTTATAAAAGTGCCTTTTGGTAATATGCCTTACAACTCGCACAGTTATTTCTTTAACTCAACCTTTTACGTGGGGCTGGAAGATGAGCACGACAGTGGTTTTAAAATGCGCTATCGAAGTGACGACTGGGATTTTGATATTGCGTTTTTAAAATCCGACGAACAGGGCGGCGTTGATGGTTTTGTTAATGATCGAACCGAGCGTTACAACTACGATACCGTGGGCATTCGATTAGCGGGCGAAGGTATTTACGATGTGCCGTCACTTGCGGTTGGCGAAAGCAACAGCTACGCGTTACGTGGTGCGCACAAGTGGACTTTTTCAGACGATGAAAATCTGGAACTTGGCCTGTCCGTGCAAGGCGGTAATCTCTATTCTGGAAACATTGATGCGGCCAGCCCCGTAGCCCAGTATGCCAACGACAATATGGGAAATCGTCAGGCTATCGCTGTTCATGGTATTTATAATCTTGATCGGTGGAATTTTCAGGCACAACTGGCAGATTATAATTACGATTTAAAAGTCGATAACACTGGCGTTGTGATGGCGGCTTATTCGTTTTACGACACCATTCCGAGTGAAGCCAGAGTCTACACCGCCAATGTCGCCTACACCTTGCCGGTCTCTCTTGGGCCAGCGAGCAGTCTGACGTTTTATAATGATCACAGCATCATTACCGATAAACAATCATTACAGAATGATACCTGGATGAATGTGCTGGGTGTCGCGGTCGCTGCCGGTGGTGGGTTTTATACTTACGTTGATTATGTGCGTGCCAAAAACCAGCCGTTTATTGGCGGTTCAATTGCCAGTGATACAGGTTCAGTGAACAACCGGTTTAATATTAATTTTGGTTATTACTTTTAACGTTATTTTTTTGATGACATGTATACCATTGAAAAATAATTGATCAAGCCAGCGGGGCGTGAGCGATTACCCAGCCCTGGGTAAACTCACACCCTGCCAGTTTTAGTTTTCGAGATAATTCATTCAGCGTACTGCCTGTGGTAAATACATCATCCACCAATGCAATGTGTGCAGGCAAATTTTGGCTAACCTGAAACGCCTGCAGAATATTAGATTGCCGTTGCTTTAAGGATAAACCCGATTGCGCTTCGGTTTTTTTGGTTCGAATGACGGCATCGGTAAGCAGTGGTATGCCGAGCAATCGGGATAATTGTTTTGCGATTAATTCCGACTGATTGTAACCGCGTTGTTTTAGTCGCTTGCCGTGTAATGGCACGGCAATAATGGCTTCTGGCATTAATGGTAAATGATTTTCCAGATAACTGTTTTTCAAGTTACTGTTTTTCAAGTTATTAAATGTAAGGCCATTCTCTTCCGAGTTTTTCTTTGTAAGAGCATTTGTTTTAAGGTTTTGATTTTCAAACCCGTTTGGGTTGTCCTGGTCAATATTAGTGTATGAACGGTTGATAATTGAATTTGCCAAGTGATTTGCCAGCCAGGGAGCGAGAGCCGTTTGCCGCGAAAATTTAAACGCGGGTAACCATTTGTTTATGGGGTAAAGGTAGTCGAAGCAGGTAATTAAACGATCGAGCGAAGGTGGATTAATCAAGCATTGACCGCACTGACGATCGGAACTACTTTTTAACGGTGCAGCACAAGTGATGCAGGCTGCAGGACTAAAAGGCAATTCACGTTCGCAAGTGGTACAAACCCATTGTTGCGACAATGGCGTGTCGCAGTGACAGAGCTGGCACTGGTGGTTTACGTTGCTAACTAGGGATTGTTTTAATTTTTCCGTTGCAGTTTTTATCACCTGAAAATCCATTTAATTAAATTCAACTAAAATCCTTTTTAGTGGTTCGCTTATTGTCGGCTAGCAGAAATTGTTAAATGATAACTATTTTATGAATCATATTTACTTGTCAATCAGGCGAAAGTTCATTAGAAAAATTCTAACGATAAATTTATTCACCTGACGCTATTGCCGCCTGTCTCAGAATAGTACGTTGTTGAGCGATAACATTATCGATGCGCTCTTTGTTAAACGGTTTGGCAATAAAACCATCGAACAGAGTTTCAGCATTTTGTTTTTTCTCTTGATTCATAATTTCGCCGGTTACGGCAATAATTTTGAGAGTGTGACCAGTATCGGTCTGGCGAATTTTTTCAGCAAGACTCCAGCCATCGGTATCAGGTAAGTTTAAATCAAGAAGCAGTATGTCGGGGGAGTGTTGCAAAATCTGTTGCATGCCTTCTTCACCCGTGGTGGCAAGGCTGATTGTGACATTGTCGATGGAGGAGACGAAGTTTTTCATTAATATTTGCAATACTTTATTGTCTTCAATATAAAGCACGGAGCATTGCTTTTGATGGGGAGAATCTATGCCGCTGCGAATTGCAGGTGCAACCACCGTATCGGGTGATTGTGTGGCATAAAACTGACTCAGTGATAGGCTTTTTTCGACAAAACTTCGGGCAATGGTTTGCAGTTCTTTACCATCAATTGGCTTGGCCATAAATACATCGACACCACGATTTAACAGTTCCAGTCGCCGTGATGCATTATCAAAAGAGCTGATGGCGATGATAAAGGCCATATTATTCGGTGGAGGTAAATTCTTAACTTGAGAAACCAGTTCAAGGGCGGTGTATTCGCTGGATAAAAACACATCGGTGATGATCAGATGGTATTGATTCTGAGTAAGCAGATAACAGGCTTCTTCAACATTGCTGCAAGCTTCAACCGTTAAGCCGGTTTCCCTGATTAAAGAATCCAGATATTGTTTTTGTGACTGGCTGTCTTCAACCACCAGAACACGTCCGTCAATTTTGGAGTGTACTTTCTGGTAACGTTTGATGTAACCCGCCAGTTTCTCGGATAATTCCGATTTATTGATCAGCTCAGTGACACCGCATTCGGCACATTTAATTAATAGCTCTTTTTTAAGATCGGTGGCGTAAAGCAAAAAAGGGACATACTTTAACTCCTGACGTTCTCGTAATTTGGCACAAAAAGCGGTGCTATCGCGACCATCTGGCGCATTCGACGAACAAATAACATCAAACGACTGGGTTTTCAGTTGTGAAATAGCATCGGTGAAGTTGCTCACCTGTGTCAGTTGGCAATCGATGTCTTGCAGGCTAATGGCGACCAGCTGCGCAATACTGCGGCCGGGCTCGATGTGGAGTATCTTCATAACGTCAGTTTTATTATTCCTTTATTAACAGTCTAGACCATTTGATTGTAATTAGAAGCCTTACCGCTGGTTGAAAAATAGTCATTTGTAAACTCTTGTCTGGTTGACCGGTTGACTCTTAAAGGGCAGAGCTTAAACTAGCGACATCGATATTACTCAATCCAAGGTCTTAAAGTCGCCATGAATAATCCACAACAACTGATTACCGGAAAGGTTCGAAATGATTGGACCATTGAGCAGGTTAAGTCAATTTTTACCATGCCATTCAATGATTTGTTGTTTCACGCACAAACCATTCACCGACAAAATTTTAATCCCAATGAAGTCCAGACTTCAACTTTATTAAGCATTAAAACCGGCGCTTGTCCGGAAGACTGCGCCTACTGCCCACAAAGTGGCCACTATAATACGGGATTGTCGAAAGAACAGCTGATGGCAATTGATGAAGTTTTAGATAACGCCCGTAAAGCAAAACAAACCGGTGCAACGCGTTTTTGCATGGGTGCGGCCTGGCGTTCACCGCGCACCAAGGATTTTGATGTGGTGCTGGAGATGATCAAGGGCGTTAAATCACTGGGGCTGGAAACCTGTGTCACATTGGGAATGTTAAACGACGATCAGGCTGACAAGTTAAAGCAGGCCGGGCTCGATTACTACAACCACAATCTGGATACTTCGCAAGATTATTATGATCAAATCATCACCACCCGCACCTATAAAGATCGACTGGTAACACTGCAAAATGTTCGCGACGCAGGCATTAATGTGTGCAGTGGCGGTATTATCGGTATGGGTGAAGAAGTGCAAGATCGCTACGGTTTGTTAATGGAGCTGGCAAACTTACCTGAGCAACCGCAAAGTGTACCCATTAACATGCTGGTGGCGGTTGCGGGTACGCCGTTAGAAAATGTAGAAAAACTCGATCACATCGAGTTTATTCGCACTATTGCAACGGCCCGAATCATAATGCCCAAGTCTTATGTGCGTTTGTCGGCAGGGCGAGAAGATATGAGTGAAGAAACACAGGCGCTGTGCTTTTTTGCCGGTGCCAATTCGATTTTTCATGGCGAAAAATTGTTGACCACAGCCAACCCCGATGAAAATGCCGATCAACAGTTATTCGATAAGCTGGGCATTAAGCCAGAGGTTCGAGAGGTTTCTGATGCGCCACAAGATCCCAGTGTGGCGGATGTGGTTAACGCGGCCAATGCTGATTCTGTTGGTGGTGTTAAATTTACCAACGCTGCGGTGTAAATGAATCAAAAGTTTTATCGCAAGCTCGATCAACGATTGCAGCAACAGCATCAGTCGGGTTTGTGGCGCGAACAAAAAACGTTAACCAGTCCTCAGGGGCCTCTGGTTTTGCAACAGGGGCAAACCGAACCGCTGGTTAATTTTAGCAGTAACGATTACCTGTCGTTGGCGTCCCATCCTGAACTGATCGATGCGCTTCATCAAGGTGCCGCACAGTTTGGTATCGGCAGCGGTGCGTCGCATTTAATCTGTGGTCACAGTGATGCGCATCTTGAACTGCAAACTGCGTTGGCCGAATGGCTCGGGTATGAGTCGGTTACCTTATTCAGTTGCGGGTACATGGCCAACCTGGCGATGTTGCAGAGTTTATTCGGTAAGTCTGATCGTATTGTGCAGGATAAATTAAATCATGCTTCATTGATTGATGGCGCACGAGCCAGTGAAGCCGAACATAAACGATTTCAGCATTGTTCGGTGGCTTCGTTGCAACAGCAGCTGTCCTGTTTAAGCAGAGGTTCTTCAAGCAGAGACTCTTCAAACAGAGGTTCTCCAGACAAAGCTTCTATAAGCCGAAAGTCAGATGACGCAAGAATAAAAGCTGTGGTTACCGATGGCGTATTCAGTATGGATGGTGATATAGCCCCGCTGGATCAATACCTACCGGTCGTGAATCAGCATGAGGCGGTTATACTGGTCGATGACGCTCATGGATTGGGCGTGTTAGGTGAAACCGGGCGTGGCTGCAAAGAGTATTTTAATCTGGACGCTCAGCAACTGCCGATCCTGATGGGAACTTTTGGTAAAGCGTTTGGAACAGCGGGTGCCTTTGTTGCTAGCTCAAAAACGGTGGCGGAAAGCTTTACCCAATTTGCCCGGCCCTATATTTACACAACGGCCATGCCTCCGGCGCTGGCTTATACCACACACAAGAGCTTAACTTTGCTGCAACAGGATGCCGAACGCAGGCAGCGGCTGCAGCGCAATATTCAATTGTTTCGTGATATCGCCAGTGATAAAGGCTTGCCTCTGATGCCATCAATCACCGCCATTCAACCGGTGTTGTTAAAGCAGGAACAAGCCTGTATTGATTGCGCGGCTTATTTAAAACAGCATGGTTTCTGGGTAGGGGCTATAAGGCCACCAACGGTCGCCAATGGCAGTGCCCGTTTACGCATAACATTAAATGCCGATCATCAACCGTCGGATATTGAGCGACTGGTTGCATGTTTGTCACAATGGTGGCGCACGCATCGGGCATACGATTAAGCCTGATATTCTTTTCGAACCAACCGATGAAGTAAACTTAGCAATGGCGTTACAACCTTATTTTGAACAAGTGGGCAGTGGACCGGATCTGGTGTTATTACACGGCTGGGGTGTTCACGGCGGTATCTTTGAATCGCTTTATCCTGCGTTGAGTCAGCATTTTCGAATCACCAATATTGATTTACCGGGATTTGGTCGCAGCCCTATGCCGAACGATGATTACACCATTGAAATGATGGCGCAGCAGTTATTAAAGGTGATCCCCGAAAAAGCCCATTATCTTGGCTGGTCGATGGGGGGATTGTTGGCAACCTATCTGGCCTGCCATCATCCTGAGCGGGTGAATAAATTAATTACTGTCGGCAGTAATCCGCATTTTCTGGTTCGTGACGACTGGCCCTACGCCATGCAGCCCAAAGTAATGGAAAACTTTGTCACCTTACTGGAAGAAGATTACGAAACCACCTTAATACGTTTTCTGGTGATCCAGACCCTTGGCAGTGAAACACAAAAGCAGGATGTACAAAAATTAAAAGAAACAGTATTTGTGCACGGCCGTCCGGCAAAAAAAGCATTGCGCGGTGGTTTGAATGTTTTAAAGCAAGTGGATTTACGACAGCAGGTTGGTGAGTTGTCACATTCGATATTGCGTATTTACGGGCGCCTCGACAGTCTGGTGCCGGTAAAAGCTGCAGATAAAATCAGTGCATTAATGCCCAATAGTGACCAACTGATTTTTCGTAAAGCGAGCCATGCACCGTTTCTTTCTCATCAGTCGAAATTTTGTGACGCCGTGATTTCGTTTTTAGAGCAAATCAATGAATAATGACATCATTAACAAAAACAGTATTAGCAATAAGTCGGTTAATGACTCCGGCCGCCGCGTTTCTGGAGAGACAGATTTGAGCAAACACAGCTCTAATACTGAAGAAAATTCTATTACGGAAGCAAACCCTATTACGGAAGAAAATCCTGTGGCTGGAAAAATCAATAAGCAGAACGTGGCAAAAAGTTTTTCTAAAGCCGCAGCGGACTACGATAAGTTTGCTTTTATTCAACGTGAAATTGGCGACCGTCTGTTTGATCGTTTATCGTTAATGACTCTTCAGCCAAAAATTATTCTTGATGTAGGTTGTGGAACCGGACATTACACCCGGGCATTAAAAAAACACTATCGTAAAGCACAGGTGCATGGTGTTGATATTGCGCCGGGTATGATTGAACTGGCGGATGATAAAAATGGTTGGCTGAAAAACATCGGTATTAAGCAGTGTCATTATCATTGCAGTGATATGAATCAGCTGCCGTTTGACGATGCCAGTGTCGACTTGTTATTTTCAAATTTGGCTTTGCAATGGAGCGATGATTTACAAGCTACTTTTGCAGAGTTTGCACGGGTGCTGAAACCCGAAGGGCTTATTATTTTTTCAACTCTTGGCCCAGATACGTTAATTGAATTAAAAAAGGCCTGGCAAGCGGTGGACCAATCCACTCATGTCAATCAATTTATTGATATGCATATTATAGGCGACGAGCTGATCAAGGCCGGTGTTGCTGATCCGGTAATGGATATGGAAAAACTTACCTTTACCTATTCATCGGTGGCCGATGTTTTTAAGGATTTAAAAGGCATAGGCGCTCATAATATGAATGCCGGACGACACACTGGATTAATGAGTAAAGGCAAGTGGCAAGCCATGCTAAACGCCTACGATAATTTTAAAGATGAGCAGGGTTTATTTCCGGCAACCTACGAAACCATTTTTGGTCACGGCTGGGGCAATCAATTTAAATCGATGTCAGCCAATCAAACTGGCGCCAGCGACGTTTATAAGGTATCGCTTGAGAAAAATTAATAAACCCCCGTTTAAAATAATTCGCCTATAAAAACCTAACCTCCTCAAAAAAATTTTCAAGCATCTTAAAAGTAGCGGCGAAGGTGAGGCCAGGAAAATTTTGAATCGAAATTTAACGCTGTATCATCAAGAGCTGCATTTTAGAGATAGCTTCTAATAAATTAAGAGTATTACTTGTGAAACGATATTTTATTACCGGAACCGATACCGATGCGGGTAAAACCTATGTTACCCGGATCATGGCAAAAACACTTGCAGAGCAATCTTTGCGTGTCAGTTGTTTAAAGCCGGTAGCCGCCGGTGCGGTTGAAGGATTGGATGAAGTTGGTAAACCACAACTGCATAATGATGATGCATTAATTTTAAAAAACGCGGCGAATAGTCAGCTAACTTACCATCAGGTAAATCCCTTCTGTTTTGTTGAAGCCATTGCGCCGCACATTGCTGCAAAAATTAATCAGCAAACCATTACCCTTGAACAGATACGACAGCACATTGAATCATTATCATTAAAGGATGATATTTGTCTGGTCGAAGGCGCTGGTGGATTTTTAGTGCCGCTTAACGATAACGAATCCTTTGCGGATATTCCAGAAGCCATTGGCGCAGAAGTCATATTGGTGGTTGGCATGAAACTCGGTTGCATAAATCATGCATTGTTAACGGTTCAAGCTATCCAGGCCAAAGGATTAACACTGCGCGGCTGGATTGCGAATCAAATCAATCCCGGTATGGAGGTGTATCAGGATAATCTCGATACGCTAACCAGAATGATCGATGCGCCGTTAATTGCAGTGGCAGAACATAACGCTGAATCGTTAACCAGTTCATATGGCAGTGGTAAAAACTTGTCTCAATGGTTGCTCTGAAACTAGATAAAAAGGTTTGAGAGTTTTAATGGTTGTGTCAATTTTCCATTCTGTTACCCGCTGTACTTGGGTATAATTCGGCGCTTTGAATAAAATTAAGGATGTTATTATGTTGGGAAAGACTATGTTGGAAAAGAGCATGTTGAATAAAGTTATGTTAAAAAATATAAAACTTTGGTTGCTGGTAATTGTAACTTTAGGGACGAACCTGGTCGCTGCCAATCAAATGAGTTATTCGGCCGATACTACGGCCGTTAGTAACTATGTCTTTCGAGGTCAAACGTTAAGTGATGATGCTCCGGCTTTGCAGGCAGGTTTTTATGCCGCTAATGATAAAGGCTGGACTTATCGATTTTGGGCATCGTCGTACGATATGAACGGTGATACCGATGGAAAGCTGGAAGCATCGTTGAATTATCGTGGAGAAGTCGACAAGTATTTTAATGTTATGTTTGGCACTAAGTATTACGGCTATGAGTCGGACAATACTCAGGAGTCAATGGAGTGGCATTTTGGTTTAGAAGCGTTTGATGTTTCGGCTGTGTACCATCGTAACGAAGAGCTTGATACAGAATATATGGAATTTGGGTATTTTTGGCAATTTAATCGCCAATGGCGAGTCGATGCACATTATGGCATAGCTAAACCTATCTATAGTAAAGAAACTGGCGATGATTACAGTGTTTCCGGCAATTACTCATTCAATAAAGATTTTAATGTATTTGTTACATTAGGATCGCACAACCGACACGAAGATTATGCGCTAGCAGGTGTGACTTATAATATTTGGTAAGCTAAAGTTTAATCCAGTTGATTATGGATTATTGTCTTCACCCTGAACAAAGCCGATTGAATGATAAGGAGAAATAATGAAGAAGTTAGGATTACTTGGCGGAACCAGTTGGCATTCGTCGCTCGATTACTATCGACTTATTAATCAGTTCGTCAATCGTCATTTGGGTGGCGTTGCTTCGGCGGATCTGGTGTTGCGTAGTGTTGATTTTTCCATACACCATCAACATCAACTGGATGGTGCCTGGGATAAAATTGCACAAGCGTTTAGTGATGATGCCATAGCCATGAAAGCAATGGGGGTAGAAGGCCTGCTTATTTGTGCGAACACGATGCATATTGTTGCTGATCAGGTTGCAAAGGCGTCGGGATTACCTGTACTGCATATTGCCGATGCAATAAAACAAACCTGCGATAAAACCAATACATCGGTGGTAGGAGTATTGGGAACTATTTTTACCATGGAGCATGGCTTTTACCAGTCGGCACTGGAGCAACGAGGCATTCAAGCGTTGGTACCACAAGCTGATGATCGGCAAGAAATTAACCGAATTATTTTTGATGAGCTGGTCAAAGGTGAAATCAAGGAGTCATCTAGAGATTTCTATTTGCAACAAGTTCAGCAATTAAAACAGGCCGGAGCAGAGTCGGTTGTGATGGGCTGTACCGAAATTGGCCTTCTGATTGATCAAAGTATGACGGCCGTACCTTTAATCGACTCACTGACCTGCCATGCGGAATATGGTGCGGCCTGGTGTTTATCGAGTGTGGATGCTGAATCCGTCTCTTAGACATTATAAAAATTTTATTTACTGGCCGGGAGAATGCAATGGAAGTTGACGATATTCGAGTATTTATTCCTAGCAAAAATTATGAAACGTCGAAAGCATTCTATGAGTCTATTGGCTTTAAAGCTGAGTACGTCACTGATGAATTGACTCTATTTGAAAACGGAGAATGCTCGTTCTTTTTGCAGCGTTTTTACAATGAAGAATTTGCTTGTAATCTAATGCTTCAGCTGTCAGTTTTCAAAATTGAAGAAGTATGGCAGGTTGTAATCTCCTTAAAAGGATTTGACATAAGATATGAGCCCATAAAATCTGAGCCGTGGGGTAAGGTAATCTATCTTTGGGGACCTTCTGGAGAACTATGGCATATTACAGAATTCTCTGGTTGAGGAGGCAACAAAAAATACTAATCGTTCGATTGTACTTGTCAAACTGTTGTAAATAATATGTCATCAAGAGACATGTTCATACAGTAGTAAATAGGGGAGCTCTTACATTAGCTTTAGCTACTGCAGTCACTCCGAGTACCGGACTTTGCGTTAGTGCATCAGCTTTGGGGCCACAATCGTATTAACGAGTCAAGCTATCGGTGTTACAGAAGAACGTCATGATTAATATGAGAGTAAATAATTTGAAGGTGCCAGCATTAGTTGTTATTTCTCTAGCATTCTTTGTTGTGGGTGGTGTTTATGTCGCTGAAAGGCCATTATCTGTAGATTGGATTTGGGCTTCGGTATTATTCTTGATAGGTTATCAATGGGTTTATTCATTCATGTTAAATAAAAACATGTATACGTTGGGCGTTGGAGAAGCATTATATGCGAACAGCGATAAATTTAAGCTCTTGAGAATATTTCATTTTTGCATTGGGTTGGGAATTTGTTCAGCTTCAACTTTCTTTTGACTCAAATGACTGCATTTCTTTACAAAGAACAATGGTGAGGCTGTAAAGATTTAATAAAATTTATAGTGGATGCTTAATTTTTTATTATACTTTACAGCCATTCTATGGTCATAAGATTTAACGTTTACTTTTTTGCATTGAGTAAGTCCATTATTTCAATCATATGTCTGCTTTTTCTTAAGTGTATATGACTGGCTATTTAGTTAAGTATCTCAATAATCTTCATTAATTGCTGATTAAAATCTTGCTCAAACACTTTGGCTTCTTGTTCAATATCATGCTCAAAGTTTTCAAGTTTCAGTTGTTTTAAATGCATCAATTGTTCATGTTTGGCCATAGTGGCTTCGTGCTTTTGCATTGTTAACTCAACTTGCTCGGCTCTTTCTACCATTTCGGCTCGGGCTTCCAACTCGGGCAATGAATGTGGCGGCTCAGGTGGTTTTGGCAATTCAATTGCGCGTACCAGCGCTGAAATCTTTTCTGCTTCCAGCTCAATATCCTCAATATAAGGTCGCATGGCTTTTTCAACGTCGGTAAACCGGGCGGTTATTTTCGACATATCCTTTCTAATTTTAAGCAGTGCGGTTTTTTGATCATCACTAAGGTTTTCCCAGTGATAGGTTTTTCCATCCAGGGTATAAACAGGATTGCTGCCGTCCGATTCCACAATGGATAATGAATGACCATTAAGGTTGTCCACATTAATGGTATGGTTTGACGACGCCGTGGCTGACTGGGCCAGTAACGTCAATAATAACATTAGGGCGGTGCCGGTACCTGCTAATAGCGGCTTCAATAATTTAAGCGACATAATGGATCCTCCTGAAATGATGACCTCTTTGAAAGGAAGTCTAAAAACTTGAATGATAAAACTCGTATTGCTTTAGTCGTTATGACTCTTGAAATAGTTTGATTTCGCTTTGGATTATTTTTTTAAAGGATTATTACAATTAATTTAGATACTTAGTCATTACATTAAATTATTTTAAATCAATAGGTTAAGGTTGTTTTGGCTCGTTATTTTTTTATAAATACTTTCCGTAATGGAAAGTTAATGCTTTCCATATTGGAAAGTTTGATCTATATTAGTTTCCAGAGTGGAAAGTAAATGAAGGAAACTATCATGGAACCAAACAAGACAACTGAAAATAACGGCAATATATCTGCGGCAGAAGCTAAAGCGTCGCTGGAATCGTTGAATAGAATTAATGCATCTGTCGCTAAAACCTTAAGGCCACCCATTTGGTTTATTGTGCTTATGGGGGGTAGTTTTGGCTTGATGACTTTTTCTTATTCTGCCATGCGGCATGAAAATGTCTGGGCGCTCGGATTAATCGGGTCATTTATTGCATTTGTCATTTTGGTGGCTTTTTTGCTTTATCGAAACCGATTGCTGGGCATTAAAATGCGACTGGGGCCAACCAGCAATTCAGGCATGATATTGCAAATTTGCCAGGCAGCTGTTTTTGGGCTGGCGCTGATTTTTGCCCGTGAATTATCACTTATGGGGTATCAGTGGGCGGCTTACGCCCTGGCTTCGTTTAATGCTTTATTAATGGCTGGCATGCTGTATCTGTTTCCAACCGGTGAATGGATTGAGCAGGGGGGCGCGTCATGAGTAAATCAGAGTTTGATCACTTGATTCATGCACCTAATCGACTGCAAATTTGCGCCTTTTTATCGGCCACCGATCAAGTTGAGTTTCAGATTCTTCGGCAACATCTTGAAGTCAGTGACTCGGTATTATCGAAACATGTAAAAGCGCTGGAAGATGCTGGTTACGTCAAGAGTAAAAAACGTACCAAACTGGGACGACCCTGCACCTGGCTGGAGTTATCGAAAAGCGGGACTCAAGCCTTTAATGGTCATGTTAAGGCATTAAAAGCCATAGTCGATTAGTGGTATTAAAATCTTTGGTTTTAGCTTAAATTAAACTAAACACCTTTTGGTTAGACTCGCTATAATCACAAGGCTTATACAGAGTGATAAACGATGCGACAAACGATTTGATAAGGGAGGCAGTGAAAGGTTTGCCTGCTAAATTAAATGACGTGTCGTTTAAAGCTTAACCTGTTATCAGAAACCCTGAAGCAGGGTGTTGTCTTGCGAAGATGGAATTGAGCAAACTATAACAAAAAAACTTCTCCAGAGTTCTTCTGTATGTGCCCTTGCTTCTTTTTACATCGTAAAAAGGAGAACATCATGCATACATTTCGATCAAACCAGCGTCACTCCAAACGGCCGCTATTATGGCTGCTCTTCAGTCTGTTGATGACACCCATGATATTGGCGTCACCGGCACAGTATAAGGGGGTCAAGGTTACCGCGTTACCCGATGCCAGTCAGGCCGATTTTCAAGTGGGTTTTGCGGCATTGGCGCACAATAAATACATGAGTGCCAATCGGTTATTCAGCCATATTACCGAGCAGCAACCGAATAATCCTCTGGGATGGTTAGCACTGAGTTTTGCGCCTACTTCAGCGGAGCAATTTAGTCAGGCGGTTAAGAAAGCCAAGTCTTTAAACAAAAAAGCAACGGATGATGAAAAGTTGCTGATCGACATTCAGTACTCCTATATCACGGGCGACTCGGAGCAGCGAGTAAAGCTGGTGAATGAGCTGCAAAAGAAAAATAATGACAGCAGTTTTAGTTGGTGGATGAAAGGTCAGGTACTTTCTGATGCCAAGCGCAACGAAGAAGCGCGCGATGCGTTTGCAAAAGCTCATAAGTTGGATAGCTCTCATGTATTGCCTCTGATCGACCTGGGTAATAACTATTTATTTAACGAGCCTCGTGATTTTGTTAAAGCGGAAAAAACCTTTAAAAAGGTTACCGAAATCCAACCGGCCAATGCTTTTGCCCATATAGGACTGGGTGATGCACTTCGAGCGCAGCAGCAACTTGAGCAGGCTAAAATCCATTACACACGGGCATCTCTGGTTGAGCCCACCTTTGGCACCGCGTTTACTAAAAAAGGTCATGTGAATACCTTTTTAGGCCACTTTGATGATGCGGTTGCCGACTACACAAAAGCCATAAAAGTTGCAGAGCCCGAAAATGCCGTTTTTCTTGGCAATTACAAAGCGTTTACCCATTTGTATCAGGATAAACCTATGGATTCGATTTCTGAGTTAAAAAACTGGATTAAAGAAATTGACGCCATGCCCATTAAAACCCATCAAAAAGTTCAAGGTAAAATATTCACCTTAACCAATCTGGCAATGATTCAGCTGCATAATGGTATGACCAAAATGGCGGAGGAAACACTTAACCAGCGTGAAACCTTAATTGAGCGACAAATTACCGAAGTGGATGATAAATTATTTAATCGTCAGCAGCGGGCAAATAATCAATTCTGGCGCGGTTACTTACAGGCAAGACAAGGTAACTTTACTGTTGCCACTAATACCGCCGATAAAATGTATCAACTGTTAACGCCAATTAATGACTCAAGAAAGTACGAAGGCTACCATGAGTTGATGGGCTTTATTTCACTAAAAAGTGAAAAGTGGAATAACGCAGTGGCTCATTATGGCAAAGCCAATCAGGAAAAAGTTTATGTTAAATACCACAAAGCATTAGCGCTGGAACAAAGTGGCGATAAAAAAGAAGCGCATAAATTATTTACTGATGTAAAACAGCATAACTTTAACTCGGTTGGCTATGCGCTTGTACGAGCCGACGCTATCGAAAAGAGTCGTTTTTTAACCGCGTTAGCTGGGTTATAAATTAAACATATTTAAATGTAATAAATATTCTTAATATATAGCCGCTCATGTAAAGTATGATAAAACATGAGCGGCTTTTTAATGTTGATAAACAATATGCTTGAAACAAATGTTGGTTTATTAACGTCTGGTATGTCAGGCCGAGATAAACTTAGGCTAAGACTATTCAGATAAAGACTGATTTAGGTAAGACTGCTCTAAGTAAAGACTGAGCCAGATTAAGGTCGAGCCCAAGTTAAGAGCATCATGATAATAAACGACATATTTGTCTTAAAACATTCTGTCAGACTTCACTTTAATCATACGAACGGAGATACTTTTTATGACTCAACGAACTGCCAGGTGCCTGTGTGGCGAAGTAACCCTAAGTGTTTCATCGAATAATAATGAAATGAGTGTCTGTCATTGTCGTACTTGTCGCCAATGGGGTGGAGGTCCCTTAATGGCCGTTCACTGTGGCACCAATGTGGGCATTAGTCATGAAAAAAATGTCACGCTGTATAACTCATCCGATTGGGCTGAGCGGGCATTTTGTAATTCTTGTGGAACGCATTTATTTTATCGGCTTAAAGGTGTTAATGAGCACATTATCCCTGCAGGATTATTTGAACAGCAAGACTTTCATTTTTCCGAACAAATTTTTATAGATAAAAAGCCATCGTTCTATGAATTTTCCAATCAGACCGATTGTTTAACCGAGCAACAGGTGTTTGAAAAATACGCCCCTTAAATGTGAGCGTTAAACATTTACAATAGCCTTGTCATCGGACGCTTTGTAACGTTCAAATAATGTTTCTATGGATTCTTTATTTTCGTCGATATCTTTTTGTTTTAAAAAGTCGGCGTTATACAGTTTTGAATAGGAACGTTCGCCCAGATCGCAAGCAAAGGTAACAATGGTTTTGCCTTTGCCTGATTTAGCGGCGACCATTAATGCGCCAGCAAGGTTTAATGCCGAACTGCTGCCAAGAACCAGACCATCGGCATCGCGTACTGCGCGTGACACCGTAACCAAATCCTGATCGGGCAGATTAATCGCTTTATCAATGTTTGCTTCTCTAAAGTTTGCAACCGTACGCATAATGCCAATGCCTTCGGTAAATGAACTGCCCGATGACTGATAAGTTCCTTGTTTTAGGTAGTGATATATTCCCGACCCATCAGGATCAACCAGCCAACATTTGATATTAGAATCTTGTTGCTTTAAATATTTTGAGGTGCCGCCAATGGTACCTGCTGTTCCGCAAACGGAAACTATTGCGTCAATTTTACCGTCGGTTTGTTGCCAGATTTCAGGGCCGGTATGCAAATAATGAGCGCGCATATTACTGGTGTTTTCAAACTGATTCGCCCACCAGTAGTTATCGTTTTGTTCTGCAATACGGCGGGCGGTGTGATAAAAGTGGTTGTCGTCTGCAAAAGGGCAAGGATCAACCAGATGCAACTCAGAGCCGTGTAAAGCAATCATGCGTTCTTTTTCTGGCGTTTGCCCACTCGGCATAACCGTCAGCATTTTAAAGCCCAATGCTTTAGCTACCAGTGCCAAACCGATGCCTGTGTTACCGGCGGTGCCTTCAACAATGGTCATTCCCGGTTTTAGATCGCCACTTTCCATAGCGTCTTTAACCATTTGCAGTGCTGCGCGATCTTTTATGGAGCCGCCCGGATTTTGGAACTCACACTTAACGTAAATATCGCATCCGGTTAAGTTTGATAAGGACTGAACCTTTAATAGATCGGTGTTACCAATTAGTTCGGCTACATTTTGTCGGGTTGTTGTCATAGTGAGATATGTTTATCGTTTTGGCAAAGGCGCAGTATAACAAAGAGCTTGTGCGCTTTTTAGTCCGACAGCAGTATTTTATAAAATAGTGAGTAATGAGATATTAATTTTAGGAATTCGAATTTGAATGATACTGAAGTTAAAAGTTATTGAATGTGAAAGAGGCAGATTTTAAAGGACTGGTGATCTATGGGATAAGACTAACTCGTAGAATAGTGGCTTATAATTTTGTAAAAATTTTGGTTTAATTTTACAGTGCTAATTAAAAGGTCACTAGACAAAAAGACAATATAGCTTTGTCATGATTGGTTTTTCTGGTTTTAGAGTGACTTAATTAAGCTCAAAATTATTCATACCGCACACAGCCACTGGCATGGAAGCCAGTGGAAGTTATTGTCAGCCATGGAAGGCTGTCAATAACGGTGTGTTGACAGGTATGAGTGATTTTGAGGTACCCGTAGGGCTTAATTGTTGGAGCGTAGGGCCTTTTATTCCGGGCATCCTGCCCTCCACCTTTCAGGCCAGCTAACGCTGTTCAAATTCGTTCCCGACGAATTTGTGCCTTCTTTTTGGCTAAGCTACATGGATGTAGTGAATGCAGTTAATGCAGGAGCAATTAACTGCCAGAAAAAGAAGGTCGCCCAGAAAGGCGAAACAGAGGTAATGAAATAAAAGTAGATGTTAATCTGTTGATTGGATTTATCTTTTTAAATATCGACTGTCCACTTAAATTGTGTTCTTTTCATATTGCTGCCAGAACGAGTTATATCTTATGTAATTAATAATATATCGATTCAAGGTAAGACTGATTCGTAGAATAGTGGTTTATAGTTAATCGTATGAAAATTATGCTAGAGTTAAATAAAGCAGTAACCGAAACAATCGTATTAATTAACCTTTAAATATCGAGGTGCTTTATTCAAAGTAAATTACACATTACTGATCAGAACGGACAAAATCAAACAAGATTTGCCATAGGTGACTCGATTCACTTTACAGTTGAAGTGATCAATACATCATCGAAGCATGTTAATTTTCAAACCAATCAACCGGGTTTTGATATCAAGCTGATGAATAACGGCCAGGAAGTTTGGTCAGCTTTTTATAATCAGCTGTTTATGCAGGTGATGATGGAGCATCAATTGGCGCCGGGTGAGTCCATGCGCTTTAATGCGCAGTGTGAGGGTAATGATAATCAGGGTGAGCCATTAACGGCTGGTTCTTATCAGGTGGTTCCAGAGCTGGTGTTGTTTTTGGATAACAAGCGATTATCGCCGCCAGCGTCCGAAGATATTCTCTTGAAATAACGTGTAAAATTTAGACTGTACTCTTACAGTGCCAATCAAAAGAGTTCTAGATTAGCAGACAATATAGTTTCGTCATAATTCGTTTTTCTGGTTTTAGAGTGACTCAATTAAGCTCAAAATTATTCATACCTCACACATCCACTGGCATGGACGCCAGTGGAAGTTATTGTCAGCCATGGAAGGCTGTCAATAACGGTGTGTTGACAGGTATGAGTGATTTTGAGGAACCCGCAGGGCTTAATTGTTGGAACGCAGGGCCTTTTGCCTTCTTTTTGGCTCTTGAAAAAGAAGGTCGCCCAAAAGGGCGAAACAAAGGCAATGAGATAAAAATAGATGTTAATCTGTTGTTTAATTCATAGTTTTTAAAATATCGACAGTCCACTTTAATCGTGTTCTTTTCAAATTGCTGCCAGATCGAGTTATACCTTATGCAAATAACGTTTATATTTACAGATTTTAAACTAAAAGACTTACTCATTAAAAAAATTACCTCTTAGTGCTTACTAAGAGGTAATTAAGAAAAACGATTACTCTGCTTTCGCCTTGGCCTGTTTTACCATAGCCTTAACGTCATTCAGTAACTCTTGAGCATCAAACACAATACCATCTTTAATGGTGTATTTAATACCGTTTGTGCGCATCGGCTGGTTTTTGTCATTTAGTTTAAAGTGTCCGGTTCCATAAAGTACTTTAAAATTGTTTAATGGATTTTCTTTAATGACAACCATATCTGCCAGCTTGCCCACTTCAATGCTGCCAATTTTATCGTCCATATTAAGAACTTCGGCACCATTGATGGTGGCTGACTTAATCACTTCTAACGGATGAAACCCGGCTTCTTGTAGCAGTTCAAGTTCGCGTATAAAACCGAATCCGTAAACTTTATATATGTAACCGGAGTCGGAACCTGTGGTGACCCGTCCGCCGTGATTTTTATAATCATTCACAAACGTCATCCAGCGCTGATAATTATTTTTCCAGTTCACTTCATCTTCGGTTGTCCAGTCAAACCAATAGGAGCCATGAGCGTATCGACTCGGTTCAAAAAACTTCCATAAGCTTGGCAGAGTGTATTCATCGTGCCAGATGGCCTGACGTTCACGCATTAAATCGCGGCTGGCTTCGTAGATGGTAAATGTAGGGTTAAGTGTAAAGTCGAGCTTGATAAGTTCATCACGAACCTGATTCCATTTTTCTGATCCCGGTTCGGCGGCTTGTAACCAGAGCTTTCCGGCTTCGCCAAAACGGTGTTGTTCGTTCTGATAATTGTAGTCGGCGGGATAATCCTGGATCACTTCATTATCAAACATGGCCTCTGGTAAACCGTACCAGTGTTCCATGCTGGTAAGACCAAGCCGGGCACTGATTAACGCGTTCATACGAACCACATCAATTTGTGCATGATGCATGGTGGTGGTCATATCGTATTTTTTAGCGCGCTCGATAGCGGCTTTAATGTATTCCGGCTTTGCACCGAAAAATTTAATGCCTTTGGCACCGTCGTCGGCGATATCATCCACCCAGTCTTCAACCTGATCAGCAGAGGTAAAGGGTTTGTCCCGTCCCATTCCAAAACCGGCATAAGGGACTAAACGGGGTGCGGTGATTTTATTTTGGTCGCTCCATTGCTTATGTTTTAAGGTCCATTTAAGGCCATTAAAACTGCCGGGTTCACGAACCGTTGTCACACCATGAGCCAACCACAATTTTAAAACGTATTCCGCCGGTGTTCCCTGAGCGCTACCACCAAGGTGGCCGTGCATATCAACAAATCCGGGAAGAATGTAATGGCCAGTTAAGTCGATTTCACGTGCGTTGGCACTGGCTTTTGGGCGCTTGCCTTTAATTGGGACGCCGGGGTTTCCGACCACCGCAATATTCACGATTTTATTACCTTCAATTACAATATCCACTGGGCCAATGGGCGGTGCACCATGCCCGGCAATTACCGTTGCGCCCCGTAAAATCAGTTGTTCATAGGGGCCTTCACCGCGTTTGCGCTCTGGCGCATCGGTTACGGCTGCAATGGATGTATTAAGCATCAGAAAAGACGCAAAAATAATGAGTAGACGCATTTTATGGATCTCCAGCTTTTTAATGCGCTATACGTTACGGTAAAGGCGGGGGATTCTCAACTGTTAAGCTGTGACAAAATATAATGGTCGGACGATGTAGGGTGTTCGTTGAATGGACATCAACGTTAAGAGACGGTTACTTTTATATGTTAAAGATTTCAAATGCTAAAAACGCCCATCATAACGATGAGCGTTTTGGAGTAACATTATTTGATCAGTGGTGACCTTTCATGGCGTGCTTTTTATGGCGTTTATGTTTACGTTTTTCTTTAAACTTGGCCATTTTTTCTTGCTGTTCGGCCGTTAGCTGTTGGTTGACACTGGCTTTGGTACGCTTATGCAACATCATTAACTCGGCTTTATGTTCGGCCATTTCAGCGGTTAAGGATTTTACTTTAGCTTCATCAACAGTGTCTTGTTTCATGGTGTTATGAAGTTGTTTTTTCAGGTCGTGCAGACTGGTTTTAAACGGTTTGGCTTCTGCTTTGGCGGAAGACATAATTTCTTTAATCGCGGTGTACTGGCTATCGGTTAATTCCAGCTTCTTTTTCATCATTTCCAGTTTGTCATGATGGTGATCATGATTTGGCCCTGCCATTAAGGCTAGTGGTGATAAGGCCAATAAAGCTGCGGCCAGTAATTGAGTCAGTTGTTTCATAATATTCTCCTGATGAGTTGTGATTCCAGTGTTGTTTTAAAGACTGCTCTTGTTGCTTAAATCAACCTTTCCCGTCTTTTAACCCTATCGTTAAATAAAGACGGCTTTAGGTAAGATTGTTTTCATGTCGACAGTTTCAGTGTAATGGCAGAAGTGCAAAGTTGAGTGTTGCTAATGTAAAGGTTGTGTAAAGACCCATGAATATTCTTTACAAAAGCCAGGCGCTATTTGCGTTATACTGAATGGGTGTTTTGCCCGCTTTAGAGTAAAAGAATGCAAAAAATATTATTGGTTGATGACGACATAGAGTTGTGTGAACTGCTGGTGGATTATTTATCGCAGGAAGGATTTGCGGTGGATACGGTGCACGATGGTGACTCCGCCGCACAAACGCTTGCCGCCAACCCTTACGACTTAATGATTCTGGATGTGATGCTGCCAAAGAAAAATGGCTTTGATGTGTTACGGGAAGTCAGTTTTGAAAAACGCCCGCCGGTTCTTATGCTCACCGCCAAAGGTGATGAAGTCGACCGAATACTGGGGCTGGAAATGGGCGCAGACGATTACCTGTCGAAACCTTGCAATCCTCGTGAACTGACGGCACGCATTCGCAGTATTATTCGTCGAACCCATGCTGTACCGCCGCAATTAAAGTCCGATACACGAGCCGAAGAGCTGGTGTTGAATGATTTGGTGATTAATGGCAGTCGACGTCTGGTTTATGTGGGCAAAACAGAAATTGAATTAACCGCAACCGAGTTTCAAATTCTTTACCTACTGGCACAGAACGCCGGAGAACTGGTCACACGAGAGAGCATCAGTGAACAATGCATGGGACGCCGATTAATGGCGTTTGATCGCAGCATCGATATGCACATCAGTCATTTGCGGCGAAAGCTCGGGCCCGATCAGCAACAACAAGAACGAATCAAAACCATACGGGGTGTGGGGTATCAGTATGTGGCCATTTAGTCGGTTAAGTTTATTCTGGCGCATTTTCTTATGGTTCTGGTTGGCCATGGCCTTAATGGTGGTGGCAACATTTTTTAGTTGGATGTTAAGTCGTGACGGCATTAACTTTCATAAGGCGGATCGCAATATTGTTGCGGTAATGGATAAGCTGGCTTATGTGCTGGAATCCGATATGCCCAAGCCTCGAAAAAAACGGGTGGTAAAAAAATTATTAAATTCTTTTGCGCCGCCAATGTTTCGCGATCGTCATCCTTCGGATAATCCCTTTAAACCCTATTACCTGATCGATGAACAGTTAAAAGATCGCAACAACGAACTAGCGCCAGAAGCGGCTATCGCGTTAATTAAGCATAAGCATCATAAAAAGAAAGGCTATTCACCGGTAAAAATTGCCATACAGGGCGACTTGATTTTTATTGGTCCGAAGCCGGTGTTAATTGATGGTAAAACCTATCAGTTATTTATTGCGCAACACATTGGCCGTTTTAAAGGCCGCATGTTATTGCATATTTTACACAGCGTTTCCTGGTGGCAGTTTGTGGTGTATTTCTTATTGAGCGGAATCCTCTGTTTTGGACTCGCGTGGTCATTAACCCGCCCGATAAAAGTATTGCAGTCGGCCTCCAGGAAAATAGCCAATGGTGAACCCACGTCGGCAAAGCAAAAAATGGGGCAACGTCGCGATGAGTTTTATCACCTGGCGGATGACTTCGATAAAATGTCGAGCAAAATATTAAACACCATCAACAGTCAGAAACAATTACTGAGTGATGTGTCTCACGAATTACGCTCACCGCTAACACGGATTCAAATTACACTGGGGCTGCTCGACAAAGAATTGGGAAATGGTGAAGGCAAACACATTGAACGGATTGAACGTGAATGTCAGCGCATGGATGAAATGATTGGTCAGCTATTAAATATTGCTGCATTGGAACGAGGGCAGGTGTATGAAGAAGAGCAAACCATTCAACTTAATCAATTAATTGACGACATACTTAAGGATGCTTCGTTTGAAGCCACAGAAAAACAAATTGCTTTTGAAATAAATAAAGCAGTTGATGGCGAGTCATTTGAATATGAAAAAAACTCCATGGCGTTAACTGGTTATTATCATCTACTCTACAGTGCAATAGAAAATATTGTGAGAAACGCCATTCGTTATTCGCCAGAAAAAGGCACTGTCAATATTTCGTTAACTCAACAAGGTAACGAAGCCGTGATTGCCATTGCTGATCAAGGTGAAGGGGTCGATCAGACGGATCTGGATAATATTTTTAAACCTTTCTTTCGCACCGATCAGGCTCGTGCACGTGAACAGGGTGGTGCTGGCTTAGGACTGGCTATCTCCTGTCGGGCCATTAAAGCGCACGGCGGACGTATATCGGCTGAAATTAATCATCCACACGGTTTACTGGTCGTGATCCAGTTACCCTTGTTAAAACAGGGATAATTGTTACATGGATATTTGCTAGATAGATGATTGCTACATAGATAATTGCAACATGGACGCCAACCCCTTAGGATAAAGCCCAGTAATTGTTTATAAAAAGGCTGTTCTCAGAACAGCCTTTTAAAAGACCTTTGTATACAGAGCAAAAGCACACGCTGTGGAAAGCCTGCGTTATCGCCAATACCAATACGATAAGTACTGTTTTAGCTTTTATTGAAAAGTATTCACGATAACAGGCTTATCATTTGGATTAATCCAGGATAAACCGATAAGTGATCAATCATGAGTGATAATTTTTCATCGAAAAAGTCGGCTTCATCGGAAAAGTCAGACTCATCGAAAAAAACTGGTTCTTCAGAAGAGTCCGAATCTGCAAAAGAGTCAGGCTCAATTAAAAGCACCGATTTAACTAATCAAAGCGAATCGCCAAAAGTGATTGCCGTACCCGGCTGGATGCTGCCCGGTATTGTGGTTGTTGGCTCTGTGTTTATTTTGGCATCGGCAAAAGCATTTTTATTGCCTTTGGTCGCCTCCTGCTTATTGGCATTAACCTTATCGCCTGCAGTTTATCAATTAGGGCGCCTTGGCATACCACGGTTTATCAACAGTTTGCTGATGGTTTTAATCAGTGCGGGGTTAATTGTACTGGCGGTATGGGTGATCGCTCCAGCCATTGTAAAGTGGGTAGAGCGAGCTCCAGAACAAATTGTCTCGGTTGTTGACAGTGATCGTGAGTTAAAAGACACCATTCACTCATTAAAAGAAACATCTGAAAAAGTCACAAAGGCAGTGGAAGATATTGTGCAAAGTCCACCAAAAAACACCACTGTTGTACAAGGCGATAACTGGTCGGAAACGGCATTAAGTTTATTGCAACAAGGACTGGGCGCAACTTTGGTGATTATGACGCTAACGTTTTTTTTATTATCCAACGGTAATTTACTCATTTTAAATTTAGTCAGACAGTCAGCTAAAAAACCGCATCGACGCAGACTGATTAAGTTGTTTCGTAAATTGCGTTTTGAAGTGGGGCGTTATCTGGGCGCGGTGTTTTTAATTAACCTGACCGTTGGTTTGGTCACCAGTGCCATTATGTGGTTTTTTGATGTGCCCATGCCCTGGGTTTGGGCGGTGCTGGTCACCTTAATGCGCTTTATTCCTTATGTGGGGGTAAGCATGGTGGCCATATTAATCTTTCTGGTATCGATCACTCACTTTGGCCATTTGATTCCCGCGGTGTTACCGCCGCTGAGCTTTTTGGTGTTGTCATCCATAACCGGACTGTTCATTGATCCAATGGTGCATGGTGTACGTTTAAAAGTGAACCCGGTGATCGTTTTTATATCGGTCATCTTTTGGGGCTGGTTATGGGGCATTGCAGGGGCAATACTGGCAGTGCCCATGTTAACAATTATTTTGGTGGTTTCAGATTGTATGAACTGGAAACGATTTTACAGTGTGGTTCATGCGAAGTGATGATTATTAAGATTATTAAGATTATTAAGATTATTAAGATTATTTAAGATTATTGAAATTACTAAATTATAAAGATAATAAGTTAACTATAATACTCTAACAGGAGCGCCCTACAAGCATTTATGTTTTCATATTTTATTTTATTTATGTCGTCATTTTTGGCCGCGACTATTTTACCCTTTTATTCGGAAGTGGTGTTGTATGCGATGTACAAGCAAGGTGATCCTGGCTGGCTGCTGGTAATTGTCGCCACTGCCGGTAATACATTGGGCGCAGTGGTAAATTGGGTATTAGGTCGTTATTTATTGCATTTTCAAGACAGAAAATGGTTCTACTTTAAACCAGCGCAAATTGAAAAATCCCGTAAGTGGTTTCAAAAGTACGGGGTATGGAGTTTGTTATTTGCCTGGTTACCATTAGGCGGCGATGTATTAACCCTAATTGCCGGTATTATGAAGGTACGCCTGCCAATCTTTTTGCTATTGGTGGGTATTGGTAAATCACTGCGATATATATTTGTTATCTATTTAAGTGCCTGGATGATGTCGCTGATTTAATGTTATTGAGCGTTAAACGAAATAGTGCAGGTTATGAATAAGTCAGAATGGATTTGGACTAAACTAGGTTACGCTCTTATTGGCATTTTAGCGGGTAGCATCTGGTGCCTTATATTTATTCCCTTTATCAATTTTATAAATGCAGATATTCAAAGTGCAGTAATTTTTAAAATTTTTGTTATTACTTTTGTGGCTGTCGCTCTAATTAATGAAAAGCTTATTGGACGTGCTGGTATAGGAGCCTTATACGCTTTATATGGACTTATCTCGAGCTTCTTTGGCTCAGAAATTGGTGACGTGTCAACCAAGGGAAGCAAACAATTTACAAAGGAGTTAGCCACATGCATTGTATTGGGCTGTGTTTCTGCGTTGATTGTAATTATTAGCCATTATTAGTCCAAAATACGTAGGTTGTTGTACAGCCACGGTTTATTAATCCTGTTATTATTTGGGTAGCTAGAAATGTATGGTGAGTTGCTAAGTCAGTATAATAGTATTTGACAGTTCTGCCCCCGCTCTTCGGGAAGCTTATTATATCACCTAAACCGAACAAAATAGCCTTCGCCATTCTCTAAGGAAATTCCCAGAGAGACTTCTTCATGCAAACGCACTGTGACAACTTTAATACTAATTCGATATTTAAAGGCATTTTACAAAAAATGTGATTTAGACTTGCTATCGCAGTAGTCAAAACTGAATTGTGTTGTGTGGACGTTGGATCGTGTAGTTTAGTTGTTTTAAGGTAAAGCGCTGCCATACTGGAGTTCGAATGGATACTGTATTTGGTGGCGATGGCTGGTTGGATGGACAATACAGGTTATAGGTTAGACATAACCATTTTAGAATTCTCCTTAGACTATATCTATTTGCCTGATTTTTTGGGTATCATAATTACATCGCATAAAAAAATCGGCCCATTAGACCGATTTTCTTAAATCGTTCTGCATTAAGCCGAACGGTTGTGACTTTTCCAACTTAACATATTGGGCTTTAAATTTATATATCTGTAATAAATATGGGAGCCGAACGGTTGTGACAAACTAACTTGGCTCTCCCGAACAGGGGCGGAATCCCTAATAAGGAGCTTCGTAATGACGGTTATAGTTGAATTTAATCTAAATCCATTAAGGTTACGTGTTTATTTTGGGAATAAGTGATTAAGGGGCTTTATGCCCCTTATTATTCAATATGCTTTTTGGATATTGCTAGGTAACTGAAGTAATAGCGGGGCATCCATTAAAGTATGTGGATGTCCCGCACGTCTGGTGAGAAAAAACGACAGCTACGTCGAGTATTAAAAAAGTGAGCGGATCAGTTGTCTCAGCCACTCTAACCACTGAGGTTGGTTTTGCTTCGACAGGCTTATCGATGTGCCATTGCTATCGCCATCAAGATCGAAGTTGGCGTTTTCGTCATAGCTTAATGAACTATGCTGCACATTGGAGATATTATAAGCCACTGTTGCTCTGCGTTTAGTCACAGTGATTGCTACTGTACAGCGACCGTTGCTCGCAGTGGTGCAACTGGCTGAACTGCTCACGTTACGACCGTTCCAATTACCGGAGACTGTGGCGCCGCTGACTAGCTGGCCCAGATTGTCTCGCACTTCAACAGTAACCACTGCCGTCCACTTACGGCCTTGATTGATGGTGTTGCCGTCAAGGTCACTGACATAACTGTTAATGTTGGCATTCGGTGGGTTATCCGTCGAACCGTTATCCAGATTCAGGCCGACAACCACGGCATCGTGATCGGAAGAGCGGTAGGGGTCGGTATAATACAGGCTGCTGATTTGGTAAGCCGATTTATACTCGGTGTTGTAATCGAGCACGCGCGGCTCATCGGAGTTGCTGTGCCAAATCGTAATGCCGCTGACCTGATCGGCGAGTTTGGCACTGGCCAATGCGTGATCGAGATACCCCGATTGCCCCTTAAAAATATAGGAGTAGGTATTGGCGGCACCAATGTGAGTGTCCAATAATTCGATGTAGCCTCCGTTCTTAAGTGCGGTGATCGGATCCTCTTTGGCATAGGCATTCAGGTCGCCGATGATCATAAAGTCTTCATCGCCGCTGTTGGTGGGATCGCCAGCCAGCCATTCGACCATTGCCTCTGTGGCTCTGGTACGTGTCAGGTTACAGTTGCCTTGACCATCACCTGTGTCGGGGTCGTTCATGTCGTCACAGGGTGAGCCCTTGGACTTTAAGTGATTGACTGCGATAGTCATGGTGCCGTCTGAAGCGATTTCACTGAAGGTTTGCGCCAGGGTTGGGCGGTTTTTGCTGTCATTAAATCGTGAATCCACGGACGAATCCAAAATTGCCGCATTGCCGAACGGTGTCACGGTTTCCACGCGATAGATAAAACCAACTGCGATCTCATCAGTGCCGATTGCACTGACACCCGGATCGACAAAGGCGTAGCTAATACCCGAGGAGGCTGCCGCATTCAATCCGTTGACCAGATCTTGAATCGCTGATAATGAGTCATAGCCGTCGTTTTCAATCTCCATCAGCCCAATGATGTCTGCTTCCATGGCTGAAATGGCGGCAATAATCTTGTCTCGCTGACGGATGAATTCTTCTTCGGTATCGGCGCCGCGGGTAGTCGGAAATCCACCGCCCTGGCCATTACCATTGAAATAGTTCAATACGTTGAAGCTGGCAACTTTTAGTGTGCCGCCAACATTGGCTGGTGCCGCAGTACGCAGGTTCTCTTGCACAAAGTTTGGCGTTTGTGTGGCCTGAAGGCGATATTCACTATAAGCGTAGTTGAGTACACCGGTGAGATTGGCTACGGTGTCGCCTGAGCGCACGGTATTGAAGGCCGTTAGCTCCGGATCGGGATAGATGATTGGATCGGGGTTTTGTAGGGTGGAGCCATCATCCAACAGAATGCGATTCAGGTCGTTTTGAGCCTGAATATTATTTGCATCGGTGCCGGGCAGTGCGACATTGGTCGGTGCCATCAGACGACCACCGGAAGAGAGCCATATTTCCCCATAACGACTCAGGTTGTAGTTTTCGGTGACAGTCAATGTTTGATCCAGAGTAACCAGCATGCCCTCGTAGCGTTCCAGTTCGTCACTTGTCGCAAACGGCAAGCTTACTGATGCTGCTGTTGGCAGGATGTTGCCAGAACTCAATACGGTCACTGAGACATTGGTCAACTCGGTGAGTTCGTAGTGCTCCTTTACCTGACCACTGACTTCGACCAGATCGCCGACGTTGACATCTGTACCGCCGTTGCCGGTGTTTACAAATATTCCTTCCGAGGTGAGTGAATCGGTGTCTGCGTCAACATCTTCTTCCTGTAGGAAGAAACCGCTCAACTCATCAGAGTTTTGAAAGTCGCCAACCACAATGGCCTGCACTGTCACGCTTTGGTTTTCCATGGGGCTGCTGGCGCCGCTGCCTTGAATTTCATGGATGTAACTGAAAGAACTTCCGTCTCCGCCGCTGTCACTGCAACTGGCGCTGTGAGCACCTACGGCGTCAAAAGTATCCTGAGCGTAACCATCCCATTCGATGTTGGGGTCAAAGGTGTTATAACCGTCACCATCAGCTACGCAAACACTGGCCTGACGGCGCAACGTATTATTTTGTGTGCTGGTAGACCCGCTTCCCCACCTGGTACCGGGGTCGTAACCGATCTGCCCGATGATGTCGATATCGATACCTCCGTTGAGTAAGGCCACGGCGTCATTACCGTTGTACCAGCTCCCACCGCTGGTCATATCCGCATTATTGATTAGTTGAGGATCGGCTGAACTGTGGGCAACAACAAAGGTATCGCCATCGGCAACGATACCGGTTAAAGCTATGGTGCGACCGGCTGAGCTACTGCCGTTGAAATAGTACTGAAGTTTATAACTGGACAGATCGACCGAAGCCCCAGTACCGTTGAAAATTTCAACCGCTTTGTTATGGCTGCTACCTTCCACATACTCAGAAATAAATAATTCCGTCGGTTGTCCATGGGCGACCTGTAATGTCGCCGCACCAATGAAAAGTGCAGAGGCAACGCTTTGCTTTATTTTTGTTGACATAAACTTACCTTTATTGTGATTTGAATTAAAAAGGGGGAACGCCCTTTCAGATACTCTGGAGTGAGTCAGTTAAATCTGATTGACAACAAGGTGAATTATTTCTTACGAATTTATGAAGGTAATAGTCGATAATCCTTATGGGTTGTTGATTCTGAATAAAATTTAGTCAAAAAACTAAGTTGTAATGCAATCCACGATTTGAGATTCTTGGTAAAGTATGCGAATTACCCCTACGGCTGGATAGACTATTGATCAAGCTATCGAGACAAAGGAAGTCTTTTGAAGACTCTATCGAAGAGGAAGTTATAGACACGCTACCCGATAATTGGGTTCGAACCAATTGTGATTAACGACGAAGACATATAGAAAAATTGGAATGGCCATGAGTTATATTGAAGAGCATAGATCTAAAGTTTTTTTGGTTGACGATAAAGAGTGGGTGACACAAAGAAAACAAGAGTGGAAACAGGTAAAAGCAAACTTAAACAAAATGGGGGCAATACCCAAACGTTTGCATAAATACCATAAAGAGTATTTTTTTACCGGTCATCTTGAAGAGCCGGTAATGCCGCCTTCCCCATTTGCAGGTGTTAAAGCATTATTTTTAATGTGGTATTGGCCAGAAAAAAAATTGGACGCCTATAAAAACATATATATCGATAATTACCAGGATGCAATGAGAATTCCAAGATTTTTAAATTCCATTCGAGCACAGGAAAACTTTACGACGGAGTATTCGATTTTTGGTGGGCGCGAAGAATTAATTGTTAAAGCGGTATGTCCCTTCCTCGATTATAAGACAGTGATTTTTGAGAAACCAAACAACAGTCCTGTCATCGGCTTTGGTCCGTCTTGGCTAGTTGGTTTTGTAGAAAATCATACGAGACATTTACTTACTGCGCAAGATGTATGTGTTTATGCGCCTGGTCAGTATTTATGGCCGCAGTTTGACTATGCGTTTGAACATTATTTTGATTATATTGTCAATGGCAGTGACTGGAGTTCGGGTGAGAAGTTTTTTAAAAGAATGCTAAGGAATATTTTAATGTTTGAAGATCGAGACGACTTTGAGAATATCCACCCTTATGTTAAATCATTTAGAGATGAGTTGTTTAATAAGTTTGAAAATGGTGAGTTTTGTCAAAGGTTGTTAGATTATTATGCTGAACAAAAGTCGGAGTATGAGCAAAGCGCGCCTTTTCCTTCTTAGTTTTACAAGTATTTGGAAATTAAATAATAGTCAGGCACGGATGAATTATTGTAAAGTATGCGAATTACCCCTACGGCTGGATAGACTATTGATCAAGCTATCGAGACAAAGGAAGTCTTTTGAAGACTCTATCGAAGAGGAAGTTATAGACACGCTTCCCGATAATTGGGTTCGAACCAATTGTGATTAACGACCAAGACATATAGAAAAATTGGAATGACCATGAGTTATATTGAAGAGCATAGATCTAAAGTTTTTTTGGTTGACGATAAAGAGTGGGTGACACAAAGAAAACAAGAGTGGAAACTGGTAAAAGCAAACTTAAATAAAATGGGGGCAATACCCAAACGTTTGCATAAATACCATAAAGAGTTTTTCTTTACCGGTCATCTTGAAGAGCCGGTAATGCCGCCTTCTCCATTTGCAGGTGTTAAAGCATTATTTTTAATGTGGTATTGGCCAGAAAAAAAATTGGACGCCTATAAAGCGATATTTATCGATAACTACCAGGATGCAATGAGAATTCCAAGATTTTTAAATTCCATTTGTGCACCGGAAAATTTCACAACGGAGTATTCGATTTTTGGTGGGCGCGAAGAATTAATTGTTAAAGCGGTATGTCCCTTCCTCGATTATAAGACAGTGATTTTTGAGAAACCAAACAACAGTCCTGTCATCGGCTTTGGTCCGTCTTGGCTAGTTGCTTTTGTAGAAAATCAAACGAGACATTTACTTACTGCGCAAGATGTATGTGTTTATGCACCTGGTCAGTATTTATGGCCGCAGTTTGACTATGCGTTTGAACATTATTTTGATTATATTGTCAAAAACAAGGACTGGAATACGAGAGAGAAGTTTTTTAAAAGAACACTAAGATATCTTTTAATGTTTGAAGATCGAGACGACTTTGAGAATATCCATCCTCATGTTAAATCATTTAGAGATGAATTGTTTAATAAGTTTGAAAATGGTGAGTTTTGTCAAAGGTTGTTAGATTATTATGCTGAACAAAAGTCGGAGTATGAGCAAGGCGCGCCTTTTCCTTCTTAGTTTTACAAATATTTGGAAATTAAAATATCTATAACGATAAAATTATACTGATTTTAATAAAAGGATAGCTTCGTGGAAATTAATTTATATATAGCTGCACAGTTTCAATCAAATAAAGAATCAAAAGTTATCGGTGAGTTTTTGTTGGAGGATACACGACCAGTTCTCGATGACGATGTTGAGGATGCTGCTCATGTGAAGTGGTTTAACGCTATTGATGAAATGGAATATCCCGAGGCTGTTGAAATTATTGATAATAAGCTCAATATTTCTTTCTTTCTCGGTGGTCATGATGTCGAAGAGGATATTGATATTATTACTAAAGGATTAAAAAAATGCGGGCCAGAAAAACTTGCATTTGTGATATGGGATGGTGAAGAGCTTTGTGATCTTTCTAATCTTCAAGATGGAAAATTTAAGCCGGCTTCAAACTTCGATAAGTCGAAATTTGAAAAGGCTAATGATTCAGATGAAATAGCGAATATATTCGATCTTTTAAACTCGGTTTTATAATATGGTTTATGGAAGATACAATAAACACTTATCCTAGTTTTGGTGATAAGTATCGCTTTAATATAATTGTAGAGGTTTTGTGATATGGATTTGTTTAAAAATAAATTACCACAAAAAACTGGACTTTTTATTCTATCCGCTTTGGTTATTTCAGGCATTAAAATATTTAGTCACTATGAAGCTCAGGCTATATATAAAGACCAAAAAAGTACAGCTGTAGGAAAAGTTGTAAGTATGGAGTCTGAGCACAAAATAAAAAAAGGTATTTCGCGAGAATTTATACGGTTGAATTACGAATTTAATGCTGATGATAAGGTTGAATCGTCTAGTGTTTTAATCGCTCAGGGTGTTGTTCCAAGGGACTTAAAGAAAGTTAAAGTAAAATACAATTCAAACAATCTAAAAGATCATCGGCTTATCTTAAATGCGAACGACGAGTCTTCAATTAATTGGCTTTATGAAATATTATCAGTTTTAGGTTTTTCATTTTTTATAGGTTTTCTTTTGCTTGAAGCAAAAGATAGGCTCGAAGCAAAGCCATATTAACCCACATTCAACACTGAAGTATTGTAGGGTGCGCATTTTGCGCACCGAAAGCGTGAGTTAGATTGTACGTGCAATTGGTTCGCACGAAAAGACGTGCAAACCCTACATGCTTGGCTTTGAAATTGGTTTTGTGCGCGTCTTTGACACCGGCTGGCTAATGGATGTTTCGTATGTCTGTATATAAAACAAAGCGGTCATCAATGACCGCTTTATCAAACTTACCAAGTTCAGCTCGTCGATTATTTATGGCGGAGCCGAGCCAATCCTAACAAAGCGAACAGCAACCAAAGCGCTCCTCCGGACGAGTCAGCTAAATCATTAACTGAATCGCACACATCACCAATACCATCATTATCAGCGTCCGACTGATCCGGATTACTGTTGTTTTTGCAGTTGTCGCTAATGTCGGCAATGCCATCGTTATCGGAATCGAGAGTTTCGTTGAACACCGTTAACTTAGGTAAGATAACATCGTCAAAGCCATTTAATGACTGGTCTTCGACAACGGGGGCACGCCAAACTTCCAATGAGTCGCCGGGCTGCCAGGTTAATTGCAGCAATGCGATATTGTTGGGTAAGAAGGATGCAATATCAGTTAGTAAGCCGCCCACTTTTAGTTGCAACAAGGTTTCTTGAATTGCTGAGTTAACCACTACTGTTGAGTCGTTGATAAATCGATTATTTTTCAGGGTGAAAGTTGGCATAAACTCGACATGCTGTTCGGGTTGTTCGAATTCAAAATAACTGCCGGCAGGGATCGAAATTTCTCTGCGCTGTGAATACTCAAATTCGTCTTCGGTACGTACCGATACCGACTGGTTAAACTCGATATCAATGTACAGATTCGGATGAAAGGTAAGCGTTTGATCGAGGCTTAAAAAATTAGCCAAATCCAAATCAAGCAAATTACCTTCGAGCGTGATAACCGGTCCAAGATGACCGGTGTAAGAGGACAGCTTAGGGCCTTCAATAGTCACTCCAAGTGGCGCTCCGAGCGCAACGGATAGTACATCGGCGTCAACATCAAATCGGAAAAAATCATTATCTTGCATGCCGTCATCAACAAAGGGCGGGATCAGCTCATCGCCGTCGGTTAAGCCACCAATAATGGTGCGCTTGCCGACCGGTGAAGTGTTGGTGATGGAACCGTCGATGTCACTGATAAACTGGTTCAGTGGTTCGCAGTCGCCGCAATCAAAATCCTGATATTGCGAAACCGGAGTCGATAGCTTAGGTGGGATGATTGCCCATTCATTAATATTAAAACCGGCTGTTAGCGCTGGTGTTAACGGTATCACCGGAATATTCATACCACCGCTAAGAAAGCCAATACTATTGCCCAACAGTTCATAGGGGTTGTCGAAAATTCTCACTTCGATGCCGTTGGATGTAATGTCTGCGCCAAACCATTCGGTATCGTAGTAACGAAGTGTGCCATTTTCAGAAACGCTTGGCGTAAGCGCTGTGCTGCCCTGAGGATAGGTATCTGGGTCGAGCGGTGCCATTACATCGTAAAGCAGGTCAAAATTGTCGGCCGCGGTTATATCGTCCAGACCGGATTCGACGCTATCGATGTAATAAAGTTGTTCCACTTTACGGATCTGCTCGCCATCGTCGTAGTTGACCATGGCGAAATCGACCGAAATATCGATGAGGGCTCTGCTGTAGGTGCCAATGGAAAAGCCCATGCCAGGATAACGTGATGCGAGCGAGTAATCACCTTGCTGAGTGGCCGCTGTCGTCACCCGAACGATATCGCCGGTATTGGCCTGATCACGATCCGTGTTAACGGTGACATCCACATTGTATTCCACATCGACTGATCCACCATCGAGATAAAATTCACCTTCAATGCCAAAGTCGAGGTCGACTTCTGAGCGTACCACTGCTCCAATATCGTAGGGACGGGTAGAGCCCTGTGTGGGTTCTTCACCAATTCCGATCCCCAGATCTTTTTCGAATCGAAACAGGCAGTGGCCAAAAATTGGATCACGAACCAGACAGCGGTTTACATGGCCGGTAATGCATTCGGATTGGGTTGGGGTAATTCGGTAGGTGATCCCGTTGTAGTTTGTGGTGTAAACGTAGCTTGTGCAGGTGTCGAGCGCTTGTTGCCAAATGGCCTGTGCTGTTCTTAGTGGAATATCGGTATCGATGTTTCGTATTTCGCCTTCTTCTTTCGATTCCTGTTCCTTAAACAAAGGTACGGAGAAAGGTTCTACCAGACGAGAGGTTTCAGCTTCCCAAAACAGACTTTGTCCCTGGGTTTTAAACTCGATACTTTGTGTTACTTTATTTGCCGCCAGAGCGTTTGCGCCAATGAATGATGCGGTGATCACTAAGCTGATAAGTTTAGCCGTTATACGTGGCGCCTCGCGAGTTGCATTAAGATGGTGATTGTTCATGATGAATGTCCTTTGGTCGATAATCTTTGATCGATATTCGCTTCGTCGATAATAGTTTTGGTGATACTAGTTTCGGTGATATTAGTTTCATCGAAAATCTGTGGTTTACTTTTTGGGCTCAACTTGCGCAAGTACCCAGCCACTGCGGTTCATGCAGCGTTCGTAACGATTGTGCAAATAGCGCAGTTGTTTCTCGTGCGATCCAACCACTCTGGGGTAGATATGCATTCGGTTTATTCTGAATTCCCTATCGGCTTCATTGGCGCTTTCTCGCTCGTAGTAAGTGACTCCATCGATCCTTATGCCTTCTTTAAAAGCGTGATCGCCACAGGTTTGCTTATTTTGCTTTAACGCTTGCCAGTATTGGGCCGATTGATAACTGTGTTGATTGTTAAACCAGGCGTAATTTTTGGAACTGAACAAATCAGAAAAACAGCCTGAAATGGACAGGGTTAAGGCGGTGATGAATAATATTCTCATCACCACTAGATTGATTGAATGGGATTGCATGGACTTTCTCCTTGTTTAAACGACTGCCAGTGTGCTCACTGGGCAGATAGATTTAGCGGTTATTACTAGAAGCGTACAAACAGCCGAAAACATTCAATAAATTTCAAAAAAATGACTGCAGCGATAGTGAAAAGGCCGATAAGAGGCGAATATGACAATCAAAAGGTTATCGGTTATATTAAATTTTGGATTGGCTACCACCCTTTAAAGCACTGACAACCACTGGAACAAAGGAAAGGTCATGGTGTCTTCGACGGTATCTCAGGAAGAACTGGCAAAGCTCAATGCGGCGCTCTCGGAGTTGAGCTCTGAAGAGAAGCTGCGGGCAGAGTCTTTATTTATATCGCTTTACGATGAAATCCATGCCATGGCCCGTAATATTTTTAATCACGAATACAACAGCTCGACGCTGCAAGCCACGGCCCTACTCAACGAAGCTTTCCTCAAAGTCAAAGAGTTGAGGTTTGAGGGGAATGATCAAACCCATTTTTTGCGTCTTATTGCTCGAATCATGCGTCATCTGCTGGTTGATCACGCGCGCAAAAAGCTGTCGGCGAAACGCGGGGGTGATCAACATCGCACCACGTTTACTGAAAGCTTGAGTGATCGTCCTATGTCTTATGATTTATTGGCACTGGATGAAGCGATAGAACAACTTGCCAAAAAAGACCCGCTGAAATCCACCATGATTGATTTGTATTATTTTGGTGGGTTTACGTTAAAAGAAATTGCTGAACATCTGAAAATGTCGGAGTCGAGTATTCAGCGCGAAATCCGGTTTTCATCGGCTTGGTTACAACGGTTTTTGGCGCAATAATAAGCCACTAGGTAAACATAAAAGCAAACAATGATGGATGAATGTTTTTAACATGGCGAGTTTTTTAAGAAGGACAATAGCTTATGACAGATCACTTTAAAAATATCGAGGCCATCTTTAATCAAGTGATTGAGCTTCCTCAGGATCAACAGTACGAGAAGATTAAGTTGCTGGCTAACGATGATCAGGAGGTGATCAGCGATGTTATCGAGTTGATTAAAGCCGACAAAGAGCAGCGAATTGCTTCTGTTTTATCACAAAGTGCCGATGGCTTTGACACTGAGCAGGATCACTGGATAGGACAAACCATTGACTCTTACCTGATAAAAAAGCTTATAGCCAGCGGCGGCATGGGAAGTGTTTATCTTGGTGAACGTAATGAAGGTGACTTTACCCATTATGTCGCCATAAAATTTATTTCTAATGCACTTAATGCAAAATCACAGTCGCGCTTTCAGGTAGAGCGGCAAATACTGGCGAGTCTTAATCATCCGAATATCGGTAAATTACTCGATGGCGGTAAGACCAGCAACAATGTTCCTTACCTGATAATGGAATTTATTACGGGCTCTCCAATTGATGCCTACTGCCAGTCGAATCAGCTGACTCTGCACCAGCGGCTTGAGTTATTTATTAAAGTTTGTCGTGGCGTTCAATTTGCTCATGAAAACTTAATTATCCATCGTGATATAAAGGCCAGCAATGTATTGATCGATCATTTGGGCGAACCAAAAGTGGTCGACTTTGGTATTGCTAAAATTCTAAGTGCCGACCCGTCATCGGCAAACACGCAAACCCAACAGCGACTACTGACACCAGATTACGCCAGTCCTGAGCAAGTTACCGGAAAGACTCAGGGATTTGCCACTGATGTGTATGGGTTGGGCGTGCTGTTGTATAAATTACTCACGGATACTTACCCACTAAAAGTTAATACATCCAGCGGTTCTTCAATTGAGCAGGTGATCTGTCACGAAACCCCAAAAAAGGCAAGTGTTGCGCTCACTAGCCAGTCTAAGCAAGTTAACCAGTCTCAACAGGATAATCAGGCGTCTTTGCCATGGTCACCCAAACAACTGAAGGGAAGTTTGGATAATGTGTTAAATAAAGCGTTGCAAAAAAATCCGGAAGACAGGTACGCATCGGTTATGGAATTTGCCGAAGACATTAAACGATTTTTGGCGAATCGTCCGGTGCTTGCGAAACCACCATCATTGATTGAGCGCAGCAGCAAATTCATCATCCGTAACAAGATCCCGGTCGCTACGGCGGCGATGTTTCTACTCGCTATTTCAATAACCGTAGTGATTTACACCGTTAAGCTAACACATCAACGTGATATCGCGATTGAACAAAAACGCATTTCTGATCAGCGTGCTGACGAGCTTGAATCAACCACGCAATTTATTACCTCAATTTTTTCTACCGCCAACCCACGAGAAAAAGGTAAAGCCAACACAACCGCAAAAGACTTATTAGACACTGCGCTCATCACTGTTGATAAAAAGCTGCCTAAGCCAAGTGTCAGTAAAGCACGCCTGCTATTTAATATTGGACTGGCTTACAAAGGTTTGCAGCACTCTGATCTTGCGATTGATGCGTTTACTAAAAGCCATCAAACCTATCTTGATGCAGAAGGCTATGAATCGGTTGACGCGCTCAAGGCGTTGCATCGCCTGGGCGATTCTTTACGACAAAAATACGAAAACGAAAAGGCTCTGGAGCTGTTAAGTTATACCGTCAAACGATGGGAAGAAATCTACCAGGGCCCGCATAATGATATTGCCGATGGGCTGAATAATTTAGCCATATGCTTGCGCAATTTGGGGCGTATTGATGAAGCCATAGAGAAACAAAAGCGCTCAATTGCGATGCATCAATCGCTGTCGCCGAATTTACCTCTGCATACTTACTACAATAATTTGTCGTTGATGTACCGTGATAAAAGGGAAATGCTGCGTGCAAACGAGATTGTTGACATGGCCTTACAAGAGTTTTATTCCAAAGGTGATCAGTCGGACGTTGGCGGAATGATTAGTGTTTTGCAAAACAGTGGAATGTTTAAAAGTCGAATGGGATTGTTTGATCAGGCCATTGCTAAATTTTCTGAGGCTCTCGAGAGAAGCGAGGGATTATATGGCCCGGATTCAATTAAAGTAATGATTCTTAAAAGAGAGTTCGCACAGGCACTTCATGGCGCAAATCAGTATGAGAAAGCAAATACCGTATTTAGTGACGTTTATGCAACCTGCCAGGAGCACTGTAAAGGCAAGTATATGCTCGCCATGATCGAAAAGTATTATGCGCTGCTGTTGAGTGACAGGGGAGAGCACGAAAAGGCCATTCAGTTGATCGATAAATCCATCAAGTATTACATCGCTCAATTTTCAACGAAAAACAAGTCAACGGTTAGCGCGTTGCTTAATCAGGCAGAGATCTACCGAGCTTCAACAAAAGAAGATTTGTTTCTTGCGAAAATGAGCGAGCTCGATGCCATAATCAATGATAATACCGAACATCCTCAAATCTATAGAAATATATACCGGTTAATTATGGCGGAATACCACGTCAGTAAAGGTAATCATCAGCCGGTACAAACACTGGTTGCGGGATTGCCAGAGTTTTTTATCGCTGATTTTGGTGATAAAAATACAAACTATCTTCGCACCATGAAGTTGGTTCGCCAATTAAGTCAGGCTGGCACATGAAAATTTACAAGGTTATCTTTATATATTGAAAAAATTTCTCATTGTAATGATTTTTCAAAGTTTGGTAGGGTGCGCATTTTGCACACCGAAAGTGGTTGGTTTGATGTGGGTGCTGAATTAAATACAGGGTTAACTAAGTTGTAATGCAACCTATTATTTGAGATTCTTTGTGAGTCTGTGGATATCTCGAACGACTTCTAAAGGAGTTTAAGAATGTTTAAAATGATTAATTACTATTTGTTCGCTTTTATTGCGATAAATGGTGATGCTAATGATAGGTACAAAGGATATAAGTTTAAGCCAGATGATTCTAAGGTTGAAAGAGATGTCGACAAGCCTAATTGGTTAAGTGAATATATTCCAGAGTGGCAGGTTGTTATGCCTAAATCGTTCCTAGAGGTTAGTGGTAGTCAGTTTTTTTTGTTTGAAGTTAAAACGCCTAGAGATAAAAGAACAATTGAAAAGTTCAATAAGAAAAAGAAAGAGTATTTGGTTGGGAATAGAGAGGTTTACTTTAACTCCTCATGGAATTCCGCTGCAGTTATGCATGATAACAACGTTGAATTTTTGCATGGACCTGGTTTGGTTTTTTCGACTGGTCATAGAGGACATGATTATTTTGGCTGTATCGAATCAAGACCATTATTCGAAGTAAGTATGATTGAAGGTGTCAAAAACGCCATTTGGATTATTACCGGTAAAGGAGATGAATTGCATTATGATGGAGTCAATGAAAATATAAAAGTGACCGTATACGATGGTGAGACCACCCAAAAATACTTTGAGTATTATGCGATGATGACATCATATACAAATAAACCATGGAAAGACTTTGATTTTGTTTTGGGCGCTACTCGTGATCGCAGCTCTCCTTTATTTAATGATGAATTTCGTGGGAAAAAGTTATTTGCTAAAGCGTACATCAATGACTTTGATAACAATGATAAGCTGGATGTTGTAATTTGGCATAGACAGTATTACTCAACACGGGTTTCTGATAAAGACCGAAAAGGCTTTACCTTTGAAAAGGAATGGTTTACTCGTTATGAAGAAAATAAGAAACATTTTTTTGAGAAGGAATTAACTATTGACGATGGTAGGAAATTATTGGGTAACGCAGGTCTAACCTGGAAAGACGGCTTCCCAAGAGATAATCGACTATGTGAAGAAAAGAAAACATCGATTCCAATGATGCCTCGTGTAATTGATTCTGGTATTGCTTACTAAGTATTAATAACAGAGTATTAATAGGCTGATACCAAGTAAATTAAAGAGTTCGATGAATTCATCTTTTATCTTTGCGTCATACTACTGTGACTGTTTAAGCCATGAGTAATTACGCTTTTGTAGGATTTTATTCGTTGTACGATAAATTGAGTAGTGAGGCTGGTGAGTGTATTATGAACTCGTTATCTTGGTCGATAATTCTTATCGGTTGTTAATCTTGGATTAAATTAACTAAAAAGCTAAGTTGTAATGCAGCCTACAGCATGAGTTTCTTTGTAAAGTATGTGGGTGTCCCGCACGACTTTTTAGTTAGGAGTTAAATGGTGTATACCGAACTGTACACAGTGAGTTGGTATGGGTTGTTCCATGGTGCCACAATTGTCGGAAGTTGCTTCTTCTTTGGCGGCCTGTATCATCTAATCCACTTCAAAAAGAAAAAGTTTGGGTCACCGGCTGAAAAGAAATTTTTTCGAGCATTTATACTAACGCTTACAATATTGGGGTTTGTAGTTGGAATAATGACACCCATCAAAGTCACACAAAGCAAACTGAGATATTCTGATGGTGACTATAAAACCTTGGAAAGTCCCTTGGTCAAAATAAAGGCCACTGGAACGATAAGTGTATTACACTTTGAGGATGAAAAAATTGGTGTTGGTACCAGTGGTAATGCATGCTTTCCGGGTGATGATACAGTCGCTCAAACCTTTAAAGTAGAGGTTGGGGCAATCTATCGAGTGAAGTATTTCAAGTACGGTAGAGATGACGACTACGGGTGCATACTTCAACTACATAAAAAGATTAAATAGTGATTAGATAAATTTCTAACAGGTGTGTTTTGCATAGTTTAAAATTTTGTATGGTGTTACTTATTGCGCTTCTATTGATCGCATGTGAGGTGAGAACAAAAGACTCTGATGTTAAATCAGCGTGTAGAAACCAGTTTGAGCAAGCAAACTTCGACCAAGCATTTGAGACTTGCTTATCTGAGGCTGAAGATGGGGAAAGGGATGCCCTGTTTTTGTTGGGCTCGTTTTATGAGAAGAGTGGGACAGAAGACCATTTAAACCAAGCCTGTAACTTATATGAGCAAGCTGCGAATAAAGGAAGCGGTTATGGGATGCACGCATTAGCGTATTGTTATCTATTAGGTAAAGGCAGGGAAGTTAATGTTCAAAGTGGAGTAAGTTGGTTACGTCAAGCCGCAAAGCAAGACTTCCCGCTCTCCTTATCGACACTTGGTAAAGCACACTACCGTGGAGAGTATGTCGATAAAGACGAAAAACTGTCATGTAGCCTTCATGAGAAAGCAGCCAATTATGCAGAGCCATACTCAATGGCTGAGTATGGCTCTTGTTTATTAGCACAAGGAGAGCACTTGGGTGGTTTACTTTGGATGTATGCTGCACTAGAATTTGGCGAAGAACGCGAAGACACATCAAAGGAAGAACTGCTGTCATATATTAAAGACGATGGAGAGCAAGAGTTTTTGAACGAGGTCAAAATTCTAATAGAGTTTTCTTCTAAAAGACGTTCGGTTGTTCTTGCTGAAAATCGATAAGCTTAAAATAATTGGTTTCGGATAACGATGTAGTGGTTAGTTTTGATGTGCGTGCAATTGGTTCGCACGAAAAGACGTGCAAATCCTACATGGTTGGTTTTGAAGTTGGTTTTGTATGGCGCATCTTGCGCACAGAAATAGGTTGTTTTTGTTGTGAGTGCTATGGCAATTTTAAAAAATAAAATATGTATGAAAGGCGCTTGGTTTATATGCATAGGTGCTTTTATTGTAGTTGGTGGAAGTTTAGTAAACTACTTGGAATATAATTCTTTTGATATTTTAAAAAATGTACTTCTATTAAAAGAAATTAAGGCAGTAGGCACAGCAATACCTTTCGGTTATATTTTTATATGTATTGGAGTGTACTATTTTATAGATGGTTTCTTAAGTAGAGATCTAAAGTGACCACCTCTATAATTTTACATGCAAAGCAATATCGAGATTAATGCGATTGTTCAAATGGTGATGGGTGGGTAGTAGCCGAACACCCATACATTAATGGTTGAAAATAAAAGATCCTGCAGTGAATTCATCATTATCAAAGGCTCTGGTCTTGAAGACTCTTTTTGATACGCTTCCGAAAAATACTATCGACGGCGTTCGATTAAATCATCACCTTTATTGGCAGCAATCACTTCAACACGTTGATTCATTTGACGTACGGCTCGCGTTTCGTTTGTGGGTACCGGAAATTGCTCACCGTAGTGGTGAGTTTGAATTTGCGTGCTGTACATGCAATTGGTTCGCACGAGAAGACGTGCAAACCCTACAATATCTTAGTTTTCTCGATTAGAAAAATTTGATTTGAGTAAAGCACCTATGAAATTGAAAGTTGTTTTAACAGTATTTTACTTAATGGGTGGTCATATTTTTTATAATGCTCATTATTAAATGCGTCTATTAGTTCGAGTAATTCATCACTGGAATCTAGTTGAAATACTTTTTGATTGACCTCAAGATTTTTGATCATACTCAGCAAAATCTCATGATCGTGGAGGTGTGCTTTGGCTTGTCTATCGTACTGATGGATAAAAGGCTCTTGTGTACTAAAATGTGTTAACGCAATTTTTTCAAGTTCTACAATATAGCTACTTATTTTTTCTGGAGAGAGGCTTTTCCCATTACCCGCCATAACTCTATTTCTTAATGATAAAAAAGCACTGTATTCACGTCGAAATTCTTTTATGCCCTCATTTATAGACAGTGCTCTATCATTTGGTGAAGATATCGAGTCACTCATTTCCGAAGAATTATCTGGGCGTTGGTATGAAATATTGTCTAAATCAAGCTTCATGCCAATTACACCAATATTCACCGCTTCATAATATTACCGGCATTAAACGACGGCGAACCAAATCAACAACATCTCCAAGCAGTATTTTAAACGGTGGCTTTGACATCATATAATCTAAATCGAGTTCAACAGCACAACTGGTTACTTGATGTGATATTCGCGCCGTTAGCATCACAACTGCTTGATAAGGATCGCATCCATTAACGCCACAACGAATCGCTTTGAGAAGCTCTATACCAGAAACGGGCGCCATTTCTAAGTCGGTAAAAACAATATCAGGCTTAAATTCAGGAATGATTTTTAATGCGTTGAGTCCAGAGTGAACCGTTTTGATATGAGCAGTGCCAAGCATTCGAAACATTTTTACCATAACGTTACATAGCATTTTGTGGTCGTCAACCACCAATACCTTTTCAACGTGTTCGATAGGTGTACGAAAAATAGAGTGCGTGCTCATAAGTGCATGCTCATAAAAGAGGCCAAACTTTATTAGTAAAAGTTAAGCTTAAAAACTAGCAGTTAGTTCATTAAAAATCAATCATTCAAGAGAGGCTTTAAGACGGTTGATTTTAAGGCGTTAGTCGGGGGTATGGAAAGTGAACCTTCATTCCTGCGTAAACACATTCTGGCAGTTAGTTTGTTATTAAATGCTAAAAGAATATAATCCTACTTGGTACTTTATTTTAGGATAAACATAGTGTTTACTAAAAAAGAGCCGGCAGTGAATACTTCATCACCACCGGCTCTGGCCTTGCAGACTCTTTTTGATACGCTTCTGAAAAATACTATCGACGGCGTTCGATTAAATCATCACCTTTATTGGCAACAATCACTTCAACACGTCGATTCATTTGACGTCCGGCTCGCGTTTCGTTTGTGGCTACCGGAAATTGCTCACCGTAACCTTTAATTTCGATACGCTCTGGACTGACACCTTTCGCTATCAGTTCTGATTGAATGGCTTCTGCCCGGTCGCGTGAAAGCTGTTGGTTATAGCTTTCTTCACCAGTGCTATCGGTAAAACCTTCCACCAGAAGATTTCGATCCGGATAGGACTTTAGAAACTCCGCCAGTTTATCAACTGATCGTTCCGATCCACTTTTAAGCGTGGCCTTATTCAGCTCAAATAAAATACTGTCTAATGTCAGTACCAAACCACGTTCGGTTTCTTTGGCTTTTAACTCATTCAGCAATTGAGCCATCTGGTTATTTTTCGCTTTCATCTGTTCCAGTTGACTTTGTGCCTGCTGTTTTTCAGAAGCCAGTTGATCGGCGCGTTGTTTTGTTTGCTCCAGATCTTCACTTTTTAGTGCCAGCAATAAGTCTTTACGATTCACTTCTGCCTGCTGAATGCTTTTTTCAGCTTTCTTTAACTTGGCCTGTTGAAGTGCAATCTCGCTGTGCTTACGGCTCATATAAGCCAGATGTTCCAGTCGAGACTCGTCGGCATCGCTTTCTGCGGCTGACTTAAGTTTTTGCAGAGACTCTTTTGCCTGCTCGTATTTAAGTGGTGCATACTCGCGAACACTGTTTGGGCCTGCGGTTTGATTAAAGTGTTGCTCTGCACTGCTTACTAACTCATTGTTCACTGCTGTTGAAGAGCAACCCGAAAGAACGATCATTGCGGCGCTGGCCGATGGTATAAATAATTTTTTAGTAAAATAATTCATTATTAAACTCCTGTTTCCTTTTGTACACTTAGCCTTACTATTTAATGGTTCGATTTAATCGAGCAAAATATATAAATAATAATTGATCAAAATTAACGATTGCTAAGTTGCTGCTTCAAGGTTTGAATGCTTTTTTGTACTTCATCCAACGCCAGTTGTGTTTTTTTGTTTCTTGCGGTGACTTCGGCAAGATCAGCACTGGCTTCGGCTTCTAACGCAAATTCAAGCGAGGTTTTGTAATCCTCTTTATTAAACGCGTCTTGAGCTTTTTGTAATTTAGATTCGGCCTGTTTAAGTTCGACCGGGGCATGCTCAATGGCGCCAACTTCTTTTGCTTGCTTAATGGATGACTCAGAGCGAACCAGGCTATCTGAATTGGGTGCCATAGAGGTACAACCGGACACCATAGCAACGGCTATCGCTAGAGTGGAAAGTTTGCCTATGTTGTGTCTTATTGTATTCACTGAATGACTCCTTAATGCTTTACGCAAATGATTAGTTTGTAAAATGAGACGCTATGCGATTCATTTACTGAGTAGAGTTACAATTACTGTGCCAGCTTTAAATTTGTGATGTCGGTCACAAGAGTTTGCTTAATAACGCATGGTGAATGTTGATATCGGCAACGAAAACCTTATTACCGTGTAACTTTTATAATGGTTTTGAAAGAACTACAGTGCAAAAAACACCCAAATAAAATTAATGGGTTAAATTTAATCGGTTATAAGCTCTGCCAGGTTATCGTGCGTCATTTGAATGGATGCCACACGGGAGGCGAGCAGTTGTGCTAATGCAGGGTGTTTTAATGACTGGGTGGCTTTTTTCAACCGCTCCAGTACCTGTTGTTCCAGATGCGTCATTTGATGGATTGCCTCCGACTGACTTTCTGTATTTAACGCCAAACTCAGTTCGTGATAACAATTTCTGGCGACTGAAATAAACGTCCACTGGTTGGTATCCCCATTTAACTCGGATAATTGCTCCATTGAACATTCGTAAGTCAGTTCTTCAACCAAATGTTGTTTGGCATTGGCCATGCTGCGATAAAAGTTTTTTATAATTTGATCGTCGGCCTGTGTAATGGCAAAGCGATAAAAGCTGTAGCCTTCGTTACACAATTGAATGGCATTACTGATAATAATAAGATCTTCCAGAGCGATCTTGGGTCGCTCTGGAAGATAGTCAGAATAAAACATAGTGACTCCTGCTATCGAAAGGGTTGCTATTGAACACTGACTTTGTTTTTAACGGATTTTACATTTGATGTGTTTTCAGCAATTTTTTCGATTAAGTCACGCTGTAACTTTGATGGTACTGTTCCATTTAAGGTGACCACCTGATTACTGGTGTCCACGTCTATATCACCGCTTTCTACATCGGTATTCAGTAACAGTTTGGTGGTGATAGTGGTCGATATGGCCGCGTCTTTTATGTCAGAAAAACGCTGTTCTTTTGGTTCATCGGACTCTTTCACCTGAAGGCGATTGTCCACTTCATTAATGCCATCAATGCTTTTAGCCAGTTCGGTTGTCAGGTCTTTGGCAATTTCCGAATCAACTTCACCAGAAATAATCGCCACCCGATTAGTGACATCGGTTTCAATGTCAAAAGGACTTAAGTGCTCGTTAAATAAAATAACCGTATCGAGTTTGCCGTCTAGCCAGGCATCATTTAATTTGCTGTTATCCTGATTGGCATTAGCGGCAAACGGTACGGTTATAATAGCGAAAACAAAAGGGATTAAAATTTTATTAAGTGATTTCATAGTGACATCTCCTAGAGTGATTAAACATTAAGCGTTCTTATTTCCTGACTTATGTCCAACAATCTATGTATAAAAACCGCTGTACAACAACGAGACTTGAGTAACAAATAAACACGCTCTAGGATTTATAATTCAATCTCTGTGCCAGCATCAATGAACCTAGATATTCATCCGTTATGGCGCTGGTTTAATCTACTTACTGATGAATAGGTCATTATTTTTACAGGAAATGTGACATGGCGTAGGTAATAATTACAGGTAACATTGTTAAAATTACCGACCTGACGTACATTGATGATCCTTTTATATATAGAGACGGTTAAACCGAGACGTTTATGACACAACCTAATTTACTGGTTTATCTATTGGACAAAACTTTGGAGCCACAGCTTATTCACTCCGAAGCCGCTCGACTGTTTAACGTAATCCAGCTTAGCGCTCAGGAGTCCTGGACCGATTATTTGTTGGAATCTCGGGTCGACGTGGCGATTGTTCAAGCCGATAACTTTAGCCACGAACAACTAATGGCCTTAACCGCCAATAAAGTTATGTCAAAAGTGGATGTGATTTTTATCAGTAATGGTGAGCCCAATAAATATATTGACGAAGCCATGCACCATGGAGTGACCTATCATTTAAGACTGCCGGTGGACATTACCTTTATCAATGAGTTGTTAACCGATTCTCATCAGGAGTTTGTCAGTTCAAAGAATTTATCGGAACAGGTAACCACCAGTGAGCTGGATCAATTTGGCTTATTGGTAGGATCATCGTCACCAATGCGCACCTTATACCGCATGATTAAAAAGGCTTCCGATGCCGAAATGAATGTGTTTGTGGCGGGTGAAAGCGGTGCTGGAAAAGAGTTGGTTGCTCGCTCGGTGCATTTAATGAGTCCATTGTCGCAACAACCTTTTGTCGCCATAAACTGTGGTGCCTTAAGCCCCGAGTTAATTGAAAGCGAATTATTCGGCCATATCAAAGGCGCATTTACCGGCGCAAATAAATCCAGAGCCGGTGTGTTTGAACAGGCGGAAGGTGGCACTTTGTTTCTGGACGAAGTGACGGAAATGCCACTGGATCAACAAGTAAAACTGTTAAGAGTGTTGGAGTCGGGCGAATTTCGTCCGGTGGGTTCCGAGCAGGTGAAAAAAGCCAATGTTCGAATTATCTCGGCAACCAACCGCGATCCGCAAGACGCCATTAAGCAGGAGCTGTTTCGTGAAGACCTTTTTTTCCGTTTGGCGCACTTTCCCCTTAATGTGCCACCGCTGCGTGAACGTGGTGATGATATTGTTGGCCTGGCAAAACATTTTCTGGCCTATCGTAATGCGCAAGATAAAAGCAATAAAGAAATCAGCTCCGATGCATTACAAAAAATATCTCAGCACAGCTGGCCCGGTAACGTTCGCGAATTAAAACACGCCATTGAACGCGCTTATATTTTGGCGAATGATGTGATCACTGCGGATCTGATAATTTTGGATAATGACACACAATTACGCACCCAGCGACATGAGACAGTGCCCGCGGGTATTTCTCTTGAAGAAGTGGAGCGACGGGCCATTTTAAAAACTCTCGATAAAAACGAAGGTAATAAGTCGGCAACGGCGGATGAATTGGGTGTAAGTATTAAAACGCTTTATAACAAGTTGGAGCGATACAGTAAGAACGAGTAGCTGTTCGATTGCTCGTAATAAAAAAAAGCGCAAGGGTTAAGTTATTAACAATAAACCCATTGCGCTTTTTTATTTTCTTTACCCGTTAACCGAAGGGTTAATCGAGAAAATTAAGCCGATTAGCAATCTTGATCTTTTGCATCGGCCTTTTCTTTCAGTTCTTCACAGGCATCTTCCACTTTGTTTTCAACGTCTGTGGCGACTTCGTCAATTTTTTCACCAGCTTCTTCTGCTGGGCCATCGTCTTGATCACAACCGGCTAATGCAAAGGTCGCGGCGATTAATAACGCTGTTAAGTATTTCATAGTGTTCTCCTGTTTATGTTTTTTTGGTTTAAAGTAATAAATGACATTTTAATAATAGATAACTTTTATACTCTTTAATTTATAAACATATGAGCCAGTTGCTCATATGAACAGGTTGCTTATAGCAGGGTTTGGTTATTATCAACCGATTGCTAATGCCAATACGCCTGTTCATACTAATTTATTTCTACATATCTATACGCAGTTATTAAACGGGTGGTTTTTTCCCTCGTACTACATGGGCGACCAACGCGATAACAAATAATACGGCAAATATGAAAAATAATATCTTTGCAATGTCGATTGCCGCACCCGCAATACCGCCAAATCCGAGTAAACCTGCAACTAAAGCAATAATAAAGAAGGCTATAGACCAGCGTAACATAGGTTTGTCTCCTGTGGTTATGATTAAAAGCATATGATTAAAAGGTTATGGTTTAAATGTTTGGTTCAAGCTTGTGAACCAAGTTATATAATTCGAAACTACAAAGTGAACGAATTAATAACGCAACGAGTTAATAACGTAATCTCTTGGTTTTACCAACTTTGTTCTCATAAACTAATTCAAAACTTTCATTTTGTGTTTGTTTTACTTGATAAGCTTTATGCGATCTTTGTGCCAACATTCACTGTTAAAGATCATTGGTCTTTGTTTATTGAGTGATTTTATTGATGAGTAAATTGTTTGAAACAGATATTTGGGAAAGGTTTTTAAAAGAACTCTGTTTATGAGTCCTGCCTCACATTTGTGACAAATAAAAGTCAAAGCCATGACATTTTTGCGGTAGTTCAATGAATTAAATATGACATCTCCAATTGTCATATAGTTGAAACCTTATGTCTCTACTCTGCGAAGCTGCTTATTTAAAGACAGTTCAGTTCCACGCGGAGAAAACAATGACTTTTAAAAAATTACTAACCGCCAGTGCCGTAGCAAGTGCATTAATACTTGCCGGCTGTTCTGGTGATATTGAAATAGTTGAGGGTGATGAAGTTGTTACCGATCCTGGTAATGGCAATGGTGGCGATAACGGTGGCACGCAACAGTGTCCTGATTTTGCAACCGACATTGCGGCAATTGGTTCATTTAATAAAGTTTGTGAAATTGATCAGGATTACACTTTCACCAGCAATCAAACATTAACCAACGATACACTTTGGGTACTTCAAGGACGTACCGCGGTTGGAAACGATAACGCTGATGCCAGTGTTTTAACCATTCAACAGGGAACGACGGTTATTGGTCGAACCGGTGATGACTTTTTGGTAGTGCGTCGCGGTTCGCAAATTAATGCCGACGGCACACAAGGCCAGCCGATTACTTTTACATCGTTTGAAGATATTAACGGTGATGAAACCGGTATTGGCCAATGGGGCGGTCTGGTTCTATTAGGCAACGCACCATCAAACCTGTGTGATGGCAATGGCGACGATGTTGCCGATGCAACCGAGCTGGCGAATTGTGGTATTGCCGCAGAAGGCGACGCCGGTTTATACGGCGGTGATGATCCTAACGATAACTCCGGTGTTTTAAATTACGTTTTAGTCAAACACGCCGGTAACGCACTGGCCGCTGGTGATGAATTAAACGGCATTACCTTTGCCGGTGTTGGTGATGCAACCGAAGTTGACTACATACAGGTGCATGAAAATCTTGATGACGGCATCGAGTTTTTTGGTGGCACGGTTAACGTTAAACACGTTGTGCTAACCGCCAATGGCGACGACAGTCTTGACTGGGCATTTGGTTGGGAAGGTCGTGCGCAACACGTTTACATTCAACACAACGATACGGCGGGTAATCGTGGTTTTGAATCCGATAACAGTGAGTCGGCACCTTTGGCGTCTCCGGTTTCTAATCCAATGGTGTCTAATGTAACCATCGTTGGGGGTAATGTTCCTGAAAGTGATTCCGAAGGTATTTTATTGCGTCACGGCACCGCCGGACGTTTGCATAACATTGTGGTAACTGGCCCATCCGGTATGGGTGAGTGTCTGGAAGTGGACAGTTTCGAAGAAACTCGCGACAACGCAGAAGCGGGTGATTTAATTTTAACCCACTCGGCGGTTGCCTGTGACAACAGCGAAAACTTTAAAGGCACCGCAACCACTTCTGGTTTATCCACCGAAGACTGGTTCTTGGATCAAACCGGCAACATGGCGTTTAATGGTTCGGCATCGCTTAATCTTGATTTAAACGGTTATGAGCCACTGCCGGGTTCGCCATTAATTGGTGCCGGTGTGGATGCATCGGCTATTGATGGTTGGTTTGATTCAACCGATTACATTGGTGCATTTGATGGCGAAAACGACTGGACCGAAGGTTGGGCTGTTGGCGTTAAAGGCGGATTTCCAGCCAATATTCAAAACGCTTTTCAGAAAGGCCTGGCGACCGATGCTTCGTCGGAATTTCCTGAGTTATCGGATAAGCCGGTGTATCGGTTAACGCCCGATGTGGTCTTTACCGAAGACACCACCTTAACCAATAACGCTTACTGGATTTTAAATGGTCGCACCGCAGTCGGAAACGATAACGCGAATGCCAGCACTTTATACATTCAGCAGGGCACAACCGTTATTGGCGAAACCGGCGATGACTTTTTAGTGGTACGTCGTGGTTCAAAAATTGAAGCGGTGGGCACTGTTGCTGCGCCAATCATCATGACATCGATTCAAGATGTGACCGGTGAAGAAACTGGCATTGGTCAGTGGGGCGGTCTGGTTCTGTTAGGTAATGCTCCGTCAAATCTGTGTGATGGCAACGGTGATGATGTTGCCGATGCAACAGAGCTTGCGAACTGCGGAATAGCCGCAGAAGGCGATGCTGGTCTTTACGGTGGCGATAACCCGGAAGATAACTCGGGTACTTTGAAATTTGTTGTTGTGAAGCAAGCCGGTAAAGCATTGGCAGCAGGCGATGAACTGAACGGTATTTCGTTTGCCGGTGTGGGCAGCGGTACCACGGTTGACTACATTCAGGTTCATGAAAATCTTGACGATGGCGTTGAGTTCTTTGGTGGTTCGGTGAATGTTCGGCACATTGTATTAACCGGTAACGGTGACGACAGTTTTGACTGGGCATTTGGTTGGACCGGTCGTGCGCAATACGTTTACGTGCAACACAACGATACGTTGGCGAATCGCGGTTTTGAGTCGGATAACAGTGAGTCCGCTCCGGCTGCTACGCCACTCACTTCTCCCAAAGTGGCCAATGTAACCATTATTGGAAACAACGCTCCGGGTGGTGATTCCGAAGGCGTGTTATTGCGTCATGGAACCGCCGGTATTCTGAAAAACTTCCTGATCACCGGACCTGCCGGTATGGGTGAGTGTCTTGAGGTGGACAGCTTTGCTGAAACGCGAGCCAATGCCGAAAACCAGTCATTAACCATGACTCATTCGGTTGTGGCCTGTGAAAACGGCGAAAACTTCAAAGGCACCGCAACCACTTCTGGTTTATCCACCGAAGACTGGTTCCTGGGTCAAACCGGTAACGCCGCCTACAACAACACCGAAGCGCTTGATTTACTGGCAGACGGATTTACGCCTCGCTCGGGTTCTCCGTTGTTGGGTGCTGGTTACGACATGTCAGCCGATGACAGCTGGTTCCAACCAACAGACTTTATTGGTGCTTTTAACGGTTCCGACAACTGGATGGACGGTTGGACGGTTGGCGTTAACTCTGGCATTCCTGCCAATGTTGCTTCGGCATCGCAGCAGGGACTGGCGGTTAATGCGTCCTCGGATTATCCGGCGATTACCGACAAGCCGGTGTACCGCTTTAGCGCCGACACCACCATCACCAATGACGTGGTCTTTACCAACGACAAGCACTGGGTGATTAAAGGCCGTACGGCGGTGGGCAACGATAACGCCGACAGCGCGACCTTATACATCGAGCCGGGTACAACCCTTGTTGGTGAAGTGGGCGATGATTTTCTGGTGGTACGTCGCGGATCAAAAATTGAAGCACTGGGTAATGCCTCGGCGCCAGTCATCATGACCTCGATTCAGGACATGACCGGTCAGGCGACGGATATTGGTCAATGGGGTGGTCTGGTATTGCTGGGCAACGCACCGGTCAATCTTTGTGACGGCAACGGTGATGACGTTGCCGATGCGGGTGAACTGGCCAACTGTGGTATTGCTGCAGAAGGCAATGCCGGTGTGTACGGCGGTGACAACCCGCAAGATAACTCGGGCACGCTACGTTACGTGGTCGTTAAATACGCCGGTAAAGCACTGGCAGCGGGCGATGAACTGAACGGTATTTCGTTTGCCGGTGTGGGCAGTGAAACCACCGTGGATTACATTCAGGTTCACAAAAACCTCGACGATGGCGTTGAATTTTTTGGCGGCAGCGTAGATGTGAAGCATCTGGTATTAACCGCAAACGGTGATGACAGTTTTGACTGGGCATTCGGCTGGAATGGACGCGCACAGTACGTGTTAATCAAACATGATGCGTCCTTTGCCAATCGTGGTATCGAAGGTGACAACAGTGAGTCGGCTCCGGCAACTGCTCCGGTTACCGATCCTCTGGTGGCGAACTTCACCATTATTGGTGCGGCAAACGCCGATTCAGAAGGCGTATTACTGCGTCACGGTACAAACGGCGCTTTGTATAACTTCCTGATCACCGGGCCTGCCGGTATGGGCGAATGTCTTGAAATTGACAGCTTCCCGGAAACACGGGCAAACGCCGAAGCCGGAACTTTAATCATGCAAAGTTCGGTTGTGGCTTGTGAAAACGGTGAAAACTTTAAAGGGACTGCTACCACCTCCGGCCAATCGACCGAAGACTGGTTCCTGGCGCAAACAGGAAATGCGGTAGAAGCCACCATGGCTGATGTGGTTAACAATTACGTCACCATTACTCCGGCAGCCGCGCAGGATATGAATGCGATTGATCCCTGGTTCGACAGCGTTGATTTTGTTGGCGCGGTTGGTTCTGACAACGATTGGACTGCAGGTTGGGTCACGGTAGGTCTGTAATCCGCCGAGCCATTAACGGATTACTCGATTGTTGATCCGTTGCAAACAAAAGATAAGGCGCATCGTCGCCTTATCTTTATCGATTTTAGTTATCCAGTCAGAGTTCCGCCGATGCTTATTAAAGCTCATTCCCTTAAGTAACCTGACTGTTTGGAGTTTTAAATGTTAGTGAATAAAACAAATGCAATTTATCGAGCTGTCTGCCTTGCATTGTTAGGCGGCAGTGTTTCAGCGTCAGTTAATGCCGCTGAACAAGAGCAGGCGAAAAACGAAGCACTTGAAGAGGTTGTTGTAGAAGGATCAAGGCTTCAGGGAACCGCACAAGCCGTGTTGGAAGAACGAAAAGCACAAGCTTTTGTTGCCGATATTATGGGCTCGGAACAAATTTCCCGTACCGGTGACAGTGACGCTGCATCGGCCCTGCGTCGGGTAACCGGGTTAACATTGGTTGATGGAAAGTTTATTTATGTGCGCGGACTGGGTGAGCGTTATTCCAGCACGCAGCTAAACGGTATGAATGTACCCAGCCCGGATCCCACACGATCCGTTATGCCGCTGGATTTATTTCCTGCATCCATTATTGAGAGTCTGAATGTACAAAAATCGTTTTCGCCGGATATGCCTGCGCATTTTGGTGGCGGTAATGTCAATATTCGAACCAAGTCGATCCCGCAGGAAAGCGTATTTAAACTGAAACTGGAGGGCGGTTTAAATTCCAATAAATCATCTTCGCCCTGGTACGAGGGGGGCAGCAGTTCTCGTGATGCATTTGGTACCGATGATGGTACACGTGCATTACCGGCAGCATTGCGCAGTCGTTTAAATGGTGAAGGTATCGATGGACTGGCAGCCGATGAAGCCAGCGAATTGTTTGGCCGTTTTAATCGAAACATCAATGCCGATTACCAGTCGGTGGATCCCAATTACGGATTGGGTTTAACACTGGGCAACAGTTTTGATGTTGGTAATGAATCGCGTTTTGGATTTTTGGCAACAACCGCCTATAAAAACAAATGGTACGTGACTAACGAACGCAATGTTAATAATTTGGCAAAGTCCGGTGGTGATATTCGAATTAATGAATTTGCAGATGGTCATTCTACGGAACATAAAGTCAGTGTCAGCTCCATGATTAACTTTGGTTTTGAGTACGGATACAACCATAAACTTGAGTTTAATAATATTTATTTGCGGGATACCAAAGATCGCATCCGTGATCGTCAGTTTGAATCCACCAACACCATCAATGAACCTGAAGAAGAGCGCCGTAAAGTTGATATTCTTTATGAAGAACGTGAGTTGTATTCGCAGCAACTAAAAGGTATGCACACCTTTAACGAGTTCAATAATTTAGGCGTTGACTGGTATTACAGTGATAATCGTTCCATGCGCGAAGCGCCGGGTGGGTTTGAGGCAACTTATCGAGTTGATTTAATTGACACAGGTTCGGGCATTCGACGTGAAGAACAAATCGCTCGTGATACCAATGTGGTTTATGGCTGGCAAACATTACGCGACGATGGCGAAAGTTATGGCTTTAATCTGTCACTGCCTTTTTCTGGTAGCAATTATGCAATGACGTTAAAAGCCGGTGGTGACTTCTACTCAAAAGAACGTCGTGCTGAAGCCATTACAGTGGAACTGGAAACGTTTTCAATACCCAATCAGTTTTTACAAGGTTCGAATTACGGTCAAATTTTTTCTGACGCAACCCTTAATGACGCAGCCTTTGATATCGACTTTGAAGACGCCACTGCAAACGGAGATAAATATGCGGCAGCAACCTTGCTGGATGCGGCTTATGTTATGGCGGATTATGAGATGGGGCGTCACTGGCGTTTTACTGGCGGTTTCCGCTGGGAAGACTTTAGGCAGCTTTCAATTCCGTTTCAAAAGCACAGTAATTTCTTTGCTGTAGAAAACGAAGAAATTGCCGATCTGGTTTTTGAAGAGGATGATTTATTCGCATCACTTGCCGCAACTTATGTGGTAGACGATGAAACCCAATGGCGTTTTAATTATTCTCAAACTGCCATTCGTCCTGATCTTCGTGATATTTCAACGACATTCTATATCGATCCGTTAACCGAATTTCTGGTAAGGGGATCAACGTCATTGGAGTCATCTTCAATCGATAATTTTGATGTTCGTTGGGAATGGTATATGCCAACAGGTGAAAATTTATCGGTGGCATTTTTCCTGAAAGATATTGATAAGCCGATTGAGCAAATTGAATTGCCCAGTGCAACCGAAGGCGCACCACAACTATTAACCGCCAATGCAAAGTCTGGTGAACTTATCGGAGTGGAGGTTGAGTTCTTAAAAGACTTATCGTTCCTTGGGGACGATTACGCTAACTTTTTTGTTAACGGTAACTTTACTTTCTCCGATTCCGAGGTGGATATTGGCCTTGATGATGCCGGTGACAGTTTGTTTGAGCAGCAGCTAGCAGAAGCGCTTAATACCCAACAAAGTGTGACAGAAGTTATCACCAACAATAAACGTCGATTAATTGGTCACTCCGAATGGGTGGTGAACTTACAACTGGGTTGGGATTCGTTGGATAACAATCACTCGGCGACTCTGGTGTATAACGTATTTGGTCCACGTATTATTATTCCTGGTGTTAATGGTTTTTCCGATGGCGAGGAGAAGTCATTTAACTCACTGGATATGGTGTATACCTGGTACGCTACTTACGACAGTACGGTAAAAGTTCGTTTGAAAAATATTCTGGATGAAGAAAAGGAAATCGAGCAGGAGGGTGTAACCATCCTTCGAGAAAATCCCGGAACGGAGTTTAATATCAGTTTTACCACCAACTTCTAAATGAAATTGAATGGAGTCGTAATTGTTTACATGGAAGTCATGTTGTTCGACATTAAATCATTCAACAAGGCTGCTTGATAGCAGCCTTGTTGATGTTTGTGGCAACGCTTAAGCAATATCTTAATGTGTGTGAGGTATTGTTTAAATGTGTTAGTAATATGACAGTTATATGTCATTCATAATGCATTATTTTTAATCGAGATGTCATGTTAGCTTCACATATCCGTCATATTTCAGCTCTACCATATTGCTCATATTAAAAAGCATTTCTTTTTAATTATTGGGTTTGTCTGGAGTGGGTTTGAATTACATCTGTCGAAGTTTGGTTGAGAAGCAAAATATACTTTCCCAGTTATAATGTTTCGAAAAAGCAGCCATTCATTCTGACAGATGTAATTCAAACTCATTCTGATAAATCACTTTTGGGAAGTCGTCTATTAAGACGCATGACATGTTTGTCATTTATTGTGTGATTTTTATGGGAGTGGATCATGACAAAATTATCCGCATTGTCGATGTGGGTGCTTTTTGCATCTGTAATATTAGTGAAACCATCAGCGGCTCAAAATCTTGAGCCGGTTATTGAGAAAAGTTCTAAAATCAATCAGTCTGCCGCCAAGTCGCAGCAAAAGATTGACCAAATCAGTGAGCAAATTGACAGTAAGCTTCAGCAGTTTAAATCGGTAAATAAAGAAACGGAAGGTTTAAAGGTTTATAACCTTCAGTTGAAGAAGCAAATTGCCAATCAGCTTATGGAAATGGAACAGCTTAATCTTTCCATTGACAAAGTCAGCGTAATTGAGCGTCAAATAACACCACTAATGCTTCGAATGATCGACGGGCTGGAAGAGTTCGTTAATCTCGATGTGCCGTTTCAGAAACAAACGCGTCTGGATCGTGTTGAGCGACTTAAGGTAACCATGGATCGCGCCGATGTATCTGTTTCTGAAAAATTCCGACAAATTTTAGAAGCCTATCAAATTGAATTAGATTATGGTCGCACGCTCAACGCTTATGAAGGCCTTTACCCAGTTAACAATGTTGAACAACCGGTTAATTTTCTTCGCGTTGGTCGAGTCGCGCTTATTTATCAGTCAAAAGATAAAAAGCATCAGGGAATATGGAATAAAGAACAGGGGCAGTGGCAAGCGCTTGATAGCAGCTATTCTACAAAAATTCATAATGGAATTAAGATGGCGCGAGAACAAATGGCGCCCAATATGTTAACCGTTCCATTGTTTTCGGCTGAGTGATATTAGAAGCAACCTGAAAAATTCTGCACTTGATGATACGGCGTTAAATTTCGAATCAAAATGCTCAATTACTGCATGTGAATTGTGCTTCTTGTCAAAATTAGCTTTGTCTCACCTTCGTTCGCAATTTTTTAGATGGCTTCTAGTAACAAGCTGAACTGAATAACCGGCAAGAGAATTTATTATGAAAACATTGATACACATTTTATTACTCAGTATAACGGCCTCGACAACACTGGCTGCTGAAAACATAAACCTTGATTCGTTATTAAAAAAACTTGAGCAAGGTAATTATAAACAATCGCAACAAAACAAAGCCCGTGAACAGGCGTTTATTAATAAACGTTCACAGCAGGATCAATTGTTACAACAATCCATTGAACAACGAAATGCAGCGCTTCAGGTTTCCGAGCAACTGGAAACCCGCTACGAAGAAAATGAAGCCAAACTGGCCGATCTGAATTCTGCATTAACCAGCCGTATGGGATCACTAAAGGAACTGTTCGGTGTATTGCAGCAGGTGGCGGGTGATACCCAAAGTAAACTCGAATCGTCTTTGGTGTCTATTCAGTATCCGGGTCGGGCAGAGTTTTTAAGCAATCTGGCACAACAGATGGGATCATCATCGAAACTTGCATCGATTGAAGATATTGAACGTGTCTGGTTTGAAATGCAGCGTGAAATAATCGAGTCCGGTAAAGTTGCCAGGTTCCAGACTGATGTGATTCCAGTGGAAGGTCCAAAGCAAACGCGTGAGGTTGTTCGGGTCGGTACTTTTAATATTGTTAGTGATGGCAGCTATCTGGCGTATAAACCCGAGTCGGATTCTGTGGTGACATTGCCAACCCAACCTTCCGGTCGATTCACTGCTACCGCAGAAGATTTACAGCAGGCTCAGGGTGAGTTAGTGGGTTTTGCTCTGGATCCCACTCGCGGATCAATTCTTGAGTTGTTGATACAGTCGGCTACTACGGAAGAGCAAGTTCATCAGGGCGGTATTCCTGGCTACATTATTTTAGCTCTGGGTTTAATCGCACTGCTGATTGCCATTGAGCGTTTTATTGCTCTGTTTATTGTCGAGAAAAAAGTAAAGCAGCAATTAAAAAATAACACCATCAACGACAATAACCCTTTGGGACGCATTCTTAAAGTAAAAGAAAAGTACCCTCATGTCGCGGTGGATACACTAGAGCTAAAACTCAGTGAAGCCATCTTGAAAGAGCTGCCAAAAATTACACGCAGCATAACCTTTATAAAAATCATTTCAGTGGTAGCGCCTTTGTTGGGTCTGCTAGGAACCGTAACCGGTATGATCAATACCTTCCAGATGATCACTCTGTTTGGTGCCGGTGATCCTACCATTATGGCTGGCGGAATTTCTCAGGCACTGGTGACTACCGTACTGGGTTTGGTGGTGGCTATACCAACGGTTCTACTTTACACCTGGCTAAACACGCGCAGCAAAAATATTGTTCATATATTGCAGGAGCAAAGTGCGGGCATCATTGCTGAGCGAGCAGAGCAAGGAGCGTAACGGTGGTTTTTATTACTGAGTCATTTGATGGTCTGCAAGCGTTTTTAGAAACCGGCGGTCCGGTACTCAGTTACATTGGTGTACTGATCTTTGTGATGTGGGTTTTGATACTTGAACGCCTGTCGTTTATGTGGCTTGGCTATCGTCAATATCGTAAATCACTGATCAATCGCTGGATGTCCCGATCCGATCGAGACTCCTGGAATGCGGAACAAATTCGTATTGCCATGGTGTCTAGAGCCAAGCTTCGCCTGAATAAATCATTACCCATGATTCAGGCCATGGTGGCGTTATGCCCATTACTTGGTTTACTGGGTACCGTCACCGGCATGATAGAAGTATTCAATGTAATGACAATTTCGGGTACCGGCAACGCGCGCTCAATGGCATCGGGTGTATCGAAAGCCACCATACCAACCATGGCAGGCATGGTCGGCGCGTTACCCGGTGTATTTGCTGCCAGCTATTTAAAGCGAACTGCAAAACGTGAAACTGAATTACTCGAGGACAAACTGATCCTTGATCATTAAATGCCGTTAAACAATATTTAAACGGCATTGGAGAAATTGAAATGAGACAACCATTTGCAAAAGTTTTTGAGGAAGATGAAGACTCCGAAATTAATATGACACCCATGTTGGATGTTGTATTTATTATGTTGATCTTTTTTATCGTGACCGCGTCTTTTGTTAAAGAATCGGGTATTGAAGTTAATCGCCCCGAAGCCGCCACAGCGGTTAAAAAAGATCGCGCGAATATTCTGGTGGCCATCAGTCCGACAAATGAAATATGGATTGATAAACGTCGTATTGATCCGGAACGGGTGCAAGCCAACATTGAGCGACTGCACGCAGAAAATCCACAAGGTTCGGTTGTTATTCAGGCGGATCGAAAAGCAACTACCGAAGTATTGGTAAAAGTGATGGATGCTGCCCGAGCCGCTGGTGTATTTGATGTGTCTTTAGCAGCGGAGAACTAGTCACCATGAGGTATGTAAACGCTGTCATTATTGCAGTAGTGGTGACCGCGGCTTTGTTTTTCACCATGCGGGCTCTTATTGAAAGTGGTGATGCCACTATTGAAGACTCGCCCGAACGACGTGTTCTTGAGTTTGTCGAGGTTGAGCGCGATCAATCGGTGGAAAAAAAGCAGCGCAAGCCGAAGAAGCCACCAAAACCTGAGCAGCCACCGCCAGAAATGGAGCAACCGCAAATGGAGCAAACGGATATGATCAATGCTGATGCATCCATGTCGTTTGCGGCCAATATTGCTGCCGATAATGGTTTAAAAAACGGTATGTCACTGGACGCCAGCGATGGCGAATATTTGCCAATTGTAAAAGTTGCACCTATTTATCCTCGGCGGGCTTTGTCTCGAGGTATAGAAGGTTATGTGATTGTTGAGTTTACGGTGACACCGCAAGGAACGGTTGTTTCACCAGAAGTGGTTGAAGCGGAACCCGAAGGTATTTTTGAACGAGCAGCGATGGATGCAGCAAAAAAGTTTAAATACAAACCTCGAATGGTTGATGGTAAAGCGGTTTCTGTACCCGGAGTACAAAACCAGATTACCTTCAAAATGAAGCGATAAAGGGGAATGACTATGTTTAATCAAAGAACTATGTCTAATCTAAGAGCCATGTTTAATCTAAGAACTATTTCTAACCTAACAATCATGCTTAACCAAAAAAACATGATAAATCAAATCACAAATATCGTGCTGGTACTGTCGTCTAAAACGGGACGATTGTTATTGCGACTGACAGCTGTGGCAATGGTGGTTTATGCATTACCTGTTATCACCCAAATGACCGGGTTAACGGAACAGAGTGGGCAGGTTTTTGCAAAAACAAAGCGCCGTACACCTGCATTGCGCCAACGGGTTTATGCTCAGTTGTCAGAAGCACAACGGTTGGCGGATGAAAAAAAGGTAAGCGAAGGTTTGGCCATTTTAACGCGCATGGAACAAAGCGTTGATCAGTTAAATTCTTATGAAGCAGCCATGATGTATAACTTTATGGCGTTTATTCATTATGGTGAAAATCAGGTGAATCAAGCGGTGCTGGCATTTAATCAGGTTTTAAAGCAACAACCGATACCCGAATCGCTTGAGCAGTCAACCTTGTTTAGTCTTGCTCAGTTGCAGATGCAAATGGAAAACTACGATGAAACCATTGCGTTAATTAATCGCTGGAAAAAAATAAATACAAAAGGCGCCAGCAGCAGTAGTGAACGTCTATTGGCTAACGCATATTACGCAAAAAAACAGTACACCAAAGCACTAAAACATATTAATCAATCTCTGGCGTTTGACGCTGATAATGGCAATGTGCCGAATGAAAACATGTTGGTGTTAAAGCGTGCGACTCATTATGAATTAAAGCAACCAAAACAGGTGACGGAAGTGTCAGAAGATTTGGTGCGTTATCACAGCAAACCAAAGTATTGGGTTGAGTTGGCCAATATGTACGGTGAAATTGGCGAAACTAAAAAACAGCTTGCGGTTATGGAAGCGGCTTATCAACAAGGTTTTGTGACTAAGGCGAGTGATCTTAAAACATTGGCGCAAATTTATTATTTAAATGGCGCGCCTTTCAAAGCCGCTAATTTATTAAAGCAGGCTATGGATGATGATATTTTGAATGCATCATTAAAAAACCTTGAGTTTCTTGCTCAGGCCTGGACCTCGGCAAAAGAGTTTGACAAAGCGATCCCGGTATTAAAGCAAGCTGCTCAAGTGTCTAACGATGGTAATGCCTATGCTCGGCTCGCGGAAGTGTATGTGAATACGGAAAGCTGGTCGCAAGTTATTGCAAATGGAAAAAAAGCGCTGGATAAAGGTGAGCTGAAAAATCCCGGTAACGTCAATATTGCATTGGGCATGGCTTACTTTAATTTGAAAAAATTTGACCAATCAAAAGCAGAATTTGCAAAAGCCGCCGAACACCAGAAGTTGAATAAAATGGCGTCTCAGTGGATGAGTTATGTTGCCAAAGAAGAAAATAAATGGACGCAACTGGCGGCCGAGTACAAGCAGTTGGAAGTATTATAATAATAACTAGCAACCACTCCCTTTTTATCCCACGGCCAATATTTGGCCGTTTTTTTATTCAGAAGTACATAAAGAATCATCAGAATCTTCTGGCCAATGAATCTGGTCGATTGTTAGGCTCTTAATTAAACAATTTGACTGGTTGGTCATTCTTGAGGGGGGATAAATTCTAGCGCTAGCAGTTGCACGTAAAATTAAATTCTTTATGCTATCAGGTCTTACACCTTTACAAAGACTTGAAGCAATCAGCTATGGCTTTTATTAAACATTTAAAATGCACCGCCTGTCAGGCTATTTATCCGGCCGATCAATTAATGAACTTATGCCCGGAGGATGGTCGTCCCGTTGAAGTCATCATGGATACCGATGCAATAAAACAGCAGTATCCAACGCATCAATGGTATCAACCGGATCATAAATCCATGTGGCGTTTTGGTGGTTTATTGCCTCTGGACAATCAGAACCGTGACGACGCGCAATCCATACTTTCTTTAGGAGAAGGCTGTACGCCAGAAATATCGTTACAAAATAGCGCGCTGGCAAAACGATTCAATATTGATCTCTGGTTAAAAGATGAGGGCCAGCCACATCCCGGCTATGGAGCTAATCCCACTGGTAGCTTTAAAGATCGTGGTATGAGCATGGCCGCGTCCATGGCTAATTCGTTTGGTGTAAAAAAGTTGGTGGTGCCGACTCAGGGCAATGCGGGAGATTCCTTAACGGAATACGCACTTAAAGGTGGTATGGAGGTAGTGGTGATTATGCCGGATGATACACCTATGCCGATTATGGGGCGGGTATCGGCACTGGCGAATATGCACGCTTCGGTATCCATTGAGTTGGTTAAAGGTACCATTAAAGAAGCTGGCGCTCTAATGAAGCAAAAGTATCTGCCGCAAGGCTATTTTAATATGGCAACGTTTCAGGAGCCGGGCTGGCGCATCGACGGTAAAAAAACATTAGGGCTTGAGCTGGCCGAACCGAAAGCAAGTAATAAGAACCGATGGTCATTGCCTGATGTGGTGATTTATCCCACCGGTGGCGGTACTGGTGTTCTCGGCATGTGGAAAGCATTTGATGAACTGGAAGCACTCGGCGTGATCGATGATCATCGCCCTAAAGTTATATGCGTTCAGTCGTCTAAAACATCGCCGGTGGTCAATGCGTTTAATAATGGCGATAACGATACCGTTGCCGTTGAAGCAGGCGCAACCATTGCCACCGGATTGAATGTTCCCGGTGGGGTTGGGCATTTTAAAGTGCTCGATATTATACGTAAAAGTGGCGGCGTGGCACTGGCCGTTGAAGAAGCTTTAATCGGTGAACAACTTAAATCCGTTTATCAGCAGTTTGGTTTATGGATTGCACCCGAAGGTGCTGCAACACTGGCGGCAATAGAGCAGGCTGTTGACCACGGTTTGATAAAACCGAATGACCGTGTGGTGGCGTTTAATACCGGCAGTTTTGAAAAATACTTGCCGAACGTTCGATCACTGATCTTTTCATAAGTAGTTCTTTTCATAAGTCATTCTTTTTACAAGCGGCTCTTTTCATAAATGATTTAAGTCTAAGGAAGCATAATGGCGCATCAATACTCTGGCGAATGTTCCTGTGGACAGGTTTCTCTGGTGGTTACACTGGAACATGAATTAACGGAATATTCGCCACGAGCCTGCGACTGTAGTTTTTGCATGAGTCGTCACATCGAATATTTATCCGAACCAACCGCACTATTGCAAATTACTCACACCCAGCCACTGCAATCGTTACAGCAAGGATCGAATCAGGCGGAGTTTCTTGCCTGTTCCGGTTGTCATGATGTGGTTGCGGTGGTCTATCAATCTGATACACAGTTAATTGGTGCTGTTAATGCCTGTTTATTAAAAGATAAACGGCAATTAAAGCCATCCGTGGTGGTATCACCCAAAAAATTATCGGCCGATGAAAAGTCAGGTCGATGGGCTTCCCTGTGGGGCAGTGTCACTATTACGGCATCGATTAACTGATTTTTTTTCACCACATTGTTGCCATAACGACTCAACTAACGGCTCCAGAGAGTGTTTCAGTTCAGAAACATTGAATGAGTTAGTGTGTGATTTAGGTAATGTCGTTAACCAGTCAACTACGGCTTTGGCGGTGTTGGGATAAACGCGGTAATTGCTGTCGCCGGCTCCATTGTTCGATAGCCATTGACTTAGCACTTCATGATTAAAGCTATCGCAGGCGGTGGCCAAGTTTAACTGCTGCAATGCCAATGCATTGGAGGTTTGTTCCATTTGCCCTGCGACGGGTTGAACCAATAGTTTTTTACCCAACTGCAATGCTTCACTGGGTAATTCAAAACCGGCACCACAAATAACGCCTGCGGTGGCTTGTAGATCTTTATGAAATCCTGTTCGGGAGAAAGGTCTGATGTGGATATGACCATCATCAATTGGCTCTTTGACATCATGGTAAATATAAAACTGATAATTCGAAAATGGTTTTACTAATGTGATCAAGTTTTCAAGTGATTGAAAAGGAAAGTAAACCAGAATGTGATTCGGATCTTTGTCAACGCTTGGAGAGGTTTCTATGATGGGTGGCATAATGAGACTGTTAAAATGGTGCCAGTGAACGCCAATAGGCAAACTAACGGGTGCAAACCATTTCATCACCAGATCGGTTATTAGATTATTATTTTTCTTTGGAATATTGTAATGAAAGGCATTTTGATGCGATAACCCAATGGCGGTTACTTTTTGTTTCTTTGCTGCCCAGGCGGTAACCGGGTCGAAGTCGTTTAACACCAGATCATACTGTGACAAGTCGAGCGAGTTAATATCTTTCCATAATTGTCTAAAGTGCAACTGGCTCGCTGTTTTTAAATGATTGATTTTGCCGTTATTGATTACAAAGGTAAGGCCGCGATAAGTGCGATAGTTTCCAAAGCAGTCCATATCAAAATAATTATTTTCAGGACGGCCACTGAATACCCAGTCAACTTGAATGCCGGAACGACTCAACTCTTTTTGCATGACCCTTGCGCGAGTAATATGGCCATTGCCAGTGCCTTGAACACCGTACAATATTTTCATAAAAATATTTCCTGATTTATGGGTGTGAATAACTGATAAACTGAATTGCGAAAGGTTATTGAAAGAGCAGTAAGTATTTTCAAAATAAACATGGCAGGTAAATTAAGTAGCCACATGTTATGGCGAGACTGTCGTTGCGCTTGAGTCAAATGGTTACCACTAATGGCATAAGCAAATACGACAATTGAATACCGGCCCAGGCACTGGCAGTGCCTAACACGGCTCCAGCGAAAATATCGCCAGGGTAATGCACGCCCAGTAGCACCCTTGATAGTCCAACCAGTGATGCCCAGATATAAATGGCCAAAGCAAACCCTGGATAAAACTGAAAAACCAGCGTTGCAAATACAAATGCAGCGGCGGTGTGGCCGGAAGGAAAACTAAATTTATCGGACGGTGTGATGATGGCGTGAAAACCCGTTTTACCGGATTGAGGTCGATCACGTTTTATCGTATTTTTTAACAGTAAATATAAAGAGACATCGAACAGGTAAGAAAATAGTGCGGCTGCTAAAAAAGCGGCGCCGAATTTCGTTTCAAATAAAAATAAAACCAATCCAATTGCTACGTATAAAGGCCCATCCCCGGTGCGGGAGATTTGCCTCACAAGTTTTCGATAGTGACACCCCTGCTTTAGATTTACCCATATAAACGCCTGAGTATCAATATGGTGAATTCTTTCTAACCATGTGTTCATAACGTTACATTCTCATTATGTGAAAATATTACCCTGATGACTTTGCCTAACTTTTTCATAGCTAACACTTTGTGCGTTTTTTATTGCAGTTAAGTGACAAGCCGTTGAACAATTAATGACAACAGAAAAAATACAAGCCGATAGACAATGACACTGTTATGATCAGCTTTAATTTTCGGGACTAGAACGAAAGATAAACACGCTCTAATAACAACAGGATTCAGAAATGGCAAAACCGGGTAAAACAGGCATTATCAGAATTATTGACGCATTTTTTTATTCCATGAAAGGATTGAAAGCTGCGTGGGTTAATGAAGCTGCATTTCGACAGGAGGTGCTGTTAGCGATCGTTTTGATCCCCACTTCATTTTGGTTGGCTGAAACACATATTGAACTCATTTTGCTGATCGCCAGCGTGTTGTGGGTGTTGATTTCGGAGCTGACCAATTCTTCTATCGAAGCGGTGGTGGATCGTACCGGAGTGGAACATCATGAGCTTTCCGGAAGAGCGAAAGATATAGGTTCAGCTCTGGTGTTTATCAGTCTGCTATTACTGGCGACAGTATGGGGAATAATTGCCTATTACCGGTTTTTCGGTTAAATCGCTTATTGGCTAGCACTGAGCAAGGTGATTTACAGGGTGATATTTACAAGGTGGTATTTACAAAGTGATATTAAAATTTAAAAAAGTTTAACTTTTTTCTAAACATTGCCTATTTACCGCCGATAACTTAATAGATGAACCCAAATTGCCATTAAAATTCATGGTGTTGGTTCAAACTAATACTTGATTTTTCAATAAGTTAGAGGTGTTTATGCAAATTGACGGTCTTTCTGCAGCATTGGGTGGCTTTCAGAGCGCTGTAACCCGTGCCGCTGATGCAAGTCAACAGATTGCCTCTGCTAGTGTTAATAAGCAGGGCACTCAAGATTTAATCGAGCCACTGGTTGAGCTAAAAGTTGCTGAGCGTGATGCTCAGGCTAACGCACGTGTTATTGAGACAGAAAGCAAGCTCCTTGGCAGCATAATTGATATTAAAGCCTGAGACATTAAAGCTTGATATTAACGCCTGACAACAACAGATAAATGTAAATGTCAGGCAGAATTGTTCTGCCTGTATCCGGTCTTGCCAGTGCTCTCCGTCATTTGATCGTATTGAACGCTAATTTACGAATCAAATTTATTCGGTTTAATAACAGATATGGTTATAAATCCTTCTCCTATTGCTTTACCCGTACAAAACGCCAACTTGACCACCGAGTCGGCGCGTAATGATGTGCGCCTGCAGGAACGGATCCCGGAGACCAAAGCCACTTCTGAATCAGTCAATTTAAAACCCTCCAATGAAGACTCCTCTTCCACTGCACGCGCAGAAACCCGTAATGGTGAAGCATTAACTGAACGTGCTGTTCAGGACCGTTCGGAACAACAGTCCGGACGGGATGGCAGTGGACGTGAACAGCCTGGCCAGGAGTCGTCGGGTCAAAAACAGTCCGCTGGCGATAAGCAACAAAACCCTCAGCAGCAAGCGCAAGAACGGCAAGAAATCCAGCAATTACAAACAACGGATCGTGAGGTAAGGGCGCACGAAGCTGCCCATACCAATGTAGGTGGCCAGTATGCGGGCGCCGCATCCTTCAGTTTCGAACGGGGTCCCGATGGCAAACGCTACGCAGTAAGTGGGGAAGTACCCATAGACCTGTCGCGAGTTAACGGCGATCCGGCGGCCACTATTGATAAAATGAAGCAGGTTCGGCAGGCGGCACTGGCACCGGTGGATCCTTCTACCCAAGACGTTCAAATTGCCACCAAAGCAGCCGCCATTGAAGCAGAGGCTCGCGCTGAGTTGCAGGCAATGCGGCGAGAGCAGGCCTCTGGCGACTCATCGGGCGCTAATACAGAGTCTGACAAACCTGGCAGGCCTAACCAAAACGACTCTCCATCAGCGGATGTCGACCCTAGAGCACAATTCGAACTTCGGCTTAAAGGCCTTGGGGTCATTGACTCGCCCGATCAGGGAACTCTGCTCAGCGTATCTGCCTGATCTTTTATATTAACGCTTTATACCGCTCTCTCCATTTGCGTACTCTTCCAATTTAATTTCTCTTAAACTTAAAACTTAAATTTTATCAATGGCTTATTGATTGAATCTTTCACCATCTAACGTCAAGTTAACCATTCCAATGCCAACAAGTGTGCATATTCACAATTCCAGCTTAACTTGTAATATATTGCTCACTGAGAAGACTGCACAGTCACGTATCACTTATTAAAAGTAACTCAAGGTTAGGAGAGACTATTTTGAAACATTGGAAATTACTGGCGTTGACGGCCTTATTGGCCGGTTGTCAGCAGGATGATAAGGCATCAGGTAATGATGCTGCTAAAGCTGAGCAACCTTCCGCTCAAGAAACTCCAGACGCTAAATCTGCGTCAATTAACTTACCCGATGGCATTCAGCTGATTGAGACGGTTGAGCGTAAAGGAAATGAAACGGTTATTCCGTATCAGAAGTATCAACTGGATAATGGTTTAACGGTTGTTTTGCATCAGGATGATTCGGATCCTCTGGCTCATGTGGATGTTACCTACCATGTGGGATCGGCGCGCGAAGAACTGGGCAAATCCGGCTTTGCGCACTTTTTTGAGCACATGATGTTTCAGGGCTCCGAGCATGTGGCCGACGAAGAACATTTTAAAATTGTTTCTGAAGCGGGCGGAACCTTAAACGGCACCACCAACAGTGACCGAACCAATTATTTTCAAACAGTACCAGTAAATCAGCTGGAAAAAATCCTCTGGTTAGAAGCCGATCGCATGGGCTTTCTACTTAAAGCGGTTACTCAGGAAAAATTTGAAGTACAGCGTGAGACAGTTAAAAACGAGCGTGGTCAGCGAGTAGACAATCGTCCATACGGCCGGTTGGGTGAAACGGTTGCTGAAGCTTTATACCCGCACGGGCATCCATATTCGTGGCCAGTTATTGGTTATATGGATGACTTGAACCGCGTGAATGTGAACGATCTTAAAAAATTCTTCCTGCGTTGGTACGGACCTAATAATGCCACATTAACCATTGGTGGCGCCGTAGATGCAGAAGAAACATTAGCGCTGGTGAATAAGTATTTTGGTTCTATACCACGTGGGCCAGAAGTAACTATGCCAGAAAAAGCGCCGGTCACTCTGGACGCTGATCGTTATGTTTCATTTGAAGATAATGTTCACTTACCACTTATTTATATGACATTCCCAACCACCTATGCACGCAGTGCGGATGAAGCCCCACTTGATCTTCTGGCGGAAATTTTAGGCGGTGGCCGTACGTCATTGTTCTACAAAAATCTGGTGAAGAATCAATTTGCGGTTCAGGCAACCGTGTCTCATCCTTGTCAGGAGTTGGCCTGTCAGTTCACCATGTACGCATTACCTAATCCGGCATCGGGTAAATCACTGGCTGATTTAGAAAAAATCATGCGTGATACTTTTGCGGAGTTTGAAAAGCGTGGCGTTACCGAAGATGATTTACTAAAAGCAAAAGCCAAGCATGAGTCCAATACCATTTTTGGATTGCAGTCCGTAGCAGGTAAAGTAAGTCAGTTAGCGGCTTACGAAACTTTTACTGGTAACCCGGATTACATCAGTCAGGACATTGAGCGATATAACTCGGTAACCAAAGAAGATGTGATGCGTGTGTATAACCAGTACATCAAAGGAAAGAATGCAGTTGTACTAAGTGTTGTTCCGAATGGCAAAGAGAATATGGTGGCGAAAAAAGACACCTACACGCCAGCGCCAAGAGATTTCGTTGCGACTTCATCTCCCAAGTCAGATGATCTGGATTTACGAATTGCCAAAGATGACTTTGATCGCAGTGTGACACCAAAAGCAGGCGCAAATCCTCTGGTTTCTGTTCCAGACTTTTGGCGTGCAACTACGGATAACAAGTTAACCGTGCTGGGTGCTAAAAATCTTGAAACGCCAACTACCTCATTGTTAATTAAAATTCCGGGCGGGCATTATCATACTTCAAAAGATAAAGCCGGCTTAGCTGCTTTAACCGCTGGCCTGATGAATGAGTCAACGGAAAAACGCAGCACCGAAGAAATGAGTTTGGCATTACAAAAGTTAGGCGCCAACATTAATATTCGTGCAACCGATACAACGGTTAATATTTTTGTCAGCTCGCTGACCAAAAATTTATCGGAAACTATGGCATTAGTGAACGAAAAAATTCTGATGCCTGCTTTTGATGAAAGTGACTTTAATCGTTTAAAAGCACAAACTATTCAAGGGATTGAAAACAGCAAGAAGCAACCAGAAAGTCTGGCGATGCAAGGCTGGTTGAAATTATTGTACGGCAACACCATTGCTGGCATTGATAATTCAGGAACCGTCAGTACGGTTAATTCGATCACTCTGGACGATGTAAAAGGATTTTATCAATCCTTTGTAAAACCTGAATCAGCACAGCTGATTGTGGTGAGTGATATGGAAAAGCCCGCGTTGTTAAAAGAGTTTGAAGTGCTTAACCAGTGGCAGGGCAAATCAAATGCATCAACAAAGAGTTTTGACAAGGTCGCGTTTGATCCTAAAACCGTTTATATGGTGAATAAAGATAAAGCGGCTCAATCGGTTATTCGAATTGGTAAGCGCAGCATACCTCGTGACTTTACCGGTGAGTACTTTAAATCTGGCCTGATGAACTTTAATCTGGGTGGGGCATTTAATTCGCGTATCAATTTGAATTTACGTGAAGACAAAGGCTACACCTATGGAGCCCGAGCCTACTTCTGGGGTGATAAAGAAATGGGCGGATACGTTGCCAGCGCAAGTGTTCGAGCCGACGTTACTGACAAGTCCTTTATTGAGTTTGTTAATGAAATTACCGAGTACCAGAAAAGCGGTATGACAGAAGATGAAGTGGCCTTTATGCGTAAAGCGGTTGGTCAGCGCGATGCTCTTAAATATGAAACACCTAATAAGAAGCTTGGCTTTATGGCCAATATTTTGTCATACGACTTAAGTGAAAACTTTGTTGAAAAACAGGCAAATATTATTAAGACGGTTTCTTTGGATGAGTTGAACGCATTAGCGAAAAAGCATCTTGAAATTGACTCCATGGCCAAGTTGGTGGTGGGCGATATGGAAACTTTAAAGCCACAGTTTGAAGCCCTGGGTTATAAAGTAGAAGCGTTAAAACTGCCCGAGTAAAGTTGCTGGCATCCTCTTTAGTATTACCAAAATGTAATGCTAAAGATTTGCCAAGCAAGAGTAACCATTAAGCCAGTGATTAATAATTAGAGATAAACACGCTCTAGTCACTGGCTTTTTTATTGGTGCTTTATACTCTCTATCACAATATTGATGCTCTGATCCGCCGGATAAATAACGGAATCTCCATGCATTCTCAGGTGAAATCTCGTATAGTGCATGCAAAATCATAAATCGGGTTATCAGGCTTTGCGTTCGGGGGAATTGGTTCGTCCTTTTTTAAAATGGGCGGGCGGAAAATATCGTTTAATTGATCGAATATCAGACAATTTGCCGTCAGGTAAACGATTGATAGAGCCTTTTATTGGCTCAGGATCGGTGTTCCTGAATACTCGATACGACAATTATTTATTGGCGGACATTAACCCTGATCTGATTTTTCTGTATCAAACACTCAAGGATGAGGGCCGATCTTTTATTGATTACTGCGAATCTTTTTTTCAGCCTGAACTGAATAATGCCGCTCGATATTATCAGTTTCGGGAAGAGTTTAATGAATTGATGCCCGGTACACGAAAGGCAGCCCTGTTTTTATATTTTAATCGACATGGCTATAACGGATTATGCCGCTATAATTTAAAAGGCGGGTTTAATGTGCCTTTCGGGAAGTATAAAAAGCCATATTTTCCCCGCTTAGAAATGGAACATTTTTGGAAAAAAGCACAGCGAGCAACTTTTGTTTGCCAGGATTTTGAAAAAGTGATGCAGCGAGCCCGAAAAGATCATGTGGTGTATTGTGATCCGCCTTATGTGCCTATTTCACCAACGGCCTATTTTACCAGTTACGCAAAGCATGGATTTTCTCTGCATGATCAGGAGCGGTTAGCGTTTCAGGCAAAAAAGCTGTCACAACGTCAGGTAACGGTGGTGATCTCGAACCATGAGAACGAAGTCACCCGAGCCATGTATCAGGGAGCCAAAATTGTCAGCTTTCCGGTAAGACGCTTTATAAGTTGCAATGGAAGTCGTCGTAATAATGCCGATGAATTATTGGCAATATTCACAAAAAGCCTGTAACAACAAATACTTGCTTCATATTTTATATATAGTCTTAGTTATATAATGAAACAAGTCACATTTATAACAAAATGTCATTAATCTAGCTCCATAAGGCTAAAATCGTGTCTTATAATAGCTATCAAACGCGAACATCTTCTCAACGGGAGATGCGTATTAAGCAAGGAGAACTTAATAGTGAAAGTCGTAGCAACTCACCGACTCGCTGAAGCTAAAGAGAAGTTTCCGGCATCGAAAACAGCCTTGGATGGTTGGTTTCGCATAATGAATTTTACCGACTTTCCATCAGAGTTGGCGTTGCGTCAAAGCTTTGCTGAGATGAGAAATTCAGGTAATGAGTATTGGTTTCTGGTTCCTGGCACGACCTTATTACTCAAAGCGATGATTAACTTTAAAGCTCAAGTCGCTATGGTAAAAGATATTCGTCCAGGTGTTTTGTAAATTGTAGCTGAGGGATAAGTGATATGAATGAAAAACTGCAACATGCTATCAACCATTGGGACGCTATTGCACCGCTCATACAGCGCCCCGGAACGGAAAATGACTACGAAACATTGATTACTCAGATGGAAGAAGCGATGGAAATGACCGCTGACGATCATAATAGTCCGTTAAACGGCTTGATCGAGGGCATGGCCAGTGCGGCTCAACAGTATGAAGAAAAGTTTCTGGTTAATGAAGTGGGCAGTGGTGTTTCGGCGCTTAAGTATCTGATGAAAGTTCATAAGATCAAGCAGTCGGATTTAAAAGAAGTAGGCAGCCAGGGCGTGGTTTCCGAAATCTTAAACGGTAAGCGCTCACTTACTGTTCGCCATATACGCGCTCTATCAAGACGCTTTTCTGTAAGCCCGAATGCGTTTCTTGAGCCATAGCTCTATCGTGTGTTTAAAGCCTTGATATAAAACCGCCGTCTGTTAAATACGGCGGTTTTTTTATGGCTGTTCGGTTGAATGAGCGGTTAACATTTTTTCTTAACGTATTCACCGGGCGCGGGCTCTAAAGCCGGTAGCTTTCCATCGTTAATCGCACGGGCGGCAACTGAGTCACCCGAGTGCTGTTTTAACCAGTCGCGCCAATGTTCCCACCAGGAGCCTTCTGTTTCCTGTGCTGCGGATAACCAGTTGTCGGCACTGCTGCTGATCTCCGGGTGAGTAAAATAACTGTATTTTTGATTCTCTGGTGGATTAATAACGCCAGCCACATGTCCGGAGCCTGATAATACAAACTCGACATTGCCGGATAATTGTTGTGCGCCCAGATAAGTGCTTTTCCAGAGGGCTATGTGATCTTTTTGAGCCGATAAAAAATAGCTGGGGATATCAATTTTGCTGATGTCGATGGCCGTGCCGTCCAGCGTAATGCCGCTCGGATCTTTTAACCGGTTTTCTTGATACATATTGCGCAGATAAAAACGATGCATATTCGCTGGCAGGTTGGTGGCGTCGGAATTCCAGTAGAGTAAATCAAACACTGGCGGTTCTTTCCCAAGCAGGTAGTTATTCACATGATAGGACCAATGCAGCTCATTTTCACGTAGCATGTTGTAAGCAAGCGCTAACGAACGACCGTCAAGCACACCTTCATGCGCCATTTGTTGTTCCAATATATCCAGCTGCTGCTCCGATATAAAACAACCCAGTTCACCCGGATCGCTAAAATCCAGCAAGGTGGTAAAGAAAGTTGCCGACTGAATACGTTGATCGCCTTTGGCTTTCATATAGGCCAGCGTGCAGCCGAGCAGTGTACCGCCGAGACAATACCCAACTGCGTTGATCGCTTGCTCACCGGTATGTTGTTCAATAGCGTTGGTCGCCTCAACAACGCCCTGTTTCATATAGTCGTCAAATGCCAGATGTTTATGCTGCTTATCCGGGTTTACCCAGGAAATCATAAAAACGGTAAAGCCCTGATCAACCACCCATTTCACCCAGGAGTTATGCGCCTGCAAATCAAGAATGTAGTATTTATTGATCCAGGGTGGCACCACCAGCAAAGGCTTTTGCGCAACCTTTTGAGTTGTGGGTGTGTATTGAATGAGCTGGAACAAATCGTTTTGGAAAATCACACTGCCTGGCGTGCAGGCGATATTTTTACCCAGTTCAAATGCAGACAGATCGGTCATGCGGATATTCTGCATGCCTTTATTGCGTTTCATATCATCCAGATAATTTTGAATGCCTTGCAACACACTGAGGCCATTGGTGTTTTGTGCCTGTTGCAGGGCTTCGGGGTTGGTCATCAGGTAGTTGCTGGGTGAAATGGCTGATAACCATTGCCGAATGTAAAACTGCTGGCGCTGCTTTTTGGCGGCGTCTTGCTCTGGCAGATCATTGAACAACTGTTGAGTTAACTGCGAAAAACTTAAGTAAAGTTGCTTTAACTCGGCAAAACCGGGTTGCTGCCAGGCCTCGTGTTGAAATCGACGGTCTTTTTTTTCTACTTGAGAATCACTGGGTTCTGAAAGTGCCTGAAAAATCTGTTGTTGATACTGCTGTAATAATTGGGGATTTTTGCTGAGCTCGGTGATGGCATCACTGATTTCCTGCATCATCAATGACTGACGCTGCGCATTAAACCAAAACCTTTCGGCGTTATCCTGCATAAGCTGGCCAGCATCAACCATCTGTTGACCGAGTTGCTTGATCATTTGGGTAAAGGCTTGCTGAGACTCATTTTCTGACACGTCAGACTCCTCTGGCATTTAATTTAACAGCTAAAGATAACGGCACTTAGCGTTATGTTGCATCGCGAAAATGTCATTTTTACGTCATTTTGGTGATAAATAATAGTAGGGAAGCAGTCTTTTTGTTGACAGACGAGAAGAGGATTGGAAATCAGTATTTTTATCAGGGATTGCTGAACTGTCACAAAATGTTCATTAAATAATCAATTTTGTATATTGCAGTGCAGCATTAAACCGACTATGCTGTATTGCAACATTTGATTCGTTTCGATCATCTCAAGGAGATAAGACCATGTTTGCACAGATGTTTAATGCGGCAGTAGAGCAAAGCAAGACCTTATTTGAACCAGCGCTACAGGCCAATCAGATAGCGACCAGTCAGATGCAGAAACTTGGGCAGAAGCAACTCAGCCTGATTAATGACTATTCCACAATGGGCCTGCAGCAGTTAGAAAAAGCGTCAAAAGTAACATCATTGGATGATTTACAGGGCATGGCAGATGAACAACTAAAAGCCAGCCAGACAGCGTCTGAAAAGTTGCTTAAAGATTCAATGCAGATGGTTGAGCTGGGGGTAGCGTTTTCAAGTGAGTGGCAGCAGCTTTTCGCCGAAAAAGCTCAATCATTTAATGCGCAACAAGTAGCGGAGCCGAAAAGCGGAAAAGCGAAATAACGAAATAACGAACAATTAGCTTTCTATGAATACGTATTACGCCAGCCTTTAGTGCTGGCGTTTTTATTTGTGCCAGTGTTTCGATTCGTGCCACAATGCTTTTCAACTGGTCGGAGCTTTGGTTGGAATGTCAAAGTTATGCCAATCATTTTTAATCTAAATCAAAAATCGTGAAAATCAAAAGTAGCCATGTCGAACTCCGAACAAACTGCCTCTCAAACCAATATCAGCATTACTGCAAAAGATGATCAGGTTCTAGCCGCCACTCTGTTTACTCCAAAATTGGCCAATGGTATTTGCATTCAAATCAATTCTGCCATGGCTGTCACCCGGGGTTTTTATCGAACTTTTGCACAATATCTGGCTGAACAGGGCTTTACCGTGGTGACTTACGATTACCGAGGTATTGGCGACAGTTATTGTAAAAACTGGCGCAACATTACCTTGTGGCAATGGGGAGAGCTGGATTACCCAGCGATTACTGATTGGCTGTCAGCCAATTATCCCGATCACAGAATGATTGCCCTTGGGCATTCGCTTGGTGGTCAGTTACAGGGATTGTCATCGAACAACCATCAATTTATGGCATCGTTAAATGTGGCTTCAGGCGTAGGCTTCTGGAAACATTTTCCGAGACGGTTTCAACCGAAAATGTTATTTGCCTGGTATTGTCTGGTACCTATATTAACCCGTGTACTGGGTTATATGCCGGGTATTTTATTGGGCGGAAAAAGCCATATTCCCGGACAAGTTGCCAGACAATGGGGTAAATGGTGTACCTACCCTGATTATTTTTGTGATGAAAAGGGACGGCCATTAAAAGGCCATTTTCATCAGCAGAAAAAAATACGCTTTATCATTATGAGTGATGATCACGATTTAGCTCCTGAAACTGCCGTTGAAGGGCTGATTAAGCATTATCAAAATGGTCAAACGGAAATTGAACGCTGTGTTTATCAACCGGAAGATTTTAACGTAAATAAAATAGGCCACTTTGGATTTTTTTCATCGAAAGCACCCAAAGCATTGTGGCAAAAAACGGTGGACTGGATGAAAGCGCTGTAGCTGGAATGGTTATGATTGTTTTTGATGATTAACGAGGACCATTAGCCACATATCGAGCAAGTAAAACAACCAGCAGTAAACACAATAAAAAACAAACAATGAGTCCGGTTAAGGTGGCTAACTTAAGTGCGGCAAGAGCAAAAGGAACACCTAACACGAAAATTGCCGTCGCAATGATTGCGAGCAATACATAGGGATGTCCAAAATTCCAGGTCCAACCGATTGAGAATTTATTTTTAACCAATAATCGAGGGTCTTGTGGGCATTTATAGATGACTCCGAAATACCAGTGACGGTTATTTTTTCTTAACTTTTCCGCATCATCGTGTGTCAATTTATCGCCTTATAATCATCTATAGCGCTATTGACCACCCACATAATGGTTAAGATAAATACGACAACCATAATTATACCCACCACGATGTATTCGGCGGCGTTGCCTTTTTCAAAATCCTGCTGACGTTTGGAATCACTTTGTACGCCGAACATGGCGGCGATCACGCTTTGTAACACCGAAAAAAAGCCCGGTTTATTGTCTGAGTTATCGTTATTGTCAGATTGGTTATTTAATTGATCATCTTGCTGATTATCGGCCATATATTGTGTTTATCGATTGGAAGGGTGTTGGCCTGCAGTATAGCGAAAAATGCTTAACAGAAAAATCATCGAGCCAAAGACTAATGAAAAATTTGAAAACTATCATGTAAAACTATATCCAGAAATAGAATGGGTTAGCGTGGAGGCGTTTAATGTCGTGGGGCTTTTAAAGAGAGCTATTTATTAAATAGAGAGGTTTTTATAGAGAGTCGTGAGATTGCCTATTGGTAAACTAATCCGTAAAGACCCTGCTAGTGAAACAATTCAATAATATCCTGAAAGTGCAGCGAGCCCAGTTTGTGTTGTTTAACAACTTTCTCAAACCAGCTGAGCTTTTTCTTTTCCAGTAACTCGGCTTTCTGTTCTTCCGTTAGCACCAGTTCATCGGTACCGTCACTGGCATGGGCTTTGTCTTTTTTGAGCTCATTGAGGCATTGCTTGGGATCTTTTTCTTCGAGTGGTTGCTTGGCAGCATCCAGCGCCGAATCTGCATAAATTGATGCTGATAGCGAAAGGGTCGCAATCAGGAAAGTGGCTTTCAGTGCGGATTTTAAGCTTTTCATGCGCTGCCTACTTTTTAATCAATTTAACGTGATTTAAGTGTAACCAATAATGAATAAAAAATCGACCTAATTTACATAATATTCTAGTAATTTTTAACGCTTGGAAAACCTTGGGTAACTCCTTGATTTTCAAAGGCTTTCATTAGGTTTAGAGAGAGTTCAATGGCCTGTGCTGGGTTCAATCTGGGATCCACCAGCGAGGTATAACCGGTCTTCAGGTCTTTTTCCTGTATGGCGCAATGGCCACCAACACACTCGGTAACCATCTCTCCGGTTAGCTCAAGATGGACGCCTCCCAACACCGATGCGTGTTGTTGATGCAGTGACACCGTTTGTTGCAGCTCGGACGATATGTGACTGAAATGGCGGGTTTTTATGCCATTTTGAGCAATTTGAGTATTGCCATGCATGGGATCACAACACCAGGTTACCGCGTAATCCTGTCGTTGCATTAATTTAATCAATTCGGGCAGTTTTTTGGCCACCTGTTGATGACCGAGACGGGTGATCAGAGTGATTTTGCCGGGTGCATTGATTGGGTTGAGCTGTTCGATAATGCCGCAAAGCCAGCGCTCGGTCATGCGCGGGCCTATTTTTATCGCAATGGGGTTTTCAATGCCGCGTAAATACTCGATATGGGCCGAGTCGGGTTTGGCAGTACGCATACCAACCCAGGGCATATGGGTGGAAAGATTAAACCATTGTTGATCTATGTTGCGGGTAAGCGCCTGTTCGTAGTGCAGATGTAATGCTTCATGGCAGGTATAAAATTCCTGCAACGGTTGCCAATGAGATGGCGACAACTGATGCATCAATTGAAACGATTTTTGCACCTTATTCAGTGTTTCTGCAAAGGCTGAAGGCTGTTCGCCCAGAATTTGACGGCTGTCCCACTGCTGCGCCTGACACAGCTTTTGAAACACCTCCGGACTGGTGGTGCGAATAAAATTAAGGGTTAAAGACGCCAAACTGTAGCCTTTGAGCAAACGTGAAGGATCGGGTTGACGTTTTACCGCACAAAATTCGGCGCTGTTGATTAGATCGCCCCGATAACTGGGCAGGCTGGTGCCATCTATGGTTTCGGTATGCGCTGATCGAGGCTTGGCGTATTGTCCGGCCATTCGACCTACTCTAACCACCGGCCGGCCGAGTCCGTACATCAGCAGTAAGCTCATTTGTTGCATCAGTTGCAGTTTTCGGCTGATTGATGCCTGGTGGCAGTCAGCAAAGGATTCGGCACAGTCGCCGCCCTGCAATAAGAACACCTCTCCTTTGGCAGCCTGAGCCGTGAGCTGCCGGAGTTTTTGTACTTCCTGAGCACTTACCAGTGGCGGTAGCTCGCTGAGCTCGGAAATAACATCGTCCAGCTCGGCCTGATTGGAATACTCGGCCTGCTGTTCAATGGTTTTAGTTTGCCAGGATGTTGGAGTCCACATGGGTATAGGTGCAATAAGTAACCTTGATCATTAGTGAGCCGATCTTAACGCTGAGGCCGGTAAAAGCACAGCATTTCTCGATTTATTCGCATGTTTATAAGATTAAACGCGATAAAAATCAGAAATATCTTCAATTTCGACAATGGCCACCAGTTGCTGGATCTTTTGTTCAAAGTCTTTCGCTCGCATAGAGGAGTTATGCCGTATTTCTCTTAACTCTTCGCTAAATTCTTCCAGTTTTATGTAAGGCGGTGGCAAAAAGTGTGCGTGCAAAATGCGGTAGTTAGGATTTTTACGACTCAGTAAAATAAATCGGGCAACTTCGCGCGTGTCTTTCATGGCACTTTCTTGGGTTACTTCAAGACTAAGGCCTTCGTTTTCATCGCCGGAAAACTTAGCAAACAGTCGAGTGGTGTAGGCTTCTGATAACTGGCTTCGCCGATTCAGTTTGCCGCGCAAAACTTCGGCAAAAAACTCGTTTAAATTAAGCGGCTCAAAATCAAACCCCTGTTCCTGCTTAAAGCGCCATAATAGCGGGTTGGCATTTTCTGTGGCCGCAGCACTGTCAATGGCGTAAAGACCACCGGGGAAACGGGTTAAAAATAACGGGATCCCATGCAAATATGAGCTGATCATATTTTCCAGCATGGAGGCCATGGTGGTGGACTCCAGTTCTTCGGCGCACTCTTTGAGTTTTGATTGGTTGGTTTTAATCAGTTTAGTGAAGAAGAGTTCGCCATGATGGTTTTTAATATTAAAGTCGCGTTTCAAACTGATGGATTGTTGATGCGAATGGCGTTGTGTAATGCGATAGGATAAGTTTTTTAAGCTTGCGGTTTTTTTTGCCAGCTTTTGCATTTCCGGAAGTGTCACGGTTATTAACTTATTCAGTTCTAATGTGGTTGGAATGTAAGACGTTTGTTGCAGTTGAATGCGCATACCCGAGGGTGAAAAGTCGAGCGTTTTGCCTTTGAAACTTTGGTTGTCAACATTGATCACCGCTTCGGTGGAATAAAGATAACGTGGTTCTTTACGCGCTGGTCGATACCCTAACTGCCAAACCTTTTGACGCGAATCGTCGAGTTTAAATTCCGACAGGGCTTCAAGTTGCTTATCGTCACTGGTTAACCGGCTTTCTGGATTGAGCTTTTGTTCCACGATAGAAAAGTAAGCGATGTGCGTCATGCTTTGCCAATGTTGATTGATTTTATCCACTCGTACCGGCGCAATTTCATTCAATGGTTCAAGGTAACTGGACATCTGGTTTAAATCGTAAGCGCTCACTGGTTGCAGTGTTATCTGAATGCGCGCAATCATATGACTCTGGCTGCCAGCTTTTAAAAATTGATCGATCAGTTCCTGTTTGATCAATTGCTCACGTTCCGCACAATAAATGCTGTGGCGTTTGTTATCTTTAATCACCATGGTTTCCAGCAATAGATGCGTTTGTTGTTTTGTCTTACCGATAAGTTCTGGCAGAGCTGCCGCCATTGAAGAGATCAGCGGACTTTTTAAGGCATTTTTTTCTTCGGCACGGGTAACGGTATATAAACATTGAGTATCGCCATTATTAATGTGCAATAAGCAGGCGGTGATGGGTGCTGCCGCTGTGTATATTCGCTCGAATGCGCGGGCATAGAGTGACAATAGCTTGTCTTCCATTTCTATTTTATAACGCGAGCGATAACTCTTGATAAATTCAACAATAAACTGATTAAAGGATTCATTTTCTGATTGATCAACACGCAACAAACGCAGTTGAACCCGATCATGATGATCTTTCTCCTGGGCAATTAACTGGTATTCTATTTTGCCGAAGGATTTATTGTGTTGCTCTTCGAGTGCGGTAAACACTATTTGAATGGGTGACTTTTTAGCTAAGGGTTCGATGTTTGAGAATAGGCTGACTTTAATTCCGGTTAAGGACACATCGGTGGTTTTGCCGGTGACTTCACGGCCATCGTTTAAAAAAGCGCGAATGCTGCTGGTGTAATTAAGCCGATTTTCTTTGCGTTGACTGCGATAACCAAAAGGGATCAGTTGAATTTCGTGCTTTTCTTCATCTTCGTCAGTCGTATCTGATTTCCGATCCTGTGTTGTATCACTCGCTTTTGTATTGTCTGTTTGCTCCGCCTGTTGTTCTTTACTCATAAACAGCGGATCTTTAACGTCATTGGCGTGTTGCTGTTGTTTTAATGCCGCAATTTGTTGTTGTCGGCGTTGCTCGGCCCGACGCTGTTGCTGTTCTTTCTCGTGCTGGGCTTTGTGGGTATGTTCCGCCGACATAACTTTTTCGAACACACCAACGGTGTATTTGCCATCATACCGGGCCGCTTCTGTTTCAAAAATCTCAATGCACTTTTCATCCAGATGATGAACGATGGACTGAAATTCATAGGCTTCGCATTCATCGTCGACCTTGCCACGCATATCGATGGCGATATTACAGGGGGTGGCGAGCCGACGTTGCTCCATGCGTTCCAAAAACTTGGCGGTATCGGAACCTGCCTGAACATCTTCTTCAATAAGCTGTTTGCCATGACGGCCGACACTCTTATAATGCGCTATGACCAATTTGTCGTTTTCTTCAGACAAGGTTGTGTCCTGTGTAATTGGAATCCGGATTCTATCAACAATTGTAGTGCAAATTTCAGATAATTCAGTACCTTATCGTATTTATTAAGTAGAGATTGATGGCTAAAAGTAAAATTCAGTTCGTTTGCAATGCTTGTGGCGCAGCTCAGCCAAAGTGGGCCGGGCAGTGTAATGACTGTGGTGAATGGAACACCCTCGTGGAGCAGGCACAGGTTGCCAAGTCATCCCGTTCAGAGCGATTTTCTGGCTACGCCGGTGAGCAGACGCGAGTGCATACCATGGCCGAAGTGGACTTGCAGGAAGTACCCAGAGTGGGTACCCAACTGACCGAGCTTGACAGGGTATTGGGCGGCGGGCTGGTGCCCGGCTCGGTGATTTTAATTGGTGGTGATCCGGGCATTGGTAAATCCACCATCTTACTGCAGGCCATGTGCCTGTTAAGTCAGCAGCAGAAAACTCTTTATGTAACAGGGGAAGAGTCGTTGCAACAGGTCACCATGCGGGCCCAGAGACTAGGGTTGAATGGCGATGCTTTAAAACTGTTGACGGAAACACAGGTGGAGTCGATTTTAGCGCAGGCAAAAATCGAACAGCCGAAAATAATGGTGGTGGATTCGATTCAAACCATTTACACCGAGCAGTTGCAGTCGGCACCGGGTGGTGTGGCGCAGGTTCGAGAAAGCGCGGCGGTACTGGTGCGTTACGCCAAACAGCACAATGTGGCGCTGTTTATGGTGGGGCATGTGACCAAAGATGGCGCACTTGCCGGCCCGCGGGTACTTGAGCATATGGTGGATGCGGTGTTGTATTTTGAAGGCGAGCGCGACGGTCGTTACCGAATACTTCGAGCGGTAAAAAACCGCTTTGGTGCGGTGAACGAGCTGGGTGTGTTTGCCATGACCGAAGCCGGATTAAAAGAAGTTAAAAACCCATCGGCTATCTTTTTATCCCGCTTTGAACAGCGTGTTTCTGGCAGTGTGGTAATGGTGACCTGGGAAGGTTCCCGGCCAATTCTGGTGGAAGTGCAGGCGCTGGTGGATGAAACCCACCTTGGTAATCCGCGGCGAGTGACCGTTGGTCTGGATCAAAACCGGTTGGCAATGTTATTGGCAGTATTAAGCCGCCATGGCGGCATTGCCACTTATGATCAGGATGTATTTGTTAATGTGGTGGGCGGCGTTCGGGTGATGGAAACCAGTGCCGATCTTGCACTGGTCAGTGCGGTGATTTCAAGCCTGAAAAACCGTCCTTTGGAGCAGGATTTAATCGTATTTGGCGAAGTGGGCCTGGCCGGCGAAATTCGCCCGGTACCGAATGGGCAGGAACGACTCAAGGAAGCAGAAAAGCACGGATTCAAACGAGCGATAATCCCTCATGGTAACTTACCGAAAACACCCGTAGATGGCATGGAGTTGATAGGGGTTAAGCGTCTCGAAGAAGCCCTGCAATACCTGAGTTAATCATGTGATTGTTGGGGGCTTGGTTAATCGAATCTATAAGTAAATCCAGTCATAACGCGTTTTAACGTGTTCGATTTATAAGGCAATATAAGCGTAAAAATTTTGGTTTGATCTTACAGTGCCAATTTAAATAGCACTAGGTAAACAGGTGGTATAGTTTTTTCATAGATGTTTTTTTTGGTTTTAGAGTGACTCAATTAAGCTCAAAATCATTCATACCGCACACATCCACTGGCATGGACGCCAGTGGAAGTTATTGTCAGCCATGGAAGGCTGTCAATAACGGTGTGTTGACAGGTATGAGTGATTTTGAGGAACCCGCAGGGCTTAATTGTTGGAGCGTAGGGCCTTTTGCCTTCTTTTCGGCTCTTGGAAAAGAAGGTCGCCGAAAAAGGCGAAACAGAGACAATGATAGAAACGTAGATGTTAATCTGTTTTTGAATTCATGGTTTTAAAATATCGACTGACCTCTTAAGTTGTGTTCTTTTCATATTGCTGCCAGATCGAATAATACTTCATGCATATAAGGAATAAATAATTTATAAAAGTACCTCAGGGATTGAGTAAGGCGGCAAATTCGCGTTTTAAAAGCTGGCTGTCGCCGGTATTCAATTCGATCATGCGCCGTAAATGACTGATGCTGTCGAGATCAATGTCGGTGCATTCCAGCCCGACATTTTGTTGCTCATGGTGGCTAACGGTGACCGTCATATTGATGCTGTGATCTTTATCACCCAGGTGAAACGTGAGCTGTCCGGTCTGATTTATTAAACTGCTTTCAGCCATTTTTGAGTCGGATAAATTCACCAGCGCGCCATGCAGCGACAGATCAATGATTTCACACACTAACGATTGATCAGCCAGTGTTAAGTGAGCCTGCCTGTCAAAATTAATGCGTTGAAACTGCCGTCGATCACTTGTTAAGTCCATGGGCTGTATTCCGGTTGGTAGGCCTGTCATAACTGTAGCAAAAGTTAATCCATTCTGCATACTAAACTCAGGGTGTGAAACTGACTGAAAAACCGTTAGGCTATAATCAGAGCCTGCAGGCAAACATTGTCTGTTTCAAAAACTTGTCTTGTCTGGGGCAGTGCTTCGCTCGACGGATGATAGTTAAGAGTTTGGCTTTAATAAAGCTTGGCTAAATACAAAACCTATTGTTTACTGCATCATCTGGGTATTGGCTTAAAACAAAAAAGAGGACGGTTAATGGGACTGGAAATTGATCAGGAAAATTTTACCGAGCATGACTTTGCCGAGTTTTCCGAGCGACTCTATCAATCACTGGATGTGTTAAAAACACAAATTAAATCACCGGGTTTTGGTCAGGGTGCAAAAAAAATTGGCGCCGAGCTGGAAAACTACATCATAGATGCAAAGGGTCACGTTTTACCAATTAACACCCAGCTAATCGATCATACCAAGGTCGAAAACTATACGGTGGAGCTGAACAAATTTAATTTAGAAATTAATTACGATCCGGTTCCGTTAGCGGCCAATGCTTTCAGTCAACTTCAAGCGCAGATGGATGGTTATATGTCGCGGCTGCGTCAAAGTGCCGAAGCCTTTGATGCACGAATTATCCCCATTGGTATTCTGCCGACCTTAATGCATCAGGATTTATCGCATCAATCAATGACCGATCTACCCCGTTACCGATCCTTATCCGAACAGTTATTTAAAATGCGCGGTGAACATTTTAAAGTGCATATTCGGGGAGACGAAGAGCTGTTTCTTACCAGTGAACATGTTGCTTTGGAGGGTGCCAATACTTCGTTTCAATTTCACTTGATGGTTGAGCACGAGGACTTTGCCGACGTATTTAATGCGATTCAGCTGACCTCCTGTTTAGCCGTTGCGGTGTCGGCCAACTCACCTATTTTATTGCAAAAAAAATTATGGGACGAAACACGCATTGCGTTATTTAAACAGTCGATTGACAGTCGTTCACGCAATACCGTCGACTGGCGAGAGCCATCTCGGGTGACCTTTGGCCATGGCTGGGTACGCGACGACGCCTGGGAGTTGTTTGCGGAAACCGTAGCGTTATTTCCACCTATTTTTCCCATTTTATCGGACGAAAATCCGGAATCGATTTTCGCCGCCGGAAAAACACCAAAACATGAAGAACTGGCGTTGCATCTGGGAACAACCTGGCCATGGAACCGACCTGTGTATTGCGACAGCCAGGGCGGGCATGTACGAATTGAAATGCGTGCGTTAGCAGCAGGGCCTACCCATATTGATATGTGCGCGAATGCGGCCTTTGCCACAGGACTTGCCATAGGTTTAAAAGATTCCATTCGGGACTTTATGGCCGTAATGCCGTTTCGATTTGCGGAATATAATTTTTATCGCGCAGCACAACATGGGCTGGATGCTTCCATTGTCTGGACCGATCCTAAAAAACATCAGGCAAAAGAAATGGCAATCATGGATGTGTTATGGGCCATGATGCCGGTGGCGGAACGCGGTTTGCTGCAGTTGGGTATTGCACCTGACGAAGTCAAAAAATATTTGTCGATAATCACGGAGCGACTCGAAAATAAAATGACAGGCGCGCGTTGGCAAAAGCAGATGGTGGATGTTTTTTCTGAACACAACGATCGCGAACAAGCCTGCCGTTCGATGCTGGAGCATTACATACGACAACAAGCAACGGAAGTTCCGGTGGGAAGCTGGTCCGTTAAAAAATAATGTTTGAATAAAACCGTTCTGGTCAATGAATACAGTGCTGGTCAATAAATAAAAGTAACCGTTTAATAACGAACGAGGTGTCATGTTAAATATCATTCAAGCCGATGATCTGGATTTACCCGAAACCTTGCACAGTTGGCTGTTTGAGATGCCCAGAGCCACCGTGGTTGAAGTTAAGGGTAAGGATTCTTCCCGTTGTCGGGTGGTGAGTGCGTTGGTTCATGGTAACGAGCCTTCGGGTTTGATCGCCGCTTATGAATATTTAAAAAATGCATTAACAGAACAGGCTCCGGCGACCAATGTCGCTTTGATTATTTCGTCGGTTCGGGCAGCACGACAGGAACCTATGTTTACTCATAGGTTTATGCCCGGTGAATTTGATTTGAACCGTCGTTTTGGATTAACCAATACCCACGACAGGGTCAGTGAGCTGGCGCAAAATATTACCGGTTACATTCGTGATCGAAAACCTGAAGCGGTGATTGATTTGCACAATACGTCAGGCAGTAGTCCTTCGTTTGCTGTGGCGGTGAGTGATCAATCGTCGATTAAAAAAATTGCCGGCTTGTTTACATCAAAACTGATCATCACACACCTGAGTGTGGGCGCACTGATGGAACAAAATTTTAATTGCCCGGTGGTAACCATTGAGTGCGGCGGTGCCAAAGAATCAGAATCACATCAATTGGCCATCCATGGACTGAAAGCCTTTGTCGAGTGTCCGGATTTAACGGCTCTGGCGGATGATAAATTGCAGGTTTTTGTTCAGCCGATTCGGGTAACCGCGCGAGAAGGAGTGTCACTCTGTTACGGTGACAGTGCCGAGCCGGATGTGGGCATTACATTGCTGACGCGTATTGAACAATTAAACCAGCACCCCATTGAACCCGGCACCTGCCTTGGTTGGCTGCACCCTAAAATGACCGACAGTTTACAGGCGATGAATGATAAGGGCATTAATGTGATTAACGATATGTTTGAGCGCGACGACAACAATCGTCTGTTGGCAAAAAGCCGGTTGCAACTGTTTATGGCCACATCGCGGGCGGATATTGCTTTAAGCGATTGTCTGTTTTACGCCGTCCCCGTTACTTGAGCCGGTGTTTTTCTAGATTTTCCTATCTGAGCCTTCTACCAAAATTTCATTCCTAAACTCGCCTATTTTTGACTGCCGTTTGGCTGATGGTTTCTCATTGCTGCAATATTCGATAAAATAGATAGCCATAATATAAATTATCGAATATAAAAATGAATCTACCCAGTATCAAACAGTTGCAATACCTGTTGGCGGTGCATAAAGAGCAAAACTTCAATCGCGCAGCCGAGGCCTGTCATATCAGTCAGTCGACCCTGTCGGTGGCCATCAATAATCTGGAAGAGTTGGTGGGGCAGCAATTGATCGAACGTGATAACCGCAAGCTGATGTTTACTGCCATGGGCGAGTTGGTGGTTGAGCAGGCGCGAATGATCATCGATCAATCCATCAACATGATTAAGTTGATTGAAGCAGACGGTGATGTCATGGCGGGCGATGTTCGACTGGGCTGTATTCCCACCATTGCACCTTTCTTACTGCCGCGTCTGGCAAAAGCCAGCCGACAGGAATACCCCCGTTTACGACTTCGTCTCGTTGAAGATACTACAGCCCAATTAATGTCACAGCTGGAAAAAGGCGAGATAGATGTGGCGATTTTGGCATTACCAATTGATACCGGCTCCTTCCATGTGATGAACGTGGGCAAAGATCGCTTTAAGCTGGTGGCCCACAACAAGCTGAAAAAAGATCTGGAAAAGTTAAAAGATTTTACACAGGTGCCCGACGGCAGCCTGATGCTGCTGGAAAAAGAGCATTGTTTAAGAGGCCATGCGCTGGAGGCCTGTCGCTTATCGAAAACAGAAAAAATTCACCCGTTTGAAGCCACCAGTCTGACGACACTGGTAACCATGCTGGAAGACGGTGAAGGTTTAAGTTTTTTACCGGATATGGCAATAGAAGCCGGCTTGCTTAAAAACACCCATTTGATTGCGCTGGATATGCCGTTTGAAAACGCTGAGCGTCAAATAGGCTTTATCTGGCGCAAAACCAGTTTCCGTGCACAGTGTTATCGTAATATCGGGTTACTGGCTGAAAAGCTGTTAACGCTAAAATGAATGTTCAGTCGACAGCATTCGGTAATCGATACAACATTCGATAAAACGCATAAATAGAAATCTTAAATAGAAATCTTAAATAGAAATCGTGTATAGAAACTGTAAGTAAAAATTATAATTAGACAGTTAATTTAAAAGTTAAAAATGCTTTAAGTTAACCACTGGAGAGAATATGAGAGTAATAGTGGCGCTGTTAGGTGGTGCAATTGCGGTGGTGTTAATCACCATGATTGCCCTTGGAATATACGCAATGTTCCCCAACAGTGATGATTTGATACCAGTCACTCCAATTGTACTGGACGATGTGATTTTAGAAGGCGACTACAAACTGGAAGGATTGCAGTGTGAATGCAAGTCCGAGAAATTGGAGTATGAACGACAAATTACCGAAAGCGGCCTTGGTTGCAAAGCTTCTGTTCTGTCACTAAAACAACGTCAAGAATTGCCCGTTTGCCAGTTTAAACAAACCACCGCTCAATAAGTTGAGTGGTGGATAAAAAATTCAGTTATTCGTTATTAAGGAGTGAGTAATGGAAGTGGGTATCGTTTTAATTTTTCTTATCGCACTGATCTGGTTATTGCCTTTTTTAATTGTGATTACCTCCAGCAAAGTATCTGGCACCGAAAAGCTGGCCTGGTTACTGGCGATGATTTTTATATCCTGGTTTGCATGGATTTTTTATGCACTACTGGCACCGATAAAAGAGAATCGTTACGAGCCTTAAACTGAAAATAAAGACAGCCGGATTGTAAAACCTGGCCGAGTCGAATGTTGTTATCGTCGGAAAGTTGTTAAGTCAGTATGAAAGTATATATCAAGATTTGGTCACTTAAGTTCCTGTAAATCTGAATCAACACATTGGTGACTTAAGTCTCAAAGAGATTTTTCAGGAGTTTGACTTATCTGAAGCTGGCGTTTCTTATGTTGTGGCGGCAATGAAGAAGCTGTTTAAGCAAGACTGGGAGTGGTATAAGTTAATGGCTCAAGCTTTGCGAGCTTTAAACTATGTATAACCGACCCTCTGCTTCTTATGAATTCAAAGCCAAATCAATTACTTAATGGTGTTACAGTTTTACCAATTCATTGTCCGAAAGGAGAGTTAACTGTTGGTCAAAAAACTTGTAACATGCTGGGGAAACTATGTTAGTTACTATTTTGCTTTTTGTTAGCTTATTAAATATGCCTATTGAAAAAAGTATGTATACGGGAAAATGGTTTTCTGAAAGTGAGTATGTAAAAATCATTGAGTATTGCGAAAATAATTTATGTGAGACTTCTGACTCAAAGTTTGATTATGGATTTTCATTGATTGTAACTAAGGTAGATATACAAAAAGGTTGGGGTCTGATTGATGAGAGTGCATTGAGTAACTTTCTACCTGCTGTGTATTTTAATGTAGAGAGGCATGTTAAGGGCTTGGATGGAAAAAAGAATAATAAAAAAGCTAGTTTCTTTGCCAAAATTGCAATTGAAATATTAGAGAAGAAAGAAATAGGTAACTATACACAAGCCGACTATCAAAATCTCGGCGTTTTTTATAGGTATGGACTTTCAGTTGATGTGGATAAAAAGAAAGCATATCAATATTTTAGTAAAAGTGCAGAAAAAGGAAGTGACACTGCAAAGTATTTTATGGTTGAAATGTTGAAGGTTGGAGAGGGGGTTGATAAAAATGAAGTGTTGGCAAGAAAGTTGTTTGATGAACTAGTGAAAAGTGATTATTTTTCTTATTAGCTATGTGAATAAATATATAAAGCGAATATACGGACTAACGCATATACGGAGTCATTGAAATATAAGGGATGGCTTTATACTATGTAGAATAATCCCGACCCACTTTTTTTCTGGTCGAAGAAAAAAAGTAAGATAAGGGGTCAGGATTATAAAGTAAGATAAGGGGTCAAGTAAGATAAGGGGTCAGAAAGTAAGATAAGGGGTCAGGATTATTGTTTTGTATTAACTCTCTGCTAAACTGTCTTTATGCCAAGGTCAGAGTAATAAGAGTAAGATAAGGGGTCAGGATTATTGTTTTGTATTAACTCTCTGCTAAACTGTCTTTATAGAGTAATAAGGGGTCAGGATTATTGTTTTATATTAACTCTCTGCTAAACTGTCTTTATGCCAAGAGCCGAACGACTAGAATATGAAGGCGCTTTCTACCACGTAATGAATCGTGGTCGGGGTCGTCAAACAATATTTCATGATGAACGTTACTTTAAAGCCTTTGTTCAAGTTTTGGAGGAGGCCAATAAGCGTTTTGACGCCGTTGTACATTGTT
>NZ_QGGU01000004.1:192916-346003 GCF_003148745.1 Pleionea mediterranea | reverse complement strand
AGTAAATGAAATTACTGATTAACTGATATTCGCCCACCTCGGTGAGCGAAAACTTTAGTATTGCTTATTGACTCAAGGAAGGCTCATATGTGTTAGCCCTATCCATTCCAACGAGCAGAGACGCAAAATTCATAGAGTTCTTTTTTACTATTTCTTTTTCTTACGATGGTTGTTGAAATATTTGTATATCCTAATATTTCAAGAGACTTTTCATAAATCTTATCTGAATCAACGTGAATGCCATAAAATGTGGAGTTGCCGACTATATAATCTAACTTAGCGCCAGGCTCCAAAAGGTTGCGCAGGGACGCAAAATGTAAATGCATGTCATAGAAATATTTGTGAACATACCTAGCCATTAATTCAGAGTTTTTATCTCCTGAATTTAAAATAGCTTCGCATGAATTCAAAAGTATTTTAGGAAGCTCCACTTCAGAAGGAGCCCAATCCTTTAAGCGGCTAGTTGCAATGCCCCATGTACCGCCAATTGCTTTCCAGTCCAGCTCGCCTGCTTCACTAGCTTTATCAAGAAACTTCGTCCAATACATATATGGGCGCAGCTCTCTGATATAGCTCATCCTATTCGGGTATGGAGGGGATGTTATTACATGAGCGTACCGAATGTTATCAACATCTGTCATGCACCTTGAGTCAATACTATTGACTACTGCCTTTCCTTTGAGTGGCTTTCTGGCACTGGCCAAGACATTCTCAAAGATGCTACCGAATAAACTCTGAATTTGATGCACCTCGAACTTTGTAACACCGCCTTTAAATGACATTGAAACGTGATTAAACGCTGCTGAAGATGTTTCGATAATCAACCTGCAAAAACATATCCAGATTAAATTTGAATAAGGATCATCTTGAGGTTCCCCAACTTTTTCTACTATCTCGGATCGGAGCGCAGCTACAATTGGGAGAGTATGTCCGCACCACCATCTTTCTATATTGTGTAAGTTTGGAACCCAGTTGTCATTGCTAATTTTGGCTGGGAAACTATTCAGAATTTCATCAAATACCTTTTCTAATTCATTTAATTTTCTCCCTGAGAAATTGAATAGCTTGGTATTGCCAAACCATATTAAAAAGGGATTTATATCACATAGGTGAGCGCTCATTCCCATCTCAATGGCACACAAACCCGTTGTCGCCGTACCAGAAAACGGATCTAGTATAAAAGCATTCTTAGGAGTTTCTGATACCAATTCTTGCACTAACTTTACTGAATAAGCAGGCGTTAATCTCAGCCATCCATGACGTCCTAATTTTGTGTTGTATTTAAAAGTGTAATCTGATCGCTGTTCTGTATGTTTTGTCATTATTGAGGGCTTAGTAAGGCTTCTAGTATGGATGTTATCTCAGTCTTAATTGTATCTGAGTTTCTTTTGAAAAAATCAGCTAAATCATAACCTAGAACTTGTTGGCAAAAGGCAAATAACGATGCTTCAGAGTTATCACTTGGAATTCCTACTAAAATTCCGCATCTACTATTTCTGTACCGCGTTACAATATCTCCATCAATTTGCGATGAAAAAATAGAGAACACAGGTAAGTAACCTTTTGCCCAAGCCACAGATGCATTATCAATATCGCCATTTTGACGTTTACTATCTTTACTCTTATAACCTTGCCGAACCTCAAAAACTAATCCATTGCTTGGTTTTTCCACATCCAAACCATTACAGTAATTAACAACCCATCCGTCTAATCTGGATTTCAGATCCATGTCTTTTATCTCAGAGAATTCAAGTCGACCATCAAGTGATAGCTTTTTATCTTTGCCTGCACTCGTTTTGGTCATATATGACCATTCGGCAAAGGACGGATCTTCGTACTTTGCTGTGTCAATGATAATTTGCCTAAATAGGCGTTCGCATCCCACTCCAATTTGACGATAAACAGATGTCATTCCTCCAGCAGCCTTGTGAGCCGCATACATAAGATCTGAATCTAAGCCTATCCAAGCATAAAATGGATCTTCGCCATACAAGGTTTTAAAACCTGATAAATCAACACCGTTTTTATCATTTGTTCCCAATTTTGGCTTATAAGTTTTGCATTTTTTGATTGGGTCTAAAAACAGCTTCAAATATTTCTTATCCATTTAAATCCTTAACTTATAGTGTGGAAATTTCGAACAGGGGCTAACGCTTATTCTATTCATGCGAGCTTAAATAAACCGCTCACTTTTCTTAACGGATAGCCTACAACCCTTTGGTCACAATGGCTAGAGCAAAAATCACATTTTCTAATAATGATTGATAGATCGCTCAATAGTATATAACTCCATTATATGCGCCAGTGTGTTTTCAATAAATTCAATTAGTTAGCAATTTATCCACAGAGATATCTACCATCTATTTAAAGTTGTGTTCAAACCACTCCACATATTAAATACAGATCTACCTAATCAGTATGTTGATTAACAATCCTTCTCATTAGTTGGTTGTTATAGTCCTGTACAATAATTTGCGAGCGAAACAATTCAAACAGCTCCAGAACCACCATCGAAACAACAAACACCAACCCCACTAAAAAATCATTCGCCAGTAATATAACGCCAAACACAAACAGCGACAGTTCAATAATGGTTCTTAAATACTTACCTAAGTAAAGATGATGCAAACCTGCGACTAGGCCATAATTAAGTGCGGCATAGGTATCGGGATCTTTGAGTTTTAATTTAATTTCACGATAAATTTTTTGTCGTTCTTCATCGGAACATTGGCTTATTTTTTGACGAATGGACTCTTCTTCATCGTCCACGGTTTGTTTATTTAGAAATATCATGCAGGCTCTCGGGTACAGGATCGGCTATAGGATGGAGTTGATCTGGACAATTGCATCGTTTTATTCGCTTGATACCCAATGACATGCCTTTGAATGCACCAAATTTGATAATCGCTTGCTTGGTGTATTCAGAACAGGTTGGCGTAAAGTTACAGTCAACGCGATAGCGCATACCACCACCGCGTTGTTGATACCACTGAATACTACGAATCAATAATGGCTTTAGCATAAAACCAAATCCAGACTCATTAAAAAGTTATCGAACAAAAATGTTATCGACCGAGGGTGACAATTACCGTCTCCCGTGTCCAAAAAAGCCAGAAGCGTTTATTCTCTAAAACCTGAAACACCACTTGCCAACCACTGGCGGCTTCTTCATTAAGTGTTGCTTCCAATTTTTTTAAAGGTAAACCTGATGAACCTAGCAATAAAGTTCCACAACCACCTTCAACTACGTGGATGATTTTATATTCTTTATAAGCAGTCATATTTTTTCCATTGATGTTGTTATTGTTGTCATTATTTTAAGTTTATTTTCTTAGTGTTTCTTGAAAGGCAGTCAAACCTTTGCTTAAGACTCAACCAAAACCATAGCTTTATCGATAATGATATCTTCTTTCGTTTGTCCGGTACGACTACCAGCTTTTTCTATCGCTTTTAATGTTTCCATACCCGATACCACTTCACCAAAAATGGTGTGCTTATTGTTTAAATGAGGCGTTGGTCGAAAGGTAATAAAAAACTGACTGCCATCGGTACCAGGGCCAGCATTGGCCATGCTTAATATGCCTTCTTTATCGTGTGTGACATCGTCACTGAATTCACCGTCGTATTTATAGCCGGGGTGACCACTGCCGATTCCCGTTGGATCGCCACCTTGTGCCATAAAATCAGGTATAACCCGGTGAAACGTTAAACCATCATAAAATCCAATACGCGTTAAATAGATTGTGCTGCTAACATGCATGGGAGCAACCCAGGGCATTAATTTAATTTTTATGTCGCCTTTATTGGTTTTAAGCAACCACATATAGTTTTTAGTATCACTGAACTCAAGCTTGGGTGGTTTGGCTAAATTTTCTTTCCACTGAGGACGCGCTTTATCAATTTTTTGCTGCGCAATAAACGCATCAATCTGTTCGATAGCGCTATCATTTTTTTGACAACCCAATAATACACTGCTGATTAATACAATAATCAATCCTGACTTTATACTATTACCGTACATAGACCTTCCTCTTCTTTGAATCGGTTATTATTGATGAAATAAGTTTACTGCAATTCTCGAAGTTGTTCAGCTAAACGTTGAACCTGCTGTTCCAACTGTTCAATACGTTGCTCCAGTTTGACCATGTGAGCTTCTGTATTAAGATGACTATTGCTATTTGCTGAATGCATTTGTTCGTCTGACATTTGTTTTATTGGCTGAGGTGCATTTGAATCCTGCTCATGTGATTTCTGGTCACTAAAACCCTGTTCGCCTATTTCAGATCGCTCAGATTCAACGCCCAGCAAATGCAACCAGCGTGACTCTCGTTTTCCCGCCTGACGCTCGCACTGTACAACCAAGGGTTTATCTCTGCTGGCCATTGCCATTAATGTTTGTTCAACGTCCTGCACAGTGGCAAACTCACACAAACGCTGCGTTCGACTGCGCAGCTCGCCGGGTGTTTGTGCGCCTCTTAAAAATAACACACAAATAATGGCTTTTTCTTTATTGTTAAGTCGAAAATCCCCCAGTTCCGTATTGCAAAATCGATGTTTGTATTTGGTAACACGGCTGCCAAAGCCCGATGTAGAAGACACCAGATGCCTTAATTCCAATTGATTAATGACTTGTTGAACCTGTTGCTCACTGTAATTAACCACAGGATCTCGATTGCTTTTTTGATTGCAGGCATTGGTTAGCGCATTAATTGATAATGGGTAATGATCCGGCGTAGTAACTTCTTTTTCCAGTAAACAGCCAATGACTCTGAGTTGCTCATCGTTCAAATTATCGTAAGCCATGATGATTGATACTCCTTAATTTATCAGCAGCTGATGATTATAGTGTTTTACCATACATGAGAGCGTGTTTGTGATCCTCTGTCTGTAACAATGAAACACTCTCTGTAGGATAGAAACAATAACTCTGATGAATAAGTAAAACTATAATTAAGCCAACAAGCCTGACACAGCGACGCTGATTTAGTGTAAAATCGCCCTGTCTGACGCTATTTTTCGCCTCACAAGTGTTCGCTGAAATGGCATTATTTTTTCAGACATAAACATAACGATGATACACCCTGTTAATCCATGGAATATAAATGATCGGTTGGAATACACCATGCGCGTATTAGAGTTCATTCGAGAAAAACGAGAACAGTTACAAAAAAATAACGCTGAGTTTATTGCCAAGCTGGAGCCCCAGTTTAAAAACTGGTCTGATAAAGTGACGCAAACCATCGCCAACACCATGAATAATCCATGGATATCCCTGTTCAAACCTTCCGAAGATGACGAGCAGGCTGATAAACCCATTATTCAAATTCCGGAAGCGGCAAAAGTCTATAACGATCTGCAACAAAAAATTGGCCAGGAAACCTTTGTTGGCGACTGGTTTACCGTCGATCAGGCCTGTATTGATCAATTTGCCGAAGTCACTGGCGATCGCCAATGGATCCACACCGATCCGGAACGGGCGCAAAGCGAATCCCCGTTTAAAACGACCATTGCTCATGGCTTTTTAACGTTATCGCTGATCCCAACATTAACTGATGCCGTAGACAGTGATAATAACTTGTACCCCGACGCAAAAATGGTGGTCAATTACGGTCTGAATCAGGTTCGCTTTCCTTTTCCGGTTAAATCGGGTTCTCGGGTACGCGCCCGCACCACCATGATAGATCTCACCCCAATGAAGCGCAGCATCGAGGTGGTGAATGAGGTGAGCATTGAAGTGGAAAACAGTAAGCGCCTCGCCTGCGTGGCTCAAACCGTTTTAAGACTCTACTTTTAGTGACGCAGCGCTCACCGCTATCTTACCTGCCGCTGTTTGCGGCCATTTTTGCCATCACTCCACTGGCAATTGATATGTACCTGCCCGCCATGCCGGGCATGACTGACGACTTTTCGACTGGCATCAGCCAGGTACAGATGTCATTAAGCATCTTTTTAGCGGGTTATGCGCTCGGTATGCTGACCTTTGGTCCTATGGCGGATCATTTTGGTCGAAAATTTTTTCTCATTGCAGGGTTATCCGGATTTATTTTAACCAGTCTGGCACTGGCTTTTGCGCCCAGTATTGAATGGTTTATTACACTCAGATTACTGCAGGCCATTTTTGGCGGCGCCGCAACCGTTGTTGTACCTGGCACTATTCGCGATTTATTTGGCAAAGACACGGCCAAAGGTATGGCCTATGTGTCTATGGCGATGATGATAGCGCCAATGCTTGCACCAACCATCGGCAGCCTGATTTTATCCTTTACCGACTGGCCGAAAATTTTTATTGTGTTGTCCGTTTACGGATTTGTAATCTTGATGATCGCCATGGCAAAGTTTCCCTTTTTGCCACCTAAACCGAAACAGGATCATCGACTGCTGCACAGCATTGTAAAAAGCTATCGGATTGTATTTTCGAATCGTCATTGTTACCCATTTTTGCTAACCACTATGGTCACCACCTTTTCTTTTTTCACCTATATCACTTCGGTGTCCTTTGTTTATATATCGGTGTATGAATTATCCGAACAAACCTTTGGAATTTTGTTCGGCAGCAATGTTGTTGCATTGATGTGCGGTAACTTTATTAATGCGCGACTTGTCTCACGCATAGGGACACTTAAAATGCTGCGAATTGCGCTGATTAATGCCGTATTTTCTGCAGCCTGTCTACTCTATGTGGTGGCCAGTGGAGCTTCGGTGGTATGGCTTGTCACCGCTTTATTATTTTTAATGGCCAATTTAATTATGGTCTCCACCAATTCCGATGCATTAGTGCTGCTGAGTTTTCCAAACAACTCGGGAACAGCCACCGCAGTAATTGGCAGCCTTAAATTTGGCAGCGGCGCATTTGCCGGCCTTGCTCTCTCCCTGTTGCATGATGGTACGGCATTGCCCTTTGCCCTAATAGTCGCCACAAGCGTTGCTATTACTGCCGTCGTGCAAAGCCTGGTGAAATGGCGACGGATACCCGTTCCCGGTCAAACTTCTGCCTGACAAGCCTGTTGGCGTGCTATCATTAGAGTAACTATTATTAATTATGACTATCATCATCGTTAAGATCTCTGGCCTTGCTGATCAACACTGTGTTTGATATCAGTACGCCTTATTATTTTGTGGAATTTTTTATGGTAAAGCCCGGTCAAATCAATCAACTTGTTATTGTCGAAAAAACACCCTTTGGCGCTTATTTAAATGCTGGTGAGCAGCAACTGGTTTTTGCCAATAACTCATTGCTTCCTAACGATGCCGATGTGGGTGACATCGTCAGTGTATTTATCTACCAGGACTCTGAAGGCGAATATAAAACCACCGACAACCAAGCAATGGCCCGGGTTGGTGAATTTGCTCGCCTTACTGTCGTAGAAGTGAATAATGTTGGGGCGTTTCTTGACTGGGGTTTACCAAAAGATTTGCTGGTGCCTTATGCCGAGCAAAGTAAACCGTTAAAAGAAGGCCAGTCTCCGGTGGTTTATATCTATCAGAACAAAGCCGATGGCCGCGTTGTTGCATCCACAAAAATTGAAAAGTTTCTCGATAAAACCTCGCACAGTTTTAGCGTTGGTGATCGCGTGGATCTGGTGATTACCGATAAAACCGATCTGGGAATTAAAGCGATTATCGATCATCAATATCTCGGTATGGTCCATAACGACGATCTGCACAAAAAAGTAAAGTACGGCCAAAAACTGACCGGCTATATTAAAAATATTCGTGCCGATCAAAAACTGGATATTACGCTTCAAAAACCCGGCCTTGCCGGCCGTGATGCTCTGGCAGAAAAAATACTGGCTGAAATTAACAAAAATGATGGGGTTTTAGCCATTTCCGATAAGAGCTCACCGGATATTATTGCTAAAGTTTTTGGGGTCAGTAAAAAGCAATACAAAACAGCATTAGGCAAACTCTATAAAGAAAAAGTCATAGTGATTGACGATAATCTGGTTAAAAAAGTAAGTGATTAAAACTTTTTAATCTGAATATTCAATTACAAAAACGAATGTCTCATTTAGCAAGCATTTATACTAAATTGTTTATTATAAGGGCAGGCGTCACATATACCGTATCAGGGTATTGTCATAATACTCCTTATTAAAACCTTTTAAGCTATAAGAATTAAAGCGAAAGAGTTGATATAGGCATGTTAAAACTGATTAAAACATCGTTATTTAAATTTACCCGGCGGTTTGCGCTGTTAACAGCGGGTTTATTTGTATTTTCGTCAACCGCTATTGCAAAAAATAACGATGAGATTATTTCATTAAGCCTGCAGGAATTAATGAATATTCCTTTGACTGAGCACTACAGTCAAAAAGGCATTTTTCAGTCCGATACCAATAAAATTTCCGAGCACACCATTAACTTTGGCATTTTAGCGCCCATCAGCAGTTTTCCGGCTTATTCAGGTGAAATTATTGCCGCAGCAGACTTGGCCACTCAACACATTAATAAATATGGTGGTATTAATGGCAAACGGCTGGTAATGATTCGTGCCGATGATGAAGAAAACACACCCGTCTCTGCAGAACTGGCAAAAACACTGATAGAACAATATCAGGCACAGGCGCTGTTTGGCCCAGCCACATCAACCAGCGTTGCCTATATATTAGAGCAGGTGCTCAGCAATCATTCTGTTCCTCTAATCACACAAGGTGCATCTGCAGTTAAGTTAAGTGAGTTGGCGGGCGACGCACCTTTTTGGCGCATGATTGCCAATAATCATCAACAAGTCGAGCAGATGGTTAACCATGTACACAATAAACTGAACCATAAAAAAGTTTTTGTTATTAAAGGACGCGATATTTACAGTCAGGAGATTGGCAGTGGCATAAAAAAATTGATGCAGATGCATCCAGATACCAAAGTTGACGACTTAACTTTAAGTTCGTTGGTGGACATTGAAGGCATGAACCTGAGTGAAGAAGTTTCTAACATTCAGGCACAAGGCTATACCGCAATTATTATCACTCTGGCCAACCACCAAATGACTGACATATTAAGAAAAATCAGTGAGCACTGGAAAGGTGATTTTCCACTTATACTGGCTGCGGATACCGCCAAACCAACCTACTTACTGAACGCCAACCTTGGTGATATTTATCATTGCACCTTAACCTATGTATCGACTCCGGCAGAACTTGATCCGGAAATTCGCAATAAAATAACCTCACTGCTTAATGTAGATTCCGCTGCATTTGATGCCGCTTATATTTACGACGCTATTGTTATTATTGCGATGGCAAAACAATTAGAACTGCACTACGACATAGACTTAAAAGCAGCGGTCAATAAAATTGCTGGTAACGGACATCCTATTTCTCATCTCGATTATCCGGACATAGTAAAACTGTATAAAACACACAAAAATTTTAGCTACTCCGGCTACAGCGGACGAGTCTGGTTTAATCAACACGGTGATAATATTAAAGCGATAATGGATATTATTCCGCTTTTGCCGTTAGAAACAACGCCTGATTGTTTGCGGCCACAAAAATAATTAAATTATATTTTTATAACGATTCTGAAAAAGTTCTTTCCTAATTCGTAGGGTTTGTACATTTTTTGTGCGAACCATTATCTCTATATCAAAATAATTTTTTCGAGAACTGAAAACCTAAAAAGGTGCGCAAAATGCGCACCCTACCAAAAGAGAGAGCGCTTACATACTTCGCGTAGGGTTTGCACGTCTTTTGTGCGAACCAATATCCCTATACCAAAATCAATTTCGAGAACTGAAAACCTAAAACGGTGCGTAAAATGCGCACCCTACTAAAAAGATAGTTCTTATAATATTCACGTAGGGTTTGCACATTTTTTTGTGCGAACCATTATCCCTATATCAAAATCATTTTCGAAAACTGCAAACCTAAGAAGGTGCGCAAAATGCGCACCCTACCAAAGCTGATAACTCTGATATTACTCTCGTAGGGTTTGCACGTCTTTTGTGCGAACCATTAATCCTAATACCAAAACCACTTACGAGAAAAACACAAGAAAAATTATGCGAAAAATCCAACTACAGGGTTTTGTTAAATATTTTTCTGACAACCCATATAAGAGCTCCAACAAAACAGAAAACCACTGTAAACTGCCCCATCAACATCAGTATAAGTTTTGGAATAAGATTTATTTCTTCGGTAAATAAGGGGTGCCATATGTATACAAGTGTTAAATTACCGGGAAACAGTAACAGCTCATAGCCCGGCATCGGCCCCGTAGAAAGATCCCACAGCAGCCAACTGACTGTAAATGTTAACAGCCCTATCATTACCGCAATAACACCCGATAATAGTGCAATATTTTTTATTTTATACTGAGTCATTAATCAATTCATTTGCTAATTATTGATATTAAAATTCACATCTTAAAGTTATAGTAAAAAGGTGCGCAAATGCGCACCCTACTAAAAAAGATAGTTCTTATAATATTCACGTAGGGTTTGCACATCTTTTTGTGCGAACCATTATCCCTGTACCAAAATCATTTTCGAGAACTGAAAACCTTAAATAATATGGATATTCAAACCTTCATTATTTAAATTAACTAATGACGGTTTAATCCAGCTTATCTTTATACCAATCTTTTAATTGATACCACCAATAACTCAGCTGTGCAGCGGCTGGACCAAATGGCCCGCCGTTCCAGGGCAATCGCCAAGACTCAAACTGTTGATAAGTTGTATCATTGCTCGCAATTGCGGATGCAATAATTTCACCTGCGGCGGTTGTTGGCGCTACGCCATGACCGCCAAATCCATTACAAAACCAGACATTTGATGAGAGCTGACCAATTTGAGCCATCTCGTGACGGGCATAGCCCATATAGCCCTGCCATACATAATCAACCTTTGACGACGATAATGACGGAAACACTTTAATCATATCCTTATGCAACGCCTGCTTTAAGTTTGACGGTTCAAGTGTTCGTGCACTGATGCGCCCACCCCACAACAATCGAGTATCCTTTAATGGTCGATAATAATCGAAGGCAAAACGGGTGTCGTAAATAGCTGCGCGCGTCGACAAACAATCATTGAGCTTCTCACCCAGCGGTTCGGTCGCCATCACATAGGTAGCAATGGGCAACACACTACGTTTTAAAGCGGGCATGGCTTTATCCACATAACCGCCACCGGTCATTACCACATGCTTGCAATTGATCACGCCCTGTTCGGTAATAACTTTTTTAACCGCAGCCTTGTCATCAACATTGATAACACCGGTTTGTTCAAATATTTTTCCACCGGCTGAAACAATTTGTTCCGCAATACCCAATGCATAATTAAGTGGATGAAAATGCATCGCATTGGGTTCAAACAATCCACCGCAATAACGCTCGCTGTGAATTTTCTCAGATAGCTTTTCTGGCGACAAATACTGCCAATCCACCGACATTTTACTGGCCATAAAGTCTTGCAGTTGATGCAGATCATCTTGCTGCTTAAACCAGTTTGCTAGAATAACTCCGTCGTCAACTCGATCACAATTTATCAGGTACTTATCGATCCTTTGTCGAATTAAATTAACCGCCGATTGTGTGAACTGATAAAGAGCTCGCGCCTGCTCTAAACCAACCTGCTTGATCAAGCGCTGGGGACTTAGCGAATAGCCGCCAAACACAAAACCGCCATTACGACCAGAAGCGCCCCAACCAACCCGATGTTTTTCCAATAAAACAACATTGTTAACGCCTCGCTCGATTAACCCAAGCGCGGTCATTAATCCGGCGTAACCACCGCCTATAATACAAACTTCCGCATCCAGCGATTGTTCAAGTTCTGGATAAGACGAATGTTGGTTTCGGGTTGCTGCGTAATAACTGTCAGGGTACTCTTTTTCAGGGCACTCTTTTAAAGGGATATCTTTTGCAGGGTACTCTTTTTCAGGGATATCTTTTACAGGCATTTCTATTTCCGGTTGATTTTTTTTGCAACGTAATCAGTTTAATAAAGTAATCTTTTTTTAAAAGAATTTTATGGGAAAGCTATCTTTCTTGGATTGTTCTATTTTAAACGAGCTTAATTTAAAACTTTTATTTTTACATAAGGTATAACTCGATCTCACAGCAATATGGAATAAAAAGAACACTATTTAACTGAACAGCCAATATTTTAGTTATATAAATCCAAAAAACAGATTAACATTTACTTTTATTTCATGGTCTTTGTTTCGCCTTTCTGGGCGACCTTCTTTTTCAAGAGCCAAAAAGAAGGCAAAAGGCCCTGCGTTCCAACAATTAAGCCCTTCGGGTTCCTCAAAATCACTCATACCTGTCAACACACCGTTATTGACAGCCTTCCATGGCTGACAATAACTTCCACTGGCGTCCATGCCAGTGGATGTGTGCGGCATGAATGATTTTGAGCTTAATTGAGTCACTCTGAAACCAAAAGAATCATCTATGAAAAAGCTATACTGATCGCTTGCCTAGAGCTACTTTCATTGTCAGAGTAAGGACAGTCTAAATTTTTACATATTATTGGATTAAAATTATACCGCATCGACACTGGTGCGTTCGCCGGTTTTTAAGTTTAAAGCGGTGAGCTGTCCGCCCCAGACGCATCCGGTATCCAGTGCCTGAAACCGCTTAGTGGCTAACTTGCCTTCTAGCGCTGCCCAGTGACCAAACACCACTTGTACTTTTTTTTCCAGATTAAGCGGTAGCTTAAACCAGGGTTTTAAATCATCGGGCTGTTTGCCCGGTTTGCATTTATTGCTCATATCCAGCCGACCATCGCGATGACAAAAACGCATTCGGGTAAAAGCATTGGTGATAAATCGCAATCTGTCGGTGCCTTCTAAAGCATCACTCCATAGCTCGGGTTCGTTACCATACATGGCGTTAAAAAATTCGCTGCGTTTATTATTGTTTTGTAGAACCTCAGACACTTCATCTGAGCAGGCAAGGGCATCCGCCAGCGTCCATTGCTGGGCAACACCCGCATGCACCATTAAAACACGCCGGTTTTTGCCGTAACGCGCTAAAGGTTGCTGGTGCAACCACTCGATTAAATCCTGATGCGCGGCACTTTCAATTATCGGTAAAAAGGTATCTTTACGTTTTATCGATTGCGCGCCACTGGCCACTGCCAGCATATGCAAATCGTGATTGCCCAGCACAACTTTAATACGCTCGCGGTGTTCGTAAATAAACCGCAGGGTTTCTAATGACTGCGGGCCGCGATTGACCAAATCACCACAAAGCCAGAGCTTATCCTTTTGCCAGTCCAGTTTGATCGTTGCCAATAATTTTTGAAACGATTGATAGCATCCCTGTAAATCGCCAATGGCGTAAGCGGTCATCAGTTAAGCACACCTGGCTTGGTTAAACTGAATAAAGGAATGGGCGCATCAAACTCTTCGCCATTAGCGTCTTTCATCTGATAACTGCCCTGCATGGTGCCAAGAGGTGTTTTTAAAATGGCGCCCGAAGTGTACTGATACGACTCGCCCGGCTCAATATGCGGTTGCTCGCCAATCACACCGTCACCTTTGACTTCCTGTTCATCGCCATTGGCATCGGTAATGATCCAGTGACGACGCAATAACTGAGCGCTGACTTCGCTTCGATTAATGATATTGATGGTATAAGCAAAAACGTATTGCTCGCTGTCGGGTTTCGACTGGTGATCGAGGTATTTGCAGTCCACCTCAATTTCAAATTTTAAATTTTCAGTAACATCACTCAAGGTTACAACTCCGGCAAAAAATCGTACAATTTCATCACATTTTAATGGTTCGATATTGTGAAGCCTAATTGGGCTTGCCGCAACCGCACATGGCTTATGCAGCTCATGTTCGGTTTTATAAATTGATGATTAATGGATAACCCTATGTCTTTAACCGTTCTTATTACCGGTGCCAGCTCAGGTTTTGGCGAGGCCTGTGCCCATCACTTTGCCGCTCAGGGTGCGCGACTGATTATTTGCGCCCGACGTGCCGAACGTCTGCAGTCACTGGCGCATAAACTGTCAGAAACTTGCGATGTACTGGCGGAAGCACTTGATGTGCGTCACAAAGAATCCGTTTTTCAATTTGTCGAAAACTTGCCTGAAGACTGGCGTCAAATTGATGTACTGGTAAATAACGCCGGATTGGCTCTGGGGCTGGATCCGGCAGACAAAGCCAGCCTTGATGATTGGGACACCATGATCGACACCAACATCAAAGGGCTTAATTACATGACCCGCGCCCTGTTACCGGGCATGGTTGAGCGTAATCGCGGCCATATTATCAATATTGGCTCCATCGCTGGCAGCTACGCCTATCCGGGGGGCAACGCCTACGGTGGCACCAAAGCCTATGTGCAACAGTTTTCCCGTAACTTAAGAGCCGATCTGATCGGCAAAAACATTCGGGTTACCAACATAGAGCCGGGATTGGCCGAAACCGAATTTTCCGTGGTGCGTTTTCATGGCGATATCGAAAAAGCTCAAAACGTTTACCAGAATGTGCATCCGTTGTTTGCTGATGATATTGCCCGAACCGTTGTCTGGGCCAGCAACCAGCCTGAGCACGTCAACATTAACAGCATCGAAGTCATGCCCACCTGTCAGGCCTGGGGGCCACTGGCTGTTAGTCAGCAAGCGGATTAAACGAGTTTGGATAAGCGCACACCGTCATTGCATCTGCTGAAAATATTTGAAGCCGCTGGCCGCAAGCAAAGCTTTAAACTGGCCGCCGAAGAGCTGCACATTACGCCATCAGCGGTGAGTCATCAGATCAAAACGCTGGAGCAACAGCTTGGCTTTGCGCTGTTTAAACGGTTAAATCGCCGACTTGAGCTTACCCTAGCCGGTAAACGTTACCTAGATGTCATCACCGATGTGTTTCATCGACTCAATAAAGGCACCGCCAATCTGTTGCATCAATACGGCAAAAAGCGATTAAAAATATCCATGATGCAATCCCTTGCCAGTCATTTGTTGATCCCCAAATTATCGGAATTAAAGTCGTTATTGCCCGATGTGGAATTGATTATTGATGCCACGTCCGATGTGGTGGACTTTAATCATTCCGATGTGGATGTGGCGATCCGCTTTGGACAGGGCCATTGGCCGGGCGTCACCGTTGAAAAACTCAGCGATTGCCACATCAGCCCCATGTGCCACCCGGAGCTGGCACAAACACTCCAACTGGATAATCCAACGGATCTGGCCCATGCCCCATTGATAGGCTTTTCATTTATCAGTGGCAGCTGGCAAAAGTTTTCCAATGCCATGAACATGGAACCACTCAGTGCCGACAGCCACCTGAGTTTTAACAATTACGATATGGCGTTACAGGCCGCGGAACAAAAAGCCGGTGTGGTTTTGGGGATCATAGAAATGGAGCGCCATCATCTGAAAACAGGACACCTGATGCAACCCTTTGATATTGCGCTGCCAATGAGTGATGCCCTTTATCTGGTTCATCGTCCGCAGGATAAGGAGCGCGATGAAATTAAGCAGTTTGCCCAATGGTTTAATGCGATTCTGCTGGGTAATGCTCAGTAATAAACCAAGTCATTTATCTAAAGCAGTTCAACTAGATTCATCCGTCTAGATCTTTTCAACTAGACCCTTTCAACTAATATCATTCAACCAATACTCTTAAATCAACTTCAGATGAATTAAATTCACCTGACACCCTATCTATTTTCCGTTTGTCGCTCCTCCCGATAAAGCGCATCATTCAATCTTCACTTACCCGCAAAAGGAGTGTTGTTATGTTTCGTCTTGCCAAGCTGATCACACTGGCCGTGGCTATCTTTCTTACAGCCACCGGTTTCTGGCTCAACCTCGACAGCGTTTTCTGGAATATTGTTATTTTGCCGATCTGCCTGACATTACTGGGCGTACTAATGGCGAGCTTTGAGTATATAGAAGCAAAATTGGAATCTTCGCCCTGTCAGGTATACTGCTACTGGCAGCACAAACATCGCTGCACACCTGACGCCACCAACCATCAAGACGCTGCTTAGGATAATTTTATGTTTGAAACCATTACCAATCACTGGATGCTGATGCCAGTTCTGTTTAATTTTTTGCTGGTATTTATTGTGCAAAATGTAATGTACCAACACCGCAAAACAGCCATTATTCAGAACAATGTTCGCATTCGTGATATTGCCCATCGCCATCAACTGGAGCAACAACTGCCCTCATCCACCGCTTCATCCAACAACTTTAAAAATCAGTTTGAGCTGCCGGTTATTTTTTACGCCCTGGTTGGATTTTTTATGATCACCGGCTGGGCCACCTGGTTTGATTTTCTAATTGCCTGCGGTTTTGTTGGCAGTCGAGTCATTCACGCTTACATTCACTGCACCAGCAACCGGGTGAAGATTCGTTTCTTAAGCTATATAATAGGTACCTTTCTGCTCTATGCATTATTTATCAGTTTGGCCATTCAGTGGCTGATGCACACGTTTTAAAGGTTATTTATGATTATTGAAAAAGGCTTTGTTGTTGCCATTGATTACACATTAAAAGATGAAAAAGGAAATGTGTGGGAGACATCCGAAGGGGATGAGCCATGGATTTATCTGCATGGTTTTGGTGGCATTATTCCGGGGCTGGAACCGGAATTAACCGGCAAGCAACAGGGTGATACCTTTTCAATGACGCTACAACCGGAGCAAGCCTACGGCGTGTACGATAAAGACCTGGCAAATAAAGTTCCTCGCAGTGCCTTCGCCGACATTGATAATTTAGAACAAGGCCTGCGCCTGTCTGCACAAACCGACGATGGTGAAACTCACTCCGTTACCGTTACTGAAATTACCGATGACACAGTCACGGTAGATGCCAATCACCCAATGGCCGGACAAAAAGTGGTAGTGGATGTCATCGTTAAAGAAGTTCGACCTGCCACACCGGAAGAACTGGAACACGGCCACGCTCATGTGGATGGTCAGTGTCATTAAATAGGCAAGGTATTGTTCCAGATTATATATCGATAAATTGTATAAGGTATAACCCGATCTGACAGCAATATGAAAAGAACACAATATAAATGGACAGTCGATACTTTAAAAATATGAATTCAAAAACAGATTAACATCGACTTTTATTTTATTACCACTGTTTCGCCTTTTCAGGCGACCTTCTTTTTCTGGCAGTTAATTGCTCCTGCATTAACTGCATTCACTACATCCATGTAGCTTAGCCAAAAAGAAGGCACAAATTCGTCGGGAACGAATTTGAACAGCGTTAGCTGGCCTGAAAGGAGGAGGGCAGGATGCCCGGAATAAAAGGCCCTACGGGTTCCTCAAAATCACTCATACCTGTCAACACACCGTTATTGACAGCCTTCCATGGCTGACAATAACTTCCACTGGCGTCCATGCCAGTAGCTGTGTGCGGTATGAATGATTTTGAGCTTAATTGAGTCACTCTAAAACCAGAAAAACCAACTATGACAGAACTATACTGTCTGTTCGTCTAGAACTCTTTTGATTGGCACTGTAAGAGCAAGTTTAAATTTTTACAGATAAATAAACCCTCAAAATTAGCTAGCTACTAGAGTCGCTGACTGCAAAATAGACTCTCCGATAAGAATAGAGTTGTTTATACAGCAAAAAACCGATTGAAAATCGGTTTTTTGCTGTTAGTATGTAACGACTATAAATTAATGACCACTTTACATATGGCAAATTATCCTAATCTCGGGAAGTTAGAAGTTCGGGTTCTAGAGTATCTATGGGCAAACCCGGATGGTACAGCTAAATCAATACATCATGAATTAAATCAGGAACGTGGGATAACGGTAAACACCGTACAATCAACACTTGAACGCCTGTATCGAAAAAAATTACTTTCTCGTCGCAAACACAGCCACAGTTTTGTGTATTCAGCTCTAGCATCAAAAGAAGCTGTACTCGGTCAATTTATTAACGAAATGCTAGAACGATTTCAATCTAATGCTGAACTGAACGTTGCAGCAATATTGAATGCAGCAGAATCGATCGATCAAAAAGCGCTAGATATTCTTGAAACAGAAATTCAAAGGCGTCGCTTGGAAGACAAAAGTTAATGACTCTCTCACTAATAGCATTACTCATTATTATCGCACTAGTTAGCTGGATAGTTGCGAATGGTTGTTCTTTATTGATTAACCGTGTCAATGAGCATTATTATTACGGACACAATGGTGGATTAATTTGGTTATCAGCCATTCTTCCTCTTATATTTCCAGCCTTACTGTTGCTATCAGTTCTATTCATTTTTTATGGCAAATCCGTTGGCTGGCTCGATGACCACTGTTTAAATCACGATCCGCATCACCCTCATTTTTGCATAGCGCATTTTCAAAGTGTGGCTTTATCATCATTAAATTCCATTTTACTCATAGGTTTGTTCGCTTGTTTCATATCTACTGTCGTCTATAAAATAATCCAACTTATTTTTAATATTAGCCGTACAAATATAATCGCAAACTTGAGTAAATCTAACTATTTAGTAGCACGCTTTGATCACAAAGACCCTATTGCTTTTACCTATGGAATGATTAATCCAAAAATTTATTTATCAAACGCGATTAAGAAGCTTCTAACGAAACGAGAACAACGCATTGTTCTCGCTCACGAAACAGCACATGTACGAAACAACGACACCATGAAGTCTGCCATATTAGAATGCCTACTCTCTATGCACTTGTATCCAAAATCAATAAGAAGAAATTTTTACTTAAAAATCGAATCTCGAGCAGATAGAAATGTTATTTCACGATTTCATTCGCTCGATGTTGCGCAACTGCTTATCAAATTAGGGCGCTTTAACATTAAGCAACAGCAGCCTATTTCGATTATAGGATCACAACTGGAACATCGAATTTCTTTATTGCTTTATCCACCTGCAAAAACTAAAAGCGCGATAGCAATATCGCTATCTTTAATGGCTTTAGTTATTACGATACCAGTTGGGGTAATGTACAACCATCATACTCTAGAAACATTGATCGGCTGGCTAATCTAGTTTGGCCATTATAAAACCCAATTTATAGCTCAAAAAACAAGGAACCACTCATGCAATACAAAACTTTAATCTTATCTATTACTTTAGCCCTCGGGATATCGTCCTGTAGTGATGATCATGAACATGGAAAAGAGACTCATACCCATGAAGATGTTAAGAGTAAGACCCACAGTGATAATGAAACAGATCAGCATTCACATGATGACGAAAGTCACTCACATGATGAAAATGATCATTCTCACGAGAAAAAACCTGAAACAGAAATTATTTATGCGGATGAGTCTGACACTAAACAATCAACTGACAAAGACTCAGCAAGTAAATCTTTAACAACTGAGAGTGAAGCCAAGAAAAAAGAAGACAAAGAGCATTCACACGATGAAGGCGATCATGAGCACTAAATTTTTAAAGCCGCTGCTATTGTTAATTGCGTTAGGAGTATTTCACTCCCAACCAGTACTTTCAGGTGGCGGACACCCACATGACGGTTCGAATCACGAAGATGAAAAAAATCATGGCGCTGAAACACCAGCCAATGTCGTCACACAATACAACAATTACACCGAGCTTTTTGTTGAGTTTCCACCATTAGTGGTGAACCAAGCAGCAACCTTTGTAACACACTTTACTCGGCTGAATAATTTCAAAGCTGTTACCGAAGGAACTCTAGATGTAATTTTATCCAGAAATAGAAAAGTCGTCGCTCGATTCAGAGTAAAAAAACCTGCTCGCAAAGGTATTTTCCTTCCAGATGTTGTGCCAAATAAAACAGGGATTTTTGAGCTAGCTCTTGAGTTAAAAACAGATAGCTGGACAAGCCGACATAACCTGGGCTCAATAACTGTATTTAATAATCTTGATGAAGCATACATTGAAAATAAATCATCCGATGCTGAAGTGAGTTACTTAAAAGAACAGCAATGGGAAAACCCGTTTGCCATTTCTAAAAGCCAATTTGTTAAGTTACGTACTTCTGTGCCAGGTTTTGGAACGGTAACAGCACCACTTAACCAGTACACGATCATTCGAGCACCGGATGATGGATATTTTTCTTCAGGAAAAATAATAAGTGCCGGTGAATCGGTTAATATCAATGATGAGCTTGGTAGCCTAATACCAAGGCTCGGTGAAGATACTGATATCGGCGAGCTAATTGTTGATCTCGAAAGAGCAAAGTCTCGCTTTGAATTAGCAAAAGCGGATGTTAAAAGATTGAAGCAATTATTCAACAAGGGATCTGTATCTGAAAAGCTTTATATGGAAGCGCAAAAAGAATTGAATATAGCTGTAGTTGAGTTAAAAACAACACAGTCACGATTACGACAACGCTCCGGTGGCGTTGAATCAGTAGGTATCAATATCGAAGCGCCTATCAAAGGTGAGGTTTTAAGTGTTCATGTACATCCGGGATCTTTTGTACGCGAAGGTGATCCTATGTTCTCACTGGCAGCTAAAGAGATGCGATGGCTAAAAGTACAGGTTCCAGAAAAATTCGGCGAAAAAATTCACACAACTAGCGGCGTCTGGTTAAAACACAACAACCGTACTTTAGTGCTGGATAAACAGAGTCAGGCACTTATAGTTAACACCAGTCGAGAAGTAAATCCACTGACCCGAACCGTTGAAGTTGCTATTGCCTACCCTTCAGAAAAAGGCCCTTCGTTAATTGGTGCTCGCCTTCCTGTTTACCTATACATCGGTGAGCCCAAGTTAAGTCTTGCAATACCTGTTTCAGCCATAATTGATGACAACGGTCAGTCTGTAGTTTATGTCCAAACCAATGGTGAATCATTTGAGCGTAGGGTTGTGACACTTGGTATCCGTGATAACAATACAATTGAAATAACGTCGGGAATCGAACCTAATGAATGGGTTGTTTCTAAAGGCGCTTACTACGTTAAATTAGCCTCAACAGGTGGCGACTCAATCGGTCATGGTCATGCACATTGATTAAAATTAACTCTGCTCGAATACTTTATTTTTATGTGTGAAGTGTTTTAGGTATTTCACCAATTACATTCGAATTAATAGTCTATAAAAAATAAGCGTGATTTTATGATCGAAACAACCATTGCTTGGTCACTCAAAAACCGGCTACTTATTTTAGCGGCAGCAGCCTTACTTCTATTTTGGGGTAGTTGGACAGCAACAGAGACCTCTGTGGATGTATTCCCTGATTTAACAGCACCTGTGGTTACTGTTGTGGCTGAAGCACACGGAATGCCTCCAGTCGACGTAGAACGGTTGATTACCTTTCCTATAGAAACTGCCATGAACGGCGCCAGTGGTGTACGCCGTGTTCGCTCCAATACAGGGGTCGGTATTTCTGTTGTAAATGTTGAGTTTGAGTGGGGAACAGACATATACAAAGCACGTCAAATTGTTTCGGAAAAATTGCAAACAACGGCCTCTAGCTTACCAGAAGATATACCCACACCCGTACTAGCACCTGTTTCATCCATTATGGGTGAGATTATGTTTATTGCACTGGTGTCAAACAATCACAATGAAATGGAACTAAAGACCATAGCCGAATGGGTCGTTCGCCGACGACTATTAGCCGTTCCCGGCATTGCTGAAGTTATTCCTAATGGGGGAGAGACCAAGCAATTTCAGGTCATTGCTTCTCCAGAGCGTCTTTCTGCATATAACATATCTTTGGAACAACTTAAGAATGCCGTCGCAGATTCAAATTCAAATGCCTCTGCTGGATTTGTCGTTGAAAATTTACAAGAGTATTTAATTCAAGGCCTCGGAAAAATTGAAAACATAGAAGACATTGAGCAAGCGGTCATCAACACAGACAATGAATTTCCAATCTTGGTTCGAGATATAGCTGATGTAACCATTGGGCCAGCACCGCGTCGAGGTACTGCTGCTTATAACGCTAAGTCAGCGGTTGTTTTGGGCATCCAAAAGCAACCAAATACCAATACTTTAAAAGTAACGAGAGAACTTGATGCTGTAATCGAACAGTTACAGTCAACTCTCCCTGATGGTATGCATATAGAAACAAATGTATTTCGTCAGTCTAACTTTATTAATACAGCAGTTGATAATCTGGTTATTGCATTACGTGATGGTGCAATACTAGTAATAGCAATTATGTTTGCATTTTTATTGAGCGTGCGAGCAACAGGTATTGCATTACTCGCTATTCCACTGTCAGTGTTAACCGCTATTTTAACCATAAATTGGCTTGGCGGTAGTTTAAACACTATGACACTAGGAGGCTTAGCTATAGCAATGGGCGCATTAGTCGATGACGCTATTATTGTTGTTGAAAATATTGTTAGGCGACTTAGAGAAAACGAAGTGAAATCCGACAAGCAGCCCGTACACAAGATAATATTTCAAGCGACCAAAGAAATTCAAAGCTCTATTGTTTTTGCAACCTTGATCATTATTTTAGTATTTATTCCTTTGTTCTTTTTAACCGGTGTTGAAGGACGGTTGCTACAACCTTTAGGACTTGCATATATCATCGCATTAGCAGCATCGCTACTCGTTGCTCTTACAGTCACCCCTGTTTTATGTTTTTACTGGTTACCGAAAAGTAAAACCGTTTTTAATGATCATGATTCTAAATTCATCGCTAATATAAAACATTTATACCGACCATTATTAACTTATGCTTTAAAGAAAAGTGGTACTGTCATTAGCTTTTCAGTTTTTTTACTTTTGGGTTCTATTATTGTTTTTAGCCAGTTTGGTCGTGGTTTTTTGCCAGAGTTTAATGAAGGAAGCTTAACCGTTAGTGTTGTCACTTTACCAGGCACATCGTTAGAGACTTCAGATGATATTGGACAACGAGTAGAACAGTTATTACTTAATGAGCCAGAAGTAATAGCAACCGCCCGACGTACAGGTAGGGCTGAGCGGGATCCACATGCCCAGCAAGTATTTGCTTCAGAAATTGAAGTAACTTTAGATATGAAGGAGCGTTCTAAAGCAGCTTTATTATCAAGCTTACGCCAAAAATTCTCAGCAATACCGGGTACTAACGTTGTTATCGGACAACCCATTTCTCATCGAATCGATCATATGCTGTCAGGTACTCGTGCAAATATTGCAATAAAATTGTTTGGCGATGATCTTGTCGAACTCCGTAAATATGGAAAACAAATAGAAGGACTTGTACAAGCCGTTCCTGGAGCAGTGGATGTTGCAATGGAACAACAGAGTGAAATTCCATTTTTACAGATTAAGTTTAATCGCCCATCTCTTGCAAACTATGGAATTTCTATTCACGATGCTTCAGAAATTGTCGAAACAGCATTTAATGGCACTGTAGTAGGTACAGTGATCGATGGTCAGGCAAACTTTGATTTAGTCGTCAAATTTTCCAGTGACTATAAAGAATCAAGCAAATCAATTAAAGAGACTTTAATTACCTTAAATAACGGCGCTATTGTACCTTTAAATGCTATTGCGGAAGTAACAAAACGTCGCGGGCCTAATACAATTTCACGGGAGAATGTACAAAGAAAATTAGTTATTATGGCCAACGTAGCTGAGCGAGACTTAATAAGTGTGGTAAATGATATCCGCACAACCATTAACAATAATATAGAGCTGCCTACAGGCTATTTTATAGACTATGGAGGTCAGTTTGAAAGCGCCCAGAGTGCTGGCACCAAATTAATAGCTCTTGGCATTGTGGTTATTATTGGCATTTTCTTTTTATTAGTTACTGCTTTTAAGTCCGTACGCGATGCATCATTAATTATGCTTAACCTCCCCCTGGCACTCATTGGAGGTATTATCGGAGTCTGGATAATTGGCGGCAACTTAACGATTGCTGCTGTCATCGGCTTTATAACTTTATTTGGCATAGCCACACGCAACGGCGTTATTTTAATAGATCACATCAAGCAGTTATTTTCTGATGGATACTCACTAAAAGAGGCCATTATTAAAGGTTCGGAAGAACGTCTAATCCCTATTTTAATGACTGCTTTGGCTACGGCTTTAGCACTAATACCATTAGCACTTGCATCGGGTGAACCTGGCAGTGAAATACAAGCACCTATGGCAGTTGTTATTTTATTCGGTTTAATAAGCTCAACACTATTAAATATGGTAGTTGTACCAGCACTTTACTTTCGATTCGCACGTACTGATAAAATTAAATAGTATAAGAGAATATTTTTCTGCATAATGAAAACTAACTCAAGTAAAACATTTAAAAAATCAGTATTGTTTATTTCTTGGTTTAAAGTATTAATTGCAATTGTTTACGTTTAACTTTTTTGTAAAGAGGTTGCTCCTATCAGAAACTTAATCCGTGCTTTGATTTTTTCCCGCGCTAACAGGTTTGGCTCGTTTTTACTCGTCTGTGTGTTTTTTACCTCTCTCCCTTCAGTCTCATCTGAAATCAGACTTACCAACACACAAATTTGGCTCGCCCATCAACAAACGCGCTTTGATTATTTTGGTGCTGGCAATCATCCGTTTAAACCATCAGGAGAAACTTACGGATTGTCGTTTACTTTTAACGATCAGTGGAATATTGGTTTTAGCGAGAGTAAAAATACTGATTCGGCTCGATGGGAAGAGCAAATCACCGATAATTTTTCATTAATAAGTGGTGCAGAGTCAGACGAAAAAAATCAGACTATTCGTGCTCGATGGTTTGGCGACAGTGCAAGCGTTAGCTTCTCTTACACCGAGTCAAAACTTTCAGAGCGCTCCATCAGTCGCCTACCAACCATTGCGGAACGTATTGAAAACAGCAGCGACACAGCCACTGTCAGTTTCGATGATCAATGGATAAGTAACAACTGGATTTATACCGCTCGAATGGGACTTCAGTGGGCAGATGTTGAACTCTTCACGTCGCAATTAATTGCCGTTGAACCACCAATTACCACCGCTTCATTTCTGGAGCAGGAACGCTGGAATGGTTTAGCTGATATGTCATTGGCTTACTGGGTAATGACCGACAGTATTGATTTTATTCCCCAATTGTCCGTAGGCTGGACCTGGAGTTTGGATGAAAAAGGAGACTCTATTGCGTTTGTTGCTCGCGAGGGCGAAGTGCATCGGATCAGCCAGTCGAACAACCGACTGAACGGCGGCCTGAGATTACCCAACTCTGGGTATTGGGAATTTGGCACACTCATAGAATGGAGCGAACACTGGAGCAGTAATATCAGCTACCAGCAATCGATATCGGCAGCTCAGCCCATAAAGGCGCTTTATTTAGATTTAAGCGTCAGCTTTTAATGATTTACTTTTAAGTATGTCCAGCGTTTAATTGACTCAGTTTTTAATTAGCCAGTTTTTAATTAGCCAGTTTGATTTAACCATACGCCCTAATCGATATACTAGGAAGCCCAGATGAAATTTTATGCTTTAGGCTGACGCCGTCAATATAGTTTAAATTTCGTTTTAATGTCGATCTCGATGTCTATTAATTTGTCTCATACGCATTTTCCTTAATAAGTGTCGTCTTTGCTTAGGGGTGAGTTGTTGGAACCGCTCTCGCAACTGCTGTCTCTGTTCAGGGCTTAAACTTTTTAACTGACGATAAGTGTCACGCAACATATGCCTTGCCTCTGGTGACATCTGCTTGAATCGTTCAAATCGCTTAAGTAACACTCGCTTTTTATCTGCCGGAAGTCGTTGCCACTTTTGATACCGCTGTTTAGCAACATCACGTTGCTCGGCTGACATATTCAGCCAACGATTTGCACCGTTTACCAACCTCTGTTTTTTAGTATCAGAAAGATCTTGCCAATTTTTTTCAAACGGTTTTAAAACCGTTTTCACATTATCCGGCAAACTGCTCCACGTTTTATCAGTCGCAAATACCTGACCAGAAAACGCAATCATCAATAGAATTGGAAAAAATAATTTTTTCATTATTTTTCCTCGCTTAATTTAGGGTTAACACGATTTAGACTTGAAGTAGTGTTCTTTTTATCAGGCTTAATCTTCACGTCTTTTTGTTTCAGCTCATCGCTTTTCGACTGATTGTTCGAAGGCGCTTCGGAGTCATCGGAAACAACGTCCTCCACCTCTTCCATATCAAGCACGTCAGTGACTTCTCCGTTGACATCAATGGCATCCGCTAAAAATAATAAAAAGGCTTCACTAGGAAGGCTTTCTGTTAACTCTGTATCGTTTGCACTTTGCTGCTTCAAACCATTCTTTTCGCCGTTTAAATGACTGTCTTTTTGTTTCGGGTCGTTCGTACTTTCAGCTGAGTAAGTTAGTGTTTTTTTACTGGCGGATGACGACTGACTTTTTAAAGGCTGTGCATCAGCAACTTTTTTTTCAGTCGCTGATACGGATTTACCCGCCATTGAGATACTCAACACAAAGGCTATGGAGACAGGCTTATAACTTAGCAAGTTGCTTTTCCTCAGCGACCCAGTAAATAAACTCTAAGTCTTCGAGCATTTGTAAATCTTCTTCAAGAACTTCTGCAAATGGCTCTATGCTTGGCTCTGACTCTGGCTTCGGTAACGTTGTTATTACCGCTATCGCAACCACCATGCTGGTTGCTAGTGACCACTTAATCAGTGAGTGACGTTTCAGCTTCGGCGATTCGCAAGCCAGACGCGCCTGATTCAATCGCCGTCGAACCTCAGGTGATAAACTTTGTACGCTGTCCGTTAAGGCGCGATTAACTCGCGCTTCAACGATGTCGTCATCTTGTTTATTGGCCGGGTCTTTATTAATGTTCATAACTCCTCTCACTCTATTTTCGCACTACTCTCGTTCTACCCTAACTACGCACCTATGACGATTCAATTTTATTTAATGAAGCATCAAATGTTTGCAACTGCTGTTCTAACACCTTTTTCGCTCTTGAGTAATGGGTTTTAACACTGCCTACCGAGCACCCCATAATGTCTGCTGTGTCAGCAACACTTAGTCCCTCCCACGAACGCAAAATAAAACACTGTTGTTGTCGATAGGGCAATTGTTTTAATGCATCCAGTACGCATAGTAGTTCTTGTTGCGCATGCAGTGATTTTTCGGGTGTTATGTGATCCGAAAACTGCTCGATAAAATAATCTTGCTTATCGTCATCATCGGCCACCGGCTTCCAGAAAAAAATAGCTTGGTGTAATTTTTTCTTTCGAAAGTAATCGGCAATTTTTGACTGCAAAATACGATAGAACAAAGGTTTCCACTGCGCTTGCGGTCGCTCACTGTATTGCGTTACAAGCTTCAACATACTGTCTTGCACTATATCCAGTGCGTCATCTGAATTTTGTGTGGCTACCTGCGCCATTCGATAAGCTTTCTTCTCAATATCAATTAGAAATTGTTGCATTATTTTATACTGAGCCTTTGTAGTGGATCCGGCGAACATTGGCTCAGAAAACTCACCACTTAATGCTAGATCAACCAATACCATTCGACTTCTCCAGAATACCCAGAGCTTCGTTAAAGTGCAACGAAGCTCTGGTATTTCTATTTAAGACAACTCATTCGCAGCTCAATTACTCGCATCCGTCGGTGTTAATTTAACCGCAATTTTAATGGCTTGCAGTGAAACCGCATCATGAGAAAAACCACCAATAGCGTGCAACTTATCCACTTGTAGCCCACTATCCATTTCAGCTTGCAGCTCAGTTGCAAAGTCAGCAAAGTTACTGAATACCTTAACGCTGTTATTATCACGAATGGCATATACGCCCCGTTCAAACTTAGGTTCTACGCGCACCAATTGATCAAAGCTGGTTAAGTCAGTTCGTATGCCACCCTGAATCAATTTATAAATACCTGCCTCTTCCGATTGGGCAATATTTATCGTTAGACTCTCACTGGTTAACTCACCAAATGCCATAACCTCTTCACCCATTGGCCAGTCAACATACAACTGACTACGAGATTCCGCATAATTAACAACTGTCACCGCATCAAAATCAGCCGGGGCACTTCCAAATGGCGTTACAAACCCATTGAATCGAACGGGGTCGCCCGAATTTCCTTCAGACACCATTAAGTTTGTTACCGATACTTGATAGTTATTTGGATCAGCATCCATTGAACTATCGACACCTGTACCGGCAAAGTTATAGCGCTCAGGCGAACGACCATGCAAGGCTTGCAAGTTCATGGTTAACTCAGACGCGTTTTGAGCAACTTGATGACCCGAGGCAAACGTCAGTCGCATTTTTACCCCACCATTAGTCGCGTCCATCTCTGGCACAGCGTCACTTCCTTGCTCCAGCTGCAATTCTCCGAGAACTGTTACAGCCTGCCCCACCGACAAGTCGTTTATCGAGACTTCTTCATCAACTCGTCGTGGTTTGATGACATGAGTCGTATCGGCAATGTTAACGGTTATCAACGGATGAAAACCGACTTCACCAGTCTCACGAATTAATGTCACCCCGTGCAATTGCAAACGGTCACCTTCTCTTGCGGTAATCACACCTCGAGCGGCGTCTTTATCGTGCCCAGGGACACTGCTTCCAGCGTAAACAGTAATTGCAGTAAAGCTGTCGATATTGCGCTCAAACAGTCCATGCGTGACCGTTGCTGTGCCGGCCTCTAGTTGAGCCATTTGAGACAACCCTTCACTGCCCGTAAAGGTCTCACCATTTATTTCAAAGTTTGTGTCGTCATTTACCGCAACATTAGCGCCACCAAATCGTCCATCTCGACGATGGAACGGGCGAACGGCAATACGGAATAAGCTATTGTCTTCACTGACTCGAATTAAAGGCCCTCGAATTCGAAACTCTTTGCTCATAACAGGATCAACTTCCGCCGAAATAAAAGGCTCTGTTGTTACTGTGACTGGCTCCGTCGTTAGATCGACCTCGTGAGAAGCTGAAAGATTAAAATCAACTTCTAATAATGCTGGGCGAGCACGCGCAATAACCAATGGATTATCGGCATCAAGCTCTAATGATAAAGTAGTATCAGTCAATAGATCTCCATTTTCATCAACCATTTGGGCGGCAACGGCATCACCATTTTTTTCGACTTGAATATCGGCGCCTGCGTAACTGATAGAAATACTGCCGCTGGTGTAAACTCCAGCCGGAATGGTCGCAGCAGTCACTAATTCGGTCAGCTCAACATAGGTGGCAAAATCAATCATTTGAGGGGAAGGCAGCAATGAGACTTGAGTGCCATCTCGACGGGTCAATTCAATTCCGGTAACCGTAACATTGTAGAGTAGAAAGTCACCATCGGCGTCGGTAAGTCCGAGCAACACTTTACCGCAAGCGTCATTTTGAGGATCATTATCACTGGTTTCACAGCTAATAAGCTCGACCGTTTCAGGCGCTTGTTCTGGTGTGCTGCTACCGCAGCCAGATAAGATAAGGGAAAATGCAATAAGACAATACGTGAATAGATTTAGGGTTTTGTTATTCATAGTTACTCCTCCATAGTCGTAACTATTAAAACGTTTGAGCGAGCATTTGGTTGACAAGCGAGTCAAAAAAATATTGATGGAGGAAGTAATGTATGTAAAGTCACACCAGAAGAATTAGAGCATGGCTTCTCGCATATTGGTGGCCAATGTAATTAATGAAACCATTTAGCTAAAAATATGAACTCTCATTAAAAAGCTGTTTTTTTGCTAATTTAAACTTCGCTGTGAACCTAAGAATTTAATAATTAATCACTTCAGTATAAATAATCATAAGAACCTATCAATAACTTTACAAACAAAATTACAGAAGATACTACCAAGAATACTGCTATCCAGAACCATACCGCCCGTTCTATTTCAGGAGCATCAGGTGGTACTATTTGAACATATAAATGCATTGTAGAATCATCTTTATAATCTAAAATAGTTTTTAAGCCCCACAAGAAAAACACCACGACTAAAAGCTGAACCACTAACTTTTCATTGCCAAAAAAAATATAAACAAATAGGGCAGATAAAATTAAGCCAATACAAATCTGACTGATTCTATTTTTAACCTTCTCAATTTTAGATTTCACCTTTCATCATATCCTTATTTACAACTAATGGATAAGTCTTTTTACTAATTAATTTTATATTGACACTCTTATCAAATAAATTTCTTAAATGGTTCTAAAAAAACGACCATGATACATTGATTTTTATTTACACTGTTTTCTATCTTCACTGATAAATATAAAAAACTATATTTGATTGACATTCTTTAAATTAGATTCCTTTTCCGCATATTCAACAATGCACGCCATTGTTTTTTCGACAATATTCTTATTCAGCTGTTCTTGCTCTTCTGGTTTTGCGGCAATCATGTCTCGAACTAAAGATTCATCCAAACATTGATCAAAACGCTGTTCAATAAGTTCTTTGCAGTCCTTTGCTTCTCCACACAATTTTATAAGCCCTTGCTTATAGGTTTGCTTGTATTTATTTAAGGCGTGCTGATCGGTGCAGCCGATAAGCAATACACTTGAACCAATAAAAAAGATTGCTGCTATTAACGGATTACTCAACATGATAGGTGACAAACTCGTATGAGTATTTATTTTTTTCATCCGGCTGATGCGCTTCACGCGCCACTTCGTTAAGTGTTAAATGTTCAAACTCGGGAAAGAAAGCGTCGCCCTCTGTGATTAAATCAATAAAGGTTAAATACAAGCGATCAGCCTGGTCAATGGTTTGCTGATAAATATGGCCACCGCCGGTGATCATAATTTCGTCTTCGGCACTCAGCAGTTTAATGGCTTCATCAATACTGGATACCACATCCACACCATCGGGTTTAAAGTTTTTATTGCGGCTGATCACAACATTTTGTCGTCCCGGCAATGGCTTGCCAATCGACTCAAATGTTTTGCGCCCCATCACGATTGGCTTGCCCATGGTGGTTTGTTTAAAGTGTTTAAGATCAGCGGGCATATGCCAAGGCATATCATTGTCTTTGCCGATCACGCGATTGTTGGCCATGGCGCATACCAGCGAAATTATTGGTTTTTTCATTGTCGTCATATTTTGTCGGTTAAAAACTTGGCTGCTTAAACGGCAACCGGTGCTTTAATGTGCGGATGCGACTCGTAGCCTTCAATTTCGAAGTCTTCAAACTGGTAACTGTATAAGTCAGCAGGCTTGTGTTTTATGTTTAACTTTGGCAATGGCAAGGGGGCTCTGGCAAGTTGTACCTGAGCCTGATCAAAGTGATTGGAATACAAATGCACATCTCCGCCACTCCAGATAAATTCCCCTACATCAAGATCGCATTGTTGAGCCACCATATGAGTGAGCAATGCGTAAGAGGCAATGTTAAAGGGTACTCCTAAAAAGATATCGGCACTGCGCTGGTACAACTGACAGGATAATTTGCCGTCGGCAACATAAAACTGAAACAGTGAATGACAGGGCGGTAATGCCATGTCATCGGCCACTCCGGGATTATAGGCCACCACTAACAAGCGGCGAGAATTTGGATTGGTTTTAATTTGTCGGATCACATTATCAATTTGATCCACGGTGCTGCCATCGGGCTTTTTCCAGCTGCGCCATTGCTCGCCGTAAACGGGGCCCAAATCACCTTTTTCATCGGCCCACTCATCCCAAATGGAAACGCCATTATCTTTTAGATATTTAATATTGGTATCGCCGTTTAAAAACCACAACAACTCATAAATAATCGAACGCAAATGCAATTTTTTGGTGGTTACTAACGGAAAGCCCTGTTGCAAATCAAACCGCATTTGATAGCCAAATACACTGCGTGTTCCTGTGCCGGTTCGATCGCCTTTATCGTTACCGTTTTCAAGAACGTACTTCATCATATCTAAATATTGCTGCATGACTGCTCCAGGATTAATTCTCTCTACATCATTATTCTGCTACTTAACTAATGAATATTTCACTCATTACCATTTCATTAATTAAATAATTTTTTCACTCAACCGATGGTTAATTATTTATCGATTAAGATTTTTTTGCGTGCTTTTTATGACTTTTTTTACCCGACTTTTTGCCGTTGGATGATTCGGCAATATCCAGCACAGGATCTTTATAAGCCCACACCATTAACGCAACACCGGCAATAATCATGGGCGCACTGAGTACCTGCCCCATGGTAAGCCACTCGGCCATTTCCCGTAAGTGCGCATCCGGCTCGCGAAAATACTCCACAATAAAACGGAAGCTGCCATAACCGGCCAAAAATAAACCGGCAACCGCTTTGCGCGGTCGGGGCTTGGCGCTAAACCAGAACAACAGCACAAACAGCACCACACCTTCCAGTGCAAACTCATACAACTGCGATGGGTGTCGATACACACCCGCCGGATCCTGTGGAAAGTGAACCGCCCAGGGTGTGCTTTGCAAATCGGTGGTTCTTCCCACCAGTTCGGCATTTACAAAATTACCGAGTCGCCCGACACCTAAACCAATGGGCGCAAGTGGCGCAATAAAATCCGCCAACGCCCAGAAGGGTTTGTTTGTTTTACGACAAAAGAAATAGAAAGCGCCCACAACACCTAACATACCGCCATGGAATGACATGCCGCCTTCGTATATTTTCAGCAGGTATAAGGGATTATCAAGAAACATATCGAATTGGTAAAACAGAACATAACCAAGACGACCACCAATCACCACGCCTAAAAAACCGTAAAACACAAAATCGGAAATTTCCTGTTCGGTCCAGATGCTACCAGGTTTACGAGCCCGGCGAACGCCCAGCCACCAGGCACTGACCAAACCTATCAGATACGCCAGCGCATACCAGCGCAGCGCAATCGGTCCCCAGATATGAAAGATGACCGGATCAATTTGTGGAAACTCCATGCCTTAACCTTTACTTAATGATCAAAAAATATTCAGCTGCTTTAACGCAATGTGAATGCCTACCAGAAACAGAAACACCGCAAACACTTTTTTTAGCTTTTGCGCCGGTAGCTTATGAGCCAGTTTGACACCCAAAGGCGCGGTTAAACTGGAGGCGATAATGATACCTAAAAAGCCGGGCAAATAGATATAGCCGAAGGAGAAATCCGGCATTCTGGCGTCCCAGCCCATCACCACATAACTGCTGGTGCCAGCCAGTGCGATTGGCAGACCACAAGCTGCAGCGGTGCCAACACAGCGGGTGATTTTTTCACCCAGATAATGCAAATAAGGCACCACCAGAGAGCCGCCGCCAATACCCACCAATCCGGAACCGCAACCAATGGCCGCAGCGGTGATAAATACTGCACTGCGGGATGGCTTATCGGGAGCTTGCTCCGGTTGTTTAGCCAGCCATATCTGTATCGCCATTAATACCGCACCAAGCGCAAAGATAACGGCCAATACGCTGCTCGATAAAAAGTCCGCCACAACTCCTGACAGAAAAGCGCCCACTAATATGCCGGGGGCTAACAGCTTTACATAAGGCCAATCTACCGAACCACGGGAATGGTGCGCCCGAAAAGAAACCACAGACGTAACACAAATGGTCGCCAGAGAAGTGCCAATAGCCGCATGCATCAGATAAACATCGGAAACGCCCGACAAGGGCAGTAAGAACAGCATCACGGGTACAATAATAAAACCGCCGCCAATGCCCAGTAATCCAGCCATCACACCCGCCAATGCTCCGGCCGCCAAGTACAACATCCATTCCATCATACGTTTTAGTTATTTTTTCAATCAGGCAAATTGGTTAGACTGGCACTATACCCTGTCATTTTAAACCTGTCGAAATACCGGTTTATCAACCCTTTGGATCATGTATGTGCTTACTCGCATTCGCCATCAATCAACATCCGGACTACCCGTTTATATTAATTGCCAACCGGGATGAATTTTTTGATCGACCGACATTACCACTGCATCGCTGGCAGGATCATCAGCAGATTATTGGGGGTCGTGATGAAGAAGCCGGCGGCAGCTGGTTAGCCATTCATGAAAATGGACGCTGGGCAGCCCTGACCAATTTTAGAGATCCGTCATTGCCCGCTGGTGAAGTTTCTCGAGGAATGCTGGTTAACAATTGTTTATTAACCCATCAAACACTGCCCGACTGGTTTGATGAACTGGCTAATAATGCCGATAAATACAGCGGATTTAATTTGGTCGCTGGCGATTTAATCAGTGGGGAATGTTTTTATCTCAGCAATCAGAGTATTGGTGTGCACACATTTTCTGATGGCGTTTATGCGTTCAGTAATGGTCACATCGATGACCAGTGGCCAAAAATGCACTGGCTCAGAAACGCACTTGCGGACCAGTTAACTGACAACAATATTGACTCTGATAATTTATTTAATCTGTTGGCGCATCCTGAAACCGTTGCCGAAGAACATTTACCCTCAACGGGTATATCTGCCGATATGGAGAAAAAACTCTCCAGCCCATTTATAAAACCCTTTGAATTAGGCCACCGACAATACGGCACACGGTCATCAGCTATTGTGCAATTAAATACACAGCGTCAATGGCAATTTTTTGAGCGAGGCACCATACCATCACACCCCTACCAGAAAAAGCTCAGTGGAAAGCTTTGAGTTTTTATCGTCATTAATTACCAATAAATATATTACTTTCCGAATCATACTTTTGTTTGTACACATCATACTCGTTTTTATCGAAGCCTTTTTGTCGGTATTATTTCGCTTTTCCCCATATGTTGGATGATTTAAACTACCGCTTTATTTTCAATCAGGAAGATTAACCTATGTTACGTGCAACTATTTTGCTTGTTTTACTGACGACTGTTCACTCAGCTTTTGCTGTTGATAAACCCTTTTTCCTTTACGGCGGCGCACTGACTCAAGAGTATACAATTGATAATGGCGCATTAATGACCCATGCCGATACGATCTCTGGAATGAACAGTGAGCTGGACAGCCATGACAACTTTAATGTCACAGTAGGCATTGGCTATAGCATTCATCCGAATATAAAAGTCACACTGGATCGAACCACAGATCTAACGTTTGATAATCGAAGTATTTTATTCAATGACACGGATAGTCATGTTGACCTAGTATTGACGCAACTTGCTGTAGAAGCCAGTTACCCCATAGCTGAACGCTTTAGCTTTTCGGGAAAAGTTGGTCGCGCACTTATTTCACAAGAATATGATATTGAATCCGACACCCAGACGTTTAATCAATCACGTAACAATAACGAATATTTTTACGATTTAGGCGTCAATTTTTCCATTAACAAAAGCTTATCTGTTAAAGTGGGTTATCAGAAAATTGACTTTTTCGATTTGGAAAAGCAATACGCGCAAATTATTTGGTATTTATAATCATCGGGCATTTATGAGCGACAAACCCTTTTCACAGGCCTGCGAAAATAATAAGCAACCAATCTTGGACGTGCTACAAAAGTATTTTGCAGATACCCGTCATGTTTTGGAAATTGGCAGTGGTACCGGGCAACACGCAGTCCACTTTGCCGAACACTTGCCACACCTGACCTGGCAAACCAGTGATCAGACTCAATACCACCATGGCATTAATGCCTGGATTGATGATTACCAGGGCAACAACCTGAAACGTCCGTTAACACTCGATGTCACTCAACCCTGGCCGATTCAATCAGCGGAAGGCATTTTTAGCGCAAACACCAGTCATATCATGTCATGGCCCATGGTCGAGCAGTTTTTTAACGGCGTTGGCAATACTCTGCAAACCAATGGCTACTTCTGTTTGTATGGTCCGTTTAATTTTTGTGGCGAATTTACCAGCGACAGCAATGAATCTTTTGATCAATACCTGAAATCTCAAGATCCTGAAATGGGTCTGCGCGATTACGTGGATCTGGAAGCCCTTGCGCGCGATGCAGGGCTTATGTTTGTGGAAAAGCATGATATGCCCGCCAATAATTTTATACTGGTTTGGCAAAAATCCGTGGATCTGTCCCAAAGCACCCTTATTGATTGACGGCTTGATTGGTATTTTAATTAATAGTTTGATTGATCGACGGTTTGATCGACGATCGGCCGTCGACAAACATCAGGCAACGGCTTTTAATTGGCAAGCGAGCAAGATTTCGGTAGGATTTTACTGCATCAGGGCCGCGTTCAACGACTCAAAGGAATTCACCGACCATGACTCAACCGCCACAAGCCGGCTTATTTAAGCAGCTATTACAACGACGCGTGTTTCAAATCGTTGGCATCTATTTGGGTGCAATTGTCGCGTTGATGGAGTTTACCGGTATTATTGTGGAGCGTTACGGCTTTACCGATCGCCTGGTGGACATCGTATTAGCTGCCATGATCAGTTTTCTGCCAGCGGTTATTTTATTGGCCTGGCGGCATGGCGCTCCCGGTAAAGACGAATGGGGAAAAGCCGAAAAACTGGGCGTTCCCGCTAATATCGTCGTCACACTGGCGCTTGTTTTATCCATTCACTTAAATGATTCACCGGATACGACTCAGGTTACTCCCAGCCAGAACCTTTCACACAATCAAACCTCTGCACTGGAAACAACAAAGGGCGTCGCTATACCTCGTATTGGCATCTTCTTTTTTGATCAATCGAATCTGAATCAAAACGATCATTGGTTAAGTTATGGATTACCCTATCTCATCAGCAATCAATTGACGCAACAAAAGTCGTTAATTGTAAACTCCTTTTTTAACGACAATCTGTTCTGGATGGTTAAACGAGCAGGCTTTAAAGAAGGCCTCGGATTACCATTATCTTTAGCACGTTCAGTCGCTACAGACGCTGATTTAAATTACTTTGTTCGAGCGACACTTTCAACAACCGGGCAATCGTCAAACCAACAAAACTTTGCTCTGCAACTTAAACTGTTTTCAACGGAGTCAAATGATCCCATTGCAGAGTTTTCTGTTGAAAACAAAGACCCTTTCGAACTTGCCATTGCCGCGACTCAGTTTTTACGCCAACAACCACAGTTACTGCCGAAAGATGATCACCTTATTGACAGCATTCCACTCAAAGATTACATCACAGGCAATTTAGCGGCTCTTCAATCATTCGTTGAAGCCGCTGTTAAAATTGTGTTTGATAATGATTACGATGCCGCAATTAAAGGAATGCGTCAGGCAATTGAACAAGATCCCAGCTACGCATTAGCTTATATTTCTCTTGCCGATTTATTGTTTAAAAAAGGGGAGTTTAACGAAGGGGAAGAATTATTACAAAAAGCGTTAACCTTTGGCTACAAACTGAATGAACCGATTAAGTTTTCAATAAAAAGCTGGATTTATGCCACACAAAAAAAAGTGGATGAACAAATCAGTGTCTTTCGTAGCTGGCTGGAGCTCTACCCTCAAGACTACGAACCCTATAATCGTTTAGCCAACATACTCATGCAGAAAAGTGAGAATCATGACGAAATCATTGCATTGTATCAACGATCACTCGAGTTAAACCCAACGCAAAGCTGGATCTACAGTCGACTGGGTAAAATTTACGAGTCACAAAAAAATTATTCAGCGGCCATTGCCGAGTATCGCAAACATCAAAAATTACGACCCAAGTTATTCACCCCTATTTTAAATGAAGCCGAAGTAGCCATTAAACAAGGTGATTTAGAGTCGGCAAAAAAACTAGCAAGACGGGCCGCATTTCTTAGAACCGATAAAGTTTCACCAGTCTTAATGCTGGCCAACCTGGCACTTAGAGAAGGACGTATTGACGACGCCTTAGATAGATACGAGGAAGCAAGCAGTATTTCTCAAGCACCCAGACAACGCGGAAATATCATCGCTCACAAAGTGAATTTCTATTACACACTTGGGCAAGTTGAAAAATCATTCCAGTATTTACAAATGCATCAAGAGGTTATTCAACAATATCACCAGCCACTGGATGCTATTTTTATTTCTTTTATTTCGCAAATACATTTGTACGTTGATACCAGCCGAACCCAGCAGGCCTTAAGTAAACTTGAGTCACTGCAGCAAGAGCTCGATGAAGGGATTGTTGACGCCATTCAATTTGGTTACCTATTTCTTAATTTACAACTCAATAAAACCGAGCAGGCGAAACAGGCGTTTGTGAAAGTGGAGCGATTTGTTGAACAGTACCAGATGAAACACCTTGAGTACCTAGTTGATATTGCCGCAAGTCGTATAGCCGCTCAAGAGAACAATCATCAACTTGCGGTTGAACGACTGGAACAGGCATTAGTTAAATATCAGGCACTTTCTGGTGACGCTGTGACCTCTGCATCCGAAGGCTATATCCATGAGCTACTCATTAAGAATCTCATTGCGCTTAAGCAATACGACAAAGCCAAAAAAGTGGCGAATAACATTTTAAAGCAATGGCCAAAACATCCGAACACTCATTTGCAATTGTCTCAAATTTATAACGAAGAAAATAACAAACAGGCTTCGTTAAAACATCTTTCTATTGCCCAGTCGATTTGGAAAAATGCCGATGAGTTTTGTGACTGGTGCGTTAAAACGAAGAGCGTTGTGAACCTAAAGTAATTATCCGCCAGGGCTGTTAACAAAAACTTTAACAAAACCTGTAAAAGTTTATTTTCCAGCCCTGATCAACCCACCCAATCCTTTTTGCTCCAGTAACTCAAATAAGTAATGATGTATATCCCGCGCTTTCTCCAGGGTTAACGCATGGGACACGGCGTCTTTTGCTTCGGATAATGCAAAACTGCGAATTACTTTTTTTATTTTGGGCAAGCTTCTGGCGTTCATGCTTAATCCATTAAACTCAAGGCCTAACAAGAGTATCGCGGCCATGGGATCGCCGGCCATTTCACCGCAAATATTGACTTCCAGTTGGCATTCATTGGCAATCCGCCGAATATCATTCAATGCAGCCAAAATTGCCGGATGATAGTTACTGAATAAAGATGACACCCGCGTATTGTTGCGATCAACCGCTAGCAGGTATTGCGTTAAATCGTTACTGCCCACCGAAATAAAATCAACCCGTTTTGCAATATGGGGCAATAAATAGATCGCCGAGGGAACCTCTAAAATAATACCTATCGGTGGCATCTTGTTAATCGGCTTGGACGATTCCGATAATTCACTGTTCACTTCATAAAAAGCTTGTTCTAATAGACGAATGCTTTCATCCACTTCTTCCACGCTGGAAATCATTGGTAAGGCTATTTTAAAGCAATCGATATTGGCCGATGCTTTAAATATGGCTCGCGCCTGAATTAAAAATATATCCGGATGATCCAGCGTTACCCGAATACCGCGCCAGCCAAGAAAAGGATTGTCTTCGTGTATCGGAAAATAAGGCAATTGCTTATCGCCACCAATATCCAGCGTGCGAAATGTCACAGACTTGCCGTGAAATGCCTGCAACGCCGAGCGATAAATTTTTACCTGTTCGTCTTCACCAGGAAATTGCTCACGCAATAAAAAAGGAATTTCCGTTCGATACAATCCCACACCATCGGCACCCACATGAACACTTTTTTCAAAGTCAGCCATTAACCCTGTATTCACTAACAGTGGCATCATAAAACCATCGGTGGTTATCGCCGGTTCATTGACGTACTTTTCAAGCTCTCGAGTCAGTTGCTGCTCTTCTTCGATAAGATGAAGATACTGCACTTTAAGCGGTTCCGACGGCGACAAGTACAAACTGCCTTTGTACCCATCAATGATCAGCGTTTGCCCCTGAAATAAATGGATCGGCATTCCATCAAAGCCACAAACCGCCGGAATACCCAGTGCCTTTGCCAGTATGGCAGCATGGGAGCTTGGCGATCCGCGCATTGAGACTAATCCAAGTATTTTTTCTGTCGGTAATTCAGCTAATAAAGCAGGTGTAATATCATCCGCAACAATAATCGCACGGCGGGTCATTTTGGGACGTGTGGCGTGTTCGTTTTCCAGCAGTTGTAGCACCCGCCTTGCCAGATCAATCACATCACTGGCACGCTCCTGAAAATAATGATCGTCCATGGCTTCAAATTGCTTAACATGTTGCTCGGTCACTTGTCGTAAAGCACCCGGTGCCCACTGACCCTCTTCAATCACCTGGATCACTTCTGCCAATAAGCCATTGTGATCGAGTATCGACAGATAAGCATCAAACAAACCCAGTTCTTCTTCGCTGAGCGAGTTTTCCATACGCCGCTTCATCGCCAACACTTCATTCTGTGCCAATCGAAAAGCGCGCTTTATTCGCTTTAACTCGGCAGAAATGCTGTTAGCTATTTTATCAGGAACGGCAAATATATCCGCTGGTGGGTAAAATACGATGGCTTCACCTACAGCCAGACCACTGGCGGCAGGAAAACCTTGCAGTTTGCGTGGGCTCTGCTGCTCAACGGCTCTTGGATGAATGCGATCACGCTTTTCAGACTGCGCAATTAATCGGCCCAGCTGCGCCGAAAGCGTCATTAAAAAGTTAACTTCGTCATCGGAAAATTTACGCGGCTTAAGCTGCTGCACCACCAGCACACCGAGTACCTGACGCTGCTCAAGTATCGGCACCCCTAAAAACGAATGAAAAGCGTCTTCTTTGGCTGCGGGAGAAAAGTGAAAGTTGGGGTGTTCGGGTGCATTGTCGAGATTAATCGGCTCTTCACGTTGCGCAACCAGTCCGACAATGCCTTCCTGAAACCCTAAAGATAGATTGCCGACTGCCTGAGGATTGAGCCCCTGGGTGGCTTTAAGAATAAAACATTGCTCGGAATAGTCAGCAAGATACACCGAACAGACTTGAGTACTGAGCGCCTGACAAACCCGACGAACAATCACATTCAGTGCTTGTTCGGCAGAGTCTGCCCGGTTCACTTCTTGCGTAATGTGACTTAAGCGCTCCTGCATATTCCTCCATTACGACTTTGTAATCACTGTCTAGATCAAACTCGATCGTCTACATCAAACTCACAGTCCACAACCAACTCGACCGCACCCATTCCATTCGACCGCCCACAACTATGGTGATAGGGAACAGGGAGAGGATAGGTTCAGTTATGTTTGCGCTGCTGATGCCTCCGTCTGGCTCGCTTTTGACGCTGATGACGCTGCTGATCATGCATCACCGGCAACAGTTCCAATAACGCCTGCCGATACACATCGCGCTTAAACGCAACCACTTGTCTTAACGGATACCAGTAACCCACCCACATAAAATCATCAAACTCGGGATGATTGGTGGTGGCAAAATCAAGTCGACTTTCGTCGGACATTAATTTCAACAGATACCATTTCTGTTTCTGACCAATACACAGTGGAACACTGTCGTGTCGGATATAACGACTGGGTAAACGATATCGCAACCAGTTTTTGGTTGATCCCAGAACCTTTACATCTTGTCTGGACAGCCCGATCTCTTCGTAGAGTTCTCGAAACATGGTTTCGTCGGGTGTCTCCCCTTCATTCACCCCACCTTGAGGGAATTGCCAGGAATTCTGGCCAGCACGCCGTGTCCAAAGTAATTGACCAGATTCATTACAGACGATTATGCCTACGTTGGCACGAAATCCTTCTGAATCAATCACTTATAATTACCAATTAAATTCTTCTTAAAATCATTCAACCACAAGTTAGCCGTTTCGGCAAACAAAAAATTATAAGGAATGTGCGCTTCAAGTGATTTAAAATGGCCCGCTCTTATTAAGCCACAACCGTTAACTCCGATAATATGCCATTAGCCATTTTTGATCTCGACCATACAATTCTGGAAGGCGACTGCGATCAACTGTGGGGCGATTTTCTGTCGCAACAACGGCTTGTGGATGCCCAACATTATCAGGCAGAAAAAAACCGCTTCTACCAGGACTATCTGGACGGTCAGCTGGATATGTCACAATTTTTGAGGTTTTGCGCTAATACGCTGGCGCAATTTTCCCCGGAACAACTTATACAACTGGCAAAGCAGTTTGAGCGCGAATATTTAAAACCGAATCTGCGCCCGGCTGCCATAGACTGCATCAAGCAACATCAGGCTCGTGGTGATACGCTACTGGTGATCACGGCGACCAATCATTTTTTAGCCTCGACAGCGATTCAGTCTCTGGGTATTCCTCATCTTATCGCCAGTGAGCTTGAGTGCATTGATGGCCGGTTTACCGGTCGTACCCTTGGCACACCGTCGTACCGCGATGGAAAAATCCTTCGTCTTGAGCATTGGTTAGAGCAAATGGATCGGCAACAAGATCTTCAACACGCTCCACCCATAAAGTCAGACGCGCCCGAACAATATCCTTTTGACTTATCTGTAGCCTGTTTTTATTCTGACTCTCACAATGATTTGCCACTATTGCAGCGAGTTGGCAAACCAATAGTAGTTACGCCAGACAACACCTTAAAAAACACCGCCATTAAAAATGGCTGGCCAATTCTCGACTGGAGCATGGATAACTTGAGTATGGACAACTGGAGCATGAATTAATGGAGCATGATTTAATGAAAACCGTGACATTAACAGGCTCTCACGTGGCTTTGGAGCCACTACTGATAGAGCATAAAGACGCCTTGCTTAAAGCCGCCAGCGATGGTGAACTTTGGCAACTCTGGTTTACCGGCGTGCCTTCTGCTCAAACGATTGATGACTACCTGCAAACAGCACTCGAGCAACAGCGTAATAATACCGCTTTGCCGTTTGTGGTACGCCATCTTGCCAGCAATAGCATTATCGGTTGCACCCGATTTTGCAATGCCAGCGAACAAAACAGGCGCATAGAAATTGGCTATACCTGGTACGCAAAATCTTATCAGCGCTCAGCTGTAAATACCGAGTGCAAACTGTTGCTGTTACGCCACGCCTTTGAGCAACTCAATCGCATTGCCGTTGAATTTAGAACCCACTGGATGAATCATGCTTCTCGAAATGCCATTGCACGGCTGGGCGCAAAACAGGACGCCATCCTGCGAAAATTTATTGTAGCCAAAGACGGCAGCACCGCCGATAAAGTGGTATTTTCAATCCTCGATGAGGAATGGCCTATGGTAAAACAACATTTGCAGTTTAAACTGACGCAATCTTCATCCCCGTCGCCCTCAACACGCTAAACAAACAACAATCGGTAGCTAAACATTCGGAATGAGTTTTATAAATCCGCCAACCAGTATTGATGAGTTAATGACGCGGGCAAGGCAGTTGTCGGGTCGAACACTGGGCGATCTGGCAAACCAACACGCTGCCAATATGCCCGATAACCTGCTTATTGAAAAAGGCTGGATTGGTCAGTTTATTGAGCAATTACTTGGCGCAACCGCAGGCTCACTTCCTGAGCCTGATTTTCCACAGCTAGGCGTGGAGCTAAAAACCATTCCCATTGATGAAACAGGTAAACCATTAGAGTCCACCTATGTCAGCGTGGTTCATCTTATGAATACTCACCGTGAACAATGGCACAACAGTCTGGTTCGCAAAAAACTGGCAAAGGTATTGTGGTTTCCAATAGTGTCACTTAAAGGCGTAGCCATACAACAGCGCATGGTAGCCACGCCGGTTCTCTGGTCACCCTCTCCTGAGCAAGAAGCCGTTTTACGTTGCGACTGGGAAGACGCCATGGAAAAAGTGATGCTCGGCCAACTGGGCCAGTTAAACTCAAGATTTGGCGAAGCATTACAAATAAGACCGAAAGCCGCCAATGCATCGGTGCTGACAGAAGCCATCGGGCCCGATGGGGATATCATTAAAACCTTGCCCCGAGGCTTTTATTTACGCTCTAACTTTACCAGGTCAATATTAGAGTCTCTTTGCTATTAGACTGTGTTTATCCAAGCGGAATAAACAGCGCTAACAGAATAATTTGCTTGAATTATTAGTGATTTAATACCACTATCAAGTCAAGTCTTTGTCCCGGTATCTAATCATGTTGAAATTCTGGCTATTGGTATTTTTATCATTAAGTACTCCTTTACTGCTCAGCGAAGAATATTCCGAGCTGAGTGTTCAGTATTTTAAAACTGAAATCCAAAAGCTGGAAAAAGTAACGGTTGATGATTTAAAAGCCTCCCGGTTACACGCACATTATAAAAAGTTGCTTACTTTAAGTGGTGAAATTAAACAGTGTGCAGAAGACTCATCGCAAACTAATTCAGTAAAAAATAAAGCTGAAACAAAAGACAGCGAAACAGGCAGCAGTAACGACAAAACCGGCAATAATAATGACAGCGCAACCCAGCAGCTCTGTAAACAGTTAAAAGCCTCATTAAACCGGTTAAAAAAAGACGCAATACAACAGTTAAATAAAGATTCGTTTTTCCGTTATAAAACTCGCCAGCGCGGTCTTTTAAATGAGCATTCGGATATTGCAGCCGCTAAAAGCGATGTTTCCCTATCGCTGCAACCTGCCATTACGCCATCAGTTTATCAAGCCGTTAACAGTTTGGCGTTTTATTTAAGCATTGCCCTGTTTATGGTTTTCTGGTTTGTATTAAAGCAAGTCAATGCCTCAAGCAATGGACAAAAAGATTTTTCGGAGAATCGAGCAGTCAAACAAAAACAAATCACCTACGCACTGATTTTGTTGTTTGGCTTTATCAGTTTTATCACCCACTGGTTAATGGATAGTAGCGATGTAAACAGTCAGACCGGGTACTGGCAGGGGTTTATTATTACATCGATGTTGTTTCTGGGGTTTGAAAATCGGTTTTCCTGGAAAAGTTTTACACGCCTGATAGTCAGCTATGCCTTCGCCGCCACCAGCTTAATTTATTTATTGAATTTTGAAGTGACTGGCGAACTGCCACAGCCGTTAATTATGGATACCCTGTTTATTATTGCCTGGCTGGTGGTTTTATTAACCCTTACCGCAAACTTAAGCACTAAAGTATGGCTTGGTTTTGTTACTGGAGCCGTTTTAATTTTAACCATCGACAGTATAGGCTTTCATCAACTGGCTCACCAAATATTATTAACGGCGGTGACCATTAATATTATCTGGTTGATTGGCCGACTGATCAAAAAATCCGTACCGTTATTTGTTGAGCAACTCAGTGAGTTTTTACAACAGCTTCGGCAAAAGTTATTAAATGATAATAGCCGCGAGCCACTGCCGGGTTTTCCCTGGGTAAAATGGGGTCTCATAGGTGCAGGCATTTTATTTGTACTGATTTTAATGATCCCTTATCTGGGATTGCCTTTGCATGTGTCCGATCAAATTATTAACGGCATCACTCATGGCTTTGATATTGGCAGTATTTCCTTATCACTGCTGGCAATTGTTTATGGCATCAGCATTTTTGGATTGCTGCTGGTGTTATCAAAGTTTTTACAGATAAAAATTGAAAGCCGGGCGCATAAGTCACTGCAACCCACCAAAGGCAGCAGTGAAGCATTGGCGGCCATTTTTTGGTATTCGGCAGTCGTTACATCGGGACTCATTGGCTTATCCATTGCCGGATTCAGTGTGCAAAATCTGGCACTGATTGCTGGCGCGTTCTCTATTGGCATTGGTTTTGGTTTGCAAAACATCGTCAGCAACTTTGTCTCCGGACTCATTCTATTAATAGAACGCCCCATCAAGCGCGGAGACTGGATTGTTATCGGCAATACCGAAGGGTTTGTTAAAAACGTTAATATTCGCGCTACCGAAATACAAACGTTTGATCGCGCGGATATAATTGTACCCAACTCTGACTTGCTGACGAATCAGGTAACAAACTGGATGTTAAACGACAGTATAGGCCGAATAAAATTAATGGTTGGCGTGGCCTATGGCAGTGACTCCGATAAAGTTGAAAACGTTTTATCGGATATTACTAAACAACACCCTGATTTGATCACCGATGATCCACAGTATCCATGTCAAATTTTGTTCTGGGAGTTTGGTGAGAGCAGTTTAAACTTTGAAATACGCGCATTCTTAAAAGACATCGCCACCATTAATCGGGTGCGCAGTGAATTAAACTTCCAGATTGACGCGGCTTTCCGTCAACATAATATTGAAATTCCATTCCCACAACGTGATTTGCATATACGAAGTGATGCCACACGGAGCCAAAATAATGACAGAGATTAATCCGCCACAATTTGTTCAGCTAAAAGATTCTTCATGGCAAACAGTCGATGGATTCGATGCGCTCGATAAGGATGCACCACAGTGGTTAACTCTGGACTACAAAGATGAAACCTCTGTTGAGCAGGTATTAAGTCAGGTTGATTTGTCACACACACATAAGCAATCACTGCTCGACCCGGACGTTAGACCAAGACTCTGGATAACACGTGAAAATCAAGTTTTGTTATTCATTCGTGGTATTAACCTTAATCCGGACTCCGAACCAGAAGACATGGTCAGTGTGCGAATATATTTTGATGGCACTAAGCTTATTTGCTTCCGCAGTCGTCGCCTGCAAAGTATCACCGAAGTTCGATCGTCAATTACCAGTTCAAACGCTGAAAGCTGCGACATACAAGAACTGTTTATAAAGTTACTGCAAAGTATTTTATTAAAAATAGAATCACAAGTTACCAAACTTGCCAATCGACTGGATGAAATTGAAGATAATATTGATGAAGGGAAAACCATCGACATTGAGTTTATCGAAGAGTCTAGACGAAGCGCAGCCAAGCTATGGCGTTATCTATCACCTCAGCAGGAGGTGCTAAGAAAACTGATGAATATCAAACTGTCATGGCTTGATCAAGAAACTCAGTTCCAACTTCAGGAACTGGATGATGATATGACCCACGAAGTTGAAGAACTGGCACTGGTAAAAGAACGTTGCCAGCTGGTGGAAAACCACGAATCCAATAAACTGTCTCAGCGAGTGAATAAAAATCTTTATTTGATTTCACTGATAACCGCTGTATTTATTCCTGTTTCATTTTTAACCGGCTTACTGGGAATTAATGTTGGCGGTATGCCCGGTGTTGAAAGCAATACCGCGTTTACTATTGTTTGTGTCATTCTGTTGATCATCGCCGCCATAGAAATTATTTATTTAAAATGGAAAAAATGGTTTTAAGCAGGCTTAGCTAGAGCGTGTTTATCTTTCGTTCTAATTAGAGACTGGAAAATCCAATGCAAAATCAGAGTTTAGCCAATCGCCTGTTACACAATGAGTCCACGCCCGCAATTTTGTTGATCGTTTTTGCGCTACTGGCCATGTTACTCAAAAACTCGGTTTATGCAGAACAGTACTCTAACTTTCTGCTATTAGAAGTTGAAGTTCGTGCCGATGCTTTTTCACTGAAAAAACCATTATTGTTATGGGTGAATGATGGCCTGATGGCTATTTTTTTCTTCCTTATCGGTTTGGAATTAAAGCGTGAACTGTTAATAGGTCAACTAAGCCAGCCAAAAAATATTGTGCTGCCCATTATAGGTGCCGCTGGGGGTATTATTGTTCCAGCAGCGGTTTATCTTTTGTTTAATTACCAAAATCAACTGTCGGCTCATGGCTGGGCCATACCCACTGCAACAGACATTGCTTTCTCGCTGGGCATTCTCGCCCTGCTTGGCACCCGTGCCCCCAGTTCATTAAAGTTATTTTTACTGACATTGGCGATTGTCGATGATCTTGTCGGCATTCTGGTGATCGCTGTTTTCTACACCTCAAAGCTGTCGTTATTATCTCTGGCCTTAGCCAGCATCGGATTAATTGGAATGTTTGTGCTTAACCGACTAAAAGTAAAACGCATAGCGCCTTATGTTTTGTTTGGTATTTTGGTGTGGATCTGTTTTTTAAAGTCAGGCGTTCACGCAACACTCGCCGGTGTTATTAACGCGTTATTTATTCCTCTGGTGCGATCAAAAGATGAAGACTTTGGAGCCATCTCTAATCATCGACTAACCAGTAATCTGCACCCTTATGTGTACTTTTTAGTCCTTCCAGTATTTGCTTTTGTAAATGCCGGTGTGGTGCTTGAAAATCTATCACTGGCTAACTTAAGTGCCGATATACCCATTGGAATATTCCTGGGGTTATTTGTGGGCAAACCTTTGGGAGTACTTTTGTTTTGCGGAATGGCTATTCTACTGGGATTAAGTCAACTACCCAAACACAGCAACTGGATGCAATTTTCTGGCGTGGCATTCCTGTGTGGTATCGGCTTTACCATGAGTTTATTTATAGCCTCTCTGGCATTTTCAGAAGGTGGCGCAGGAGAAGCTCGAATAGACCGACTGGCAATTTTGCTCGGCTCTGGCTGCTCGGCTATTGTTGGTGTCCTGTTATTATGGCTTGCTTCACCGTCCGAAAAAACCGAAAACAAGACTGAGACATAATTGCTTTTAACTCATTTAACTCATTTGACTCACTCAACGAACAAGACTTGAAACCAGAATATCTAAATTGCCGGATGAGTATTATTTCATCCGGCCTCTACAATTATCGTCGTTCTGCAGTCGATTCTTTTGCAGAATCTTCTTGTGACGAGCTGCTTTGTAATGATCGAATATAAAGTTGTTCGAACTCTTGTCTAAACCCACTAATGTTATAACGCTTTTGGATCGCATTTAACTCCTGCTGATACCCCTGCAGATCATACTTTTCCTCTAACGCATCCAGTTCAACGTGTATGGGTGTTGTGCCTGTATTGCCACCACCTAAATCGGGTGAAACAATTTGCGGCTCGTGCAGCACCGTGGTTTTTAAGTAGCAGTTTACCTGAGAAACAAATGAGTCACCCGCTGACTGGTGCATACTCTTTTTATCCTGCAGTCGGCTGTTACAAATACCCATGGTACTTCCACTCACGACAGAACCATGCATGCCACTGTGTCCGGTGTAGCCCGATCCATTATAGGTTACTCCTCCTATATAAAGATCATAAGGATTGCCCCAGTCAGGCGTATCAATGGCCAGTGCCGAACCGGCGTATACAGAAAAAACAGACATTACTAAGGATCGTTTAACACTATTCATACATCACTCCAATATTTCTGATAAAAACAAAGCGTCTGGACTTAATGACCATCGCTCAAGCCATTTCAGTATTTATCAGAGCACTGGAGAGTACGAGAAAATTGCCGGGCAAACTCAGCTTGAATGGGTAAAACTGGGTAAAATAAGCGGATAATTGATTGAATTATTTATGTTTTTAATAATAAGAGATGGCTTGAGTAACAATCAATGTTAGAAGACCCCATTTATTTCACCCAAGCCGTTTCAATATCAAAATGTTGATCAATGACAAAAATAATGCGCGTTAAACTTGCCAAAATTGGTATTAATATCCGACTCAGAGATCAGCTTTCCCATCACGTATCCGTCTTTAACCACACTTGACCAGCTCGAGATAGCATCTGAATTCGACACCGATTGTCCGGTTAAAATACAATGCGTCATAGATTTAGGAATAGCGACTTTACAACCTGTTTTCCATGAAATGGAATCTTCGTCATATTTTTTATAGCCACTGTCAGCTACCGCAACACCGTTAACACTGCATACGGGGCCTTTATTAAAACTCAGTGATAATGAGATTTCTGCACTGTCTTTTGCTGCCTGAGCAGGAAAACTAATGCTCATAACCAAACCAACGATTAATCCCCAAAACCTTCCTGAAAAGCGCTTCTTAATGTTCATGAATTACCCTCACTTGTAAATTCAGCAATACATTCAGCTGTCGTTTCTTACCTACCGACATAGGGACTTAAATTAAATCAGTGGATTAAAAAAGTGCCCATTGCGTTGCCCTATTGACGATCACTTATTAAACCTAGCACAGGATCTCGCAGTCCGCCTGATTTCTCCATCAATTGGTGGCGGCTTCCTCGGTTATATTCGCGGTAGGAACAACTTGAATAATATGAGGTTCCACAATAGAGTAGTCCGAATTACTTAAACAAGGGTTCAAAATCATGCGAATAGCCCATTCATTAATAACTATCATTACCTTGCTGTGTGTAAACAGCTTAATAAGTGGTTGCCAATCCACTTACTATGGCGCCCTTGAAAAAGTCGGTATTCATAAGCGCGATGTAATGATCAGTCGGGTCGAAAAAACACGCGACAGCCAACAACAGGCAAAGCAGCAGTTTCAGTCGGCACTGGCACAATTTAAATCGGTTATGGCGTTTGATGGTGGTGATCTCAATGACTATTACCAACAGCTCAATGATGAATATCTGGCAAGCAAAGCCGCTGCCGAAGAAGTATCCGATCGCATAGAAGCCGTGGAAAGTGTTTCCGAAGCGTTATTCGATGAGTGGCAACAGGAACTTGGCCAATACACCAGTCAGTCACTGCGACAGAAAAGCGCCGCACAATTGCAACAAACCCGACAACAATATCGGCAACTTATGCGCAGTATGAAACGGGCAGAAAAATCCATTTACCCGGTACTGAATGTTTTTAAGGATCAAACCTTATTTTTAAAACACAACTTAAATGCTCAGGCGATTGCATCATTAAAAGGCGAGTTAAGCAGTATTGAATTAAGTGTTGATCGACTCATCACGCAAATGAATCGTTCCATCGATAGCGCAAATGCGTTTATTGCAAAAATGGCAACGCCTTAAGAGCGCGCTTTATGTTCTTTAAGCATTCGTTATGGATTCTTTAAGAATTATTTAATAACACCATAATAATCACTTAAAAAGCACGCCAACGGATACTATTGTTACTGAAGTCAGGGTAACTAAAGTCATGTAACTGAAACCAGTGTAATCTTGACGTGCTTTTAATATTTATTAATCAACAGCTCTTAGTGACTTCACTAATTTACTTGCCACATTTTCCAATTACGCGCTGGTAAAGCAAATGTGTAACTGCCCGAAGTGATATAGATTTCGTTATTACCCGAGTTAACATCACGATAATGTCGATACCACTTAAACCGGCTGTGCGTACTGACATTAAAATACTGAGTACTACCGCATTTATTAATACCCACTATTCCATCTTCCGCCCGTCGAAATAATATGGCGCAATTATTGGAAGCCAGAACCTCCATAAACTTACCATTCATCGCGTTATGAAAACCGATCATTTTTTTGATGCTGCTTTTTGTGAAATAATCGTACCAGCGATTACCATCCCGCGAACCACTTTCACCGTGGTCGCTGTAAATCATGGGCGTACCACCGTCTTTTCCCAAAATATACGCATTAGCCAATAATTCATCGGTTGAATTCATAATGTTGTATCGGAATCCATCGTTATTGGGAATATCATGGGTTACGGTAAAGGTCACCGCTTTATTAGCCGGTAACGCCTGACCATAGGCTTGAGGATTTACCAGCGACGACAATCCTCCGCTATACCCAAATGCCTGACGAATGGTTTGAAATAATGGAAAGTCGTAAGCACTGTGTCCGGTGGCATCCAGGTAAGGCTTCAAAAAACGATCGTATTCCACTTCACCCGCACCGCCATTGGTGATCACTTCACCAAACACATGCATATTGTTTTTAATGCTACTGGTAAATATTTGATTAATATGCCAGTTCGTCATATGTTTGGCCGCATCAACCCGAAAGCCTTTCACGCCCATATTCTTTAACGACTGTAAATAATTACGTTGTTGCTGAATAACCCAGTTATTCGGATCGATATCCGGCAAACCTTTATCACCATTTCCGCCGCATAAACGGTTCCATTGCACATCCCCTACGTTGGTATAATCGGAAATGCATTTAGGCGGTTGATGAAAGTCATAACTAGAAAATAAGCCATTAGATAAATTGCCAAACAGTTTTTGATTGTTCCAGTAACCGGCATTACTTTGATAATTATTTAACGCACTACTACCGGGAAAATTTTGGCTATTGTTGCGTTCGTTAGCCATGTGATTCAGCACAATATCGGCGTACACATCAATATTATATTGCCGTAACGTTGCAATCATGGCGGCAAAGGATTGTTTATTGCCTTTGCAATGATCAATCACGCGTATATCTTGAGGCTGATAGCGTTGCCACCAGGCACAGCCACTTTTGGCGGATTTTAGCGGTGGCACAACTAATACTTTTTTATAACCGGCATTGTTAATTTCTGCAGCTCTTTGTTTAACTTCATTATAGTGCCAGTTAAATGCATGCAAAATAACATCCGCCTTAACGGACGACGACAGTAATAGATTAAACGAAACAATAAGAGCTATTGCTCGATACAGATAAGATAACTTAATGGACATAGCGATCACCTGATTAGAATATTATTGGATCACTGAACGGTACGACTCACTCCAACAGTGGACTTATGGCATTGAGGTTATTATTTTTTTAAGCCTCACAAAAACGCCAACTGTTAAAACAGATCTTGAAGATTTGTGTTGAACAACACCTTACCGAGAATACATACGTATGAATACAGATTGCATACGTATGCAATTAAGAAATGGTGATATTACCATCGCGAGGAGGGATAAAAATAAGCGCGATGTTACTTAGTTTTTATTTAAAATGGTGCTCTACTAAATATTTGTTTGTATCTAACACCTGCATAATTTGACCAACCATCGTAGTTATCAACTCACGGATTGGAAAGGAATTTTTCAAAACGAATAAACCTTTCATCTTTTATTGAGTTAAACGACTGCAAGCTTCCAAACCAATAACAAGGCACAATATACTCCCCATTATCGTTCGCATGGATAACATAAAGCCTATTTAAGACAAGTAATGGTGGCCCTAGCTCTTTAGAAAAAATAACTTTCTTTTCTGTGCTCCATGTACCCCTAATCATTTTTATAGGATCAAATTTACCCCACTGATTTATAATATTTCCATAGACGTCTCGCTCATAGCCTTTCATAGTAAGCTTTCCTACGAATCCTATCGGAATACCATATCTTTTATAACTATTTAGGTCGCCGTGCCACGAGCATGCAAATGACATGTTAAAGAAAAGAGCGTTCACGATGATGGTAAAAACAATCTTCATTTTAATAATAATACTTACATAATTTGATCAATACCATAGCACCAAAATGTCTAGGACACCCACAACATTTATGATTTACTTAGACTGATGCTCTAAGAAATACTTGATTATATTTAACGCCGTTGTTAAGCAGTAGCCTTGGCAGAACGAAGCGGCGAGAAGACTGTCCGGTGGAGGGCTGCTAGACCCGGTACGTACTGCAACAATTTGTTAAATGTGCTCACTCCATTTCCCATTGCTCGAGGTCTGCTACCGGATTGGGCAACCTACCCTCTAACCACTTTGCACACGTTCCCGGCTTGAACTCAGGATCGTGACACTCTATAACCCAAGATAGAAACTCCGCTGGACCGCCATTCATGTATGGTGGTGGCGACACAGGATGAAAGGACGTTGGCAGACGTTCATTCACAGACAAATAGTTAAGTACATGCCCAATCTCTTGCACGGTTTGCCACGCCAACTGATGGTCGATGTCAATTGTGAACTTAACCCACCACCGGCCATCATCTGCCCCGTGACCGATAGTGCCCTCAATTGCTGGAACCTGCTGAAGGTACTCGGTCAGTTTTGTAAAAGCTCGATCATCCATAGATACACTTAACGCCCAGCTAACCGCGCAAATAAATATTTGATGGCGGTTTTTTTCGTGTCTTTGCAAAAAATGTGACAGGAAATATTTGTCTGGTTAGCCGTTTGTTATGCCTCATTATTGAACGCCCTATTAATCTTAGGTTGTAAAAACCAAACGCCTATGGGAGCGAACCAAAATAGAAAAAACGGACCGCTGTACTCAAAGAAACTTACTGATTCACCCTTCTGGTGAGTCATAAATTGTTTTGCAGTAAACCATAACCCATAAAACATACCGAACATAGAAGCTAGATGAAGTGGGACAAACCAAGCTGGCATAGTAACTTGACCATCTACGCTTTGCTCAGTTGGTGGAAAACCAACAAATAGCAACAGCAAACAATAAAAAATGGTTACACCGTAGCCTAACCTGTATATAGCCATATTTTTCCTTAAAGTTTCAGGTAGCCTCTGATTTGCTTCAGCGCCTACTGAATACATCCAGCCCACTAACACAAGCATCCAAATGAATGTAGTAACACCGTAGGCGACTTCATAATTTGAACTAATAGGAAAAAGAAACATTGGCGCTAACATTGGTAAAAAGACAAGAATAAATAATTGCCAAGCCTTCATTTTTAAGAATATTTTCACAGAACTCTCCTTAGGGCATAACGCCTTGCTCATTTGCGCAGCGGTTGTAGTGGATTTTTGTGCAATCCTGAGCGCAGCGAATGCACAAAAAGGAGCGTAGACCGCTGCGCAAATGGAGCAACTTGTTAGATGATTGCTGCCCAAAAAGTAAATTGCTCTCAATCATCCCAGTTATTTTCTTCGTAATACGCCTCTATAGTATCGGGCGACATTTCCATTAAAGGCTCCCCAGTATCGTAGCCCTGTGAGAATAAAAAGAACTCACGCGATGGTGATTCAAACTGCAATATGGCGCAACCTAAATCCATAAAATAAAGCGAGCCACCCTGAGCTTGACCATAATCTCCACTCTGATACGCAAGGTTAAGAGCTGCAGTAAGTCGATCCATTTTAAGTATTTCGTCACCAGAAATAATAAGGCTGTCTGCGTCATCTGGATATATTGAAAAAGCACTCAATTTTCCATCTTCAAAAATGCAGTCGCCAACACCGGAAATATTCTCTAGTAGCGATTCCACTTCAGCCTTTTCCATGCCAAATTTCAACATCCCAAGGCCAACAAAGGGTTCAAATATCATATTAATTTCAATTTCATTTCACGCTATATCTCTTATCGCACTATCTATCGATTCGCGACACCAATCGCTAGTTAGAGGTAACTTTGTTAGATGCCGTAAATGAGAAAAGCAAAACCAAGTGCACTAAAAATACACACCAATCGAACTGTCCAAATAGGCAGTTTCTCTCCCAAATAATTAACAATACTTTCTAATTTTCTATCACTCAGTATTACTATGGCTAGTACAGCAGCTATAGATAAATAACCAACAAAGCTAAAGACTAACGGATATTTCGCAGTGTTGGCTGACAAAATAAGTGAAACTCCCAACATAACTCTAACAGCTACATCGCTATATCTTGCTACCTTTGAAGTTACGAGATATGGCATACTCTCTACTAGTTTTTTCGGAAAAAGCACACAAAACATACTTAACAAAACCATCCCGAAAGCAATCAAAACTATGGTAATTTGCCACATAGTGTAGTTCAACTCAATTAACCTCTAACAGTTGATTCTGACGCAACATGCAATATATACCAGCGCGTCTGTTTTCTATCTCGATTCAATGAAGAATGTATCAAATATTATTAATAATCAATCGTTTGTCGAAATGTGATTTCTGGCTCTATCTCGGAGAGCTAGGCAAACCGCCGCTATTTTTTTATATAAACCGTTTTTTTACGTCGATTAACTTACTGTATCAATCATTCATTCTGCTTATTTAACTCTTTACTCAAACTGCGCATTTCTTTTCGCAAATGCATAATTTCATGGTAAAGAATTTCTCGCTCGCTGTGCGCTTCCGATAGTGCTTCTTTATCGGTTTTACCTTGCGCTATTTCATGCCGTGTTTGCATGGCATTAACCACAACCGCAATAAATAAATTAAGCATGGTAAAGGTTGCCACCAATATAAATGGAATAAAGAACAACCAAGCCATGGGCTGCTTTTCCATTACCGGCCGAACAATACCCATCGACCAGCTTTCCAGCGTCATAATTTGGAACAGGGTATAAAATGTTTTACCCAGTGTGCCAAACCATTCCGGGAAATTTTCGCTGAACAAGGTAGTCGCCATAACCGCCGATATATAAAAAATAAGACTTAACAAAGCAACGATTGCGCCCATACCGGGTAATGACTGAATCAGTGCAGTGACCACCGAACGCATACTGGGCGCAACCGACACCAATCGCAGCACACGTAACACTCTGAGCGCCCGCAAAATAGCAAAGGGACCGCTCGATGGGATCAGTGAGATGGTAACAATTATAAAATCAAACAAACTCCAGGGATCTTTAAAAAAGGCCAACCGATAAGTAAACAGCCTTAAAATAATTTCCACCACAAAAATACCCAGAATAATGCTATCCAGCGTATGCAACAAATTGCCATAAGCCGCCATAATGTCGGCATTGGTTTCCATACCCAGTAAAACGGCATTGATGACAATAATGCCGATGATTGTATTTTGAAACAGTGGGGTTTCTATCCACTTTTTAATGGACGCACGCATTACAGGGTTACCTTTCCAGACGAATAATTATCAATATAAATTTTTAGATTTATCAGCACAGGCGACCTTGCTTATCCAACCGGAATAAGTAAATGGCCAATCCTAATGCTCGCATAAACATAAAGCAGTAAAACGCTAACCAGAGACCATGATTGCCGATTAATTTTACCGAAAACATCGCAGGAATAAATACAAAAATCACAGCAAATAACATGCTGTTACGCATTTCTGTCATGCGGGTGATGCCAATAAACACTCCGTCGAGCCAATAGCTCCATACCGCCACCAGAGGAATGAACACAAGGTAGGGCAAATACTCTTTAGCCACCTGCCGCACTTCTTCAATGTTGGTCATGCCATTGATGATCATGTCACCCAATAACCAGTAAATCAGCGTGAACAATAAACTGCATATCAGAGACCAAAATCCTGAAATGGCAATTGCCGACATAAATTCCTGCCGTCTGGCTTTGCCGAGCGCTTTGCCCGCAAGTGCCTCAACCGCATTGGCAAAACCATCGAGGCCATGAGCCATTAACATAACAAAGTTCATCAAAACCGCATTTGATGCCAAAATCAAATCGCCAAGACTGGCGCCCACCGAAGTTTGAATGTAAAACACCGACTCAAGCGCCAGGGTGCGAATAAAAATGTCCCGGTTTAATTTAAGTAACCGGGTGATGGCGTTCCGCTGAATTAACTGAACAAAAGAATAACTGGCCGGTATTTTTTTGAGCCTAAAATAAACCGCAAAAATGCCCACCAACAAGCCACAATAATCGGCCACCAGACTGGCCCATGCGGCGCCTGCAACGCCCATATCCCAATACACAACAAACAGGATATCCAGCGCAATATTGATAATGTTGGACACCAGCAAGATCATCAGCGGCGCTTTGGCGTTATGCATACCAAGCAACCAGCCAACAAACACATATCGAAGCAACAGCGCAGGCATTGCCCAAATACGAATATCAAAATACACCGTTGCAAACTCGGTAACCTCGGGGCTTGCCCCCATAAAGGCAATGGCGACTTGCCACAACAAGGACTGCGACAAGAGAACAATAATGGCGATCATCAAGGCAAGCAGAACAGCATTAAACAACGACTGCCGCATTGCAAAACCATCTTCGGAACCAAACGCCTGAGCCGTTAACCCTGTGGTGCTCATTCTTAAAAAGCCCATGGCCCACATGATCATGGTAATGATCAAACTGCCAATGGCGGTTGCGCCTAAAAAGTGAGGGTGCTCCAGGTGACCAATCACAGCCGTATCCACCAGCCCTGTAATAGGCACAGTTAGATTGGACAGAATCATGGGGATGGCCAGTGCAAAGGTATTGCGATGCACAGAACGGTCTTGCAAATAGCGGATCAAAGCTTAGCTCTTCTTTTGGTTAGTAGGACTCAATGCTGTTAGTGCGACGGAGCGAGTTTGAGTTAACAGGAATGCGCCATAATACCATGCGCTAATGCAGCCCACTAACCGCGATATACCCGACATGGTGATGACAAGGGCAATCTGTGCTTATTGTGATTTTGCCAATCACTGCACAACTTTTAACAACAAGTCTTATGATGATCGATCATGGTCTACACTTAAGTTGACGTTTTATTCGCCGATATCTATAACAGGCAGATGCAACTTAACCAGCGTTTGCTCGCAAATAAAAGGAATTTAACGTGAATTTTTCCACTATTATTGGCGTAATCGCAGGCCTGTGTGTGGTTGGCTTTGTGATATGGCTAACCGCCCTGGACTCACTGGCCTACTTAAATGTGCCCGGTCTAATAATTGTTATCGGCGGTACTTTGGCCGCCACACTGGTCAGCTATCCGGCTCGCGAATTTCTTCGCATGTTTAAATTAATGGGCATCGTACTTTACGATAATCAACTGGACGCCAAACGTCAGGTCGATGAAATTGAGCAACTGGCCCGCAAATGGTTTCGCGATGACTTGCGCGGTGTTGAGCGCGATTTGGATTCCATTGAAAATACCTTTCTAAAAACCGGTGTTCAACTCGTTATCGATAAGACGCCTCTGCAAGATATTATTGATCTGTTGCATTGGCGCATCACACGGTTACGCGCACAAGAACAGGCCGAAGCGCAAATGTTTGTTTCCATGGCCGGATTTGCCCCCGCATTTGGTATGCTGGGTACGCTTATCGGATTAATTAATATGTTAACCATTATGGATAATAAAAACTTTTCCGAAATTGGCTTTCATCTGGCCATTGCACTGGTCACCACGTTTTACGGATTACTTTTTTCCAATCTGTTATTTAAACCCATTGCCACCAAGCTGGAGCGCCGCACCGAACGTCGGGTAATGCTTATGACCATGGTGATGGAAGGCATCAGTTTAATGAGCCAACGACGTACCCCATCCTTCATTCGCGCAACTTTAGAATCCTTTATCGCACAGCACGAAGATGAACTGCACGATCCGGTTAATCTGGAAGAATTAAGTGAGCCGTCATTGCGATCACAACGTCTGGTACGAAACGCTGAGCGCGAATTGCAAACCAAAATAGAGCCGCAAGATGGTTAGCCCGGTAAAGCACAGCAATAAATTGCTGCCCGTCGAGCAATTATTAACAACAAACGCGCAACAAAAAGAAGAGTCGTGGCTGTTGCCTTATCTCGACGTTTTTGTATTACTCACCATGATGTTTATTGTATTGTTATCCATGTCGAGTATCGACCTGTTAAGCTCCCAGTCAAAAGTGAATCAACAACAGGAAACCATCTCCCAGTTACAGCAAGAAATTGAACCGCTGCGACAACTGGAAATGGAAGGCCGAAGTTCTTTAGTGCTGCAACACTGGCAAGAAAGAATTCATCAGGTTCTGGACAGTCTGAAATTACGCGACGACATTGCGCTCTCTCTGGAAGATGAATACATCGCATTACAAATAGAAGATCGTATGTTGTTTGATTCCGGTGAGGCGAGTTTAAAATCCGAAGGTCGACAGGTACTGAATAATTTATTGCCGCTGTTTGAAATGGCCGCAGGAACCATATTGGTAGAAGGCCACACCGATAATATTCCAATCGAAACCAGTCAGTTTCCCTCCAACTGGGAACTGGGCGCCGCTCGTGCCAGCAGTGTGGTTAAATTTCTGGTCAGCCAGGGAATGGATCAACAACGACTGCGCGCCATCAGTTACGCCGATACACAACCCCGCGCCAGCAATGACACCGCCAGTGGTCGCCAACAAAATCGACGCGTGGCCATGCTACTGAGAATGCCTGATACGGAATAGATTTATAACAATCACTTCAATACTCTATATTAAAACCACGACTAAAATTCGACGCCTCCTGATATATATTCCTCATATACCGATAAATACTCACTATCCGTTTTTACATATAGTAATTCATCCCTACTACATGCATAGCTTTCAAGCAACTCACCCGTTGAGGATATTGGTTCAATTACAATTTCTCTACCTGAAACACTTTTTATATATCCCATAAGCAGCTCATTATGAAACTCCAAAGATATAATTTTGTCACTCTTAAAACTTTTTAATAGTGAATTAAATGTAGAAGAGTACGTCTCATTGAGTTGCGGTGTTTTTTTATTTCTAGCAAAAAACAGCTTTGAGTAAAAGCTGTTTGAATTACTCTCAACAATACTTTCAACCACTTTATATTCAATAAAAGCTTGCCCATCAAAGTGAAAGTCAACTGTTACTGAAATTACAAAGTAATCTTCAAAGCATGCTAAAACAACCCCTGATACCTCAGTATTATCTTGTAATTCGATGCACAAATTTTCTTTTAACAAGCTTGCTTTTATTCGTTGTGCTGTATTCATAATCTCCAAGCCTTTAAGTTAATAATGCCTTCTAGCATCACCTTTCTCACCACCCTGATCCTTCTTCACTCTCCGTTCACCCTTTTGATGTTTATTCTTATTACTTGATGACTTATTTTTTTTATGAAAATTCTTCTTATTAAAATCTTTGTCTTTCTTATTTTTCTGGTTGTCATCATTATTGTTATTTGGCGGTTCTCCGCCTGGTGTCGATGTAACATCAGGTGGTACCATTGTATCTGTATCAGGATCATAAACCCAACCAGATTCACTGTTCGACTCAGTAAAAACCAAATCCAGACCAAAATCAGCAACAGATGCTGCAAGTAAAACAGCAGCAATTGCATCAGCTGGGCCTAATGCAGGAGTATCAACTTGTGAGATAGCACCAGCAGTTACTGCTCTAGCACCAAGTTTAGCCGCTGCACGTGGAGTATTCGGATTTGTCAAAATTTTGAACGAAAAGTTTCTTGCGATTGCAGCTTTTCCATCTGGATCAATGAAGTTATACGGATTGTTATTTGCGTACACATATCGATTAAACGAATGTATATCGCGATAACGTATAGGATCAGTCGACATAAATCGTCCAGCATTAGGATGATACCAGCGTGCTTGCATATAAGTTAAACCAAGCGACTTATCCTCCTTATGCCCGGTATACCCTATATTATTGTCAACATCTTGATTTGTGAGCTGTTTACCAAATGGTTGATAATCTTCACGCCACTTCACATTACCAGCTTCATCAGTTGCCATAACTGGCGAGCCTAAATGATCAGTATGGATGAAGGTGATGGTTTTCTTTTCTGCAAAACCATTTAAGTGTATAGCAATTGCAAGCACTGAGAAAAATAACTGAAAAAACTTAGATAGCTTCATTTCCTTATTCCATTAAAAATAGCTATTATTGAAAAAACTGATTGTACACGAAGTTATTTAAGAAATATTCTTAATCTACTGAACTATTAAAAGACGAGATACATCAGACATAAATTTCAAATAACAAAAAATTTGTAAACCAACTACTCAATTTCTCGTTATCACATACAAGCATCTGAAAAATTCACCACTGCCGTTTTATTTCAGATGATAACGGGTGGTGGAAGCTCTCCTCGCTCAGATGTTTATTAGGTAGTCCTTTGCTCACCAATCGCATTGACTCGAGAATGAACGTTCAAAGACGTGCTTTCAAAAATGTACTGTTATAAACACACTGTTATAAACGTACGGTCGAAGTACTGGTTTTGAAACGTCCTCGAAAAATCCCCAAACCGATTGCGTGAGCTTTTTTATTCGATGTTATAAACGATAAAAATATTATGATGGAGTGGTTTACGCTTTCGCTTTATTAAATTGTTTTAAAATGCGTACTCTTGCTTTTTGATAGTTTTCGTCGGACAACCAACCTTGTTCATTCAATTGTCGGTGCCACTTATTTTCTTCAGCAAAATATTTTGAAGAAACCGGCAGTTTATTGGATTCAATTCGCGACTCCAACTGACTGATAAATGCCTTTAGTGATCGACGACATTGACAGCGATGATTCAATTTAATGAGAGCTGCTTTGCCTGATCGCGACAAGAAAAAAGACGATTCACGAAAAGAAAAGTAATGCACAAGAAATAACAGCCCGCTTAACCCGGCAGTACTGAGTGCGAGCCAATAGTCTTTTAGCACCACACCCAATGTGACAGCAGCAACAGCGGTTAACAGCGCAGCTGTGAAGGTTAGCCAGGCCGTACTGCGTTGTTTTTTAGCCGCAGGCTCCAGTAAACCGATATGAAAGGCGATCTGTGAAACAGTTTTACTTTGCTTATCCTGCTTCTGAATTTGCAGGTAACATTGATTGAATAACTGAAAGTAGTAGGTATATGCAGAAAATTTTGGTTTTAACTGATAATCGAAATCAATTTGGCGTTGCGCTTCTGGTGGTAGTATCAGGGCGCTGGTTTCAACCGCATCGCTCTGCAAAACAATATGTTCATTGACTGCATTCATTACTCAGGCCCTCTTACTCCAACTCACTTCAGTAGAACAACTACCTGTACGTCCAGCGGCTAATTTATCCTCTAGTATATTAGCCATTAAACGTTAGTATCTCTGTGACCGGCTTCAACAATTGTGTGTTTTTCGAACAATTTATCGCTGCCCGCGCCACAGGCAATGATAGAGCGCATCATGGTTTCTACTGAAGCATCGGGAATATACTCCACCAGCTCTGGCGGTAAATGATAGATATTACCCGATGTGGGATTGGGCCCTGTGGGCATAAAAATGGTGATGGTGCCGTCTTTGTGTTTAGCGGTCGCAATGGCTGTTACGGTGGTTGGGCAATGCTCACCAAACAACTTCACCTTGACCACTTCGCCACGGGAGAACGGTGACGACTCGGGATCGCCCATAAACTGCCCGACAATTTCTTTGATTAACCGATACCCCGGCGCAAGCTTGGCCAGGTAACCATCAAATCGTGCGTGCAGCCAGCGGCCAACGCCAGTAGAAACAAGGGTGCCTACCATAAAGCACGCCAAAATGATTAGTATCACCACCAATACATCCGCCAACAGTTCCGGCAATAAAAAGCGTGTCGACATATAGTTGGTAATGGGCTGAATTAAATCGGTAACAAAATAGAAGGTCCAACGAAAAATCAGCACCAGAATAACCAGAGGTAGCAATACCAGCAGCCCACCGAGTAACGACTTTCGAACAAATGTTTTTAAGTTTTTCATTATGCTTATTATTACCTGCTTACTATTTCAAACGGTTTACTGTTTAAACAGTTTATTAACAACACTGCTTAATACAGTCATTCGATAGTTGAATATATTACCCGAATGGTTCTGATCAAAATAAAAGTATGACGGATGTTTGTCCTTATCTAATTGTTCTTTCTTACAACCCTTCTATAGGTCTATCTAATCCGCTTCTTTATCAATCACCAGATCCACCATCCATTCATCCGCCATTGATTCAAGATGATTTTTCACATCCTGAAAGGTGGTGCCTTCGGGCAGTGAAATACTCAAAGTTGCCTTAAACAATTCACCGCCCGACATGGGCGCCGACTCAACGTTACTGGAAAACTGCTCGACATTGCCATTTAACGCATTAATGGCACCGGCTACTTCATAAACAATACCCGGTTTGTCATTACCCACCAATTGAATACTCATTTGTTCGCTGCGTGTTTGCGGTTCAACCGCTTCACAGGTGACCGTTAAACCATTGTGGCTTAACTGAGACAATGCTTTGATGGCGGAATCTGTATTTTCACTGTCAAATTCGGCCAACACCAAACCGGAGAACTTGCCGCCAAGATGCGACAATCGACTTTCCAGCCAGTTTCCATTCTGTTGTTTTATCGTATCCGAGACGAGTTTCACCAAACCCGGACGATCGTGCCCAAGAACTGTTACCAGTAGCTTCATTTTCATAGCCTGCTCCCTTTAATGGTTGTTACAATACTAACACGAGTTAATTTATCGAGCCTGTGTATGAGCTTAGCCAAACTTCAGCTAAAAAAGAACGAAGAAAAACGTATTAAAAGCGGTCACCTTTGGGTTTACAGTAATGAAGTGGACACCAACGCCACGCCTCTCAAGTCTTTTTCTGTCGGTCAGCAAGTACTGATTGAGTCAGCACAGGGAAAACCACTGGGGGTCGGGTACATAAACCCAAATAACCTCTTATGCGCCCGACTGGTAAACCGCGACTACAAACGGGGGTTGGATAAATCCTTGTTTGTGCATCGTTTCAAAATAGCCCAGTCGCTGCGGGAACGCGTTTTTGACAAACCCTTCTATCGACTGGTGTACGGAGAAAGCGATGGCTTACCGGGACTGATTGTTGATCGCTTTGCCAATCATCTGGTCGTGCAAATCACTACCGCAGGCATGGAAGCGTTAAAAACAGACATCATTGAAGCCTTAATCAAAGTCTGTAAGCCGGAGTCCATTTTATTACGCAATGACAGCAACGCCCGCAAAGCCGAGTCGCTGAGCAATGTTATAGAACAAGCTCATGGTGTAACGCCCGACAGTCTGCAAATAGAAGAAAATGATACTCAGTTTGTTATCCACCCACATACTGGTCAGAAAACGGGCTGGTTCTACGATCACCGTGTGAGCCGTCAACAAATTGCAAAGTATGCCAAAGGTCAACGAGTTCTGGATGTGTTCAGTTATATTGGTGCCTTTGGTATTCAAATGGCCAAACACGGTGCCAGTGAATTGTGGTCGATAGATATTTCGGCCAAGGCATTGGATGAACTGGATCAAAACGCTGCTCTAAATGGCATTCAAGACATAACCACCTGTGTTGAAGGTGATGCTTATACCGCCATGACAGAATTAAAACAGCAAGGCGAAAAATTTGATGTGGTGATTGTTGATCCACCTGCATTCATTAAAAAGAAAAAAGATCATAAAGCAGGATTAAATGCTTATAGAAAAGTAAACGAAGCGGCTATCCGATTGTTAAACCGCGATGGCATCTTGTTATCCGCCTCATGTTCCATGCATTTAAAATCCAATGAACTGCAAGGCTGCATACGGGGCGCAGGACGTCATCTGGATAAAACGGTACAGATAATCGAACAATGTCATCAGGGGCAGGATCATCCCATTCATCCGGCTATTGATGAAACACGTTATATAAAGGGATTTATTTCTCGGGTGCTATCGGCCTGATCAATCTTGTCAGTATATTAGTACTATTTAACAGACGTAAACTCACATTTTCCAAGGTCAATCCGATACTTGGTGCTGACAACAGGCGCCAAGTATGTCTTTGATTTCGTTTTCACTAAAGGGTTTATTCACTTGCGCATCCATGCCTGACTGTTCTATTTTTTCAAAATGCTCTTCGTAAACATGGGCTGTCACGGCAACAATCGGGGTTCGTGATAGTGAATTTGTTTTTTCAAAATTGCGGATCTGTTGTGTAGCCTCGTAACCATCCATTACCGGCATTTCACAGTCCATTAATATCACATCAATGGACTGATGATGCTGTTGATAATACTCAAACGCTAACTTACCATTATTTTGATGCGAAATTTGATGCCCCATTTTCTTTAACATATTTTTCAGCACTAATAAGTTTACCGGATTATCTTCCGCCACCAGCACACGCAAAGAACCAATAGTTGGACTTTTCTCAGTATGTTTTTTTGACAGTGACTGAATAGGCGCAAACGGTAATGAGACAAAAAAGCAACTGCCAACGCCAACTTCTGATTCAACGCCAATGGTTCCGCCTAAATTTTTCACCAACATGGATGTTATATGCAGCCCCAGTCCTGTGCCTGTTTTTAGCTCATCTTTTCCCGTAACCACTTGTTCAAAGGGTTCAAATATTTTTGATAAATGTGATGTTTCAATGCCTCGTCCCGTGTCAAATACCGAGAGCAATAAGTTGTTTTTATCAACATCGATATTAAGAGTGATTTTTCCTTGCTCTGTAAATTTCAGACTATTGCCTAATAAATTAGTTAAAATTTGTTTTACCCGATGCTGATCAATCTTAATATATTCCGGTAACTGTTCACTTTTAATGTACTCTGTTTTAATGCCCTTCTCTTCTATTTGCAATTTAAAAAACTGCCAAACTTCAGAAATCATAAGTTCCAGTTCGACTTCTTCAGCGCTAACTTTAATCGACTTATTGTTTAACCTGGAAATTTCGAGCAAATCATTAACCACACTTACCAAAGCCTGACCACTGTTATACAGTACGTCATTGAGTTTTTTGCCTTCTTCATCTTTAACATGATCACGAAGCATATTACTGATGCCTAAAATACCATTCAGTGGCGTTCGCATTTCATGACTCACACGAGCAAGCAGTTCAGACTTGGCTTTATTTTGCGCCTCTGCCAACTGTTGTTTACTGCGCTGAATGCCTATTCGTAGTGATAACAACCAGGCAAAAAATAAAAATTGAATCACCAGCGATAACTTTAACATTGGAAACGTATCGGCCAGTGAAAATGGATAAAAATTTAGCGCACCTAATGCGATATAGATCAGCCAAAGAACCCAAACACTCCAGCCAATAAAAAAGTATCTTGAAAACACCGTTTTTTTATACAAAGCCAGATACCCACTTAATATAAAAATATACAAACTGCTTATAACTGTCATTAGCAATGCACCGGTTATCCATGTAGCCGGATCAACAAACATGCGCATGATGATCCAGGCTATCCCAATACCAGTTACAGAATGGTTAAGCCATTTTCCATATTTAATATTTCGGCTCACTCGCAAAAAGTACGACATAAACCAGACACTGCTCAGTACCATAAACATTATGGTGAGCTGTGACAGTGGGAAGATATAATCTGAAACACCGTCGAATATTAAAAACGTGTAACCTTCGATGAATAGAAACAGAGACAAGGTAGACAAAATAAACAAAGAATAATAAAAGTAGGTTAAATCACGACCGCCAAGAAAAAACAGTGCGTGGTAAATCACTAGTGCAATAAGTAATCCAAAAAACAACATGTCAAAACCAAACTTCCGCATGTTATCAGCCGCCATTTCATCATAAGGCGCAACGCTGGATTTAACATCAAAAAATCCTTTATGTCGGGTACGAATATAAATATCAACCGACTCACTGCCTTCGAATTGAAGTTCAAAGTTTAAATTTGGCCCCCAAAGTTTACGGCCTTGTGAGACAGGATAATCAGCCCCCAGTAACCGATTAAACTTACGACCATCGGAATATTCCAACCAGACATCCATTAATCGCAATCCATTACTGGAAAACTGAAATAACCATCGTGACAATTCTGTGCGGTTGTTTAGTGTTAACTTAAACCAATGCTCCTGACGGATCACACCAAGCGAAGTTTTATCGCCAGAAAGTGTTTGCCAATTTAAAGTGGAGTCCTGCTTAATTTGTTCAAGAGACTTGGACGAATCGGCGCTTGTCCAATTAAAATTTGAGCCCACACTGTAGTGCTCTGTCTGTGACAGTGTAAGCTCGCTGGCAATCGACCATTGGAAGAGACAAACTGTGAATAGCAGAAAAAGTAGGCGCACGCGTTTTCAGTGAATTTTTCTATTTATCATGGGTTTAATACTAGACTAAAACCAGCCACGTCGCTGAGAAGATGAGTGGTAAAATGAACACTGGCAGCATTCGTATTAATTATGCGTAATACCACAGCAGTAAAGACTGCGATGAATCAAGCTTTTAGAAAATGCAATCGGCGCGGAAAATCGCGCCATAATAGAATATTTAGGGTTGCTCGTTGCTTTTCATTAAGACCTGATTAGCCGTCGCAATCGCGTCTTTCAATAAGGCTTTATTTTGAATGGCGGGATCAGCCAGTTGCACTTCCAGCTGAGTTTTATCCGCCAGAATTCGGCTTTTGACCAGCAGCTGCAGCTCATCCACTTTGTTCAGCTCAATTAATGTTTGATATTGAATTTGATGACTGATGTTTTCGGCCATCTTTAATGTCTTCTGTTGAATATGTTGTTTTTGTGCGGTTTCCTGCCCGGCCTGATGTCCCCAAAAATAACTGGCCGTTGCAGCCGCAATTGCAAAAAATGCGTAAATTACCTTGTCCATTACAACCCCTTTTATATTGTTTTAATGATAAAGATTTGTATGACTATTATTTGATCATTGACCTTCGGCTTTCAATTGTCGGCCAAGCAGCTCATAAGCCTGTTCTTCTGGATCGGCTCCTTCATGAACAATTCGATATATGGCTTGCGAAATCGGCATTTCTACCTGATGCTTACTCGCCAGCAAGGTTGCCTGATGGGCATTTTTAGCGCCTTCCACAACTTGACCAATGTCGCGGATCGCCTGCTCCACCGCTGCGCCTTTTCCTAACGCTAATCCAAAACGACGATTACGAGATTGATCATCGGTGCAAGTAAGCACAAGATCGCCCAAGCCCGCCAATCCCTGAAAAGTTTCGCTTTTGCCGCCCAGAGTTAAACCCAGCCTTTGAATTTCGGCGAGACCGCGTGTAATCAAAGCAGTTCTGGCATTGGCGCCAAACCCCATACCATCGGCAATACCGGCACCAACGGCAATCACATTTTTCAATGCGCCACCAATTTGCACACCAATCATGTCACAGCTGGTATAAACCCGGAATGTATTGTTAATCAATCGCTCGGCCATATCACTGGCGAACTCAGGGTCATTGGAAGCCAGAGTAATGGCTGTCGGCATACCCGTGGCCAATTCTTTTGCAAAGGTGGGACCAGACAGAACCGCTAATGGGATTTGCTCTCCGTACTCTTCACGAGCAATTTCATGCAGGAATCGACCGCTACCAGGCTCCAGTCCCTTGCACGCCCAAATGATGCGAACGTCACTTTGAACAAGCGGTTTGATGGCTTTTAAAGTTTCAGAAAAAGCACCACTGGGAGTCACCACCAAAATATCTTTAACGCCGTCAACGGCTGTCGCCAAATTGTCGGTGATTTGCAGGGTAGAGGGAAATTGTACGTCAGGAAGGTATTTAGCATTGCAACCCTGACTTTGCATCAAGGTTGCTTGCTCAGTATCGCGACACCATAAGCGAGTTGGATTGCCATTGCCAGCCAGTAAACTGGCCAGCGCGGTACCAAATGAACCAGCACCCAGTACCGCTATCGGCGTAAACTGCTCAGGCGCAGAGGACACGTCGATTACTCTGCCGCAGGCTGACCTTCAGGGGCCGCATTTTGTTGCTGTGCCTGTTGCTCCATTTGAGCGCGGAACAATGCATCAAAATTAACCGGTGCTAAATAAACAGGAGGGAAACCGCCTTTGCTTACCAGGCTTGAAATCACTTCACGAGCATAAGGATAAAGGGTTTCTGGGCAGAAAGTGCTTAACAGATGACGCAATTGTGCATCGTTTAAGCCGCGCACACCAAACAAACCTGCTTGCTGAACTTCAACTAAAAAGCCTGTGGTTTCACCAGAAGCAGCAGTAATGGTCATGGTTAATACCACTTCATACATATCGTCTGTAATTTTGCGAGACTTGCTGTTCATCTCCATTTTTACTTCAGGTTTGAAGTTAGCGTCCTGAAAAACCTCAGGTACGTTAGGCGCTTCAAAAGAAACATCTTTGGTATATATACGCTGTATACCAACTTGAACACCTTCTGGAGTTTCAGTGGTTGCACCGGCACCTTCTGGCTTTACATCTACTTGCTCAGTCATATCTTTCTCACTTAATTTAGTTTTTAATCATTTAGTTTTAATTTTTTGATCTTGTGCTGACGACAAACTCTGTCGTTAGCTTTTTATCCAGCCTTCTTAACTGGAAAACACCCTGTCTGGGCGCGATTGATCATATTTTTGCTTAATTTCGCACAACCGGTAGGTTTTCACCCACCCACGACTGATAACCACCCGATAATTTAAATACTTGTTCAAACCCGGCTTTCTTCAACTTGGTACCTGCAGCACCAGCCTGAATGCCATTTGCGCAAACCAGAATAATGGGATTGTTTTTGTGTTTTTCAAGCTCTTTATGGCTATCATCGAGCTTTGATTGCGGAATATTTTTTGCGCCAGCAATATGCCCTTTATTAAAATCAGCAACGGGTCGCATATCGATCACCTGCGCCTCTTCTTTATTGATTTTATAAGTCACCTCTTGCGGCACAAGCGACTTTACGCCTGTTTTCATATGCTTAAGCTGCACAACCAGCAACACAATGGCAATAACCACCCAGGCAGCCGTTAACAAGGGATGATTGGTCAAAAATTCGACTACTTGTTCCATATTTTTCCTACATCAGGATAATTGACGTTTATATTCGGGCAGGCATTATGCGCAAAAATTGAAATGGGTGCAAAAAAGGATGCAAGTTGTTGGTTTTTAAGCGGTAAAAAATAGCAAAGCCCGTACTAGCAACGGGCTTATGCTGGTTTTCTTGACATATTAAGAAAAAGACCACTCCAACAAGTTAAGTATTGAAAGCAGCGCCCTGTCAGAGTCATTACGTCATGGCTTTAACTTTAAGCGTGGCACCATTAACACCAATCACCTCAACCTTTGTTCCCACAGAGCAATCATCCCCTTCTATTCGCCAGTAGGTATCGTCGAGACGAATTTTTCCAACGCCATTTTCCAGAGGTTCTGTGAGCACCGCTTTTCGTCCCACCAAAGACGCCGAACGCTGATTCAAGGTTGCGTATTCTTCTTCGTCCTCATCAAAGCCTCGCGATTTTGATACATGACGCCAGGAGAAAAAACTCACCAGCGATAAAACGCCAAACAATAAAAACTGCCACTGCCAGGTAATATCCGGTGCGATCCACTGCACAATACTGACAACAATGGCGGACAGCCCCATCCACATAAATAAAGTACTCGGCGCAAGCATTTCCAGAATCAATAAAACAAACCCCAGACTGAGCCAGTGCCAATACTCAATGTGCAAAAACCACTCGGTCATCATCGACTCCTTAAACTAGCTTTTTTGAAATGCATTTTTGGCAAGTTCGGCAATACCACCAATTGAGCCAATAAGAGAACTGGCTTCCATCGGCATAAACACCAGTTTTTCATTCGGTGAACGGGCAAACTCAGCCATTGCCTCAACGTATTTTTGCGCCACAAAATAATTGATGGCGTTTAAATCACCCTTTGCAATCGCCTGTGACACCATATGGGTCGCTTTGGCTTCCGCTTCGGCGGCTCGCTCACGGGCTTCCGCTTCAAGAAATGCTGCTTGTCGATCACCTTCGGCGCGACGTATTTCAGCTTCTTTTTGACCTTCTGCCCGAAGAATAGAGGACTGTTTTTCACCTTCGGCTTCTAAAATGTGCGCCCGCTTAATTCGCTCCGCTTTCATTTGTTGGGCCATGGCATCAACCAGATCACGCGGTGGTAAAATATCTTTAATTTCAATTCGAGTGACTTTTACACCCCAGGGATTGGTAGCTTCATCAACAATGGTTAAGATTCTGGCATTGATCTGATCCCGTTTCGATAACATGGCATCCAGATCCATACTACCCAATACGGTTCGTATATTGGTCATCACCAGGTTTTGCATCGCACGAGTTAAATCGTTGACTTCGTAACTGGCTTTTGCCGAATTAATCACCTGATAAAAACACACCGCATCAATGGTAACGGTGGCGTTATCCTGTGAAATAATGGACTGCTCAGGAATATCCAGTACTTGCTCCATCACATTGACTTTAGCACCCACGGTTTCAATAAGCGGGGTTATCCAATGCAAACCGGGTGACAGGCTGCGCTTAAACTTACCAAAACGCTCAATGTTGTACTGAAACCCCTGTTTTACCTGCTTGACGCCCATAAAGAGCAATACAATCAAGAACCCCAGAATAACTAAAATGGCGACTTCCATTGGCACTTCCTCAATAAAATGATACTTCACGAATAATATTTGATGTTTTGTAATCTACCCTAGTCCAGCAATGGCTATCTTTATTACCAGCTGGGCAATTGATTGTGTTGAAATTTTCCACAGCGATAAAACGCGATCATGAAAATTTTACACTTAGTTGCAGTCGCTCCCTGTACGAATTACATCATTTTTTGACGTTTTTACGAAACAGACAATCCATAAAGTTCCGAGTGTTTCTTAAATCCTCGAGATATCTCACGTTTAATTTTACATAGTGCAAACCTGTGCACACTTTTATTCTTTAACAGGGTGACTGAAAGACGTTATTTCAAACAAACAGGAAAGTTGGCATACGTGTTGTATCGATGAAAGTGTCATTAACGTAAACCAATGAAAAGAATTTACATTATTTATTTTTACACTCAGTACTTTTCATAAACATATTTTTTATTTCTAACCCTGTGTTTTATTTCTAACCCTGAGTAAGGAGAGATGCATTATGACAAACGCAAACAAATATTTAGACACTAATTCATTAAAAAATAGGCCATTGCAAAATAAGCCATTACAAAAAATGTCTCGAAGTAAATCTTTTGTAAAACCATTTTTACTTGCCGCTCCGGTAATCGGTCTGATTATGAGCTTGCCCACCCATGCGCGTTCCAGTGATGATAAGGGCATATATTTTGGCGGTAATTACAGTCAGGTAAAAACCAAAGACGCTGATGAATTTAATGATGATAACGACGCCTATGGTTTACACATTGGTGCGCAATTAAATCCCTTTATTAGTATTGAAGGCGGTTACCTTGATTTTGGTTCCTACGGCAGTGACGCCAGCCGTGCCGATACAGACGGTTATACACTAGCATTTAAAGCCGGCTTACCACTCACTGACCGTTTTGATATTTACGCTCAAGCCGGTCATCTTTGGTGGGAAACCGATTATCAGGTATTGGGCTTTGATGGCTCAATTGATGGTGACGAACCCTTTTATGGCATTGGCGCCGCCTTCGGTTTAACAGAAAACCTGCATTTAAGACTTGAGTACAATCGTTACCAAGTTGAATTTGCTCAAAATGAAAACGGTCCTATTACAGGTTCGGATCGTGACGCCGATCTGGATCAGGCTAGCGTAGGATTATCCATGTATTTTTAATTTGATTAACCACTATTTACAATCAAAAATTCAAGAAAGTTCTTGAAATAAAAAAGCCCTGTTTAACAGGGCTTTTTAAATGCATAAACGGTCAGTTATTTTTGACGACGTCTAAACCAGAGCATCAACAGTAAGAAGTAACCAAAATGTAAACTACCAGCTTCCATTCCAATTAACACTGCCAAGGCTAGACCATAAAGGGCATTTTGACTGCTGTCGTCGCTTTCGCTGACAGCATCACACTCTGGCTCGGAAGATAAATTAAGCTGCCAACTGTTGAGCATTCCTTCATCTTCTGCGGCGCCGTCCACAACAGTCAAAGTCCAGTCGCCATTTAAATCTTCACCATCAAAAGCTGATAAACTTTCTGCAGGCATAAAATCAGTGGGGAAGTTGCCGATTAAATCTTCACTGCCGTTGTCACCATCCAGCACCGTTAAGTTTACGCGGGTACCTTCTGGCGAGGTTAATGTAAGCGTTAAATCGCCTACATGAGTGTGATTGATATTAACATCAATACTAAAATTATCATCCACCTGCGTACCAGCACCGCTTACCGTTATGACTGAGGAAACACCATCAGTATCATTATCTGGAATAGGAAAACTGGCCTCGCTGCCTGTACTCACTAACTCCCTACGACCTGTAAATATTTTAAAATTGATTTGATCTGATTTTGTCGATGCGGTTGTTATATCCAGCTCATAATCAACATCCATATTGACATTGAAAGACGCCCCACAAGTTAATGTTTCTGGAACACTTAACTCAAAACTTTCGGTGTTTGAACGTGTCGACTGAGGCTCTATCTCTGGATAATTAACATCTGCCTGAGTTACAACCACACCGTTGGTTGACGATGATAAACTGGCCGTCACATTCGTAGCACTGGCTGGGTTACCATTGAATAGAGGCACCTTAAAGGCAACCATTTCACCAGGATCAGCAGAACCATTTGCACCAGCCTGTTCAAACACAAGCTCCCTTTTTTCTAATGGCTTCTCACACTCTGACTCGGAAGATAAATTAAGCTGCCAACTGTTGAGCATTCCTTCATCTTCAGCGGCGCCGTCCACAACAGTCAAAGTCCAGTCGCCATTTAAATCTTCACCATCAAAAACAGATAGACTTTCTGCAGGGGTAAAATCAGCGGGAAAGTTACCGATTAAATCTTCACTGCCGTTGTCACCATCCAGCACCGTTAAGTTTACGCGGGTACCTTCTGGAGAAATCAATGTGACGGTTAAGTCCCCAACATAGCCATGATTAATATTAACATCGACACTAAAATTATCATCAACCTGCATGCCAGCACCTTCAACGGTAATTACCGAAGACACACCATCCGCGTCATTATCCGGAATGGCAAAGCTGGCTTCACTGCCGGTACTAACCAACTCCCGGCGACCAGTAAAGACTTCAAAATTTAACTGCTCAGATTTATCCGATGGCGTTGTTGTCTGTAATTGATATTCAACGTCCATGCTGACATTAAAAGTCGAGCCGCAAGTAAGGGTTGCAGGAACCGTCAACTCAAAATTTTCAGTATTTGAACGTGTTGCATAGGCCTCAATATCCGGATAGGAAACGTCGCCTTGAACAACAACGGCACCATTGGTTGAAGAGGATAAGCTGGCAGCCACATTGGTGGCACTGACCGGATTATCATTTAACAAAGGCACTTTAAAAGCCACGGTTTCGCCGGGATCGGCCGCGCCATTTGCACCGGCCTGCTCAAACACTAAATCCTTTCTTTCCATTGGTTGCTCAGAAACAATATTCATTTGAGTAAACCATTTAAAAAACACCGACGCGTGTGGGCCGTCGGGGAACAAAGCAACCGCGGCCTGCAAGGTTGATTGTGCCATTTCTGGCATACGCACCCCTGCGCCAAGACCAAAGTGCGACTCCAGAACAATCGTATCCACTTCTTCACGGGTCTGCCCCATATTAATCAGTTCAACCAGTGACTGAAATAAAGGGGTCGACCAGAGCTCATCACTCAATTCCCCATTTACCAGCTCGTGTGGTCCATAAGTTTCAGAAGGATCGTATTGATAATCCACCTGATCAAGAACACGGCCATCCCAAAACTCATTATGGCCATCCCAGGTATAAACCCACTCAGGACGAAGCGATTGACCATTAGGCGTCGAGTAACTGTAAGAGCCGGCCCAATAGTCACCAAAGCCTTCACCTATGGCACCTGTGTCACCATATTGCCAGTTAGGGTTAATATCGAATTGAATGGCATGGCCATACTCATGCAAAATAACATCTGCATCTTCGTTATCGGGCACACCACCGTGGCCAAAAGATAGTCTATTGTTGCCGGGAAAATACGCAGAGTTATCGATACCGTTTTGCCCATCACTGTCCACTTCAATTGAGGTGTTTTGAATGGCTGTTTCACCGGTAAAACCTAATGATTGTATGTATCGCTGACTTTGATCGATATGGAAATAAGACATCACATCATAAAAAGGCGCTTCGCCACGCTTACTGGTCCAGTTACCATCATTGGTAGTGCTGGGTCGTGTTTCTGGTGCTTCAAAATCTATGATTTGAACATATGGACCTACCAGCGAATACACGCCCTGATCCAAGGTTACATCCCTCAAGGTTTGGGTAAAGTATGCCTGATCGAATGTCGAATCAGCAGCACGGTGAGAAAGGTTCTCATCATTTAAGGTTGTGCGTGGATCAGGATCAAATACTAGCCCGGTGGCATCGACCAAATTAGCGTAAGCGGATGGTTGATTATCGGATTGTTGTTTTAGTGTCTGCTGTTTTAACTCGCTTAAAGCCTGCTCCAATGTGATGCTGTTGTTCTTGCGCTCAAATGGCTCTAACTTATTATCTCGGGCAAGCTGATAAATTTTTGTTGGCTTTTTCGGCACATCCAGTCGATTGGTTTCCAGCACTTTGCCACTACTGGCATCAATAATTTGCTGCCAACTTCCACCGGGGGCCGTTAGATCAAACGAATTAACATAACTTAATATCAACGAGCCTCTTGTTTTAATATAAACAAGCTCCGTTGTTGGCTTAGCTAGCAACTTGCCAGTGGGCTGAAAAAATGACCAGCTGCGTTCAAGTGCCTGCATGGGTGTTAAGTTTTTTGTCGCTACAGACGCTTCAGCATTGGCAACGGCTTGATCAGAAAATGAGTGAGTAAAACGGTACACCTTGCTAATATCGCCAGTGTTTTTGTTCACAGAAATGGTTAAACCGCCGTTCCATACAGGAATACCATTAACTTCCTGTTTAAAATGATAGTGGGTACCCAAAAGGCTGTGTTTAACCGTGCCGAGCTTTAACCATGCAGCAGAATTCAATCCCAGTAATTGTTGCTGTTGCTGGACAAACGCCAACAACTGTTGTTCATCGGCTTGTTTAAATCCTGAATACTGACCGGGCGCCATCACCAGAACTTTGTTATCAGTCGCAGCCTTAGTCGTTTCAACCTTATTTGTTGCAACCACTGGCTTGAATGACTTAGACGCGACTGACTGCGAGGCTATCGCAGCGAATGATGCAATACCAACAGCGGTAAAAATATTAACCTTTTTCCGATTCATAACCTGCACTTTATTTTGCTTTTATATGCCTGCATCATAATATTAGTTGCTTGGTAAACGCAAAGTTCGAGTGGTTAATGCGCAATATTCACACAGTCAAAGATCGGGGAATTGAATAATGTCAGGGTTGGATGTTTTAGGGATTAAGATTGCTGTGACTTAATTTGAAAAAACCACCATTAAACCTGTCAAAACAATAAAACCGGGGCTTGGAGCTAATTAATAGCCTTTTGATTCGATTGCCAATACTCACTCACAGTAACCAATTGATAGTGCTGTGCGATAAAGGGCAACTCACGTTCTAGCAGCTCAATGGTGCTGCGATAAGGATGTCCTATCACTACAACCTGGCCTTTTTTATCGGCAATAGACAGTGCACGCATTAGCTGTTGCTCGGACGTTATCGAGTCCGATACGGGATCCAGAAACACATCACGACCCAGTGATGGTACACCCTGCTGCAAAGCCTGATCGATCGCCACCGATGAGGCAATAGTTCTTGAGTCAACAAAAAACAGATTTCGTCTGGCGGCATAATCCATCACCCAACGCATATGATCGGCGGATTGTGTCATCAGGCTGCCCATATGATTATTAAAGCCAACCACATGTGGGATTTGCTCAAGATTGGCCTGAAATAACTGCTCCGCCTGTTCTTTTGAATGCTGATGGGTTAATGCGCCTTTTCCTAACAGATCTGGCCGTGTGGTGGCCTCCATGGGAAAGTGCAGCATGATATCGTGGCCTTTTTGATAGCCTTGCTGCGCAAGTTTTTTGGCAAACGGTGTATTCGGTAAAAACGCCAGATTGATCTTTGCCGGTAAATCGACAATGCGCTTGGCCAGTCGGTAGTTATCCCCCAGATCATCAATAATCAATATCACTTTCGGTTTTAGCGATTGACGGATCAGTGATTCGGTATTGGCTAACAGCTCTGAGCCCTTTATAAACGTACTGGTATCCTGTTGTGGGTATGTATCAAACTGGATCGCGTGATCTTCTGGAAACTCAGGGATGATGATGTCTAAATCGGCGGCCAGACTTGCCTTGGCTAAGCAAAAGCAAGCCAACAGAGAAAACTGTTTTAGCATTATTTTTCGTTGTTAATTAATTTGCCTAGAGCTTACGCTGCGTTTGCTCGGCAAGCAAGGTTAAGGCTCTCTGCACCACAGGATCCTGCGGTGTTAAATCAATTGCGGTGTGGTTACTGTTGGGTGTTTCCTGATTGCTTAAAGTGTCTTTGTTTAACGAGTCATTATTTAACGACTGACTATTTAAAGGTTCATCATTTAACGGCTCATCACTTAAATTAATATCCGGCATAATACCAACCCCATGAATGGACCGGCCTTTTGGTGTGAAATAACGAGAGGTGGTCAATTTGATGGCCGAGTTTTGTTGGATCGGCAAAATAGACTGCACCACACCTTTACCAAAAGATTTGTGACCAAGCACCACGGCCCGTTTGTGATCCTGCAAAGCCCCGGCAACAATTTCAGACGCCGAAGCAGAACCTTCATTAATCAAAACAATCATCGGAATTTGCTCCAGCACATCGCCCGGATTGGCAAAATAGCGCTGCATACTGTCATCCGCCCGCCCGGCGGTTGACACGATAACACCATCATCCAGCGCCAGATCGGCAATGTCCACCGCAGCGCGTAATACACCGCCCGGATTATCACGCAGATCCAGAATCAAACCATTAAACGCTTTACCGGATGTTTGCTCCAGCAACAGTTTTTCTAACTCATAACCACTGTCGCGCTGAAACATGGATAACTCTATGTGCCAGTATCCGTCGTTCAACTGATGCAATTTAACGCTTTTCATTTCCAGTGTTTCTCGCACCAGATCAAAGTCGATGGGTTTGCCGACACCTTGCGCCAATATTTTCAGCCGAATACTTTCTCCGGCTTTTCCGCGCATGGAATCGATGGCTTTTTCGGTACCCACTTCGGCGACATTGTTTGAGTTAATGGCAATGATCACATCATTGGCTTTAATGCCTGCCCGCTCTGCTGGGGAGTTTTCCAGTGTGTTTACCACCTTAATCTGAGCATTATCGGCCACCACTTCCACCCCAAGTCCATCATAAACCCCATCGGATGATGCCTGTAAATCTTGCAAATCCTCTTCGCTTAGATAACCGGAGTAAGGATCGAGTGACTTCAACATGCCGTTGATGGCGCCTTCAATCAATGACTTATCATCAACCTGATCAACATAAGACTGTTTTATTTGCCAGTAGGTTTCGGCAAAGGCTTTTAACTGTTCAAGTGGAATCGACGATGGCTCAAGGTGCGTATTGGCCTCGGTTGATTGTTCAGCTTGCTGAACGTTTTTAGAAGGGTTCCCTTTTTCAGGGTGGATCTGTTTTTTAGGGTGAGACTCTTTTTCGGGGTGACCCGCTTTTTCGGTATCCTTCTCACTGGCAGATGCCGTTAAAAACCCAACACTTAAAATCGAAACCGCTAACCATCGCAGACTGGAGCAAACCATTTAACTGACCTCTACGTTTACATCGCTCTAATTTCACTATAGTTCAAACTACAGGTGCTTGCCTTTAATTTTATTAGAACGTTTTGAAGGTAATAAGAGGTTTGGTTTTAATAAGATAATATCCATAAGGTATGAGTTGATCTCACAGAATATGAAATAAAAAGAACACTATTTAACTGAACAGCCGATATTTTAATTATATAAATCCCAAAAACAGATTAACATCTACTTTTATTTCATGGCCTTTGTTTCGCCTTTCTGGGCGACCTTCTTTTTCTGGCAGCTAATTGCTCCTGCATTAACTGCATTCACTACATCCATGTAGCTTAGCCAAAAAGAAGGCACAAATTCGTCGGGAACGAATTTGAACAGCGTTAGCTGGCCTGAAAGGTGGAGGGCAGGATGCCCGGAATAAAAGGCCCTACGCTCCAACAATTAAGCCCTACGGGTTCCTCAAAATCACTCATACCTATCAACACACCGTTATTGACAGCCTTCCATGGCTGACAATAACTTCCACTGGCGTCCATGCCAGTGGATGTGTGCGGTATGAATGATTTTGAGCTTAATTGAGTCACTCTAAAACAAAAAACAATTATGGCAAAGCTATACTATATTGTTTGTCTAAAGCTCTTTTAATTGGCAAGGAAAGATGAAGCCTAATTTTTTACTGATTATATTAAAAATAATCGAAAACTACGGTTATCCGCGGATCCACTGCATGGGATTTCGAGCTTTGCCCTGATGCCGTATTTCAAAATAGAGTCCCGGCGTTTTTTGGCCACCACTTTGGCCGACGCTTGCTATCATTTCTCCGGCTTCAACCCAGTCGCCCACGTCTTTAAACAAGGATTGATTGTTGCCATACAAACTCATATAGCCTTTGCCATGATCAACAATCACCAACAAACCGAAACCGCGGAACCAGTCACTGAATACCACTCGACCGTGAAATACCGCAGCCACATCTTTGCCTTCCTGGGCAGCAATACGAATACCGTTACTGCGTATCCCGCGATTAATCGGCTCGCCGTAATTAAGTGCTAACCGGCCACTGAGCGGCCAGGTTAATTTTCCTTTGTATTTCGCCAATCCTTCGAGATTTTGTTGCTGAAAAATCTGTTCCAGTGCCTTTTGCATCTGATGCAATAACGATTCAAGTTCTTCTTCATTTTCTCGTAAATGGCTGAGCTTTTTATCTTGTGACGCAATGCTGGCTGCCAGTTGCTTCACTTCTTTTTTGCGTTGTTCTTTTAATGACAACAGGCGTTTTTGCTCTTTAACCTGAGCCTGTTCCAAAAGTGCCAGCTCTTTGATATTGGCCTGAATATCTTTTTGCACCTGTGTTAACTGAACCAGTGTTTCACCCAGTTCCTTAATGCTTTTGGTGCGTGCTTTATTCAAGTAATCGTAATAGCTGAACATACGACCCAGTTTTTCCGGTTGCTCCTGATTCAACAATAATTTCAGGTACTCCTGACGACCACTGGAATAAGCGCTGCGTATTTGATGCGCCAGTATATCCTGATGCTTGCTTTTATTGCGTTCGAGTTGCAGTTCCTGCTTTTTATTGTTTTTTAGGGTTTGTTTTTCGCGGACGATCTGCGAACGGGTGGCCCGTAAAATTTTTGCTGCTGAGTTAATTTTCTTTTCGGTGCTTCTTAGGGTACGTGTAACGCTGGAATATTGTTTGCGCTTATTATCCAGCCGCTGCTGCAACTGTTTAATTTGTTGTTTAACCTGTTGCAGCTGTTGTTCGGTTTGTTCTTTTTCGGCAGCCAGTAGCACAGATACCTGACACACGCACAAGGTCAGTACCGAGGTCAGCAATGCTCGTATTGTAAAGCGCATTCTGGATCGCACTGTCAAACCGGCCACCAAAAGATCTACTTCAACGCCATAATTGGACGCCCAGTCATTTCTGACGGAATTTCAAGCCCCATGATCGACAGCAATGTCGGCGCAACGTCGGCCAGTACACCATCGTTCACCACAACCTCGGCGTCTCGACCGTAATAAATAAAGGGAACCGGACCGCTGGTGTGGGCCGTGTGCGCCTGACCGGTTTCATCATCGGCCATTTTTTCTGCGTTACCATGATCCGCCGTGATCAGTATTTCGCCGCTTACCTTATCTAACGCAGCAATAATGCGACCCAAACAAGTATCAATCGCTTCGATGGCTTTTACGGTTGCGTCAAATTTTCCGGTATGACCCACCATATCGGGGTTGGCAAAATTGCCAATGATAACGTCAAAGGATTGCGACTCAATCGCCGAGACTAATTCATCCGCCATCAAGGGCGCATTCATTTCAGGTTGCAAGTCATAGGTCGCTACCTGTGGCGAAGGGATTAATTTGCGCTCTTCTCCCTGAAACGGTTGCTCCACACCGCCATTAAAAAAGAAGGTCACGTGCGCGTACTTTTCTGTTTCTGCGATGCGTAACTGAGTTTTATTCAGTTGTTGCAAATAATCTCCCAGAACATTTTTATGCTTCAGAGGCTCAAAGGCCGCAGGCACATCAATATCGGCCGCGTATTGGGTCAGCGTTACCATTGCCGATAGAGCTGGTGTAACGTTTCGTTCAAAGCCATCAAAGTCAGATTCAGAAAATGTCCGGGTCAGTTGCCGTGCCCGATCGGCGCGATAATTCATAAAAATCAACGCGTCATTATCAGCCAGGGTTACTTTTTCACCCACGGTAGTGGCTTTAACAAATTCATCGTTTTCATCGCGCTCATAAGCCGCAGCCAACGCTTGCTCGGCAGTATCGAAATGATATTCGGCAGCAGCCTGAGTGATCAGGTTGTACCCCTGCTCAATACGATCCCAACGTTTATCGCGATCCATGGCGTAGTATCGGCCAATAATGGAAGCAATTTGGCCGGCGCCAATTGACTTTGCTTGTTGCTCAAACGCCTGAATCGCTTGTTTCGCACTGCGCGGTGGCATATCACGACCGTCGAGAAACGCGTGCAGGTATATTTTGTCTGCGCCGCGCTGTTTCGCCAGTTTTACCATGGCAAAAATGTGATCCTGATGACTGTGCACACCACCGGGCGATAATAACCCCATCAGATGAACCGCTGCGTTTTTCGCAACCGCTTTATCCACCGCTTCACACAGAGCGGCATTGTCATAAAATGTATTGTCATCCACCGACTTGGTAATGCGGGTGTAATCCTGATAAACCACACGCCCGGCACCCAGATTCAAATGCCCCACTTCCGAATTGCCCATCTGCCCACTGGGCAAACCAACATCGAGTCCCGATCCGGAAATCAGAGTGTGCGGCGATTGCTGCCACAGGCGATCAAAATTAGGTGTGTTTGCCGCCATAATGGCGTTGTTTTCGGGATCGGTGCTGTGCCCCCAACCATCAAGAATCAATAAAACCATGGGTTTGATCGGTGCCGTCATAATTACCTGTGTACCTTAACTGACAAAAAGTGAATGATGTTTGCGCGATTATACATCAGTTCGCCAAGACTTCATCGGGCAGATCGGCGAATAGATAAGAATCGGTTATTAAAACATCAGTTTTGCGGGTGATTGCTCCCAATCATTAAATATCCCGACAATTCGCTCATTATTCGGCGCTTATGTTTTGAGACAATCTCAATGATCAGTTATGCTCAAGTGTTACTCACTCAATCCTTTTAATAACAACACAGCATGCATTCAAGGCTCGGATCACCGAATATATTATCGACACTCTCCAGTGGTTGGTTAGCCGTGTACTTTATCGGCTGCGCCGCTTTGGCGATGCTGCGTTGGCAAAGCACAATTTTTACTGAGGCCTATAATCGTCTTACCGGGTTATTAAATACCCCGTCTGCCGAGCCCTTTTTGTATTATGATCCGCTGCTTATGGTGTCGATCTTACTTGTTGCGCCTCTGTTTTATTTTGCCTTTCGGGCACGTTTCAGTAATAGTCTGCTGATTTTTTTGCTTTGTCAGTTAGCTCTGTGGGGCGCTTTCTGGTGGAGTCTGCATCAATTTGCCATGATCACTCCGGCACTGGAAATAAGCAGTTTTATAACGCTTGCCTTAATGCTTGGCATTGTCGAAAGACTGCACCAGTCACCCCTAAAACCTTTATTGCATTCACGCCAGCAATGGGGCGTGGCTGCCGCCAAACATTTTCAGGAAATTAATCAACTGTCCGACGCCTGGAATATTTTAAAACAGCTCGAGCGTAATCACGATGTGCTGGAACTGAATTACCTGCTGGCAGAAACCTGCGAACGTAAGCGCGAATACGAACTGGCCATATCCATTTATCGATGGCTGGAGCTGCAAAAGCGTGGCTTTAAAGATTGTAAAATGAAAATCGAGCGGTTAACCCATATGCATCAAACCAATCCCAATATGAGTGGCACCATCATTATGGATCAAACCATGTTGATGCCTGGGGAAGGATTGCAGCCGCCAACACTGGGGCGTTATCGCATCGACAGTGTTCTGGGTAAAGGCGCCATGGGTGTGGTGTACCGCGGTGTTGATCCGGCAATTAATCGTGAAGTGGCCATTAAAACCTTGGCGTTATCGAAAGAATTTGAAGATCAGGATCAACAAGTGGCTCGCGAACGTTTTTTCCGTGAAGCCGAAACCGCCGGTAAATTAAATCACCCGAACATTGTTACCATTTACGATGTGGGCGAAGAGCAGGATCTGGCCTTTATCGCCATGGATTTGCTTACAGGTGTCCCCCTGGATCAACACAACAAGCCCGATACACTATTGCCCGTTTCGCTGGTGTATCAATTGATGCTGCAAATTGCCGCCGGTTTGGGATACGCACATCAGAAAAACGTGGTTCACCGTGATATAAAACCGGGCAACATTATTTATGATGACGACAAGCAAACCGTTATCATTACCGACTTTGGTATTGCGCATTTAACCGATCAAAGCAAAACACGAACCGGGGCAATATTGGGCAGTCCATTTTATATGTCACCGGAACAGGTGCAGGGTAAAAAAATTGATCAGCGCAGTGATATTTTCAGTCTTGGGGTTACCTTTTACCAACTGCTGACCGGCCACTTACCCTTTAAGGGTGAGTCGCTGGCAACGGTTGCTCTAAATATAACCACCAAGAAACATGAACCGGTTCGCAAAATCAGAGCTGACTTACCGGCCAGTGCGAGTAGAATAGTCAATAAGGCTTTGCACAAAGAGATGAGCAAGCGTTATCAGACGGTTAACGAATTACGCGAAGCGCTGCTCAGTGCATTAAAGCGCGACTTTAAAGTAAATCCTTTTCAATAAGGGGATGATATAACGGCATGAAACCATTTACATGGAAAGTAACCGGCGTATCGGATCAAGGGAAAAAGCGCCCAAAGAATGAAGACGCCATTGGCTGGCACATAGACGCCGAGCGAGGTTGGCTATGCGCGGTAATCGCCGATGGCATGGGTGGTCATGCTGCTGGTGAAGTGGCAAGTAATTTAGCGCGCACACAGTTTCTCGATTTGGTCGAAAATCTGTTTACGCACCCAAACGATTCGGCCCCTGGTGAACACACCATGCGCCGCGCTTTAAGCGATTATGTTGTTCGGGTCGATCAACAGATAAAAGCGCACGCCCGGGAGCATCCGGAAGATGAAGGCCTAGGCACGACCATGGTGGCCGTTATTATTTACGACAACCAATGTTGGATTGTAAACATTGGTGACTCACGCTGTTACCGATTACGGGAACAAGAATTTAAGCAACTCACTCGTGACGATACTTTGGTGCAAAGCTGGCTCGACAATGGCCAAATTACCTACGATAAAGTTGAACAATCGCCTTACAAAAATGTTCTAACACAGGCGTTAGGATCAAAAGAAACACTGAACCCTCAAATACTGGCCATAGAGGTTAGCGAGGGAGATAAGTTTTTATTATGCAGTGACGGTTTAAGCAACTGTATGTCGGATGCCTTTATCAGCGATACACTGCAACAGAATAAAATTGAAGAATCAACCAGGCAGTTATTGGATGAAGCCTTAACTGCCGGCGCCCCCGATAATGTATCCATTATTGTGGTGGCGGAACACTAACAATAGCGGAGCAATCAATGGCGCATTTAGGCTTAATAATTGATGATGTAGTGGTCAATAAATTCGATCTCGAAGGTGGCGTACTCACCATAGGGCGATCCCCTGATAACGATGTACAAATAGAAGACCACGCCGTTAGCAGCTACCACGCACAAATAATACGAGAAGAAGATCCTTATCTTGAAGGACAGGTACAATATTTATTAGAAGATTTAAAAAGTACCAACGCTACAAAAATTAATGGATTAAAAGTCGATAAACAAAAACTCATTAATGGTGATTTAATTGAAATTGGTTACAGCAAATTTCGATTTATCGATAAGCATCAGGTAAACCTGGATCGAACCGCCGTTATTTTGCCAGAGTGAGTTTAACTCTATTCTTTCAATTTAATTCGTAATATTTGGTGCGCAAAATGCGCACCCTACCTTTCTACTTACCAGCACCACCGCTAAAATTTTGTAAGAATCATCGTAGGGTTTGCACGTTTTTCGTGCGAACCATCGTAACCCTGAAAATCTTACAGGCAACGAATTTGTTACTTCTGATTAAAAGACATACTTGAGAAATAAAAAAGGAGAGTGATTTACTTTGTCCCTCAGGTAGCAACCCACACCCTGCCTATAGAACCTTTTGACTTTATATCAAAGCCACATACAAAGATTGACCTTCCTTTAACCATAGACTGTAAATGTTATTACGCTTTACCAATGTTAATATATGGTCGATAAACAACCTCTGCAAATATTAAGCTATACAACAAAGGCAATAATGCTGTCCCTATCATTAATTGATTATCCCAATTATTAGAAAACGATATAACCAACAGACCAATAATAAATAACAAAAAAGCTGAACAATATAGAATCACAGGTATATTTTCAGAAGCCTTCCTGTTTTCTAGTGCAATATTTTTTGAAAAAGGAGCTAAAAATGCTTTAGCAGTATCTTTAAAACCGTATGAGATACTTGAAAATAATACACTGAATAGAATTATGCTTACCAGGCTTGTAAGATCAATCAAATACATTAAGTCTATATTGGAAAGGTAAAAAAACACTGCCACAAGAGCAAGGATAATTAGACCATAAATAAACTTCATATTTTTTCCTTTATTTTAGTATGAACCTTTTAACCAATGTCTCACCTGGCCAATTGTCAATCCATTCACTTCATATAAGTAAGCTTTCATATTTAAAATGTACTGCCTAAATGCTGGCTCTGTAGTTTCAAGCAAGTGCTTTTCCATAATCTTCTCAATTAATGTAAAAAGATCAGGATCAATAAAAACCTCTCTATCATATTTTTTTGTACGCATTAACTTTTTAACTTTAGGTAAAAACATTTCAAAGAACTTTGTATAATCCTCACTTGTTTCAGTATCCATTAAGACAAAGTTCCAATAGGAATATGACTTTTTAAAAGCCACCTCCAATTTAGTATCTTCTGAATACTCTCTTAACTCATATAATAATGGCTGCTCACCAATAAAGTACTTCTCATTTGGAGTTCCTATTGACTTTTCGATAACATAATCCCATCCACCAGGACAAGGCCAAAAGTCGCACTTTCCATCTTCCTCTGCAGAAAAAGTAGAGAATGTTAATTGTACTAAAATAATTCCTATTAAATATTTTTTTAACTTTAAAAACATCGCATGTCCCTTTTCATACTTAATCAAAGAAAGGTAGTACTGAAATCCCACATAGTCAAAACCAAGATACCTCGTTCCGAGATTCAAAGGATGATTTATATGCTCAACTATATAAATAGGTCTCTATCTATTTCTCTTTTGAATAATAAGTTCCAAACAATAAATCACCAATCGGGTAGGTAATATTAAAATTGTAGCCACTCATTAATTCGGGTACATGGTGATAATAATGCAACTTACGCAGCTTTCTCATTAAAGGTATCTTCCAAAGCCACGATTGATGACTCACATGGTAGGCGGTGTGTAATAACTCATAATTAATAAAATACGCGAAGGCGGTGATCATAAAAAGCAGTGCGGTATTAGTGGTTAACAGAAAGTTGATTAGCAAAGTAACCGGCAAAGCAAATACAACAAAAAAACCTACAATCAAGGCCGGAGGAAACAGCACCACACAAAAATCCTTGCTGTTTTTAAATGCCATGGCTTTATGGTTAAAAAAGCGATGATGTTGGCAAGCATGGCGCTGATAAATAATATTAATCCATTTAACCGGACGATGCATGGGGTACCGGTGTGCGACATACTCCACTAAATTGGCATAGAGAAAGGTAACCGGAATGGTAAGCCACTCCCATGGGGTAACATCGTTCAGCGACAGACTGCAGTAAATTATAATGCCAAGGGCGACCGACAGGGTGAATCCAATATGCAGCCAGCCATTATAATTTGGCGAACGATTTTCTTTACGGTACTGCTCTCTGTAGGCTTGAGTTTTATCAGGAATTGCATGGGGGTTATCCACAGTATGATCCATTGAGTTATCCATAGTAATATCCATTGTGGTTCATGTGTTGTATTCACTGAGTAAATTGCCGATACTGAAAAGCATAACAAGATTACACAATAGGCTATTGCCCTTTTATGCCAATATACTTGATAAACGATGCCAACAAGCCGTCATACTAAAAACTTAAAGTCTCAATCCTTAAGTAACGACTTACCGTCAATACAAGCGAGCCAGCATACTAAACAGGTGACCGTAGCCGTTAGCTACTTTAAAGCCCTGCTGGACTTTTGTGTTGAAGAATATTCGTTATCCCGATCTTATTTGTTATCTCAAAGCGGATTATCTGAAACCGATCTAAACGATCCTCAACAGCGAATCGCAGCCGAACGCTATAATCACTTAATGATCACAACAGCCGAACAAAGTGACGATTCACTACTTGGGCAGAATTTTGGCGCACAACTTGGTACGTCGGCCTTTAATATCCTCGGTTATCTGGCTATGTCGGCTGCAACGCTGGGAGAAGCGGCTCTGGCACTTCAAAAATACGAAGAGTTAGTCAGTAACATTGGCAGCACCACCATTAAACATAATGGCGCAACCTCACAAATGTGTTGGCAACCGAATCAACATAACGATCCATTAAATCATCATATCGTGAAATTAAGTCATCATATTGTAGAAGCGGTATTTTCAGGCTGGATCAGTTTTGGTCGAAAAATAATTGGCTTTGCTGCACCCATTAACCGAATCTATTTTTGTCACTCGAAACCTGAGTCTACACAGGATAATCAAAGCCGCATATTTGATTGCCCTGTTCTTTATAATCAAGCAATCAATGCCATTGAAATTGACAAAAAGTGGCTATCATTACCGCTGACTCAGTCGCAACAAGCGGTTTACCAGGCATTGCTTGTTGAAGCCCAAAAAGCCATAGAAAAGATCGGCCAGGCATCAAACTCATTTACCCATCAAATACAAAGTCTGATAATCAATAACTTATATCAGGGTTCATTATCGCTGGATAACATTGCCTCACAACTCAATGTATCCCGTCGCACATTACAGCGTCAGCTTAAACAGCAACAGGTTAATTTTCGTGACCTGGTTGAACAGGCAAAAAAAGAGTTGGCTATTAAGTTAGTGATTGAAGATTCGTTGCCACTTACCTCCATTGCCGGAATACTTGGTTTCTCAGAACAAAGTGGTTTTACACGAGCTTTTAAGCGTTGGACAGGGTATTCACCAAAGGAGTATCGAGAAGTTAATTAGCGTTTTAACAAGTTAGAGTAAACTTTTATCTTGCTCAAACTAATTGGTGCGCAAAATGCGCACCCTTTTTACATACACCGAATTAAAATTCTCAAGCTATTTACAAATTAGATTTCCGAGTAAAATGTTATGAATTTAGTTTTAAACATTAATATAAAAAATAGAAATGGTGCCAAAAGACATGATAGTACAGTTATATTCAAACTAACATTATAAAACAAGCATAAAAACACTACTAAACTAACTCCCACAACTTGAAATATTTCTGCAATCACACTTTTTTTAATAAATGATATTTTATTTTGAAATCTACCGAGAATAACAAAGTTTAAAACTTTAAAAAAAGCTATGTTTTTATCAACTCTGTAATCTTCATCTTTCTGATAAGATACTTTAAAGTCAAATAGATGAAACATAAGCAATATAAATATTTGCACCATTAATAGCCACATTGATTTTTCACTCGAATGATGCCAGTACATAACTGTTAGAAGTAATAAAAAAGGGTTTACAAATACTGATTTTAGATAAATGTTATTCATATATTGAGTCCTAATTAATAATTATCCTTAGCTTTCTACTCACTCTTTTGTTTATCCGACTTAAACTGTTTGATATAGCGCAATGTGAAAAAGTTTATGGTTGATAACAGTGCTGCAATTTCATAGCGGTGGAAAGCAACGGCGACGCCAATAAGCCCCGTATTCCATATGCTGGCGGCTGTAGCAGTACCGGTTACCGAGTCCTTATTTTTTAAAATAGCCCCACCGCCAATAAATCCTATGCCGGTAATAATACCTTGAAATACTTTCGCTTCGGCTTCGGTTGAATCGAGTACCGATATGCCAACTAAGGCATAACCACAAGCGGCCAATGAAACCAAGGGGAAGGTACGCAGACCGGCCCCATGATGCGACTGGTCGCGATCAAACGCCATAGGTAATGCAAACAAATACGCGATACCAAGTTGTACTAAATTTGAAGATACTTCAATCCAGTCAAACCAAGCAAAAAATTCCATAAGCTTTCTCTTTATTTAATAGTGTTAGTGGATTACCCAAAAGCTTGCTGTTTCTCTGTCTGTTCCGATAAATACTCAGAAACCTGCTGATAGCTCCCCGAAAATACCATGCGCTTTTTCTTTTTTGATAACTGATAAGTGTAGATGGGATCATAGTAATCTGCGAGCAGTGACACTATCCAGTCTCTGTGCATCGAATAATCTTGCGTTTGTTGTTGGTGTAATAGTGCTTTCTGTTGCATAGTTACTAAACGATCACGATTGCTTTTACCGAGGCGTTTACTTAGTACGGTTACCGATTTAACTAAATAATTAGAAAAAGCTTCAAAGCCGTCATCGGTTTGTTCTTGATTAGCCAATTGATTAGTTGGTTGATTTTCTTTAACGGCAGCGTCCTCTGCAAACGCTTTGCTCATATCCACTACGTATTCCTGAAAAATACGTTCGACTCTGGTGCCCAATGGTTCATTGACCAAGATAATATCACACTGTTTCATCGCTTTTTGTAATGGCAGCGGTAAAAAATTTCGCCCTATCAATCGGCTTTCATCTTCCAGAATAACCGGATCGCAATTGCGCCGTTTTATAAACTCAACCGCAAGTCGATTTTCAAAATTAATTTGACTCGGTTGCGGCGTTACTTTTTTGCCAAAGCTGGAACCACGATGATTGGCAATGCCTTCAAGATCAATGGCATTGTTAAAGGGTTTTATTAATGGTGTTTTGCCGCAGCCCGTCATACCACTGATCACAAGCAGCTTATCTGGTGATATTGCATCAAACTCATTTAAAAGATGCTGTCGAAGTGCCTGGTAACCGCCTTCAATAACCGGAACCGTTATTCCACACTCCGCCAACCACTCGGCAGTTATTCTGGAACGCAAACCACCCCGATAACAATAGAGATAAGCATTTTTATTACGTGCCAAAAATTGCTGCCAGTTTTCCAGCCGCGATAACTTTGTCGCGCCATTGACCAGTGAATGGCCCAGCTCAATCGCTTGCTCTCGTCCCTGTTGCTTATAACAGGTGCCAACTTTTTCTCGTTCTTTGTCGGTTAATAGCGGCAAATTACAACTTTCCGGTACGGCACCTTTAATAAATTCTATCGGCGCACGAACATCAATCGATGGCACTGAATCGATCAACAGTTGATCAAATTGTTCCGGTAATATTCTTGGCAATCGACTACCTGTTCGCATTTAGTTTGATGCCTGAATCAAGTGATCGGATGCCGCAATCATTTCACCAATGGGGTAAATTGCTTGCTGATGTTGTTTGGCGATCTGGGTAAATTCATCAACATCATCCGAATGCACCGATACCAATAAACCACCACTGGTTTGTGGATCACACAACAAGGTTTTAAAACTTTCATCGTCCAATTTGATATGTTCACCATAACTTTGCCAATTTCTTAACACGCCTCCGGGCACACAACCTTTATCAATATAGCCCTGCACGTTATTTAACATTGGCAGTTTTGACATGGATACCTTTGCGGATAACCCTGCTCCCTGACACATCTCTATTAAATGCCCGGCCAAACCAAAACCGGTAACATCGGTCATGGCGTGTACGCCTGCAAGCTCACTGAATGCAGAACCTATAGTATTTAGTTGGCACATGGCTTCGATGACCTGTTGCTCATCGTCCTGTTGCAGTTTTTTCTGTTTTTGCGCGGTGGTTAAAATACCCACGCCTAATGGCTTGGTTAAAAAAAGCTTATCGCCTACTTTGGCCTGATGATTAGTTTTGATGTGATCGGTGGCCACCTGTCCGGTCACTGCCAATCCAAATATTGGTTCTGGTGCGTCTATGCTATGACCGCCCGCCAGTACAATACCCGCATCGCGACAAGCTTGGCGACCACCTTCTATCACCTTTGCTGCTACCTGAGGCGACAACTTATTGACCGGCCAACCCAATATGGCAATCGCCATTATCGGCTTAGCTCCCATTGCGTACACATCACTGAGCGCATTGGTGGCCGCAATACGACCAAAATGAAAAGGATCGTCGACAATCGGCATAAAGAAATCGGTTGTGCTGACGACCGATAATTCATCGGTAAGCCGATAAACCGCAGCGTCATCGCTGGTGTCGTTGCCCACCAATAAATTGGCATCAACAAATGGTGGTTGTTCCGTATGCAATATTTGCTTAAGAACGGCCGGGGATATTTTGCAACCACAGCCAGCACCGTGGCTGTATTCGGTTAGTTTTATAGTCATAATTAAAGGCATCAGTCATTAATGTCATCAGCCCCCAATAAAACACGACTTGGTAAACCGCTGCAAGTGAATTAAGGCGCTATTCTCGTATCAAACCGCATATCAAGCCGAGTATTTAACAGCTTATCTAAACTAAGGTGGGTGGTGACGCCAACCACTGTTTCGCAATATCCTTATCAAAGAAAATTCGCACCCGTATCACCGGATCCTGAATACAAAACTTTAAAAATCGCGAGTTATCAATCGCAAGTGCCGAACCGAGTAAAAGTGCAATGCGCCCTTTAAACAGACGCACATTGTCTTCCATAAACTCAGCAATTTTATAGATATCCAGCTCATTCAAACCACATTCTGAATCCACCAGATCGAACAGAAAGTCATCCAGACAATCCTTATCCAGTTGACCGAGAATATCATTAAGCGCGGCTATGGTTTGCTCAAAATCAAACATTCCGGTCATATCTAACTTAACAAAGTCCGACTCTTTAATGATATTGAACTTTGACATCTCAATCGTCTCCACGGCGTTTTGGCCTATTGGATAATTATAGTTGATATAAGGGATATGTGTTCATTCTGGATTTGTATTTAAGGTGCTCAGCTTGAAAGGGATTCAATTCTAAAATAAAAAAAGGTGCGCAAAATGCGCACCCTACGGAAAGGCTGCCTTGTTTATTTAACTGTCTTATTTATTAAAAAAAGTTATGACTCGTCTTTATCAAGTTGTGCTTTTAAATTATTACTCACGGTTTCTGGTGAGGTGGTGTGGCGCGCCAACAACCGATAGGCAACCGGTACAATAAACAAGGTAAAGAAGGTTGCGGCGAATACGCCGGATAACACAACAATACCTATCATTTGGCGTGTTTCTGATCCGGCACCACTGGAGAGAACCAAGGGCACGGCACCGGCGATGGTTGTTAATCCTGTCATAACAATGGGACGAAAACGTGTTTCAGCAGCCATGGTCAGCGCTTTTGAAAATTCGTAACCTTTATCGCGAAGTTGATTGGCAAACTCGACAATTAAAATGCCATTTTTCGCCGCCAGCCCGACTAATATGATCAAACCAATTTGCGAATAAATATTCAGCGTACTGCCGGATAAATACAATCCGAGTAATCCGCCGCCCATTGCTAAAGGCACGGTTAATATAATCACCAATGGATGAATGTAACTTTCAAACTGTGCTGCTAATACTAAAAAGACCACGGCAACACCGAGTAAAAAGACAAACATCACCGAACTGCCAGAACTGACAAAGTCACGGCTTTGTCCTTTGTAATCGATGATCGCCTGTTCCGGTAAATGTTGCTTCACTAATCCTTCAAGATAAGTTAATGCTTCACCCAGTGTGTAACCGTCAGCCAGGTTAGCCTCTAAAGTTATGGCGCGTACACGATTGTAACGACTTAAACTTTCGGCAGCCGCGTAGGTTTTTGTTTCCACCAGATTAGACAATGGAATCAACTGACCGCTGCGTTGTGAACGCACATAAATATTTTTCACTTCGCTTACCGAGCGCTGAGTATCGCGCTCCCCTTCCACAATCACATCGTACTCTTCGCCACGATCAAGAAAAGTCGTGACGTTGCGCCCGCCCATCATGGTTTGTAACGTTCGGCCTACCGATTCAATGGTGACGCCCAAGTCGGCCGCTCGATTGTAATCCACTTTAAAATCAATTTGCGGGCGTGTTTCTTTGTAGCTGCTGTCGAGTCCTACCAGACCCGGATTATCTTTTTCCACTTGCTGCATTATAATATCGCGCCAGTTTGCCAACTCTTCATAAGTGGCACCGCCAATCACAAATTGCACCGGTTTTCCGGTGCCGCCACCAAGTCCGCTGCGCATTAATGGAAATGCCCGCACACCGGGCAAATCAGCTAAACCTTGTCGCACTTCATTCATAATGGTGGTTGCAGGTCTTCGCGAACCCCAGTCATCCAGCAGCACAATAACCAGACCGCCATTGAAGTTTTCGATATTACCAAAGCCTCGTGGCGCTCGAACCAGCAGCCGTCGCACTTCGCCCGATTCAACGTACTTCATTAAACGCTGCTCGATCTCGGTCATATATTCTTCAAGGTATTGATAGCTGGAACCTTCCGGCGCGCTGACACTGATAAAAAACGCACCGCGATCTTCCTGCGGGGTAAACTCCTGAGCGATCCTTGGGTACAACCAACTGGTTGCGCCAACCAATAACGCAAACACAATAAACATCGCCGGTGTTCGCTTTAAACAAACTTGCAGCGCTCGCATATAACCACGGCGCAAGCCTCGTTCAAACACATCCACAGCGCGCACAACGAAGTTGTGATTGTCGTCTTTTTGCTTTAACACTTTTGACGCCAACATGGGAGATAGAGTCAACGCTATTAACGAGGAGAAAGCCACGGCGGTTGCAATGGTTAACGCAAACTCGGTAAACAGTCGGCCAATGTCGCCTTCCAGAAAAGTAATGGGCACAAACACGGAAATTAAAACCAGCGTTGTGGCAACTACCGCAAAACCAACTTGCCGTGCACCACGATAGGCGCCCACTAATGGGGTTTCACCTTTGTCGTGGATCCGGCGCACCACATTTTCCAATACAACAATGGCATCATCCACCACCAGCCCTATCGCCAGAACCAGTGCCAGCAGCGTTAATAAATTAATCGAAAAACCGAGCGCATAAACCACTATAAAGGTAGCAATAATGGAAACCGGAACAGTCACCGCCGGGATCAACATGGCGCGAGCACTGCCCAGGAATAAATAAATCACTGCGATGACACAGGCAATGGCAATAAATAAGGTGATGTAGACTTCCTGTATCGCGGATTCAATAAAAATGGATGAGTCGTAACTTTGTTCAATGCTCATGCCTTCAGGCAAGGTTTTATTAATGCGTTCGGTCAGTTTTTTTACGGCTCTGGCGACATCAATGGTATTGGCGGTGGATTGTTTAACCACACCAATGCCCACCATGGGCACTTCGTTACCGCGAAAGAACAACCGGTTTTCGCGCAGGCCCAACTCAACCCTCGCCACATCGCCCATCCGTACCAGATAACCACTGTCTCCTTCGGCGATCACCAAGGCAGCAAAATCTTCCGGCTTTTTAAAATTACGTTCCACACGGGCTTTAAAGATGCGCTCTTCCGATTCCAGACTGCCTGCGGGCAGTTCAACATTTTCGCGGCGCAGCGCTTGCTCCACATCATCGACGGTAATGCCACGGGCAGCCATTTCCTGGCGATCCAACCAGATGCGCATGGCGTAACGTAATCCGCCGCCTACCCTTACCCGGGCGACACCATCGAGTGTCGAGTATTGATCCACCAGATAACGATTGGCGTAATCAGTTAACTCGGGCACACTCATGCGATCGCTTGCCAGATTTTGCCAAACAATCACATCGTCATTGCTATCAACTTTTTGCACTTCCGGCGGTTCGGCCTCTTCCGGTAAATTATCCTGAATGCCCGAAATGCGATCACGAATATCGTTAGCGGCCGAATCCACATCACGGCCCACCGAAAACTCAATGGTGACATTCGACTCGCCATCTTGTGACGATGACTCAATAAATTCTATGCCTTCAACACCGGCAATACGCTCTTCAATTAACTGAGTGATGCGCGTTTCAACAATATTCGCCGGTGCACCCGGATAATTCACTTCCACGGTCACAATGGGCGGATCAATATCCGGGTATTCGCGCAGTGGTAATCGATCAAACGACACCAGACCAAAGGCAATCAACAATAATGAAATTACCGAGGCAAAAACCGGACGCTTAACCGAAATATCCGACAGCAACATAAACTAACGCGCTCCCTGAGTTGAATCATTTTGTTTGCCCGACTGCAGCAACTGCTTGAGTGATTCATTATTTTTTTCTTCGGCTCGTATGGTGACCGTCTGATTATTTGATAGTTTTAACGTGCCATGCGTAACCACTTTATTGTGTTCCGCTAATCCGTCAATCACTTCCACCTCACCCGGTCGCCGGGTGCCTATTACCACCTCACGTTTTTTTACGGTTAAAGGCTGACGGTCTTTTGCTACACCATCTTTTGTTACCGCATCATTTGCAATCACAAACACATAATTTTTATCCGCGGTGGGAATAAGTGCTTCTTCCGGGATCATTAAAGTGGTACGCGGGTTCGCCTGTAACGTAACGCGCATTAACAAACCCGGTTTTAATTGTCCTTCGGCATTATCAATATAGGCGCGCACCACCACCGAGCGGGTGATGGGATCAATCCGGCTGTCGATGCTCATTACTTCACCTTCAAAGATCCTTTCGGGAAATGCCCGCGTTCTGGCCTCAATCATCAAGCCCGGTTTGACGGCTGACAGAAACAATGCCGGAACCGAAAAATCGAGTTTTAAAGTGCGATCATCATCGATGGTTGTGATGAGTTTGCCCGGCTGAGTTACCGCACCGACACTGATATTACGCAATCCCAATACACCATCAAACGGCGCAACAATTCGCCGTCGTTCAATGCGCGACTGAATAGCGTCCATTCTGGCCCGAGCCGTTTCCACTTCACGCTGTTGTTGATCCAGCGTTGACTGGGTGGCAGCATTTTTTTTCGCCAGAGGTTGCAAACGTTGCACCTGCTTTAATGCTTCCGACAATCGTGAACGTTCTTCAGCCAACAGGGCTTTTTCTTCCGCATGATCCATTTCAACCAATAACTCACCCTGTTTCACACGTTCGCCATCGGTAAAGTTTACCGCGGTAACCCGTTCGGTAACGGTTGCCGTTAACTCGACGCTCTCATTGGCTTTTAATGTGCCCAGTGCTTCTACCTGATCCACCAGTGATTGCTGTTTTACTTCAGCCACAATCACCGATACCGGAGGTTGCTCAGCTGCGGTTAAAGCTCCGGCCAAAAACAGAGCAATGCATGCGCAGCCGCGGGTGAGTGTTAATCGACGCTTTATTGAGTGCATAACGGTTTTCAACCTTTTAAAAATACTATTACCTTAACAATACGAAACTATTGCCCGCTTAGAGCCAATGGGCGATACGCTCGCCCATTGGCTCTTTATAACGACTAAATTGCTTTCAAATACGGAAACATTTGATATTGCTTGAACTTACTAAACGACGGTTTGCTTAACAGTTATTTTAGTAAACGTTGCTACCATTGGTTTCCGTAATTCGATAAGAAGCGTTAACCAGCAAGTTCGACTGTTTGTGCCTGGTCGATTGCCAACGTTTCTGTAATGTATGTGTTAACGATCTTTTCCAGAATATCCAGAGGCACGGCACCATTTTTTAACACCACATCATGAAAGTCTCTTAGATCAAAACGATCACCCAGTGCATTTTTGGCTTTTTTCCGCAGCTCAAGAATTTTCAACATGCCTACCTTGTAAGCCGTAGCCTGACCCGGCATAACGATATATCGCTCTATTTCCGACACCACATCACTTTTCGCCATGCCTGTATTGGCCAGCATATAGTCTATGGCCTGTTCGCGCGGCCAGCGTTTGGCATGAATGCCAGTATCCACTACTAAGCGTACAGCCCGGAATAATTCCGCTTGCAAACGTCCCAGATTATCCAGCGGGTTTTGCTGGAAACCGAGTTCCCACGCCACTTGTTCGGAATACAACGCCCAACCTTCAACATAGGCGGTAAAAGGCGCAAATTTTCGAAACATGGGCACATCTTCCAGCTCCTGCTGAATGGCTATTTGAAAATGATGGCCGGGCACCGCTTCGTGGTAGGCCAAGGTGCGCATGCCGTATTTCGGTGTGGCTTTTATGTCGTACAAATTGGCGTAAAAAATACCGGGACGAGAACCGTCCAGAGCCGGTTGCTGATAATAGGCACCGGGCGATGTTTTCTCTTTAAACTCCGGAATTCGCTTAACCTCTACCGTGGCTTTTGGCCGAACCCGGAAGGCATCATCAAGGCCGGTATTTATTTCATCAATAATGGTTTGATAGTCTGCCAAGATCTGTTCACGGCCGGCATCGGTATCGGGGTAATAAAAACGCTCATCATCCGCCAACTGCTTCATTGCAGCGGTAAAGCCATCGGTGGTATCGAAGCCTTGCTGTGCCAGAATATCCAGCATGTCGGCCTGAATACGATCCACTTCACTTAATCCCATCTGATGTATTTTTTCGGCAGAATAATCCGTTGTGGTAAACAGTTTTAACGCAAGTTTGTAAGCCTTATCGCCATCGGGCAGCTTCCAGATACCGTCACGACTGTCGGCTTTATCGCCAAGCGATTCAAAGTACTGAATAAATCCATCGTAAGCCTGATGCACACTGTCGATAATCGCCTGTTTTGCATCAGCCAGAATTCGCGTTTGCTCAGCCGGTTCAATGTCGGCCTTTTCCATTTTTTCCTGCAGCGAGGTGTAGAGAATATTTTGCTCCACCGGTTGCGCGACAAACTCTTTCATTTCCACCAGTACCCGATCAATCACAAACTGCGGTGGAATAATGTCGTTTTGTTCACGCAGTGTTAGCCCACGGCCAATCTGCTCGAACTTGGTTTTTACCGCGTGTAACCGGGCCACGTAATCTTCCGCATCTTCCAGCTCATTCACCTGATGCTGGGCATCCATAAACGAAGGAAAGTTCGATTGCGCACCGAACAGCTGATTTACCGGATAATTGTGGAATCGATAGGGTTCCATCTGGACCATAAAGTCCATTAAATAAAGTAAGATCTCACGGGATAAAAGTTGATCCTCGGTCATGTCCTGTTTGTCGTAACTGAGCAACATTTCGCGAAAATGTTTAACTTTGTCAAACATTTCGTTGGTTTGCTCTGGCCCGGCGTCATCCAGTTTACTCTGATGACCTTTGATGCCGATATTTTCCAGCACATGCAGGCTGCTCAGGGTTTCCGGGCTGTCTTTAACCATTTCGTACAACACACGGTTAAAGAATAGATCCAGCGTTACCGGACGAAAATTTAGGTTGTACCAAACAAATCCGGAAACCAGGACAATAGCCAGCAATATTAAGCTAACCAGCCAGATGATTATTTTTTTTATCATGAAGGAACCCAACCAAGGTTTGTTATTAGGCATTAAACATAACAAAACAACGGTTAGATATCAGAAAAAAGATGTTGCAAAGTTTAAAGCAAAAAAAAAGCCCCGCTGACTAAGCGGGGCAATATTAGGGGTCGAAATATCAGTCAGTTCAACTAGGATGAAAACTAAAGTCTACGCTGCCTGAATGCACTCATTCTATAGCGGTAACAGTGATTAAAGGTATCCACGGATAACAACTGGGTGCGATCCACGGCTTTAACCGGACTTATATCAAGCCTGACCGAAACAAAGTTCTAAACCAGACTTTGATTATAAAAGACTGAACTTCTATAAAAGACAGTACTCTTGAAAAAGACATGTGAATAACCTTAGCCTTCAAATCGACCTTATCGAGTTGCCGCTTAAACTTAAAGCAGCAAAAGGTAATTTTGAGAATCGGTACTCAATTTATTCCAAATCATCGCCAACTGGTTGATTCATAATCGAATTATCGCCAATTAGGCATCCCAAAAAAAATACAGTACACTGCTGATCAGGAAATTAGCCTTAGTTCATCTGTCTTTGCAATTCAGGGTGCCAAAGGCTCGCTAACTGACTCAATAATAATGATGGATATTTTAATGGCCACGCGGTTTTCACAATTAACAGACATAGTTTTAACAATGCACAACCGTTTTACGCTTTGCGCCGATTCGCTGCAGTAACGCTCACCGATGCTCGACACCAATCATCAGGTAGAAGTACCCGAAGGACTTGAAATCAACCTGCCAGTGGCAGGGCCGGTTCCCCGAGCTTTGGCATTTATGCTCGATATGCTGATCCGGATTGGCATTTATATGTTGCTGAGTTTTGTGCTGGGCATCATGGGGCACTTTGGTCGCGGCATTCTGTATGTGTTTGTTTTCCTACTGGAGTGGTTTTATCCGGTGTTGTTTGAAGTATTAATGCAAGGCGCGACGCCTGGCAAAAAAATGATGGGACTGGCGGTTGTTCATGACGATGGCACCCCGGTGAGCTGGAGCGCTTCGCTGGTGAGAAACCTGTTGCGGACCGCGGATATGTTCCCACTGCTTTACCTCACCGGTTTACTCAGCATGATGCTCAATAAACAGTTTAAACGACTGGGTGATCTGGCCGCAGGCACCCTGGTGATCCATAAAAAATCCTACAGTCATCGCGGAAAACTCAAAGTTTGCCCGGCAAAACAATCGCCCGTTGCGCTAACGCTGGATGAACAAAGCGCTATTTTGCACTTTGGCGAACGCAGTCAACAACTCAGCAAGGCACGCAATCATGAGTTGGTATCGCTGCTTGATCCTCTGGTGGACGGAAACTCCGACGAACAAAAAACCGAAAAGCTGCTCGGTATTGCCAACTGGTTGAGAGGACACCGATGAGACAGCAGGAGTTTGAACAACAATACCAGTCTCAGTGGGCAGCTTTTGCCGAAAAACTGTCTTTGCTTGAACGTCGTAAACAACGCCATCAACTGCCAGATGACGATCGCAATGATTTTCCACAAGATTATCGGGCCATTTGTCACTCATTGGCCATTGCCAAAGAGCGCCAGTACAGCCCTCAGCTAATTGAACATTTAGAAACGCTGGTATTACGTGGCCACCAGATTTTGTATACGCGGCGCACTCAACTGTTGCATCAAATAGTTGCCTTTATCGCCAATGGCTTTTCCTACCGGTTACAACAACATTTAAAATTATTCTGGACCACCCATGCCATCTTTTATGGCCCTGCAATTATTTTATTTATACTGACGTTGTTAAATCCCGATATGGTCTATTCCATTATGCCACCGGATCAGGTCAACCAACTGGAAGCCATGTATGATCCGGAACAAAAATCGATTGGTCGTCTGCGTGAATCCGACACCGACTTTTTAATGTTTGGTCATTACATTAAAAATAATATTGGCATAGGTTTTCGAACCTTTGCCACAGGTATACTGTTTACCCTCGGCTCACTATTTTTTCTCATCTTTAATGGCGTCTACTTTGGTGCCGTAAGCGCGCATATTGTTGCCATTAAATACCAGTCTACTTTTTTCTCTTTTGTTATTGGTCATGGCTCATTTGAACTGACGGCGATACTGATTTCAGGCATGGCCGGAATACTGCTTGGCTGGTCACTGATTGCGCCCGGTAACATCAGCCGACTGGACGCTTTAAAATTAGCCAGTAAAAAAGCCATTGAATTGATGTATGGTGCCATTTTATTTTTAGTGATAGCGGCATTTATTGAAGCCTTCTGGTCGTCCAGCAGTAACCTGACCAACACCACAAAATACATTGTGGGTGGGTCACTCTGGTTTCTGGTTTACCTGTATCTGCTTTGGCCGCGCAAGGCGGTGCAATCATGAACTTGCAGTCGATCACCGCCAAAGTAAAACCACGACTCGGATGGGAAGCGCTCGATCTCGGCTTTCGTATGGTGCAACATCATTGGCGAGATTTATACACGCTCTGGTTTGGCATTACCCTGCCAATTTTTATTCTGGGAGTGTTGCTGTTCCATAATCATCTGCTGTGGTTTTTAATTGCTTTCTGGTGGATAAAACCATTATTTGATACCAGTTTATTAAACTACATCAGTCAGGCACTGTTTGATCAACGCCCCGGTTTTAAACAATCCATTCAACAATTCCCGAGTTATGCGTTTAAACAATGGTTCGCTGCATTAACCTGGCGCCGTTTCAGTTTAACCCGACCAATGGATCTGGCAGTGAGTCAGCTGGAAAATTTATCGGGTAACTCACGCAGTCGTCGACTCGGCACTTTACATGCGTTTAATGCAGGTGCCTGCAGTTGGCTAACCTTGTTATTTCTATTTTTTCATCTGTTATTTTATGTCAACCTGCTGTTACTGGTTGTCTGGCTAACGCCGGATATTTATCTGCAACAACTGGGCGATGATGTAATCGACTGGTTATGGAGTTCCGAGTCTATAAGCGGTCAGATTATTCAGGCAACACTGATATACCTTTTACTTGGATTTTTTAGCCCATTTCATATGTTGGGCGGCTTTTCGATTTACATCAATCAACGCACCATTTTAGAAGCCTGGGATATCGAATTGGTATTTCGACAACTGGCACAGCGCATTAACAAACAGCAGCATAAAACACGGCGCAGAAATCGGGTTCAACTGTTGTGCGTTCCTGTTTTATGTTTGATGATGATTACACTGTCCGAAAGTCAGGCTGTTATATCTGAAAACCAACCCGTTACGTCAGAAAACCAGACTGCTATATCTGAAAACCAGCCCGTTACATCAGAAAACAAGGAACTGAAGCAAGAGCAACAAAAAAATCTTACCAAGCAACAGGCCAAACAGCAGATAAACGATATTTTGGATAACGAACCTTTCCGGCGCCATCAACAGCAGAGCCAGGTAACTTTTGATTTTGACTGGGACTGGAATTCCAATGACCAGAAGCAGGAGTCCTCTGACTTTAACATTTTAAGTTTTTTTAAAAGCCTCGCTACCATTGCCGAATGGTTGCTCTGGTTAGTGGTTATTTTTATAGTGTTCTGGTTAATCGTAAAACTTACTGACTTAAAGCACTTTTTCCGGTTTGGTAAAAAGAAAACCATTAAACAAAATCAACCGGATCTGTTATTTGGTCTCGACATGCGTGCCGACTCATTACCTAAGCACCCGGAAAAAAACAGCTGGCAACTGTGGCAAAAAGGGCAACACCGACAAGCCTTATCCTTATTGCTTAAAGCCACCATTGTGCAACTAATAGAACACTGTCATTGTGATTTTGAAGCGGGCGATACCGAACTGGAATGCGCGGCTCTGGTACGTCGACGCGCGCCAAAAAACTGCTCCGCTTACTTTGATGAATTGATACAGATATGGCGCTTATACGCCTACGGCCACCAACTGCCAAAACCGGAAAAAGTCGAGCACTTATGCAATAGTTGGCCGAGCCTGTTTTCAGACAGTCGCTTTAATCAAACGGTATCTATGGAATCATCCGTCGCCAGCAATAATTCGGGGGCTGCCACATGAGTGACAACATCAGCTCCGCCATAAACGAAAGAAGACGACGTCCATTGTTGAGCTTTGAACTGAGCGTGAACAGCTCCACCTGGATTTTCAGTGGTGTGATTTTATGCCTGGGTTTGCTTGGCAGCTGGCTGCTGACTTTTGCCAACAAAACTTTTTACGAAAAAAATATTGGCGCTAGCTATGAAGCACGAAAAAATCCTTTTCTGGCGGCGCAGTTCTTTCTACAAAAAAACAATACAGAAGCAAGCTTTGATCAATCTTTCAGCCGACTCGATAAGCCACTTGATCCCAGCAGCAGTATCATTATCAGCAACAGTCGCAAACCATTAAGCAAGGCACGGATAGAAAATCTAAAACACTTTGTGCAACAGGGTGGTCATCTGATCCTGAAAGCCACCGAGTTTTACGACGATGAACGCCGTACCAGCGATGCGCCGATTTTACAATCACTTGGTGTTCGACTTTATCCTTTTCAAGGCTGGATATCACAGCATAAAGATGATGAACCCAGCGAACATTCAACCCATGATGGTACTGACAATAATGAGAATGATTTTAACGATACTGATTTTAACGATACTGATTCTAACAATGATAAGCCAAACGATTCAGAAGTCTCATACTATGAAACAAGCTACGATAACACCACTTATTTAAATATTGATCCGGATCAGCCTGCCACAGAAATTGTTTTCAACCATGCATCTACTTTGATGGACACCAGCGGAAATGCTGTATGGATAGATGGTTCCGACAACGCCACTCATTTGTTGCGATACGCAATGGGCGATGGGTTTATTACCGTGTTAAGCGATATGTCCATCTGGCAGAATAATCGTATTGATCAAGTTGATCATGCGCTGTTTTTGCATCAGCTTACCCAGGCCAGCCCGTCAGTTATTATTATTTATAATCCTCAGTTTGATTCACTGCTGAGTTTACTTTGGCAACACGGTTATTATGTGGTTATTGCGTTAGGTGTTTTAATGCTTATGCTGATTTGGCACTTTCAGGTTAAAACTGGGCCCGTATTTGCTCAGTTTTCAAACCAAAATCGGCAGCTGTTGCAACACATTAGAGCCGCAGCCGAGTTTAAATGGCAACAATATGGTAAACAATATGGCCAACAAACGGGCCAACAGAAAAATGGTCAGCAACTGCTCAGCAATACGCGGCACACTGTTTTAAAAGCGATTCAGCGCAAACATCGTGGTTTTTCAAACTATTCCGAAGAAAAACAACTGAGTCTGCTGCAACAACATTCAGCACTCGATCGCCAGCAGTTACAACTGGCGCTGCTAACCGAGCCCAAAGATCAAAAACAATTTACCCAGTGCATTCGTTCACTGCAGTTACTTCGACAAAAACTTTACGGACAACGATTATGATTGATAACGAAACACCACAAGCTGACCAGTCAATGTCTGATGGTACTCTTGATAGAAATTCGGATAACACCACTGATAATAATAGCGTTTCCCAGTGCGCGGAACTGATTAGCCAGATGAAACAACAAATAAGTCAGGTTTTAATCGGTCAGGATCAAGTATTGCAACAGTCACTGGTGTGTTTGTTTGCCAGTGGTCACTTGCTACTTGAAGGTGTACCCGGTATTGGAAAAACCTTGTTGGTAAAAGCACTGGCAAAAACCTTTGGCGGCAAGTTTTCTCGCATTCAGTTTACCCCCGATTTAATGCCCAGCGATGTAACTGGTCACGCCATTTATGATCCAAAGTCGGAGCAGTTTAAAATGCGTAAAGGCCCGGCATTTACTCACTTGCTACTGGCCGATGAAATTAATCGCGCACCGGCAAAAACTCAGTCATCACTGTTAGAGGTTATGCAGGAACAACAAATCACCATTGAAGGCAACGCTTACAAAACCGAAACGCCGTTTATGGTAATGGCCACTCAAAATCCTCTCGAGCAGGAAGGCACTTACCCATTGCCTGAAGCCGAACTGGATCGCTTTTTAATGAAAGTTCAGGTGACCTACCCAACCACGGAAGACGAAGTCACACTGGTGAAAAATGTCACCACCGGGCAATTAAACAGTTACCGTTTACTGTCAGCCATTAAACCGATTGCCGAACCCGCAGACATTGAACAGTGCCAGATGGCGGCTGCCAACATAGACGTTGACGACAGTCTTTTCGATTACGCTGTACGCATTGTTGCTGCTACCCGAGACTGGTCTGGCATAAGAGTTGGCGCCAGCCCACGAGCCAGCATTGCTCTTATTCGATGCGCACGCGCACTGGCATTAATTCGTCAGCAAAATTTTATCACCCCCGATGAAATCAAATCGGTGGCCATGCCGGTGTTACGCCATCGCATTCAGTTATCAGCCGAACTGGAAATTGAAGGCGTTGCAGTGGACGATGTGATTGACGATATTCTCAGTCAGGTAGATGCACCAAGACAATGAGACCGTCACAAACATTTTTAATTGGTTTAGCCTGCTGGTTTGTTCTGGCATTAATCATTGCCGCCTACGCCATTGCCGAATCTGCTTTTGAATATTTGCCCAGACTAACCAGCCTGGGCATAAACTTCTGGCTGTTTGCTGGCGCAAGTTTTTTATTAATTGCTGTTATGGATCTATTTTCCTTACGACAATTATCGTCCCTGACATCCAGTCGCAAGGTATCTCACAATTTGGCGGTGAGTGCATTTACCGATGTCACCCTGTCGATCAAAAATCCATTGTCGCGCTCTGTGCAATTATTTGTAAACGATCACTACCCGGAACACAGTGAAATAAAAGGACTGCCCTATCAAGTAAACCTGAAAGGTCACAGTCACTGCAGCGTCACCTATCAGTTTGCCCGTCATAAACGTGGCGATGCAGAATTTGGTTCTACCCGGCTGTTAGCCAGTTCACGGTTAAAGTTATGGCAACGACTTGTATTAACCGCGAAGCCACAAGCCATTAAGGTTTACCCTAATTTTGCCGCCATTCATCAATACATTTTATTATCGGCGGATCAGCAAACTTCACAACTGGGTATAAGACTGGCACATCGACGGGGCGATGGTCTGGAGTTTCATCAATTACGGGAATATCGCCTGGGTGATACCTTGCGGCAGATTGACTGGCGCGCCAGCTCGCGACTGAAGAAACTCATTTCGAAAGAATATCAGGAAGAAAAAGATCAAAATATAATTTTTCTACTCGACTGCGGTCGCCGTATGCGGACACAGGATCAACAGCTGAGTCATTTCGATCATTCATTAAACGCACTGCTTTTGCTGAGTTATATTGGTCTTAAACAGGGTGATGCGGTTGGTTTGTTAACCTTTGGTGGCATCAATCGATGGTTGGCGCCACAAAAAGGCACCCACATCATTAACACTCTGCTTAATCAGGTTTATGACTGCCACCCAACCCTTGCCGCATCGGATTTTATTGAAGCAGCCACAGAATTAAACAAACGCATTCGCAAACGCTCTCTGGTGGTACTGATTTCAAATTGTCGAGATGAAGACTGGGTGGAACTTGAACCCGCCATCAACTTATTGAACAAACACCATCTTATTTTGCTGGCAAACTTACGCGAACAGTCGCTTGATGATGTGCTGGATAAACCCGTTCAACGTTTTGAACAGGCACTCACCTACGCCGAAACAACCGAATATTTACAACAACGACAGCAACTGAATAATCAAACCCGGAACAAAGGTGTGATAACTCTGGATACGGTTCCCAAACAATTGGCGAGCCTGCTAGTGAACCAATATTTTGACATTAAGCGCAGTGGCAAACTCTGATATGATCGGCTCCTTGGATATAATCAAGACCTTGAATAGGCTCAAAACCTTAAATGGTCGCTGTAAATTGAACTTCCCGATAACGCCTTCTGCGAACACTCGCTGGCTCGAAAACACCATGGCTGTAAAACCAACCATGACTCAATAATTCAGTTACCGTTATCCAATTACAATAACTCTGTTTAAATATCTCAGTTTTAATAACTCTGGTTCCAGATGACAGAAACAACAGGTGAACAAGATGCCCTGGTTACAATTAAAATTCGCAACTGAACAAGCACAGGTTGATGAGGTTTCCGATTACATGATGGCGCTTGGTGCCTTATCGATTACCTACGAAGACGCCGAAGATAATCCTATTCTGGAACCTTTACCGGGCGAAACGCCCCTGTGGCAAGCACTTATTGTAACGGCATTGTTTGATGCGACTGTCGATACCACCGCAACACTAAACGAAATCAAACAAAGTGCGCACTCGAGCGCTATTAAAAACCCAACATTTGAAGCTCTGGAAGACAAAGACTGGGAACGTGCCTGGATGGACAGTTTTCACCCCATGCAATTTGGTCAGCGGTTATGGATAGTACCCAGTTGGCGGCAACCGCCAGAACCTGATGCGGTCAATCTGTTGCTCGATCCCGGTCTTGCTTTTGGCACCGGCACTCACCCGACAACCTCCTTATGTTTGCAATGGCTTGATGGTGCAGATTTAAGCGATAAGTCTGTGCTCGATTACGGTTGTGGCAGTGGTATATTGGCCATAGCTGCGGTATTGCTGGGTGCAAAGCAGGTGACGGCCATTGATATCGATCCGCAGGCGCTCACCGCAACGCTCGATAATATGCAACGCAATAATATTGCCGAGCATCTTATTGAACGCGGCCAGCCCGAACTCGCAGAAGGCAAAACCTACAATCTGGTGGTCGCCAATATTCTGGCCGGTCCGTTAAAACAATTAGCGCCTTCCATCGCAAGTAAAGTAAGCGAAGAAGGTGAGCTGGTATTGTCTGGGCTGCTGGCCGAGCAAGCAGAAGAAATTAGCCAAGTTTATGAAAAATGGTTTACTATGAAGCCAGCGATCATTGAAGGCGACTGGATTCGGCTTGAAGGCATTAAACGACCTGACCGATAAAGCGCCTTATTATTATCGATCGATAAAATAAATTATAAGGAAGTCTGCGCCCGATGTCGCAATCAATTTATACGCGCTGTCCTGAATGCTCGACGGTTTTTCGCGTAACAGAACAGCATTTAAAACTTGCCAAAGGCCGTGTTCGCTGCGGTGCCTGCCTGCATATATTTAAAGCCACCGAACATCTGGTGCGACCAAAAGATGCCGCACAAGAAGGTTCTGAAAAAAATGAGTCAACAGCCGATCGCGGCGAAAAACCTCATTCCATGGATAAGCTGCACGAATTGCAACAGCAAGCCTACCGCGAAGAGTCAACCGATGAGACAGAGGATTCACACGACCTGTTAACCGCACCACCCTCTGCCGAAATGGACATTCACTATAGCGAAAAGAAAGCTCAGACAACGCAGTACCCCATCGGTAATTTTGCAAAAGAAAACAACAATAAATCCGAGCAAGACCCTGCTGGATCTGATGACGTTAGTGTTAGAGACGATAGTTCTACTGAAAACAGTGTTAAAGAAGAGATTCACCCAGTAGAACAGGAAGCTGAGCCAAACAATAACCAGGAAGCTAAATTGTCAGACACGGCAGAGCCGTTCGAACCAAGCATGGATGACATTGACGCCTTTGTTGAAACACCCGACTCAACCACTCTCAATAACACTATCGATACCAATATTGATGGCCCAACGACGCCTATGGATGTTGAGGAAGCAACCGATGCTTCGTCACAGGGATCAGAGACGTCCAATCATGATGCAAACTGGTCGCAGGCTCCCGATCATGGCGAATTTGAATTCGATGATGATGAACAGCAAGACTCTTTAGAACACAGCTCTTTAGAACAAGACGCTCAACAGCAACAAGCTACAGAACAGCCTCAATCTGGGCAGGAAGATTTAACTCCGGAGTCGACGCAATCATTTAACACCTCTCCGCTGGATGTGGACGATGCAGCTGAACTCGAGTCAGATGAATTCGAATCCACTGAATCGCAGTTTGATCAAGCGAGCAGTGATGACACAGACGTTAATGATTTTCAGAATACTGATGAGCAACTTTTTGCAGAAGCTGAAACCGAGACAAACATTTCAGAACAATTCATTGATCAGGAAAACGAATTTGATCATGAAGACTTTCCTGAACAGGAAGAAAGTTTTGAACCAGACAACGGCTTTGAACAAGAAAACGATCTTGAGCAAAAAGACAGCCTTGAGCCAACAGAATCTACACTAGATGATACTGAGTCTCAAACACCATCATCGCGACAGCAGTTAAACACAGGTTTAAGTGATCAGGATCTGGAGCCGGATCCACTGGATGAATTTGACGATATAGTCACCCGCAAACAGCATAAATACAAATGGCTGGCGGCATCCGGATTATTACTGATACTGGTGAGCTGGGGTGGTTATACCCTGTGGAGTGAGCGGCAAACGCTGGCCTGGGATGACACCTGGGGGCCGTTGGTTCACACCCTGTGCAAAGCTGCGCCTTGTGCCATTGAACAGCGACGAGATGTGGCGGCGATAGAATTGTTACAGCGAGATATTCGCCCCAGTGACAGTGATCCGGATATTTCCGACTTCCGGTTGATGATCCAGAATAATGCATCGTTTGAACAACCTTATCCAACCGTTGAAATTCATTTCACCGATACACAGGGCAAAATATTATCCACCGAAGTGCACACGCCGGATCAATATTTATCAAATGAATTAAAAACAACTCAAATGCCACCAAACCAGAAAGTATTGATTCTGGTTAAAGCAAAGCAACCTCATGCACAAGCGTTTGGCTTTGAGTTTCAGTTTAAATAAATGTAAAACGATAAAATTATAGACCGTTTTATAACTTACTCTCTCTAACAAGATACGCCAGTTCATCTGAAATCCAGTGCGACTAACTGACGTATCATTTGCTAAAAACGATTTACAAATCTATTTACTCAATTTTTCCAGACGACGTTTTGCTTCTTTAAATTCTGGATTAATTGCGAGTGCTTGTGTCGAATTTACCCGGGCGCGCTCTTTATCGCCGATAGCCAAATATGCTTCCGCCAAACTGTCATAAACATTTGCGGACTTACTATGAAGGGCTTTATTGAATTCGAATGCTTTTATGGCATTGTCAAATTCTTGCTTTTTAACAAAAAAATAGCCCAGTGCATTAATACGGCTCTCATCAATCGAAAAAGTCTGCGAGAGTTCTTCCTTAGTTTTAACCATCAATTGCTTGAAATCAGCAAACTTTTTGTCCGTAATCAACTTGTAAATCTTATCACTCAGTACAGGATTAAACGAAATATTAGTATCACCGCCTAGTATATCAATAGCATCAAACGCAATTCGTGGCAGTTCATCGTCAATTCCATTATTCGTTAAGCTGATGATAATTCGACTGGACTCAGGAAAATAGGCCAATAGCGACTTAAAGCCTCGCCAATGACCTCCGTGGGCAATCAGTTTTTCTCCCGTAGGTGCGGTCCGCAAACTCAGGCCATATCCATATTGTTTTTTACTACCGTCACTTAAGGGCACGGGACTTGTCGCTTCCTTCCAGCTCGCCTTAGTGATGACTTTGTGATTGAGTAATGCCTTTTGCGACTTCAATAAGTCTTCTACTGTTGAATAAATTCCACCGGCCCCTGAAACATAGAGTCTCGGAATCTGATCATAAGGTCGTAGTTGGCCATCAAATTGTCGACGGAAGCCATAGGCTCGATTTAAAAGCTCACCTTTATTAGAAGGATGCAAAACCAAGGTATCATTCATATTCGCTGGTTTAAATATGGACTGATGCATAAATTTATGGAATGAGGATTGAGTTACTCGCGCTATCAATTCTGCCAAAACCATGTACCCAGTATTGCTGTACGCCATCTGTGCTCCAGGATTAAAGTGAAGCTTCGGGGCTTTCTCAACAATAATATTAAATGCATCATGATGCGTAACCGCTGATTTAATTTCACCTGCTCTGAATTTTTTTTCTAGCAGTTTCAATGCATCGGGTATCCCTGACTGGTGCGTTAATAAATGCCGAATAGTAATAGTTTTATAAGGAAATTTCGGGAGATATCGATGAACTGGATCAGAAAGCTTTAACTATTTTTTATCTCGCAAGTGTAAAACTGTAACAGCCGTAAACTGCTTGGCAATCGATCCAATATCAAATTGATGTTGTTGAGAAAGTCGGCTTTTCGTCGCATCGCCATTGATCCCATAAGATGCGCTGAATGTTACACCGTCATTTTCATAGATCAAAAAGCTCCCATTGCAGATGTTAGCTTGATAACAGGAGTCGAAATACTGTTTTAACACAGCTTCCTTTGACTTTTGTTCACTTGTTTTTGCGTTAGCCAGCAAACACACAAAGCTGATTAGCAAAACTAAATATCGATTTATTTTCATTGGAATTCTCTACCTCTTTTATAAACAGAACTAAAGGTTAACCAATTAGTGTGCCAAACAAATTACTCATTAAAATTCATAAAGTTACAGGAAGCACTGTCGTTTTTTATCTTTATTGGCGTATTAAAATCGAAGCACACGAAGAACAAATTTGTATCAGAAGCGAGACACTTTCTTTTTAATGTTATCGTAAATTTATAATCGATAATTCTGAAACGGAAGTGCGCCAAAAGTTACAAATATATTTCTTCGTAGCTTTTGTTGTTAGTACTATTTTGGTGGACTACTAAGTAATGGCTGTCCTTTTTATATTTAGGTAAAACTGCTTAACCTCACCAAACGAAACGCCAGCCAACACAAGCACGGTTTCCAATTTAGTACTCAGGATTATTTTGAACTGGTGGAAACCAGTGGTCGCATCATACGGGAAGGCAAAACGCGGTTATATTGCCGACAATCTGCCGCCCATTTTAGAGCGCTTAAGTTTAGAGCCCGAAGGGTTTATTCAATTGATGAAGCGTTAGGATGATATAGCCTGCCTTAAAGCCATCGGCACCCCGTCCACCCTTACTTTATTGAGTCCACTGAACAAAAATTTATTAAAGGCATTGGACTCAGTCGAAGGCTGTACATCTAAACCATCCAATAACAAATCTTCAACACACATCACCATACAAATCGAAAGGCTTCGAGAGTGGCGCTCGCCTTAACCAGCCACCAATAGAAATATTCACTCCTGATTAACTCAAAACATAAAGTATTTACAGTCAATATCTTCAGATGATGACTCATTAATAACCGAACCCTATGACTTTGGTAACTTAAAAAATCCTTTTTAAATTATGGCTGTCCTTTCTATATTTATTATTTAGTGCCGTCTGATTGTTTTTTCATGGGGAGGCTTGCAACAAGGCCAACTAAAAAAGCGAAAGTGGCAAAGCCCAAAATTGCTTCAATGGTTGAGACGATCTCCGCTCCTAAGTTGCCTGGAACCAAATTTCCGTAACCAAGTGTTGTATAAGTTATAACACTAAAGTAGAAATGGTGCCATAAGCCTTCAATTGGTGTTTTATCAGCATCAACAACAACACCGAGCGCCATATATAGTGATGCAAAAACACAAATGTGATTGATCACCATTACAAAAATAGTAATTACGAAGGTCTGGAAAGTGACTTCACCTTTTCTAGCCATTGCAGCGAAATGAAAGACCGGACCGATAAGTGGCACTGTTCTAAACAAGAATACGGGTAGAATAATTGTCAGTGCGATAAAAATCCAAGGTGTCCAGTAAGCAGTAAAATATATGCTGATAACTAACAAGTTGAAGATTATCAAGAAACAGCTTTCATTCTTTTCATTTACCGCGATCCAAGAGTACAAGACTGAAAAAGGTCGAAACTGTCTTGACCAGTGGACAAATGTTTCAATTTTGTCTTGAAATTTACTCATATCGTATAACAACATATTATATTCAAGAAAGCTTAAATAAACAGCTTTCAATTTTGGCTTATTAGCCTACAGAGCTTTCACAGTAAGCGCTAGAGAAAAAGTTACGTTATTTAATAATGCTGTATAGATCGCTCAGTAGCATGAGATCTCATTATACGCGCTGATGTATTTTCATGAAAATAAGTCGGTTAATTTCGTCCAATACAAGAGACTAACGGTAATAAGGATTGTTAGATCATTTCAAACCTTAAAACTCAATTAAATTGCGATCCATCCAATTTAGGCTGGCTTTAAAATAACCCCTGTTTTAGAAATACTTGGGAATATATGGTCACTCCATAAAAATCAATGTTTTTTTTTCGTATTGATTTCTTATTTTCTTCCGCTAAAGAAAAAGCCGAGCCCCAACAGCAGCACAGATTGAATTGAGAGTAATTATTTACTGATATTATTACTCTCAATATCACATTTGGTTACTTTGCCATAAATCTTTCTCGCTCGTAGGCATTACCGTCGATAATAACAAACTCAATAGAGTTGTAAGCATCAATAGTTTCTAATGGGTTTCTTTTAAGTAACAGCAAATTCGCTCTTTTACCTGCTTCAACTGTGCCCTCAATCTTATCAACATTTAAAAGTTTAGCATTATTGATAGTAGCCGCTTCTAATATTCGCCCTAATGAAACTCCTACTGAATGCATGTGTTTCAGCTCAAGAAAGCTCGACAAGCCAGGCTGAGCCGCGTACGTTGGAGATGACGGTGTGTCTGACGCCAGTACAAGTGGGTAATTTTTCTGGTTCAAGTACTGAACCGAGCGCTCCCCTCGAGAAATAATGCCATCCATTATCTTATGTAGAATAGGAAGCGGTGGATTTCCGAAGTCATTGATAATTTCTTGTTTGAACCATTGAGCATCTTCACTTTGATACCAGCTAAGAATGGAAGGTGGTACAACAAATGAAAAATCTTTCGAAGATAGCGTATTTGGGACGGTAAGGGCTTTAAGTCCGTCCATAACATTAAAAGTAGGCTGGTAAGCGATTTGTTTCTCTATCACCGTATCTAAAGTTGCTTGAATTGCATTCGGTACGTTTTCGCTTTTTGCATGTTCATTCCAATTCCACAGTCCGTGAGCGATGACATCAATATCGTACTTTAATGCAATGTTCTGCATATCGACGGCGTTTGCATGTGCATAAATTGATAAGCCATGCTTCTTTGCTTCAGTTATTATTGCTTTTACTGTTTGATCTTTCATTAAAGGCCAATGACTCTCGGTTCCAAAGCCATCTTCAAAAAAGAGTTTCACACACGAACCACCGTCTCTTGCTATTTTATCGACAATTCGCTCAGGAGTATGCTCGGCACGATTAACTCCTTCAGGAATTGAATCATTTGGCTCTATAACGAGATATGGGAATGCCTTATAAGGATCTCCCAATCCGAGCACATTCACGGGGTAGCCGTCTGCTATGGGAATCATCCCGCAAAAACTTAGACTGGGAGAAATATCACTATTCTGAAACTGCTGAATCGCACGGTTGTCGCCAGCAAGATCTTGGATTCGCGTGATGCCAAAATATAAATAACTTTTAGGTTGTTGTAAAAAGTATGTTTTCTCTAAATCCTTTAGATAATCCGATTTTTCTCCTTTGATCATGCCAGGCATTTCTGACACATGCACATGTGAATCAATAAGCCCCGGAATTAAATATCTACCTTCTCCATTAATTATCTTTGTATTCGACGGTATGTTAATCGGACTTTTTGATATAGTCGAAATTTTATCATCGGCTATCAAAACGTAAGCGTCTTTGACGGGAGATGAATTATTAGGGGAAATGATAGTTACGTTTTTCAAGTAGATATCAGATGCGCTAACCAGAACTGGCATACTCATAATAAGAGCGGTGAGTTGTTTGAGCATTTTATGTCCTATACAATTATTCTCAGCAGAATATTCAAATTTCATCACTAAATCTCGCAATACTAAGTAATGGCTGTCCTTTTTATAATGTTATGTTTGACAGACGAAGTAAATGAAATTACTGATTAACTGATATTCGCCCACCTCGGTGAGCGAAAACTTTAGTATTGCTTATTGACTCAAGGAAGGCTCATATGTGTTACATGCTATTCACTATCAAGGAATTCTTTGGCTTTTTTTGGAAACTTTCCAATCAACCATTTAAGTAATTCAACCTGATCATCGCCTTTTGCTCGCCTAACTTGAATTAATAACTTTTGGCTTGTTGGGCGATCAAGAGTTAAGTTTGATGCTCCTTCATTACATACTGAACACAACGCTCTAAGGTTTGAAGGTTCGTCATCTCCTCCTTGAGACTTATCAATAATATGCCCGATATGTAATCGAGTTTTTCTCGTAGGGTCATAAGGGTGAGGCTCACCAGCCACTACACCGCACATTTGGCAAGTAAAACCATTCCTATCTAGAACAAAGGCTCTTGTTTCTTTGGAAATTGCACGTTCAAATGCTGGTTGAGGTTTAGCGTCTTCAAGAAGATATTGCCCAGGTTTTAGCTCACTCCGATCATTATGCGTAAGAATCTGATAGCCTTCTTCAGATCGTAATTCTCTGACACGCCTAGCCCATTCACTTTGATTTCCAGATACTTCGCGCAGTTCTTCCGAGTCCATGACTCGACCAATATTAGTGAGGAAATGTTCCCTTAATTTTGCCTTTGCACCTTTCTTTCTAGTCATTTCTTATCTCTTAGCCTGCAACAGCAAACAATTTTCTTGCAGCTAAACATTGCTCTATTTGTGCTGCCACTGCATGAGCCACAGGGGGAGGAAAAGCATTACCTACTTGACGATAGGCCGGAGTTTTTTTGCCTAAGAATTTCCAATCATCAGGGAACCCTTGTATGCGAGCTACCATTTCAACGGTTAAACGAGGCATTCCAATATGGTCTTTTTCAGGAGGCTCATTGGCAATAGTCATTCCATTTACACCAAGAGTGGCCCATGCTTTTTTGGCTCTGGTTGGCCCAAGGTCTGGGCCGCCATGTTTTTTTGAGCCACCAACAATAGTGGGGGCAATATCGTCAGCTTGCTTTGCCCACGTATTAGCTCCACGCCAACCATTTTCTTTCATTTGGTCAAGCAGCAGCTCTCCAACTGTTGGAGGATTGAAGTCATTTGGAGTACACCAATGGAAGTTGTCTGCTAGCTCTTTTTTAATCGCAACAATTACAACTCTAGGCCGTAATTGGGAGACTCCATAATCTGAGGCATTAAGTAATCTCCAATCAACAACGTATCCCATTCGCTGAAGCTTTCTTTTTAGTTTGAGGCGATAGTCTTCAAATACAGCATCTAGAAAGCCTCTTACATTTTCTAGCATTACTGCGTTTGGACGAATCTCATCTACAAGCCTAACCGCCTCTGGGAATAAGTCTCTTTCATCGTTCTTTCCAAGCTGCTTTCCAGCTTTGGAAAACGGTGGGCAAGGAACGCCTCCGGCCAATAACTCAACGCCTTTATATGATGAACCATCAAATTCTTTAACATCTCCTTCAACAACATTCCATTGCGGCCTGTTGTATCTCAAGGTTTCACAGCAGCGATTGTCAATTTCTACCAAGGCTTGAGCATCAAAGTTGGCTCGCTCCAACCCTAGAGCTTGTCCTCCAGCGCCTGCACATATTTCTACACATGATAAATTTGACACAATGCCATCCTCAAAGTCTGTTTTGTCATATTCTAATTTACTGCCTCTTTACTGTATACATGAACAGCACTTATATCTTGGCATGTAACGCTCAGCTAAATTGAGCGCGTCTTTTGCGCTTCTATTTTCAGCGCCTGGTTAGGCGCTGCCACTTTAAGTGGGTGATGCGGGTTACTTGAGGAACATTTCAACATCACTTAATTTCTCAGGGAGTTTGGGTCCGTCATGCATTCCGCTTCCGAAGAATCTAAAGCCTTCGGCGTAAAGATGTCGCACCTTTTTCCATTGCTTCGTGTCAGATTTTTTTGGGGCTGTAAAATTTCTTCCCATTCGATATACGATTCCGCCACATTCAGGACAGATACTTCTTTCGCCTTCAGGTTTATCTGGCTGCTTGAAGCTCTTGCAGCAAGAAAAACAGGCATGAGCTACCAAATATTCAGGACCACGATTATGAGCATGAGGTTCTGGAGGAGTAATGACACGAGTACCAGTTTTCTTTCTTATTTCCATGCGTCGATACTTTTCTTCGTTCACGGCCATCTCTTCACTCGCCTAACAGTATATTATATTCACGAAAGCTCAAATAAACCGCTTTCGATGTTCGCTTATTAGCCTACAAAGCTTTCACGGTAAGCGCTAGAGCAAAAGTTACGTTATTCAATAATGCTGTATAGATCGCTCAGTAGCATGAGATCTCATTATACGCGCTGATGTATTTTCATGAAAATAAGTCGGTTAATTTCGTCCAATACAAGAAACTAACGGTAATAAGGATTGTTAGATCATTTCAAACCTTAAAACTCAATTAAATTGCGATCGATCCAATTTAGGCTGGTTTTAAAACACCCCCTGCTTAACCACATTCAACTCAACTATTTTTTGCTGCTCAATAAAAATCTGACAAATGTAGCGATCCGTTAAGGGCACAGTGTCTGAATGAGAAACCCAACGTTGCGTTAAATCGGGCGATTCCTTTTCTGTCAGTGTCGAGTCTGCTAAAAACTGATCAATCACTGTTTCATCATTACCCGCCGCCATTTGCGAGCAGAATTGATAAACCTGCGTTTCATTTTGATGATTGATGTAGGTTACACCAGCTACAGCGCCCGCGAGCAATAGCAACAATATAGCAACCAGTTTCATAGGTTATTCCTTAAATTGGTTATCAGTCTGTTCTCACTGTGAATTTCAGTTTATTTCTCTCGACCTATAACTCAGCATCAAACTCATCCATACTGGCTTTTGGCAAGGTCACCAATGATGAAATCAATAACCCCGCCACCAGTGAAATACCCACCAGTGTCATATTGAATGCTGTGTCCAATCCGCGCACCACATCGTGCTCAATCAGTGCGATTAAACTTTTAAAACCAACCGAACCGGGAACCAGAATAATCAGCCCCGGTAACATCAGGGTAGCGCCCGGGATCCCGGTAAAACGCGACACGAGATTGGCGCATACGCCTACCGAAATCGCGCCAAGAAATGCCGTCATGGCGTTATTAAAGTACAAGGATGCGTATTTTGCCGAGGCAAAGGCCACCACACCACCCAATATAACCCAGCCAAAATCACGCAGCCGAGCCTGAAACAGTACCGCCAATGCCAACGCACCCACCATCACAGCCAGCCACTCGGTCCAAGGTGCCAATGGCTCTATCAGGTTATTGGTTAAAGCCGTGCTGACTGGCAATAACTGGGCAATGTAGTTACCACTGACCATGCCAAACGCCATCAAAATAAACACAATACCAGCGCCGAATAAACGCGAAGTGCCTGACATCAAGTTTTGAGTCGCTAGCTCAGCCATAGCGATAGTGAGTGATAACCCCGGCAATAACACAATTAATCCCGAGACAATCGAAATATACACCTCGGTGCCCGGTAAAAAGTTAGCGGTAATATAAGCGACAACGGTTGCAACCAGTGCCGCCGTTGCGGGCAGTAAGTGCGCCAAAATAGAAACCTTGGCTGATAGCAAAGTTAATATACCGAGCGAAAAACCGGCTGCCAGAGCCCCCACCATTTCAAACCAGCCGCCACCAAATAAACGGCTGACGGATGCAGAAACCAGTGCGAATGCCGCGATCACCAGCCAGTTGGGGTAGGATGGTTTGGCATTATTGATTTGCGCCAGTTCGTCGGCCCCTTCGGCTGTGGTCAAATTCCCTTCCATGACGTTATGGGCAACCTCGCTGACCCGTCGCAACTTCTCCAGATGCGCTTCGCCCGGTGCGACACGGATAACATAGGTTTGCGCGCTGTTGTTTTTGCGCATTAATGTCATGGTAATACTGGTGGGTAACGACAGGCACTGCAATCCAAAGCCCAGCTTACGCGCACAGGCCGACAAAGTGGTCTCCAGCTCATAGGCCGGTACACCATAGGTGTGAAGCGCTTTCGCCAGGCGCAAAATAAACCCCACGGGCTGATGCCGCTTTGGTGCATTTGGGACATCATCGAGCGAACGCTCGTCGGTGGCGGCTTGCGGCATTTGTGCCATATTTACCCTCCAGAATTACTGACGACAGCGACTAAATATTTCATACTAAGCCACTGAACGATAAGGTCGTTTCATTATAACGAACTTGAGTTAAACTAGAGCGTTAAACGAAAGCATTTTTATCTATTATCTGTCGCCACTGGTGAAACGGTGTTTGCAACCACGTTTAATAGCAGGTGCTTTTAAACAAGGCGCAATAAGTAATGAATGTTTATTCTATTTATATCGTTCGACCTTGCCTAAATTGGCGAGATTTTAAAAGCCACGTTATATGTCACCGTGATGGCAAATAATAAATACGCTCATATATTAGCCCATACTTAAAGTAGAGCATATAGTAGAACATAATAGCTAAGTTATTGAATGACATTTAAATTTTCTACATCAGTAAGTGCCTCAAATACTCTGAATCGAAGGATCCAGAGGCTTGCAGCAGGCTGTCTGTTGATTATGTCGCTATTGTCACCTGGCCTGTTAATCGCCAATGATTATCTGCAAAACTTAAGCTTTAACCACATTACCAGTGCCGACGGTCTGCCTCAAAACACCATCAGCAGCATGTTGCAGGATCGTCATGGCTTTTTATGGCTGGGCACTCACGATGGCCTACATCGCTACGATGGCTACGAATTTAAGTCCTATAAATTTGATGCCAGGGATCCCAACTCCATTTCCAGCAATGTTATTACCGATATTATTGAAGCCGAAGACGGCACACTCTGGATTGGCACCGCGCAAAATGGCTTAAACAAGCTGGATGTGCGCACTGGCAAATTTACCCGCTTTATTGCCTCGCCCACCGACTTTAATAGCCTGAGTCACAATTACGTTACCGCTTTGTACATTGATCATCGCGACAGGCTTTGGGTCGGCACCTTTAACGGACTCAATTTGTATCAACCTGAAAGCGGTGACTTTGTTCATTTTTATCACAATCCGCTCGACGCCGAGTCCATTCCTACGGGCAGTGTTACCGCTATTACGGGAGACGGCAAAGATAATTTATACGTCGCCACTTCCGATCTATTGAGCTGGTTTAACACCGAGCAGTTATCGTTTGAACGGTTCGACTCCCGTGATGCGCCCAGTCGTATTAATGCTCTGTTTCTCGATGAAGACAAAAGCCTGTGGGTCGGCACGCAACTGGATGGTTTATACCACCTGAAAAGCAATAACGATCGCTTCAAACAATACGTTCATAATCCGGGCGACGATCATTCCCTCAGCTCGAATAATATCCAGGCCATTTTACGCGACTCCAAAGGCAACCTGTGGATTGGTACCGAACAAGGTGGCATCAATTTAAAGCCAAGAGCCAGTAATGAGTTTTATCATTTTCAAAAAAATGCCGCCGACATCCACAGTTTATCCATTAATGACATTTGGACTTTAATGGAAGATCGCAGTGGCCAAATCTGGATTGGTACTGCCGGTGGCGGCTTAAATAAAACCACCCCTCACTTTCAAAATTTTTCGCGATTACAACACAGTCCATTTAACGCCAATAGCCTGGCTCATAATTTTATCTGGAACATAAAGCAGGATGAAAAAGGCTATATCTGGTTTGCGACACTAAACGGTATTGATCGTTACGATCCCAAAACTCGCAGCTTCCAACATTTTCAAAAGTTTTACGATCAGAACGGCAAAGCGGTTAGCAATCGCATCACTACCTTAACCATCGATCAAACCGGCAATGTCTGGTTTGGCAATCAACAGGGACAGGTTGCCCGGTTTAATCCGAATCAAGATCCAACAAAGGTTCGGGTATTTGATCGCAGCAGTTTTATACACGGCAATTTCAGTAACAATCGCATTCGATTAATCACATCGGATCGCATGAATAACATCTGGATAGCCACCGACGAAGGCTTGGCATTGCTTGATCATCAAAGCGGTGAATTTATTGAAGACTTTCGTTACGCCTCTGTCGGTGAGTTAGGCACCTCATCGGTTTACACCATGTTTCAGGATGATCAGGGCATTATGTGGTTTGGCACCTGGGACAGCGGATTGCAACGCTATGATCCTGAGTTTCGTAAAACCACCACCTTTCGGTATCAGCCGGATAACGAATTCAGTTTAAGTGATAATACGGTTCGATCAATTTATCAGGACAGTCAGGGCAATTTATGGATTGGCACCTACAACGGACTCAATCTGCTGAAACATCAGGATCGCATCAATAATAATTTTAAATTTTATTCGTTTCATGAATCGGATGGTCTACCCAACAACTCTGTTTACAGCATAACCGGAGACGACTCGGGTTATTTATGGCTGGGCACCAATCGCGGCATCAGCCGATTCGATCCATCATTGAGTAATGGCGATCAAAGCAACTTCAAAAACTTTTCCACCACCGATGGTCTGCCCGCAGATGAATTTAACGGCAATGCGGTGCTTCACTCCGACAACGGCCTGCTTTACTTTGGCAGTGTTTCCGGTGTTGCCGTGATCAATCCAAATGGTATTACCGCCAGTGAGTACAAACCGACTCAGGTGTTCACTCACATTTTGGTTAATGGCGATCATTACTTCGACAATAATGGCTGGCATCCTCTGTCATCGATAGAATTGCAACACCAGCAAAATAATTTACAAATCAATTTCAGTGCGCTCGATTTACAAACGCCCGAACGAATCATTTACGCTTATCGATTACAGCCTTACGAGCAGGAATGGAACTACATAACAGGAAAAAATCAGGTGCAGTACGGCAACCTGAGTTCCGGTCAATTTACCTTTGAATTTCGCTCAACTAACAGTGATGAAATCTGGGTTGATCGGATCAATCAACTTGCCATCACCATTCACCCACCAATGTGGGCAACCTGGTGGGCTTACAGTCTGTATTTATTGGCCCTTATGTCCATTATCGGCTGGTTTATTTATAAACACGCGAAAAAGCTACGCGAACAACAAGCGTTAAATGAACACTTGCAACGGGTTGATAAATTAAAAGATGAATTCCTTGCTAATACCTCTCACGAACTCCGAACACCACTAAATGGCATTATTGGCATTGCCGAATCACTGCGTGAAGGCATTGCAGGCCCGCTTAACCGCAAAACCCAAAGTCATTTAAACCTTATCATTGACAGTGGCAAACGTTTATCCCATCAGGTAAATGAAATATTAGACTTTAAAAAACTCAGGCATCAGGGATTGTTGCTGAATAAAGGGCTTGTCGATTTAAGAGTCGCGGCAAAAGTGGTCATTAATTTATTGAAACCACTGGCCGAAGAAAAACAATTGCAGTTGAGCCATGCTCTGCCTCAATTTTTACCGCCGGTTTACGCCGATGAAAATCGTTTACGCCAAATACTTTATAACTTGCTGGGTAACTCGATTAAATACACGCAACAAGGGTTTGTTGAACTCACAGCCCGTGTTGTGGATGACCGGGTTGAAGTCTGCATTAAAGACAGTGGTGTAGGTATTCCGCAAGACAAGCAATCTGTCATTTTTAAACCCTTTGAGCAACTGGAAGGCTCAAGCAAAAATTTAAAAAGTGGCACCGGCCTTGGCCTTGCAGTTACCCGGCAACTGATTGAATTACACGGTGGAAGTATTTGGCTGAAATCGAAAATCGATGCAGGTTCATCGTTTTACTTTACTCTGCCCATCAGTGAACAAACACACAGTGAAGCATTGCCGGTTATTTCGGAAGAGCCGCAACTGCCTTCGCCGGTCACTCGCGCCATGAAAGTAGCTGCGGATAAAACGCAACAATCGCACCCCAATGCGCACATATTAATAGTCGACGATGATGCGTTAAACCGTCAGGTATTAAACGACTTTTTAACCATGAATCAATACCGCACCAGCGAAGCCGCAGACGGACTGCAGGCGTTGCAACTGATTGAAAACGAATCTTTCGACTTGATCATTCTTGATGTCATGATGCCGCGCATGTCAGGTTTTGAAGCCTCGGAAAAAATTCGTGAACAATATTCGCTGCTCGAACTGCCGATCCTGTTATTGTCGGCAAAAAACCAGCCTGAAGATATTAACACTGGCCTTGCTGTAGGCGCGAATGATTATGTCAGTAAACCGATCGATCGAAAAATACTGATGGCCCGAGTTTCCAACTTGCTAATGTTAAGACAGGTGTATCATTCGCAGCAGGAGCGCGCGCAACTTAGAGCCATGGAACAAACTTGTGATCATCTCAGTCGATATTTTCCACGACCACTGGTTGAAAAAATTCTCGACGGTCAGGACATCAAAGATATTCAACCCGAACGTCGTTGCATTACTGTTCTGTTTGCCGATCTGGTTGGCTTTACCGAGTTCTCCGATCGTTTTGAACCGGAAACCGTGACCGATGTGCTGAACGAATTTTTAACAAAAATGAGTAAAATTGTTGCTCGCCATTATGGTTTATTAAATGAAGTATTGGGCGACGGGCTGGTTATTTTATTTGGTGCACTTGAGCACCTTGATAAAGAAACACAGGCCATTAAAGCGATCGAGTTAGCCAAGGATATGCAACAATGCATTGTCGAGCTTGCAGAAAAATGGCGCGTTACCGGACTGGAACAAAACTTAAACTTAAGAATTGGCATCCATCAATCTTACGTCACACTAGGTAACTTTGGCTCCAAAGAAATGATTGTATTTCGCGCCGTAGGCAGCGGCGTTAATCTTGCTTCCAGAATACAAAGTTTATGTGAGCCGGGCCAGGTAATGGTAAGTTACCCGGTATTTGCACAGACCGAAACACGATTTGATTTTGAAGAAGTCAGCGAAGTGACGTTTAAAGGTTTTAACCACAGTCACCGAATTTTCAATTTAAAATCACACTAGTTAGGTTTTAGGTTTTAGGTTTTAGGTTTTAGGTTTTAGGTTTTAGGTTTTAGGTTTTAGGTTTTAGGTTTTAGGTAAACAGACACAATAACTTTGTTTTATAGAAAAGTCTTTTTTAAATAATAAATTAATAACGGGATTGTTTTTGCGAAAAGAAGTATTCAGGAACAGTCGGTTTACTGTTTGGTAGTGTTTAAAACCGGCAATTTGGCCATACGATAGTTTTTCTTTTCAATCCATTCTCTTACCTGCAAAATCCAGGCGTCACTTAATGCCCGATCATCAGCACTAAGTAAGTCGGTTAAATCCTTTAACGACTTTTGCGCATTTCGCTTAACATTTTTTGCCGCCGGGCTTGTATTGTTGGCAGCTAATGAAAACCATACCGAAGCCATCATTTTATTTTCGGCTACGCCACTGCCCCGATAATACATCACCCCAAGATTATATTGTGCCCCCGCGTGATTGCGGATAGCAGCCTGAAAATAGTATTCAACGGCCTTTGGAAGGTTTTTTCGAATTGAAGTGTCTTGTGGTGGTGATAAATAGAGATTACCAAGTAAAAATTGCGCGTTAGGATCACCCAGCTCCGCTTGATGCTTCAAGTGTCCAAGCTGCGTAAAATATATTGATGTTCCGCCCTGCCGATGATTACTGGTACCAGCCATCACCCAACAGCTCATTAACAACAATAGAATTGTTAAAAACCTGACTGCCATATAGTCAGTTAAACCCGTTGTCTTTCCATCGAACTATACTACCCAATTCACCCTAATAATGGTGCTGTCTTAATTGAAGGCTTAATAAAATAAATCATTCTACCCCATTGTTTTCATAGAACTTACCTTTAATATAGCTATCAATCTATACTATTAATTACTATTCTGTAACAATTGGTACTATTCACACTTGCACTACAGGCCGTCAGATAGTTTTCTATAGGCCTGACAACCGTGTAACTGTGGAATAGCGCCATGTTTGAAGCCAGTCGAATACAGAGCAAATATTTTATGGAATTAACCGAATTTCCGATATTCAATGACCTTGATCGTGAGATTGTTCACGACATCAGCCAACTGCTCCATTATCGTCAACTTCCGAAAAAATCACAGATTGTGGTGGAAGGTGACCCATCACACAGCATGTATTTTATCTTGGAAGGACGGGTCAAAGTATACCTTGATGACGACTCAGGCAAAGAAATTGTGGTAAATATTCACGAAAAAGGACAGTTTTTTGGCGAATTGGGCCTGATAGAGGGTATTCCGCGAACGGCATCGGTCATGACATTAGAAGAGACTCGACTTGGCGTTTTGAATGAAAATGAGTTTAAAAAACTGATGGCGGATCACCCAGCTTTTTCATTAAAGTTGATGCACAATCTGGTGTCACGCCTGCGAGAAGCCACCGAAACCATTCGCAAGTTAGGTTTAATGGATGTTTATCGAAGAATAGTAGTGACCTTTTTGAATATGGCAGAAGAACAGGACGGCCGCTGGATCATTCGTGAAAAGCTAACCCAACAAAACATTGCCAGTCGTGTTGGTGCGTCACGAGAAATGGTAGCCAGAATTTTAAAAGATCTGCGTACGGGTAAATACATTTCGACGGAAGAAGGTTGCATTGTTATTCACAAAGCCCTGCCACATTCCTGGTAACAACTGAAAACCTTAACTTAGTATTCTAAAAGAGCAATTTTTTAAATGTTAAGTGTTTATCAAAACAGGGCCTTCTATAAGTCATTTGTCTTAGAAGCTATTTCTTTTAGCGACTAATTGCCTTAAAAAACTTATAAATTGCTAGCAAAAAAAAATTTCTAACGATTAATGCTTTAACATTGAAATTGCATCGTGGTAACTGAAAAATCCATCAAACATGGGCTTGCCCAATGTTACGCCGTGCAGTTTATGATAGCCGGGTTGCGACAAGTTTTTTAGATCATGCACGGACTGTACACCACCGTGGGCAATCACCGGTAAATTAATGCTGGCGGCCAGTTCACTCGCCGCCGTCAGGCTGTGACCATTCACTCGCCCCTGCTCCGGAACCTCGGTGAACATTAATGCTGCCACCCCTTCGTCTTCCAGGGCTTGTGCCCAGTCCTGAAAACTCATTCCCATAAACGGGCAATAACCCTGCTGCCATAACTGGGCACGCACATCCATACCGATGATTAGATTTTGCCCTAGCTCAACCAGTATCAGTTCCATTTCATCCTGCTTTCGCAATAAACGACCGCCCAGCGTTACCCAGTCGGCGCCAGCATCAAGCCATATTTGAATGTCTTCCGAACTGCAAACACCACCACTTACTTGCAGTTTCATATCGGGAAATTGACGTTTGATTTGCTGCACCAAGGATAAATGTTCCGGTTGCCGGTTTCGAATCGCATCCATATCCACCAATTGGATCTGTCTGGCCCCCATATCACTGAAAGTGCCGCACAGAGCAATGGGATCTTCCATTACCTGTTTCGATTTATCGCCAACCCCCTGGGTATGAACACAGCGGCCAGACTTAACATCAATCACTGGTATCGCTAACATCGTTGCTCCCCGAATTTTTATGACTCATATTTCAACTATAGCGCTTATTTGAAAAAAATCTTCCGTTAAATTTCGACACAAAATAGTCAAATAAAGGCAATTGATCGCAATCAATTTTAGTGCCAGAATTAGCCACCATTATTCACCACACGTTGGAACTGACATTGCTGTTACGTAAGCCGTTGTTAATCTGGTTGTTTACTGCAGTTTGGGCACTCGCTCAACTGTCGGTGATCGATCATGTTTACAGCGATCAGCATTCTGACGAAACATTGTGTGAGTGGTGTGCCAGCAACAGCAGCGGGCAAGATGATGCTCCGGTTGCTACTGACTCAGTAACACCTGAGTATGTAAAACAACTCCAAACAAACTGGTCACCTGGCAACTTTCACTTTGATACGGTTGCCTATTTAACCCCGCAATCTCGAGCACCACCCCGCTAACCTGTTATTTCAATCCTATTAATTCGGTTTAACCAAACACAGATTTTCACGTTTTGTGAAATTCTACGGTCTCACAACCCGAGCCCATGGCATAACCTTAATCGCACCCATATTGGGTACGACTCTCGGTAAGCAGCGTTAAACCGTAACTTTGCGCTTAATTTTTTTGATTTAAACAGGTTTAACCATGAAACATACAGTTCAACATTTATTAGTGGCAATAGCACTAGGCACATCCATGCCTTCAGTGAACGCAGCGGATAGTACCTCTAACAACAGCAATGCAGAAATCAATTTACCGTATCAGGCACAGTTGGTGGATCATCAACAACGCCCCATAGCCAATGCTCGAATTAAGGTGCGCAACAACGACGCCACCAGCCGCACCGATCAACAGGGTAACTTTTCGCTAAACTTGCCAGCGGGCCGGTATACGATAGACATTGAAGCCGGCAGCCGCGACCACTTCCATCAAACGATTTCTGTCACCGGTGACAGTCAGCGCGTTCAATTACATTTGGACGCGAACCATCAGCGCAAAATAGTGATCACTGCTAATCCGCTTGAGCATACAAAACTGGATATGGCGACACCGGCGATTGTTCTATCCGGTGATGAACTGATTATGAAACGCTCGTCAACCATTGGCGACATGTTGCAATTGCAACCCGGCATGAGTGTGTCAAGCTTCGGCCCTGCGGTGTCACGACCCGTTATTCGCGGGCTTTCAGGCGGTCGCGTGCTTATGACCAGCAACCAGATGACGGTGCAAGACGCTTCCACCAATAGCGCCGATCACGATGTTTCGTTAGAGCCACTATTGGCTGATCAAATCGAAGTATTAAAAGGCCCGTCAACACTGCTGTATGGCAGCGGTGCCATTGGCGGCGTCGTCAATGTGACCGATAAGCGCATTAATCCTGAAGGCGCCGACGGCGTTTCTGGCGGTGTTGAACTTCGATTAGGCGATAGCGCGACGTCAGAAGAATCTATCGTTGCCACATTGAATGGCGGCAACAGCTCTTTCGCTTGGCACATTGACGCATTCAGCAGTGACTATGGTGACTTGGAAATCCCGGGTTTTGCTGAGTCTGAGTATCTACATGAAGCCGAAGGTCATGAAGAAGAGCACGAAGGTGAGGAACACGAAGGCGAAGAGCACGAGGAACACGAAGAAGAAGCCTTTGGTGTACTAGAAAACAGTCGTTCAGAAAGCACGGGCGGCAGTTTCGGCGCCACCTGGAATGGCGAATGGGGCTACTTTGGTGTTTCTGTTAATGCCATCGATAAGTTTTATGGTGTACCCGGACACGCGCACCACGAAGAAGAGCATGAAGAAGGTGAAGGCGAAGAGGAACATGGTGAAGAAGGCGTGTTTATCGATCTCGAGCAAACCCGCTGGGATATCCAGAGTGAATTTAATAATCCTGTTAGCGGCATCGACTCCTGGTTTATTGGTTGGTCAATGACCGATTATCAGCACGTCGAGCTAGAAGGCGATGAGCAAGGTACCGTTTTTGAAAATGAAGCCACTGAATTGCGTAGTTATATGAAGCATCGCGCCATGAATGACTGGGAAGGAATTTTTGGCGTTCAATTGACCCAGCGTGATTTTTCTGCCATCGGTGAAGAAGCCTTTGTCCCACCTTCTGACAGTAATATGCGCGCGTTTTTTGTGGTTGAAGAAAAACGTTTTGGTGACTACAAAATTGAGCTTGGTGCTCGATTAGGATACCAATCCATTAAAGTGAATGAGTTCGGTGAGGAAAGCTTTGATACGTTAAGCTATTCGGCGGGCAGTGTTTACGATTTAACTGACTCACAAAAACTGGCGATTAATCTTGCCCACGCAGAGCGTGCACCGACGGTTGAAGAGCTCTATTCATTTGGCGAGCATGCTGCAACACAAACCTTCGAACGGGGCAACCCAAATCTGGATAAAGAAGTGTCGCACAACCTTGATGTATCATGGCGCTTTAATGGCAACACATGGTCTGGCGAAATAAACGCCTACTGGAATAAATTCCATGATTTCATATTTGGCCAATACCGTGAAAACACAGGTTTTGTTACGGATCTCAATGGTCAATCGGTTGCCATAGAAGAAGACTTACCGATCATCTTTTATGCTCAAGACAACGCATCGATTCGCGGCATAGAGATCCAAGCCGACACCATGATCGTTGATAACGACGTTTTTGGTCTTAAGCTAGGATTAATGGCCGACTTTATCGAAGCCGAATTCGAAGATGGTGCCTATGTACCGCGCATTCCGCCATTGAAATACGGGTTTAATTTGCAGTTTTCGCAAAATGCCTTCACTGCGGATTTAAGCTGGACACACTACGCGGATCAAACCCATATCGGTCAAGGAGAATTACCGACCGACGGGTTTAATATTTTGGATCTGGAACTGGGTTATCGTATCGTTAATGACAACCACGATGCCATGATTTTCCTACGTGGCAAAAACTTGCTGGATGAAGAAGCGCGTGATCACGCTTCCTTCTTAAAAGATTTGGCGCCGCGCGCTGGTCAAAACTTTGTTGCCGGGCTGCGCTATCAGTTTTAATTTAAGCTGAAGCGCTAATCAATCGATTATCGGAAACATATTTTAATAAAGCAATCGGGCGTGGTTATAAATTGGCCACGCCTGTTCTTCTCCGAAATCGTTTAATCATGCTATCGGTCAAATACACCGACAACGCCAACCAGATTAAGCCAAAAGTAATTCCCTGCTGCCAACCAAAAGGCTCCTTATAAACCACAACGGCCAATAGAAAGGTCATGGTTGGGGCAATAAACTGCAAAAAGCCTATGGCGTACAAAGGCAGTCGTCTGGCGCCAATGGCAAATAAAATCAGCGGAACGGCCGTGACAATACCGCCTGCTGCCAACGTAAAGTCGGTGGTACGGGTATCGTTTAAAAACATGGCGTCGTTTTGCCATAAAAAATACAAAATCACCGCCAGGGCAAATGGAAAAGCAATTAAGGTTTCCATTAACAGGCCATTTAATGAATCCACCGGCGTCTGTTTTCGCACCAGACCGTAGAGTCCAAACGTCAACGCCAGAGCCAAGCTCAGCCAGGGCACCTCGCCCACCATGATTATCTGGTTGATCACCGCCACTGCGGCAATCGCTACCGACGTCCACTGCAATTTATTCATGGTTTCTTTTAACAGCACCACGCCAAGCAGAATCGATAAAAGCGGATTAATAAAATAGCCCAGGCTGGTATCCAGCACCCGGTCGTTTACCACCGCCCAGGTAAAAATAAACCAGTTATTGGACACTAGTAAGGTACTGGCTACCAATGCCCAGAATAATCGTCGATTTTGCCAGATGGCTTTTATGGCAACAGGCGCTTTTAGCAGCCACATAAACAGCAACACTGTTGGCACACACCAGGCAATCCGATGCATTAAAATTTCCATCGCGTCCACATGCGACAGGGCTTTAAAGTAAATCGGCACCAGTCCCCACCAGATGTACGCTAGCATGGCGGCTATGTAACCTTGTTTTTCTTGTGTCATTACAGCACTCATAAATTAACCTATCAGGTAGGTACCGGTACCTAGCGCAATCAATGTTTGTTGTTCGTTGTGCAGCTCCATTCGAACTACAGCCACTTTGTTGCCCGACCGCAATACTTTCGCCGAAGCAATAAAGCGTTCTCCTCGCCCCGGTCGTACATAATCAATCCGAAGGTCAATGGTACCAAGCCGGGACAGCTTTTCTAATAACTCTTGCTGATGGGTTTCCGGGTTACGTTGCATAAGCCCGATAGCCGCCATGGTTCCGCCAGCCACATCAATCGCCGAGGCGATCACACCACCGTGCAAAATACCCTGTATGTAATTGCCCACCAACTCAGGTTTATTATGAAAGGACACTTCACAACTGTCTCTGTCCAGCTTATCGAAATGCAGACCTAACAGTTTATTAAAGGGTATTTTCTCACCGAATGCTTCGGCAAGTTGCTGAATTAGCTCAGGCTTTGGCATAAGATCATCTCAGGGTTACAATGGCGGCAACTATTGTAACGCATTGTGCAACGACTTTATGCAAAGTTTCCGTCCACCATTCTGGCTCCGTAATCCTCATCTGCAGTCGATCCTTGCGTCATCCCCGCTGCGCAAGCGGCAGTTGAAACAGCAATCGCAACACTGGATCAACCGCAGTCGCTCCCTACTGTTATCCGGCGGTAACGGTGCCCATCTTCTGGGGTATTGGACACCGGGCGAAAACCAGCAGGCACCGCTGGCTATTCTATTGCACGGCTGGGAAGGCACAACCGACTCAGGCTACTTACTCTCCTGTGCCAATCGTCTGGTTAATGAGGGATATCAGGTGTTGCGCGTGGCACTGCGCGATCACGACCAGTCCCATCATTTAAATCGAGAGCTGTTTCATTCCTGCCGGCTCGATGAAGTGGTTAATGCCATCAGCAATGGCATCAAACGCATCAACGCCGAGCGCAATCATCTGATCGGCTTTTCACTGGGCGGCAACTTTGCCATACGGATCAGCGAACAGTTGTCTTCCGATATGAGATCTCACGATGACAATTCTTTTCAAGGCAACTATTTACAAGGCAATTCTCTTGATAATCAATCTCTTGATGAGCAAACTCTCGATGATAAACATCCGCAGAACAATCTGCTCAACAGTACAATTGCGATTTGTCCGCTGATGATTGCAGCCGACACGATGAAAAAATTGCAATTAGGCCCCGCTATTTACCATCATTACTTTTCTAAAAAATGGCGACGTTCTATTCGCAAAAAGATGAACCTGTATCCACAAGATTACACGCAGCTCGATTTACAGCGCGTTAAAAGCTTACAAGATCTTACCGATTACTTTGTTCGGCACCATACCGACTTTGCCAGCACCGAACATTATTTTGATGGTTACAGCATCTACGCCGATCGGCTTAGCCAATTGTCGATCCCGGTTGAGATCCTGATGAGTCTGGATGATCCCATTATCAACCCTTCTTTTTTAAAGCCTCTGGAATCGCTGCCGAGTGTTCGTGTGACCTACACACAACACGGTGGCCACTGCGGTTTTATTAAAAACAGACAACACCAAAGCTGGGCGGATGATTTTGTGGTGGAGAAACTGAAAGCAACCGCTCATTCGGAATAACGACCGCTGTTCCTGTAACTGCTTGACATGGAGGAACTTTTTCTCTAACAATCATTGAGTCAATTGTAATATAGTGTTTGTATGAGAATTATAAAGCCCGGTCAGCGCAAAGCGAAAAAAGCCAAGGATCTCAAAAGCCAGTCAAACGATGGGGCGGATGTATCTGCCGTTGAAACCAGCCACGACCCGGTAGACAATCCCCCGCAGAACCAACAGGCTGATGCGGCAGCAACAGAGCTGAGTGATTCAGAGCCCGATTCTGTTAACCCTGCAAAAGATGCATTGGATATTTCCGAAACTGCCGACGAAGAACACTCAATAGGATCCTCACCAGAGGATCAGCAAACCTCACTAGATATCTCAAAAGACAATTTAAATTTAGACTCTAATTCTACCCATGATTCTGAGCCTGATACTTCGCCCGAAGCTAACGACAGTCATTCCGCTAAATCACCGGATGAAACACAAATAGAATCGGAAAACTTTGAGCAGGCGGCCACTACTAACGAACAAAGTGATTCTGATACGAAGGAATCAACGTCCAATCACGAACCCGTGGTTGAGCAAACCACAACCGATGACTCCATCCTCGAAAATACCACCATTGTTGATGCCATGGTTGATGATGTTGAGTTTGATGAAGCTAAGACTGACGATTCTGAGATTGATGATTCTGATGACAGCTCTGATGACGGTTCTGAACTTAATAACTCTGATACTGAAGACTCCGAACTGAATAGTTCTGAGAATAGTCACACTGAGACAAACCAGACTGAGAATGATCGCAATGAAAATCATCACATTGAAAATAATGACGTTAACAACAATGAGCCTGACGCAGCCTCTGATGAAAAAGTCGAGCTAACATTAGAAGCGCAAGTCGATGAAACTGCCGATAGCCCAAATGAAACTGAAAGTCCTATACAGGAACAGGGTGACTCCCAAACCAATGCCCCGGAAGTGGATGATTTGGTTGCTGAAGAAGGTCATATCAATGAGCATTTGCCTTACGATGACGCTCAGCAGGAGCATCTGGAAACCATCACTCCAGATATAGAACCCGATATAACGCCAGAAGTGGCATCTGACATATCACCGGAATTGTCCACCGAGCTGGAACAAGCGGCTTCTGATCCAACCCATTCTGCTCCAATCAATTCTGCTGCAACCCTTTCTGATGTAACCGCTTCAGAAAATACCCATGAATCTAGCTCTACATCCTCTTCATTAGCGGAAACCACAGATATAAACGCAACGGATGCCGTTAATTCCGCTGATGCCATAGTTGCTGATGAACAAGAAAACCACCAGTCAACAATCAGCTCTGACCAAAACGATAAAGAACCTGACGAATCAACTGATGAAACTGATGTGCATCCGGTAAGCCCTGAACAAACTATATCCGGCGTTGAACCTGAACAAGCTCTTGAACTTGAATCCGAACAGGCTCTCGAACTTGAACCTGAACAAACTCTTGATCCTGAACATAAGCCTGCCGAGACACCGGAAGAACTTCCTGAGCAAACGCCCGAAGAATTACCCCAACAATCCCCTGAAGAACTACCGGACCAAACACCCGAAGAGCTGCCAGATGAATCACCTGAAGAATACCCTCAGCAGCAACCGGATGAAATGCAACACAATCAGCAATCAACATCAGACACTCTAAGCAAAGACGACTCTGTTGAAGCGACTGCTCTTTTACCAGAACAATCTTCTTTATCGGAACAATCATCCGAACAACCATCAGCACCGGATGCAGATAGCAGTTTAGCGTCAAGCTCGGAAATTACAGAACTGGAAGCCGACACTGTAGAACCATTACAGCAAAAAGCAGAAAGCGGGGAAACCAATAACCATCAACTGCCCGAGACTTCCACTCAAGCTGACTCTACCCAAACAGAGACATTGCAAACAGATTCATTGCAAACAGAAACCTCTGAAGAAAATTCGGTTAACAATGAGATAGAACCGGACAAGCCAGATACAAACACTAACGAAGTCGAACAAAACACGGCCGACTATCAAACTGATACTGACGAAGATAATAAGACCGAACAACAAGCTGTAAACTCCGATGATGATCCCGAGACAATTGCTCCCCAGCCAACAGACAACAAAATTTCCGACGAGCATTCAGAGACAGCATCTTCTGCAGAAACAGTAGAAACACAATCACCAAACGACGATCTAAGTACAGAACAAGAGGTCAGTCAGGCAACCAATCAAAATACTGCAACGGTTACAACTAACTATCGACAAACAGAAGATGACGGTCCTACTGCCAGTGAAAAAATAAAACAGTTTTTAATAAAAGTTGATTCTGGTGTTCGTTACTTTAAACAGTGCTATCAGGAAGACAAACATGGCGCTATAAAGTGGTGGCTTAAAACCAATAAAGAACAAGATGAATTAAAACAAGCTATCTCGCGTTTGTCTTACCAAATGAATGATGAAGATTTTACACTGGATAAAATCTGGTCAGCTCTATCCGACTTCACGCTAAAGCCAGAAGACGTAAACAAGCTCAAATGGTTTGAAGATGCGCACCATAAAATCATACAGATCACCACAGCATTAAAAACAGGGCGAAAAGTTGAGCGCCCTGTTTTACAGAAACTTCAAAATCAATTGCGCTTTATTGCCAATTCGGAAGAATTTTCTCAAAAATACGGTTTGGAAAAAGCTCGAAAAGAGGTATTTAAGATGTACAAACACTTAACTCAAGTGCTCGATGAACTAAAAAAGATCGAGCGCGAAAAAATGGCCAATAAAGAAAATGAGCAAAAACTGGAAGCACGTCGTTTAGCGAAAGAAAAAGCGGAAGCAGAAGCGCAAAAAGAAAAGCTGGAAGTCATTAAACACAAAGAAGCCCGACTGCAAGCACAGGAAGAAAAGAAAAAAGCACTGGCATTTAAAGAAGCAGAAGAAGCCGAAATGCTGAGAGAAGAAAAACTTGCCGAGTTGAAAGCACAAGAAGCTGAGCAACAACGACAGTTACAACTACAAGGCTCCTACCTTGATATGCAGGTGCAGGATAAAATATCCGCGCTTTCAATAAAAGAGTTGTCCGCCATGCTCAGCAGCCGGGTTAATCAATCGGAACTTTCCGAAGATGATCAAAAGTCGATTGAAGACCTAAAAGTAAAACTAATTGGTCATTAATTATTGACTGTACAACATTAGTTTTCATCAAAAGTTATACCTAAATCCTGACTGATTTTAGCTAACTTGGTTCACACAACAGACACTTAATGGCACTAAATTGACACAAAGCGACTCTAAAATATTTATTACCAATAGCAACCAACCTTAAGGCTCTCAACTAAGAAAATCACATCTCTAATAGTTGTATAGCCATACCTATTAAAAGATATGTTTTTATTACTAGACGAAGTTGATTTTTCATCATATGACAAAGAAAGTAAAAATATTCAGTTGTTTATTGCTTTTTGATTTGGTAATTTGAATCTGGGTATGTAGGAAAGAAACACTAACAATAAAATATAAAGAGGAAATCTTATGGATGTACGATCGTTAAGCAGTGCTCTTCACTCGGCCAAGGGCTGGATGAAACTCGTTGGCGTTATGATGATCATTTACGGCGTATTAACTGCGTTATCTATTGTCGGGATTATTGTGGCATGGCTGCCAATTTGGATGGGTGTACTATTATTCCAATCCGCCAGTGCTGTCGAGCGAGCGCATCAATCCGATGACGCTGCCGCACTTATGGAATCTTTATCAAAACTAAAAACTTACTTTACCATTATGGGTGTATTAACCCTGATAGGACTCGTACTTATGTTCGCCGCTTTCTTCTTTGGCGGAATGGCAGCTATTATGGGCGGTATGTCTCAAATGTAGTTGTTGTAGACTATGGTAATTTAAAAGGCATCTATCAAGATGCCTTTTTTATATTTGACGGTTAAACTTTCAAATATTTCACGTGTACTGTTTATCAAAATATCCTTTCGTTTCATCTTATAATTTTTAAGTTAACAATAAACTTCAATATTGATTATTTTCTTCGGCCTTATCTTTTCCAGCGAACGTTAATTATACAAAAAAAGAGAGCTCTAAGAGCTCTCTTTTTTTGCGAAGTAATATCTAAAAATATTTTATTAGTAACTATTTAAAGTTATAGCTAACACCTACGCCAAATCCATCACCATCAAAATCATCGGCTTTCGCTTCTACATAAGCGCCAAAATTTTCAGCAAGACGTTGACGTAAACCTAAGGTTAAACCGGTGAATGAATTGCCATCAATACTATTATGTGTCACTTCACCATAAACTTGAGTAACACTGGATAATTGATTTCTTACACCAAAACCAAGTTGATAACCGTCATCCGTTACTTTTGCATCGCCCGACTTCACTTCGAAGTCAAGATAAGAAAAATGGCTGTATAAACTGGTGTTGTTGTTTAACGCATGTTTATAACCCAAACCTAAAGTTAGTGTATTAAAATCGGTATCATCCGGTCCACCTAATACGGAAAAGTCATCCGATAGACCTTCATAAGAACCTCTAACAAAGAAGTTTTTATTTAACTCGGCATTACCTCGGATCATAAACCCATCGGCATCCTCGTATTCACTGTAACCACCTTCAACAAAATTAAACGAGGGTTCATTGGCTGTTGCAGACAGAGAAGCCATTGCTGCGATAACACTGGTTGCAAGTAGTTTTTTCATTTTACATATCCTTCATTTCATTTTTGACTGGAATTTAATTAAGCATTTAATGCTTGATGACCATTCTACAAACTAAAACTGAATAAAATCTTAATAAAACCAATCTCATTATGAGACATTTGTCATAAATTTATAATCAAAGCCAAATATGAAACTGTGGCTTACCTGACTGGTAAGTTTGTACAAAATGCATATATAATCGAAATAATTTCGAGTTTTCAAAAAGGACCCAGAATAATGAAAACCATTTGTTCGATTTTTGTACTGCTATTATCAACACCATTATTCGCTAACGAACCGATAGAACCGAGTTTTACCTATTTAGAAGTTGGCTATACACATATTCCCGATGATGAAAGTTCTACGTTGGATCTTGATGGTGGTGACATAAAGTTTGGATTTATGCTTGGCGATAATTTTTTTTCTTATATCAGTCGGCGTGAAGTAGAAACCTCTGACGACCCGGTTTATAGTGAAACCTGGAAGGATTTAGCGTTGGGTTATAAGTATGATTTAGATCAACGTTCTGCAATTTATGTAGCGGGGATAAAAACCAAAATTGATGCCGTTGACTATCTAGATTTTTTCGATCAACATTTTATATCGAAAGCCAAAAGTTTAGCCTTTGGCTATCGCATTCGCTTTAATCAACAATTTGAGCTGGGTGTCGAAGTTATGTCACGAAAATACACCTTCTGGGACGATTCAACATTGGATGAAACAGAAGGATTTGTGAAAGGCACTTATTATATTTCTGAACGTTTTGGTTTTTCTGCAAAATTTGGACAAGAGCTTGAGCGTGATTTGTATCAGTTGGGATTACAGTTCGACTTCTAAGTAACCGGTTGTTACTTTGTAACTCCCCATTAAAAGTTATTACCCACAAAAAAGGCGATGTATTTTACATCGCCTTTTTTGTAATAATTACATTTGAAATGATTAGTGCCGAAAATGACGCATGCCGGTGAAGACCATAGCCATATCATGTTCATCTGCGGCTGCAATCACTTCTTCATCACGCATGGAACCACCGGGCTGTATTACCGAAGTAATACCCGCTTCGGCAGCTGAATCAATGCCATCACGAAATGGGAAAAAGGCGTCCGACGCCATTACAGATCCTTTAACCACCAAGTTTTCATCGGCGGCTTTAATTCCGGCAATCTTTGCCGAGTAAACACGACTCATTTGTCCGGCACCGACACCAATAGTTTGTTCATTTTTTGCATAAACAATGGCATTCGATTTAACAAATTTAGCAACCTTCCAGCTAAACAATAAATCACGAATTTCCTGCTCGGTTGGGGTACGTTTGGAAACTATTTTCAGATCGTTCATACCAATGCTGCCAAGGTCGCGATCCTGAACCAGTAAGCCACCATTCACTCGTTTAAAGTCCAGACCTGGCTCAGCACTTTGCCATTCACCACAGGCCAGCAATCGAACATTCTTTTTGTTGCTGACAATTTCAATGGCGTCTGCTGAAATTTTTGGCGCGATGATTACTTCAACAAACTGACGATCAATAATCGCACTGGCGGTCGCTTTATCCAGCTCGCGGTTAAACGCAATAATGCCACCAAACGCAGACGTTGGATCCGTTTGATAAGCCAAATTGTAAGCCTCTAAAATATCTTTTCCTTTAGCAACACCACAGGGATTAGCGTGCTTCACAATAACACAGGCCGGCGACTGAAAACTTTTAACACATTCTAACGCGGCATCGGTATCCGCTACATTATTAAAGGACAATGCTTTGCCTTGTAATTGTTTCGCAGTAGCAACGCTGGCTTCTTTGGCATTGTCTTCTACATAAAACGCTGCCTTTTGATGAGGATTTTCACCGTAACGCATATCTTGGGCTTTATTAAACTGCAACGAAAAGGTTTCAGGAAAATCGTTTGCCTGTTCTTTATTTTCAAGACGAGCACTTAAATAATTTGCAATAGCGCCATCGTATTTTGCGGTGTGTGCAAAGGTTTTAGTGGCGAGCATAAATCGCAAATCAAACTCTGTTCCACTGGATTGTTTCAATGCGCTAATGACTTTTGAGTAATCATTATGATCCACCACCACGGTTACATCATTATGATTTTTTGCCGCCGCTCTAAGCATAGTCGGCCCACCAATATCGATGTTTTCAATAGCATCGTTTAGTGTGCAATCATCTTTTGCCACGGTTTGCTCAAACGGGTATAAATTGACACATAATAAATCGATGCCTTCTATGCCGTGCTCGTTCATCACAGCATCATCAGTACCACGACGACCTAACAAAGCACCATGAATTTTTGGGTGAAGCGTTTTAATGCGCCCGTCCATCATTTCAGGAAAGCCGGTGTAAGACGATACTTCGGTCACCGGAATATTGTTCTCCGCTAATAATTTAGCAGTACCACCAGTGGAAAGAATATCGATGTTCATGTCGGACAGTTGTTGTGCAAATTCAACCACACCAGTTTTATCCGAAACACTGATCAGTGCGCGTCGAATGGGACGTAAACTTTGCATCAAAAAGCCTCTTTATAAAGCGGGTAAGACGGTTTGTTGGAGCGAAAGGAGTTGAAAAGAAAAAGCCGGAATCAACTCAAGTCAATTCCGGCTGGTGTTCAATTAGTTCAAGCCGTAAATTTTTAATTTTTTACGCAGTGTTCCACGATTTAAACCAAGGATAATTGCCGCTTTGGTTTGATTTCCACGGGTATAGTCCATCACACGCTCTAACAAAGGTGCTTCGATTTCTGCCAACACCATGTCATAAAGCTCCGATGGCGTTTGACCGTCTAAAGAATCAAAATAATTTTTGATTGCGGTGTTAACACTTTCGCGTAAAGTCGGTTGTTCCGTTACTGACGCTGTATTTACGCTTTCGGTTGCTGGTACGGTTTCCATTGTTTCTAGTATGCTCATGCTACTTTTGCCTGTTTCAATTTTTGTTGTTGAAAGAACTGCTTCACAGCCGATAGCTGTTCGTTAGCTTGTTCAATGCGAACAAACGCATTACGAAACTCACGACTATCGATCTGCTCCTTCAAATACCAGGAAACATGCTTCCGGGCGATGCGTGTTCCCTGACCTTCACCATAAAACGAATGCAGATTCGCAACATGCCGCAGCATGATGTCTTCTACTTCGTCTATATTGGGTTCTGCAAGCTTGCTACCGGTTTCCAGAAAATGCTGTATTGCTCTAAAAATCCAGGGGCGCCCTTGCGCGGCTCGGCCAATCATAATGGCGTCTGCACCTGTGTAGTTCAAAACCTGTTGCGCTTTTTCTGGGGAAGTAATATCCCCATTGGCAATGACCGGTATCGACACTTGCTGCTTAATTGCGCGAATAGTGTCGTACTCTGCTTCACCTTTGTAGCCACAACTTCGGGTGCGACCATGGACGGCCAAAGCTTGAATTCCTGCCTGCTCCGCAATTTGTGCGATGGTTAACCCATTTTTGTTGTCACTGTCCCAGCCGGTGCGAATTTTCAAAGTGACCGGAACTGAAACCGCCTGAGTTACCGCCGTTAAAATGCGTTCAACCAATTCAGGGTCGCGCATTAAAGCGGAACCTGCGGCCTTATTGCAAACTTTTTTTGCCGGACAGCCCATATTAATATCAATAATCTGAGCGCCCTGCTGGACGTTATAAACCGCCGCTTCTGCCATCATTGCGGGTTCAGCACCTGCAATCTGGACGGAGCGAATACCGGTTTCGCCACTGTGATCCGAACGCAGCAGACTTTTCCGGGTATTTCGAAGTTTCGGGTTTGCCGCAATCATTTCCGATACCGTCATGCCTGCGCCGAGTTCTTTGCAAAGCATACGAAACGGACGATCGGTTACACCCGCCATAGGTGCCAGAACTAACTGATTGTCCAGTTGGTACGGACCTATCTTCATCAACGAAAGTTAACCCTTTCCGGAGCTGGTTAAGAAAGCGCCAAATCATACACTTTTTAATCGAATTTGAAAATCAAAATATCTACAGAAAAGGGCTTGATTTTAAGGATATTTGATAAAACAAACAGTTAGCGAATGTTGAATCATTGATGGTTGATTTGAGGCAATGAAAAATCAGCTAAAAAGCGACGTTTGCCTTTGTTTTTTATGGTTTTTGCGTTTGCAACGAAGGGATTGTGTTACAAAATTTGCAAGTCACAATCCCTTTTATTAGCTGTCATGCTGATGAATTCGATTAATGGGCTTCATCCCAGTTGTCACCAACCCCGGCTTCCACCAACAGTGGCACACTGATTTCTGTGGCAGACTGCATTAACTCAATGATTTTACTGGAGCAACTTTCAACCGCCTGTTCCGCCACCTCAAACACCAGTTCATCGTGTACCTGCATCACCATTTTGCAATCCGGGCGAGATTCCGTGATCCATTGATCCACACTGAGCATTGCCAATTTAATAATATCCGCCGCACTGCCTTGCATTGGCGCATTGATTGCGGTTCGCTCAGCGCCCTTTCGACGCATACCATTACTGGCATTAATTTCTGGCAGATAAAGACGGCGGCCATACAGGGTTTCCACATAGCCATTTTCTCTGGCGGATTCTTTGGTCTGTTCCATATAGGCTTCGACACCCGGGTAACGGGCAAAGTAGGTATCAATATAATGCTGCGCTTCTTCACGCCCAACACCAATTTGTTTCGCCAGACCGAACGCCGACATGCCATAAATTAAACCAAAGTTTATCGCCTTGGCACTGCGACGCTGCTCCTGCGTGACCTGCTCAGCCGACACTGAAAAGACTTCCGCTGCGGTTGCGGTATGAATGTCTTTTCCCTCGGCAAACGCACTCAATAAACCTTCGTCCTGTGACAGATGCGCCATAATGCGTAATTCAATCTGCGAGTAATCCGCTGCCAATATTTTGCGACCCTTTGGTGCAATAAACGCCTGACGGATGCTGCGACCCGCTTCATTTTTGATGGGAATATTCTGCAGATTCGGATCGGTCGAAGACAATCGCCCGGTTGCCGCCACTGCCTGATGATAGGAGGTGTGCAAGCGACCGGTTTGATGATTGATCATTTCGGGCAGCTTATCGGTATAGGTACTTTTTAATTTGGATAATCCGCGGTACTCCAGAATCACGTGCGGTAATGGGTAATCCAGCGCCAGCTCCTGCAATACATCTTCCGCTGTGGACGGTTGCTTCTTCGGTGTCTTTTTGATCACCGGCAACTCCAGTTTTTCAAACAAAATGCGTTGCAGTTGCTTTGGCGATCCCAAATTAAACTCTTCACCCGCCAGCTCAAAAGCTTTTTGCTGTAACTCAGCCATGCGCGCGGCAAAGGTCTGACTTTTTTCCCGCAATAATTGACCATCAAGATAGACACCGGTGCGCTCTATTTTTGACAACAAAGACAACAACGGCATTTCAATGTGCTCAAACACACCTTTTGGGCCTTCTTGTTGTTCAAGCATTGGCCATAACTTCTGGTGCAACTGTAAGGTGATGTCGGCGTCTTCGGCGGCGTATTCTGCGGCTTTTTCAATGTCTATCTGATTAAACATAATTTGCTTGGCACCTTTACCGGCAATGTCTTCAAAATGGATGGTGTCCATGCCCAGATAATTCATCGCCAAAGAATTCATGTCGTGTCGCGACGCTACACTGTTATAAATGTATGACTCCAGCATGGTATCGTAGGCAATGCCGTTTAATGCAATGTCATATCGCGCCAACACACTTGAGTCGTACTTCAGGTTTTGCCCCACTTTTTTAATCTCGGCGGATTCCAGAATGGGTTTTAATTGCGCCAATGCCCAGTCACGGTCGAGCTGCTCTGGCGCATCCAGATAATCATGAGTCAGCGGTAAATAAGCGGCAACGCCAGGTTCAGTGGCAAAGGAAAGGCCAACCAGATCAGCCACCATATAATTAAGGCTGGTGGTTTCCGTATCAACGGCAAACAACTCGGACTGCTGCAGTTTTTTGCACCAACTTTGTAACTGCTGCTTGGTCAAAATGGTTTCATAATCCCGTTTAACGGAAGATTCCTTATTCTCAGCAACGGTTTCACTTGGCTCACTGGCATCGCTGGAAATTTCATGCAGCCAGGTTTTAAACTCAAACTTTTTAAACAACTCGGCCAGTTTTTTACTGTCGGGTTCACCGTGCTGAATATCCACCAGTGAAAACGGCAATTCCACATCGGTTTTAATGGTCGCCAGCTCATAGGATAAAAACGCCATCTCTTTATTATCCGCCAGTTTCTCCGGCATTTTTTTCGCGCCGCGAAACGACAGGTCACGCACGGCTTCCAGATTGTTATAAATACTTTCCAGATCACCGATGCCCTGTAACAACGCCACCGCTGTTTTTTGGCCCACGCCAGCAACCCCGGGAATATTGTCGGAAGAATCGCCCATCAGTGCGAGATAGTCGATGATTTTATCGGCGCCAAATCCGTATTTTTCTTCCACCCGTGCCGGATCGGTGATCGGATTATTTTTGTCCATGGTGTTGATTAAGGTGACGTGCTGATTGACCAGTTGAGCCATATCTTTATCACCGGTGGACACCAGGGTATCAACACCGGCTTCGGTGGCTTCTTTAGCTAATGTACCAATAACATCGTCGGCTTCTACGCCATCAACCACTAATAAGGGTAAGCCCATGGCTTCAATAATTTGATGTATCGGTTCAATTTGCACGCGCAAGTCATCCTCCATTGGCGGACGATTCGCCTTGTACTCGGCATACATATCGTTACGAAACGTTTTGCCTTTGGCATCAAACACTACAATCACTTTGGCGTCAGGGTAATCGCGTAAATGCGCCCGGATCATACTGATCACACCACGAATGGCGTTCGTCGGAAAATCGTCACTGGTGCGTAACCCCTGGATCGCATGATAAGCGCGAAATAGATAGGACGAGCCGTCAACCAGGATGACCGAGTAGTTCGATGACATGGATATAAACCTGTTTAGCTGTGTTTGGCGCACATTTTACCGATTCTGGCGTATCTTGCGAGCGCTATTAATCTTAGGAGGCATTGGACACCCGCTACTTCATTTCCCATAACGTCACTTTTTCATAACATCACTCTTCATAGCATCACTCTTCATAACGTCACACTTCATAACCTCTGTTTGCCATTTAATGAGGTAAATTATCTCGCCAGCAAATAGTCAGTTAGCTCTTTTTATTAAGGTAAGTTATAAGAAGAGAGCGCTAAGCCATTATTTAATAACGATATATAAAATTTCGCGTTGTGTGAATAACTTTTGTTCAAATGGCTTTAATGGAAAGATCATTCACAAACGGCTTTATTTCCGTTACAGTATCGCCACAAACAAAAAACAAATATTTCTATATAAAACAATAACCTATAAACTTAACAACAAAGTTATCCACATAAACTATCCAAATAGCGATATTTTTCCATCCTGTGGATATTTTTGTTTATAAACTGTTTGGGGAGACACCACACCCATGTGGACTCAAAATTCACCGTGGAATCAAATAAAGCGCGGCTTGTCCTGGATCAGTCGGTTCAGTGGCAAGGGCATTGCCTACCTGACTCTATTAATGGTGCTTGCCATGTTTGGCAGTACCCTGATGAGCAATTTGTTCAACATCAATTTCATCTGGCTGCAGGAATCCGTCACCTGGATCCACGCTGCCGTGTTTATGATGGGCGCCGCTTATACCCTGCAACATAATGAACATGTGCGGGTGGATATTTTTTACCACCGGTTTTCGGCGCGAACCCAGGCCAGCATCGATATCGCTGGCACCCTTTTGTTTTTATTGCCGGTCTCGGTATTTATTCTGATGACCAGCTGGAACTATGTGATGCGCAGCTGGCAACTGACGGAAAGCTCCGCTGAAGCCGGCGGATTACCCGCGGTGTATCTGCTAAAAACACTCACTGTTGTGATGCCTGTTTTGCTGATCATTGAAGGCCTGCATCAATTGATGATCAACATCGACAAGTGGCGTGCAAGCCCGCCACAATCCAGCATCAATAAAACACAGGAGCGTTCATCATGATGGAATGGCTCCCCTTTATTATGTTTGCGCTGGTGTGCCTGTCATTGATGGCCGGTTATCCGGTGGCTTTCTCTTTAGCGGGTTCGGCACTCATTTTCGCCGGTATTGCAGTGGCATTTGACTGGATAAATCCGGTGCTGCTTAACGCCAGTTTTAACCGAACCTTTGGCATTATGAATAATCAGGTGTTGGTTGCCGTGCCGCTGTTTGTGTTTATGGGCATCATGCTTGAACGCGCCAAAATTGCCGAAAACCTGCTGGAAACCATGGCCCGATTGTTTGGTGGCCTCCGTGGTGGGCTGGCCATATCGGTCATCATAGTGGGTATGCTGCTGGCTGCCAGCACCGGCATTGTTGGTGCCACTGTGGTTACCATGGGCATGTTGTCATTACCGGTTATGCTTAAACGCGGTTACGATGAATCATTATCCACCGGTACCATTTGCGCATCGGGCACATTGGGTCAGATTATTCCACCCTCCATCGTTTTGATCCTGCTCGGTGAAGCCATCTCTTCTGCCTATCGCAGCTCTTACGGTGGTGATCCGGTAAATGTGGGTGACTTATTTATCGGTGCGCTTATTCCGGGCGTTTTACTGGTACTCGCCTATATGGCTTATGTACTGATCCGGGCATTTATTAATCCGTCTCTTGCGCCCAAAGCGGAACACACCGACAGCATTTCAATGGCTCAGGTGATCAAGAGTTTATTATTACCACTGATATTAATTTTTATTGTTCTTGGCTCTATTCTGGCAGGCGCAGCAACACCAACCGAAGCCGCTGCCATTGGTGCAGCCGGCGCCATGTTACTGGCCATTGTGCAACGCCAGTTCAGTTGGGAACGTCTTAAAGATGTGATGTTTTCCACCACACGCACCTCTTCCATGGTGTTTATGATTCTAATTGGCGCATCGATTTTTTCACTGGTGTTTCGTGCACTCGGTGGTGATCATCAGGTTCAGGTGTTTCTGACCGAAATGCCCGGCGGTGTTGTTGGCGCGGTAATAGTCGTGATGCTGGTGATGTTTTTACTGGGCTTTATTCTCGACTTTATTGAAATCATTTATGTGGTGGTGCCGATTGTTGCACCCATTTTATTGCAGATGGGTGTCGATCCTATCTGGCTTGGCATTATGATCGCCCTTAACCTGCAAACATCATTTTTAACACCACCGTTTGGTTTTGCCCTGTTCTACTTAAGGGGAGTTACACCTAGCTCCGTGCCCACCGGAAAAATTTACCGCGGCGCGCTGCCATTTATTGCCATTCAGGTGGTGTTGTTGATTTTACTGGGTGTGTTTCCCGAGTTGGCAACCTGGCTGCCAGAGCAACTTGGGGACTGATTACTTGTTTGGAATATTTTAAAAACTGCATCTAAAAAATAGAAATCTGACAATATTAGAAATGTCGTACTTTCAAGCTCGAGTTATAAAGCCAATACATTACTCATGAATTTAAATATTGTATTGGCATTTAATTACACTTACGCTGTTTCGCCTAGCCGGGCGACCTTCTTTTTCAAGAGCCAAAAAGAAGGCAAAAAGCCCTCCGTTCCAGCAATTAAGCCCTAACGGGTTCCTCAAAATAACTCATACCTTAGACACACCATTATTGACAGCCTTCCATGGCTGGCAATAACTTTCACTGGCTTCCATGCCAGCGAATGTGTTCGGTATGCATTATTTTGAGCTTAATTAAGTCTCTCTTCAAACCTAAAACCTAAAACTAAGTTAGAAGACGTTTTCTACTGATTGGTTTTACTTTAGCCAATCATCACCGAAGGCTGTAAAACGATTGCTCGGACACTTTATGCCAGTCGTACACCTGCTTTTTATAGTTGCTGTAAGACTGATACACACGCTCGGCAAAAGCATCGGTGGCAGCCAGCTCTTTTACCACATCGTGGGATAAAGCTTCAAAACGCGCCAGCACATCTTCAGGCAATTTTTTCAGTTGCACATTGTGCTCATTCACCAGTGACTCCAACGCCTGATTATTCTTTTCGGTGAAATACGCCAGCATGTCAGAGTTTGCCAGTGTGCAGGCCGCTTTTACAATCGCCTGCAAATCATCGGGCAGTGCATTAAAGGCATCCAGATTAATGATGGCTTCCAGAGTGGTGCCCGGCTCATGCCAACCCGGATAATAATAGTATTTGGCGGCTTTATGCAGACCAAACGCCAAATCGTTATAAGGACCAACCCATTCGGTTGCGTCGATGCGGCCCCGGTTTAACGCCGAGAATAATTCAGCGCCCGGGATCAGCTCCGGTGTACCGCCTGCGCGTTTAAACACTTCACCGCCAAGTCCCGGAATACGCATTTTTAATCCTTGAATATCGTCAAGGCTATTAATTTCCTTATTAAACCAACCGGCCATCTGTACCCCGGTATTCCCCGCTGGCATGGGCAGTAATCCTAACGGCTGATACAGCTCTTGCCACAGTTCAAGACCGCCACCTTTATACAGCCAGCCATTCATCTCCTGTGCGTTTAAACCAAACGGAACCGCAGAAAAAATTGGCGCGACCGGCAACTTGCCTTTCCAGTAATAAGACGCACCGTGCCCCATTTGCACCGTGCCAGCGGCAACCGTGTCGAACACTTCCAGCGCAGGCACCAGATCATTGGCGCCCATTACCGTAACCTTCATACGACCGCCACTGAGCTCATTGATTTTTTGCGCAAGATATTCGGCGCCTTCGCCCAGTCCCTGAAAATTCTTTGGCCAGGTGGTGATCATGGTCCACTCGATAACGTCAACCTTACTGCTGGCTTGTCCGGTGGCACACTCTTTCGGCTCTGAGCTGCAGCCGCTCAATCCCGCTGCCGCACCAATGCCCACTGCACCCACAAATGCTCGTCGCTTCATAGTCCCCTCATTATTGTTTTATCGTCGGATAGTCTTATAGTCGGATAGTTCTTATAGTCTGATAACTTCTAATCTTCTAATGACTTAAAACCTGTGCTTGTTTAATTCGCACAGGTTTTAACTCAACCACTTATCAATTGGATTGCTGAATTATTCACTGTTCGTAGCTGGGTTGCAACGGTACTCTGACACATATCTCTAAACAGAGTCGCCCGAGTATTACCTTATTCAGTTTTACAGAATTTACTCATAACATTCCGTCATAGCACGGTTAAACGCATGATCTTTTTGCCTGGTTTGATATGATGGTTCACTTAACTCAAAATTATGGACGCATCACCGCTTCAGTATGCTTGTAAAACCTCTCGCGTTTAAAGGCCCAACTAACCACCTGACCGATCTGTTTGGCGAGCAGCAATTGTTTGATGGCTTGCAACTGTTACTCAAGGATCGTCTCAGTCAATGGCACTTTGAACAGGCCACCAATTGGGTCTCGGCTCAAATAAACGACGGACAGACTTATCAAACTGAAATAAGCTGGCCGCTTTCGGCAGAGGGCAACCATTGCAGTTGTTCAGAGCAAAAAAATTGTGTTCACATGGCGGCGCTGGCCATCGAAACAAAAAGGCAACTGCACCAAATCGCCTACCCTCATAAAGACGCCAGCGATGAGCTAACGCTCTGGCAACAAACCAAATACTGGTTGTTATCACAGCATCATGATCCTTTTCCAAATATGGCGCGTCACCGACTGGTGTATTTATTAAAGCACGAAGCGGATCAATTTTATATCTCCTGTTACAAAGCCTACTTAACACAGGAAAACCGTTATCTGTTAAAAGATAAGTTTGATTACCAAAACTTATCTTTTACTAAACTGCCGAAGTTTGTTTCGTTGCTGGATCAAAAAATTCTTTATTTATGTCAGCAATCCAACCTTAAGTTTAATAAACATTCAGACAGAGCAGATTTAACAGAACCGAATTTATTTTATCTGCAAAACGATGCACTAAAAGACCAATCACAAGAAAATAATATTCACGACCAGATCTTACAATTGATGTTAAGCAGTGGTCGTTGTTTCTGGAAGGCGAGTTCGCGACCGGCGTTAAAACAGTCAATAATCAATAAAGTTGTTGATCATAATCAAGCCGACGAACATTTTAGTCATTCCGATATCGATTTGCCTGGCATTACACCCCATCATTATTTTGATATTTCTCATAACCGGGTGATTACCCTATTGGAAAAGACGCGTCACTTAACGCTTGATGCGCAAACCATTCAACCCTGTTTAACAGTGGCGTCTTTTGAGTTGGACTTTCCCTGGCGACAAAAAGCGCCGCTGTCACTGAATGTGGGTCAGATCAGCTTTCAACAAAATGATTTATCGTTTAGTTATCAACAGGCGCTCGATGAAGAAGCAACGCTTGCCGATACTCACAAACAACAACTGGCAGCCTGTTTACGCACACTGGAATCCACCGCAACCGTTTCCGCATCCCATGATCTTGCGGTTGCTGAACAATTTGATATTGCCGATCGCTGTTTAAATCTTAATACCGGTCAACTGGCAGTCTGGCTGGTGGGTCTTAAACAGCTCGGCTGGACAATTAATATAGATCGCTCCTTTCACCTGAATAAACAGAAAGTTGACGACTGGTATCTCGATGTCAGTCGCGATCAGGACTGGTTCGAATTGGAGTTGGGCATAAAAATTAATGGCCAGTCCTTTAATATAATGCCCTACTTGGTTCAGCAAATTCGTAATGGTCAAATTAATTTAAACCGGATTGATGATATCGATGAACTGACGGTGCAACTCGACAGCGGCGATCAGGTAGTACTGGAAGCCGATCGCATTAAGCACATTTTAAAAACACTGGCGGAGTTATTTGACAAAAAACCACTAACCGATAAACAAACTTTACGTTTGCCCAACTCACACATAAGCCGACTGTCGCAACTGGAGCAACAACAGCAACCCTTGCAATGGCAAGGTGATCACTGGCTTAAACAACAGGCAGAACGTATCAATAATGCCAGGCCCAATACCATTGCTCTACCCAAACAATTAAACGCCGAACTTCGGCATTATCAGAAAGAGGGCGTTAACTGGTTGCAATTTTTGCAGCAGTTTCAGCTTGGCGGCATATTGGCCGACGATATGGGGTTGGGTAAAACGTTACAGTCCCTTGCGCACTTACTGATCAATTACGCCACTCATAATACCCGTGCGCCGACACTTATTATTGCCCCCACCAGTTTAATTGCCAACTGGCAATCGGAAGCCAACAAGTTTACGCCGAGCTTAAAGTGCATGACGTTTTATGGCACAGAACGTCATCGTTCGTTGGAAGAGTTTTCCGATCACTCATTAATTATCACCAGTTACGGCGTATTACAACGCGATGTGCAACAACTGAATAAAATTGAATTCGATACCATTATTCTTGATGAAGCACAGGCCATTAAAAACGCCAAAACCAAACTGGCAAAATGTTGCTTTAGTTTGTGGGCAAAACACAGATTCTGTTTAACCGGCACGCCGATTGAAAATCATTTAGGTGAACTGTGGAGTTTGTTTAACTTTTTAATGCCGGGATTTTTAGGCAGTGAAGCGCAATTTAATCGGCTGTATAAAGTCCCCATTGAAAAAGAGCACAACGATGCGATCCAGAAAACCTTAGTGCAACGGATTCGACCCTTTATGCTTCGGCGCACTAAAGATAAAGTGGCGAAAGAATTGCCACCAAAAACCGAGTTTGAAAGACTGATTGAAATGGACGACCAACAGGCCGACTTTTATGAAGCGGTCCGATTATCCATGGCGGAAGATATTCAAAAAGCCATACAGCAACAAGGCGTTGGTAAAAATCAATTAAGGATCAGCAACGCTTTATTACGATTACGCCAAATTTGTTGTCACCCTCAACTGGTGAAATTAAGTTCCAGTCATTCCATTGAACAATCGGCCAAACTCAGCTGGCTGGAAAATGCATTACCGGAAATGATTGAAGAAGGCCGTCGCATTCTTCTGTTTTCTTCCTTTACCAGTATGCTGGATATTATTGAACAACGATTAAATGACTTATCCATTAACACCCTTAAGCTCACCGGGAAGTCCACCAAACGCGGCGAACTGGTTTCGAAGTTTCAACAGGGCAAAACGTCGGTGTTTTTAATCAGTTTAAAAGCCGGAGGCTCGGGTCTTAATTTAACCGCGGCGGATACGGTTATTCATTATGATCCCTGGTGGAACCCTGCCGCAGAAGAGCAGGCCAGCGATCGCGCCTATCGCATTGGTCAGGATAAACCTGTGTTTGTGTATAAATTAATTACTCGCGGCACGGTTGAAGAGCGCATTTTAAAAATGCAAAAGAACAAACATTTACTGGCCGATAAAGTGTTATCCCATTCGATGGGCGACTTGCAAACCATCACCAGTCAGAACTGGCAGTCGTTATTTACACCCATCGAATAGTTTTGGATAGTTTTATCGTTTTTATTTATCCGTGTTCATCACCATATTGGCCGGACGAGACAGCTGTTGGTATAAATAGTCTTTAAACGCTTGGTCATAATCTTGTTTATCGATGGCTTCTGCCATGCAATTGAGCCAGGCATCACGCTCTTTTGGTCCTATGGTTAAATGGGCATGGGCACGCGGTATGCTGATGGGTCCGTATTTTTCCCGATACAAAGTCGGCCCGCCCATCCAGCCGCATAAAAACCGAAATAATTTATCGCGCGAGGTGTCCAGATCCTTCGGGTGCATGCTTAATATATGTTGTGCATGGGGTCTTTGCTCCATGGCATCATAAAAATCATTCACCAACTTTAATACGCCCGCTTCACCGCCTGCGGCTTTAAACGACGCATCGAGGCTGCCGTAAGGCAGTTTTTCGGCACTAAAATTCGACATAAGTGCGATCCTGTTTCAAAATAAGGACAGAAGTTTAAACAGTCCATCACGCCAATGGTATAGGGAACCCAATTATGTCATCGGAATATCTCAAGATAGCATTAGCACAAATCAGCCCGGTTTGGCTGAACAAAGCTGCAACCTTGCATAAAATTCAAAGTTACATTGAACAGGCCGGTCAACAGCAGGCTCATCTGGTGGTTTTTGGTGAAGCCCTATTACCCGGTTATCCGTTCTGGCTGGAACTTACCGGCGGCGCCCAGTTCGACAACGACCGACAGAAACAGATGTTTGCCCATTATGCAGATAATGCCGTCTGTATTGAATCGGGCGATCTCGACACGCTTTGCTCGGTGTGCTGGGACAATAATATTGCCGCTTATGTTGGGTGCATCGAAAAACCGGCCGACCGGGGTGGCCACAGTTTATATTGCTCGCTGGTTTATATTTCTTCCGACGGAAAAATACAGTCGGTCCACCGAAAATTAATGCCAACCTACGAAGAACGCCTCACCTGGTCGCCCGGTGATGGCAATGGTCTGCGCACTCATAAACTGGGTGCATTTACAGTGGGAGGCCTAAACTGCTGGGAAAATTGGATGCCCATGGCAAGACAATCACTCTACGCACAGGGTGAAGATTTACACATTGCCGTGTGGCCCGGTGGTATTAACAATGCCGAACTCATCACCCGATCCATTGCAAAAGAATCCCGCTCATATGTAGTATCAGTCAGCGGATTATTTTCACTAAAAGACATACCCGATGACACACCGTTAAAACAGGAAATTGTTGATACCGCGAATGAAAAACTCAAGCAACCCACCGATACTATTGCCAATGGTGGCTCCTGTGTCGCTGGCCCCGATGGCGAATGGGTTTTACCACCAGTCATCGATGAAGAAGGTTTGCAAGTAGTCACCATCGATCATCAACATGTGATGCGCGAACGACAAAACTTTGATCCATCAGGGCATTACTCACGACCCGATGTACTGCAGCTGAAAGTTGATCGCACGCGACAATCGACGGTTAAATTTAGTGAGGATGAATCATAGATTTCAAAGATCGAATGCTTCTCAGAAAGATGTTCGCAGTTAACGATATTCTTTACCATGCCAAACTTTCAGGATATAAATGATATCGCCTCTAAGGCTGTATCGAACAATATAATTTCCAGCAACCAATTCTCTTACATCTGGCTTTTCATCAAGTATCTTTCCGAGTTCAGGATTAATTATTAGATTTTGTATAGTCGACATTAATTTGCGCGCGTACTTTTCAGCTGCGGATGGATTTTTTTCGGCGATAAACTCGCGTAGTCTTACTAAATCATTGAAGGACTCATGAGTAAATTTAAGTCTCATTTTTTAGGAGGAGCCTTTTCGTCAGTCTTTCCCCAGCTAGCTAACCAATCCATAACATCATCGCCATCGATAGTGTTACCCTCTTCAATATCTCCTAAAGCGCGACGTGTTTCTAACAACATTTGCTCTCGGCGTTCCATTCGCTCAACATATTGACTTATCGCATCTTTAATAATCCAACCTTTCGAGCGATGAAGTTTTTCTGACATGGACTCCAACTTACTCATCAATTCATCCGACATACGTACACTGGTCATAGCCATAGCACTTACCTTTTTCTCTTACAGATGTATTACATTGTAATACATTGCATTGCATGAGTCACGAGTCAGTTTCCACATCCAGCTTTCTTCTCTTTCCACTTCTATAGAGCCAATACGAATCAATAGGGTCAGAATCAATAGGGTCAGAGTTTTTGATCATACTGCCGCTTCCAATATTGCTCTGACTTACGATCTCCACCGCGCGGTCGAGGCTTTGCTGTACGCCCCGTTGTCTGCTCAATTTGTTGTATAAATCTCTCGCTACCGAGTACCCATCCCTTATGGGTCGCATCACGTATTTCTTTTAATGTTTTCTCTGCCATTCGGCCTCGAAACAATGTTCGATAATTCTTTAGCCGCTCTTCTTTAGTTTTACCTAAAGCAGTATACGCATCATGAGGTGTGATCAATTCAATCTCTTTTCCCATAGCGTTGCCTTGATAGCTCGACCAGGAGTACTCCGAGGCGTGCTCTACCATTCCGGCTCTAACTGGATTCAGTTCGATGTAACGATGCACGGTTAGCAGATAGTCTTCACTATCGACCAACGTCGATTTATACCGTCCTTCCCACAACGTTCCAGTCCGTGAGTAGGTATGATT
>NZ_QGGU01000004.1:185617-192821 GCF_003148745.1 Pleionea mediterranea | reverse complement strand
CGATGTAACGATGCACGGTTAGCAGATAGTCTTCACTATCGACCAACGTCGATTTATACCGTCCTTCCCACAACGTTCCAGTCCGTGAGTAGGTATGATTGATGTATCCGACATAACTGCGACCTATTGCTTGCATCATCCGACTGTTGCCGGTTTCATTGTTTGGGGTGGTTAACAGGTGCACATGGTTCGTCATCAGAACAAAGGCATGGATCGATACTTTGTACTTCGCACTCGCCTTTTTCAGCAGATCTAAGTAGACCTTGTAATCGGCCTCTTCGAAAAAGCACGCTTGTCGGTTGTTGCCTCTTTGAATGATGTGATGAGCACAATCATCCATGTAAAGACGGGGTAATCGAGCCATGCACATCCTTGTTGATCAATTGTTTGAAGTGAATAAAGAATAAGCTCAATTCACCTCAATATCAAACACTCTGACCCTATTGATTTTCTATTGATTTTAATTGATACCTTCTGCTTTAAATCCTGCGATTCAGAAGATCGAGTAAAATTCAAATAAAAGGTCTTTCCTGCGACATCAAAATCAAAACCTTGAAAATCGTAACAGTTGTGAAGATCAAAATAATGACCTTAACAACTCAAGCCAATTGCCTGAACTACCAAAATTTTTTTTCCATGCCTACCGATCCTGCCGTTCAAGGTATTTACGTAAAGTTCGAATATCATCTTAAGTAGAGGGTCTTAGCGTAGAATTCTTTTTATTCAATACTGAACGCGCACCAGTAACGTAACCATAGAGCTAATAAAAAACTTTTTAATTGCATTCAACTCTTTGTAATACCTTTAAAATCTCCATCAACTTCTGAATGAAAAATAAAGTACACAATAAAAAATATAAAAAAGAAAATAAATGCACCTACTATACCAAATATAAAACGAAGAGTAATTTCTACTGTGTTACCGATAGTATCTCCAAAAATCACAACAAAGAAACAAACAATGGCTATATTTAAAGTTACAATAAGTGCATACTTGAAACATTTTTTAAAATAGTTTCTATTAAACAACTTCATAATTAGTCCTCGCGCTTAACGGTTTCGTTGTCTACTGTTTTCTTCGCTAGCTCACCAGTTGCTTTATTTGCTGTATCTAATGTCTTTCCTCCACCGAAAGTCTCTTTAAGCATGCTAGAAATAGCTCCAACTGGAATCAATGGGGTCAGAGTTTGATCATACTGCCGCTTCCAATACTGCTCTGACTTACGGTCTCCACCGCACGGACGAGGTTTTACTGCACGCCCGTTTCTTGCTCAATTTGTTGAAAGTCAAACACTCTGTCCTATTGATTTTTAGAGAAAATATTACCTTATAAATCAATACTTATATTTAGTAAAAAGCCATACTAAAAAACATATTATTGACAGAAGAAACAACGTGAAAATAATATACACAATATCAACTTTACTCGTAGTGTATGGATCAATCACTGAGATACTTGGGTCGCCATCTTCATAAAATATAACAAGCTCTTTTCCAACAGGATAATTATTTATTATTTTTTCAGCTTCTTCTTTACTATCATAATTTTGATTATCAAAATTCAAGTTACTATTTAAAAATACTTTTCCATTCACTTCATATGAATATTCAATAAAATATTCATATGACTTTTTCCCAGGATGGTAATGATACTTTGATTTTATTATAAGGCCGCCTGCCTTTTTATAATTAATGTTTTCTTTAAAAAAACTACCTCTAATGTCTTCGTAATTCACCCAAAACAATAAAATAGATGCAGCAAATAATGAAGCACTTAATTTGAACCAATAATATTTCATATCTCTAATACTTATCGCTTATGCATGATGATGTTTTTGGTCTAGGTTCAGCACCAACAGTCGCACCAACTTTATATCAATATAATTGGAGAAAGCCTTTCTTTGCCGCTCCACAATTTTTAGCATCATACGAAATTATCTATAAAGATATTGAAATTATGATTTTCATATCACTTAGCCAGATAGACATTTCAACTAATTTAGAATCTGCTTTGCTCCCAGTAATCACTTAAACCTAAACTGCCAATTACCTTCCTTTTTTTAACTCCTTCAAGCTCATTAAACTCCTTTATACTAATTGAGTTCAATTTCATATAATTTCTAATACGATGTCGAGCGACTATTTAAAAAAATAAGCTACCAATTAAAAGCGCCCCATATTAATATAAAAAATTATGATTAGCATTTCAGCAAGCCCACCTGTAATTAGGCTAAAAATAAAAAGCACTCCATTTATAGGCAACATAAATAAAAAAACTTCCTTAGCAGATAGCATTAAAACTAAAAATATTATTTTAAAGTTATTCAACTTAAAGCTCTTTTATTTCATTTCTAACGGCGTCAGATGTACCTGCGACTAATCATATCTATTGCTTTATTTGCTTACTTCTCAGTAACGCATAAAACATCATCTCATAAAGTATCCAGAGACTTTCACATTAAACTTTTCATTTGCTGTACTTTCTATATATCTCTTGCTTATCTTCTTTGTTTAAAACAATAAAACTTTCATAGTCAATACTTTCTAACGTACATATTTTTTTATCTCTTATGTAGCCAGCAATATCAACCATTAATGCGCTAAAAAATATAATACCTGCCGTCCAAAAAAACACAAATATTATTCTATTAAGGGTGAAATCAATATTTAACAAACATGCAAAATACTCAAATATATACATACTTATAAGAAAGATAACCGCCAAAGTCGTAAAGGTTATAGAGTAAACCAGAGCATGAAGCAATGCTCTGGCTTTTTTAGGAATCTTCATATAATGCAATTTTTACTTTTTTTTAATGCTACGATAAATGGTTTCTTAATTATGTAACATTATCAGCGCCAGAAAATGAAAAGTAAACAAACGAAAGCCCAACCAAAAATAAAGTTAATATTACCCCAAAATAAAGTACTGGAGCCTCATTCAAAGAATATTCAATAATCCTTAACTGTACTTTTCCTTCAATCATTCCTTGAAAACCATTATAAATAGCAAATAACCCAAGTACTAATAAGAATATATTTGGCTTGCGTAAGTTAATTTTCATTGTAACGATGCACGGTTAGCAGATAGTCTTCACTATCGACCAACGTCGATTTATACCGTCCTTCCCACAACGTTCCAGTCCGTGAGTAGGTATGATTGATGTATCCGACATAACTGCGACCTATCGCTTGCATCATCCGACTGTTGCCGGTTTCATTGTTTGGGGTGGTTAACAGGTGCACATGGTTCGTCATCAGAACAAAGGCATGGATCAATACTTTGTATTTCTCACTCGCCTTTTTCAGCAGATCTAAGTAGACCTTGTAATCGTCCTCTTCGAAAAAGCACGCTTGTCGGTTGTTTTAAGTATCCGTTAAACTGGGGGAGGTTCACTCTGACCCTATTGATTCCGAAGAATCTACCACTAATATAGACTCTTCGTAATCCTCCAACTCATCTGATAACCACTGCTCGCCAACTCGATGCATATGAAACTTTACTTTCAGACCAAATTCATCCAATGACAATATTGCAATCAATTTCTTACTCTCTTGGATATCATTCCACTGAGAAAACACATTGCGAACAAAAGACACTGCCTGTTCTAAATAACCGTCCTCAACATAATCGTCTATATTTACTGAGTTAATAAAGCACTCATAGCCAGTTTTGTCAGGAAAATCGTTGATTGATGTATTCGTATCAATCTCAAGACACTTTCCAAGAAAAAAGCAGCCATTCTGGCCTTTAAATCCAGATTCTGTAATCTCACAAAGACTACGATCTAGCTCAACATTGTCCAACAACAGATTACTGTACGCTTTCGACATTTCTGAGTTCATCGTAAACATATATTATTCTCCAAGGTACTTAGTCATTGCTTTATCAATTGCGCCTTTAAACTTTTTGTCATTCAACATTTTATTTACAGATTTCGGAGCATCTCGGAAAGAGTTCGTCTTGGGTTCATACAGATATTTGTTATTTTTATTATCTTGATAGTGAACTTGTCCCGGTCTTTGACCTGGATTAGGGTTCTCCACATCAATTCTTTCTTTACCTTTGCCTTTCCACAACGTTGTATTCGCAGTCTTAGTTCCGTTAGCACCAAGCATTCCTCCCTTTGTAACATTACAATTATGCACCAACACATTCTGCTTAGTCACATAATACGTATGAAAATCAGCCACTGTAAAGTTGTAGGCAACTTGCTGTTTCTTTAAGTCCTCTATCGATAGTACTTCAAAACTATTACCTTCTTTATTCTCAAAGTTGTCACCTGGTATTAAGTCAAGAGTATCGACCCATCCTTTATCTTTTACGAAAAATGGATGACTTGATGTTGCATCAATAGTCTGAATTAAATCTTGCTTGGTTTTAACAGATACACGATAGATTGGTTTTTTATCAACGACCCAGGTTTTTGTAACAGGCTTCCAGCTATAATCACCTGTATCAACATTTTTCGCCCAAACCAAATCACCTTCAACTATATTTTCGATGGCGGTATATCCCGACTTTCACAGAACTTCGGTGCTTGCAACAAAACAACTTAATTGACAAGGTGAGCTGTCAGACTTTTTATTCATCAACTTCCATCGATAATCAATAGGATCAGAGTGACCTTCCCCATTTACCTGTTAATAAAGAAGCTCACTAACTTACTGGTATTCAACTGCAGCCCATAAATTCTGGGGTCAGGTCTTTCTTTGCCACTCTACCTTTTTCAATAGTCGACTCACCGTGCTGTAATGACACCCCAGGAACTCGCCTATTTCACGTTGGCTGTAGCCACCGGAATAATAGGCTTCTGCAACAGCTATATCTCGCTCGTACTGTTTAAAGTAAGTCGATAGCGCAAATACCTTTTTACGCTGTTTTTTAGGAATTTCAGATAAGCTGGCTTGCTGCTCTTTCGGCAAATGGCTAAGCGCTTTGGTCACAAACTTATCGCTGCCCAGGACCAGTTGCCCCTGGAGATTCTCCAGTGGTGAGTCGTTGCCTATTCCATCACTCACAAACTGCTTGTATTTCTCTTTCGCTCGCTTTCGTTGTTTGCCAAACTGGCTCAGTACCCAGTCTGTATTCAACCATTCTTGCGCCGACCGTTGACCCGTGGTGTCGCGATAGCTGCTCCAGCGATATTCCGAGGCGTGCTCTACCATGTTGGCTCTGATGGGATTCAGTACCACGTATCGACAAAGCTCCAGTAAATAGCTGTCTTTATCGACTAATATGGCTTTAAAACGCCCTTGAAACACATGCCCCACCCGCTTTTTGGGACGCGTTTGGTTAAACCACTGCGTATAAACACCGTTCAGATGACGCATTCCTTTGGACAGCGTGCTATCTAATGTCTCCACCATGAGATGATAGTGGTTATCCATCAGGCAGTAAGCATAAACCTGCCATTGATAGCGCTCACAGGCTTTTTCCAATATCGACAAGAATTGATGACGGTCATCATCACTATGATAAATCGACTCTTGAGCATTCCCGCGCGAAGTGATGTGGTATATCGCTCCGGGGTATTCTATTCGGATAGGTCTCGCCATAATGAGCAAAGACTAGCAGGCCCTATGTGGCAATACAAGACCTGACCCTAATAACTTTTAAACGGTTTAATCCTGACAATTTTTCCCAAAGGCAAAAAATTTAAAGATGTCGATACTCAGTCGATAAAACGAGTAATGTGGCTGCTTAATAATCGTCCTCGAAAAAGCAGAAGAAATCTAACTCCGAATCAAATATTGAACAAGCAATTTGTACCACTGATATAACACAATAGGAAATTGCACTTAATACTTGAATTCAGGATACTTTCAGGTAGTTTAAACTCAAACAGTTTATCGGGGTTTACTCTTTTTTCCTTCTATGCATTTGATATAATTTTATCATGGATAATATAAGCATTATATATCCAAAAGAAGCAACACCCCAATTCGTAATCGAGTGATTTCGCATAAGTTTTTTTTCGTCAACAAACTCTTTTCCATCGATATAGAGCTGTTGAACGAGTCCTTTTCTGCTAAACAGCACCCTAACGTCCTTTGCGTTCTCAACACGATTAAAGAATTGTTCACAGCTACTTGATAATAACGGCAGCATTAAAAATCCATTATTAATATAAAAATAGACTTTGTCGGATTTACTTTTCTTTTTACATTCGTAGGTGAATGAGTCAAGTGGCTTTATCTCCATATTACTAGTATCCGTTAATTTATCGTTTAACGTGAAATATAAACTCCATATTGCACTGAGGATAAAAAAAACTACCCACTGAATTTTATTCCTCATTGTTAAGCCCCCCTTCTATGCCATTATATGTTGACTGTAACCCTGTAGCAGTGTCTACTCCTCCCATAACACGTTCTGAACGTGTAGAAGTACTCCATATCAGTGACGTACTGCCATTCAAAAAGCCAACTAATCCAGTTGAGATATCAAAAGTTGATTTTGCATTTTTCCCAAAAGTATTTGCTGCATTTTCTTCCGCACCAACTCCTAAAGCAATGCGTTCTGCAGTTACTTCAACCAAGTGTATACCTTTTCCTTCATTTGCACCTGCTAAAGCAGTAGAGCCTTCAATTGCAGCCACACCTCCTCCTACCGCACCTATTCCGGCTATAACTCCACAAGGCTCTGCAATGACACATATTGCCACAGCAGTTGAACCTACTACTACCTTACCTATATTTGCAAGATCACGATTGTCTTTAGCTCTTTGAAACTCTGCATTCCTTAGCCATGCTTCATGAGCTAACGAATTATTGATTTGCTTATGCGAAAATGGAATTAGCCCTGCTTGATTTTTGGGTGACTTCCCATCCGGATCAACATACTTATACGGATTATTATTCGCATACACATACCGATTAAACGAATGCACATCGCGATAGCGTATAGGATCCAACGACATAAACCGCCCAGCTTCCGGATGATACCAGCGGGCTTGCATGTAGGTTAAACCTAACGACTTATCGTCTTTATGCCCGGTAAACCCTACATTATTATCCGTATCTTGATTGGTGAGCTGCTTACCAAAGGGTTGATAGTCCTCACGCCATTTCACACTGCCATCTTCGTTGGTCGCCATTATTGGTGAACCTAAATGGTCGGTATGGATAAAGGTGATGGTTTCCTTTTTTGCCTGACTGACAACGGATACCATTGCCAGTACAAACACCATAAGAACTTTTAA
>NZ_QGGU01000004.1:0-185522 GCF_003148745.1 Pleionea mediterranea | reverse complement strand
GTGAACCTAAATGGTCGGTATGGATAAAGGTGATGGTTTCCTTTTTTGCCTGACTGACAACGGATACCATTGCCAGTACAAACACCATAAGAACTTTTAAAAACTGTTTTATCGTCATTAAATTTGTCATGATTTAAATTCCTTTTTATTACAGCGCACAGCCGGAGTTGGGGTACCAGTTCGCGTAGGTGTTTTTATCGTTCATGTACATGTAGTGCTGCGTTTGGTACGTCTCTTTGGTTTGCTCGCTAATTGTACCGGTATACACTTCTTCGATGGTGATGTTGCCATCGCCATTCCAGTCGAGTTTATCTTCTGGCGTATTCGGGAAGTAGCTGTTGTAATAACTCGGGTAGTTCAGGTAGATGTACACCGCGTAATAAATTCCTTCGTAATTATTACTGTGGAAGTCTTTTGACTCCACAATGCCATTGCCATCAAAGTCGAGTTCACACTGACCTGTTGGCGGTGGTGCATCGGTATTAAGTACTGTAATGGTAACCTGGTCGCTACTGCTGGCACCTGCTGCATCGGTGACGGTAACTTCAAACACATAGTCCGAATCAATACCAACACTGGGGGCTGTGAACTGCAACGTGCCTTGTTCTGGCCCTTGTTGTAAATTGACATTACCACCGCTGACCACACGCCAGCTCAAATTTAATGAATTGCCATCGGGATCGTTCGATGCACGCGCATCTAATATAACGTTATCCCCTTCATTTACCGTTTGATCATCACCCGCATTCGCAACTGCCGGTAAGTTTCCGCTGGTGTCGGTTATTGTAATGATAACGGTTGATTGATCAGTCTCGCCATTGCTTGCAGTTATAGTAAGTTGGAATTGCAATTGAGTCGTCTCACCAACATCGGGCGCGGTAAATTGCGGTGCTACTGATGTGGAATCATTTAATGTAACCACTGTGCCCGCTAATTGTGTCCAACTATAACTGGTAATGCTTTCTCCCTCTGGTGCACTTGAAGCGCTGCCATCCAGGGTAACCGTTGTGCCTTCATCCATTGTTTGATTACTGCCAGCATTGGCCACTGGTTTTTCTGCCATAACAGGCGCACGCACAGTAACGGCAACATCATCGGTTGCGGTATCGTCTTCATCATCGGTAATGGTTAAGCGGAACACATAAGTAGTGTCGTTTGAAACATCAGGCGCGGTAAACTCTAATGTACCTGACTGACTGCCTTGCTCTAATTGAACATAACCGCCAGAAATCGTACTTATGTCACCTTATTTCTTACTTTTAATCAGGGAGCTTAAAAAAACTATTCCCCGCTACAGGGAGTATTTTTACCCCATCGTCGTACATTGATTTTGCTCCCTGTGTATAGCGATGAGAACGAGCACTTGCTTCGACGCCATTGACCGGGTTTACTGCGATCGCTCCGGCTTTAGTTTTCTTTTTCAATCTTGATGCAATCTTATTCGCCATAGCCGCCTTCTCTTTGTCATCAGACATAAATGCCAAAACTGATTCTTTTAGTCCTTTCTCAGTTAATCTGCCAATATGTAAACCAATAGTGCCTGGATTCAAGTCATAGAAGTTATTCGGCGAAGATGCATCCATAGAGGGTTTCTGGCTGGTGAAAATAATACGGATGTTGCCATCAATATTTAGATCGTCAACTGATAATTCACCCCCTAACTTCCTAACAGAAAAGGGACTCAAAACCATCAAGGTCATAACCAAACCAAGCTCAGAGCTGATTGAATTCACATATTCAACAAGCTCTTCTAACGTTGCGTGAAACTGAATCATTATTTTTTTCATAGTTTACGTCCTAATTGTAGCGCTCAAATTTTGTGGGCAGACCTGCACCGTTCAAATCATCAAGTGCTTGTTGTTCACGCTTGATTGGCGAACCATCAGCTTTGGTTTTACCTACGTTTACACCACAGTTGTTTCCTTTGCAGTCTTGATATAAAACATCGGGTCGCCGACCACTTTTATTACCTCCAGGAGTTTGAATTAGTTGCTCAGGGAGCCGTCCACCTCCTGCGATCACTGTTCCTCCATCAGCCTCAATCTGATCACCAACCTCACGAATCTTTTTATTATGTGGAGCATTTGGATCTGTCTTCGGTCCTCTCTTCTTTGGAACACCCTTTCTCCCAGGAGTCATTTCCTGGCCAGCTCTTTGCATTTCTTGACCGAGTTTATGTCCACTGGAGCCAGGTTCATTCACAGCTTGCATGATCATACCTATCAAGATTGTGAATCCTGCCGTTTCAGCTTGTTGAGCTATTCTCGGTTTTTTTCTACTCTCACCTTCAGGATCAATGTAGTTGTAAGGATTATTAGCAACATAGCTATATCTATTAAATGTTGCAGTATCCGATGTGACGTATTTAATCGGATCCAACGACATAAACCGCCCAGCTACTGGATGATACCAGCGGGCTTGCATGTAGGTTAAACCGAGCGACTTATCGTCTTTATGCCCGGTAAACCCTACATTGTTATCCGTGTCTTGATTGGTGAGCTGCTTACCAAAGGGTTGATAGTCCTCACGCCATTTCACACTGCCATCTTCGTTGGTCGCCATTATTGGTGAACCTAAATGGTCGGTATGGATAAAGGTGATGGTTTCCTTTTTTGCCTGACTGACAACGGATACCATTGCCAGTACAAACACCATAAGAACTTTTAAAAACTGTTTTATCGTCATTAAATTTGTCATGATTTAAATTCCTTTTTATTACAGCGCACAGCCGGAGTTGGGGTACCAGTTCGCGTAGGTGTTTTTATCGTTCATGTACATGTAGTGCTGCGTTTGGTACGTCTCTTTGGTTTGCTCGCTAATTGTACCGGTATACACTTCTTCGATGGTGATGTTGCCATCGCCATTCCAGTCGAGTTTTTCTTCTGGCGTATTCGGGAAGTAGCTGTTGTAGGAATTCGGGTAGTTCAAGTAGATGTACACCGCGTAATAAATTCCTTCGTAATTATTACTGTGGAAGTCTTTTGACTCCACAATGCCATTGCCATCAAAGTCGAGTTCACACTGACCTGTTGGCGGTGGTGCATCGGTATTAAGTACTGTAATGGTAACCTGGTCGCTACTGCTGGCACCTGCTGCATCGGTGACGGTAACTTCAAACACATAGTCCGAATCAATACCAACACTGGGGGCTGTGAACTGCAACGTGCCTTGTTCTGGCCCTTGTTGTAAATTGACATTACCACCGCTGACCACACGCCAGCTCAAATTTAATGAATTGCCATCGGGATCGTTCGATGCACGCGCATCTAATATAACGTTATCCCCTTCATTTACCGTTTGATCATCACCCGCATTCGCAACTGGCGGTAAGTTTCCGCTGGTGTCGGTAACTGTAATGATAACGGTTGATTGATTAGTCTCGCCATTGCTTGCAGTTATAGTAAGTTGGAATTGCAATTGAGTCGTCTCACCAACATCGGGCGCGGTAAATTGCGGTGCTACTGATGTGGAATCATTTAATGTAACCACTGTGCCCGCTAATTGTGTCCAACTATAACCAGTGATGCTTTCACCTTCCGGTGCAGCTGAGGCGCTGGCGTCCAAAGTAACGGTTGTACCTTCATCAAAGGTTTGATTGCTACCAGCATTGGCCACTGGCTTTTCAGCGACTATTGGTGCGCGCACGGTTATCGCAACATCATCGGTCGCGGTATCGCCTTCGTCATCGGTAATGTTTAAACGAAATACATAGGTTGTATCACTGGAAACATCCGGTGCAGTAAACTCTAACGTACCCGATTGACTACCTTGCTCTAATTGAACATATCCGCCAGAAATCGTACTTATGTTCATATTGATAGAGCCACCATCGGGATCGTAGGAATTTGAGAAATCGAGTACCACGCGATCACCTGCATCTACCGTTTGATCATCACCAGCGTTTGCCACGGGTGGCTGATAATCGACAACAGTAATGACAACTCTATCGGTGTCGATAGCGTCATTTTCTCCGGCAACCTCAAGCTCAAAAACGAAATGGGTTGTTTCAGTTACTTCAGGAGAAGTGAAAGTAATATTACTCGAGGAATTATCATCTAGTGTTATGTTTGGACCAGAAACCTGGGTCCACTTGTAGCGGATAATTGGATTTTGCGAAGCGGCAATTGATCCGTCACCACTTAGTTGAACAATTGTATTTTCACCAACCCTTTGATATGCCCCGGCATTAGCTTCTGGGTCACCATGAGGATTATTGATTTCCAACGAAACTCTTTCCACTGCCGTTGCACCTCGATCATCGGTAATGGATAGCTCGAATTCAAAGCTACCGCTCATGACGTTTGGCAATCTGACACTTGTAATTCGATTATTTGGTTTTGAAATATCAGCATTAGGACCTTCAATTTGGCGCCATTGATACTTAGCAATTACACCATCAATGTCATAGGATTGATCTCCTGACAATGTTGCCAAAGGCGATTTACTTTCTCTATATTCCACGCTGACATCCGCCACTGCAATGGGATGTTGATTTTCCCCTCGTAACCGATTACTCAACCGATAGACACTGCTATCATTAATGACATCATATCGTATGGCACTCCCTGTTACAGTAAATCCTGCCTGCCTTATTATGTTACCTTTTTCATACGCTGTTACCGTATCAAAATTGCCGTCAACGTAATCGTTAACTTCATAGTTGTTAATATCATAATAGTTTTGACCTCTGCTATAGGTGATCATGCGGTAGGTATTGTCTGCTAATTTTCTAACCTTGCTTGCCAAGTTTTGTTCTAATATTCCATCAAGATACCAATCACCATTATCTTGGCGCTTATAGGCTCCGAGCTTTTCATCACCTATAAAAAGTAGCTTTCCATCGGTGTTACCGTATGGTATTTCGATATTTTCTACCCCCCCCTCTAAAACTGTTTCACTAGGCAATAATGTTCCATCAGTATTAAATCTTGCAACTTCAACGGTATTAATAGAACTTCCACGCTGATGCCAACTAACTATGCCATTGCCATCATTATTCAATCCAACTGCAAGCTCACTTTGATAATATGAATCTCCCAGCTTATAGTTTTGAACACCTAGCTCTTTGCTTCGGAGAAATAAGTGCGTTTCTAGGCCAACTGAATTATGATTTTCTTTTTTATCAAGCCGCCAAATAATAGCGACATCCAAGTTATCGTTTATAGCCAACCCAGCTTTCTGAGCAGAATAATCTTGATAAGGCCCATTTGGATCTTTATAAATAGCAAGAGACTTTGGCGTAGACCAACCAGTTTTTTCACTCCACCAAGCAGCCCACCTTTCGCTTTTAGTATGTCTATCTTCAACCCAAGATAGTACAAAGGACCCATTAGGAGAGGCCACTAGTTCGATATAGCTTTGTATTTCCATTCCTGAGTCAGCATTTTTTAGCTTCTTTACACTCCAACTTTGTTGCTTGGCATTAAAAACGGCCACCCAAATCGAATCTGTGGATTGGTTTACCAAAGCAAAAGCAACAGAGCCATTGTCCGCCATTACTGATTTTTTACCAAAATCGGAGCCGAAATTAAATAGAGTATACTCCTCTGGATTAACTGAACCGCTTTTAAAGTAAACAGCCTCCGAACGATCAAGCCTAGAACTGGACCCAATAAACATAACACTCCCAGAGTTGTCGGCATGAATGTCTCCAACACCAGAGATTTCAGGTAATAATTGCCACTCTAAATCACCAGTATAACCTGTAATAAGTTCACTTATGTCAGAGAGCTTTTCGTCTTTCTTTGCGACCACTCGGTAAAATATTTTTTGCCCCGGAGAACCGATTTGGTGCTTATAATTCTCATTTGATAGTGTAATCAAATTAGCCTCACTAACATCAGAAAATGTTTGGTCACTCCAATATAAGTTATATCCAGTTGCAAACGGAACCTTATTCCAGCTTAATCGAATGAAACTTTTATCCCCTGTCGCACCAAATTGTCGTGGCACACTTAATTTATCAAATTGATTAGGGTCGGTATTTTGCAAAAACTCTTCTAAGTTAGTAAACCCATCATCGTCATTATCTAAGCTTGCATCATTATCCAAAATATTGAGGCCATATTGATGCTCATATAGATCATGTATTCCATCGTTATCAGTATCGGCAGATGAGGAAGAAGATCCTAGGTTGAACTCTTCAAGATTCGTCAGTCCGTCGTTATCTCTATCACCTGATGCATCATCATAGTTTGGATTTAAATTATTCTCTCGTTCGTAACAGTGCCCCATTCCGTCATTATCTAAATCGTCTGAGCACTCAATTACTTCATCATGATACGCAACCAGTTTACTGCCCAAGTAGATATGAGAACGTTTCAGGTCGCCTTCTTTGAGTACCTCGTACATCAACTTTCCAGAGTTATTGTAAGCAAAGGTGTCTTTCTCTCCCGTACTATATTTCTTAGAGTACATTCTGTTGTTTATATCGTAGCGGTACGTATAAAAACCACCTTCATTTAATGCTTTAGCCTGAATTAAATTGTTAGAGAAGTCATAAAAATATTCATTATTAGAATCGCTTATGACTCGCCCTTTTATATCATACAGATACTCTTGATTATTAAATGAGGACAGTCTGTTGTTATCGTCGTACTCATAATCAAATATTTTTGAGCCAATAGACTTGGATTTAATATTACCTAAAGTATCATAGTCATAACTTCCGGCTCCCCATATGCCTTCAGCCGATCGTAGTCTGTCGAGACCGTCATAGGTTAAATAATGACTTTTGTTAGGGTTTATACCATCCTCGATAGATTCAATATTACCGTTAAAATCATATAAATAATTGAATTCAACGAATTCATCCAGACCATTACCAACGGTTAATGACTCTGGTAATAAACGCTCATTCAAGTTGAACTCTGTAATTTGCCCATTCGCATAGGTCATTTTCTTTAGAGCGCCCGAATCAAAATACTCAATACCAGATACTAAGTCACCAACTTTAGATGCTCGGCCAAAAGCATCGGGCTCATAATTGACCTTGTAGCCACTCGGATAAGTAGTTGAGGTTAAATGATTTAAATTATTGTACTCGTAACTGAATTCAAAAATCCCCGGTGTTCCGTTATAAAACTTTTCTGACACCAACCGATTTTCGTTATCATACTCCATGAGCCAATGATTGTATGACTCAGATGGATATACGCCTGCGTATGGCGCAACGGTTACACGGATCTGTTCGTAATTTCTTTTACCCTTAGTTACATTGCCAACGCGATCATACTCATAACTGTCTGTTACCTTATAAGAGGTATGATTACAGACTAACTCTAATCCGTTAGTACACTCTTCAGGCATATCGTAGATCATGCCATGACCGCTAACACTGTAATATTCTGGGTACTCTATTTCGGTTAAACGCCCTAACTCATCGTAAGAATAAAATGTTTTATACGTTTTACCATTCAAATAATGCCAGTCTTCCTTTTTTCGGCCTGCCAAATCATAAACATATGAAAGATGGCCATCTACCTCTGGTTCCTTATAATAATTTAAATTCCAGTTTTCGTTGTAGCCATACTCTCTAACAATATCATTTTGCTTAATAATTAAAGGCTGTCCTAGTTCATCTCGAGTAATTTCAATTATAACCGATTCAGGCGCTTCGACTTTACTGATATACTTTTCTGATGGGCTAAAAGTATCATAAAAATAACGTGTAACATTTTGTTCAGGATCGGTCACTTGTTTTTCTGATGGTGATACATAATCCGTTACAATAGCATTACTTCCAGTTGTCTGTTGGTGAGTAACACGATTATAGCCATCATAAGAATATGTGGTTCCATCTGTAGTACTATTAACAAACGATTTAAACCTTAATCGCTGGAGATCATCGTATCTAAAATGTTGAGCGAAGTTTTTTTGAGACAAAGTATCAATGGTTATTTTAGTCTCTATATCGCCATACACATTAAAGTTATTTATTTGCTTAACATTACCTTTTTGATACTCCACTCTACGTCCATTGTCATAATAATCGACAGTGACCGTTTCGCTTAACGGATGATTGACTTCTCTAACTCGATTCATACTGTCATATGAATAAGACGTTGCAACGCCTTTTTGATTAATTTCTTTGGTTACTCGGCCATAATCATCAACATCGCGTTTTGTATAAGTTCCAAACTTGCTGCCTCCAGGATAACTAACTACTTTAGCAATGCCTCGCTTATAATTTCTATAATCTATACGATTTCCAACACCATCGATTTCAGCTTTTAAATTGCCATCATTGTAGTACTCATAAAAAGTCTGTTGACCTTTAGAAACTTTGCTCGAAACACTACCTTGAGCATTGTAAAAATATTGATTTACGAGTTTAAAGCTTGAGTTACTAAGACTAACACTTTCTTTATAGGGTAAATTCAAAATCCACCCCCAGCTCTCACCTTTTAAATTAGCATATTGAACTTCATTATATATCGTTTTACTTCCTTCACTTTTCGTTACAACAGGTGATCCAGCATTATTAAACTCTACAACTTCATATATAAATGTTTGGCCGTTTCTATTAGTTGTTTTTTGTTTTAGTTTGGGCACATTGTAATGAAGGTCTCGCAAAGTGTACTGGGTATTAGGTTCGCTATAGACACGAGGATGTGGATTTAATGTAAATGGCACCCATTTTTGGGTAAACTCCTCTAGAATTTCACCATTCAGGCTATGACTATATTTTTTTAGTAATCCTACTGACCAAGGATTTGTGCCATACCCACTCGTGATGATTGGAGAGAAAAGGCCATGATGCCAATATGTCTTTATGCCATCAGGACCTGTAATTGTTGTTGTATCATAGTCAGCATAAGTTTCATCACCTTCTAACTCTCCCCTTGTATAACTGTAAGTCCAACAGTTCGCTTCTACACATTTTTTAGCAACAACATAATAATCTTTTTTTGTAAACTTCAAATGTTCGTATTCAAACGATGTCACTTTTCCTAAAGGATTTTTTATTTCTTTAATGTATCCACTAAGAGGATCATTGTCATAATAGGTATAAGTAAAGTCACTGCCATCTGGTCTTTCAACACGATCAAGACGTTGATTTGAATCTTTTCCAGACACTTCATAAGATACCGTTTGTCCTAAATAGCTGATTTCTGTAAGCTTATCGTCAGAGTAAGAAAAACTAACTTCTCTACCATCCGATGCTGTAATTGAAGAAACCTTTAGATTATAAGCGCTGCCAGAATAATTGATATTAATGTAGTTATTATAGCGATCAAAAATTTGTATAACTCGCCAATCATATTCGTAATTGCCAATAACATAAGACAAGCCAGAGCTATCTGTAATCACTAACTGACCGTTATTACAAACAACACTCCATAAGTCATTTGTAACAAAGTGAGGTTTATAGTCGTCACTATTTTCTGGGTCATATTCGCCATCTTTATCACCATCAAGAAAAATTAGAGGATCACTCAGTATTGTTTGCGAACTGCCATCGGGCAGGATAAAAACGGTTCGGTCATCGATAACGGGTAAATCATTAGTGCCACAAAAATAACGACTATCGCCGCCACCTAAGCGTCCAAAGTGAATATCCCAACGTGATCCAACAAAGTTTTTTGTCGAATTTTCCCATCGACTAGTAGCGCTATTAAAACTTCGATTAATAACAATGTCGGGGCCTGTTCCGGGTACGACCATATCGGTGTAATGAACACCTAAAGTTCCACCAAAGGCATCAACCAGTACGTTACCGTCAGCATCATAAGCGCGAGCTTTATTAACACCCGGCATACTGTAAAAATCGGGATCGTTAGAATCCCCTTCTGCCAATACTGTTATAGAAAACAAGCACGCAATAAGATAGAGACTTCGATTAAGAAGATTCATATATCCCTCTTTAAAAAATTATCCAATAAAAAGACTAGTTAAATTTAAGTTTGCGGATACTACACACTTTTTATTAACTTAGTAACCGTAAACATTACTATTATTGCGAATTGAAATAGCGGTGAAAAGTTAGACAGTATATTAATTGAAAAATATAATTAAATTTTAATAACAACCATAAATTTTTTGTATAAAAAAAGCCCAAACCTAATCGGCTTGGGCTTTTTTGATTTTAGAGTAAAGCTAAGGATTTACTGTTTAACTACCTGTTTTCTACTTCGTAATAACAATAAAGAAAGCAGCATTAACCAATGCAACGATCCGCCATCTTCTGGCTCTGGATCATCTTCTGTTATTGTTACCGTTGCCGTTGCTGGTGAACTGATATTGCTACGCTCACTGGCATTCGCCAGGCGAACACTAAAGGTTTCATCGCCTTCGTACTCGGTATCGTCTATTAACGCAATAGTGATTTGTTTAGAAGTTTCACCTTCTGCAAATAGAACTGTTTCATTCACAGCTTCAAAGTCACTGCCGGCCGTTGCTGAGTTCCCACTGGTACTAACTTCAACCGATGCGTCACCAAAATCACCATTCACGCGGTTGATGGTAATGGTAAGACTCGCTGCATTTTCATCAATACTAAACTCCGCATCGCTTAATTCAAAGTCACCCGCCGGTGGCATAGGATCATCTTCAACAATCGTTACGGTTGCAGCGGAAGGATCGTTAACACTGCTTCGATCACTTGGGTTTGCCAAGGTAACCGTAAACGATTCATCGCCTTCGTAAACAGAATCATCAATCAGAGTTACTGTAATTTGTTTTTCTGTTTCTCCATGGGCAAATGTAATCGTTTCATTTAAAGCCTGATAATCATCATTTGTTGCCGATGCATCACTGGCACTTATCTCTATCGTTGCTTCGCCATAGTCACCATTAACGCGATTCACTGTAACGGTTAATTCTCCTGCATTTTCATCAACACTGTATTCAGCACTGCTTAATGCAAAATCACCTGCCGGTGGCATAGGATCATCTTCATTAATGTTGATTTGCATTTCGCTTGGCTGCTGAATTTCAGTATTGCTGCTCGGGTTGGATAAGCTAACAAAAAAGTTCTCGGCGGTTTCGCCTTCATATTCACTGTCATTAATGATGTCGATAGAAATAGATTTGGATACTTCGCCATCGGCCATTAATAAACTTTGACTAACGGCAGCATAATCGCTGGATTCTTCAGCGGTTCCATTGCTGGTCGCTATATCAAAACTTACTTCACCGGCGGAGCCGTTAATTCGTTCTATTGTGATCGAAATGGAACCCGCGTCTTCATCGACAGTAGCATTGTTGCTAACAAATTGAATGCTTCCCGCAGAGGGTTGTGCATTACAACCGTTTGCTGCAATGTAATCGCTGGCGGCTTTTGCTTTTACAATGCCGTTGCCAAAATAAACATCGTGCCCTTCTGCACCCGAGTCTTCGGCACTGGCTTTTAACGCCTGACGAATTTCAGTTCCGTTACAATGAGGATGATTCGACCAAACCAGTGCTGCGACACCGGCAACTCCGGGCGTAGCCATGGAGGTTCCGCTCATTAACCCATAACTGCCAGCGCCAATAGAAATAGACGCGTTGGTTGAAGACACCAATGCATTGCGATCTTCAAGCCTGGTTCCTACGGCAGGAATTGTGGTCTGATTGGAATCACCCAAAGTACCAGAAAGCATGCCGTCTACATTATTAATAATGATTGCGCCCAGTCCGCCACTGTCTTCACAGTTTTTCACTTTGTCATGAAAGGTAATTTCTCCGCGATCAATCACGCAGATTTTGCCATCGGCACCAGCGTCGGTTTGATCGGCAAGACCCATAAAATAAGTTTCCGCCGATGCATCGCCGCTGTTTTCCATTGGCGAAGCCGCATAACCGCTACCGTCCACTGTCAAACCTACCACCATTGCGCCACCCGATGGATAAGTCGATAAAGTATTCACCCCACCGGCTGTTACTTCCACACAGTTGGTTTTGCTATCGTTACAAGATGGAAACTGAGAGAACGAGGCAATATTATTATCGTTATCGTTAGCACCAATCATCATGACTGAGTCGTAACCCGCCGGATAAGAACGAGTCGTGTTGCCATCGTTACCAGCCGCCGCCAACACCAGGCCACCATTTTCGGTAAAGGTTTCAAATGCGTTCTCTTCGGTATTATTGGCACCGCCGCCACCAAGGCTCATGGTAATAATATTTGCGCCAGCGTCGGAACATTTTTGTGCGGCATAGGCCAGATCAGATGAATAACCCCAACCGGAATTATTAAACACCTTAATAATATGCATAGATACGCCAGGTGCCATACCAATAACACCAAACTCATTATCGGCCGCCCCGACTGTACCTGCTACATGAGTTCCATGAGGACCTCCATCGGCATTCCAGAGTCCTGTGCCCGAATCATTATCACCGGTTATGTTTGCCCAGTTAAAATCATTATTTAAGCCACCGGTTTCGCCATCAGTACCGGCAATTCCCGAGTCAATAACACAAACTTTCTGGCCATCTTGCAGGGTCAGCTGATCCGCCTGTGACTGAACAATCGCATAAGGGGTTAGCTGAGTGGTATTAGGATCGCCCACCGTATCTTCGTAGATCGCCATTAAATCTCGACGATGATCTTGTTCAATAAATTCTACCTGTGGATCATTTTTTAGCTCGTTGAATAATTGCGTCGATAACTCAACCGCAACCGAGCCTTGCATTGGTAATTCACGTTTTACACGAATGCCTTTCGCTTGTAGCTCAGAAGACACTTCACGCAAATCAAAACGTGTCGCGCCTGTGCCGGACATCATCGGTAACGAGGCAGTTTTATATTTAACAATAAAACGAGAAGTTTCTTGCTCGGCAAGACTTCCTTGTTTGCTTTCGCTCTCAGCCGATCCACAAACGGAAAATGCAGATATAACAGCAGAAGCGAGCAAGTGATGTTTAAATTTGGATCCCACAGAATACTCCTTGAATAGGTAAGTTTAACTCGACGGTCTGATCATCGTTTAACGGTGAGGTATTTTGGCAGCTGTGTTTTACAGTTATGTTTTACAGTTGTGCTATATAGTCGTGTTATAGAGTTTCCATAGCACCTGAATAAATAACACTTGAATAAAATATTGTCTTAAACACTCGCCTTAAAAAACCGCAGCGAAGACTACTGCAGACAAGGGGGATTTGCACTTTTGAAAGTGACTATTCTGTAATATTCACACTTTTAACAAGCAGTAATGTGACACCATCTACTTTTAAACTGCGAAACGGATCACACTTGAGAGTTGGTCATACAAGCGGAAAAGATTGAAGCTTTAAGGCTGGAATTATTTAAAAAAATCAGCGAGCAACAGAAGTTACTCGCTGATAGTTTGAAGATTTATTTTTCGAAATAAAAAGGTTCGCGTTTTTTCGGGTGATTACCAATTTGATCCATGGTGTTTGCATCGTACAAACGACCATTCACCATCACCTTATCGATCTTGTCGCTGTTGCGAATATTTTCCAGAGGATTTTCGTTTAAGATCACCAGGTCGGCCAGTTTTCCCGCTTCCAAGGATCCAATATCCTTTTCCATTCCCAAATATTTTGCGCTGTCGAGGGTTGCAGCCCGTAATGCTTCAAGGGGTGTCATACCACCTTGTTCAAACATCCAGATTTCCCAGTGCGAACCAAGACCTTCACGTTGTCCGTGTGCTCCTAAATTCACGCCCACACCCATGTCTTGTAACTTGGCGGCAACGCTTGCAGTTTTAAAATGGTTGTAGTCTTCTTCCGGCGCTTTCATACGACGAATGGAACGCGGCCATAAAATATCTTTTGGTACGTACTTCGATAACAGCGGGTGCTTCCACACATCCTGATGTTGATACCAATAATGTTCGCCCCAAATACCACCGTAAGCCACAACCAAAGTTGGTGTGTAACCCACTTCCGTTTGCGACCACAACTGTTCAACATCGTGGTAAATTTCTGCGGTTGGGAATGAATGCTCTATGCCAGTATGCCCATCCACAATCATGGTGAGATTATGTTGCAGTAATGAGCCGCCTTCAGGCACCACCATCATATTGGTTTCGCGAGCAGCATCGAGTACCTGTTGCCGTTGATCGCGTCTTGGCTGGTTGTAACTTTTCACCGAAATAGCGCCAACGGATTTCATTCGCTTTAAATGATCCAGTGCATCGTCACGCGATTCTACCTGAGCCGTTATCGAAGCTTCGGCACCGTATAAAATGGTTCCGGTTGAATAAATTCTTGGCGCTGCGATTCGACCTTTTTTCGCCAGTTCACTGGCGGCAAAAATAGTAGAGGTATCGTTCGAGGGATCGTGCAAAGTGGTCACACCAAACGCCAGAGTCGCGTAATTCACCCAGTTTTGTTGCGGAGTGATTTCGCGACGACCCTGCGCGCCATGCCAATGCACGTCCACCAATCCCGGGATAATGGTTTTACCGTCTAAATTAATCCGTTTCGCACCACTGGGAATATCAAGAGTTCCGGTTTCGCCAACCGCTTTAATGCGATTGCCTTCGATGACAATGTCACCATTTTCGATAACCTGTTGATCATCACCGGCATCGCTTTGCATCGTAATAATCCGTGCATTGGTCAACACATAGCTGCCACGCGGTACGTCATAATCGGTTTTAAAGCCGAGCTTACGGGTTTCAATTTCGGGAAGTTTGGTATCGGCAAATAAGGGGTGCGGCAATGTTTGAGAATAGAGCGTATCGCCCTGAGACCAATAAAGCGTTTTACTGTCTTTGGTCCAACTTAAATTTTCACCGGAGAAATCGCTGATTTTATGCACCGGAACAGCGGTACCTTTGGCACCTGTAGCAAAACTTTTTCCGGCTTTGGTAAAAGGAGTCACATAAACCTGAAAACGCTCAACAAACGCGATCCATTTTTCATCCGGCGAAACTTTGTATTCTGTCGCCCAGGGCGTATGCAATCGTTCCGCAACCTGATTGCCCTGCAAATCCATTTCAACCAGTGTATTTAATCGACGTTTGCCTTCGCTGCGACTGCGGGTCACATACAATTGAGCCGACTGTTTGCCAAAGTGCGCTTGCGAACCACTTTCGGTCACTAGTGCAGGATTATCACCATCCTCTTCCATTTTAAAGATTCCGGTTTGCTCGGCGTATAACGGACTGGTTAGATAACCGCCCGACACTTTACGATAAACAATGGTTTCACCATCAGGAGAAAACTGTGGTTCGATAAATTGACCGGGCTGGTCAGTTAAAGCACGACCACGACCACCGCTGGCACGAACTTTACTCACCGTACCAAACTTTTGATCGTTCCAGGTGGTGTAAACGACCCAGCGACCATCGGGCGAAAACGACGGGTAAAACTCGAAATGATCAGTTTGCCGGGTTAATCGTTCTGGGCGACCGTTCGGCAGTTCACGAGCATACAAATACCCCAATGCCTGAAACACCACACGCTCTTCATCGGGCGATACTGTTACCCAACGCAGCATATTTACATCAAATTCCTGCGGTGCCACTTCTACCGGAAAACGCACTGCAGTACGTATTTCACGAGTGTCTTTAATTTTAAACGGCACTTCTTTAACACTGAGCGTCTGGGTGTTTAATCGTTTGATTTTACCACCGGCCCAAAACACCAGATCGCGACTGTCTGGCGTCCAGCTGATGGTTGGATAAACGCCGTGGATCGCCCAGGTTTCCTGCATATCCCGATCGAGCTGCTGATAAACCGGAGAAATTTCACCGGTGGTTAGATCTTTAATAAACAGGCTCGACTGATTACGAATACGACGCACAAACGCCAGCTTTTTACCATCGGGCGATGGCGTCGGCCGAACCGCACCACCGGGGCCACTGATTTCGGCTTTAATATCTCCGTCGTGACGATCGATACTGAAAATTTGGTAGATCTGTTTGTTGGAATCTTTGCTGTACTCAAAGATAGCCCCCGGAGTGGAGTCCCGGCTGAAAAATACTTTTTCACCGTCAGCAGAAAATACTGGCTCACCCAGATCTTTCTGATCGTTCGGACGTTTATTCAGTTGAATGCCTTTTCCACCCGACAGGTGATACATCCAGATTTCACCGGCGCCCAAAGAGCGGCTTGAAGTGAAATGTTTACGCGCCACTATAAAGCGGCCATCGGGCGACCAGCTTGGGCTGTTTAATAATCGAAATGATTCATCAGTAATTTGCTTTGGCTCACTGCCATCGGCTTTCATTACCCAGATATTATCGCCACCCCCCGCATCAGACGTATAAGCAATAAACTGCCCATCGGGACTGAACTTTGGCTGCATATCCCACGCCATGCCGGAGGTAATGGATTTGGCCTCACCACCAGAAATCGGCATGGTGTAAATATCACCCAACAGATCAAACACAAGGGTTTCGCCATCGGGGCTGACATCCACGCTCATCCAGGTACCCTGTTCCACATCGATGCTTACCTGCTTCGAAGGGCCCGGCGGATTATTAACATCCCACTTATCGGCTGCAGCCATGGCAGTCGGTGCAAAACAGCAAACACTGAATAAAATGAGTGAAAAATGCCAAAATTGGCGTAATCGGCGAGTAACGTAACTTATCTTTGAAGGAATCATAACTAACTCTCTGAATATTGGTATTTTTTCTGATGGCGTTTTACTGCCTGAACAGTTAATGTTAGTGCGTGGCGATAATTTCAACAATAAGCCACAAATAATCAATAGATTTTTTGTAAACAAATAACAAATCGTCTGATTTTTCAGTTGTTTGCTGGGATTTTTTAATAAATCTATTAAACTATGAACAGTATCACACATTTAAAGAGTGTATGGAGTGGATTGGCTCAACAAGTTACTGAACAAAAATAACAAACGAATCGGGTTGCAGCTTGAAGGCGAAACTTTAAGTTATTGCTATTTGCTGCCTCAAACAAACACCCCAGAAATTAGCGCTGCCAGTCAAATTCAACTGTCTGAAGACAGCCTGACCGTTTCGTTTAAAGCCGCCATTGCCGAAATTAATGCCAAAGGCGCCGATGCCTATTGGATTTTACCCTCAGAAAGTTACCGCTTACTTACTGTTGAGCGCCCAAGTGTTCCAGATTCAGAAATGACTGAAGCGATCCGGTGGCAGATTAAGGATCAAATCGATGTGCCTCTGGAAGAAGCCGTGATCACACACTTTGAATACCCCGATAATCTGCCCGGTGGTAAGCGTCAGTTTGTGGTGGTGGCCCGGCTTGACGCGGTTCAACGCCTTATCGACTTATCGTTACAATCGGATCTTAATTTAAAGGCCATCGATATTCAGGAGTTATCACTGGGTAACCTGATGACCCCCTGGCTGCAACAGGGACAGAACATTGCATTAATAGCCGAAACACCTACGGGCATTTCGGTCAACTGTTTTAACGGCAACGAATTTTCATTTAACCGCGCTTTACCGGGTGTGTTTCTGCCTCGCTCAAATGACCCTGTAAACAGTGAGCCGGAAACAAGTGACTCAACCGATAATGAAAATACAAACGGTGATGAAGAATTTTCTCTGGATGTCGACATTGGTCAGCATGAAACCGACGATACAAACAACGATCAATTATTGCTCGAAATCCAGCGCACTCTCGACTATTACGAAAGCCAGATTTCGCGTCAGGCCGTAACGAAAGTCATACTGCCCGACTTTGGTCAAAAAACAGAAAGCCTTGCTGAAGAGCTTAATGCCAACCTGGGGTTACAGGTGGATATCTTAAAATTGAATAAACATTTTAACTGGAGCGATTCGTTGGTGGAGCATCAACTGTCACGGCATTTACCCGTATGTGGCGGTGCATATAGGGATATGGAGGTGGCTCATGCAACAGATTAACCTGTACCTGCCGGAGCTGCAGCCGAAAAAAGAAGTCCTCAGTTTGCCCCAAGTGGGTCTCATAACTGCGGCATTTCTGTTTATTTTTATTGCCTTTGGCTGGAGCATCACGTCCGACACTGCGGCACTGAAACAACAGTTAACCAGCGAAACCGAAATGCTGAAACCGCTGGAATTGCAAAAGCAGGAACTCGATAAAATGGTTGCGGGCCGACCGGACGAAAGCGCACTGGCTGAGGAAATCGCCGCGCTGGAATACCACATTCAAAACAAATCGCTCGCGTTAAATACATTGAAAAACAGCGATGTCGCAGCCAGTGACGGCTTTAGTCAATTGCTTGAAGAGCTGGCACAGAGCAAAAACAGCAAGCTCTGGTTTACCGACATTGGCATTAACAACGAAGTATTATTATTAAAGGGGCAAACGCTGGATCCAAAATTAATCACTGCCTGGATTGAAAACGCTACCAATGGCAATGCATTAAGCCGCCAGTTTTCGGCAATAAAAATAGAACAGCACAGCACTTATAAACGCGTGTATGACTTTGAATTATCCGGTGGAGTCGTCGTCCATCATGAGTGAACAAAACAAACTCGATCAAATGATCGAAAAATACAACGAGCTGGAAACCCGACAGCGAGCCATGATACTCGGGTTGGTTGTTGCAGTATTACTGGTGATTTTTGACTTTGCCTGGTTTCAACCGCAATCAACCGAGCAGGCGCGCTTAAAACGCGAGTTAAGTAGCGTACAAACCGAGCGTCAAGAGCTGGCAAAAGCCGTTGAACAGCGACAGCAACAATTAATGGGCACCGCGTTTAATCAACAACGTAAACGCATTAAGCAATTGCAACAACAAGAAGCCGAAGTTGACGAAGCCCTCTCGGAATACGCACAGCTGGTGTCGCCACGACAAATGCCAGAATTATTGAGAAACTTTTTTGAAAAAAGCGATCGCCTAACCTTACTGGCATTAGACAAATTACCGGTAAAACCGGCGTTTAAACAAGTTGCGAGTAACGGTTCCCAAAAAGACGATAGCAATACCGACAATAAATCTCATACCGCGGGTTCTCAAAAAATCAGTTTTTACCGTCATGACTTTACGGTCACCTTGCGCGGCAAATACTTTGAGTTACTCAAGAGTCTGCAAACACTTGAGTCGATGAATATAAAAATCTATTGGGACAGCTTGGACTATCAGGTCGAAAGCTATCCGAATGCCGATATTAAATTAACTTTGTATACCTACAGCTATGATAAAAACTGGATTGGCGCTTAGCCTTTTAATTGCTTGCTGCGTGTCTCAGCCATTGACTGCTAAAGAGCAGCCAACGCTGAACGACCCAACGCGTCCGTTAATTAATACGCAGTACAAACCACAAAAAAGCAGTACAAGTGAAACGGATAAAAAACCGGTTCAGCAGAAGAATCAGCTTAAAGGTATTATTGTTCAAAACAAATCCAATAAAGCCATTATCGACAGCAGTATTGTTACTGTTGGCGATCCAATTAATGGCTATATTGTGCACGCCATAGATGCACACAAAGTTTTGTTACGTAAAGGCAAACAGTATAAAACGCTTCGCTTAACGCCCAGTGTCAAAGCGGTCAACAAATAAGGTTAATAAAAGATAATGACTAAGCAAAAGCTAATTTACACAGCGATCACCGCGCTTTATCTTTCGGCTTGTGCCACCACAACCGAACCTGAGCCGTCAGCTAAGGCGACGCCTCCAACCATGGTTCAACAAACATTTGAAGATGATGCAACAACGCCTTCATCAACTCAAACTGCGCCCGATTCCAGCGCCATGCTCGACTCTTTAATGCCTCAAGTCACTCTGGGCAATGACGCGCCCGTTTCCGCCACGCGGTTTGACATTAAAGCCGATCAACTGCCCATGAATAAATTCCTGATGGGTTTGGTCGACGACACGCCTTACAATATTCTGGTGGATCCCAACCTGACCGATCCCCTTACGCTGCAACTGAAAAACGTTACCATCGATGAAGTTTTATCGGTACTCGAACAAACCCACGATATTGATGTGCAACAACAGGGCAGTATTTACTATGTAGGCGGTTCAAAATTACAGACCGCTGTTTACCCGCTCGACTATTTAAATCTTGAACGCAAAGGCAAATCGCAAACTCAGGTCAGCTCCGGACAAATTTATTCCAGTGGTGGTCAGGGGCAACAAGGCCAGCAAGGCGGTAACAGTGGCGGTGGTCAGGGCGGCCAAAATGTTAGCACCATCAACTCTTCAAACATTGAAACCAACTCATCAACCAATTTATGGCAAGAAGTGCAAAAAGCACTGAACGCCATTGCCTCACAAGACGATAACAGTCTGGTTATGGTGAGCCCACAAACCGGTATTGTGCTGGTAAAAGCACGACCCATGGTGCAGCGACAGGTGGCGGAGTACTTAGGCGTTGCTCAGGCCAATTTGGGGCGGCAGGTAATTCTTGAAGCTAAAATTTTGGAAGTAAAACTGAACGATGAGTTTCAGGCTGGGATCGACTGGTCAAAAGTTCAGGTGAACGGCGCCGGCAATATGATAGCGCTGGGTCAGATGGGGCAGGAACTGGATGTTGCTGCTGAAGCCAACCCAATCAATGGCGTGTTTAACTTGTTGTACGAGACAGATCCTAATGATCCTAACCCTTTCAGTGCCACGGTTAACTTGCTAGAGCAACAAGGTAACGTACAGGTGTTATCCAGCCCGCGTATTTCCACCATTAATAATCAGAAAGCTGTGATTAAAGTGGGCACCGATGAATTTTTTGTCACGGATATCAGCACCACGACCACTTCCGGGATCAGTTCAACCACCACGCCGGACGTAACACTTACACCATTTTTCTCTGGCATCGCACTGGATGTTATGCCACAGGTTAGCGCCAACGGCGACATTATTTTGCACGTCCATCCTTCGGTCAGCGAAGTCAACGATCAAACTAAACAAATTAATATTGGCGATCAAAACCTGACATTACCTTTGGCTTTAAGCAGCATTCGTGAATCGGATTCCATTGTTAAACTGAGAAGTGGTGAAGTGGTTGTGATTGGTGGTCTGATGCAAAATCAGGTGGTCAAAACCGATTCTGGTGTGCCGGTACTCAGTAATATTCCGGTTATCGGTAATCTGTTTAAACAACAACGTGACAAAGTCGTCAAAAGCGAACTGGTTTTATTACTGAAAGCGACCGTTGTTGATCCTAACGGTTGGGACAGTCAGGTAAAAGAATCTAAACAGCGATTTGATCGGTTTGGTCAATAACTTATTGAGTAGCGCATGTATCTGTATCACTATGGCTTTCGAAAACTGCCTTTTTCGTTAACACCGGATACTGAATTGTTCTGTGCGCTACCCAGCCATAAATCAGCACTGAATACCTTAAAGTTTGCCCTGTCCACTGGTGAAGCCTTTTGTAAAATTACCGGCGAAGTCGGCTCGGGCAAAACCATGTTGTGTCGTTTGCTAATCAATAAGATTGGTGAGCAGCGACAAGTTGCCTATATTCCTAATCCGGTGTTAACGCCACGAGAACTTAAACTTTCTCTTGCGCACGAACTCAATATGCGGCTCGGCAAATCCGTTGGTGAAGAACAACTGGTGCCTAAAATTCAGCGCAAACTAATTGATATCAATAAAAAGCGTGGCCCGGTCATTTTAATTATTGATGAAGCGCAAAGCATGCCCGATGAAACGCTGGAAGCGCTGCGGTTATTTACCAATTTAGAAACAGAATCGAATAAACTGATGCAAATAGTCTTGTTTGCCCAGCCAGAACTCGACAGCAAGCTTTCTCAACCTCATTTACGACAACTGCGTCAGCGTATTGTGTTTTCTCATAAACTCTTTCCGCTTACTTACAGCCAGACAAAAGCCTACTTAAATCATCGAATTGCAAAAGTATCCGTGGAACGAAATATTACTCTTTCAAACACGGCACAATGGTTACTGCATAAAGCCAGCCGGGGCATTCCCAGATTAATTAATATTTTAACCCATAAATCCTTGATGCTTGCCTATGGTGCGAATAAGCGCAGCATTGGTTTATCGCAAGTCTGGCACGCTGTTTTAGATACCGACGACACGCGAATTTATGCCACACGATTAAAAGCAGCACTCGCCGTAATTGGACTGAGTGTATTCAGTAGCAGCGCTCTGGCGCTTTGGATAATGCCATGAGTGTGGTCAATAAAATGTTGCGCGATTTGCAGCAAAATAAACCGGAACAAACACTCAAGTTAGACGATACTGATGTTAGTGATTCAGTTAGCGATGCGACTCATGATAATGCTAAGCCTTATCTTAAACGTTTATTCATTCTTTTATTGCTGACAGCTGTAGCGATCAGTTTTTATATTGTTAATCCACTTTCAGATCCAGCCAGTGAGCAACCAATAGCAAATTTACACAATACAGTGGCTGACAGTGATAATAATTTGCAATCCAGCCAAGACGAGTCACAAACAGTTGCGAACATTAAGCATGAAGGTGCTTCTTCAAATACTTCGCCGCTAACGCATGATACATCAATGATAGAGGATACGACTTCTGAACAATTGTCTTCCGTCTCATCGGATAAAAACGTTTTTGAATCAAACAGCACCCGCTCTCAAACTACCAATGCGAAAGCCTCTAATTCTGACAATGTCATTTTAGACAAAGCTAAAACTATTTCAGATACAAGCCAATCGACAGATACAACTCAACCGAATAATGCTCTGGCTTCTAGTTCAGACAGTTTCAGTTCGACTAATCATAGTTCCACAGATAATAGTTCCACTGATAATCGCTCAACTACTAATCATTTAATCGAAAGCCGTTCAGCCGAAAACAATTCAAACGAAAACAGTTCAAACGAGAATAGCCCAGCCAGTGAAGAGTCAACCGAAAAACAGTTAAGTATTATTAAGAATGACGTTAAACAAAATACAAACGCAAAAAAAGTAGACGCGGTTGCGACAAACAACACCAAAGTTAAAAACCTGTCCGATGCTCAGCAGAAAAAGCAGCAGTTGCAATTGGCAAATGGGTTTATTGAAAATGGCTTATTCGGTAAGGCAGAGCAACAACTCAGCAATTTACTCAGTGAATATAACGATTATCACCCAGCTGCGGAAAAGCTGGCTTATGTTTTTTTGCAAACAAATAATACTCAGGCGTTGGTATCCTTGCTGGAGCAACAAATAGCCAGTTTTCCGGGACACACCACCTACCGAATTTTATTGGCACGTCATTACGCCAATCAACGCCAATGGCAAAATGTTGTTCACGCCACGTCAAGTGATCATCAAAGCAATACCACTTTAATGTTAATGCGCACACTGGCGTTGCAACAACTGGGTCAACATCAAACGGCTATCGAATTGTATGTTAATTTATTACGCCAGTCGCCTGAACGAGGCGACTGGTGGATTGGGTTGAGTGTTTCTCTTGAAGCGGTAAAGCGATATCGAGATGCGCATCAGGCGTTGGTAAAAGCGGCCAAAGATCCAAGAGTGACCCAACCACAACATCAGTACATTGCGCAAAAAACCCAATATTTACAAGGTTTGTTCTAATGCTTAGAAAGAAAATACGACTCGGTGATTTACTGGTAGAAGGTAATGTAATTACCGAAGATCAATTGATGGATGCGTTAAAACAACAGAAGTCCACCGGTCAGCGGTTGGGTTCTATGCTGGTTAATCTTGGGTACGTGGGTGAAGAACAGTTATTACGATTTTTAGCCCAGCAGCTTGAAATAGATTACATCGACTTGCCCAATTTTAAAGTCAATCAAAGTGTTATCGGCAATCTTTCAGAAATTCAGGCCCGTCGATTTAGAACACTGGTTATTGATGAAAAACCGGAAGGCTTTTTGATCGCCATGGCGGATCCCACCGATCTTCATCGTTACGATCAAATTCAGGCAATCCTGAAAAAGCCGGTTAAAGTTGGTGTTGCCAAAGAAGCCGACATTATCAGAAACATCGATTTGTTTTATCGTAAAACCAGTGAAATAAGTTCTCTTGCCGAAGAACTGGAAGGTGAATTAGGAACAGACGAATTTGAGTTGCCCACACTGGCCGATACAACCGACTCTGACGAAGCTCCGGTCGCCAAACTGTTAAAAAGCGTGTTTGAAGAAGCGGTTCAACTGCAGGCGTCCGATGTTCATATTGAACCGGATCAGGATGTTATTCGCATTCGATTACGGGTTGATGGCTCTCTGCAAGAACAGGTAATGAAAGAAAAGCGGATCGCATCTGCTCTGGTTCTGCGTCTAAAATTAATGTGTGGACTGGATATATCGGAAAAACGAAAACCCCAGGATGGCCGCTTTAATATAAAAGTTCGCGGTCACAGTGTTGATGTTCGTCTTTCAACCATGCCGGTACAAAATGGTGAGTCGGTGGTGATGCGACTACTGGATCAAACCAGCGGTATTTTGCGGTTGGACGAAATTGGCATGGACGGCGAAATCCTCAATCAATTTCGACAACTGTTGCGCTCACAACACGGCATGGTATTGGTCACCGGCCCTACCGGCTCCGGTAAAACCACAACCTTATATTCTGCATTAAGTGAACTGAATTCACCGGAGAAAAAAATAATCACCATTGAAGATCCGGTGGAATATTATTTATCGCGGGTCAATCAGGTTCAGGTTAATACAAAAATTGGTCTCGACTTTTCGCGAGTACTTAGAGCTGTGTTACGACAGGATCCCGACATCGTTCTGGTGGGCGAAATGCGCGATCAGGAAACCGCTGAAATTGGTTTACGTGCCGCCATGACCGGACATCTTGTGTTATCAACATTACACACCAACGATTCCATTTCTTCTGCACTTCGATTAGCGGACATGGGCGCAGAGCCCTATCTTGTTGCCAGTGCATTACGCGGCATCATTGCTCAGAGACTGGTAAGGCGGGTGTGTACCTATTGCGCCAAAGATCATCAGCCCGATCCTCAGGAGCACACCTGGCTCGAATCCATTAAAGGCGCTCAATTAAGCAATGCAACCTTTAAACACGGCGATGGTTGTACTCAATGCAATAATACCGGTTACCGTGGACGTGTTGCGATCCACGAGATGTTGGTTCTCGATGACGATATGCTCAGCGCGCTTCGCCGCAATGATGTGGATGAATTTACCAAGGCCTCAAAAGCATCGCCTTTATATAAATCACTGCTCGACAGTGTGGTTAAACTCGCTGTAAAAGGTGTCACCTCTTTGGAAGAGGTGTACCGAATTGGCGAAACAGTGGAAGAAACCGACTTACTTCCCGGAAATCCTGACGATGAAACCGCTTAAGCCACAACCACAACGGATTTACTAATGCCGATCTTTGAATACAAAGCACGACGCTCAAACGGTGCCTCGGTTGATGGCACCCTTGAAGCAACCAGTCGAGAAGCCATTGCCGACAGGCTGCAAGGGCAAGGACTTATTCCGGTTCAAATAACCGAGCAGAAAGACAAAAGTAATGACATTGGTGAAAGCTTAAAAAAACTGTTTCAATCGAAAAAAGTTGAAACCAATGATCTGGTGATGTTTTCACGCCAGATGTACAGCCTGACAAAAGCGGGCGTACCGCTTAATAAATCCATAATTGGTCTTATCGATACATCGAACAGTTTGCCATTAAAAGAAGCGTTACGAGACATACTCGATGGCCTGACCGCTGGTAACGATTTAGCGTCGTGTTTTTCGCGACACCCACATATTTTTAATTCGTTTTATGTCAGCCTTATTCATGTTGGCGAAAACTCCGGTAATTTAGAAGAAGCGTTTGAACGACTGGCCAGCTATCTGGAACTGGAAGAACAAAATCGCAACCGGGTTAAATCCGCCATGCGTTATCCATCAATCGTTCTCGGTTTACTGGTGGTGGCCTTTGGCGCCATTAACTGGTTGGTTATTCCAAAATTGGCAGCTTTATTTCGCAGTATGTCCACAGAAGAGTTACCCCTGTTTACCCGCATTCTTATTGGCACATCCGACTTTTTTGTTAACTACTGGTATCTGATAGTCGGCGGATCAATTTTACTGGTGGTGTTAATTCAGCAATATATCAACTCCGACAAAGGTCGATTAGTCTGGGATGAAAAAAAGCTCAATCTCCCGATATTTGGCAGCATTATTTACCGTGCGCTATTAGCGCGCTTTGCCCGTGCATTTGCCATGATGTCTCGTGCCGGCGTCTCCGTTACCCATGCATTGGGTGTTGTCTCCATGGTGGTCGATAATCGTTATGTCGGCAATCATGTTATTGATATGCGGGCAGCCGTTGAGCGGGGTGAAAGCATCACCATGGCCGCCACGAAAAGCAAAATGTTCTCCTCACTGGTGATGCAAATGTTGCAAGTGGGGGAAGACACCGGACAGGTGGATGAAATGCTGGAAGAAGTGGCCGACTTTTATGAGCGCGAAGTGGATTACGACATCAAAAAAATTGGCGACTATATAGAGCCTGTATTAATACTAATTGTGGGAGCCATGATACTGGTACTGGCGCTGGGTGTGTTTATGCCAATTTGGAATCTGGCTTCATCTGCAGGTGCTTAACCCATGATGCTGCAATATTTTTCGCGCCAGTTTTACTGGTTACTGTTTATTGCTGTGTTCGCACTCACTTTATTGTGGATAATCAACCACCCCAGCGATCGCCAATCAATCAGATTACACAATAATATGATGGCCATGACTACCATGGCGTTTCAGGAAGCCATTGTGTTTACCCATATGAAATATCACGCCTCAGCCAACCGAACCGGTGCAATTTTGGATTTAGTGCAGCTCGATCACCACAACATCGACTTTAATCAACACGGTTTTCCGGTGGGTACGGATCACACTGAATCCTCGGTAATATTACCCATCACCACACGAAATTGCCGACAGCTTTGGATTGCTTTATTGCAGCCGATGAGCCCTATGTTGCAGCCAGATCCCTATGCATCACTCAAGGCAGAAGCGATTAATGGTAAGTGTGTATTCACTTCCTTAAATAGCCCATCGACAAAAATCACATATTCACCTGTTAGTGGTCGAGTTGCTATGAATACACGAAACTAAAGAAATGCTTAAAATGACCGATATAACCCACTGAATAATAGGTAATTTATGATTTATTATTTTGCTAAATATTGTATTATCTGCTAATTTTCAAAGTAGATAATTGTGGACGGGAATAGCCTCTAATTGAGTTTCCCAATAGCCAACGAATTCTTACTATTTTTAACAGTTCCCGGAGGAATCCATGAAAGCGGTAGCAAATAAAGGTTTTACATTAATTGAACTGGTGGTCGTAATAACGATTATCGGTATTCTGGCTGCGGTTGCCGCGCCTAAATTTATCGGCGTTCAGTCCGAAGCTAGAGAGTCTGTATTACGAGGCGTAGAAGCCGGTATTCGTAGTACTGCCAGTCTGGTTTATGCCAAAGCCCTAATTCAAGGTGTAGAAAATGGAACTGACGCCACTGTTAATACAGGTACTACACCTGCAACTGTGACTACCACAGCAGGATATCCTAATGAAGACGAAATCTTTTTGGTGATGGATATCAGTTCTAATGAGCTAGTTCAAGGTGCAACAGCTGGAACCATCGGCTATGATCTAACAAACGCCACACCAACTACTCCAGAAACAGATTGTATTGTCACTTATGTGAATAATGATGATGGCACAATTAGTGTTACCGTTGCTGCCGCAGGCTGCTAATTAGCAAAACTGAATGATTCATAGTTCAATAAAGCCGCCCGTAAAACAGGCGGCTTTTTCATTACTGGAACTGGTGGTTGTGATTGTTATCATCGGTATTTTGGCGGCGGTGGCTACGGCACGGTTTGGCTCCAGTAACAGCTTTGAAGGCCGGGCGGCGGCGGCTGAACTGGTCAATCGTTTGCGCTTTGCCCAGCAACTTGCCATGAACAATACCAGCCGCACCATTGTGGCAACCGTAACCGCTACTTCTCTGGATATTGAAGCCGACGGCAGTAGTTTGTCCGGCTACCCTTTCGACTTTTCGTCCGAATACGACGTTAGTTTTTCAACCGCGAGTTTTACCTATACGACGTTAGGTGAAACCACCGCAACTACTCTGACGGTGACACCATCATCGGGTGTCAACGTCTGTGTCTCGAGTGCCGGCTATGCCAGATTGTGCTAATCAGCCAAACCATAATCATCTAAAACAGCAACGGGCGTTTACGCTGGTTGAACTGGTAGTGGCCATTGCCGTGTTTGCGATTGCAATGACCAGCCTGATCATTGCCTTTAATCCAGCAACAACCGGTTCAGCCAATCCCATTTTACAAACTCGTGCCGCCGAACTGGGCCAGGCCTATCTTGAAGAGATCATTGGCAAACGCTTTGATGAAAATAATTCTGTCGGTTCACAGACTCGCTGCGGCGATGGCACAGCACCCGCTTGTACGGCACAGGGCAGCTTTGGTCCCGATGCCGGAGAAAGCCGCTCACGCTTCGATGATGTTGATGATTATGATGGACTGACCGAAGTGCCCACCAACGCACTCGGAACCACACGCACCAATTACAACAGCTATCAGGTCTCTGTTACCGTAACCTATGCAGGCGGTGACTTGGGGCTTAACGCTTCCGACGCCAAGCGCATCGACTTGTTAATAACCGGCCCCAACGGTGGCCTGTATAATTTCACTGCGTATCGGACAAATTTCTGATGCAAAACTCAACCAAACCAATCAAACGACAACAAGGCTTTACGCTAATTGAGCTGGTGATTGTGATTGTTCTGTTGTCGGTTATGGCTGTCTCCATTGCCACACTGTTTCGCGATACCACAGAAGGCTATATGCAGGCCGAGTCACGGATTGGCATGGCCTCAAGTGCCAGGCTGGCGCTTGAACGTGTTGGTCGAGAAGTTCGCGAAGCTATGCCAAACAGCATTCGTGTTAATGGTGGCAATAATTGCGTTGAGTTTGTGCCCATTGAAGCCGCCACCCGCTATACCGATTTACCCACTACATCTCCCGGAACCACCATTAACGTTGTGGAACAAGATGCCAGCACCAAAATAAGCGGCCTCAATACCAGCAACCTGTTTGTTATGGTGATTCCGTTGAACACCAATGAAGCCTATAACGCCGCTGCCGGTCATTATTCTTCAGTTTCATCTTTTTCAAAACTCGGAAACAATGAAACTCAGGTGACCATCAGCTCCAATCGTTTTCGTCGTAATTCACCGCAAGATCGGATTTTCTTTGTCCGTCAACCGGTGAGTTTTTGTGTGGTCGGCAATAATTTAAATCGTTACGATAATTACGGATTTAATACCTCACAGCCTGCGCCAGCCAGTATGGGCACACCAACACTTGTGTTGGACAGAGTATTACTCAGCAGTAATGGCAATCCGGTGGATGTGTTTAACTACGACTCTGGTTCTCTTAATCGCAGCGCACTGTTGGTAATAGAACTCTACCTTGACGGTCGAAAAGAATTTATTAATCTTGAGCACGAAGTGCATGTAAGAAATTTTCCATAATGGAATTTTTAAACCCATGTTGGTTTTGGCAAACGGTCATAAAACTTTTACTGTTTTGGAAATCAGACTTAGATCAACCAGGTGCATGTTTTTAATGAAGCTGACTCACCATCAAAAAGCCTGACAAAAAGGTTATTCACTATGAACCACTCAGATAACAGTTTATTTCACAATTCAATAATCAAGTCTGTTAAATATTCGGCTAACCCTTCTATTAAAAATAATGGTTTCAGTCTGGTGGCCGCTTTATTTGTGATTATTGTTTTGGGTCTTTTGGCTGCAGCCCTGTTTCGAATGACTCAAACTGCCAATATTGCAGTGGCTCAGGAAACTCTGTCCATTCGTGCCTTTTTTGCTGCCGAAACAGGTGCGCAAACTGCTGCCATGCAAATTTTTCCGCTGTCGGGAGCTGGCAGTTGTAATAACCAAACCATAAACTTTACTAATCCAGGCCTGATAGGTTGTAGCGCAAACGTACAATGTGTCAGTTACACGGCCGATGGCGATACTTATTTCGAAGTGAGCAGTCAGGGGCAGTGCAGTTCTGGTGACTTACAAACCAGTCGCACATTAGAGGTGATGCTGAAAGATATTTAATAGAATTACTTTTAATGTTCCGATTAATGTTCCGAAAGTAATTTCAGTTCATTCGTAGATATTTTTTAAGGAGACAAACGTTAAAAATCGACACGACTTAATAATCATTCCAATTATAATTTTTATTAACCGCCTTCTAACAAAAATAGATTTAAAAACTCCCAATAAAAAAGCCGGGACAAGCCCGGCAAAATGCTACTTTGGAGAACACTCTAATTCATCAACTCTATTGAGCTGACGTAAGGGTGTTAGTTACCTGATAGTTGGTCAGTGCGCTGATGTAACCGGTCACTCGTAACGTATAGGTTCCCGAGTCTTTTACATCGAAACTAAGCGCTTCAGGGTTTGAGAGCGATGCACTGGAAGCCACTTCATTGCCCGCTGGATCAACCAGGTAAAAGTCCAGATCGGCAACACCATCCCAACTCAGGCTTGACTGTATTTGCACCACATTACTGGCCACGTCAAATGGAAATTCAGCCACTTCCAGATTTTCGGCAGAAGGACCCATAACACCTGAGTAGGTTTCCGTTTGTTCAACATAAGTAACACCGTTATCAACCAATGCACCGTCTATCTCAAAACGATCGAAATACATTTTATCTTTAACCGAGCGCAGCTCGATTTCATGAGTATCGTCGGTTAAACCTTTAATGGGCGTTACCACTAAACCACCAAAACCTTGTTCACGATAAAGGCTAACGGTTTTTAATGTTTTACCATCAACTACTACGTCAACTAACCCACCTTTTGGTCCCGAAAGAAAATGAATTTTAATTGCGTCACCACGGAACGATGCCTTAACAGTGGAGTGCTTGCCTTTCGACTCGACATAGCCACCGCCAAACGCAGTGATTAAACTTTTCTCTTTAAAGCGACCTATATAGTCCACCAAAACATCAGTGTCATCACCCTGAGACCAGAATCCTTGACTTGACCAATCAGTGTTGCCTTGCTCAAACGACAGGCGCTCACCAGTTACATTGCGAGCCATATCAATTGCGGCTTTCACATTAACGTAACCACTGCCCACTTCATGCTCTTTGTAACCCGCCATAGGATCAGCGGTGGCTTTAAGGATTTCTTCAATTTGATCCGGAGACAGATCCGGATTGACACTCAATAACAAAGCCGCTGTTCCAGCAATAAAAGGCGTCGCCATGGAAGTACCCGAGATCGTGTGATAGTAGAGATAGTATTCTGGGTGATTCGGATCAACGACTGGACCTAACGCTCCAATAGCTGTGTTCGGCGCCCGGGTTGAGGTAATGCCATCGCCAGGTGCTGTTATGTCCGGTTTTTTCCAAATATGCCCTTCTAAACCACGGCTTGAAAAATCCGCCAGCTCTTTGTTTGGATCACCAGCGGCAACGTTAATCACCCAGGGTGGAATGGCGTATTGGTTTAAAGTATCTTCATCTGGGCCCGAATTGGATGCTGCAAAAGACACCACCATTCCGTTTCGATAAGCCAGATAAGACGCCTGATTAATCGGGTTATTCGGATCAAACTCGGCGCCGTCGCCACCACCCCAACTGTTGGTAATAATATCAATGCCTAAACGATCTTGATTCGCAATGGCGTAATCAAATCCTAATAAACCGTATAAAATATTTAAGCCTTCACCAGCGCCTAAACCTACCAGTGTTGCACCCGGTGCAATACCATCATTATAATTTTCACGACGCTCGTCATTAGCAGACGCAGCACCACTACCAGCAACGGTTCCTGCCACATGCGTCCCATGGCCTGAAGAAGTATCACTGTTAAGGGTGCCTTCGGCAAAGACATTAATGCCACCGGCCAAATCTAAATCACCGATAATTTTTACATTCTCAATGGTTTTCGATCCAAACTCTAAATCAGGGTGTGTCGCATCAACACCTGAATCAAGCACAGCAATGGTGACACCAGTGCCATCAACGCCATAATTATCATGCACGAAATGGCCGCCAGTAATTTCACCGGAGGTGTAATTTGAATACTCCAGTGGTGCATTAAAATAAATGCTGCTTACTTCTGGATTGGCAGCCAAAATATCTAATTGCTGTTTCGTTACATTAACACCAGCCATCGGCAGTGCCTGCATACTTAAAAAGGGAACGTTTAATCCCTGCATCACTGTGTCAACAGATGACTTGTCATTAAAAGAAACCACCACATTGAAAGGTCCACTTTCCTGTTGTAGTTTTTGCTGAAGTTTTGGTCCAATGTGCGCGTCTGCAGCGGCATAACCGGATAAGGTTAAAGCAGCAGCAAGAGCGGTATAAGTAATAGGTGATCGCATTGATCTCTCCCGTTGTTATTATCATCAGACTCAGCCTGTCAAAAATAACCAAAAAATCCTATAAGGGAATACACCTATTTCGTTGAGGAAATTACACTAGAAGCTATCTAATATATAAATTTTTTACAAACAAACATCATTGACCAGAAACTATCGGACACATGGATTGATTTAATTTTTTGTCAATGGATTGATAGGTATCTTGCAGATTGGGATCATCCGGCTTAATGGCCAATGCCTGATTGATTAATTGGCGCGCTTCATTATTACAACCAAGCTTACCCATTAAATAAGCGAAATTATTTAGGTATGCAGCCGTGTACTGACCATAAGGATATCCTTTTTGATACCAGTTATAGGCCCGCATGGGGTCCAAGTTTAAATAATAATTACCCAATAAAAAGTAAGCCAACCACTGATCAGGCCACTGTTTACTGGCTTGTTGAAGCGCCATTACACCAGAGTCTATTTTCCCGACGTCGATAAGATCCTGTGCCGCTTTGGTATAGATAAAAGAGTTGAAGTGACGACTCGATTTATCAGGCGGTACCACTGCCAGCAGCCAAAAATTAGCACGTTGCCAGGTGCGCTCAAAAACCGATAGATCCATTTCATAATGTTTAATGTCACCGGAGTGTAGTCTGATGGTTTGTTGTTGCAGATCGTACCCGGTCACCACGGCATAATGCCACGCAGGTATCCATGGTATGGATAAGTTTTGTAGAACAATGACTGGCATACCATCACTAACCAGTGCTAATAACTGCTTTAAATTACTATTATCAGCGTAGGGCAAAAAATGATATTTACGGGTTGCTGCGGCCATTTCAATTTGCAACGAACCTTCCAGCTCAGGAATAAAAATACTGGGCGCGAGTTTCTCTGGCGTCTGTTTTGCGCCATAAAAATTAAATACTTCTGCCAAAGCGGTTGGCCCACAAAAATATTTTTTCTGCGCATAAAAGGGAACGGATTTAATGCTTGACTGACGAGGAAGTGAATCGGGAGGACTTGCAGTTAATGCCAATGTTTGTGGTGCCGTACCACAAGCTGACAGTAATATAAAAAAGCTGGCAATAAAGCCAGCTTTTAAAACCCATATGTGTATGGAGGAGCACACTTTTATACTTCTCTTTTTTATTGACGCTCGTTTTTATAATGGACGAATAAACGGATAAACATCGGTAATGCCCATAACATCAAGAACTGCCACAACCACTAACACTGTCACAATAGTGCCGACAATACCCTGACCCGCCGGCATATCATTTAATTGTTGCTGAAAACTCAACAACTCTTGTTGTGTCATATTTTCAATTCTGCTTTTTGCGTGTGCTTTATCAACACCTAGTGCAATGAGTTTATTACTGACTGCTTCCGTATCCAGCATCGCAAGGATTTGTTGCTTATTATAAGCGTACTCTTGTTGCGCAATTACTTTATCAGAAGGAATAACATCAGCAAATGCAGTTGTTGCACTCATGGAGGACAGAAATATTGTTAAAATTATCACCATCAATTGTTTCATTACAGACTCCTTTTTTAAAGGCATGTTAAAAACACGATGCATACATCTTAGACCAATAAGGCTATTTTTTATATGCTAATTTAGGAAACTGCCAACAGGATCAAAGTTTATTACTAGTAATATCTGGAATAAAGGTAAGGGTTACCTGCAAGCCGCCGCGGGATAAATTGTGCAGCTCGATTTCACCGTGATGCAGTTCGACAATACGTTTCACTATGGCCAAGCCCAGGCCCGAGCCACGACCGGTTCTGGCCTGCTCTCCGCGAGAAAACGGTTGAAATAAACGTTCAACATCTTTATCGGGAATGCCTTCACCGTGATCACTCACCGTAATAATAATTTTTCCGGCGGTAAATCTTGAAGCAATTTCTACCGGAGGTTTACCGTATCGAAAGCCATTCTCGACCAGATTTCCGATCAAACGTTTCATCGCCAATATTTTTACCGGATACTTTGGCAATGAATTTAAATCGGTGGTTATATCACGATGGTGCAACACATTATTTTCAGCAATTTGCTCAATAATCTGATTCAGGTCGACATCTTGCGCTGCCTCGTCACGACCATCTCGAACAAATGAAATAAATTGATCAATAATGGCATCCATGTCTTCCGTGTCGGCAATAATGCCATTTTTGGTTTCTATGTCCTGTTCACCTAAAAATTCTGATGCTAGGCGAATGCGGGTAATGGGTGTTCTTAAGTCATGCGAAATACCCGCCAGCAACAGTGTTCGATCTTCTTCCAGCTGGTGAACATCTTTTGCCATTTGATTAAACGCTTGGGTTACCGCAACCAATTCCCGAGCGCCACTTTCTTTTAGTTTACCGGGATAATCGCCCCGACCTATTTCACGAGCAGCAACTTCCAGTCGCTTCAAAGGACGGTGCAGCTGCTTCGCAAATATCCAGCCACCTAAAATACTCAAAACAAAAATAATTGAGATGTAAAATACCGGCACAAGATAAGTCCAGTAATCAATCCGAATCGAAGGAATTCGGATCCAGATGTCTTTCTGTTTTGGGTGCAGTATCCAATAATAAGCTTTGTCCGATTCTTCTATACGTATCTCGGAACCTTCTCCTAAATAACTCGACAACTGATCCGATAAACTTTTGTAGTAAACCGCATCGGCAAAACCTTCACCAAGCGCCTGTTTAAAGGCAAATGACTGGATCCCGGTGGCTTGTTCAAATTGTTCGATGACTTCTGGTGCAACATTATTCTGTTCATGGATCACTAGCGCGTTCATCTGATTCGCCATTTGTTTCATTAAAATATCGCTGTTAGGTTTAACCACCATAAACGCCGTCACAAATAAATACACCAGCAAATTTACGAACAGAAGCCCGGCGATTAACAATGCAGTGCGGCCAAATGCGCCTTGAGGAATGAGAGTCATCTAATTAGAGTCATGGATATGGAATTAATGTTGCGGATGAATTGAGCGCCGATTCATTCAACGCTCCCAATTCAATCGAAAGGAATTTTTCGAAAAAAGATTAAGCGGCACCGCCATCGGGCACAAACACATAACCCACACCCCATACGGTTTGAATATAACGAGGCTTTGCCGGATCCTCTTCAATCATACGGCGCAATCTCGACACCTGCACGTCAATGCTGCGTTCCAGTGCGCTGTAATCACGGCCGCGAGCCAGGTTCATTAATTTATCCCGAGATAAAGGCTGACGTGCATGAGACACCAGCGCTTTTAAAACCGCAAACTCACCGCTGGTTAAATTCATCACCTCGTCACCACGACTCATTTCGCGAGTTGCCAGGTTAAGAGTAAATTCGCCAAAGCCAATTTCTTTCTCTTCCGAACTGGGTGCACCGGGTATTTCTTTCATACGCCGCCGCAACACCGCTTTTACCCTTGCCAATAATTCGCGCGGATTAAAGGGTTTCGCCAGATAATCGTCGGCACCGAGTTCCAGCCCGATGATACGATCCACCTCGTCGCCTTTGGCTGTCAGCATAACAATAGGAATTTGATTTTCGTTGGAACGCAGGCGTCGGCAAATGGACAAGCCATCTTCGCCCGGCAGCATTAAATCCAGCACCATCAAATGGTAATTCTCACGCTCAAGAAACCGATCCATCTGTTCGGCATTGGCAACGGTGCGTACCATATAACCTTGTTCTTTTAGGTATCGCTCCAGCAGACTGCGTAAGCGAAGGTCATCATCAACCACCAGTATTTTCGGCGTTTCTTCGTTCATGGCAACTTCCTGTGTATGGTTGTTATTGTCATTGCGCGACAGCTCAACAATTATGGTTAAACCACAATCTTCATTTTAGTGTAGCATTTTTGCTATTTTTTCCATGCTATCAATGTTTTAGGATAAGTCACAAGCACGGGAATGTAACCATTTATTGGCAATTTTTTCGATACCTGATAGCTCCGACTCCCTTTCAGGTTCAGCTTTCGCTATAATCGCGCGCCTTAAATTAAAATTTATTGTTCAGAATCGTTATTCGCGTCTGACCGGATCACCGTCTGTGGTCCCACTAATTAATGTCTCAGGATGTCGTTCTATGCTAAACATTGCGCAAAAAATCGCCGAACAACTCGCCGTCAATCAAAAACAGGTGCAAGCCGCTATTCAGTTGCTCGACGAAGGCTCCACGGTTCCATTTATCGCCCGTTATCGAAAAGAAGTCACTGGAGGATTGGATGATACACAACTGCGGACGTTGGAAGAACGCCTGACCTACCTGAGAGAACTGGAAGATCGACGCGCCGTCATTTTAAAAAGCATCGACGATCAAGAAAAACTGACACCGGAATTAAAGCAATCCATTGTCAGCGCAGAAACCAAAACCGAGCTGGAAGATCTTTATCTGCCCTACAAACCAAAACGCCGCACCAAGGCGCAGATCGCCCGCGAAGCAGGTCTTGAGCCATTGGCGTTAAGCTTACTGGAAAACCCGGATCTGACGCCCGAAACAGAAGCGGAAAAGTACTTCAACGATGAACACAAGATTAGCGACAGCAAAGCCGCATTAGATGGCGCACGCCAAATTTTAATGGAAATGTTTGCCGAAGACGCCAGCTTGCTGGGCAAACTGCGCGATTACCTCTGGGATAACGGTTATCTAAAATCAACATTGGTTGAGGGTAAGGCTGAAGAAGGTCGTAAGTTCTCGGATTACTTCGATTACTCGGAAGCCATCAATAAGATCCCGTCACACCGTGCACTGGCGGTTCTGCGGGGCCGTAACGAAGGGGTTCTCAGTTTACAACTGGTGCCGAATAAAGATTTGCTGGACGATGAGTCGGCATCTAACCCCTGTCAGCAAATGATTGCCGATCAATTTAACATCAACAATCAAAAGCGCGCTGCCGATACCTGGTTACAAACTGTCGTTATGTGGACCTGGCGCATCAAACTTCATATGCATTTTGAGACTGAGCTAATAGGCCGGGTACGTGAAAGCTCAGAAACCGCCGCAATCAATGTGTTCGCAAATAATTTACGGGATCTGCTGATGGCAGCACCCGCGGGTTCCAAAGTCACCATGGGGCTTGATCCCGGCTTGCGTACCGGCGTTAAAGTGGTTGTGGTGGATGACACGGGCAAACTGCTGACCCACACCACCATTTTCCCCCACGCGCCGCAAAATCAGTGGGATCAATCGATTCGAAAACTGGCCACGCTTTGCGAGATGCATAAAGTGAATTTGATCAGCATTGGTAATGGCACCGCTTCTCGCGAAACCGATAAACTGGTGACCGAACTGCAGAAAAAGCACAGTGAACTAACCTTTGATCGCATTATGGTCAGCGAAGCCGGCGCCTCGGTGTATTCGGCATCGGAACTGGCAGCGCTGGAATTCCCCGATCTGGATGTGTCGTTTCGCGGTGCAGTATCCATCGCAAGACGTTTGCAGGATCCTCTTGCCGAGCTGGTAAAGATTGAACCCAAATCGATAGGCGTCGGCCAATACCAGCACGATGTCAGCCAAAGCCAGCTATCCCGTACTCTGGGAACCGTGGTTGAAGACTGTGTTAACGCCGTTGGCGTTGATTTAAATACTGCCTCTGCCCCGTTACTGTCGAGAGTCTCCGGGTTAAATAAAACTCTGGCGGGCAATATTGTTCAATTCCGCGAATCCAATGGCCGTTTCAGTAACCGGAAGGAGCTGAAAAAAGTGGAGCGACTGGGGCCTAAAGCCTTTGAACAGGCCGCAGGATTTCTGCGCATTACCGATGGTGACAACCCTCTGGACGCCTCAACTGTCCATCCTGAAGCTTACACGCTGGTTGAAAACATCCTCAAGAGCCTTGAAAAGCCCATTAAACAGGTTATGGGCAAAGCCGATGTCATCCGTAAGCTGATGCCCGAAAAGTTTGTAACCGAGCAATTTGGTGTACCCACCATTACCGATATTTTGAAAGAGCTGGAAAAACCGGGGCGCGATCCTCGGGGCGATTTCAAAATGGCCAAATACAAAGAAGGCGTTGAACAACTGAAAGATCTTAAATCTGGAATGGAACTGGAAGGTACCGTCACCAATGTCACCGACTTTGGTGCTTTTGTCGATGTGGGTGTGCATCAGGATGGTCTGGTGCATATTTCGATGATGTCGGACAAATTTATCTCGAACCCACGTGAAGTGGTAAAAGCGGGCGATATTGTTCGAGTCCACGTTATCGATGTGGATCTGAAACGTCGCCGCGTTGGTCTGTCGATGGTGGGACCTAATCCGGAGAATGCCACTCAATCGATGGCGAAAGAAAAAGCCCATAAACCGAGAAACAAACCAAACAAACAACGCAGTAATGCTCCGGCCGGTGCGTTGGGCATGGCATTAGCGGATGCGCTTAAGAAAGGAAAGTAGTGCACTCAGTATTTGCATATCTCATACTCAAATAGCGAGTGTTTATGCATAAAATACAATAGGTTAGCGAGTTTTCACTAGCCTTTTATTGTGCGATCGCACAATAAAAGTTGTAAAAAATTGTTTGCATAGCAAATCACGGTTTGATATAAAGTTTTTGCGCTAGCGAATACAAAGAAACTCGGAGTAACCGGGTCTTGCAGACTGGAAAACCTTTACTGGCCTCACAATAGTGAGGCTTTTTTATGTCCGCCGCTTTTTCAACTGCTCATTTATAGCCCTTATTAATCGCTTGATACACCCGATTTAAAGTAAACTGCTACACTCAGCGGGATGATTCAGACGCAGCCCTGTTTCTACGCCGGTCAGACAGACGCCACTTCAATGTAACAGCCCCACATGCAGCAAAAATTATCGCTGGCACCCAGCTCAGGCTGTGCTCCACATAAAGCACTAATCCGGCAGCAATTAAAAAATAAATAGCCGGCAGCAGTTCGTACAAACCTTTAGGCAAAATAATATTGGTGAGCATAACGGGATCCTCCATGCTTTAACTGACACCATTCCATTGTCTATAAAAAATTGTTTTCTAATAAAATTTCCGGTTTACAAAAAATATCAACTTTCAATAGCCCCCGACTTTTAGAAATAGAGCTAGGCGGCTTTACTCATCGATGTGCTTGCTGATCGCCTCGATGAAGAACATCGACTGTTTATTCATTGTCAACAGAGCTTTGTCTGTTATGCCGGAATTGTTATACCGGAAAACATTGTCTGTTATACCGAATAAGTCGGTAAAAATAAACGATCTAATTTAACTATTAACGCTGAGTAACGGCTTATGGTAATTAGTGTAGCCACAAAATTCATAACGCAGTTGCAAAACAGCTGTTATTTTGACGCGGGTTTGATATTCTTTTCAGCCATTCGACTCACTCACATAAATAACACATGACGTTAACAGACCGTATTTCATCCATCATTCATTTGCGCCGATTTAATTTATTTATCGCGCTGTTTTGTGCTGGTTTAATTGGCGCAGCGCTTTATTTTCAGCATGTGGATAATCTGGATCCCTGCCCGCTTTGTATTTTTCAACGTGTCATTGTGATTGCATTCGGTATCGTATTTTTATTAAAAGCGCTGCACAAACCGAAGCCTGAGTCGTTCATGCAATGGATTTATTTTACGCTTGGCTTGTTAGTCGCTGCAGTTGGCATTGGACTGGCTGGCCGACACGTCTGGTTACAAAGTTTGCCCGAACATCTGGTGCCTGCCTGTGGCCCGGCGTTGGATTACTTGATGGAAGCGCTACCGTTTCTTGAAGTGATTGAAGTGGTGATGCAAGGCTCGGGAGAATGCGCGAAAGAGGATGGTTGGCAATTTTTATGGCTGAATATGCCACAATGGATGCTGGTTATCTTTTGCGGTTTTGCGCTGTTTTGTTTGATTGGCTTGTGGACTCGCTGGCAACAACGAAAACCATTTTAAAAATCAAACATTAACTTGTACATAGTTCTTGCCTGTACATAGCTCTTGCTTATAAATACCCCTGGCTTGGTTAGCATTAAGTTTAGTTTTCCTTAATTCTGCTTAAGGTTATTATTCATTGGAACCCAAAACGCTTTTCAATAAAGGCTTAAGCCCCTCTATACACCATCAAATGGTAACTGGATTTGCTCATCGCCGGGATCCTGTTTAGGTGATTTTTGCGCTTGTCGCTTAATGGGAATTTGTATAGTAAAACAAGTTCCATGCCCAACTTCCGACTCCACCCGTAAATTACCACCGAGCTGCTCACTGATAATAAAGTAGGACACCGATAACCCAAGTCCGGTGCCCTTTCCTTCATTTTTTGTGGTAAAAAAGGGTTCAAACACTCGCTTACGAGTTTGCTCATTCATCCCCGGGCCATTGTCTTTAATATCAATTCTCAAGTTATAACTGCCAACGGCAGCAGATACCCAGATGGTTGGCTTGGGATTATCTTTTTGCGTCGCTAATGCCTGAGCGGCATTAACCAGTAAGTTCAACAATACCTGACTTAATTGATTTTTTTGCGCCTTTATTTTTGGCAAGTTTTCAGCAAAGTTCTTTTCAACCTGAATATTGCGAAAATCAAATTGACGCTGTTGATTGTAATCTTTTTCCGCCAGGCGAATGGAAGATTCCAGTACTTCCACTACATCCACCAGAGTACTTTCACCGTGACTGGGACGAGCAAAACTCAGCATATCCGAAACAATGGTTGCCGCGCGTTCTCCGGCTTCTTTAATCGCCGTTAATGCATCATAAATTTTTTGCTGTTTTAAATACGCCACCACTTTATCGAATTCAAGATCCAACGATTCTGAAATTTGTAAATTGCGTTCAAAGGTTGGCGATAAACGGCGACGAATATTTTGCGTACTCTGCAAAATGGCTCCCAATGGATTATTAATTTCATGAGCCATGCCAGCGGCCAGCCCACCCAGCGATAACATCTTTTCAGTTTGCACCAACATTTCATCGAAGTGGGCTTTTTCGGTAATATCATCCAGCCGGATCACCACGCCGGGCGAGTCGGAGCCCGATGCCTGACTTAACGGATAAAGCATCACGTTAAATTGGCGCTTCATATTATCCAGCTCTATATTGATGGTTTCATTAAGTGCCGATTGTCCGTTATCGCTGTTTCTCATCAGTCGAAAAATGATCGGTTTAAACTGTGGTAATAACTGCACAATCACCTGCCCCAATGCAGCGCCTTCTAAAATGCCAAATATTTTTTCTGCTTCAAGATTCCATTGCGTTACTTTTAATTTGTCATCCAGCGAAATAATAACCGATGGCATGGAGTTAACCAGATTCTCCAATAACAACCGTATTTCATAAATTCGTTTTTCGGTCAGTTCTCGTTTTTGAACTTCTTGCACCAACTTTTCGGTACGCTCCTGCATACGCGTTTCAAGTCGATTCCTCACTCGCTCCAGCGCTTCTTTTGAGGCATGTAATTCTTGCTCGACTTTTCGTCGCTGCGTAATATCGCGGGCAATTTCAAGATAGTGGGTATCTTCCATCCAGCCAGCCACCGACACATGGTTTTCAACAGGTAAACGTTCACCATTAGCGGTGCAATAACTGCTTTCAAAGGTGACCGTTTTTCCGCTGTAAAGTTGCTGATGCATTTTCGGAGTACGGTATAAGGTGCACTCAACATCCAGATCCATATTACTCATGGATTTTAACTGCTCAATGGAATAACCGAGCATCTGACAGGCTTTTCGATTGGCATTAATGATTTGACCATTTGGTCGGGTGATTAAAATGATATCGGCAGCGTGATCAATCAATTCTGCAACGTTTCGGCGGGTATCGTAAGACTGGGTCTCTTTCAGGTGAATCCGACTTAATAATAAATAAAGCGGAAACGACAGCAGTACCAATGTGATCACCAGTACTTTCAACTCCAGCCAAACCTGATTAATTCCCTGAGGATACTGCCCGGATACCTTGTATAACCAATCAATCGCCGAAGGCAGTACCAATAAGCAAAGCAGTAAAATAACCGTCCAGTGGGTCAAACTTATTTTCATTACTTTTTTTTTCATTATTATCGCAATACTTTTTATTCAGTTTATATTCTAAAAACGAGCCCTTTAGTTTCTTATACAAGTTGCGCTTTAACACGCAAAATCAACTGTCATTATTATGCATGGATCAAAGGACAACTCGATTACGTCACAACGTCTTAGTCATTAGCTTAGAATAAATCCATTCTGCCCGCACGCTAAATACTTTGCGATTGCCATTGAATATGATAAAAAGGATGTTAACGGCATTAACTGTCTGACTCAAAAAAGCATAAGAACTGAGGGGAAAGATATGCTGAATTCTGTTAAACAGGATTCCAGAACTCAAACGGTAATCGAACGCTGGTTAGCGGAACGAAGCGAGTTGCTGGTATTGTATTGTCGCCTGACAGGCAAACGCAAAAGCCAAATTCTGCCGGATATCTCCCAGATCAATCAGTTCTGCGATATTCTTATCGACTATGTTTCTGCCGGTCATTTCGAAGTTTACGAACAGGTGGTCAGCCTGTGTGATAAAACCGGTGATGAGTCATTGCAGTTGCTTAAAGATCTATTCCCTAAAATCAGTGAAACCACCGATATAGTGGTGGACTTTAATGATAAATATTCCGATGACAAAGCAAATGATGCGCTTATGTCTGAACTGGATTCCGATTTATCCACTCTTGGCGAAGCCATTGCTGCCCGTGTTGAAATGGAAGATCAATTGATAGATACCTTGTCGGTTCATCATTAGGAGAGACGAATAAAGATGATTCGAGTCATTATAGAACGCCAGCTTAAGCCCGATAGTTTCGACGAGTACGCCACGGTTATCCGTAAAGCGAAAAAAGAAGCCGCGCGCAAAACAGGCTTTATGGGCGGAGAACTTTACTTCGATTTAAACGACAACGATAAAATTGTCATTATTGCTGCCTGGGATACTCTGGAAAACTGGGAGCTTTGGGACAAAAGTGAGGAGCGCAAAGTATTAACTGAAGAACTTGCGCCATTAATGCTTAACGATGAAACCATCACAATATTAAAAAGCAGCCGCTAGTCGCTGTGTCAGTACTTTCGTTCAATCATAAAAAAAGGGTCTGATGACCCTTTTTTTATGTATTCTTTAAACTCTTCAATTAAGTTAAATCTCAAAGTTTAAATCAACTATCCAGCTGTTTTAATTCATCAGCCAGACGACCTGTGATAGCAAAGTAAAACATTTTAAAATCCGCCGCAAATGAATACAGCGGATACTCAAAGGTCGCGGGCTTATTGCGCTCAAACAGCGCATGGCCAATCCAAGCCGGAGCGTAGCCTGTTACCAAAGGCAACCAGAGCCAATACCACTGACCTAAAGCCAATAACGCCGATAGCAACGCAATTGAAGCTGCCGTTCCAGCGTAGTGCAGTAAACGGCAGGTCTTGCTGCGGTGTTGGCTCAGGTAAAACGGCCAAAACGCTTTAAACGTGGTTAGCCGCGACTGTTCCGTCATCGGAGTTTACTGCTGCGCTTCTTCAGGCTGTTTTTGTGCCTGTTGCTCAGTTTCCGGATTGATTTCCAGCAACTCAACATCGAACACTAATGTCGCGCCACCAGGAATGGTTCCCGGACGGCCTTGATCGCTGTAAGCCAGATCCGATGGGATGTAGAAACGGTACTTGGCGCCTTTACTCATTAATTGCACACCTTCGGTCCAGCCTGGAATGACTCGATTCAGTGGGAAATTAATCGGCTCGCCACGTTCCACAGAGCTGTCGAATTGAGTGCCATCAATTAATGTACCTGTGTAGTGTACGCGTACTTCATCGGTAGCTGCGGGGTAATTTTCTTTATCGCCTTCTTCAAGCACTTTAAAATGCAACCCACTGCCACTTTCAGCGGCTTTAATGGTGTCATCTTCTTTTACCATTTTCGCAATGTAAGCAGCGCCATCGGCTTTATTTTTTTTAACTTCTTGTTGCTGCTTTGCTTGCATGGCTTGTTGAACATTTTGCTGAAACGCCATCATCTGCTGATTCATTTGCTCATCATCCATTACAGCTTTACCTTCCAGACCGTCCAGAAAGCCCTGACGCAGCATGTCTTTGTTGATCTCGATGTTGTTTTTACTCAGGTCTTGAGTAATGCGAGAGCTGTACAATGCGCCCATGGAATAGCTTTGCTTTTCCAGATCTGTTTTTGGCTCTGCCGCTTTTTCCGCAGCCTTATTCGCTCCGTCCTGATTACATCCGGCCATCAGCGCCGAAAGAACGGCAACAGAAATTAGTTTTTTCACAGGTTTTCCCCTACAGTAAGTAAATGAATTTATTAAAGTTAGACCCGCAGTCTAACGATATCTGATTGAAAATCCAAACGATGTGGCTATGGCTGTCTTGGCAATGAGTAAAAATGTGAAGAATATACCGCTTTATGGGCTGATTATCTGTGTTTTGGCGCTATCTGGCTGTGAAAAGACGCCGCCGGCCGTTGCTACCTGGCAACATGCCGCAGTAGGCACTTACGATGCTTCTGTGTCCGATGATGGCCGATTTGCGGTGATCAGCTCGGTCAATCATAAGGCCGCCTTTTGGGATCTGGAGCGCAATGAAAAATTGTTCCAGTGGCAACACAATGATTCTCCCGACTCCGCCATTATCGCCAGTGATATCTCACCCGATGGCAGTCGTGCCATCACCGCTGACGATCGCACCTTTGTCATCTGGAATACCAACACCGGCAAACCCTACGGTTACTGGCAGGCACCCGCGCGCATTTCCCAGGTTGCCCTGTCTGATTTAGGCCGGTTTGCTTTACTGGGCTTGCGCAATGGCACCGCTGTTCACATTAGCCTAGAAACCGGGCGACGCCTTGAGTTTACCGGCCACCGGGTTGAGCCCATTGCCTCGGTTGACCTTTCACCAAACGGATTATGGGCACTCACCGGTGCCAGTGATGGCCGCGCCATATTGTGGAACACCCAGACAGGGCAACCGAAATACATTTTCGAACATGAATCGCGAGTAACCCTGGTCAGGCTTGAGCGGCAAGGGCGGTTTGCGTTTACATCCGGCACACGCGGTAATGCAATTGTCTGGGATCTGACCAACGGTTCCGAGCGCACCCGATTGCAATTAAAACCCAGGGAATACATAACAACCGCAGCGGCATTTTCCGATGATGCAACCCTGATAGCCACGGGCGCACCGGATCGCGACATAGTGCTCTGGTCAACCCGAAACGGCAAAAAGCTGCAACACTTTAAAGCCGAGGTTAGAGACAGCTGGAAACCGGTGGGGGCAATTGTCTGGTCGGTTGCGTTTGATCAAGCGAATAATCACCTGTTGACCACGGCATCTTCAGGGTACAGTCAAAAATGGGCCATCGATCCAACGGTCAATCGTTAGCGATTATTTATGGGTATTGCTTCCGTCTAACTGAAAACGATGAGTGCCATTCCCACAAAAAAACCGATGCCTTTTGAGCATCGGTTTTTATTGGTGACAACATTTTAAGCCTTGAATATCAATCTATTCTAATAATAAACGCCCTGATAAATTAACGTTTACCAAAGGTGTCGCCAAAGAAATCACCTTCTTTCCATTGTGGGCGCGAGGCGCTGTTGGCAATTTCCTTACCGATCAAATAATTTACTTTGGTAAAACGTGCCCCCGCCTGATAATCAATCGGTAACGTCGCTTCGTCACTGGGCTGATGATAATGCTCGGCAAAAAACTTTTTAAAGATTTCTCCGCCGTTAACAGACTCATCCAGCGATTTAAAACCAGGTACTAAAAATACCGATGGCACACCTTGCTTAACGAAAGAGTAATGATCGGATCGAACAAAAATATTTTGCTCTGGCATAGGATCCGGCGATAACTGCAAGCCGATCTTTTCAACCGCATGCTGAACAAAATCACCCATGGTGGAATGCTCGGCACCAAAGGCAATCACATCACCTATGGGATACAATATCAACGGCATATCAAGATTTACATTCGCCACCATTTGCTCCACCGGTACGGTGGGGTTTTGCGCGTAATAATCGGAGCCAAGCAGCCCTTTTTCTTCTGCCGTTACCGCAACAAATAAAATCGACCGTTTGGTCGGGTTTTCAGCAAACAGTCTTGCCGTTTCGAGCATAATGGCCGTGCCACTGGCGTTATCCAGCGCGCCATTATTGATGTGATCGCTGTCACCGTCGGTATGATGCCCACCAATGTGATCAAGATGCGCGGTATACACCACATACTCGTTTTTTAATTCCGGATCGGTTCCTTCAACAATGCCTGCCACATTAGCACTGGTTATTTCATCATGCTCGGTTTCACTGGCAATGGTGGCGCTAAAGCCCAGAGCAAAGGTTGGTAAAGGCTGTTTAGACTCGGCCATCTCGACCAGCGCCTGATAACCCTGCGGTGCCGACTGCATCAACTTTTCTGATGCTTCCATACTCAATAATGCACCGCCTTTTAATTGCGGAATACTGTTGCCCGGCTCGCCTTGTTCGTCCAGCCAGTTTAACGATGGCTTATCGACGTTTTTTTGCATACGTTGATAGCTGTAGCGCTTTTCAGCTTCCGGTGTTTGCAAATAAATCATACCCACTGCACCGTGCTTTGCCGCCGCTTTGGCGCGCTGATAACGCGACGCAAAATGGGCGCCTTCTTCTGACGGTAAATTGCCCGGCTTGCCGGTTAATAACACAACAATCTTATCGGTGACGTCCACTTGCGCGTAATCGTCATGGTTCAGTTCCGGCGCGCTGATGCCATGACCAACAAACACCAGAGGCGCATTGATCGACTGGCTAGTGGCCACACTGCTGCCACCGGTAATAAATTCATCGGGGTAACTGAAGTTAACTTCGCCGTTTGATGTTTGCAGTTGCAACACGGCCGAGTCGGGTTTTAACAATCGTTGACGGAAGCGTACTTGCTGGGTGTAGCCACCGTTGTCACCGGCCGGTTTTAGGTCAAATTGAGAAAAATGAGACACCACATAATTCGCCGCTATGTCATAGCCCTTGCTGCCAGTATCACGCCCCTCGAGTAGATCATCGGCTAAAAAATCAATATGCGCTTTAATCGCATTTGGACGAACATTTACCTCGGGCTTTGGAGTATTTGCGACAGCATCCGTTGCTGTTTTATGCTCAACTTCAGACTGACAAGCCGTTAATGCAAGGGCTGTCGCCATCAAAAAGAGTCGCGAAGGAGTCACTGTTTTTTCCATCATTAAGTCTGTCTGTTATTAAAATTAAGAAGCATAGATTACCCACTCATCAAAAAAATACCAGCCCAACTTCGTAACAGAGTATAAAGCCAGCTCGGTAATCGCTCGTTTTGATAACCAGTTAGTATCATGCACAGGCAGAGTTGGGGCGATGTTAACTCGCATTATCGGTATAATGGCGGCAAATACATTGAATCGACTATGGGTTTACCTTGAGCAATTTATCAACACGCGACTTATCCGTTTTGTGGCACCCCTGCACACAAATGAAAGAGCACGAAATTTATCCTTTGTTGCCCATTGTTAAAGGCGATGGACTCTATCTGATTGACGATCAGGGCAACCGTTATATGGATGCGGTCAGTAGCTGGTGGGTTAATCTGTTTGGTCATGGCCGTAGCGAAATTAAAACCGCCATTCAACAACAGGCGGATCAGCTTGAACAAGTGATCTTTGCTGGCTGCTCCAATATACCGGCCATCGAACTGGCTGAAAAACTGATCCAGCTGACACCTAAAACTCTTGATCGGGTGTTCTATGCCGACTGCGGCTCAGCGGCAGTCGAAGTGGCGTTAAAAATGAGTTTCCAGTACTGGAAGAATATTGGTCAGCCCGAAAAACAACGCTTTATTGCTTTAGAAAATGGCTATCACGGCGAAACCATGGGCGCGCTTTCGGTGGGCGATGTGGCGCTCTATAAAGAAACCTATGGCCCAATGCTGTTCGAAACCATAATGGCGCCATCTCCCGACTGCTATTATCGTGAAGAAGGTGAGAGCTGGTACGACTATTCATTACGTCAGAGCGATAAAATGGCCGAACTGCTTGAGCAACATCATCACGAAGTGGCAGCGGTCATCCTGGAGCCACTTGTACAATGCGCCGGTAATATGCGTATGTACCACCCCATTTATCTGACCCGGGTGCGTCAACTGTGCGATCAATACAATGTGCATCTTATATTTGACGAAATTGCCGTGGGCTTTGGCCGTACCGGTACCATGTTTGCCTGTGAACAGGCCGATGTTGTGCCCGACTTTATGTGCGTATCAAAAGGCATTACCGGTGGCTTTCTGCCATTAGCGGCAGTGGTGACTCACGATTCGATTTATCAGGCATTTTACGATGATTACGCCACGCTTAAAGGCTTTTTACACTCCCACAGTTACACTGGCAATGCACTGGCCTGTGCTGCCGGAGTGGCAACCCTGGATATTTTTGCCAAACACAACGTACTGGCCGACAATCAAATCTTAATCAATAAACTCAGTCAGGTGGCCGAGCGCTTTAAACAGCACCCAAACGTTGGCGATGTGCGTCAGACCGGTATGATTCTGGCTATCGAAATGGTTAAAAACAAAGCAACCAAAGAAGCCTTTGACTGGCGTGAAAGACGCGGCATAAAAGTGTATCAGTACGCATTAACTCAGGGTGCTTTGCTTCGGCCACTGGCCAATGTGGTTTATATGATGCCACCCTATGTGATTACTGAAGATGAAATTGAACGACTGGCGGAAATTGCCTGGCAAGGCATTAACCTTGCGGCTGACGCCGATTAAACGATTACAGCCGAGTAAAAAACGGGAACAAAAGCCGTGCGATTAAACCGAGTGTATCTGGATCAACCATTACAGCTAAATGACCGCTTTGCTCTGCCAGCGGATGCGGTTCGTCATCTGGTCACAGTATTAAAGATGCAGGCTGGCAGTGACATCGAACTGTTTAATGGCGATGGCCATAGCTACCGGGCCAATCTGACAGAAGTGGCCAAAAAACAGGTGACGGTGACCATCACCTCTCAGCAGACCGATGACAGAGAGTCAGCTCTGCAACTGCATCTGGCTCAGGGCATTTCTCGCGGCGATAAAATGGACCTGACTCTGCAAAAAGCCGTCGAGCTGGGCGTGCAACAAATCACTCCGCTGTTTACCGAACGTTGCGGCGTAAAACTGAGTGCCGAACGACTGCAAAAGAAGCAACAGCATTGGCAAAAGGTGATCATTAGCGCTTGTGAACAATGCGGCCGAAATCGTTTGCCGCTACTTAATGCGCCGATCCAATTAAACGCCTTTATTGATCAGCAAATCGCGGCAATGCCATCGCTCGAAACTTTATTATTGCTTAATCCACACCAGGGGCAGTCGATTCGAAATCTGAAACAAGCGTCACAATTTACCCTGCTTATCGGGCCAGAGGGCGGCCTCAGTGATCAGGAAGTTGAGCATCTGATGCAAAAAGGGGCAACCGGCATTCAACTTGGCCCTAGAATTTTGCGAACCGAAACCGCAGGACTGGCCGCTATCAGTTCGCTACAGGTTAGTTTTGGTGATTTTTAAAGCGCTTAGATAATTTAACCATGCACTCCAAGGCTCTTGTATTCATAAAGAGCCCCTATTATTAAACCGTTTTTTCAATAACCATGCACTTGCATAGACAACTCGCACACATCAACACTAACAACTTTAAACTTCGCCTTAACTAATGCCAACAAAAGTGATTAAAAGAAGCGAAACTTAGCCATATGTTAAATCTCCTTCTATAATAAATTTATCGTCTTAATAATTCCTTTTTTATGGTTTTTAATATTAATAATCGCCGAACTTTACCTGCGTTTGCATTCATAGCGTTGTTATTTATGTCAGCCTCAGTCTGGGCAGACACCTCATTGGAACAAATAAAGCAGCAAGCAAATACTAACCCGGTCGAAACCCTGTCGCTCATCGAACAACGTTTAACATTAAAAACACTGCCGCTTAGCGAACGTCTGGAATTAATGCTTATCGAGTCGCAACTCTACAGTCAGCTCGGTTATCTGGATAAGTCACAACAATCCGCTGTTAATGGCGAACAACTCGCCAGTGCCCACAATAACTTTCGTTACGAAATTGAATTTAAGTTAATGCAGGCCGAAGCCTTATCTCAAATGAGTGACTGGCCCAATACAAAAAAAGCCTACACTGATATTCTGCAACAGGTCGAACAAAGCAATCATCAAGATAAAACACTGCTCATTGCATTAACCAAGTCCAAGTACGGACTGTCCTGTTATTACAACGGAGAAAACCAGTTAGCGCTCGATTTGCTGTTTGATGCGTTTGAAAAATACCAAGCCATAGATACTGAAATGGTGCCAACCGTATTAGCGAATATTGCTCTGGTGTACGATGCCACTGGCGATCACCATACTGCCTTAAAATACTTTTTTAAAAGTCTTGAATATTACGACACCGATAAGCTTGAGCTGGCCGCTTCTGTCACTTACTACAATATTGGCTATGTGTCCTTAAAGGTTGATAAGTTTAAACAAGCGGAAACTTATTTAAAAAAATCCGAACAGATCGCCCGAAAGCATAATATAACCCAGGGCATTGCTTTTGCTACCAGTCAACTGGGTACTTTGGCGATTAAACAGGATAAGTTTGAACAAGCACTTATTTATTTAAATGAGGCCTACTCCATAGCCATTGACTTAAAAAATGATCGCCTGGTTAATCGAATTTTAGTGCAGCTATTACAATCCCATATAAAACTCGGCAATATCGCCAAAGTACGCAATCTTATCAATCAAATAATACCCGACCTTAACCAGTCGTCAGACGCCTATCAAGTTGATGTTTTAAAACTTGTTTCTAAGTTTCATGCCGATCAAAATCATTATGAACAGGCCATCAATCATTACCAGCAACTGATTGCATTACTTGAAGAAACCATTGATAAAACCAATACCGAACAAATCAGAGATATGCAAAATCAGTTCAGCAATCAACTCCGCGAGCAAGAAAATCAAATATTAAAACAACAAAATGAACTGCAGAAGTTAAAAATTTCGGAGCAACAAAACCAAACCTTAATATTTATTTTAGGATCAGCGGCCTTACTTATCGCAGCAGTTTTTATGACGCTTTTCTGGCGCCGCGAAAAACAGGTACGGCATAAGTTCACCCAGCTTGCATTGACCGATGAACTTACTGGCGTGCCCAACCGACGGCAAATTGTTAAGCTTGCAGAAGCTGAATTCAGCCGGCACCAGCGAACCCAAGTGGATGTCATTTATTGCATTATCGATCTGGATCACTTTAAAAACATCAACGACACCTATGGCCATGATATTGGCGATATTGTGTTGAAAAAATTTGCACAATCGGTAAAAAGAATCATCCGCGAGCATGACTCCTTCGGTCGCGTGGGTGGCGAAGAATGGTTACTGGTTTTGCCACGGCTGCCTGATAATGAACTCACTTCGTTCTTTATGCGTATTCGTGAAGCCTGTGCCGCTATGGATATACCTGAAATAAAAGAGACCATTACCGTTAGTATGGGTGCCGCGAAACCCGAAGAACACGACCGACTACTGGAAAGCGTTTTAAAGCGAGCCGATAAAGCCCTATATCGTGCAAAAGAGAATGGTCGCGATCAGGTGGTGTTAATTTAAACTTTTAATAGCGGATGTGTTTTTTACCAAAGGACACATGAGCAGCGCTGGTAACCTATAAAGCTTACTTTATTACTTCTCTCCTTTTGTCCTTATCCTATAACACTTTAGCTTGATATCATTTTACCTTGATATCATTTATACCACTTTCTAATGGCGACTTTTGATTATCGGTATCATTGTTAAATGACTTAATTTTTGACGAATGTATGCTAGGGTAGATGCCACAATGCATCGAAATATTCGACCTATATCATCTAACTAGAGCTATTAACGTTCGATTTTTTCACTGTAAACTAAAACTGGTCGATTGATAGAACCTTATTAGTAAAAATAAGTATTAGAAGCCTTCTCAAAAATAGCGAACGAAGGTGAGACAGCTTCTAGTAAAAATATATATTAGTCATAACCTGTAAAAACGAGTCCAGCATGTTAAAAAATACAGAGTCTAGCTACGGTACTTTAAGCAAAGCCTTACACTGGCTGGTGGCGTTAGTTGTTTTTACCATGTTTGCCGTTGGCTTTTGGATGGTAGAGCTCGACTATTACAGTGACTGGTATAAAACAGCACCCCACTACCATAAAAGTGTTGGCTTGCTGTTAAGTTTGGTTGTGATATTTCGTCTATTTTGGCGAATGATCAACAAACGGCCGGAGCCTCTTGCCACGCATTCTCGTTTAGAGATTTTTGCAGCCCATGTGGCACACCTCTTATTGTATCTGGCATTGTTTGCCATCTTTATCAGCGGTTATCTTATTTCAACCGCCGATGGGCGTGGTATCGAAGTATTTAACTGGTTTACCATTCCCTCAGCGGGTGAATTTATAGAACAGCAGGAAGATATTGCCGGCAGCCTGCACAAGTGGCTGGCCTATGGTCTTATTGCGCTGGTCTCTGTTCATGCACTGGCCGCTATAAAACATCACTTTATAGATCGAGACAATACACTGAAACGTATGTTGTAATGCTTGACGATTTGCTACTTTAAACCGTTACACTTTTGGAGAACAACACGATGAAAAAAACGTTATTAAAACACTCGATGTTATCTTTCGTAAGCGCCTTTTTATTAATGGGTACAGCAAGCGCAGCGGAATATAAAATTGATACCAAAGGCGCCCATGCTTTTATCAACTTTAAAATTCAACACCTGGGTTACTCCTGGCTAACCGGCCGATTTAATGATTTTGAAGGCACTTTCAGTTACGACAGTGAAAAGCCCAATGACTCTAAAGTAATGGTTGAAATTAACACCGCCAGTATCGACTCTAACCACGCGGAACGTGATAAGCACTTACGCAGTGATGACTTTCTTGAAGTGGATAAGTTTGCAAAAGCTAAATTTGTTAGCACAAAAATTACCGATAAAGGTAATGGCAAGCTGGAAGTGGTTGGTGACTTAACACTGCATGGTGTCACTAAGTCCATTACCATCGACGCTAAAAAGATTGGTGAAGGCAAAGATCCCTGGGGTGGCTACCGTGCTGGTTTTTCTGGCAAAACCACTTTGGGTCTAAAAGACTTTGGTATTCCCGAGCGATTAGGTCCTGCATCAACTGAAGTTCATATGTCGCTGCACATTGAAGGGATCCGCCAGTAGCAACGATCACCCAATATTAAACAGCATTATTTGTAACACCAACAGCCCGGCAATAATCGGGCTGTTTTATTTAAAACATTCATCTGGTTAATTTTAACTTCTGTTTATTAGCCCTAAACTCTTCCTTAAATTATTCTAATCATCCCTTTTGATAATTCTTAACTTAATCATCCTTGTCTTAATCATTCGTGTACTGCTCATCCGTATATTGCTCATTCGTTTATTAATCAGTACTTAATTGACCTACTGCTAATCACTTTGTAAGCTTAAAACAGCTTTTACAGTAATCATCTCAAAAAACTCCATAATAAAAACACTGGGAGAATGATATATGCGCGTTATTCAAGGGTTATTGATCGCGGGTTTGCTCGCGTTAAGTTTACAGGCTTGCAAACAATCTTCATCACCAGAGCAGCAACAACCTCAAAGCGATGACGTCACCGTTATCGCAGACACATTATTTTATAACGCGACCGTGTATACACTAAGCTGGCCCTCACCCGCACTTGATGGCACACCAGCGGCCGATGCACCATTTTATAAATCCAGTGAAGCGTCCAATGCTCAGGGTAGCGACCGGGTACACTGGCGCTCAGACGCCAATGCAGTAGCCGTATCCGATGGCCGCATTGTGGCGGTGGGTGATAACGAAAGCCTGAGTAGTTTTGTCGACGACCAAACACAAAAAATTGATTTAAAAGGTGCCATTTTAATCCCCGGTTTAGTTGACTCCCATGCCCATGTTTCTGAGCTTGGGCAAATATTATCGCGAGTCAATTTAATTGATGTTCCTTCCCCTGAAGACGCCATTGACTGGATCCAACAACAAACAGACGCTCAAGCGGGCGAGTGGATTATTGGTCAGGGTTGGGATGAAGGTGCCTGGGCAAATAATTATCCAAACCGACAATTACTGGATAAAGCGTTTCCCGATAACCCTGTTTTATTAAAAAGCCTGCATGGTTTTGCTGTGTGGGTAAACTCCGCTGCGCTTAAAGCGGCCAATATCACTGCATCGACCAAAGCCCCCATTGGCGGTGAAATAGTTCGCGACAATAATGGAGAGCCTACTGGCATACTATTAAATCGCGCCACCACCTTAATGGATACTGCTATACCTGAGCCCAGCGACAAACAAGTGAGCCAATGGATTATGGCCGGTCTGCAACAAATGGCCAAAGACGGTTATGTCGCAATACATCAGGCCGGTGCAAGTGCCCAACATATGAGAGTTTTTCAGCAGTTACGCGAGCAAAATCAATTACCGATTCGAGTGTACGCCATGTTATCGGCACGGGATGAATCGTTAAGCACACACTGGTTAAAACAGGGCCCACAGATTGATCCCGAAGGCTTTTATGATGTTCGCTCTGTCAAAGCTTATTACGATGGTGCTCTCGGTTCTCGCGGTGCCCGTTTATTGCAGGATTATTCAGACAAACCCGGCCATAAAGGTGTTAGTGGTGATGGTTACGGCTTTGACTCTTCTCTGGTTCGTCGGTTGATGGCGGCAGGTTTTCAGGTTGGTATTCACGCCATTGGCGATGCCGGAAATCGTGAAACCCTCGACTTTATCGAATCGGTTTACAAGCAATACCCAAATGCCAGCGAACTCAGGCATCGAATAGAACACGCGCAGGTGATCCACAGCGACGATTTTTCGCGCTTTGCTGATCTCAATGTAATCGCGTCGATGGAGCCGCCACACGCCGTTGAAGATAAAACCTGGGCAGAAGATCGACTGGGCCCCGATCGCATTAAAGGCGCTTATGCGTGGCGTCAATTAAGAGAACAAGGCGTACCCATTACTTTTAACTCGGATCTGCCCGGCTCCGATCATAATTTCTTTTACGGCTTTCATGCCGGCATTACCCGCCGTGACAAGCAGCAAGAACCCAGCGACGGCTGGTACCCTTCTGAGGCGTTAACCGCAGAAGAAACGTTACGCGCCTATACGGATTGGGCCGCTTACTCTGCGTTCCGAGAAGACGACACAGGCACAATCGAAGTCGGTAAGTGGGCTGACTTTACCGTGATGGACATTGATCCACTCAATACCCACCCGGATAAATTATTGGATGGTGAAATTTTAATGACGGTGGTTAATGGTAAGGTGGTTTATCAGCGAGAAAATTAACATTTGTTTTAAGCCGCGTTCACGTGAGTTTGATTAAATATTGGCAATAACTTACACCGAACCTGATACAACAAGCATAAGTTTATGTGCGTGTGCGCGGCTTGAAAACTTTTTATCCCGTGTTTTTTAACCTGCTTTGTTTAATATTTATTGTAATAGAACCAATAATAAAGCCCGGAATGATTTGAACCAGTGATCCATAAAACAGTTGGCTAACCAGTGCTTGCTTCCAATCCGAAAAAATATTGTAGTGCGTTCCGATTTGCCAAGTCGTATCAATCCACCACAGTAAAAAAACGGGAATGCGTGAAATAGGAGAGAATATAACTAAAACTAACAAAAGCAATGTGTATGCATTTTCTTCATCAAAGTTTTTGATGCCCCAATAAATTGAGTAAGCAATGGTTAACCAAAGTAATCCAATTAAAAAAATTGCATAATCTGGCAATCCAATTAACTCTAGAGAAAAGCGCACCGGTGTCACAATTATCGAAATGATAATTGGAAGCTTTGCAAACTGAAACGCTTTTCGAAACATAATATTCTCTTTTGTTTAAGCCGAGCGACAACCTCTTTAAAGCGGTTACCTGTGTTTGTTGACTTTGCTAAATTGAAATCAGAAAAATAGTATTACAAAAAATGGGATTAGTATTCGTTTAATGGTTTCCTTACTCGAAGATAAGTTAATGCCTTAAGCATTGATATATGCGCAACAAATGGCTACTTATCCTTCTGACTTTTACAGTTAAGTTCAGTGTAACCACAGTGGGGGCATTCATCAATTTCCATTAAAAAGTGAAGCCAATAGCCGATATTTCTTTTGCTAATCGCAAAATACAACCAACTTCTTTTGCAACTAGGGCAGTTTACTATAAAACACGCAGTTACTCCGATAAAAAAAGTTATCGCCAGGGCAGCCAAGCCCAATCCTTGATTATTTTAGGAGTTAAAAAAATATACCATTGAAAAGCCAAAAACTACGAACAGTAGGCTACATATGTTAAAACGAACACTTCTACCTGAAGACTTAAATAAATTCATTTTTTAGCTTTATGTCCGCGTTATAGGTGCGAGCTTACGAGCGACTTAATTGCCGCGTTTGTTAAATACTTATTTCGCCGCACTACCCAGTACCAAGAAACCCAAAGGCCAAGTAGCGAGCAGTGAGTATGTAATTAGGTTTGCGTTGCGTACCTTTCCCTTAATACTGAGTGAGGGTAATGATTTATTGATTTTCTTTGAAACCCAATATTCCGACCACCATCAGGCAAAAAAGAAGGGAATCAACAAAACTAAATCTGCAATAGGGATCATCCAGTTTAAGTCTTTCTCGTATGGTATTAGCCATGGAGCCTGCCATGTAACCGCTAAAACTTTACCCATGAAGGAATCAGTTCCGTAGGCACTACCGCCGCCAGTAACCATTTGAACCAATACAAGCAGAAACCAGTTGAGAGGTACACCTATTATGGTCGAAACCACATTAGAAATGCTTACCGTTTTCAAAGACTGGCCAAGAGACAGCTCTAAACTCTTTGATATGTAGGTTGCTTCTATAGCTATAATCGGTACTAGAGAAATCAAATATGCTGGCATAGCTAAAAACAACATAGGCACACCCGCATTAGCTTTGGCAATTCCAGGAATTACCAAAGCTAAAAAAGCTAGTATGGTTTTCTTCGATTTATACACAGTTCCCTCTTGATATTTAACGCTTTAAGAAGAGCTGCACGGTAGCGCATCTTTCTAGTTTTTACTGTTAGTTACCTTTTGTAGTCTGACATCCACTAAAAATGCAACACCTTCACAGCGTTCCCCATGCTCAGTCATTTTTGTGAATTTATTTTCATTAGCTATATAAGTTAGATAGCCATTTGCTTCCACTTGAAAACTACCAAAACATGAGAATAAGTTTGATTGAATTCCACCGTGGAACCAAACAGTCTTACTTTTATTAGGCAAGTAAAACTCACCATTTTTATTGGTAAAGACTTCGTCTGTATTTACCCTGACGCTCACCATCGAGCCATACTCCCCTGCTCGACTAGAAGGCTCTATGCGAGTCACTTTTGCGTTACTTACCGGTTTCCCTAACTCATCTAAAATGACACCTTTAAATTCAGGGGTGTAAACTTCAGGCAAAGGAAAAATGACACAACCTTGAAGAAGAATGGCGATAAATAAAATAAATATATGGTTCATACGCAACTAACACCTACATAACAAGCGCGAATTTATCAGCATCCTGTTGACCCACTGTTTACGCGGCATTGAGTTTTAGTTGTTGAACCTTACCAAGTTTGACGGCCTTTTTTGCCTGCCATAAATCATAGTTGTCTTGCATAGTTAGCCAGCTTTCTGGGGAGCGACCTAATGCTTTAGAGAGCCTTAAAGCCATCTCTGGGCTTATGCCACTTTGGCCCTTAAGCACACGATTTAGAGTTGAAGCGGCAACATCAAGGTGCTTGGCTAATTGGCGGCAACTAACATTAAAAGGCTCCATGTAGGTAGCAAGGATGAATTCACCTGGATGTGGGGGTTTGTGCATACTCATTAGTGATAATCCTCGTAGTTAACGATGTAAACATTGCCCGCCTCAAACTCGAAGGTAATACGCCAATTGCCACTGACGGTTATAGACCAGAGGTTTTTACGAGCGCCTTTAAGCTGATGAAGCCGATAACCAGGGATCTCGAGATCTTCAATGGCATGGGCGGTATCAAGGGCTGTAAGTTGCATACGAAGTTTGTTTGCATGCTTGGCCTGAATACCCTTCTTTGTGCCTTTCTCGAAGAATTGTTGAAGTCCTTTATGTTTGAACGACTTTATCATTAGTGCAGTGTAGCGCGTTGCGCAACATTGTCAAGCCGCATACCGCCTGCATGACCGGCCGACAACTGCGCAGCAGTTGGAGGTCCAGCCAGCGTAGCTGGCGAGGTTGATGCTCTTGTTATGTGGTAAATGCACCATATTAGTACCTTCTACTCTTGAACCAATCTCGAAACCCAAAGCCCAAGTACACGAGAACGCCAACTATGATCGCGGTCATTAAACATACCCGAAAGATCACCCCTAAACCCAGAGTGTTCTTCTCTAAGACTGAATAAGATGGAGAGCTCGCGTCATAGTGAACTATTACTTTTTTACCAACTGGATAACGAGCTACAACTTCCTCGGGTGAGTCAGTCCTTGAGCTAAAACTCACTAAGTTCGAATAATGTCAGGTAGCCGCAACCATATAGGTATAGCGGACATCAGCATAATATGTTCGACCATGCCGACTACTCAGTAATTTAACGCGGGAGAACGTTATCAGGCCTCACGTATTCGCATCATACTGATGAAAAAAGTACGAATAAAAAATGGGAAAATCATCGCCATTACTACTACCGTTTATGAGCAATAAACCGCCTATTGCAAAAACAGACCAAGCTAGCTTCTTTAAAATCGTGTTCAAAACAATAAGTCTACAGCAGCGCTGATAGCGCCGAAGGTAAAAAGCAAGGTTAGAAATACGCCACCAAAATACTCCACTTTGAAGCTGATTGGGTGATCAGACATACTGCGAGTTTCTCCAACGCTACCTATATAGAAACCGTGTTCTTTCATTGTCTGGATCAATTTCCAAGACATGAATGCCATGATGCAAAGTGAAATAACTAACCTAATGCCGCTATTACAATCGGGATGTAACAATACGATAAATACTCCCGCGAACATCATTAATACACGTGTCTTGAAAATAGCATTTTCACGATTTCTAGCACCATTTACTTTTGCTATCCATTTTTTATTCGCTTCTTTGATTTGCTGCTTGGTATATACCCTTGTTTGAAACTTACTATACGCGATGCCGCACTTGGGACACTGCCACTCAGGAGCCGTATCGGTGGCGGAGCGTTGATACTTGCACTTCGGACAAATGTTATTAAAAGGTTTACTCATGAACTGGAATTACCACATAACTTTTTAATTATGTTCACGTTGGCATAAGTAAACGCCAACCAAAAATCCATTGAACCTTAACTCCTAATGTAAATCAACGAGATAGCCTATTTTTTATAAAGCGCCACTCTACATATGAGGATATCCCATTCAATAATCGTCCCTTTCGACAACATTAAAGCGCTTTTAAAGCGTCATTTTAAACAATGAATCAAACCATCACTTAATAAACCTTACCGCGTAAATTGGCGGTAAATGATTACTTAAACACTGCCAACTATCCCCTTGATTGTCACTTAACCATAAGTTACCCGTGGTTGACCCCATCAGTAATTGGTCGCCTGTGGCATCAATATCCAGCCCGTGCCGAAACACCAAGTCGTAACTGAGCCCTAGCGGTAATCCTTTATTTAATTGCTCAAATGTTTTTCCACCATCCCGTGTGCGTGTGACGACAAACTGCCCATCAACAGGGATCCGGCATTCGTCTTTTACCGCTGGTACAAACCAGGCGGTGTTTCCATCGTCTGGATGCACCACCGTGGCAAAACCAAAAGCGGAGGGTTCCACTGACTCAACTTCTTGCCAGCTTTTTGTGCCATCACTGGAAACAAAAATACCATTATGATGTTGCACCCAAAACTGTTCTGGATCCGATGGGCATTGAACCATTCTATGCGGATCTTGAATTAACGGATCGCCTGCTTGTTCAGGTGGCATATACTCAGCACGCATACCCTTGGATTGATTATTCCAGGACTCACCGCCATTTTCGGTTACCCAAACACCGGCACAGGAAACCGCAATAGACACTTTGTTTGAATCTTCTGGATCAACACAAATGGAATGAATGCCCGCTTCATCAAAACCGCCACCAAACCATTGTTGCTGCTGTTTGTATTGCCAAAGCGTTTGATTTAATTGCCAGCTGTTGCCACCATCATTGGAGTAAAACAGGCCTCCGGGAATAGTGCCCGCCCAAAGTTCATTAGAGCTTTCACCCTTTGCAAACTCAAGACTCCAAATCATTTTCAGGCTATCGCCGTCTTCTTTATCGTCCTGTTTTGGGTAAGCTGGCGCAGTTAACTCCTGCCAATGTACGCCTTCATCGTCACTGGCGTGAAACTTGGTACCAAAATGGCCGTGATCCAGCGCGGCGTACCAACGCGCATGATGCTTACTGGCCAACATCATGGTCACTGGCACACCCGAAAAGCCTACGGGTTCAATGGTTTGATGTTCGGTTAGTTTAAATAAACCTTTTCTTGTCGCTATTAATGCAACCGCGCTCATAATGCCATCCTTCTTTCTTCAACGTGAGTAAGAAAACATTAACCGCCAGATAATGCCTGTAGAATATAAATTTCCGATTGCTCGTTAACGCTATCGGATAAATGAATGCGATCGCTGATAGTACTGCCGTCCACAGCAATCAACATGTGTTTGCGCAAACGCCCCTGATCATCCAGCACATAACTTTTTAACTGATCATTATCACTAAATGCATTATCCAATGCTTCACGCACAGTTGTTCCGGACACCTGCTGTGATGGGCAAGACAAATGACGTTCGAGATTTTTGGTGAATATAACCGTGGCCACCGAGATTCTCCGGCTGAGAGATTTAATTCATAGGTTAAATTATAGCCAAACAGAGTCAAAGATCGATGGCTTTTTCCAGAAACTGTAAATTTATAAATACGACATTAATCGTCATATAAAAGTTAAGTGCGCTGCATCCGAAACCAACAGTGCGGGTATAAAAGCCCCAAACGGCATATAAACAGCTCCCGTCAACAACACCAACAAACAACAATAAGTAACGTGGATAGAAAATGAAGCAGGCCGACTCAATACGCAGATACGTAAATGAGTCAGCGTAATGATGACAATATTATTGACTGTTTGGATTTTATCTCGAACCCACTCGATAACCGGTTTGTAATAAATCGCTAAGCAGCTAATTACAAATTCGATACCACCTAAATCCAGTAGCAGCATAAGCTCTGGAGCCAGACAGGCCGCTACCAGTACAATCATTCCAAGACATAATTTACTTAATAACGAACGATTTCTCCAAAAATCCATAAATAATTCTGCTCCATTTTTGTAACGCTTTATCAACCGAATATATCGTAATTCAGCTTTTCAAATAGAACTAAAAAGTAAAATTATGTAACCAAAGACTAGACCGTCATGGTTTTAAAACCACTCGATAACAATTGTCATTGATTAGTGTGCTCATCTTTATAAGGAAAATATCGTGCAAACAGGAAGTGAGAAGGTAGATAGATTACGATTATAAATCCTGACAAGAGCAGGCTTATGTATAACGGGGCAGCCAACTCGCTTTGTGATTGGCCAAGCCCATAAACCCAGTTGATATTTTCTGAAGGCTCAGTCAGTAAACGAGTGAGCGGTAATATCACGAGAGCGAGTAAACATTGGGTTGGCAATGCACGGCGATCGTAACCAAAACGATAAAGCATCAATAGCAATATTGGCGGTAACGCCAAATGAAAAGTCCCCGAAAGAATACGGATATGCCATTGCGTTTCATTGGAGAACATATAAGCGGCAATGTGTGTCAAATTCCCACCGAATAGAAAGTCGAGTACCCACATCAACTCAAGAGCCAGCACACTAACAGCCATGATGCTTGCCAGAAAGCGACTTTCTAACCATAACGCAGGCACAAGAACTATCAATGCTATGTCGGAGAACCACAAAAAATTGGTTGGCCCCAAGTCATGCCAGTAAACCGGCACAATTAGAAAGACCATTAGCGTATAGGGCAGTTTGATCCACAGTGAAATTCGATTTCTATTCATTGGCCTTCAAGAGTACCATGTGTTTTTCATTGACATAAAACTCATATACATAAGCTTCATCAGGTAGATGACTAAAACGGCTAATATGCCACGGCCAGTCAATGAAGCAACGTTGCCCGTCTGGCCAGGCTATCTTAAAAGAAAGACTATCTTAAAAAAATTATGGTATGTAACGTTAACAAGGCGATCAGCGATAACAACATCACTGATCGCGTATTTTTCACGAACGATTGTTATCGCTTAATCCCAAACTGTAAATCAAAAAAGTTTCGGATCATATTCATGCGATGCATGCCGGTTTTCTTACCACGAATGCTGTGCTTCTTACCCGGATAATCCATCACAAAAAACTGGATATTATTATCCTGCAATAATTTATAAAGCTTGGTGGAATTTTTAAATAAAACATTATCGTCCGCCATGCCATGATAAATCAGCAAAGGGCCTGATAGATTTGTTGCGTAAGGAAACACCGACGATTCGTCATACGCTTGTTTATCTTTTTGAGGCGTTCCCATGTAACGCTCTGTGTAATGGGTATCGTATAAACGCCAGTCGGTAACCGGAGCACCCGAGACGCCCGCTTTAAAATACTCGGGCGCTTTAAACATAGTCATCAAGGTCATATAACCGCCATAACTGTGACCGTGCACACCAACTTTATCAGCATCAATCCAGGATTTTTGCGTTAAAAACTTAACCCCTTCAATTTGATCCTCCACTTCAATTTTACCCATTGCGCGGTAAATGGGATCTTCAAACGCCTTGCCACGATAATTCGATCCTCGGTTATCCACGGTGAATACCGCATAGCCCTGCTGTGCCATATATTGAGGCAGCATTCTTCCCCAGCGATTGGTCACCATTTGCGCGTGAGGACCACTGTACAAATAAACCAGTGCCGGGTATTTTTTTGAGGCGTCAAAATTAGCGGGTTTGTAAAGTCGATAATAAAGCGTTGCTTTATCTTCGGTTTCAAATGTACCAAATTCTGGTTTTATCCAGTCTGACAAATAAGGCGTCAGCGGATGATCGTCATCCACTTTATTTTCAACCAGATAGGTAATGCGTTCACCATTGGCGTCATTTAACGAAACTTTGGGTGGTGTATTGGCATTTGAATAATTATCCGTAAAACTGCTGCCGTCACTGGCAAAAGAGATCGAGTGGAAGTAACCCAGCTCCGTCAAACGCTTAACGTTATTATCGGAAAACCCTGTAACATATAAGTGCGATTCAAGGGGTGTATCTTTTCGGCCAGTAAAATAAACTTTTTTATTGGCCTGATCGATGTATTGAATGTCTTCAACCACCCAGTCACCCTGCGTGATTTGTACCTTTAATGTTCCATCCATTTTATACCAATATAAATGTTTGAAACCATCGCGTTCCGATGCCCAGATAAAGCCAGAACTTTTCTTCATTTTTTTATCGTTTAAAAAGCGTAAGTCATGGTGCAAGTTAATCCAGGTATCGCTTTTTTCGGTTAACAGTGTGGACTGCTCCATGGATGGCCACTGGACTTTCTGTAACTTTAATGTTTTTTGATCGCGACTCTGCCATTGATAAGTAAAAACATCACTGCTATCGGTCCACTTCACTCTGGGAATATAAATATCTTTATTGCTGCCAAGATCAACCCATTTAATTTTCTTGTTAGAAAGCTCAAGTACGCCCAGATCGATCTCAACATTATTTTCACCCGCAAACGGATATCGCTGAGTAACGGTTTTTATTTCTTCGGCGTAAATTTCACTGCGAGTTACCAACTCTACAGGAGATTCATCCACTTTGGTTAAGGCAATTTTAGATTCATCGGGCGACCACCAGTAGCCAGTCATACGATCCATTTCTTCCTGAGCCACAAATTCCGCCATACCCATTTTGATATCGCCGCCACCTTCAGTGGTTAACTGAATTTCTTGATTGCTGCTTAAATCAAAAACGTAGACATTTTTTTCACGCACATAGGAAACAAAGTTGCCTTTGGGAGAAAACTTAATATCGGTTTCAAATTCAGGCGTTTCGATCAACTTACGCGCTTTTTTATTGCCCACTTTCCAGTAAAAAATATCACCACCTAATGGAAATAATAATGCTTTACCATCATTGGACCACTGGTAACTAACAATGCCCGAGCCAGAAAGACGCAATCGCTCACGACGGGCTTTTTCTTCATCGGACAGTTGTTCTGCGCCAGAATGCAAGTCGTCGGAATTGAACAACATTTGGGTTTTACCCGATTCTATGTGGTACTCCCACAAATCCAATCGCTGATAATCGTCTTTTTTACCTTTTAAAAAGGTTACTCGCTGCCCATTGGGAGAAATTTTAAGCCCCCGAATTGAATCGCCCGACAAGGTAGGTGAAGCGTAGATGCGCTCAGGCGTGAGCTTTTCGGCCACAAGCCACGGCGATAAACTGAGCATGCCCAGTGCCATTATTTTTTTCATGGAAAGGTCCTGTTATTTTAAGAGTGGCTCGAGTTTAAGCATTTGTAGGATGAAGCTCAAGTTTGCGCTTGTAACGGATTATGGATGGAGCAATAGACTAGACTGGATCAGCGGCTTCGATTGCAAAGCCGCTGTGGACAATCCTTTGACTTAAACAAATACCTTAAGCAGATTTATGAAACCAGTCGCGCCAGCTTTTTTGATGCTTGCTGCCATGATCCATGGGATCAAAGTCGTGTATGGATAAGTATTCGGTGTGATCTTTTCTTGGCTCAAATTCACCGGAGCAGGTTTTAAAACTGTAATGTTGCGACCAGCTTTCTGCGTTTTCAATCACCTGATTGATGGCATCCACCACATCCAACACATCCTGATTGGTCGAAGTAGGATGAAACGACACCCGAACCCAACCGGGTTTATCGGTTAAGTCGCCCGAATCAATTTTGCTGGTAATAGCCGATGAAGTGATTTGATCCACATCAAGCAAAATATGACCGTAAGTACCGGCGCAAGAACAGCCCCCCCGAGTTTGAATGCCAAACTTGTCATTCAGCAAACGGACGATCAAATTATGGTGCATACCCAAAACATAAAAAGATACGATACAGAGCCGATCTTCTACATTGTCCTGCAACATATTCACTTTGGGATTTTTTGCCAACTCACTCATAAACAAGGATCTTAGCTCTTTTTCCCGCGCTTCAATGTTTTCAACGCCCATGGCGTCTTTTACTTTTACCGCCAATGCGGCACGAATGAGTTGTAGAAAACCTGGCGTACCGCCGTCTTCACGAATTTCTATATCCTCAAAAAAACACTGCTCACCCCAGGGATTGGTCCAGGTAACGGTGCCACCGCCGGGCTGATCCGGTACTTTATTTTGATACAGTTTTTTATCAAAAATTAAAATACCGCTGCTGCCTGGTCCGCCTAAAAATTTATGGGGCGAAAAGTAAATGGCATCAAGCTTTTGTTTAGGATTAGCCGGATGCATGTTCACATCCACATAAGGCGCTGAAGCTGCAAAATCTACAAAACACAGACCGCCATGATCGTGCATGATTTCCGCCATTTGATGATAAGGCGTTTTAATGCCGGTCACATTACTGCACGCAGTAAAGGCACCGATCTTTAATGGCCGATCGGCAAATTGAACCAATAACTCTTTAAGGTGATCCAGATCCGGCAATCCATCCTTCGGTTTAATCATTTGAACCGTCACTTCACAGGCATTCCAGGTGGTTTGATTGGAATGGTGCTCCATGTGAGTAATAAATACGACTGGCTTCTCCTGTTCCGGAATTTTAATTCGCTCTTGCCATTTTTCAGGAATTCGCAAGCCTAAAATACGTTGAAATTTATTGACCACCACCGTCATACCAGCACCGGCAGCAATAAGTACGTCGTTATCATCGGCATTAACATGCTGTTTAATGATTTTCTGCGCTTCGTGGTACGCATGGGTCATGGTGGTGCCGGTCAGCGTGGTTTCGGTATGGGTATTCGCCACATAGGGGCCAATCATATCGGTCATGTAGTTTTCAATCGGCTGATAAAGTCGTCCACTGGCGGTCCAGTCGGCATAAATGACCGGACGAGACGTGCCATTTAACGCCACCTGAAGATCGTTACCGATGATGCCGTTGCGAAAATCTTTAAAATAGTGCTCAAGATTCATAAAACTGTCCAGAAATCGTTAGAAATGCCCTAGGGCTAACCAAAGCTTTAAAAGAGATAAAACAATTTAGGTTATATTAGCAATTACGAATATTATGCCAGACTTTACCGCAGAAATACTCGATGGATGACATTTTTTTGTACAAAAACGTACCGAAATGCGGCTTGTTCGACCTGCTACCAGCTGCAAATTCGCCTGTTTGGCCAATACTTTTTAATCGAGTGCTTTATTCGATGCCTAACCTGTTGCAATCAGCTGGAAGTCACTGCTCAGAAATGAGCGCTCAGAACAGTCGCTAAACCGCTCCGGGAAAGTCCAGCTGACGCCATGCTTCAAACACAAAAATAGCAACGCTGTTGGATAAGTTCAAACTTCGACTGTCCGCTTTCATGGGCAGTCGCAACACACAACCCTCAGGCAGTGACTCACGAATACTAACGGGTAAACCACGTGTTTCCGGACCAAACATAATATAGTCGCCAGCTTTGTATGGCGCTTTATGATACGACACCGTCCCTTTGGTTGAAGCAGCGTATAAGGTTTGTGGCTGCTCACTCTCTAAAAATGCTTCATAATCCTCATGAATTTTTACCGACGTCCATTCGTGGTAATCAAGCCCGGCACGCCGCATCCGCTTATCTTCAATTTCAAAGCCAAGCGGTTTTATCAAATGCAATTGAAACCCGGTATTGGCACACAAACGGATAATATTGCCGGTATTCGGCGGAATTTCGGGTTGGTAAAGCACAATGTTTAGCATGTTCGGTCACAGTCGACTGGGAATAAGCGAATTTTACTGATAGTTTGCAGGTATGCAATTGAATTATCAGAAACTTGCTACTTGACCAACACTCTCTATACTTTTTCAACTTATACTTAAGCAACTAAGTACAAACAATAAAAACCTGACAAGTGATCGACCAATAAAATAGAACGAGACGCCATTAAATATTATGAGAATAACGACTACTCTATTAGCTCTGATTTCATTTGCGCTCAACGCTCAGGAGCTGCCACGCTTTTTTGATCCGGGTATAAACAACATTTCACTCGCAAAAGACGCTTCTAATATCATAAAGCTCGACCAACATAACTGTTCAAAATTGATGTACCGGTCTTTTTGTTTTTTAAATAAACAGAAAAGTGAAATGATCAAGTTAACGACATATCCTGGAGGAGTGAACTACCACTTTTCCTATATTGAGGTATCAAAAACCAACAATACTGATTACCCAAGCTTGTTTAAAAACACATCCCAGTTTGCAACCCATAAGGGTATTAAACTTGGTCTTTCAAAGTCGGAGGTCACTTCAATTTTAGGCGAGCCAATTCAAGCTAATAAAAATTATATAATGTATAAGTCAATTAATAATGATTCACTGTTAAAATATTACAACATGCCCATATATAAAGCAGAGTACTGGTTTAACAATGATCAATTAGTCGAATTTAAATTTGGTTTTATTAATCCATAGACTTTCGAGCTAACAAAGCACAACTTTAGTGTAAGATATACAAGCAAATAAAATCTCTACCTGACTAGAACCTTAAAAACACCACTAATCTAGTTTGAAAAATAAATGCTTATCATAAAGTCATTAACTACGTTTAACCAATGTGCCAATTGATGAAATAGAATCTTTACCCGTGCAACTTAATTTCTCTATAACTTTTTCACAAGGATTTTCATTGGATTCAATACAAAACTTGAAATGAGTTTGCGTTTTTATTGCAGTGTTTAACAATCCTTTTGGCAGTTCAGGCCAGTTCCAATTTAACACAGCCTTTTTCGATGCTTTATTAAAAACTCTATCAGTTGTTTTTTTAACGTGTATATTTTCAATTTCATAATCAGGAGTAATGACATACTCAACAGTTGCACAACCTGTTTTGTTTGAAACAGCTGCTGCAAAAGGATATCGAGCGGGAAATCTATTCAGTAGTTGCCACTTTTCTTTTAATAGCTCACCTTCAACAACCGGAAGACTTGCATATTGCTTCTGCTCTACATTATTTGTTGCACACCCTGCTAACACTAAAACGCCTATTGTTTTTATTATTGCTTTACTCATTTAAGCTGACTCCTTTTTAAAAATATTTTATACTCTATAAAAGTAGAGAATATATGCTGCACAAACATGGATGCCAGTTCAAATGGTTTTCAAAAAAATTCACCGAAAATAGAATGCAGATTAAACCCGATATTTTTTCTGTTTTCGGGTAATGGTATTGCGTCCCCACCCTAATAACTTTGCGGCTTCCTGCTTATGTCCATCTGAAATGGTTAGTGCCAGATCAATCAGCATTTGCTCCAGTTCCAGCTGTACCTTTTGTAATGCCTGTTCGTCACCTTGTTGTACTTGCTGCATTAGCTGGTGTTGAAATTCCGCTTGCCAATTTGTCCCTGATATTTGATCACTGTCTAAATTTTCAGAAGAAACCGTTTGGTGTTTTATTTCAGGCGGTAAGTCAGTTTCTAAAATTTCTCGACCTGACGACATCACCATTAACCAGCGACAAACATTTTCCAGTTGCCGAACGTTACCCGGCCAGCTGTATTGCATTAATCGTCGCTCGGCTTCGCGGGTTAGTTGTTTCGGCTCTGTTTCCAGCTCTTTTGCGGCTTCGGCTAAAAACTGCGCCGATAATAAAGGAATATCCGATAACCGTTCTTTCAGTTGCGGCAGCTGAATTCGGATCACATTAATACGATGAAATAAGTCTTCGCGAAAACTGCCTTTTTTCACCAACTCTGCAAGATTTTGATGTGTGGCTGCTACCACTCGAACATTGGCACGCACCGGTTGCGTGCCCCCCACCCGATAAAATGATCCATCCGACAACACTCGCAATAATCGGGTTTGGGTATCCAGTGGCATATCGCCAATTTCATCGAGAAATAGCGTGCCTTGCTCGGCCTGTTCAAAACGCCCCAGATAACGCGAACTTGCGCCGGTAAACGCGCCTTTTTCATGGCCAAATAATTCCGACTCAATTAAATCTTTTGGAATGGCCGCCATATTTAACGCCACAAAAGGCCCTTTGCTGCGGCGACTGTGTTGATGCAACGCACGGGCAACCAGTTCCTTTCCGGTGCCTGATGCGCCATTAATGAGCACGGAAATATTCGATCGGGACAATCGACCAATGGCGCGAAACACTTCTTGCATGGCGGGCGCTTCGCCAATGATGGTGGGCAATGATTCAGCGATAGTTGAATCGTCTACGGCACTCTCCTGTTGATTAACTTGCACCGCACGACTCACCAGTTCAATCGCCTGATCCACATCGAAAGGTTTTGGTAAATAATCAAAAGCACCATGTTCGTAGGCGTTGACGGCGCTTTCCAGATCACTGTGCGCGGTCATAATGATCACCGGTAAATCTTGATACTGCTGTTTTAACTCTTTTAACAAAACCAGCCCATCATCACCGGGCATACGAATATCACTGAGCACGGCAGCAAAGTGTTGCTGCTCTAATAATTCGCGCGCCTGCTGAGCATTTTCTGCCGCGCTAACCGCAAATCCTTCATCGCTTAACGCCTGCGTCAGCACCCAACGAATGGATGTGTCATCATCAATCACCAGTACCGGTGTTTGCTCAGTCATAATAATATTGTCTCATTCGCTTACGCATCGCTTCCGTCCACCGGTTATCTGTTGCTGGCAGCATCAATAATCGGTAAAAAAATCGAAAAGCAGGTTTTGCCTGAGCCTGAATCGAACTCAATGATGCCGTCGTTTTGCCGTACCAGCGATTGTGCAATTCCCAGGCCAAGGCCACTGCTTTGTTTACCGCTGATGGTAGGAAAAAAGATCACATCTTTTAAATCATCACTGATGCCCGGACCATTATCTTCAACATCAATGCGCAACATCAGTCGGTATTGTTTTGGGCCTATGGAATGTTGATGCACCGCTCGTGTTCGAAGAATAATTTGCCCTTGCTGCTCCAGGGCTTCGTGCGCGTTATTCAATAAATTCAACAGCGCCTGATACACCTGCTCCTTCGCAATATTGATATCGGGCAGGCTGGGATCATAATCTCGAATGAGTTTTGTTCTGGAGTCCGACTGCAGCTCAAAAAACTCCATGGCGCGCTCGGTTAGCTGATGAATATTGATTGCCTGACGCTCTTCCACTTTGGCCGGAATTAACATCCTGTCCACCAGATTTTGCAACCTGTCGGCTTCACCCACTATCACATCGGTAAAGCGGCTTAAATCGTCTGGTACTTTACGCGATAGCAGTTGCGCTGCACCGCGCAGACCGCTCAGGGGATTTTTAATCTCATGGGCAAGGTTTCGCACCATCGACAAACTGACTTTGTTTTGATCGAGCAGCTGATACTCTTTACGGATCCCGAGCTGCTCGCGGGCACACATGATTTCAATAAGCACCACCGGTTGATGTTCATATTGCTGATAATTCAGCGAAATATGACAACCCTGCCATTCTTCCTGCACCGTCACCAGGGTAGCGTCTTCCAGTTGCCACTGACCCTTTTGTAAAAAACATTGCTGCAATAAAGACTCGTTTAAATCTCCGGCAATAAGCGATGAAAACAAAGGCTGTTTTTCCAGCCGGCGCATACTCTGAGCCAATAACGCCTCGGCGGCGTCATTCAGCCACAATACCGCCAGAGACTCATCAATAACGATGATGGCGGTTTGTAACAATTGGGTGATGTGATCAGAATTAAAAGGTTTCATTGCACCATTATAGTTCACTTAGCCGTCAAAGCGCACCATAAAAGTGCAATCGAACATTATTTAAAACTTAGTTATTGCCACGATTCGGTCGTTTGGCACTTTGCTTGTGTACATGGAATGTTGAACTGACTGAATCCAGCAGTCGATCGGTACGATCATAAATGTCCACTTTTAATGTATGCGTACCACGAATAACCTCGGTTAAATTAAACTTCGTCGATTTCTGCTTTTTAAATGCAGGTTCGCCATCAAGCGTAACTTTGAAATAATCTGTGCCTCTAAGCTCAGGATCTGTGGAAACTTCCACCTCTACAATTCCATCGTTCGACCAAAGAGCCTGATCATGCTGAGGCGTAACAATGCTGAAGTTTTTGTATTTATATTTTGGTGATCGCCCATCATCCGTCGACTGTTTTTTTGGCTTTAATAATTTAAGGCCAGCGGTTGGGATAGTTGAGTCAACTGACTGTACGTCCCTGATAACCATGGGTTCAGCGTCTTCTCGTGGTGTATCACTAAAGTGGACTTTGCCATTTTTATCGACCCATTTATAGACCGTTTTAGTTTGCTTGGCAGTATTACTTTTTTCATCAGCGCCCTCTTCGGCTGCAGAGATAACAAAAGAAAGAAAGACAGCTAATATCGATAGTAATATTTTCATCATATTGCTCTTTTAGTAATGTACATATTTATTAGAGTAACCAAAAAGCACAAAGTTTACGAAATTTAAGGCGAAAAAAAGCCCGGCAATTAAAACCGGGCTTTTATGAGCAGACTTATCAGCAATATTAAACGCTGTAATACATATCAAACTCGATTGGGTGCGTTGTCATTTGCAGACGCTGCACTTCTTCCATTTTCAGTTTGATGTAAGAGTCGATAAAGTCGTCACTGAATACGCCACCTTCGGTTAAGAAAGCACGGTCTGTATCCAGTGCGTGTAATGCCTCCTGCAATGAAGTCGCAACCGTTGGAATTTCGGCGGCTTCTTCAGCAGGCAAGTCATACAAATCTTTATCCATGGCATCGCCAGGGTGGATTTTGTTTTTAATACCGTCCAGGCCAGCCATCAACATGGCCGCAAAACACAAGTATGGGTTAGCCGTTGGATCACCAAAGCGAATTTCAATACGACGGGCTTTAGCCGATGTTACGTGAGGAATACGAATAGACGCAGAACGGTTACGCGCCGAATACGCCAGCATTACCGGGGCTTCAAAACCTGGTACCAAGCGCTTGTAGCTGTTGGTAGAGGCATTAGCAATGGCGTTAAGCGCTTTTGCATGCTTGATGATACCACCAATATAGAACAAGGCTTCTTCGGATAAACCGCCGTATTTGTTACCGGCAAATACGTTTTCGCCGTTTTTGCTGAACGACTGATGCACGTGCATACCGCTACCATTATCGCCAACCAGTGGTTTAGGCATAAAGGTCGCTGTTTTGCCGTAAGCGTGGGCAACATTGTGAACCACGTATTTGTACTGCTGGATTTCGTCGGCTTTCTTCACCAGTGTATTAAACTGGGTCGCAATTTCGTTTTGACCCGCAGTTGCAACTTCATGATGATGCGCTTCAATAACCTGACCCATCTCTTCCATAATGTTACACATTTGCGAGCGAATATCCTGAGACGAATCAACCGGTGGTACGGGGAAGTAACCGCCTTTTACGCGTGGCCGATGACCGGTATTACCGTCTTCGTAGCCTTTTCCTGAGTTCCAGGCCGCTTCCTCACAATCAATCTTAAAGAATGACCCCTGCATATCGGTATGGAAACGAACATCTTCGAATAAGAAAAACTCTGGCTCTGGACCAAAATAAGCTTCATCACCCAAACCGGTGGATTTTAAGTATTCTTCCGCACGACGGGCGATAGAACGAGGATCACGATCGTAACCCTGCATGGTTGAAGGTTCTAAAATATCACAAGTTAGATTTAAGGTAGCGTCTTCGCAGAAAGGATCCATTACGGCAGTGGAAGCATCGGGCATAAGCACCATGTCGGACTCATTAATACCTTTCCAACCTGCAATAGAAGACCCATCGAACATTTTACCTTCCGTCAGGAACTCTTCATTTACCTGACTCACAGGAATTGAAACGTGTTGCTCTTTACCTTTGGTATCCGTAAAACGTAAATCAACGTATTTAACGTCATTTTCCTTGATCAGGTTAAGGACATTTTCTGCAGACATGTTGGTCTCCGATAATTTCTGAATGAATGTATAAACAAAACTTGCACTGCTAAAAGCAAACCCTGTGCCAATCACTAATTTGGGGATTTATCCGGCGAAAGCCGCCAGAAATGCACTCTAGTATAGAAAATTGGCCTTAAAAAGCGAGTCATTTGCACCAATTGCGATCAGAATGCGCCAATCGTGGATAGCTTATGCACCAAAATAATGCACAGAACCGATTAACCATCGTCAATTAAGCGCCTGCTATGAATTTTCACTCGCACCTTAACAGCACTTGTTCCGATCCACCAAAGGTTTGGTACAATGCGGTCACTTGATTGTTTAACTGATTTTTATGAGGTTGTTATGCCATTAATTAAATACATCGATCATTCCGGTGGCGAATACGAAGCGGATGTGGATGTTGGTAAAACCGTTATGGACGGTGCCATGGACAATATGATCGACGGTATTTTAGCCGAGTGTGGCGGATGCTGTTCCTGCGCGACTTGTCATGTGTATGTGGATGAGAAATTTATTCCCGTTACTGGCACCGCAGACGGAATGGAAAAAGAAATGCTTACCGCCGTAAACGAACCAAAAGACAACAGTCGTTTAAGTTGCCAGATTTTTGTCACCGAAGAAATGGATGGCATGACGGTTCGCATACCCGAATCGCAATACTAAATTGGTTGTATTAGCACAAAGTTCTAGAACATCCGGGCCTTTTCAAGCAGCAACAGGGAAGGCTTAATTCATTCACCACACAACGACAATAGTTAAGGTAGACAATCATGTCATTTGAACTGGCCTGGCACGACTTACTTGGCGCAATAGGTTCACTGATGATCATTGCCGCCTTTTTCTTTTTGCAGGTTGAAAAACTGAAAAGTGATACTCTCAGCTACAGTTTGCTCAATGGTGTTGGCGCTTTGCTGGTGATCGTTTCATTGTTGTACTCATTTAATCTTGCGGCCTTTATCCTGGAAGTGTTCTGGTTGTTTATCAGCTTTATTGGCTTAAAACGGCAATGGCATAAACGCAAGCAATCCTCATCCTGACGGATGGACACTCTTAACTTACATCATTCACCTGACCGCCAACTTTAGAAACCTCATATGACTCAATCGACCTGCGTAATCATTGGAGCCAGTCACGCTGGCGCACATCTGGCCGCCTGTTTAAGGCAACAAAAGTGGGCCGGCAGAATCATTGTGATTGGTGATGATGATCGGCTGCCCTATCATCGTCCGCCTTTATCAAAAGCGTTACTCGCCGGAAAACAGTCCATTGATCAGTTATTGATTCGGCCGGAAAGCTTTTATCAAAAACAAAATATCGAGTTTATGTTGAACCGGAAGGTAGCCCGCATCAACCGCACAGACAAAACCCTGCAGCTGGCCGATGGCGAAACTCTAGCCTACGACAAACTGGCTTTATGCACGGGTGCAAGGGTCAGGCGGCTGGATATTTGCGGCGCCGAATTAAAGGGTGTTCATTATTTACGACATTACCGCGATGTTGAAAACATCAAAACCAACCTCGATGGTCAACGCAATATCGTGATTGTCGGCGGCGGTTACATTGGGCTTGAAACCGCAGCATCGTTGCGTCAACTGGGTCACAAGGTAACGGTTATCGAAGCCGCCTATCGGGTATTACAACGGGTAACCGCACCCGAAGTCTCAACGTTTTTTCAACGGGTGCATCAGGAACAAGGCATTCAGCTGGTGCTCGACAAACAGGTTGCCGAGTTTGTTGCCGCTAAGGATGATCCCACCCGAAGCGATCGGGTACTGTGTACCGATGGCAGCCTTTATCCGGCGGATCTGATCATTGTCGGTATTGGAGTACGACCCAATGTCGAGCTGGCAGAGCAAGCCGGGCTGAAAACCGCAAACGGTATCTGGGTCAACGAATTTGCGCAAACCGAGGATCCGGATATTGTTGCTGCCGGCGACTGCACCAATCATCCCAATGCCTTGTTAAACACCCGGTTGCGACTTGAGTCGGTGCCTAATGCTATGGAGCAGGCTAAATCGGCAGCGGCGAGCATTTGCGAACAGCCGATACAGTACGCGGCGCATCCGTGGTTTTGGTCCGATCAATGTGATATCAAATTACAGATTGCCGGGTTCAACAACGGTTACGACGAAGTGGTTTTACGCGGCGATCCCGGTGTCGGGAGAAGTTTTGTTGCCTGGTATCTTAAGCAGAATAAGCTGATTGCCGCTGACTGCATCAACCGGCCCAAAGAATTTATGATCACCAAGCAGCTTTTGGCAAAACAAATTACGCCAGAGAAACACTTACTGAGTGACGAGTCGGTGGATCCAAAACGTTTTCTGGAAAATTAAACGGACAAACATAGTTTGTCCGTTAGCGGTTTTAACGTATTAAAACTTTTTAGAAGGGACTCATTTAAGCTCAAGCATTCTCAAACTTACTCAATCCCTCCCAAGCATAAGTATTTGGTTTCCAGATACTCTTCAATACCATCGTGTGCGCCTTCGCGGCCAATTCCCGATTCCTTAACGCCACCAAAGGGCGCCATAGGATTTGAAATAACCCCTTCGTTAATGCCGACCATGCCAAATTCCAACGCTTCGGCAACGCGATAACAACGCCCAATATCACGGGAATAAAAATAAGCCGCTAAGCCATAGCGGGTATCATTGGCTATGTCGATGGCCTGCTGCTCGGACTCAAACTTAATCATGGGCGCCACCGGTCCAAAAATCTCCTCTTTCGCGAGTGACATATCGGTGGTGACATTCTTCAGTAACGCGGGTTGATAAAAATTAGAATGTTCATTCGGCGTTTGCGCCTCCGTCAATAACTCCGCGCCCTGTGAAATTGCATCGGTCACCAGTTGATGCACACCCAGCATGGCCTGATGATTGATCATGGGGCCGATGGCGGTATCGTCATCCCAGCCATTTCCGACTTTCAGTTGTTTCACTTTTTTCGCCAGTTTTTCAGCAAACGCATCGTAAATGGAGGCGTGAACCAGTAACCGATTAGCACAGACACAGGTTTGCCCACTGTTGCGGTACTTAGAAGCCAGCGCTCCTGCAACCGCATCATCCAGATCGGCATCATCAAATACAATAAATGGCGCGTTCCCGCCCAGCTCCAGCGACACTTTTTTAACCGTTGATGCGCACTGCTCCAATAATTTTTTTCCCACCGCGGTGGATCCGGTAAAAGAAAACTTGGCGACATCAGGATGACGCGTTAACACTTCGCCCATGGCTTTTGAATCTTTACCCACCACCACATTAAACACACCTTTGGGAATGCCTGCGCGCAAAGCCAACTCAGCCAGCGCTAACGCGGATAATGGCGTTTCGCTTGCTGGTCGCGACACCAGAGTGCAGCCAGCGGCCATTGCCGGTGCTGCTTTTCGGGTGATCATGGAACTGGGAAAATTCCACGGCGTAATCATACCCACCACACCAATGGGCTGTTTAATAACCGCAATGCGTCTGTCATTGGAGGGGGTTGGCAGCGTTTCACCCGCCACCCGTTTCGCTTCTTCGGCATACCATTGAATAAATTTGGCACCATAAATAATTTCACCGGTGGCTTCTTTAATGGTTTTACCCTGCTCCAGAGTCATAATTTTGGCCAGATCATCTTTATGCTCAATCACCTGCTGATACCAGGCCATTAATAAATCCGAACGCTCGATTGCGGTTTTCTTCGCCCATGTTTTTTGCGCCTGTTTGGCAGCACCGATCGCCTGCTCAACCTCCGCTGACGAGTCATTATTCACCTCGGCCACCACATTGTTATCCGCCGGATTGAAAACGGAAAATGTTTGCTTGTTGCTCAGCCACTCATTGTTAATAAACGACTGAGTTTTCATTAACGATGGATCATCAAGTTTTAACATAACAAGGCCTTTTTAGTGTGTTCTATCTATCTTAGGGCTTATGCATACGTAGTCAATGGCAAAACCGGCGGTATTCTATTGCTATATCAGTTCAGATCCGTATCTTACTGATTTATTCCAATCTGATTTTTTCAGTTAATCTTTTGAACGGAGCGCACTCTAATGTATACGGCTTTAATTCGGTGTCTTATTACTATTTCCGCTGCGATGGCATTGATAACCTTTGTGAGCGCCTGCGCCCCATCCAACAAAAGCTCAAATACTCAAGTCCCGAATACCAATAAACCGAAAAGCAGCGATCCATCAAAAAGCCTACAAAGCCAATTGCCCCATTATTTAGAACGCGACATTCGCGACGAAGTATTTTACTTTGTGTTACCGGATCGATTCGACAATGGCGATCCTTCAAACGACCAAGGCTCAAAATCTATTACGATTTCTTCCGGTGGCTTTGATCCTAAAAGCACCGGCCATTATCACGGTGGCGATATTCAAGGTTTAATCAATCGAATCCCTTATTTAAAACAGATGGGAGTAACCGCCATATGGCTCACACCCATCCTAAGAAATCAGGCAGTACAAGGTGACTCTGCTGGTTATCACGGTTACTGGCCGCTCGATTTTACAGAAATTGATCCTCACCTTGGCAACAATCAAACCCTAAAAGAATTTATCGATATTGCTCATCAACACAACATCAAAGTATTTTTTGACATCATTACCAATCATACCGCAGACGTTATTAAATACCGCGAGTGCCACACATCCGATAAACCATTGTTCAGTACCGAAAAACCTTTGTGTGAATATAAGTCACTGAAACAGGTGGCATCTGGTGATCGCTACACGCCATTTATTCCAAAAGGCAATGAAACATTAAAATCACCACACTGGTTAAATAATCCGGATGTTTATCACAATCAGGGCGACAGCACCTGGCAAGGTGAAAACTCACTCTACGGCGATTTTGTAGGGCTCGACGATATAGATACCGATAACCCAAGAGTCGTTAACGGTATGATCAATATTTTTTCGCAACTTATTTCTGAGTTTAAACCCGATGGTTTTCGCATCGATACTGTTAAACATGTCAATGTAGAATTTTGGCAACAGTTTACCCCGGCCATTATTCAGCATGCTCAGGAAATGGGCATTCCTAATTTTTTTGTTTTTGGTGAAGTGTATTCGGGCGATCCAAAAACCTTAAGCTATTACACCACCGTAGGTGATATCCCCTCGGTTCTGGATTTTGCTTTTCAATATAAAGTAAAAGACTTGCTGGTGTATAACAAACGCCCTGAACAATTTTCCAACCTGTTTTCACAAGATCACCTGTATCAGGATCACAACAGTTCAGCCGATACTTTAATGAACTTTATCAGCAACCATGATATTGGTCGCTTTGCCCATTTTTTATCGAAAGAACGGCCAAGCTTATCGGATAAAGAAAAATTACAGCGCGTTATTCTGGCACACGAGTTGATGTTTTTTTCCCGGGGTATTCCGGTCATCTATTACGGTGACGAACAAGGCTTTGTCGGTGACGGTGGTGATCGCGGTGCGCGTGAAGATATGATGCGCTCCATGACGGCCAGTTATAATGACAACGATTTAATTGGCACATCCAACACAACCGCTGATAATAACTTTGACCAGGCGCATCCGCTTTATCAAACGATTCAAAAGCTATCGAATGTTTACCTTAAGCATAAGGTTTTGCGATACGGCCAACAACGTATGATCAAAACGCCACAAGGTTCACCCTTGTTAATATTTAAACGGCACTATAACCATCAAACAGCTTTTATTATTGTTAACACATCGCCCCAACCATTTATGTTTGATAATGAATTAAAGTCACTGAATGCCGAAGCAGCGAACAATATTATTTACGGTGCGTCTTCGACACAGTTAACACCCGACAATCACCTGGAAAAAATCGATGGCTTATCAACCGTTATTATTGCGCTAGAAAAACCATCGAATTAAGGGTACACATTAACGTTACACAATAGAACCTTGTATAGCCTGGCCATAAATTATCAGGCTATACAACCAGCAAACCGAACAAGTTAAATGTATAACCAAGTCATTTATAAACCGCCACTGAATTAGTCTTATTCACATTTGCTGTTTTATTCTTTGCACTTAAACTCAATCTCATCTTTAGATAGATAAAAGTAAACAATGAAGCACAACTCTTTATCTCAAAAATTTGTGAATATTACCGCTATTTAAGTCATCAAACTGTCGCATTTCGTTTGATCATTTTCTGTTCAATTCTTAAGCTATTTTGAGCATCACAGGTGCACCTCGATGCGTTCAACACAAGCTATGTTTGAAACATTGCTTTCAGACAGCTGTTCTCTTTGTGATTATAAAATCGCGAATCTATGCCGTATCTGCGAATAAAAATATAAGGATACACTTATGACTACAAAACCTAAGTTTGCACTTAGCGCTCTCGCTGTTGGGTTATTCAGCACTACCGGCGCTCTGGCTGCAGATAAACAATTTCTTAACGATCAAAACACTCAATTAACGGCGCTATCAAAAAGTGGTGTCGGAATTGTTTCGTCTAACCCGGCCAAATTTATTGGCCTAAGTGACAACAGTTCTTTGACCGTTAAAAAAACTTACCGAAGTGCAGGACAAACAACCACACGTTATCAACAAATGTACAAAGGCATTCCGGTACTGGGTGATGACGTTGTGATCACTCGTAAATCCGACGGCTCTTTTAAGCATGCCCATGGCGCCATGTTAAATGGCATTGCCAATGACATTGCCAGCTTGAAAACTCGCATCACCGCTGACCAGGCCGTGCAAATTGCAAAGGGCCAATCCTTTGCCGCAAGTAAGCGAGCAGAGAGTTACGCGAATGAGTCGTCTCGTCTTGCTATTTGGCAAAACCAATCCGGTAAAGCGGTTCTGGTGTATGAAGTAAGCTATGTTCAACACGGTGACGAACCGACTCGTCCTTACGTTATCATTGATGCCAAAACAGGTAATATCCTGCATCAGTTTGATAATTTACAAACCGCTGATGCCACAGGCCCTGGTGGCAACCAAAAAACGGGGCAGTATCAATACGGCACCGACTTTGGTCCTCTCGATGTTAGCCAGTCTGGCAACACCTGTACCATGAGCAACAGTAATGTGCGAACCATCAACCTGAATCATGGAACCAGTGGTTCAACAGCGTTTAGCTTCACCTGTCCTGAAAACACAGTAAAGCAAATTAACGGTGCTTACTCGCCACTTAATGACGCACACTTCTTTGGTAATGTTGTGTTCAATATGTTCAGCGACTGGTTTAACACTGCTCCTCTGACTTTCCAGTTAAAAATGCGGGTTCATTATTCCAATAATTATGAAAATGCATTTTGGGATGGCAGTGCCATGACTTTTGGTGACGGTAGAAATACGTTTTACCCATTGGTTAGCCTCGATGTTTCTGCGCACGAAGTAAGCCATGGTTTTACCGAGCAAAACTCTGGCCTGATTTACTCGGGTAAATCCGGTGGCTTAAACGAAGCTTTCTCTGATATGTCGGGTGAAGCGGCTGAGTTTTATATGCACGGTACAAACGACTGGCTTGTTGGTGCCGATATCTTTAAAGGCAATGGCGCGCTGCGTTATATGAACAACCCTCCGCAAGATAATCGCTCGATAGATCATCAAAGCGATTACACCTCTGGCATGGATGTTCATTACAGTTCAGGTGTCTACAACAAAGCTTTTTATCTGTTAGCCACAACAGCTGGCTGGGATACCAAAAAAGCGTTTGAAGTGTATGTTCGAGCCAATCAAAATTATTGGACTTCCAGCGTTAACTGGAACCAGGCTGGTAACGGTGTACTGGATGCAACCTGTGATTTAGGTTACAGCATCGATGATGTTCAGGCGTCATTGACAGCGGTTGGTGTCTCTTCCAGCCCAAGCAACTCTGACTGTGACGGTGGTGGCGAACCTCCTGGTGACCTGGTACTTGAAAACGGCGTACCAGAAACCGGATTAGCTGCGAGTCGTGGTGACGATATAATGTACACCATGGATGTGCCTGCCGGTGCAACCGACATCAGCTTTAACATCAGTGGCGGTTCTGGCGATGCCGATCTTTACGTTAAGTTTGGATCAGCACCAACGGATTCCAGTTACGATTGTCGTCCTTACCGCAATGGTAATAACGAAACCTGTACCGGTAGTTCCAGCGGTGGCACCTACTATGTGCGCGTAAAAGCTTACAGCACATTCTCTGGTGTAACCCTTGAAGGCAACTACACCGAAGCAGGTCAGGGCAATCCGCCAATTAATGAGTCCATCGATAATATTGATTTAAATCAGGGTCAATGGTTCTACCACACGGTTGATCTGGCCAGTGGTTACAGCTCACTGGAAGTATCCATAACCGGTGGCAGTGGTGACGCAGATTTGTACGTTCGCCGTGGTTCACAACCGACCACCAGCAACTATGACTGCCGACCTTACCGTTGGGGTAATGAAGAAACCTGTAGCTTCAACTCTCCGGCGTCAGGAACCTGGCACATTGGTGTACGTGGTTATTCCACCAGCGCCAACGTAACCTTAAATATTACCGGCACACCTTAATTGTGCAATCAGAGGGGCTTTCGCCCCTCTTTTCCTTTCTCTTAGCTTTCTCTTTTAAATTTCAGGTGACCTATGAAACAGTTAACATCGACACCCTTTTCATCGATTTCCTTTTCATCGATGCTGATGTTAATTGTCTGCAGTTTTTTGACAATTAATGTCGACAGTAAATCCGGTGACAATATCCGTCTCGATTTAAATAGTAATTTAAACAACAATTTAAGCAGCAATATCAAAAGCGACACCAATAAAAATACTCAGCATTCGCATTCTTTTAAACAGGCACTGAATGACAGTGACAGTCATTCTGATCGCGTCTGGATCACCATTGGTGCTGACGTTGCCGAACAATCAAAACAATCCTTATTAAATCAGCTCGAATTAAATTTTTTACCACAAGACTCTTTGCCGCAGAACTCTTTGCAACAAAAAGTCAAACAGTCCAACGTACGAGTGGCCAGCATCAACAAACACAATATTGATAAACTCAGCCACACCATGCACGAAAAATTTAATCGCTGCGGTGGCTTCTTTTTTCATCAGTCTAAACAACAGGCCATCGACTTTTTAAATTCAACGGGTGATCCGGAATTATTAGCGGTGAATTACACCATTGATAATTCGGCGGGTGTAAACGCTTTGTTTAGTGAATTAAACATCAGTAATCTCGACTCAACGGTGAATACATTAAGCAACTATTACAATCGTTATTACACCAAACAGTCTGGCGTCGATGCATCAAACTGGATCAAACAGCAATGGGAATCCATCAGCAGTGGTCGCAGTGATATTTCGGTGGCTCTTTATAATCACAGTTGGGCACAACCGTCTGTCATTGCCACGGTAACCGGAACAACTAATCCCGATGAAATTATTGTCATTGGTGGCCATCTGGATTCCATTAATCAATCCAATCCAAGCAATGGTAGCGCGCCCGGCGCCGACGATAATGCCTCCGGCATAGCGGTATTAACCGAAACCCTGCGCGCCATGGTTGCCAGTGGTTATAAACCTGCCCGCACCATTAAATTTATGGGGTACGCCGCAGAAGAAGTAGGACTTCGAGGTTCCAATGCAATTGCTCAGGCTCATAAAAACGATGGCAGCGATGTGATCGGTGTTGCGCAATTTGATATGACCGGCAATCAGGGAACTGCCTCGCGAGATATTGTGTTTATGACCGACTACACCAACAGCGCACAAAATAACTTTATGATGCAGCTACTCGATACCTATATGCCAGGGGTTAACTACGGCACCAGCCGCTGCGGTTATGGCTGTTCCGATCATGCGTCTTGGCATAACCAAGGGTTCGCCGCATCCATCCCCTTTGAATCCAATATGAGCGATGCCAATTATCGCATTCATACGGCGAACGATACCGTTTTCGATTCAAGCCACGCCTATAACTTTGTCAAACTGTCATCGGCATTTGTTGCCGAGCTTGGCAAAGGTGGCACCGGTGATAATCCTCCACCACCACCGCCGCCACCAAACGACGATGTACTGGAAAATGGTGTGCCGGTTAATGGCTTAAATGCTTCGCAAGGCAGTGATGTGATCTACACCATGGAGGTTCCATCGGGCGCAACCGACATTAGTTTTGCCATCAGTGGCGGCAGCGGTGATGCGGATCTGTATGTGAAGTTTGGATCAGCCCCCACCGATTCCAGCTACGATTGTCGCCCTTACCGCAATGGCAATAACGAAACCTGTACCGGCAGTTCCAGCGGCGGCACTTACTACATTCGAGTAAAAGCCTATTCCACATTTTCCAATGTCTCGTTGGTTGGCAACTACACCGAAGCCGGCCAGGGCAACCCGCCGATCAATGAAACCGTTAATGATATTTCGGTTAATCAGGGTCAATGGTTTTATCACACCGTTGATCTCGCCAGTGGATACGCTTCACTGGAAGTCTCGATTTCTGGTGGCAGCGGTGATGGCGATCTCTATGTCAGACGTGGCGCACAACCCAGCACCAGCAATTATGACTGTCGTCCCTACAAATGGGGCAACGACGAATCTTGCAGCTTTAATTCACCGGCTGCAGGCACCTGGCACATTGGTGTGAGAGGCTACTCGAACAGTTCTTCCATCACACTGAATATTACAGGAACCCCTTAGCTCACATTCTTCTGGTTGGAATATAGAGCATTTCCTTATTTATAAGGAATTTTCACAGGGAGCCTCGCGCTCCCTTTTTTTGTTACAAGGCTACACACTTGTAAGCAACGGATTTGAAAGAGTGTTAAAACGTGACTCAGGATTTACAGACAGTAAAGCGGAATGAATACGTAATTGACATTGATGGAAGATTGCGCAAGTATCCAATAATTCGTAATATTTTTGGTAACTTATAAACAAATCTTTGAATTTAATTGTGATGTACTGAATGCAATCGACTTTATGTGCCTATGAATAAGAAAAAAGAATTAGATTTTTATTCTTTACCGATACCTGATCAAGAATGGTTTTTACAACAAACATGGTGTGAACATTGTAACGAAGCAGACCTTAGTATGAAAAATCCTGAGTTGTATATAGAAAGTGATGTGAAGAAGATTGCAGGTGTATGCATCGTTTGCAATACCAAGTGCATCTCAACAATAACTACAAATAGTGTAGATGGTTAGCAACGATATAATGACACTTAACAAGTACTGATTCGCTAATTTTTAGCCTGTGCTGAAGGCATTTCATGCGTAAAGGATATAAAGATCGAACATAAAAAAGAAATAGAAAGAATTATTCGAGTTGACCACGCTGGTGAGCTAGGCGCGATCAATATATATAAGTCCCAACTATTGATATCGAAATATCTTTATAAAGATATCGTACCAGAATTAAATGAAATGCTAACTCACGAAAAAGAGCATTTCGAAACATTTGATAACCTACTAAAAAAACGTTCAACTCGTACTTGTTATGCATTATGGTTCTGGGCCTTTGGCGGATTTCTTTTAGGGTTGCTTACTGCCTTAATGGGCCGCAATGCAATATGGGTATGCACTAACGCTATTGAAACAACTGTTTTACACCACCTAACGTGGCAGTTAAGTTATTTGAATGAACACGATAAAGAGGCATATGATGCCGTATACAGTATTAAGTCGGACGAAGAGGCTCATCAGAGCATAGGTGCTACACGTGGTAGCAATACTTTTATGTATAAACCAATTTTTTTTATTGTTAAAACCTCAACCAAAGTAGCAATTTGGTTATCGACCAAACTTTAGCAATTAAGAAAGCCTCAGATATTGACGTTCCTGAACTTCAGCTTATAGACGAAATGTACTGTTAGGTATAACTCTTAAATAAAAGTGATTAGATAAAGTTAGATGAATTCAAATATTCACCACTTTAAACTTCACTACATTCATTAAGGTTAAATTAAATGTTTGCCGTAATTTTTAGAGCCACTTTAAATACAAATATTAGCGAGCAATCTTATAACGATTACACAAGCACTGCTCAACGACTTCGGAAAAAAGCATTAGCCGACTACAATTGTGTGGACTTTACTTCAACCTTTGAAGACGGCCAAGAAATAGCCATATCCTATTGGCATACGGAAAGCGATATTCTCGCGTGGAAGCAAGACGACGATCATCGTATTGCACAGCAACAAGGCGTGGAAAGCTGGTACAGTGATTATCAGATAGAAGTTGTTGAAGTGGTGCGTCGTTATAGTAAAAAATAACCACAAGACATTAGTGACGTATAAATTTCTCATTTACAGCCTGATATCAAATTGGTACTGTCTCGAAAGGAACAATATCTCGATTGTTCCATAAAAAGATCCTTCTCGATCTTACAACAAACTAAAAAAAAGGAATAAATAATGAAATCTATAGGAATTTATCTAGTAATTGCCGGTATTGGATCAATTTTATTAAATCAGTTTGGGTATGAATTCAAACTATTAATGTGGATTGATAACTGGGGCGAAACCATTGGTTGGTTAATTCGAGGTAGTGCGATTGTTGTTGGTGCAGGTTTATTTTTTATCGGCAATAAACAAGCTTCAACAGAATCACAACCTGCAGAGTCTTAAAATTTAATAATCACCCTGCAAGTAATTCATAGTATTTTTTTGGGTTCTTGCAGGCTTTAAAAATAAGTTGTGCTCTATAAAAGGCGTACATTTATGTTAAAAAATATATTAGCCGTTGTTTTGGCGCTTGTACTTGGTGGCTCAGTGAATATGGGGCTGATAATGGTTAGCGGCAGTATAATCCCGCCACCGGAAGGAATTGATCCCACCAACATGGAAAGCTTAAAAGCCTCCATGCATTTATATGAAGCGAAGCATTTTATTTTTCCTTTTTTAGCTCATGCCTTAGGTACACTGGTGGGCGCTTTTATTGCAGCAAAAGTGGCAAGCTCGCGTAAAATGACACTCGCAATGGTTATCGGTGGATTTTTTATGTTGGGCGGTATTACCAATGCTTTTTTACTGCCTGCACCAATCTGGTTTATAGCCCTCGATATTGTGCTGGCTTATCTGCCAATGGCCTGGCTGGGTGGCAAACTGGGCACTAAGTAATCGCCATAGCATTCACTGGCCGGATATATTGGGCAAGCGTTTTTTTGAAATAGATTTTTTTATGGAAAGTATTTTTTGTGGGAATGAATGTCTTCTAGAAAAAGATCTTTTGGCAAAGTACTCTTCTTAAAAAGTCCGTTTTAATAATTAAGTTAAACTTTATTGAAAAACGGGCTTTTGCTGCATGATTACTTGTTCTTAACTATTTTTCAAATGTTCTCTTGTTAATAAGTATTATCGATTTTCTAAATATTATCTGGATAAATTATGACAAAATGGTTTATTACAGCACTGGTTTTATTATTAATCATCAGTAATGCCTTTTGGCTGCTGCTGATGATCGACACATCGGTCACCAAAACATATCAGCAACAATCGCAGTTTGAATTTAATCAAACGTTAAAAAGTTACCGTCAGCTTTGTCATCAGCTTATTGCTGGGCAGCAAAAATCGCAAGTGTTAAACCTTCTCACAAATATAGACAAAGACGCCAAACCTTTTGAAAAAGAAGGCTTCGTTCATTCAGACTGGCTATCAATTAAAATCGTCGATAACAAAGCCACCCATTGTAGTGACTCAGTTGAACGTCTAGACTTATCTAACAACCTGTGAACAATCTAATGATCTATAAGCAAGCTAACAACCTAGGTACGAACTATGAACCATTCGGTTTACTCACTTTATAAAATTCATGCCAAGTTATGATCCAGTTACCTTTTAGAGTTATTCCTTATAAAACCTGCAAGCGTTGCAAAAAAGTCCATCGACAATCGTTAGACGAATGCCCTCACTGTAGCCACATCACCTCCGAACATGAACTGCAACAATTCAAACAACACAACAAACAAAAGTTACAAGCGAATGTTACTCTGGGTCTGTTCTTTTTAGTTATTGCAGCCTTAATAACAATGGCGCTGGCAATGGCGTTGTTATAACACCAGGGCCTCATTTAGAGGTTTTAACTGTTCTGTACTTATCTGTTCAACAATCACTTCTCTCAGACAATATTTTATGTCAGAAATATTTTTTTACATATATCGCGGCATAAGTCTGCAACTTTTTATACTTTAAAACGTCTTAGTAAACAGATGCCAATGACGGCGTCTTCCCGCCACACCCTCCTTCGTAGCGGGAATTGGGTTCGGTTTCCCCAAGCTGAACTCGTATTGCCTCCATCGTGCTAGCGCTGGAGGCTTTCTTTTTTTTATAACGTGTTTTTATGAACGACTGCTTTGCGCTTGTGCCTCGGTATTTCTAAGCAGCCGTCGATTGCTCGCCTGAACAAACAATACCGCCACTATGATTAAGATAGGAATGACCGACAAGAGCAATAGTCCCTGCCATTGATACTGCATTAATGCCCAGCCAGAACTTAACGCAGCGACGGCCTGGGTGCCAAAAATTAGAAAGTCATTAAACGCCTGTACTTTAAACTTTTCGTTCGGTTGATATGTTTTTGGCAGCAAGGCTGTGCCAGAGACAAACAGAAAATTCCAACCAATGCCAAGCAAGATAAGTGCGGCCCAAAACGCAGAAAAACTTTGTCCCGAAAATGCGATGATTAAACACAGAGCAAAGGCAACTAATCCTGCGACCATCATTTTTAAATAGCCAAATCGTTCAATTAAAAACCCGGATATCAACGAAGGCAAATACATGGCGGCCACATGCGACTGAATCACCCATTTGGTATCCGTAAGACTGTGACCAAAATGATTGTGCATACTCAGTGGTGTTGCAGTCATTATAAATGACATCACGCCATAACCCACTGCCGCCGCTAACACGGCAATAATCAGAGTGGGTTGTTTAAATAAGTTGGTAAGGCTTCGTCCGGGTCGATCATCCGTCGGCTGCACCAAGGTTCGGTTGGGCGTAAACAGCAACAAACAAAAACCCAGTGAGTAGACAACGGCCAATAGTAAAAAGGATCCCATATAATCGTATTCGAACAGATTTTTACCAAGCAGTGACAGTTCCGGCCCTAAAATAGCGGCAACAATGCCGCCGAGTAATATGGTGGAAGCCGCTCTAGGAATGGCATCGGTGGCCACCATTTCCATCGCCGCAAAACGATATTGCTGAACCGCCGCAGCACCAGCCCCCACACCAAGCGAGGCCAGGCAGAACACCAAAAAGCTGTTGATCACCATGGCATAAGCCGCCAGCAATGCAGAACAGATGCCCACTATTGCGTAGAGCAGAAAGATTGTTTTACGGCCGTATCGGCTCATTAAAAAGGAGGCGGGTAAAGTATTTAGCGCTAGCCCGACAATAGCCAGAGCAATGGGCAATGTCGCCAGCGATGCCGAGGGTGCAATATCACTGCCGATAATGCCTGCGATTAAAACCAGCATTGATGTGCCGGACAACATTAATGAATAGCAGGCGGTGTATAACCAGACGTAAGGCGATAATTTATGTGGCAAAAAAGCTATCCTGAATGATTAGTCTATTTTCTGAGTGCTTAAGAATAACACGGGATTTTAGGGCATGTTTATCTTTTGCGATTTGCGCTTTCCCTTTATAACCACTCTAATTAAACTTCGCTTAACATCAGCTTGTTAGAACTCATTGCTTTTAACCGCCTATATGCTTGATCATTAAACGCCACCACTGTTATAACTAAAGCCTTGGCCTGGATAGCCTGAACTTTGATTAACCTGACCTCGGAAAGGTGATTTTGAATAAAGTTGAGCTTGGATTGAATTACTCTTGGATTAAATTGATCTTGAATTAAATCCAAGCTGGGTAAACGGATATCAGACTAAACTGATCTCTGGTAAAATAAACATCATCAAGGAATGAACTCAAACGCCACTCGCGTGAAAAGGACGCCACTTATTTATGCCTATTGCCAAATCTTTGTTTCGCTTCGCTACTTTAGGCGCCACGGCTTTTTTGCTGGCCATGCTATTTATGGGTGGTCCGGATATCAGCGAAAGCCGACTGTTAAACGAGCTTTGGCAAACCGGTCATTTCTTTTTGTTTGCATTATTAATTATTTCAATAACGCAGCTGCCAGTGTTTAAGCAGGCATCATTTTTGGCATTATTATGTTGGAGTCTGGTGTTCAGCGTTGTTTTGGGCGGACTGACGGAAGTCATTCAACTGCTGATTGGCCGAGACTTTGAAATGATGGATATTGCCAATGACGCATTGGGCGGTATAACAGGCGCCATTATTGTTCAGCTGTTCAGACAATCCCGCTACTGGCATAAACTGGTTCTTACATTACCTTCAATTCTACTCGCATTTGTAGGCACTCAAAATTTCTGGTTAACGGTAATTGATGAAAGTCATATGAAAAAGTCGTTTCCTGTACTTGCCGACTTTTCGCACCAGACAGAGCTGACTCGTTGGCATTATCAATCGGCTTTACTCAGTCTTTATCGGGCAGAAGATAAAGCCGGTAATACAGGGGCAAACGGCCCTGAAGCCTATCGACATAAAAGCCAGCAACTTAAAGCGCTGTTCCAACCATCGAAGTCCCCAACAATCACCTTGAAAGAATTAATACCGGACTGGCGTAACGCCCGTTTTTTTCAATTTAGTGTGTATAATACGACAAGCACTTCGCTTCAACTGACTGTTAAAGTCAGTGACAAACTGCATGCAAAAAATTATTACGCATTTAATGATCGATACAATAAAACCTTAACACTACAACCCGGCTGGAATCATCACAGTATCGATTTAAACGAAATTAAAACATCACCGGCCACCCGCGCCATGCAGATGGATAACATAGACAGTGTCAGCTGGTATTTGCATCAACCCAAAAGCCCGGTTTTACTTTATTTTGATGATATAAAACTTTCAAACTGATTAATTATTTCAATGTCAGATTAGTGCTGCTTAAGTTTTGGCAGTAACTGTTCCAAATCATCAATAATAATATTGCTTTTGCCATCACTGGACATAACCGCGTAACAGCTTTGTTTTTCTGGGTATTTTTGCGCCATTGCATCAGGCAGCGATGCATCGTTGGGAATAAAATAGACTGCGTGCATGCCAGGGTGTTCATGCGCTCTTTGCTGCCACTGAATAGCATCCGTATGATGACCACGAATTACAATATGTTGGCGATGGTCCCTCATTAATAACGCAGATAACATGGACGCATGACCCAGCGGTGTTTGGTGCATAGCGTCTGCAGCCGACTGCAAAATACTGTTGGCCATATGGCTGTAGTCGGTATTTTCGGTTAACTGACCAAACGCCTGCAATACTTTTACTGCAATGGCATTACCATTCGGTAGTGCATCGTCGGCAAAGGACACCATATCAACCGGGCAATCGTTTTCATTTGAAAAACGAAACGCATTACGCTCGGTATCATAAAATTCATCTACCATTTTTTCGATTAACTGTTCGAGCCAATCAAAACGCTCACTGCTCCACTGTGATTTTAATGACTCTAATATCGCATCCGCCAGATAAGCGTAATCATCCAGAAAACCTGACTGGTAAGCAAAGCCATCTTTATAACAACTCATTAACGACTGATTTAACCAAAGATTGTTATGGATAAAGTCGAGCGTAGTTGACGCCTGTTCGATCATGGCTTCATCATTTAACAGTTGCCCGGCTTGATACATGGCCGTAACGGTTAAGGCATTCCAGGCGGTTAATATTTTTTCATCGCGCAATGGTTTACTGCGCTGACTTCGATGCGCCAGTAGTTTTTGTTTTATCGGCTCTATTTGCCACTGGATCTGTTTTAACGGTAAGTCTAATTTTTTAGCCAAAGACTCATCGCTGTACCACTGATGCAAATGCCATTGGTTATTTAGATTGGGCGCCTGATGCAAGCCAAACGCCACTTCGGCAATGTGCCATTCTTGTTCGGCTAATAATGACTTCACTTCCTGTTTATCAAATAAATAGTAAGCGCCTTCTTGTTCCTTGGTATCCGCATCAAGCGTGGCACAGTAGCCACCTGAATCATGCTTCATTTCATCATTAAGCCATTGATGGATACGACGACAAACATAAGCCACCGATCCTTCTTTATTGAACCGGGCCAGCTGGGCGTAAAAACTCATCAACAATGCGTTGTCGTACAGCATTTTTTCAAAGTGCGGCACGCCCCAATAGTCGTCTACGCAATAACGAAAAAATCCGCCGGCCAGATGATCAAACAAACCGACTTTTGACATGGATTGCGACGCCAACATAATCGCCTGATAAAGTTGTTCACTTTCCGCAGGACGCTTATGAATAACCGAATTAAGCAATAACGTTAAAATGGTCGCTTGAGGAAATTTTGGCGCACCTTGTAAACCGCCCCACTGTTTATCACAGTATTTGAGGTATTGTTGTAAAAATCGGTTCACCAATTCTGCTTCGCAATGACTTTGTTGTGTTTGATTTAATTTCAGTAAATACTGCTTCACCTGATTTGTCATTTGCTGAACATCGTCAGCTTTGTTTTGAAAAATGTCCTGAATAGAAACCAGCACTTGCTGAAAACTGGTTTGCTGCGATCCTGATATTTTGGAAGTGTCTGTTTTGGAAAAATCAGTTTTAGAGACGTTTTCTTCAGTGGCTTTTTCGTCAGGCGATTTTTCATCAGGAAAGTAAGTTCCGGCAAAAAACGGCATTAAACTGTTGGGTTCTAAAAACACATTCAGTGGCCAGCCGCCCGGCGCCTGATTCAATGCCTGATGCGTCTGCTGATATAACTTATCCAGATCGGGACGCTCTTCCCGATCCAGTTTTATTGCGACAAAATGATGGTTAATAAACTCTGCAATTTGTGGATTGCTAAATGATTCTCGCGCCATGCGATGACACCAGTGACACGCAGAATAACCAATCGACAACAAGATGGGTTTGTTTTGCTGTCTGGCAAAATTAACAGTATCACTGTTCCAGCTTTGCCAGTGAACAGGTTGCTCGGCGTGTTGCCGTAAATAAGGACTGTGACTGGAAATTAGATTATTTTGTTGAAAAAATGACACGCCTGCCTCATTTGTGTACATTGTTAACGTCATCAATCCATCACTATACACGGATAAAACTGCGATTTGAAAACACTGCTGGAATTTTTAACGCCCTTTGACTGGATAGCGCTTGGCTGGTTTACTTTGTGCTGGTTGGGCTACGCAATTTTTTCTCATCGACAGGCCAAACAGGTCCCCACCATTGCCACCTCATTAAGTGATGTGCGCGGCATCTGGATGCATCGGGTACTCGCCAGAGAAGTACGCATTGGTGATGTTACTGCGCTTGGCATACTACAGCGAAACGTAACCTTTTTTGCCTCCACCACCATGTTCATTCTTGCGGGTTTATTAACGGTTCTGGGCGCAACCGATCAAGTAATCGATCTGACCAACAGCTTACCTTTTATTGCCGAAAACACCCGTGCCAGCTTCGAGTTTAAATTGCTGGTACTGGTGTTTGCCTTTGTCTATGCATTCTTTCGATTTTCATGGAGTGTCCGGCAATATAATTTTGCCATTGTGATGTTAGGCGCGGCGCCGGAGCCGGATGCTCCGCAAGATGTACAGGAATTGTTTGTGGTGAACGCCAATCAAATATTAACCCGTGCCAATGATTCCTTCGCGCACGGGCTAAGAGCTTACTCGTTTGCGATGGCGATCTTAAGCTGGTTTATCCACCCGGTGCTGTTTATGATTGCGTCCAGTTGGGTAGTGGCCGTGTTATATCGTCGAGAGTTCCGCTCTTACACACTCAAAGCATTAAAATCCGCCGGTAAACTGCCTCACTAAAACATGTTTCAACGCTTTAGTCTTGCGGGCCACTGGAGCGTTCACAGCACACCTGGTTGCGTCCTTTCTGTTTTGCCCGATACAGCGCCTTATCAGCTTTATTAAACACATCCGTTGCCGTATCGGTTCCTTCAAATTCTGCGACACCAAACGACAGGGTTACATCGAGTTTGTCACCATTATCCAGATGAACTTTTTCATTCTTGATTAATAACCGAAGTTTATTGATGGCTTTGGTTGCATCGGCCAGCTGTGTCTCCGGCATTAAAACTATAAATTCTTCTCCGCCGTAACGGGCGATAAAATCGGACTCGCGAATACCATGCTCTAACACTTCGGCAACATGTTTAAGCACGCGATCACCTGCCGAATGCCCGTATTGATCATTTACTTTTTTAAAGTAATCGATATCGGCTACGGCTAACGACAGTGGACTGCGGTATCGACGCCAGCGAGTGTACTCCTGCGTTAAACGTTCATTATAGGCATAACGATTGGGTAGCTGTGTTAAAGGATCGTTGTAGGCTCTAAAGCGTTGCTCTTTTAAATTATTCTTCAGGCGGCTGGCTTCATCTTCCGTTGCCTGAAGTTGTTCTTTAATAATCGCTAGTTCGCTCATGGAAGTTTTTACACGATTATTTTGTGAATCACGAAACCGTCCGACACTGTCAAAAATATGCTCAAAACTTAATAATAGCTTTTGCTTAAGATTGCCAAGACCCGGTGCCTCATTCACTTCCTGTTTGATATCGATAATGGTTTTTGCCAGCTCATCGTTAAGCTGCTTGGTATCGGCTAATAATCCATCGTTTCCAAGAGAGGCTTTATTAAGGTAAGAAGCAACATTGAGTAACCGTTTATTCAGTTGCTGTAAAAAACTTTCAAATTGCGCATGTTCCTGATTTGCCGCTTCCAGTAACACCGAGGCAATTTGTTCAATCAGGGGCGTTAGCTGCTCATAGCGTTGCAATGATTTTAACTGCTGTTTTATCGACTGTGTCGCTTTACGATAAATATCAATATTGCCCAGCTGCTCAACAAAATTATTCAACGCGTCTAAAATACTGTCCGGTATTTGATTCGACCAGGCCTTAGACTTATCATCGCTTTCCTGTTTTGTCTCTCGGCTCTGCTTTGAATCAGCACTCTCATCGTTTTTCTTTTTATTACGACTGAAAGGGTTCCAGCTACTTGTTGAAGAACTGTCTTTTTCCGCCAGCTCAGTAATCACCTGTTTCAGTTCGGCAACCACTTCATCAACCGAAGCATTTGACCGAGCGCGTATTTTTTTCAGTCGCTTGTTCAGTTTTTTATCGACGTTCTGCTTTAATAATTCATCCACCAGTAAAGACAGTGCCGACAGCGAATCGGATACCGAATCATGCTGACTCATTTCAACCGATTCTTCGAGCTCGCGTAAATAATTGGTAATGCTGTCCACGTCGTATTTTAGATCATCGACGCTTGCCTGCTTTTTTAACGACTGACGTAAATGCTTAAGATGCTCATCAAGCTGACGATCGACGCCCATACCACTGTAGCTGACGTGATTTAAAAATCGTCTGAGTTGTTCTGTTTCTTCGGATAATGCTGTCGTAGATTGATCGTTAGACATAAGCGTTACAGTGAGTAAGTGGTTAAGTTTTGTGGGCAATGGCGTGAACGAATACGCTTTGCCAGCGAGGCCGGTAAGGTAATTTCCATGGCAATGGGCAGATGATCGGATATCACCGTGGGCAACACGTCTACCTGTTCCACCTGCAAGCTATTACTGACCAAAATCTGATCCAGTGATCGCTTGGGATTCCAGCTAGGATAAGTTGGCTGATACTCATTGACCATGTGGGTTGCCAGTCCCTGTTTATCGAGTTGTTCCACCAGCCAGTGGGGTTCGCAATTCATATCGCCCATAATGACAAAGTTTTGATGATCAGAAAGACTGTCTGCAATATAGCGCAATTGTTTCATTTGTGCTTTTTTACTCAAGGATAAATGCACCACCATCACCACCAGCGAGTCTTCGCCGCCACCAAAATTCACCTGCAATGCGCCACGCCCGGGGATAAGCCCCGGCAAGGTATGATCCACCACCATTTCAGCCGGCATTTTCGACAGTAAGCCATTGGCGTGAGCTGCGATATTCGCCAGATTGCGATTCTTCTGCACATGCCAGTGCCCAAAGTCTGCGCGTTTGGCTAAAAACTCCACCTGATTGATAAAATTACTGCGCAAGCTGCCAGCGTCCACCTCTTGCAAGGCCACCACATCATAGTCTTTGATGAGCTTGGCAATACGGGTCAAATTAAGATGTCGCCCCGAATGAGGCAACACATGACGCCAGCTTTTTCGCAAATAATCCGAATAACGCGCGGTATCGATCCCCACCTGAATATTAAAGCTGAGTACCTTTAAACGTAAGTTTTCGTCGTTATCCGTTAGCTGCGTTGTGGCCGGTTGTTTTAGCATGGTTTATGGTGTTGTCTGATCCAGAAATTGAATGATTTGCAGCAACCGCTGGCTTGTTTTCGCCTGATTGGCATCGATAATATAGCGCCCTTTAAAAATAATAGTCGGCACAGAGGAAATAGGTAGTTGTTTTAGCCGGTTTTGTAATGTCTTTAACCGTTTTGGTAACTCACTGTCATACACGGCTGTTTCGATGGCGTCGCTGTCTAACTCGATAGTAGAGTCGGACTCGTTGGCGCTGGTTAACTCAGCCTCGGTTGCCGTATCATCCGTGCCGGACGACGTCTGACTCAACAATCGAACAAACGCCTTATGATCCTGCACTGCAAGCGACTGATTGTCTTTGCTCATTGCCATAACTCGCTGAAACAATTGTTGTTGCTGTGACGGCGTAAATTCCAACTGCTCCGCCATCAGCGCAAGCTTGGCTGCTGGTCGCCAGGCTTCACGATAAATCGCTGGCCACAAGGTGACATTTAAGCCCTGCTCAATCAACGCCTGATAAACCTCGGCAGATGAGGCCGACTGATACCAGAACACCAGTATCAATTCTGGCAAGTCGCTTTGCGGTTCAGCCAGTAAGCTATAGTCTGTCGATTCGACAAATCGTTGGCTAACGTCTGTTGCCGGTTCACTGGCCTTCAGCAGGCCAGAAACACCGAGAGACATCCCCATCAACCATACGATGAAGGTTTTTCTATTCATTATGCATCCGTTAACGTCTTTTTCAGTTTATTAATAATTGGTTCAGTCACTACTGCAGATCCATTATCACTGCGCTGAATCTTGAACATCAGATTCTATCAACAGGCTCGAGCGTCCGAGAAACAGATCTGAACAATAAGCCCGAGAAGCATGCCCTATCAATGGACAAGCCAAACCAGACATCATTCCATGTCATCACACAGTTTAGGCGATCCGGCGAAGAAAGTCTGTGGTTGAGGTATCAGGGAGTGGTATAAGTTGCCATGTTTTGAATCGGGTATTGGATAAACCGGTTATTGATTGTCGAAAAAATTCTTCCAGCAAATACACACGGCCACAAAAAAGGCGACCCTGAGGCCGCCTTTCAAACTAACTTGGCAATAGACTGATCGATTAATGCAGACCAACCATATAGTAAGCCAGTGCTTCCATTTGCTCATCCGACAATTTTGCGGCGATATCGCGCATCATGCGGTTGGCATCATTGGCACGTGTGCCATCGCGGAACGCTTTAAGTTGCTCAATGGTGTACTGAGGGCTTTGGCCGCCCAGTGCAGCAAAAGCTGCCGAATCAAGACCACGTCCTTTAGGACCATGACAGGCTGCGCAAGCAGGAATGCCAGTGGCTTTGTCGCCCGCGCGGTATAAACGCTCGCCTTGTTCGATGTATTTTGCCGGAACTGCGGCAAACTGTGGCTCAAGGCTGGCGTAGAAAGCCGCAATATTGGCCATATCTTCATCACTTAAATTGGCCACCTGACCCGCCATAACGGCATTGTCGCGCTCGCCCGATTTAAAATCGTGCAGTTGTTTTTCAGCGTAGTTGGCACGCTGACCAGATAATTTAGGGTAGTTAGGAGCCAGCGGTGTGTTGCCATCGGCACCATGACAAGCGGCACAAGCGGTGGCGGCTTGCTGCCCTTTAACGGCATCGCCCTCTGCTGTAGCGGTGGAGGCTAACCCCAAAATAGCGAATAATACTGCAAATTTTTTCATTGTTTATCCTTTATCCAGCGGAATTGCTCATAATGTACTTTCAGCTCAAGGGATTAAGAAAGTACTATCGTGCTTATGCGCCGTGATACACTTGCGCCAAATTGATGAAAGTGGCTGAATTATAGGGAAACTCCCCGAAAAAAGCCATATGTAAGCGAATTGGAAATCATGAAAGCTTACATTTTTTACCCACTCACAGGAGTTTTCAGGTGTCGGAGTCGAAAAACCAAACCAATGAGCAACTAGCTCGTCATAATCCATTCCGCCAGGCAACTTATTTAAAGGGTGCTGCCGAGCTGGTTCAACTGCCCGCCGATGTGGGAATAGAGGTTGCTTTTGCCGGTCGATCAAACGCCGGTAAGTCGAGCGCTTTAAATGTGATCTGCGACCAGAAATCTCTTGCCCGTACCAGTAAAACCCCGGGCCGGACACAGCTGATCAATTTATTCACGCTGGACGATCAGCGCCGCTTAATCGATTTACCCGGTTACGGTTTTGCCAAAGTCTCGCTCGAAATCAAAGAGCGCTGGCAGGCAACCTTAAGCCAGTACCTGCAACATCGCGAATGCTTAAAGGGCCTTATTGTCCTTATGGATATTCGCCATCCGCTAAAAGATGTCGATCAACAGATGATCCAATGGGCCGCCGATGTGGGTTTGCCGACTCATGTTCTGCTTAACAAAGCCGACAAACTGAAACAGGGTGCCGCCAAAAATACGCTGTTAAAGGTCAAAAAGCAGCTAAAAGAAATGCACCCAGACTTTACGGCACAAAACTTCTCGGCACTAAAACGCACCGGCATGGATACGCTGATGCATCGCTTATTGAGTTGGTTTGAATATCAGTAACGCAATTTGTTTAAAATAAGCGCATAATAAACACAGCTGCTGCTTTTTTGAGCAGCGGCTGAAAAGTAACCTATTAATACCTATTGAATAAACATAACGCATTGCGAAAGCAAAAGGAGGCATTATGGAATTTAAAAAACGCTACGTCATTAATCATGCGGCACCAGCCAAACATCGTAACGTAATTGTTTTAATGGACGGCACCTGGAACGATGAGTCTGGTAAAGACGGCAATGATATTGTCACCAACATCGTAAAATTTTATCGCATTCTGCAACCCGACAGTGAGCATCAAATCAGCCGATATTTTAGGGGTGTGGGGAACGACGAAGACAATGGTGTGCTGGGGCGATTAACCCAGGGTGCTTTTGGGTCAGGCGAAAGAAACATTCGCGAGCATGCCTACGCCACTGTGTGCAAAGAATACCAGCCCGGCGATCGCCTGTTTATTTTAGGTTTCAGTCGCGGCGCCGCAACGGCGCGAATGCTCGCTTCCGATTTGCACAAAAAAGGCATTCCGGATGCTATTACCATTGAAACCAAATCCCATATGAATCGCAGCACCCGCAATATCGAGCAGCGTTTTCGTCGCTACGCCAGTGAGGGCGAGCAACACCCGGTCAAAAATATCTTTTTGGGTGTTTGGGATACCGTGTATGCGTTTGGCATACCGGTAAAACTACTCGGCATTCCTTTTGGTAAATACAATTTATTTCAGGATCAGTTTGTGTCGCCCAATGTGGACAAAGCGGTTCATTGTGTGGCGGTTGATGAAACGCGCGATCCCTTTAAGCCGGTTTTGATGAATCACGACAGTGAACGCATTCACGAAGTTTGGTTTTCTGGCGTTCACTCCGATGTTGGCGGAGGTTACAAAGAGGATTTTCTTGGCAGGCTGACGCTTAATTATATGATGAAGCAAATCGATCTTTATTGCACCGATAAGAATATTCCCCATATTAACTTTCAAAGTGATCGGCGGGCGATATACACCGATACCTCAACACAAAAAGTGGTGTTTCACTTTCATGGCCTTGGCTGGAAAAAAAGCATTCGATCCATCCATGTGCAAAAAGACAATGAGCCGAATCATCAACTGCCGCCTTTGATCCATAAATCAGTTATTGACCATCACAAAAACAGCGACACCTTTAGCCTAAGCATTAAAAAGCGCTGGTTTAAAGACGATATCACTCGACTCAATCGCGTGGTGTATAATCCACCCAATATTAAGTCGCTGAAACGAAAGTTTACTGTGGTTGAATAATTTTTTAGTTGGCTAGTTTTTTAAAGGTTGGCAGCACTCATGATTGCATGTGACATACACGACCGTTTTGAAGCCATTTGTGTTTACCACTGCAAGGTTTGTATAATTTTAGTCAGTGGTAAACAACTAACCGGCACGGCGGACACCATTACCGGTAATAAAAAAGCTGAATATTTAGTTGTTAAAAAAGACGATGGATCTGAAAGTGTTGATCTGACTACTATTAAGAAAGTTGATATTTTGGATCAACCATCAAGGATAAAAAACTTTAGTGTTCAGCATGGAGAAGATATTTAAAACGCTAATATCTGGATAAGTATAAATACAAACTTACCATTTATGAATTTAATTGTGATTTACTGAATATAATTAGCTGTTGATTTTTATTGGAGTCTTAATGAAGTTTTTCTTACTTGTATTGTTTACCGGTCTGTTAGTCGCATGTGAAAAAAGTGATAAAGATAAAAGAGAAGAAAGTCGTATTTACCATTCATGCGTAGAAAGAGGAGTTGAATATTTTAAAGAAATTGGTTCTTGGCCGACATTAAAATCACCACCGAATAAGGGTCGGCATGCTATTGAAGTTGCCCAAGAAAGATGTAAACGTCAACCTAAAACGGCATTTTGACTTTATGAAATTAAAATTAACAATGAGATGTTGCAGGACTTGAACAGTTAACTGCAATCGCTAACCAAAGCCAAAAGATAAAGCGTTTTGTCTATTTGCTGCCAAACAGACCTTTAAGTATAAAGCCCACTAAGCCAACAACGGCAGCCAGCGAAGTGGTAATCAACGCTATTACTACTTCTTTCGGTACTTCCATTCTGTACCACGTGAAATAGCAAATATAGTAAGTTAGATAAACAAAGATCAGGGTCACAAATCCTTCCATAAATCTAAACGTTCGTTCGGCTAGCTTCTTTTTAAGCTTTGTATCATTTCTAGAGTCTTCGTTTTTTGCTTTTAGACCATCTATCTCTGCTTTAAGTTTACCAATTTCAAGTTCCTGGACATCATCTGAAAGCTCTTGCTCATTATTAGTATCGTTCGGGTCTTCTTGAATGGAGTTGGTGTCTAACGAGATCACAGGATTGTGGCCTTTCCTGTTTCTTTAATAGTTAAATAATGCTCTTTTATTACGCTATTTGGGATAATAGCGTTAAACGTTTCCCGTCCTTTTCTGTCATACCAGACTTTCCACCAAGGGCTGCCTTCCTTATGCGTTATATTCCTTAAAGTCCACCCATTAAACTTGGCAAAGTTGTCATACGCACCTCTTATGCTATCAATCTCATCACTAGAAAAACCCAGCTGAGGACTGCCCTCTGTTTGTGTATCAATAGCTGTGTTAAGGTATTGCTTAAACGCATAATAAACCTTAGGTATCACAGGCCCGTGCTTCCACGCACTCACCTCTTCATCTAATAGAGGTTTATCATGGTACGCCAGATGTAACCCGTGGGCGATGTAAACCAATTTTTGTAATTGCATGTTTGTCAGGGATTTGCCATCTTTATTGGCCAATTTTAGTAGTTCCCTGGCAACATCAACTGAGTTGGCCATTTTTTCCTCCTACAAAACCCAATAACACTCTGAACTTTGAGGTTTCTATCAAAATATAGTCTAAAAGTCTAGTAAGACATAATTATTGGTTGTTAAGCAACCGACTTTCCGCCGCTTTACGACTTCAAGCCGACTCGTAATGACATATAGGTAAAGCGGCTGTATATAAATAAAGTCGCCTGACAAATAAAAAAGATTCGAGCCAAAACTTTAAAAACTGCCTTTCCTTTAATGTCGCAAATAGCCGATAGTCCAACTGTCACTTTAAAATGAAATTAAACAGCTTACTCTTATTTCATCAATCCAAAACAAATTAAAAAAGCCAACTAAGACAACATCGCCCTAAGCGCATCCATATTTTTACGTCCTTTTTCCTGTCGCTCTTCTTCCGTTTGTGGCATTTGTTGTTCTTCCCACATTAAATCTTCTTGTGGCATTTCAAATAAAAAGCGGCTTGGTTCTGTATCAACTACTTCGCCGTAGCGTTTGCGCTGCCGTGCGTAAGACATGGTTAAGGTTTTTTGGGCTCGTGTAATGCCCACATAGGCTAACCGACGTTCTTCTTCAATATTATCTTCTTCAATACTGGAACGATGGGGCAGTAATTCTTCTTCCATACCTACAAGGTACACATGATTAAACTCGAGACCTTTTGACGCGTGCAGTGTCATTAATTGCACTTCATTGGCTTCGGCTTCTTCTTCATTTCGATCAAGCATTTCACGTAGCATTAATTTATTAATAGCTCGAGCTAATGGGTTATCGTCATTGTCTTCTTCTGCGTTGGTGTACTCTCGCTCAATCCATTCCAACAATTGTTGAACATTACTCCAACGATACTCCGCTGCTTTTGTGCTACTTGAGTTGTCGTATAAAAATCCATGATAACCAATGTAACCTAACAGCTCATGGATCACCGCCATGGCATCGCCGCGTTTGACGTTATCTTCGGTGCGAGCAATTAATTTGGAAAATCGTTCTATTGCGGCATACCCTTTGGCATGCAGCTCTTCTTTAAGCCCCAGCTCAAAACAGGCATCGTACAAACTGATATGACGCTTTTGCGCATACAACCCAAGCTTTTCTAACGTGGTTGGGCCAATTTCACGGCGCGGCACATTAACGATACGCAAGAACGCATTGTCGTCATCCGGATTCACCAGAATGCGCATGTAGGCCATAATATCTTTTATTTCTGTGCGTGAGAAAAAAGAGGTGCTGCCACTGACTTTATAGGGGATCTGTTTTTCAATCAGCGCCTTTTCCATAAACCGCGACTGATGATTGCCGCGATACAAAATGGCGTAATCAGAATACGCGGTAGCGCTGCGCAGTTTGTGCGCCAGTAATTCATTGGCAATGCGCTCCGCTTCATTGATGTCATCATCGGTAGCCAGTATTTTTATTTCGTCGCCGTAAATTTTATCGGACCATAATGACTTTTCAAACACATGGGGGTTGTTCGATATCACTTCATTCGCGGCTTTTAAAATACGACCGTAAGAGCGATAATTTTGCTCCAACTTTACCACCCGTAAATTAGGGTAGTCGTCTTGCAACAGAGCCAAGTTTTCTGGTTGTGCGCCACGCCAGGAATAAATCGACTGGTCATCGTCGCCCACCACGGTAAACAAACCGTAACGCCCACAAATTAATTTCACCAGTTCGTACTGACAGGTGTTGGTGTCCTGATACTCATCCACCAGTAAATAACGAATTTTATTCTGCCATTTTTCAAGAATGTCGGGATTGGCACGAAACAGCTCTACCGGATAACGGATCAGGTCATCAAAATCCACCGCATTGTAGGCACGCATACTGCGATCATATGCTTCGTATAATTTCGCCGCCGCCAGATCGTCTTGATTGGTAGCTTCATTAATTATTTGCTGCGGGCTTTTTAAGTCGTTTTTCCAGTTGGAAATTTTTTGCTGAAATGCGATCAGTTCCGATTTATCGGCGTCGGCGTTTTTATTGCACAAATCACGGATCAGCGTCAGCGTGTCCTGATCATCAAAAATTGTAAAGTTACTTTTAAAATTCAGCGCCTTATGCTCTTTACGAATAATATTAAGGCCCAAATTATGAAAGGTCGACACTATTAAGCCCCGGCTGTTTCGGCCACCGAGTAATGAACTGACCCTGGCTTTCATTTCGCGCGCGGCTTTATTGGTAAAAGTAACGGCAGCAATTTGCGAAGCCTTATAGCCGCACTGGGTGATCAGATGAACTATTTTGGTGGTGATCACACTGGTTTTGCCACTGCCTGCGCCAGCCAGCACCAATAAAGGATGCTCTACGGTGTTCACCGCTTCTTGCTGTTTTGGGTTTAACTGATGCGCCACCGGCAACTACTCTTTAATGAATCAAATGAAAGGCTAACTGAACTACCTGTTAAGTCAGGCACACAGTGCAAATAAGGCTATTAACAATTTATGGTGCGAACAAACAAAAGCTCCGAAAAACCGGAGCTTTACTGTAAACGAATTGTAAATGACATGGCGTCGATTGCCAATTGAAACGCTCAGATAACGTTTCGAATAATATGGGTAACTAGCGCTGTAACGGCCCTTCCCAATAATTTTTAAGTAATAATTTATCCGGGTTTAAGGTTACGCCTCCCACACGACAGCGCCAACCGTCTTGTGGCTGTAACGATTCTTTAAACACACTCACCTGAATTTTGGGTAGCCAGGATGCTAACTGTAAATTGTATTTTCCTGGTGTGCCCGGAAAAGGGCGATTCTGAATGGTGTCCTTCATACTACACTCCTTCGTTGTTTCCTTGCATGATGCAGTCATGAGTTTTCCCCTTAGACTGCGCACTTCGTACGGGATCACAGATTATGGTTGTATTGCTCCATCTTATGATTGAGCCATTATTTCATTAATCGCTCAAAAATCGGCTCTGTGTTATTACTGTCCCGTTCCTCTATTGTAATACTGCAAATTGAGATTTCCAGTAAGCAATAGTCATATCAATGCCTGTTTTAAGGCGCCGATATTATATCTCACTTATTGTGACAATTTAAAAACATAATGAACTATTTAACAAAAAATGTGCACTTTTCACACTTGTTGCATCATTCGCTCAATTTTTCGATAGCCGATCGCCTCGGCCACATGACTCTGGGCCACCTGTTCGGCTTCCGCCAAATCGGCAATGGTGCGTGATACCCTGAGGATCCGATGATACGCCCGCGCCGATAACCCCAGCTTCTCCATCACATCCAGTACAAACTGCTTTGCCGTCGGCTCAATGTGTAAGCCCTTTTCCAGTTCCGCCGCCTGTAACTCGCCGTTTAATTTGCCCTGACGGTCACGTTGCCGTTGATGGGCCTGATCCACCCGCTTTCGGACTTGATCCGTGGTTTCCACATTTGGATCGACTTTGGCAACAAACTCCTGTTTCGTCATTAGCGGTACTTCCACATGCAGATCGATCCTGTCGAGAAACGGCCCCGACAACTTCAATAGATAGCGACGTATCTGATCCGGTGTGCAACGGCACTGCCCACGACTGTTACCAAAATGACCGCAAGGGCACGGATTCATGGCCGCAATAAGCTGAAACCTGGCCGGATATTCTGCCTGTCGCGCCGCCCGCGAGATGGTCACATTGCCCGACTCTAGCGGCTCACGTAAAACTTCCAGTACTTTGCGATCAAACTCTGACAGAAACCAAAATATATGAGAAAATCTAAGGTGTAGATCAGTAAGTTACATGATCTATGCTCAAATTAAATAAGAATAGTAACCACATACAATAAGAATACACGAACAATAACCATAATAACCGAGAGTGTACGCATGCCTACTAGAATAATTAAGCCTACCTTTACCAGTCTCACTGGATCCCACTCGAGTAGAAAAGTTGATCGCCAAATCCAATGGGAGTCATCTCTAGAGCGAGATTTAATCTATCTCCTTGAGTTTGACCGAGCCGTAATCCACTATGAAGAGCAACCAGTAAGAATTTGTTTTGGCCGAAACCGAACCTACCACCCCGATTTCGAAGTCCATCTACGGGAAGACTCACTAATTATTCCTAAACTGAAAAAAGGGGAATACCTGATTGAAGTCAAGTATTTGTATGATCTACGCAAAAAATTTGAAAAATATCGGCCTAAATTTAAAGCGGCAATAGGCCACTGCAAAACCAACCATAGTACTTTTAAGATACTAACAGATGACCAAATTCGCTCTACTTTCCTCGATAACATTAAAAAAATCGACTATTTCATGAGAGAAGAATCGTTTAATGAGCTAGAAATCCGCGATGTGATTTCTGAGACCTTGGGTAAATTAGTGGTGACCAACCTAAAAACCCTACCTAAAGCATGTTTTAAAAGCTCAGACAACCAACTGGCTGCAATACCTGTAATTTGGCGAATGATCGGAACTCATTCAATCGGCATAGACTTGAACTCTCCAATTACACCGAGTTCAGAAATTTGGACTGTGGAGTAGTGTCATGACGTCATTAAAACTAAAAGTTAACGAGCTGGTGAGCTATAAAGGTAGGAATTTCCGTATTAGGTTAGTTTATGACTACGAGCGATTACTACTGGTCCACGATAAGACAGGAGAATCAGAGAAAGTTAGCGTTCATGATGTTGGCCCGCCAACAGGTAAAAATAAACAACCATTTAACCATCTGGTCAGACCAACAGAAGACCTGTCTGAGCATGAGCTCAAGATTGCTAATCAGCGCTTTTTGGTAATTGAACCGCTCATTTACGGAGAAAAACTACGAACAACCGAGCAGGTGATAAATGCAGCTCATAAACACAATGTCAGTGTGGCAACTCTTTATCGTTGGATCGCTCAATATGAAAGCACACTCCAAATTGCATCATTGGCGCCCTCGAAAAGATCAGACCAAGGAAAAGGAAGAATCCAGGAGGAAAAGGAAAAACTTATAGAGGAAGTCATCGAAGTTCACTATCTGAAAGACCAAAGAAAGAGCATAAAGGCAACATACAGAGAGCTTGAGCAACTTTGTCGAGCCAATGGTTTGACCCCGCCTGGTTATCAAACTCTTAGACGGCGGATAAACGGTATCCCTAAAGATGTCCAAACCGAGCGTCGATATGACAAGATGGAGCGTGATCACATATTTTCACCAATATTGAAAGGTTACGAAGAAGCTACCTTTCCACTTTCGGTTGTTCAAATTGATCATACGCCTGTCGATATAATTCTCGTTAGTGAAAAAGAGCGCGAATCTGTTGGTCGCGCATGGCTAACTGTTGCGATCTGTGTATATAGTCGAATGGTATGCGGCTATTACCTAGCCTATGAACAACCAAGTATTTTCAGTGTAGGACAATGTTTATTTAACTCTCTTGTCCCCAAAGTCCAATTTCTCGCAAAACGTGAAGTCAAAGGAGACTGGCCAATTTGGGGGAAAATGAAGATCTTACACTCAGATAATGCAAAGGAATTTCGTAGTACAAACTTACAAAAAGTTCTACATAACTACAATATAAACGCTCATTTTCGAGCTAAGAGCAACCCTAATTGGGGAGCCCACATAGAACGCTTACTTGGTACTTTTAATAAAAGAATTCAGGAGCTACCAGGCACGACTTTCTCGGATACTAAGTCTCGAGGTCGTTACAAAGCCGAGAATAAAGCAGTTTTTTCATTAGATGAGCTAGATAGATGGCTTTGCGAATTCATTGTTAATGAATATCACGTAAATAAACACTCTAAACTCGGAATGTCACCCCTCGAAAAACTTAGTCGCGGAATTACAGGAACTGATGACGCGTTTGGATCTGGACTGCCAGAAAAGATACTCGATGAGAATAGACTCTATATTGATTTATTACCGACCTACAAACGTGCCGTTAATAAATACGGGATTACTATCGACTACCTTGATTACAATAGCCCTCATTTAGCTAAGTGGATTAGCATTAAAAATCCAAAGTCTGAAGATGGTACAGGAAAGTACATCGTTAAAGTCGATCCTCAAGATGTACGTAGAATCTTCTTCTTAGATCCAGACTTATCTGACTACTTAGAAGTTCAATGCAACTTAAATGTAGGCGGTCCTCTGTCAGCATGGGAATTAAAGACTATTACCAATAAGCTCAAGGCTGAATCAGATCAAAAAATTGATGCAAATCGTATTTTTGAAGCAAGAGAGCGTATGAGGGAGATTGAAGAAGAAGCAAAGGCTAAAACGATGAAACAACGTCGGTTTAAAGAACGCAAGAAGCAAGCAAAAAAATCAATAACTAATACCCCTAACTCTAACAAAGAAGGAGTTGACCTCAGTATATTTGATGAAGACATACAAGCATTTGACGATATAGGAGACTAATCATGACCGCGACAATAAATACAAAAAATGAGCGGATTAGAGAAATTCAAGAAGCGACTTGGATTGGCTATACCCAAGCAAACCAAATCCTAGATAATCTAGAAGACTTACTAGAACACCCCAAAGTTCACCGTATGCCAAACGCTCTAATCATCGGTGAAACAAACAATGGTAAATCAACCATTGTAAACCGGTTTATAAAACGTCATCCGGCGATCTTTGATGAGAGAGAAGACTTTGTCGAATTACCGATACTCTCTATAGAAATGCCACCAGAAGCCAATCAAGATAGTATATATATTTCAATACTCCATGAGCTTCAATCACCGTATTCTTATTATTCAAAAAAAGAGCAAAAAGCTTCTCAGGTAATTGGGGTAATGAAAAACTATGGTATTAAAATGCTAATTATCGATGAGTTCAATAACTTGTTAGATAATACGTTATTAAAACAAGCTCAAGTTCTAAACACAATAAAATACTTAGGTAATCAACTCCAAATACCAATTGTTGCAGTTGGGACGAAAGAAGCACATCGCGCAATTTTATCTAGCTCTCAATTAGCTAACCGCTTTGATCCACATGTATTACCTAAGTGGACTCTGTCAACTGACTACCTAAGACTTCTCAAGAGTTTTGAAGAAGCACTAAATCTAGATAGTCAGTCAAATTTAGCTAGCAAAGAAATGGCTATACAAATACTTAACATGTCCGAAGGCTGGATAGGAGAGATTTCAATGCTACTGAAAAAAGCTGCAATAGTAGCAGCCAAAAAAGGTAGCAATATAGTTACGCTCGATATATTAAAGAAACTACAATGGAAATCCCCAACAGAGAGACGGCGCGTATAAGAGCTCACTTTAACCCAAGACCCTATAGTGATGAACTCCTATCGAGTTATATCGCTAGGGTCTCACGGTTTTTCGGAGTGACTTTTTATACATACTGTAAGTTAGTCCTTGAGTTTGGGAGGTGTAAGTCACAGGATATTGATAGGAGCTTACCACTTTTAACTTTGGACAAACTTCAAAGGGAATGTGGCTATAAGCCTCCTGAGCTATTAACTCAAAGCTTTTCAAATTTATGGTCAATACCTGAGTACTCGTTTCGTGAGCCTAGCATTCTTTCGACTCAAATTAGAGGAGGCTTGCCTCATAATTACGCCTTTCAGTATTGTCCACTATGTTTGGAGGAAGATGTCTATTTTAGAAATTATTGGAGACTAGCATTCTTACCAGTATGTATTAAACACAATATCCTACTATTCGACCGCTGCCCCCATTGTCAAAAGCCCATATCAATACAGACTATTGATCCTTTCATAAAAAATATTGGTTACTGTGCCTTTTGTTGGAAGAATTTGCGATCTTACTCGTATCTCCATAAAACCGAACCAGTTCCCTTAGCTATAGCGCTTTTAGGCAGCATAAAAAATGGCTGGTTTCACTACGAAGGGATAAGTACAGATCTTTCTCTGTTCATGGATGGATTTTGGATATTAACAAGAGCTTTCTACTCAACAAGAAAAAATTACATTAAGCGATTAAGAAGAATTCAAGAATATTACTTACTTCCCAAGATGAAGCTATCGAAAAGTAGTGCTTTTAACCAGTTTAAAAATGACAGTGTTCTTAATCGATATCATATTTTGTGCGCAATTGATAAGATGCTTATTGACTGGCCGTGCCAATTTATTAGCTTTTGTAATGCTACAAAAGTCACACCTTCAACTATAGTTTCAAACAACAAAACACCTCCATATTGGCTTTATAGCGTGCTACGAAGAGAGCTTAATCGAGACTGGTACAAATGCAATATTACTGAATTTAAGGCATGCATCGATTACCTAAGATCAAATAAATATGAAATTACAAAAGAAAATATCACCAAACACTTAGGTGTTGATATATCAAAAAAGTTTAATAAGGCTGAATCTCAAATATTAAGACAATATGGATACACTGGTCACCTGACGCCTAGCTAATTTTCAAGTAGTGATATTACGGCTTCGACTTTTGACTTGGGAGTGTTTGCTAAGACATAATCTAGTCTTTTCTTTATATTATCAGGCTCAGCAGCTCTAATCATGGGATCACCATTCCCGGTAATTAACCAATGAATGTTTGGGCTTTTGCGGTTTGCAATGATATTCGCCAACCTTACCAATCTTTCTGGATCAGGAAACGCCTTTCTTTGGTAAATTCTATAAACAACTGAATCATTCGAATACCCGAGCTCTTGAGCAAGCCTAGTGTGACTCAACTTGAGAAAGTTATCATTTAACTTAATTAAACGATCACACATTTCTTCTCTTAATGATATGTCCTTTTTAACCCTGGGCATTTTTCACACAATTAATTTGATATTATCATTTATTATGTTATAATATATATGAGGAAAGGGGAAGGTTTCAAGTTATAATTTAATAAAAAAGAGGCTTTATGAAGATTTCAAAACATAACAACTTAATAAAACTGGCCCCTCCTAAAAAGTCAGAAGTATTTAAGTCCTACTGGAAATTTGCCCAAAAGCGCCAAGATGCGTTTTACTCAAAGTTAAGTGGAGAAAACCATCCTCTTACTGATGACCCTATTATACGAGAGTACAAGTTTACAAACTGCTTTCGAGCATCAGATAGAGTAAGTCAGTACCTGATTAAAAATGTCATTTATTCAAAAGAATGGTCTTTAAGGGATACCGTATTTCGTATCTTACTATTCAAAATATTTAATAAAATTGAAACTTGGGAACTACTTGAACGAGAAATAGGCGAGCTCTCATACTCTAATTTTAATCTAGCTCTGTGTGACCAGATATTAGAAAAAGCAAGAGCGTCTAAAGCAGCTATTTACAGTGCTGCTTACATTATGCCCTCTGGTTCACAAAAGAAATATGGCAAGATAAAGAAACACCAATTTCATTTAAAGTTACTAAAGACTTTAATAGACTCAGGTTTTCATGAAACTATCGCTCAGTCTAACTCTTTGGAAGAGCTATATAAAAAATTATTATCAGTCGAGTCATTAGGGAAGTTCTTGGCATTTCAGTTTACAATCGATTTAAATTATAGTTCTTGGTTTAACTTTTCAGAAAACGACTTCGTTGTTGCAGGTCCGGGAGCACTGGATGGTATAAAGAAATGTTTTGTCGATCCTGGTGGTTATTCTGCTGAAGGCATCATTAAGTATATGACTGATAACCAAGATAAATTTTTCGAACAATTTGGCTTTAAATTTCGAGATTTATGGGGACGAAAATTGCACCTTATAGACTGCCAAAACCTATTTTGCGAAGTCGATAAGTACGCTAGGGTCGCGCATCCAGACATCCCTGGTGTCAGCGGACGAACGAGAATAAAACAGGTATATAAACCAAACACTAATCATTTTGATGTTTGGTACCCACCTAAATGGGGAGTAAACAATAATATTCTTGCTTCCCAGGCTCAAGCTTTTGGAGTGTGATCGTACGTTTATCAGCATCACCGACTATTGAGCCGCATTTAGCCTTATTGATTTCTCGAAATACTCGAAATGCGGATAATATGCAATGCTCCCACTCCCAAGGCTCTAAGTCTTGGGCCTCATACCCTTTGATATAACTCTGAATTCTTTTTATTAGTTCTAGCGATACACGCTCTGAATCTTTTAGTAAGTCATCTCGACCATAATCATATATAGCGCTAACAATTGCTTCTTCAATAATTGCAGCTCTTGCGCCATCTTCTATTTCATCTGTCTTTGGATCACTTTTTCGTTTTAACTTTAACATTCGACGAAATACAGGGGACCACCCCAAGGTTGCAGCATTTGCTATATGGAAGACATCATGAAATTTATAGCCGTCGGGTTCATGAGCATTATCTGTTAGCCGATCACCAATTATTACACCATTTGTAGAAACTAGTACTGTACTATCATCGACTGGAATAAAGTCAATCTGAAACTTCCTAGGTAACTGCTCGTAGTTAGGGAATTTTTTATCAAATTGATATGCAGGAATGTCTTTATGTTTGATCCAGTAACCAAGAACCTTTGTGACATTCTCAGAAGCTATATTATCAATCGACAGTTCATTTAATATTGCTATTTTACAAACTAACGTGATTATCCGCTCTATTTTGTCCGTTAAATGTGTTTTGGTTTTATTCTCAATTGAGTACTGTAGTTCGTCTTTCGCATTTACAAGTGAATTTACTAATTTTGATATTTTATAGATTAAATCAAACTCTTTTTCTTCTGTAGCGTCTTGCATTGGCCATTGTTTCAGCTTAAAACCTATGCGCTCCCCTAATATACACGAGTACCATAACAGGTCTCCCAGCTCTTCTTTTAAGTCAGTCTTAAATGAAGTATAGACATCCCCATCTCGTACTTGCTTCTTATAGGCTGTTGCTAGTGAACCTAATTCACCAAGCAAAGCTGAAAGCGCAAAATCCGTTGCCTTAGAGTGACTCCACTTTATTTTATTTGCTTTATTTATCTCGTGTAGATACTCAGTCAAATTCATTACTATCTTCCATCGTCTTAATTTTTTCGCAAAATTTTCTAGTTGAACCTTCTGGATCAAACTTCGCATACGTTGAGTGGATCACAAGATTCCCCGCTTCCCAACCTGACTCTAGACATAGAGCAGCGAGCAGACGACATAACCCATAAAGGTTACCGAGTGCTTTTGTTACGTAGTAATGTGAGCGGTATAGAGCCGTCAAATTCAAAGTGTTATTATGAGCATCAATTTTAAAGCTGAGGTGACTAAGGCAAGGAAAGCCCATTGTGAGAGAGTCATTGCGATTGATTGAAATTGCATCACCATAGTCAATACAAACTTCGTAGCATAATCGATTGTAATTTGAATTTGTGCGATGTTCAGTCAGCCGCTCAACCAGTTTTAAAAGAGGGTAACACTCTTCACTATTAGCTTTTTTACCTCTAAGTATGCGTTCTGCGTAAGTACCACTTTTGTTAGAGTTTATGGTGGACAAGTAATTATCATAGTCTTCCAAGTACCTATCTGTCATATATTGAATATTTCCGGGACGGTAGTATTTATTAGGAAATATAGTATCTGCGACAGTTTCTATTGGATAAATCCCTCTAGTATTGACTATCTCTCTCGAATACCATTCACGTATACTTTCCGATAGTTCATCAGTCGCATAGATATCCGTTAACTCCAAAAGAATATTTAGATCTTCTTTATGAGGTGTATTGATTAAATGCCTAATTGCTTTCATCCAAACTAATTCTTTTGTATTCGCGCGAAAAATATCCATTATCTACTCCCCAGTATTTAGTAAAGCAAGGCCAGTAGGCGTTCATTATAAAAAGCTTCAGTAACAAGAGCACACCCTTGTACACCCCACTTTACTCCCCAACTGTTCTTGATCTTAATATATTGATTATTATCAGAATCCTCATAAACACCGACTGCTGTAACAGCATGATTAGCGATTTTTTCAGGACATGTGTTATCGATTACATTATTAGCAGGAGGTTTAAAAAACAGAGTGTTCAATACAAAACCTAGAACAATAGGACCTCTTTTAATGAGTAGCTCGACAGCTTCATCAAATGACAATTTGTTATTGATAGTCAAATTAGAGCGATATAGCTTCGAATTCCGAGAAACTGCAGGGTAATTAGTAATCTGTAAACCGTAATGGCATATGCTTTCTTGGACTTGACCTGGTTGTGCAATCACATTTTTAATTGCAGACGTACCTATTCCACTTTGAATATGGATTTTATAGTCATAAGCTAATGCTGCAATGATAAATTCAACCGACAAAGGGTCTTGTAAATCATTATTAAATTGATTTATATCAGAAGCTGCAAACGCTAAACATGTCGGTCGATCATATTGATCTCGCGGAATAGAAAGCTTTTGGATGTGATCTGTAACTATTTTAATGTTATTCACTGCAACACCACTATACTTTCGATAAACCTATTCCACGTCCTGAAAAATCTAGCGAGACTGAAAACTCTTTTTTAATGTCGTTTTCCCAAGGTCTTTTCAATCGGAGATATACAGAAACTTCACCAGACCCAGAGAGCAAGAGTCGGCGTTTTACAACGCCTCCTAGGTTTTCTGTTTCACTAAACTTTCGACTATCTTCTAATAGCTTAAGATTTAAAATAGCGTCCATACCTTGCCATAAATATCCAGATGCTGCAGGTTCAGGCAGTTCCAGAATAACAAAGTCATTACTCTCAAGCTTAATATGACTATTATTATCTGATTCATTCAAACAGATAATATCAAGGTCAAATTTCTCTACATGTCTTTCCCAGCTACCTAATAACTCCTGCTTGCATTCTTTTCTTGGGAAAGCTTTAACATCAGGATATGTATTAAGATCGATAAACTTATAATTCAATAGTGCAATTGCGGCCGCCTCGTAGCTAACTCCAGCTCTCGAACTAATCTTATAAACGTTGACTGGATTTTTAAGATCTACTTTCCCCAGTCTCAAGCCTCTACATATATTCAAAAGAAGCTTTTTTGGCAGTAAAAATTCTCCTGCAAATGCTTCAGCTTCTAGTTCTTGCAGCGGAATATCATCGCTATGTTTAGTCGACCGACCTATTACAGCTTCGTCATCAGCACTCAAATTGTGTTGTAGATAGTAGTGACCTAATTCGTGCGCAGCGGTATAACGCTGAATACTAAGTCTTCTCTCTGTAGTTATGATTATTCCAGGTGCTTCTCCTGGAATATAGGCTCCAAGCAACCCTTTCAGGGGTCGAAAGATCATAGGCAATTCGAGATGTTCTACTGCTGAACTGATATCAATGCGTTTCTCATTGCTTCTTAAACGAGATTGGGTGTCTAGTTGATAATGAAGTTCCTTTGCAGCCTGGATCCCTTTAAGTATCGCTTTGTCACGCTTACTTCTCATTTTTTTGCCTATTGCGTAACTTTAAAAATTCAGCGAATTCTAACAATTCATTCAAATCATCTGGATCAAGATTATCTAGCTTTCTTGCAAGCAGACGTAAATCGTCATCTGTTTCATTGTCTGGCTTAGGGTCAACATCAAAAAAATACGCTACAGGCCTCATATATAATCGAGACAACTCGACTAACTGCTCGAGCTCAAGGCTATATCTACCAGCTTCAATCTCTGTAACGTCTTCAACGGATAAGTCTAAAGATTCGGCAGCAGACTCCCCCGAGATATTTAAGTACTCTCGCGCTTTCTTTAGTTTATTCCCAAGTTTAATTGGGTTGTAACTTTGATTAGCCATATCTAACTCTCAAACTGGAGTTCTAGCTGCACGAAAAGTAAGTCGATAGCCTCGTCGACTGACTCATAGCCACCTTTCTGAATCCACTCTTCCTTAAGCTTCAGACCAGTAACTTCTTCAATTTTCGGTGATAGTGCACACATAGACTTTGAATCCACTGCATTCGAGTTAAAAAGCTTACTAACAGCAGGGTCGTCAAATCGCTCCTCAAGCTCTTCTGTTTCAGCTTCGAGTATTTCGGTAAGCTCGTTTCGAAGGCCTTCCTTACATTCATTGAATTTTTCTTTTGATATCATTTAATATCCCCGGTGGCAGCTATAGAATTTTCAAAGTCTTTTCATCCTAGTTCATAGGGGCTTTAAGTCTCACAACAGATAATATAAATAAATCATCGTAGTGCTGGGTTACTTGAATATCCATTTTTTTGTAATTTATAAAACCCTGTAAAACATTATCGTAAGTAGACGCCATTTTTAAAGTAATATGCTTTAGTTTTAAAGCATCAAATTCTGTAACTTGACAAACCGCTTTGTAAATAGCTTCCTTAGCTGAGAAGGCCAGATTAGACGCCTGGTTGCGAGAAACACCTAATCTACAGTAATTTCCAATTTCTACTTTATTTGTATAAAAATCCCAAGTATCTGAATCTAAATGTTGAAATACTTCAAGATCAATACCAAAGCTTTCTGCACCGTAGCACTTCTTTGTACCGACTACTGCAATGTTGAATTTGTGTGATATTGAGCCAGTATATCCTTCGGGCCACGTAGGCCGGCCTTTAGCATCTTTAACAGAGACATATTGCCCTTTATAACCATTCGCTGCAAGCGTACTTTGTGCTAGATGTCGAGCGGCAACATAATTCAGTGCCTCTGCAGGTTGGTAGCGAGTCGCTTGCTCTAAAATACAAGGGTCTATTTGCTCTTTAGCATTTATATCAGTAATGATACCCGACTGAATTTGAATTCCATTATCGAAATAACAAGACCAATTAGTAGCTATTTTTAGTTTTTTGGTTAACTTCAACCCCAACGAACTGATTGAGTCATTCCTCATTGTTTCTACATTGCTCCAAACATATCTAAAACCAATATTCCAAATTCCACAACTGTTATTACCATAAATGATCTTTTAGTTTTAAAAAAATATAATCAGCCTTATCCTTGGGTTCGTCATTTAGCTTGTATTCAAAAAAATAACAAAAATAACTCTTCCCGTACTTATATTTTGCATACCTTTTATATGAACGACTATGTTTGGAGTACAGTTTAAGATTCTCAATTATTACTCCGTCAATAAATTGCGAAGTATATGCCTCGAATAGCAGTCCAATTTCTGGACGAGTTTTAAACCCTTTAGTATCCTTGATGCTAACATAGCAAAATTTTTTACTGTAGCGCTCAATAATAAAAATGGCGACGGGACGTTTAAGTATTTGGTTTAAATGCTGTTTGTAACGAAGTAAGTCTGAGTTAGTTTGAAAAACTAATTTTACTGATTTATCGATCATCGAATCTGGAAGCACTGTATATCTGGAGTCTGAAGGATGTCTAATATCATTCATGAAATGGTATTTGATGTTTAACTTTTTCTTATTATTTTTAAGTTCATTCATGCACTGATGAATATCAAATGCATGTTCAATTGTCTCAAACCGAACATGGCCTGTTCGTTTGTTTGGATACCCATCGCCACTGGCTGTAGTAAGACGATCTACATCTTCATCATTTTTTTTAAACCTGGGCCTTTCAACACTTTCAACTTCGGTGTTTTCCTTTGAATAGCTGATTTTTACATTTGGTATAGGACTCTGAAACTCTTCCCCATGATAAATCGAAGACTCTAAATCACTACTTGGGCTTTCACTCCCTCCAAAAACAGGAGGATTGTTTGGATCGTACTTTTGCCTCCCAGGTTTTACACCTTTTCTATAGTCAGTAAATTGTCTTCCCTTTCTAGGGCCAGGCCTTATTTGGTCCAGCTCCAATTTCTGATATGGTAAAGCTAAACTGGTCGATTTGATATGAGTAATAATTAAGTAGTTTTTAATTTTGATAGTTTCAACCACACATGGAAAATCGGACTCTAATGGCCAAGTTACTCTGATCGGCTGAGCTCGCTTCGTCTTTGTAGCAAATATATTAGGGTGAAGTTTATTAAAACTATTTTTTATAGAATCTTGAAAAACAATAAATGCGACAGCATTAGCATATCGACTAAGACGAACACCCTCACGTAGTTTTAGTTTTGCTGTTCCGTTGCTTAACCACGTTTTTCCAGGATCGTACAGTACTTCGTTGGCCTTTCTACCACTTAGACCTAGCTGTAAGATCTTTGAATATTGCCCAAAAAAGAAACTTAAGACTTCAACACAGGGTATAAGAACGTTCTTGGTCTCACCATCTATTTCAGCATTTAGCTGAAAAAACAGGGTAAAACGCGTTGATTCTCCACTTTTATCTTCCATGTTACTTTTACGTCTTATTTGTGGAGCAACTTGATCTTCCAGCCTTAATATTCTTAAAGATTTCGTTTCAGATTTATTGCTTAGTCGAGCCCCATTCCTCCAAAATGAATGAATTTTAGCGTGTTTAATAATTGAAATCGGAGCTTTTACAATTTCACGTCGTGCTATAGAGCCGTCATTTGATCGATTTTTCATAATGATTTCAATGAAATGCTCAGAAGCCTGATTAGGATCTAGCCCAATACAACCAAAACCATCTACTTGCCATACATCACCTTTAGTTGGACAAATATCGAATTCAATATCAACATCACTATTTTTCGAGCTTGAACCCATAAATTTATAGACTTTTCCTATTTTCGAACCATTAACAGAGTTTTGCCATCGTTCAGAAAGTTGAGTTTAATGACTGACTAATTCACCTGTCACTTAGACTGAAGATCGCTTGATCAATGTAAGAACTTGAGTATGAGTGTATGCCAAAGTCGACAAAAACTTAACGAGTAAATAACGAATAAATTACGAAGTTGACTGCTATGCGTACATTATTTGAACAAATCTAAAAGCCACAACGATTCATTGTAGTTTTAATGTAGAAATACTAATCACTATCTATCTGAATCACTTAATTGCCAGAACTTGGAACTGCTAACGGCCAGCCGGCAATTAAAGTTAGTCGAATAATCACCTTCATAAGCCGATAATAGAAAGCCATTGTTTTCAAGATCTTCGTTGAGTTGATCGAAATTCTTGAAATGACCAGTTATTCTCGTTAGTTTTTTCTTATTTGGCATCGCATTAAAGCTGATATCTCGGTTTTCTAACCGTTCAACGAACTTATGCCAGTACATATGCTCTTGATTAACTTTTTGAAATACTAAGAACTGTGGAAGTTCAATATTTATACATATTTTCTCTTCATTGGTACGAACAGTATAAAACTCGATTGTTATTGGTTTGTCCATTTCGTCTGGCGAATAAACTGGCATTACTTGTAGATAGTCTTGCTGAAGATACAACGATAGATATGGCAAATCAGGTACTTGAAGATTGCAACTCATTACTCATCCGTAAAAATGGTTAAGGCAAATAAGAAATATCGATACTCAAGAAAGTAGCGTCACCAATCATAGTTTCAATATAGCTCAACTAACATAAAGATAAATACGATCAACAGCAATAAATTTAGAAAAGCGACTTGGTTTTGAGCAAATCACATGATTTCTATCCTTGAATATCTATAGTCCACTCGAATTTTTTGGAAAAAATTAACCGCCCTACATGATTAATGCAGCGCAGCAATTAATAATTTTTCGCTTATTAAAAGCTCTATCTGGTTTCTACGCTACTTATACAAGCTCTGTGATGAGAGCTGAAATCTAAGTCCTTCTTTTTTCGAGCCAAAGCATAGAGGCTATATAGAATACTCACAACATCTTGAACCCACATTATATTGACGACAAAAAATAGTTAATATATACATTATTTTCTTTTAAAACAAAGACTTGCAAACCCCCTCTAAAGTTGCAATATTATTCGCTACTAGTTCAACTGAGAGTTAACTGTGAGTCTTCCTACCTTAATCGTGAGCGACATTCATCTTGAGTTCGGCAAGTTCAGGCTTAAAGACTTGCCCCAGGTTGAGCTTGCGGTATTGGCCGGCGACATCGGCATTGGAAAAGGTGCCAGATTTTTGATTGAACAGTTCACTAATCGAGGTATCGATGTCATTTATATCACCGGAAACCATGAGTTTTACGGTCGTGAAATGAACGAGCTTTGTGAGCAATGGCGCAAGATAGCAAGTGAAAACTCACATCTGCATTTTCTTGATAAAAGCTCGGCAACGGTAAAAGGCCGACGGATTCATGGCACCACATTATGGACTGATTTCAATAATCAAGATCCAGAATTGATGGATTACGCAGTTGTAGAGATGAATGATTACAAGAAAATCAATTTAAGTAATGTTGAAGTTGCTTACAAGCATGCTAAACAGCGACGACAAATAACTCCGGACGATATTTTAAAGCTTCATTACTCACATGTTGATTATCTAAAGACGAACGTCAAGCCAGGCGATGTAGTTGTGACTCATCATGCGCCATCACACCGCTCAATACCGTATGCAAATTCGTGGGAAGATCTTGGGTTGTACTCTTCGAACCTAGAATGGTTAATTGAAGAAACAAAGCCATCGCTTTGGATTCACGGACATGTTCATTCATCTCTTGACTATCGTATTGGTGACACGCGGATTATTTGCAATCCTCGCGGCTACATTGGTCACTATGTGAATAGTCGATTTGATGACAAACTAATCATTGAGATCAATAAATGAGATTAACAATATATGTGTGTATTAAGTAAGGATTTTATTAAATTTGGTAGCTATTAGGTCACTTATGCAATGAATGAAAACAAATTAAGAGCTGATGAAACTAAGTCGCTTGCGGTCAAAGTGTTTGGCAGCAAGGACAAGGCCGACGCTTGGTTGAAAAAGAAGCGTGAGATCTTCGGCGGTAAATCGGGTCTGGAGTCGATTTCAAGTGATGCTGGTGCTGAGCTGGTAAAAGAGACGCTATTGAAATTAGATAGCGGCTATTACTGAATCTTTAGGGCCAAATAACGATATGTCACGAGAGTATCGGCAAAGCTATGTTCATCAGGCTATTTGAAAGCAGTTATTATGCTCGGCTTGATCTCAAAACCCAGATTTAGAGAATTTGCTTGACCCTGATCCATCACAGATCCAGCTTTATCAAGAAGGACTTAATAGTGAATAGCAAGGATCCATCGTTATAAGTGAAGAATCCGCCAAACGAGTTGAACGACTATTCTTTTAGCCAGTATGCTCAACCACATTTGGAACCTCATTCCAAAGTATAAGAATACTATCACCATTGACATCATTTCTATGCCAGTTACAAAAGTATGTATTCCTTAAATCATTGTCAGGATCTACTTCGTAAGTAGTAGTGTTTACAAACTCTCTACCATCGCTGGCCCAAGAGTGTAAATTATTAAGCGTGTCATTCATTCCACTAAATTCAATTTGATTGCTACCTCTAAGATAAAAACCACACTTCTTAATATCGAAAAATTTTATCTTTGCTTCTAACATCCACAATCCTTTTTTATTTTCTACCTCAGGTGTCTAAAGTCAGCTAACGTTTAGAGTCAACTTGAAATATTAGACACGGGCGTACAACTGTCACAATATTGGTTAACTGGAGGCTAGTAAGGTACTAGCTGGGTAGATTATTATCTAGCCAGTCATTTACATCTTTTGGCCCAAAGCCAGAGTATGGCTTTTTAAGATTTATCACATACAATGTATCAGAATCATCAATATAGTGCCTCAATGCGTCGAATACTTCACTTGCACTCGCATTTGTTTTAATCGCATAAGAAGATTCTGAAAGACATGCCCATGATGAAAAGTCCTTTATTTTTTTAAGCAATTCAAGGTGCTTTTGCCCTGGTTTGTTAAGATCATATGTTACGAGTAAAACAGCCATAATAATTCCCCTTAAGCTAATGCTTTCGCGAGCGCAAACAATTAAAGTACAAAGTTAAATTAATAACTTCATTTCTTATATTGCAAAGCAACAATGTAAAATGCGGAAGTTCTAGCTCTATTTATATTTAAATTTTAAAAGCGAAATAATGAAAGGAAGCATAATGATATTTTCAATAGAACAAACTAGGAATGAGTGAAAAAATTATGAGAAAGCCAATTTAGATTAAATATCAACCAATCACATTATTAATAATGTGCAAAGAAAATAAGAATTCACACAAATCAGCTTTTATTTTATAGTTAAATATATCTAATTTGAGATTTGCTGTTGCGTTTATGACTCTAGTTGCAGGGAAAGTAGGAGTATATAGCAAGCACTTTTCACATTTATCTTATTGAATATAAAGGGATTTCATAGGCATCCTCGTGGGGTTCTTAAAACATCACAGACTACAGTAGAACACTATCATGAGCATAGAACTTAATAATAAATTAAAATACAAAGTGGGAAGCTTCACAATAGATGTCAGGTCGTCGATTGTAATTTCCCCTGATGGCAAGACTCATGAGCTCACATCAAAAGTACTAAAAACACTTTTAGCGTTTCTGAAACACCCTGGCGAATATCTTACTAATGACCAGATTTCAGACTTAGTTTACTCAGATGTATCCATAACTGATGGCACAATTGTTTATAACGTCCGTCAACTGAGAAAAGTATTCGGAGATAAAGATAAAACTATTTTTGAAAACCGGAACAAAGTTGGCTATCGGTTAACTCTACCGGTATCAATCGATTCATCTACTCCCAAAAAGCCAAAATCGGTAAATTCAAGTGTAATTTGGGCGGGAATCGGGACACTAATTGTTTTAGTGACTCTATACACTTTCCTGAAACCTGCTCGAGTCAATAATACCCCTCTATACGATCATGCTTCCACAGAGCCACTCACGTACTATAAAGGACAAGAGTATTTTCCGAGCCTATCTGACAATAAAGAATGGATGATATTTAGCTATAGAGAAAATAGTTCTAACTGGTCACTATATATTCGTCAAATGTCTTCTGGTGATGTAACACCTCTATTAAATGACCCAAATTTTTCCTATAAACATGGCTCAGTTAAAAAAGACGGAAAACACATCTTATTCACTCGGCTTAGTGATGGTCGATGTGAATTAATGGAGGGACGCTTTGAGCCTTCTTCAGTATCAGTAACAGACATTGTGGTCATTAAAAGTTGTCATGTCTCAGCCGAGGGAGCCAGAATTATCGAAGGCATTCATGAGCAACAATACATTTATTCTAATAGCCCAGCTATTGATCAGCCTTTTTCGCTATTTAGTTACTCAAATCTAACAGGCCTTTCAGAACGCATAACAGCCCCACCTATTACAGGCAGGGGAGACTATTTTATGAGTGTTTCTCCAGATAAGACCAAATTGGCAATTCTACGGAACACACAAAGGTATAAAGTCGAAGTTCGTATATTAGACTTAGGAACCCGGGATAATACTTTGGTTGACACAGTTGAAACGACTATTTTTACTGTTAACTGGAGCAAAGATGGCAAAAAGCTCTACTTTAAAGACAACTCCAATCAGATTGTTCAACTGGATCTTATAACCAAACAACGAACACCCGTAAAAAGCCCTACCACCCCAGTATATGCTCCCATCCTCATCGATGAAGACAATTCTCGCTTTGCCGTAATTTCCGGTAGTTTGATAGATCGAGATATAACTTCACATAACCTTGAAACAAAAGAGGAAAAGATTCTTGTAGATAGTTCTTTTTCTGATTCGGTACCGGTTTATTCCCAGAAAACCCAGCATATTGCGTGGGTATCGAATAAAACAGGCGTATTTCAAGTATGGCTGCGAGCACCTGGAGAAGAACCTCATCTAGTCACGAAATTGCAGAAAAATGGACGTTTTACGTCACTTGACTTTAGCACTGACGGCCTAAAATTAGGAGGAACGTTTGATGGCCGCTGGTTTGTATACAGTTTACTAGAGGATAGTATTCATTGGGGAGCCAATGAAAATCGCTACTTCCTGAATTTCAATTGGGCAAGTAACTCTAGTTCGGCCTATATCTTAGGTACGACAAATAATGAATCCATTATTAACCTACTGAATGTTGAAGATGGCTCCATGTCCCCGGTAGAAAAGTATCCAAATGCTCAATTAATAAAACAATCTCCCAATGGACGCTGGATTTTTGCTTGGTTTAAGCATTCTCATAAGTTTGTTCGTTATGACTTAGAGTCAGATTCAGAGCTACTAATCAATCAATCGAACCAAATGGCGGACTCGAATCACTGGTATATAACAAATACCGCCATATTTTGGGTAGAAAATAAAGCCGATGGCCCACCATATCTATATTCGTTAAAACATAACGACACAAAACCGGCTCTTGTACACTCAAGCCCCTTAGGCGGCTACATTTCTTACAATGAACAGGACAATACAATAATCTTCACTAAAGCCATTAGAGGAAACACTGAATTGATCAAATTGTAGACGACCAATAATATTCTCATTGATTTTTAGTCAGTTCCTCGGTTCTTTCACGCCAGCTTTCTCTAATTTATCCCCCGAATCAATATTTCTAAACGAGTTTTTAGGGGGATATATGGACTTTTTCAGTTGGATCATAATGTGGTTTTCTATGGAAATAAGCCCAACAAAAGTTGAGCAAACCGAGGTTACAAAGACTTCCTACCCAGTAGAGGCCATTTCTTGCAAGCCTTATCCGGAGTGTGAAATAGAAGAGTACGAACAACAGGGCAACCAACCATAAGGCGGTAAACATGAACAACTATATAATTAATAAAAAATCTCAACCTACTGGTGAACACGAGGTTCACAATGAAGATATTTGCAATCACTTGCCGAATCTCAAAAATCGTTTAGCTCTTGGTCAATTCTTTGATTGCCAACAAGCTGTAGACTATGCAGAGAAGCAATATCCAGGGCGTTCAATTGATGGCTGTATACACTGCAGTCCGGCTTGCCATACTCGATAATCTCCAATATTAAAGACTAGGAGGAAAAGTTATGAAATTCATGCTCATAATCGCAACACTCATTTTTTCGTCACTAGCCACTACACCGGTTTTTTCTAAGGATACTTTAAGTGACAAGGAAGTCATTGATATTTTGATTAAAAAGTCCATACGTGCATACTCTGGAAACTGCCCTTGCCCCTTTAATGTTGACCGTGCTGGAAGAAGATGTGGTAAACGTAGCGCATGGAGTAAACCCGGTGGAGCCACTCCTCTTTGTTATGAAAGCGATGTTTCTAAACAAATGATAAAAAATTATCGAAAAATACACGGACTGGACAGTGGAGATAGTTAAGATAAATAGAGAGTTTATTTTCTTAGGAAATTCAGTATAAGCCGAAGCCTTTCAACTTTTAAGGAGAAGATAATGCGGGGTCTAATAGCTTTTATTTTTCTAGTTTTATTTACTTTTTACTCCTTAGTAGTGGCGCTGGTTCAAATTGCGCCCCCTGCTGGTCGAAGGTGATCATTTCTGCCGGTAATCATTGCTCACTCCGCTGGTGAAATTGAACACACAAAACTAATAATAAAAAGCCCAAACATTACTGAATGGGCTTGAAATATCTAGCTTAAATTCTGCGGTCATGCGGACAGGACACCTAGTTCAGAATAAAGTATAAGTAAACCAAGCTTTTCTTTAATCCGAAAATAAAGCCCAGTAAAGGGCTTTGGGTTACAAAATAATTATTCTGTGCAGTTTTTTTCTAACCATTTATTCATAGGCAATTTATCCTTTGAAATGGATGTTATGTATAGCTGCCTTGACTCTGTAAATCGTTTAATAATTATTCCCCCATAAGCTGCGTCTATTCCAGCCATTGGGTCTGTTGCCATATTGCTTAACGACATGCATTCGACCACCTTTCTCGCCAATGGATTAAACACATCACCTAAAATTGAGTTAAAGTCTTCTTTCTTTCTCACAACAGAAGCTTTAGGCTTTGAACCAGCTTCTTTTCTCTCGTGTATTATTACCAAAGGAAAATACATCAACTCTTCCAATGCCCCAGTGTTATCCGCAGCAAGAGAAGTTTTAAGTTTAATTAGAAATGTATTCAGTTCACTTGGTGTTGTGTAACCTGAGCATGAATATTTCCCACCGTGTACATCTGAATCATTTTCTAAATCAAATTGTTTTTGAGTCTCTGTTACATTTTTTAAACCAATTGCCTTCCATTCTCTATCAAGACAATGGTTTGATGGTTGCTCAGAATTAGCTGAACAACCTGTAATGTAGGAAATCATCAATAAAGTTAAAAATCTCATAATCTAGGGGTTCTTATATTTAATATTACCACGGAACAAGGTTCTTCTATCTGCACTTCTTGGAACTAAACCCGGAAGACTAACTTTTTGACCAGTGATCGGATTTGTTGCCTTAGTATACTTTAAGTTATTAGAGATAGCTTCATAATCCCCTGCTGCAATTGCATTGTTTAGTCCTGGGCTGTTCGTAGAATTTAGAGTGGTAGCTCCAACATTAAATGCAAGGTCTGTCATAGCATCAAATTCATTCTGAGAAAGTGGCAAGCTACCTGCTAGGTTTTGGACAGTTTGCTCCGCGCTCGCTACATCACTAACAAAATCTGAATCTGCTGTTTGCTGCGTAATTGTCGAACCAATAACCATACTATTATCTTTATGACCATAACCAGAAGTAGGGTTACCTGCCCCATCATCATGTACATCTAATCGCCCGCTAGGGTTTTCTTTGTTCTTAATGTGGTTAGCACCTTGTTGGCTAAGCTTTAAATTAGATGTATTTTGACACTGATCTCTAGCACCAGCTTTTGGATCTGATGAACACATTCCTGTAGGGTCTATATATCTGTACGGATTATTATTCGCATAGGTATATCGATTAAACGAATGAACATCACGGAATCCGATGGGATCATTCGAATAAAACCGCCCAATCACTGGATCATAATACCGAGCCTGCATATAAATAAGGTTATTTGAAGATAGAGGTGAGTCATCATAAATATGCCCCGAATAACTCAACCCACTTTGTTCCCCTTCAATACTGCTCCCATATGGACGATAATGCTGGCTTGATTTACTTTCTATAAAAAATCCATCTTTTGCAATTAATTTATTCTTTATATAAATATAACTTATTCTCGTACTACCAAATGGTAAGTCCCTGTAAATAAGCTGACCAGATTGACTATACATACTATAACAAACACCACACTCATTAACACGCCGGCCATTTCCATCATATGCAAATGAATATGTATCATCTGATCTAACTAATTTATCCGATAAGTCGTACTCAAAACTCATATGGCCATTGTTTAGTACATTACCACGCTCATCGTATCCACCTCTAAAGTCATAAGCTTTGGATTCAGTACCTGTACTGTATACTTGTAAGAGCCTATTTTTATTATAGTCATACTGATAGTCTAGGACTCTATTTTTGCTAGAATAATATGTTATATTTCCTAATCCATCATAACGTATTTGGCTACTTCCGATCTTTTGATTTCCATTGGTACTAATTAACCTATCAAGTCCATCATAAGCCATATTACTCAAAGAATATCCAGGATCTTTATGATCTGCTATCGAAATAATATTTGAGTTATTGTCGTAACTATACTCATAATCTAAAGCAACAGTTGTAAGATCGAAGTCCTTTATTCTTTTAGGTAATCTTCGACTGTTCAATGTTGTTTTATGAGAAAGACCATTACCATAATTGAAGCTATCAACCATTCCACTTGGATAATACTTTATATCCTTTGCATAATAAAAACTATCTGACGCTCTTTTGATACTAGTGGGCCCTCCAAATCCATTTAATTCGTATTGAACAGCTATACCATTAGGAAAAACAAGACCTCTTTTATGTCCTGAGTCGCTATATAAATAATCTAACCTAAACTCTTGATCATCAAAGCTAAGTGTTTCTTCTTCCAATACTCCTAAACTATTGTATAGATAGTCTGTAACTACATTTCCAGATGTTAACTTTTCAACAAGTCCAGATGGCTTACGCTCATGTATAATATCTGGAGCTTTTCCCCAATAATACTTCTTCCAAATACTACCTAAGTTATCATAAATAAAGTGAGGATCAGTTCCTGCAGAACCAGATGTTTTACAAGCTGTGCCGGCATAAACACCTTTAAATTGATATACCACCTCTCCTATTGCGTTTAACACATAAGCTGTATCACCAACATCGTTTCGTTTTATTAAACAAAGTCTTTGTTGGTTATCGTAATATCTATTTTCTGTTTGTGATACTAATGACCCTTGTCCCTTACCGGGTCCTGATTGTGTTATTGAAGTTACATTACCAAACAAATTGACATCAAATTCTGTTTTCACATTTTCAGGCGAATCAATTATTATTTCCTGATTGTATTCAGAATTACCGTACGCGTTATATGTTATTTCAGTAGTATTGCTTTCAGCATCTGTAATACTGACTCTATTTTTACTTAAGTAGGATTTACTTATGCTACCGCCTTCTGTTTCACCAGAAATCACCAATCTCTTTAAAGCATCATATTCGTGGTAAACACCTGAAGTTTCATTATTTAATAGAGACCAATAGGACTCAAATACTTTATTTCCGGCAGCGTTATAAGAAAAATTTATATACTTTGTATTATTGCTAATTAAATCTCTTTTTTCTTTTATGATTAATCGACCATAAGAGTCATATGTATTCACTTCTTCGTTGACAATTGTATTTGATATACACCTATAGTAAACATCACATGATTTAATTGATACAGTTGGCCGTCCTTCTAAATCAAAAGACCAATCAAGTCTATAATCCAACCAACTATCAGGAGTAATAATGGACTCTAACCTATTTCCTGAACCATAACGATACTTTGTCTTGTGGCCATCTAAGTTTGTTTCTTCTGTTATAAGACCAAAGTCATTAACTATCCGACTTTCAGTGATTTTCCCTATAGACGAATATCGTTCAGGATAACTTATAGTTTGCGCTTTCCCTCTTTTATAGTTTAATAGGTCTTTAAAACGATAAGCGCTCGTCTCACCGCCATTAGAACTTCTCAGTCTTGCATTATACTCTTTACTTTTAACATTTCCGTCAGAATGATACTCTTTAAACCTTACTTGCCATTCTCCAAACTGTTTATATTCATATGGAACTTTTAGTGACTGATACAAACCTGTATTAGAAAAATCATGATAAATAACTTCTGACATAGTTGTGTAATTTGCATCATTATCACTTATCGATACTTCTTCAATTAAACCCAATATCCAAAGTGCATCTTCATGCTTAAATGTTTTTTTAATATATCTATTGCTTTCATTAAAGTTATTATACTCATGGAATTTTCTACTAAACCCATAGACATCATAATCTAAATACTTCTGGTAATATTTGTCAGTACGATCGCTGTACAACAGCTTGTTAACCACTTCAATCGTATTGACTCGGTGTTGAATATTTTCGTCAATTGCATCTACTACCTTCTGGTCAAAACCGCAGCCTGTACATCCAGCACTTTTCTTAAACCAATGCTGCCCTAAGTAATCTGACTTATTATATTTATACTCTATTCTTTTAATTAACTGCTCAGATGAAATACTTCTTATATCTACTGCTACAATCCTATTTTGAGTTATTGAATGATCTTTTCTACCTATAAAATATGTTTTTATATTTGTAGGTCCTCGTACTGTAGTTGTCTTAAAGTCAGTTGTGTTAGAGACTGTTTCCGGCAATCCTTCTGCTGGACTAACAAATGAATATCCAGATAACCCTAATTCTGAATTTAAGTTTAACCCTTCTCGTGGTAGATATTTCCCGGTATTTTCTGAGTAATCATAATAAATATTCTGTGTTACAACGCCGGGACCTTCTACCTTTTTTCTTAAGAGTGAAATTTCAACATCACAGTTTAGCTTTCTTGTAAATCGTCGAAATCCATCTCCATTTTTATCAACTATGTCCTTAACTTTAACTTTATCCATATCAGGCTCTACACCTGTAATACCATGATAAACCTGATTTACATAAAATGTTGTTATAAGTCCATTGGGATTTTTTATGGTGTATGTACGCTCTAAAGTATTACTACCTTTTTCGCAATAACCAGCGATGGGCTCCAAAGGCTGGCCATTTCCAGAAGGTCTATAATTTGAATACCCATGTCTTGATGAGCTTTTATTAAACCCAAACTCTGAAAACAATAATGGATATTCCCAATATCTTCCATCTGGTAATTCAACTTTTAAACCTTGACCTTCCGTTTCAATATAATCCCATTTTTTACCATGCGCTGTTGCATAGTTTGCTAAACCGTTACTATGGTATGCTATTTCAATTTTTCTTCCGTCACTGGCTTCAATTGAGGTTAGGTTATTACTATTGTCGTAATTATATGAAACGATATTACCAAATTTATCTTTTACTTCCGTTATAAGTAATAACTTGGTGTATTTTGCATTAAAAAAATCTCCATTTGATTCGTAATTATATGTTTTGAAGTTATTAAACGAATATTCATCACCATTTGGAGCCTTTACAACTATTCCTTGTTCACCAGAGGAATTATAAATACATTCTTTAATATAGTAATTTGACTTCGTGAACTGCTTTTCATAATAGGGTGTCCCGAGTGTAGTTCCATCACCGTACAATAACCTTTCAGTTGTTTTTCCTGGAATATGAAGTACCTTCCCATCCCAAAACGTACTTGGTTTAATATATCTGGTGTGGCCACTTGTGTCCGAGTAAGCAGTTGCACCAACTGTTCCATCACAGTTTTTACCACCAACCCAACCATTGTCATTATTAATACTGTATCTGTAATAACCTCTAATAACTGGTATATTCCACATCCATCCTTTAGGACCACCTGTCGCAAAATTTTCATCTGAAATCCAACGAGTAAGCCTTACTGGTAAGTCAAAATTTCCTGGAATATCAATATCAGTTTCTGAAAACGATAAAGTGCCTGTTATCGGATCATAGTTAGCGCTACTCGGATTTGATAGCTCAATATTTGATAATCTTTGAACTAAATCAGTTTCATAGGTTGTAATTGGCTCTAAATCATAAGCAGTTGTTGAATATGTAACGACTGCATACAGAGAAAAAATTAATGTTATTAATATTTTATTCATTTATTTCTCCAGTTTCATCAGATGTAGCCGCCGGCGATCCATTTAAATCAGTATGAATAAATTCAACTTTTCGACCACTAACATTGGGATCTAAGTATACTTCTACAATAAGTAATCCAGTTTTAAAATATGCTTCTCCGCTAGAAGTACATTTTCTATACGTAAGCTGATAAGTGTATTTACCAGGTGGTTTGCTTGCATAATTAATATACGATGTGTAAAGACGGTAAACTTGATTGACTCCATTATCTTGATATTCACTTAGGCGAAAAGGATGTGTTGATGATCCACCGTAACCACATCCGTATGTATCACCTGACTCTGTCCAGCTTACGGTATAACTGCCTCCTACACTAGGATTAGGATCAGCTGTAATATATGCATTAGATACTGAGCAGTAAAATAATACTGATAGGAAAATTAAAGTGTTTAATCTATTTTTTATCATTATTTTTCCATTTTTATTTTATTCCAAGCTTTATCCTACATTAGTAATCTTATAGTTTAAATCCTTTGCATACGTATGCATTGGGTTTTTAAAATAAATGTACTGAGTTAGTATTCTAGGCTTTATTGTGTTTTTTGTAAGGGATATATTTACGATGCCAAAAGGTTTAATGATTACTCTAACACTCCTAACACTCACATTTATCTGTGCTTGTAATGAGAACTTGCCCCTCGACAATAATGAAAGCCAAGCTAGTTCGAATAATAGTGAATTAATTCTAAATCCCAAATCCAATTCGATTTGGAGTAACAAGGTCATCTATCAAATATGGGTACGATCTTTTTATGATTCAGATAATGATGGAAATGGTGACATACTAGGTATTATAGAGAAGCTTGATTATATTCGCAGCTTAGGTGTTGATGCGATATGGCTTTCTCCAATTTTTGCATCACCTTCTTATCATGGATACGATGTAGAAGACTTTTATAAAATAAACCCTCAGTATGGGACGCTGGATGATCTAAAAAATTTACTAAATAAGTCACATTCATATGGGATCAAAGTAATTTTAGACATTCCTATTAACCACGTTTCTGAGCATCACCCTTGGTTTCAAAAAGCTCTCAATAATGATAAGAAATACAGTGATTATTTTGTTTGGTCAAATAAACCTCCATCTAATGCTGGGACTGCTTGGGGAAATGACATTGATCCTTACAAAGTTTGGCACAAGAAAAATTCTAGACCTGACTACTACTATGGAGTTTTTGGCTGGACACAGCCCGATCTAAATTTTAAAAATCCAGATGTTCTTAACGATATACTAAAAGTTCTTAACTACTGGGTTGATATTGGTATTGATGGAATTAGATTTGATGCTGTTCGATATCTCATAGAAGATGACTCTGTATCAGGAAGATCTGACACGAAAAGCAACTTAAACCTTTGGTCAAAAATACGACATAGCCTAAAATCTAATAACCAAAACATCCTTTTAATAGGCGAAGCATATACTAACTTAGATAATGCATCTAAATATTATTTAGATGGCTCTGGTTTTGATATGGTTTTTGACTTTGAATTTAGACATCAAGTTGAAAGCATATTATCTGATTATGCTTCTTTATATTCAAGCAAAAGAGTTTCTCGTTCCATCCATGTAAATGCCATAAAAGACTCTCTTTGGAATATTTTTGATAAAAGAATATCGACTAATATTCCCCATGATTATTTTAATGTATTTTTAAACAATCATGATTTAGATAGATTTTCGACCTCAGTAGAAATGCACCCTTTGAAACAAAAAATAGCAGCTTCAATCATGCTATCCATGCCAGTATCAAACACTATTTACTATGGTGAAGAGATTGGTTTAGGTCAGTACCGTAATGGTTTTGATCTTTATAGAAGAGCACCTATGCAATGGTCAATGGACATAAACTCCGGATTTTCAAACTCTGAATATCTTTGGGTTGATAATTCAGATTGGTTTTATTGGGATACAAGCTTCCTTCCTTGGTGGAAAAGTTACACATCAAACAATCGTCAAATAGATACTATAAATGTCAACTCACAAACCCTAAAAGATGAATCCCTTTTAAATCACTATAAATCTCTTATAGCATTAAAAAGAAACAATGAAACTTTTAACTCACCTGAATCAATAAAAAGAATAGATACTACAAGTAATATATTCTGTTTAAAGTATACTAAAGGTGATGAAGTACTATTTTTAGTATTAAATCTAAGCCATGATAGAGAAGAAGTTTTAGACTCAGGAGCAATATCTAGAAATTCGTTTACCAACTTACTTAATAGACGTTTAATTACTATAGACAAAAATATTAAATTAGATAAAGGTGAGTTTATGGTTCTAAAACGTACTTCTTCTTGACTTGCATTACAAAACAAATAATAAGGTATAATTTCATATCGCGTAAATATTTATAAGTAGCACTAGGTCATAATATTTCCAAAATCCTAACCCTGGTGCTTTATAAATTCATTATCAAAGTCATATCAGAATTTATTATCCGGGTCTCAATATTCTGCAGCTCTTAGCCATCAAAACTTGTATGGTAAAATAAAATGCCGAGTCAAATACCTACTTTAAGGGGAAAAGCATGAAGAATTGGACTCTTATTTGTCTACTCGTAATATCTTTTACCGCAGCTCCACATAGCGGTAGAACGGATAGCTCAGGCGGTCATCGCTGCAGTAATAAGTCTATTTCAAAAGGCTTATGCACTGGTTATCACTACCACAGCAGAAATCATAAGAAGTCTATCTCATCCAGTTCAAAACCAATATCAAAGAACTCGAAAGTTGTAGGCCCTTTTTCTACGCTTTATGATCGCAAAGAATGGCCACATTGGATAGATACAAATAATGACTGCCAAAATACCCGAGCTGAATTACTTATTGAACATTCCTTAATTGAAGTCAAATTTAGAAACAACAAACGGTGCTCCGTTATTTCCGGACGCTGGTACGATCATTATTCAGGTAAAACATGGAATAAAGCAGGCGATGTCGACATCGATCATATTGTCCCTTTAAAATGGGCCCACGGTCATGGCGGTCAACACTGGTCAAAACAACTCAAACGTACTTTTGCAAACGATCATCATAATTTACTTATTGTTGAGGATGGTTTAAATCAAGAAAAAGGTGCAAAAGGCCCCGATTTATGGATGCCGCCTAACCATCCATTCAGGTGTGATTACGTCAAGAAATTTGATTTTATTGTGAAAAAATATGAGCTAAATTACGCGCCCTCTGAAAAACGGATCATCGACAGAATGATTACCCGTTGCCAATAATTCAAAAGCAGTCATCTTCTCCCTTTATATAATGACTCTGACCGGGCCGAACCAAACTAAGTTAGAAGGCATAACATCGCCCACCAGCGAGCTACAAACAAAGCCCACTACTGAATAACTAAATTGTTATCAAGTTCAAAATACTAAGATATTCAATCTGTTATGGTCTATGCTTAAATAGAATAAAAATATCTCAAAAAAGTTCTACTTATGTCCTATAAGTCACAGATTTTGGTAGCTATTATAGCGCTTTCAACAATACCCATGCTCATATTCGGTGGTATTGTTTACATTCAGAACAAGCAATTTGTTCAAACGACCGCTATTGAGAAGCTTGTTGCACTGCACGACATACAAAAAAAACGAATTAATGACCTCGTCCGACATTATCAAGACAAAACAGCACTCATTGCTAGCCGGACTAAATTGCGGCTTTTAGTATCGGATCACGAAACACTAAAACCCGAAGAGCATAAGCTCGTAAAACAAATATTAACAGACTCCATGTATTCTGTTAATGGAATTGAAAAAATATCAATTTTCACCTCTGAAAAATCTTTCATCACTCAAGTTAATAGAAAAGTCAGCAATCACGACCAAGTTAACACTAACACTTTGGTTGTTACTGATTATCCAAGGATTAAGGAAGGATCTGATGAAAATTTGGGCATTATATTTACCGAAACACTCGAAATGGAAGACAAAATCATAGGGTATTTAGAGGTACAGGTTGCAGCCGATACGTTTTTAGCCAACGTTCTTGAGTATCAAGGCTTTGGTGAGACAGGTGAAAGTATTTTAGCGCGTCAAGTAAAAAACGATCGTTATTTATTTTTACACAATTTGCGATTTGCAAAAATGACCGATGTTAACCGTTTAACAAAAAACATATCCTCTGAGCTGCCGATAGGGCAAGCCTTCACTTCTGAAACATCTGTTATTCGTACTGAGGTTGAAGATTACCGTGGTGAGCCAGTTTTATCGGTTATGTCTCATATAAATGATTTAGGTTGGGGGCTAGTGATTAAGCAAGACGCTTCTGAAGTGTTTAGCAGAATGGATCAAACGATCCGAAACTTTTGGCTCAGCCTGATCATCGTTATTGTAATAGCATTGGTCATGGGCCTGATCATTGCGAGTCGTTTTGTTAAACCCATAGAGCATTTAAGACAGTTTCTTGAAAAGGTTCGGGGTGGAAAGCTCAATCAACGTATTTACAAACTACCTAAAAACGAACTTGGCCAATTAGGCAGTACTCTCAATAACATGCTGGATCAACTGGAAGAGTTCAATCAAGAGCTCGACAATAAAGTCCGTGAACGAACGGAAGAATTACACATTGCCCGAGAAAAAGCGGTTGAAGCCAGTATCGCCAAAAGTCGATTTCTTGCCAATATGAGCCATGAAATAAGGACCCCTATGAATGGCGTCATCGGTGTGATTGAACTAATGCAGAGCACCTCACTTGATGCCAAACAGGCAGAATACCTGAAATTAATTTCAAACAGCGCTGAATCCCTTTTAAGAGTTATTAATGATGTACTGGATATTTCAAAAATTGAAGCAGGAAAAATAGAACTGGAAAGTATCGACTATGATTTTGAAGACAAGCTTGGAGATATTGTTAAAAGCTTTGCTCCTAATGCATACAAAAAAGAGCTTGAACTTCATTATCGCGTTTCCAATAAAATACCCAGGTATGTTAAAGGTGATCCTGTTAAATTAGCCCAAATTGTCTATAACCTACTGGGCAATGCCCTGAAGTTTACAAATAAGGGTGAAATATCTGTCGAAGCCGATGTGATCGAGCCATCAGACTTGTCTTCCACTGATTTTATTTGGATCCAGATCTGTGTTTCTGACTCAGGTATAGGAATTCCAAAGGATAAAGTTGACACAATCTTTGAGTATTTTAGACAAGCCGATGATTCCACAACACGTGAATACGGAGGCTCTGGTCTTGGACTAAACATCGTCGACAGTTTAGTTGATATTATGGGTGGCTCAATTAAAGTTAAAAGTGAAGTGGGCAAGGGAACCACCTTCAAGCTCACCTTACCACTTCAAAAATCAACAAGATCTAAAAATTTAAAAAAGATTGAGCGAGAAACAGAAGGATTACTCAAAAACATACGTATCATAGCGGTAGATGATAACCCGGTTAATCGACGTTGGTTAGCCGATATCATTGAGCTATGGGGTGCAAGCGGTGGTGTCTTTTCATCGGCAGATGAAGGCATTCATGCTCTACGGGCTAATGGATCTGATTCAGCCAGTCAATACGATGTTTTACTCGTTGATCATCAAATGCCTAAAAAGAGTGGTCTTGACTTACTTCAGCAGGCCAAGCAAGAAGGGCTGCTGATGCCTCCCTGTATTATTATGCTGTCATCTAGTGAACTGCCTGATTTGGAGCTAAACCAAAAAGAGTTGAACATCATTAAATATTTAGAAAAACCGATTAAACGTGAAGATTTGTACCAAGTTATTTGCAATTCGTTACTTAATAGACCAACGAGAAAAACGACAGAATTAATTGATTTAACAACACATGATCACCGCTCAGTGTTGATTGTCGAAGATAATCGAGTCAATGAAATAATAGTCAGAACCATAATCGAGCAACGCAATCATATTACCGAAAGTGTCGATAATGGCTTAGAAGCGATTACCAGAGCACTTTCCAGGAAGTATGATATCATTCTTATGGATGTTCAAATGCCCAAAATAGATGGCCTTGAAGCGACGAAAATAATCACTGAATTTTACGCTCTATGCCATCAAAAGGTTATTATTATTGGAGTCACAGCGCGCGCATTTAAAGAAGATAAAGAAGCATGTCTTGCTAGTGGTATGATTGACTATGTGAGTAAACCCATCAATCCAAAAGAATTGATAAAAAAAGTTGAACATAATTATCTCGATGAAATAAATATTAAAAACCCAGCTGTCGATCTGGGTAATGATACCGCAGCTAAACCTTTACTCGACTTTTCTTACGCAGAATCCATTGCTAGCAGTGGTACATTATTGCTACAAGCCATGCTATCTCAACTCAATGAAGAAGTTCCAGGCTACATTGCTAACCTTCAATATCAAATCAAACGTAAAGATCCCAGTGAAATTGCTAAAATAGCTTACCAGTGCCAGTCGGCATTAATTAATGCGGGATCCGATATTTTGATACAGGAACTTGAGGATATTTGTGAAGCTGCACGGGAAGGTGATAACGTAAAAATCGAGAATATTTGGAAGACGACTAGATATTCATTGATGATGTTTTTAGTTGAAGTGAAAAAACATCTTGGAGAATTCATGGCAAATAAAATATCTGACTCATAAATCCAGCTTTTCAATAGAGTCAATCTTCTCAACTTAATCTGACACATCAATTTGAAAAGCCTGTTCAATTTTTAGCTTTTATTTGCAGCAGCCCTTTTTTAACTCCAAATCGCTCCATAAGAATTTTTCTGTAGAACGAGCGCTCACACCACCCTTAGATAATATTAGATGCTAGAGCAGGCACCATATCTAGCTCTAACTTCAATGATAAGAGTCCAAAAAATCTAATACCATTTCTGATTTTAAACGCTTTTTAGCTGTAGCTATTAAAGCTCTTTTTACATAAGGCAACTGAAACATTTCATTTGGTGACCGTCCGTTACGTGTTGCTCACGGTCGATTATTGAGTCGATTCATAACAAACTCAACTTCTCCTTTAGTAACTTGATTAAAATCCGTATTTTTTGGAAAATGCTGTCGGATCAGACCCTTAGTATTTTCATTGATAGCTAACTTCCATGATACATACGGACCAGCAAAGTAGAATTTTTTATCAAACCCTCATGCAATTTTTTCTTGAGCAGCAAACTCCAACCAATTATCAAATGGTAATTGTTTTAACTTTTTCTTTAACAAGCGTGGGAGTGTGCTTTTCCGACCTTTTCCCACAATCGTATCACCTCCCCTGTTTAATTTGTTATTGCGATAAAATTCATAATTATCGTTCCCGAACGATTCAATAGAGCGATATTCAAAATGATCAGATTTCGATGTGCCCCTGCCGAATCATAAATCGAGTTACCTAATTCATTCGTATGAATATTCTAATAGTTTTATCAAATATCGTAAAAAAACTTGCCGCAGAAACCTTCATATTTAAATCAGGCTTGAACAGCTGTACTTAGATAGCCGTAAAACTCTATTAAATCTGTCTAGCATTGATAGTAAGTCAAGATACTTAATTATGAAGAATATAGGTAGTTTGTTTTAACCAAAATATATTATATTCATCCGGCTAAAGCTATATTATACTTCTAGACATAAACTTTTAATCAATTTAGCACGGCACTGGTTTTAAGCAGGATAAACCTAAAAAGTAGAGCTGTAAGTTTTATCAATAAGTAAAAATGTAATAATAAATTTTTGTCTTTTGCACCAAAACGTTCGTATTGATTTTAGTCTGTATGAAAACATAATCGATGCTAGGGTGGATAAGATATACATAAAACAGTTAGTTTTTAGCAAAGGTCATTGAAAGTGGACGAAATATTTAGCTTATTGAAAGAAAATCCTGTTAACAACAGGTTGGTTATTATGCCCGTGACTCGGTTATTAATTCACCAACCTTTTTCAATCGATAGGTTCCACTTTTTCCCTCCGGGCGAACTCGACTTAAGAGCACTTAGGCCAGTACCCAACAAAACACTGGAAAATGAAATAGCCAGAGGAAATAATCAATTAGATGAGCAAACATTGAGAGAGATTTGCTCTTCTGCAACGGGTTTTGATGTAGAGGTTTTAGAAAGTAATGTATTAATTGTATTCTTGTATCAGATGAACTGGCATGACTTTCTATCAGTTCATGATCACAATGACGATATTGAGTTAATTAAGCTATTGTCTTCAAAGGCCGAAAAAGCTCTAGATATAATTCGCTTTAACTTCTGTCGTTTAGATCTCTCTGATACGTTACCTGGGTTAGCTGGTTCTTTTTTAGGATCAGAGGAGTACCTAGGAGCAATGCTTTATACACCTGAGCATCATGAAAGTTACCTAATAGCAGGAGCAGCTGTGGAATGTTCGATTGTGATTAAAGGACTTGGTTTAGAGATTGATTCTCCTCCCACGACTCAAATGCCTACCCCTGAGTTAGGTGAAGTTTCTTTAATTGCTTCGCATGGCTTGTCTTTATTAACTGATGCTATGACCGCCTCCAATGAAACAACAAAATTTATAAGACTAATGACTTTGTTGGAGTTTTTAGCTAGTCCGGATGAATATCAAATCTGGAAGAAACTAAAGGGACAGATTGCATGTCATTCTGCTAACACTAAAGCTGAATATCTTAATATTTCAAAAAGACTTAAATACTTCTCTTCTCTCGTAGAGAATGGTATTCAAAGAGGACTAAGAACATTAATCGTTCATCATGGAAAGTTCCTTGCCGACATACATCCCTCACAAGATGATAGGAAGGCTTTGTTTCTTGAAATTCAAGATTATGTATCTTGTGTATTACAAGATATGATCAATAATTCAACATTGACTTGGCAAGAATATATTAGTCGAAGGGAGTTTCTTAAAGAAAAACTAGGAGTATCGTAATTGCCAGACAGTTTATTGTACGAACAAGGTTGCTTGCTTCTTCTTTTTCGGTGAATAAGAAAATAGACAGAAGGAGAGAGTTGTATCTAAAGAAAGTCCTGCATTAGGCTTGAGAAATAGTTACTGATATTTAGTCGAAAATCGATCCGACTACAACCGCATCCCTTAATCAACAAATAGTAGATCGTCACGGTCAAATTAGAAAGCTTGATGTTGAGTTAAGAAGTAATGTTGATAGCCAAGAAATTCTGGTGTGTGAGGGGTATTGAGTCTCAAAACATGAGCAATAAACTAGCATCCAGTTTATTTAATTTGCCATAAAAATGACAAGTCAATATTTCAAACCTTGCACTACATACTGCAGCTCTAAGTAAATATCATAACGATTTCCCTAAATCACTCATGCCTGCTTACTGTATACAGCATAATGGATAAATAGCATTTAAGATATATTGATATCTACAGTTGACAAATGCAAAAAACATTTATCACTTAAACCTGAAAAATAATTAACCAGCCACCAGTCAACTTTGAGATTCGTTTTTTCTTTTCTCATTGAAGGCAAATCGCCTATCACCAAACCTAGGCAGGCATGGCCGACGAAAAGTCCAATTACCATAGAACAATTACCCATAATTATTCTAAGTAGATTGAACTACGCAAAATAAGAATAGTGCTAGCCCATATGTTTGTTTAAAAAGTGGAAAGCATGGAAAGACACGTATAAACTTTAACAATCCATCCTCATGAAACAGTCTCCATCTTTGAAAAAACATCTGCTCCACATTAATAAATATTTTGACTAAACACTCTACAATTCTCAACTAGTGATATTTAACAATTAGATCGTGTCGTATCTCCCATTCACTAATATTTGTCTTCATAAATAGTAGTCTTGATATTTGATCCTACATATATTAAATCAAAATCGATGGAAATGATCTTTTACAAGGACCCCAACCATGAATCAACAACACAATTTAGTGATTAATATTCCAACATTCTCTGTTGAAGACTTAATCAATACGGCGTCACCAAAACAAAGTGAGCCATTAATCGTAGTAGAGGGTATGGTCAAAGCAATACGGCCATTTTCCAAAAATGGTGAGATAAAATGTTATTATGGCGATCTTCGTTCAGTTTTTGACTCCGATTATGAAGTTTCATTTCGATGCCCCCCCAATGCATTTCCACAAGCTGAAGGCCAAATAGTTAAGATACAAGGCCCCTATAAGTTTCGTTATGATACCTATAAGAAAAAGTTCATAATTGAAGTTAATGGTCCGTGCATTGGCGTCAACCAAAGTGGTATAGATATAAAGAAGCCATTGTTGCCGACTGATCGAAATCCAAAGCAAACACTTCGTTCTTTCATAGAAAATAATAAAAACCTAAAAGGAGTACTGCTTATTGGCACTTCAGTCGGATGCAATGATCTCTTAACGTCCTCAGGTTCTAATAAGAACGACTTTATGGGTGTTGAAACACCTAATATGACTAACGTTAACGCCATCCTTACCGCTATTGAAAATTATAGCAATCCCAAAGGGATTTTTATCGTAAGGGGCGGTGACGATGACTCTATTTTTGTATGGGATGACGTGGAGTCTGTAAGAGCAATTACCCAATTAGACGTCCCATTTTACACCGCAATTGGTCATGCACACAGAATCACATTACTCGATCAATTTTCAGATGAGAGCTTTCTTTCTCCTATAGATTTAGGCCATGTATTAAAGTCAGTAAAATACCAGATCGACGATTTAAAATCACTCAAGCGCAGCTTAAAAAAGTCAAATAACGACAACATATGTTTACAAGAGAATAGCTCAAAACTATTAAACAGGTCTAAACTCTTATTTAAAGTTTGTACGGCATTATCATTTTTAGCAGTTTTCGAACTTTATTTTTTAATATTGTAGTAGTCGAGCAGGCTTTAAGTCGACTTAAAGCCTGCTCATGCTACTGACTAATAACTTTTCCAAAAAAGACTGCCAAACTTGTCAAACCTAAACCCATGCGAAATTAAGAGCTCAACAAGCCCTTCATTGTCCTCAAATATATTTCTCTCTAGAACAATGGTATTCACTTTGGACTTCTTACACATTTTTTTAAAGTGTATAAGCTTCTTCATCATTTTTCGCTTAATTTCTTTTAATCGAATAACATCATCGATCAAAGGCAACCGTATAGGATCAAAATCTCGAACTAGAAATAAAAACTCGTCTCGCTCAGGAACAAGATGTTTTAGATACCCATATACATCATAGTTCTTTTTATATGCATATAATGAATCATTCACTACCTTATCTTTAGATTTTCTGGCTTCTATTTTAAGGATCTCTAGCTGTCGAATGAAGTTGGTCTCTGTCTTCCTTAATGCTCTCTCATCAAATCTTGATGAACTCACATTGTTAAATTCAACAGCACCTTCTCTAGTGAAATCACAAAGCCCAGCATATCTAAAATACGATACAACTTTATTTAGCTGTAAATCATCTAACTGGTTAAACTTTCTATTTAGAGCATGATAAAAGTCAAAACTACGCGCTTTCCAACCAGTCGTTTCAGTCAAATATTTATAGAGATAACTGCCATGTAGCCGACATACTTGGTCGACAACACTATTTAAAAAGGAGCGTTCTTGATAGGTAAGATGTTCTTTCATATTCATAACCTCACACTTACTGACTCTTCGCTACCAGAATGTTTGATTATGGGTAAAGAATGATTTCCTATTTTTTAGCTAAATACAGCAAGTAGATTTTAGTTAAAGCGAAGAACACATGGCACGCACAATACCTAATCAAGATACTATAAAATTGATTGTTGAAAATCAAGCCTGTAAAACAATTAATGACTTTTAGAAAACTTAAGAGCCTCAGTACTTCGAAAAGAATCGGAGAGGCTTGCTATTCAAAGACATAAAAGTAAGAATTCACAATTAAAATGTAATACTACGCTTACGGTTCCTGACTGGTACTCTGCCTTATCCAGAAATCTAACACTTTCGGTTTCACCTTCAAATAGAAAAATCGCTTTAGAAAAGGCCTGAGCAGCCCGCTTCAAATCTCTATACGGCTGCTCAGAATCTATAAAAACCTCCATCCAGTCTTCGTCCGATATTGTTATTGAAGGTAAGAATAGACTCAGGTAGGAAAAATACCAGTTTCGAAAAATCTTTTTGCTTCATCGCTTGTTATCCTGCAGTTTTGCGCTTTCCCATAGCGCTTCCTGCGTTTCCTCTAAAAGCAAAGATACCTGTGCAAGCCCCGCCCTATAACTTATCGCTATAAATGTACTGATAAATCCACTTTTGACTGACTTGAATGTGTTCTTTTGTGACAAGCGACGCGAAATCTGTTCTGGCGAATACTCTTACCAGAGCTGACACTCAACATTCCGAAGTTACTAGATTTATTTTTATCGACACAAAAGATTGAGGATCACTCGAAGCTTTATGTTCGGCTTGTATGGGGCGATACTTTCATTGATCAGAATTACGGCGGATCTCACGGAATATTGTGAGACTTACTTTCACTTAAGATCCGAGCTACCTCAAATACGAATTTTCTGCTTTCAATAATGGCAGATTTAATATCTTTCATTTTCGACAATATGTCGATAATTCATATCGGCAACTTAAATTGGTTGTCAAAGTGGCCTATACAATACTGCACATTACGCTTATACAAATGTTTCTTAACGCTTTACTTTGCTGTTGAACCTCCGACTTAATATGTTATGCCATTAGAATTAACTCTATTTTTTCTATAAATATACTTGTTGTTAATTTTTTCACTATTGTTATTCTCAAAATACCAAACGCCATTCTCAATTCGAAATTTTGATTCTCCACAACGATAAGCAAAACAGAAATGATTAGGATCTGTTATATTTTTTGTAGCAACAAGCTTCTCACCCAACTTACCATTTATGTACTCTAGCCTTACAATTCCGATATGTTCGCAAGTTGTTTTTATATCAAGACACACCGGAACATATGGAACACCATCATCTTGTACTACATACTGAAGAGCTATACCCGATATACTAGTGAGTTTTCTTTCCCCAAGGCCATTTTCAGTTAACTTTTGAATTACTTTGTATTTATTGCCTTGTACTCCACTTATAATGTAGAGTTCATCTCCTATGAAGATAGGACGACTCGAGAGAAGATCAGAATTTTCAACCGATGAATAATCAATATCATATAAAGTCCTCGTTTCCTCAACAAGATCATAAAGATAATAAACAACATGTCCTTCATGATATGTCCCATCATGATCTCTTTTATTTCCATATCGCAGTAGGTACCTATCAGTTGATAGAGGATTAATCTGAGGCGGCATCCAGAACTCATCTTCAAATGATGTAACATTATTAGAGTCGCTATATATGTGAATTACGACTTTTTCATTAGAACTTGTTGAATTAACAAACTTTTTCTCTGCATCTGAGTAGTAAAAGAAATTTCCTCTCACCATATTGTTCGAAGTTATAAATTCACTATTAGAAATACGATCGGTTTCAGAAAGGTCTGAACTATTCCTTACCAAATAGGAAATGCTTGAAAAATGCACATAGGTAAATTCATCAAATTCCCAACCTTCTGGTATATATAATTCAGACTCATTTACCACTGAGTACTCATTAAATCCGTGAAGCTCAAAGAAGTATGTATCCCAGTTATGCATCACAGTTTCATTAATATTAAAATTAGCAACACCTGAAAGGTGATTACCAATAATAGAACTACTTGTTAATGAGTAACCATATAGTCTAGTAAGACTCTCGAATTCATATTCTTGTATGTTTTCTTCAATGGGATTTATTGTATAGATATCATTACACTTACTTTCTGGACAATTATACTTTTCAAAGCTAATATGTTTTTCATCACCATTAATCATTCCATACACGATAAGTTGAAGCACAACATTACTTTCTCGACTTTCTCTTATTAAATTATTAGCACCGAAGTTTATATAGATTTTCAACGAGTCATTTTGATTGGTTATATTAGGAATCTGTTCTGACTCTACATCATACCGACCCAGTAACTTGTAACTGCCATCTTCATTTTCAACATAGGCTTTTACTGCCATCTTAGACTCAAAGCTATTAGAGTCATACTTTTCAAATGCTCCTGGGCTAGTTTTTGTTATATTTAGATGCGTACTAGAAAATCCAAAGCTCTCTACTTCAATATTGAAATTTCCAGTATCATATAGAAAATTAATTGCCTCCCTTGCGTATCCAACTCCTCGTGGAATTACGACGCTATTTCTTTGTGCAAAAACAAAATCATCTTCTAATAAATTTAGCTTACCAAAAAATCCAAGAGCACCCACCTGAGCCAAAGGAATAACCTGACTACCACCCGTTAATTTATCTGTAACATTTCCATATAAATACTCGACTTGATACGCTGTTCCGTCATCAGACTCATAATTTAAGCTTGAAAAAAACGTATCGTTCGGACTTGGCATTGGAAAGTCCGAATGAGTTTCCATATCGCCTTTTGTCCCTTTGAACATTGTTTGAACAGATAGAAGATTATTACTTGTATAATCTGCAATTCCTGAAAATGTGTTGTTATGAAAAAATGAATCTAGCGTCTTGAAATCTCTATAATCAAAGTAATACCCTGAAAAATTTAATCCCCCAATGTTTCCGAGCGTATATTTTTCATATTCACTAGGCTTATGTAAATAGCCATTGGTTGTTAAGTAACACTTTAAAAAATCATTACAATGGTCATCATTACGTGTATGCTGTACCTGAGACATATCTTCTATTAGATGAAGAATAGAACCTAATAAATTGGCCTGCTCAGCTTTGTTTCCTTGCCATTGTGCCTCTCTGAATTTTGGAAGCAAATCTATAACAGCACGTTTTTTAGCACTTTCTACAATGCCAAATAAGCCTCTATTATTTTGAGGATCATAAAAGTGTTTTAATGAATTATTCCCTGTATCTTCATCAATCGCGGCCTGTTTCGCTAGCTGCAAAAAAGAACGTCCTGAGAAATTCAATTCTTTGTATATATCAAAAATAACTTGGCTATTGTTAAGATTTGATGTAGTGATAGCTCGATGCGTCATAGCCTCATGAACATAAACTTCATGAGATTCGCTTATGTTAGAAGTGACACAGAAAACAATAAAAAACATTGCATACTTAAAATTCATAACTAATCCTTATTAATATCAAATTCCTGATATTGCCCAGTGCTTGCCTTTTCTCTTTATCATTTTAACTGGGAAGGCCTTGTTTCCAGCTTCAGTCTTGTAAATTACATTAGCAATCATCAGTTCTGAAGAAATAAATTTAAAATCAATTTTTATAATGGATAAGACAAACTTACTAAACTCTTCTGTCGAAAACTTATCAAATTCAGTTCTTGATGATTTTGCAACTGTTTCTGTGTATGTGAAACCAGCTTCAGTGTATTGATTATTGATATTATCCTTATTATCTTCATTAATCTCATAGAAGAAAGCATAAAGCTGTTTTTCAAAAATTTTCATTAACTCTTCTTTAGAGTTAACAATAACATCAAAATTTACCTTACCTTGCTCACCATTTAGATGTGTATAATAAATATTAAGCCCGTGATATCCCCTTGGAAGATCAGTAATTACAACACTTCGATCAGATGATTCGAGAATAAATGATTGATGCAAAGGATCATTATCGTCTTCACTATTTAGATAAACATCAATTCGTTTAAATGCTGCAGTCAAATCAATACGCACTGATTCCCCTTCTACTAAGCAGTAATCCGTTGTTTTCATATAAGAGATATCTGATCTTTCATTTACCTCTACTGTTTGTTCAGAAGTACTATGAAAAGGAGTGATTAAATCAATACTATATACAGATCGAAAGTAAGTTATATTCGCCAAAATGAATTTATTATCGATAGTACAGCTTTCATATTTACCATCAGATGAATCCCCATCAAATAATGAAAAATCTCCAGAGCCTATAGCAGGAAAAACATTTAGAGAAGCATTAACTAGCCGCCCTCTAATCTGATTAGTATTTCCGAGTCTAGTGTTGTTGGTCATAGATGAAGTAACACTATCAATACGCGCTAATCCTTTAGATATTGACTGCGAAGTTATATGAGGAGGCTCAGGTGGAAGCGATTCACCAATTTTTAGATTAATCGAAACTCCATTTCGAGATGCATACAAAATATACCTCGAACCGTATTGGTTTGAATTTATAAGTTCTTGCAGTCCTCCTATACTTGATAAACTCTTTTCTATAACAGTGTTTCCATCAAAAGTTCTAATGATGACAGTATCTGCCTCACTTATATCTGCCATCAATATGGCGTGTTCATACTCATATTCCCTAGACTCAGGCTTTAAAAGAAAACGATTACTGGATGGAGCTTCTGCAGAAGGGGTTATTTGAAAACTTTGCCAATTGCTATATTTATTATTATCACTCGACTTTACACGCCAACTATACTCTTTATTGGAAAGCGTGAGTGGAATTTCAAACATTCTATCAGGACTATTAGTTGAATAAGTAAAATCAGCTTTTCCTTTGTTGCCCTCTCTAAGCTCTATATCCCAGCTAGTAACATTAGTTATTGTACTTTCCCAAGATAATATCGGCTGATTAACCAATACCCCATGAGGTAAATGATTTATTGTTTCCGATGTTGATTTAGCTGCGTGCAAGGAAACACTAAAAACTACTAAAATAAATAATATTTTCATGAGTACTTATCCTTCTCTGCCTTACTATATATCAAAGTCAGATATTTTAGTCCTTGATAGCCTTATGCTTTTTTAGCCTTGAGGTACCAACCAATACTTTAAGCATTCTAGTTTATCTCTTAGATATACCTAACAATCCACTATACTAATTAAAACTGACGGCGCTAATATCAACTCTTCTTAATTATATAGATGCTATCACCATAGTTTATAATTCTCTATTTTCCAAAAATTTATTTAAGTCCAATACTAATTTACATGGTTATTCATATTTATGGATGCAACATTTACCATTAATTTCAATCTAGACAACCCTAGTAGTGATGTTACTTTCACTACGCTACACCATAGGCATTTGTTAGAAAAAATCTCTTATAACTTTCATTTTTGTTAATACACACATCAGATCTATATAAGTGCTAAAACAGATTTAGACTGATGCTCGAATTTTGTTACTTAAATGTAGAAGTAATTAACCCGAATGTTAAAAAGACTAACACTCGGCAATACAATATCTCTTTAATCAATATCATTTAATTCCCTCTTTTGAGTAAATACACATGAACTTAATAGCAAAGCTAGAAATAACCTAAATAAATTTAGAAACGAAAGGAATTCCTTTCCTAGATAAGTTCCTTAGTCAAAGTAAATTAATTTCTTTTTAAAATATACAAGACATATGAAGATCAAGTTTGTGGCGCATCTTTCTTAGAAGGATGCACCAAACCAACTTAACAGTTAGGTAAATCATCTAGATTATTCTTAGAGGTATTATCTCTATCTGTTCTAAGATACTTACCATTACTTCCTTCAACTACATGAATTTCAGTTCTTCCACTTTGCCATGGCACATAATAACTATGTATTCCATTCTCAATATCATAAATTGCATCACTTTTACTCCTAGGTGACCATAAGTGACCAGTGTTGCATAGTGAAAGAATATCACCATCTCTGTCCTTGCCTGTACTTGTAACCGCTCTATCTGCCATAAATTACTCCACTCATTGTTGTTTATAAATATTAAATTACTTATTGAAAGCCCATAAAAGAAAAGCTCCTAAACCCAAAAGTGCTAGAGAGTCTCTTTCTTTTTGTTCCTGTAAAAGCTTTTGTTTACGATCATATGCTGCCATTATTATTTCTCTCGCTTTATTCAAAGCTCGCTCAGGATCCTGATGTACAGGCAGGTATTTTAAATTTTTAATAAAGCCTGGCGGTGGTGCTTCTTTAGACAAAACAAGTGGAAGTATATGCTTGCTAAGGGCATTTGCATGTCCAATTTCTTGAGACACCCAACCAGAACTTTCTGCTCGCTTACTCCATAGGACAACAAAAAGGTCACACTCTTTTATAGCTCTAATAATTTTCCCTGTTAAATTTTCACCAGGGCTAATGGAGTACTCTGCAATAAATAGTTTTATCGGCGTCCCTTCAAGTTGTAACTTTAACTTCTCGACTTCACTAATATCATCAGTCGAATAGCTTACAAAAATATTGAAACTCATTAATCTGTGCTCTTTAAAGTTTAAAAGATAATATTCAGACTAATATGATTGGGTAAATAAAAATTAGAAATCTAATAGAATTTGACGAGAAATAAATTTTTGGTTATTAAACATACAGTTATAATAACTACACAATATAAAATGACTACTATTTAACCAGTTTTTGCTTGAGTAATGATTAAAGTAGAATGGTTATGAACAGGCATTTTAAACTGAAATACATCATCCACTATTCCCTCTTTATGCTGAAGGCAATTAATCTTCTGAAGTAAGTGGATTGAACTTAGCTTCCTTAAATTACTCTACCAGTCTCTATTTAAGAGCTTTAAACCTTTATTCCTTTATAAGATCTGCCGTACAGTTAATTTAAACTCTCAAATTCAGATACAGAAGCGAAGTTAATAAATTCGGTACCATCAAATTTTAAAACATAGTGTGTAGACTGGGTAACTTGGGTTGTGGCCACTGGTCTCAATAAAGCGGCGCACTCCTTACCAGGATTTCTGACGGATTTATAAAGGATCCCATACTCATTTTCTTTCCTTAATTGAATTGCGTAAGATTGAGTTTTTGAGTAATCCGCTGGGTCATGAAGGGTATCATCCTCACGAACATCAATGAGTTCTTCAGTAAACTCCCCCACATAACATCGAACCACAGCACTGGCGTCATCAGTAAAACCAAAGTCATCTCTCCAGGTTTTCGCAGTGTGATGCGACCATTCCTTAATTGCTGTCTTTGGGCAACTTGCGCAATAGTAACAACCTAGTTCAGGGGTGCTAAAACGTCCATAGTTTGTATAACAAAAACTAGCAATCACTGCGCCCCATCCATAACCAGTTCTCATATCTTCCTCATCAATAAAAGGCTCCCAATTAATCACGCGACCTGAAGTTTGTGACTCAAGTTCACCTAAGAGGAAATTCTCTTCGTCATTATCTTGATAAATATTCACAGGGGGGTATTTCGAGTGAATAATGCGGAAGTGCTGCCAATCAGGCTTTTTACGCCCCACGGGCTGCATCCAGATAGCTTCTCGTATTATGGAGACTTATCATCGACCCATTTTCTAACAAATAGTCCCGAATAGACTTACCATTAAACACTGGATTTTTATTTGGTGAGCTAAACCATTCGAAAACTAGTTCGCCTCGCTCCATAGGAGAGATCATTTTCAAACCTTTCATAATACCTAAAAGATAAGATAAACGATCTTGCGTATCTTTCGATACTTCAACGCCTTGACCTTCTGATGCTTTCTTCTTCCAACTTTTATAAGTTCTCTCTTTTACCCCAAGCAATAACGCTTGATCACTGATACTCAGATTCCACTTATCGATCCTAGAAACATCACTCAACCAACGGATCGCTGCACTGACATGCTCAGGTGTAATTTTTGGGGCTTCTGTAGCTTTAACGCTTTTAGCAGCTTTCATAAAATAACCTTCTATTTACTTAGCCTTATTTTACAACAACACCCCTTAAAAGGCAATATCGCCCTAAAACTAACACAAAGTGCAATACAGCCTTATGCATTAAGAAAATAGATACCTATATCTTTAATTCTATTCAACTAAATATTTTGATAAAGCGACTTTGCCTTGGTCTAATTATACAAATATTAGAATTTAGTCTTTGCATTTTGTCCAAGTACTATTTTTAGGAAATAGATTCAAACTGATATTTAACTTCCCTATTCTCGCTATATTATTTCTTTCAGAAACACGATCTTGAACAACCTGAACACTCATACTTGGAATATGCCTAAAAAGGGTAACGTTATATCTTCCTGGCTCTATTGAACCCAACTCATGCTGCTTCATAATTCATTCCTTAAAATGTTGATATTCCTTACTCAAAAAATATTGAGACTAAAACAGAGCTTGCAATATAAAATTGCTGATTCTTGGAAATTTGCGTCATGTTGACCACTTTTTAGATTTTTAAAACACACCTTACTTACTAAAATACCACTCAAATCTCAATTAATATGGTCAATTATCATTTAATATGGTTTTTGACAAACTCTGGCAACTCATCCAGAAACAACACGCCGTGGTGTGCCAGCGACACTTCGCCGGGGCGAGGATTGCTGCCACCACCAATAAGTGCCACAGCAGACGCCGTATGATGCGGCACGCGAAACGGGCGTAATTTCCAGTTTCCGGGATGCATCGACTTACCACTGATGGACGCAATGGCCGCGCAATCCACCGCTTCATCATCGGTTAGCTCCGGCAAAATGCCCGACAAACGACTGGCGAGCATGGTTTTACCCGTGCCCGGAGGCCCAATAAATAATAAATTGTGCTTACCACCGGCGGCTATTTCCAACGCGCGTTTTGCCGCGTATTGCCCTTTCACATCACTCAGATCCGGAGCGTCTGGCGAGACAACCGCCTGACTGACTGGCTCGTTAAAATTCATGGTTTGCTGGCCTATCAGATGCGATACCACATCCAGTAAGTGATCGGCCACTAACTGTTCACCTCCAGCCAGCGCTGCTTCTTCAGCATTTTTTCTTGGCAGCACCAGAGTTCGCCCTGCGCGCTTTGCCTCCAGTGCCACCGGCAATACACCGTATATGGGTCGTAACTCACCCGATAACGCCAGTTCACCAATAAACTCGTAGTTATCCAACTTGGCTTGTGGAATTTGCCCACTGGCGGATAGAATTCCCAGCGCGATGGGTAAATCGAAACGGCAGCCGTCTTTTGGTAAATCCGCCGGTGCCAGATTAATGGTGGTTCGGCGCGATGGAAATTCCAGATTCGCATTCATTAATGCACTGCGTACCCGATCTTTACTTTCACGCACCGCCGCTTCCGGTAAACCGACAATGCTTAAGCCTGGCAGGCCATTGGATAAATGGGTTTCAATTGTCACCAGTGGTGCTTCAATGCCAACCCCGGCTCGAGAATAGATGTTTGAAAGATTCATTCGTCCTGAATAATGTTAAGTCCTGTTAGCGTTAGATTCTACCCGTCAAAAGATACCAGTTCCTTAGTTTTTCACTTAAACCCATGTAAGCGATCGACGCAATACAGTTTTTGGCTATTGATAAAGATCATCACGAGCAATAACATTAAGACGATTTTTCAGATTAAGTTTGTAACATTGAATCAACGCAACTGACTGAAAAGCTTCTGGTGGCTCACCTAATGCAGTTATTTGAATTTATCAAATTGAGAAGTCAGCCATTTCTAACGGATTGTTTTTTGATAAGGTAAGTCTAATTAAATGCTAGCTAAGCCGAACAAGTTAAGCATTCCACGCAATACATAACACCAAAATTGAAACTATAAATTATCAAAAAAGCACATGATACAAAGGGGTCTACCATGTTTATAAGGATTATATTCAAAACATTATTTTTAACCGGCTTGAGCCTATCACTTATCTCTTGTGGAGGAGGTAGTAGTTACAGCGACGATCCACCAGTTGTTACTGCCAAAACCGGCATTTTTATGAATGGAACCATTGAAAACTTACGCTATTCAACAGCCTCTCAATCTGGTTTCACCGATAGCAACGGTGAGTTTCTTTATCTCGATGGCGAGACGGTCAGTTTTTATGTGGGCGATATCCTTATTGGCAGTGCATCAGTGGCTGCAAGTCTCGATCTTTTCGATCTTGCAAATACATCGGCACCAATTACCGGATTGGAAATAAGAAACGCAATTTTTGATTTTAAAAATGACAGTTCATTTCACTCCGTCATCAACATTGCATTATTCCTGCAAACCCTGGATGCCGATGATAATGTAGGAAACAATACACAAATACCCGATGAACTGCACACCATTGCAGAAGGTGAAACAATTAATTTTGAGCAACTTTCGTTTGATTTTGTTAGCGACTTTAAATTACGAAAGCTTATTGCAATGGGTCGGGCTGACGGTTTATGGGGGGGTAGTAAACAAATCCGTAATCCAGGCCTTGCACTTGATACTCTTTATAATGACTTAGGTTTAACGGCTGATCTTTACCTACTGGCAAGCTCAGTAACCGATGAAGGTAATGATGGCAGTAATGATCGCACGGGTCTTTATGCATTCGATCAAAGCAGTTCGCAATATTTTATAGACATTGATAACGACGCCGATGGCACCTTGGATGTTACCGATACCTACAGTTTCGACGGTAATAGTAACTTGCTTCAATACGAAAATGTGGTCATACCCACTACTTTTTATACGCTTTACAGTTACGATGACAATGGTAATAGAGAAAGTGAGCGAGAGGATGAAAATGGTGACGGTTCGGCGGATGATATCCGAGATTACACATACGATGAAAATGGTAGCCTGATAACCCTCGAAGTGGACTCTGATGGTGATGGGACATTAAATTATTCGCGAGCTTATACCTATGATGACAATGGCAATCGAATAACGTCTGAAACAGACTCAGGCGCTAATGGTACTGTTACTCAGCGCATCACTTACAGTTATGATGACAACAATAATCTTATTTTAGAAGAATGGGATCAGCAGCCCGACGGCGTTATCGACATCACCTACACCTATACTCGTGATGACAATGGTAACGTAACCTTAAGAGAGTGGGACAAAGACGGTGATGGTGTCGCCGACGATATTCGTAACTGGACCTACGATGCCAACGGTAATCAAACGCTGTATGAGCAAGACAGTGATGGCGATGGTAATCTGGATTTTATTCAGTCCTTTGAATACGATGAGAATAACAATCGAACCTTATATGAACTTGATAACAATGGCGATGGTGTTGTCGATTTTCGAAATCTTTATAGCTACGATTCTAACGAACTTATTTCAACCTTTGAAATAGACAGTGATGGTGACGATGTGTGGGATGAGGTGCGAACTTACACTTTTGACAACAATGCAAACCTTACACTTATTGAATACGATACTGACGCTGATGGCACAATTGATAGAGTGATCAATCAAACTTTTAACACCGATCGTGACTCATGGAATGCTTACTGGATAACTCAAATAAGCGACCTGGATTAATCTATCATTTTGTCATTAAATTAGGTCTGTTCTTATTGAACAGACCTATTCCAACCGTTTTACTTCTCAATATCATTCAAACTAAAAAACTGTATACCATTAACCGGTAATACCACTGTGCCTTAGTAAAGGTTCAACTTCCGGCTCACGACCCCGAAACGCTTTAAACAATGCCATGGCGGGTTTGGAACCACCGCGCTCAAGAATATTTTCTTTAAAAGCCTTTCCGGTTTCGGCATTAAAAATGCCGTCTTCTTCAAATTTACTGAACGCATCGGCACTTAATACTTCGGCCCATTTGTAACTGTAATAGCCAGCCGAGTAACCGCCAGCAAAAATGTGTGAAAAAGAATTTTGGAATCGATTCCACTTGGGCGGTTGAACCACAGCAACCTGATTGCGAACATCATCCAGAATGCCTTGAATTGAAAACTCTTGTTGCTCTGAATATTCACTGTGAATTCTGAAATCAAATAATGAGAATTCCAACTGACGCACCATCATCATGGCGGATTGAAAATTTTTCGCCCGTTGTAATTTTTCCCGCAATTCATCCGGTAATGGCTCACCGGTTTCAAAGTGCCCGGAGATCACATCGAGGCCTTCTTTTTCGTAGCAGAAGTTTTCCATAAATTGGCTGGGCAATTCCACTGCATCCCATTCAACGCCATGAATACCGCTGGCACTTAAATACTCGATGTCGGTTAACATATGGTGCAGCCCGTGACCAAACTCATGAAACAGAGTGACCACTTCATCGTGCGTCAATTGAGCCGGCTGACCTTTAATAGGCGGATTAAAATTACAGGTTAAAAACGCCACCGGTTTTTGCAGATGCCCATCATCAAAACGAAAACGGCTGCAGTAATCGGCCATCCAGGCACCACCCCGTTTGTGCGAACGGGCGTAGAGATCAAGGTAAAACCGTGCCACTCGCTCATCGTTTTCACCATAAACCTCAAACAGGCGTGCATCCGGATGCCAGCTTTCAAAGGATTGTTTCGATTCTTTTATGGTGACCGAAAATAAAGTTTCGGTAATACTGAACAATCCTTTTAATACTGTATCAACCGGAAAGTAAGGCCGCAGTTCTTCCTGAGAAATGGCGTAACGATGCTGTTTTAATTTTTCACCGGCGTAAAGTACATCCCAGGCATTTAATTCCGTTAGTGCCAGATGCTGTGATGAAAACGCCTGCAATTCGGACAGTTCTTTTTCGGCTTGCGGTTTCGACTGACGGGCAAGATTATTTAAAAACTCGAACACCTGATCCGTTGACTCGGCCATTTTTGTAGCCAGTGACATTTCGGCGTAGTGTTTAAAACCCAGCAACTGAGATAACTCATGGCGCAATGCCATGATTTCTTTCATTACTTCAGTGTTATCAAACTGAGCTGAGCCAAGTTCTGACGCCCGGGTTGAATAAGCTTTGTACATTTCCTGACGCAAATCACGATTATCGGCGTAACTCATAACCGCGTAATAACAAGGAAATTCAAGATTTAGCAGATAACCCGATTGACCATCATTGGCAGCATTTTGTTGCGCTAATGCCAGTGCCGATTCGGGCAGGCCAGCCAGTTCAGCGTCATCGTCAAAGTGCTTGCTCCAGCCCATGGTAGCGTCGAGAATATTTTGCTCGTATTTTGAAGACAGTTCCGACAGGCGCTTTTGAATATCACCGTATCGCTTTTTATCCTTATCACTTAACGAGACACCGGCCAATTTAAAGTCGCGTAATTCGTCTTCCAGAATTTTTATTTGAACGTCATTTAATTGCAGCTTTTCACGCTGGTCATACACCTGTTGCACCGCTTTATACAATGCTTCATTTTGCCCAAGCCAGGTTCCGTACTCCGATAACAATGGCAAGCAACTGTCGTAGGCTTTTCTTAACTCGTCGGAGTTAACCACCGAATTCATATGCGATACCGGCGACCAACGTTTATCGAGCAAATTACTGAATTGCTCGATAGGTTGCATCAACGTAACCCAGTCTGGCGTTTGCTGCTCGGCGAGTAATTCGCTGATGCCCTGCTTGGTCAGGTTTAATGTATGTTCTATTGCGGGTTTAATATGTTCCGGCTTTATCTGACTAAAAGGCGCCAGATCGTAATTGGATAAAAGAGGATTATTCGTTACTGCGTCGGTCATTGAAAATTCCTATGTGATCAATCGAATTAAGCCATGTGATAAAGTAAAGTGTAACATCTAAACTGGTTGCATCGTTATATGACTGAAACGTGTTTATCTATCGTTATTTGAGGTGCAGGTTCTCAGTTTAACTCTTAACATCTTACTATAACGAAACATAAACAAGCTCCAACACTTAAAAAACAGGATTATTTTGTGACGACATACGACTACGATTACCTCGCCATTGGCGGTGGCAGTGGCGGCATCGCTTCGATTAACCGGGCAGCCATGCATGGCAAAAAATGCGCATTGGTGGAAATGAATGCGCTTGGCGGCACCTGCGTCAATGTTGGCTGTGTGCCCAAAAAAGTTATGTGGTTTGCCGCTCATGTGGCAGAGGCGGTGAAGTTCTCTGAAGACTATGGCTTCGAATTGACCCAGCAAGGGTTAAACTGGAGCAAACTGGTGGCCAATCGCGACGCCTATATTCAGCGCATTCACCAGTCTTACGATAATGTTCTGGGTAAAAATAATGTGACGGTCATTAAGGGCCACGCAAAATTTGTCGACCAGCACAGTGTTGAAGTAAATGGCAAAGTGATTACTGCCGAGCATATTCTAATCGCCACGGGTGGCTCGCCTATCATTCCGGATCTTCCCGGTGCTGATCTGGGCACCGATTCCGATGGCTTCTTCGCCATGGTTGAACAACCCAAACGTGTGGCCGTAGTAGGCGCCGGTTATATTGCTGTTGAAATTGCCGGCATGTTGCATGAACTGGGCAGTGAGACCCATCTGGTGATCCGTAAAGATAAAGCGTTGCGGCAGTTTGATCCCATATTGTCCGATACGCTGACGGAAATAATGCATGAAACCGGACTTAATTTGCACACCAACAGCGTACCCACTGGCATAGAGCAAACCGACGATGGCCTGATGCTGCAACTGGAAGGTGGCAATACCATTGGTCCGGTGGATGATGTGATCTGGGCGATAGGCCGCAAGCCCATGACCGACAATCTGGATCTGGAAAAATCTGGCGTGCAGCTCGACAGCAAAGGGTTTATTGAAACCGATCAGTTTCAAAACACCAATGTGCCGAACATTTACGCGGTTGGCGATAACACCGGGCGTATTGCTTTAACGCCGGTTGCCGTTGCCGCCGGCCGACGATTATCTGAACGCTTATTTAACAATAAGCCGATGGAACATCTGGATTACGACAATGTACCTACTGTCGTCTTCAGTCATCCAACCATTGGTACCGTAGGCCTTACCGAACAGGAAGCCCGCGAGCAGCACGGCGATAAGGTTAAAGTTTACACCTCAAGCTTTACCGCCATGTACACAGCGGTTACCCGGCACCGTCAGCCCACCAAAATGAAACTGGTGTGCGTCGGTGATGAAGAAAAAGTCGTTGGGATCCATGTAATTGGCCTGGGAGCCGACGAAATGCTGCAGGGATTTGCCGTGGCCTTAAAAATGGGCGCCACCAAGGCGGATCTGGACAATACCGTGGCCATACACCCTTCTTCTGCCGAAGAATTTGTCACCATGCGTTAAACCGGCTCGGCAATTTTGCCGGGCCCGTTTGGTGGCCTATGATCATGTGTTTTTACGCGATTAACGGTTAACTGGCGTCTATTTTAGATGAAACTGTGTCTCATTTACGCTTGCTGTTTTGCAGCAAACCGTTAAAATCGCGCAAGGTTGTCGAAATTTTGAGTATTGCTGTTTATGAATATCCGCTCCTTTGAAAACTATACACCCGAACTGGGCAAACGCGTGTTTGTTGATCCCACCGCGTTAGTGGTCGGGCAGGTTTCCATTGGTGATGACAGTTCTATCTGGCCAATGGCGGTGTTGCGGGGTGATGTTCATGCCATTGAAATTGGCGCGCGCAGTAGCATTCAGGATGGCGCGGTTTGCCATGTTACCCACGCCAGCCACTACAATCCGGACGGTCACCGTTTGATCATTGGTGATGATGTCACCGTGGGTCATAAAGCCATGTTACACGGTTGTAAAATCAACAACGAAGTGTTGATTGGTATGGGTTCGGTGGTAATGGACGATGTGGTGATCCACTCTAATGTGGTGCTTGGTGCAAACAGTGTAGTGCCGCCGGGTCGTGAACTCGAAGGTGGCTTTTTATGGGTTGGCTCGCCAGCGCGTAAGATCCGCACCCTGACCGACGACGAGATTGCTTTCTTTAAATATTCCGCAGACAACTACGTCAAACTGAAAGATCGCTACCTGAATGGCCAATAAGCCTTTTAAACAAGCAATAATGTGTAAAAGTTTAAGCTTAATTTTACAGTGCCAATTAAAAGAGCTCTAAGCAAATAAAAAGTATAGCTTTTTCATAGATAGTTCTTTTGGTTTCAGAGTGACTCAATTAAGCTCAAAATCATTCATACCGCACACATCCGCTGGCATGGACGCCAGTGGAAGTTATTGTCAGCCATGGAAGGCTGTCAATAACGGTGTGTTGACAGGTATGAGTGATTTTAAGGAACCCGAAGGGCTTAATTGTTGGAACGCAGGGCCTTTTGCCTTCTTTTTGGCTCTTGGAAAAGAAGGTCGCCCAGAAAGGCGAAACAGAGGTGATGAAATAAAATTCGATGTTAATCTGTTTTTGAATTCATGGTTTTAAAATATCGACTGTCCACTTAAATTGTGTTCTTTTCATATTGCTGCCAGATAGAATTATACCTTATGCAAATAATGTTTCTTGAATGGCGATTATCACGAATAACCCCCAGCCGAACTCAGAATATTAACCGCCCAATTTCTGGCCGCCTGCTGTTAGTCGCTCAATCCCTCGCTGCCCTGCTGAATTAACATTCTGGTGTCCGGACGTAAGCCATGCCAGAGCTGAAACGATAATGCCGCCTGCTCCACTAACATCCCCCAGCCATCAAATACAGAGTAAGCTTTGTGATCACGACACCATTGCAAAAAGGGTTCGGCTCTTTCGCCGTAACTGATGTCGTACACATGGGTGCCCGATAAAGAGCGAATAGAGTAAGCCTCAAGCCAATGTTCACCGTCTTTCGGCAATGTATTAATGATTAAATCAAAATTATTGGGCGCGCCGCTGGTGGATTTTTCACATAAAGTTATATCGCCCAGACTGCCGAATGCCTTAATCAGTTGCTCTGCGTTTGCCTGAGTCCGGTTAAGCAACTGCACCGAAGCCTGTTGCGCTAATAGTTCAGGAATAATCGATCGCGCTGCGCCGCCAGCACCCAACACCAATATCTGTCGTCCGGCAGTACTCATGCCTTTATTTTTCAGGTCATTTAATAAACCGGCACCATCGGTGGTTTCACCGCAAATCTGTTGCTGCTCATTAAGGTACAAAGTATTCACCGACTGGCACTGCTCTACTCGCTCCGACACCTGCTTACACAATTGAAACGCATCATGCTTGAATGGCAATGTCACATTCATACCGAGCCCACCATCGGCAAAAAAGGAGCTGACTTTTGTGGCAAAGCCCTGCTGACTGGCGAGTATTTTTTCGTAACTAAAAGCTCGATCTAATGGCTGAAATTGCGCCGCAAACTGCTGATGAATACCCGGCGACAAACTGTGTTCCACCGGATTACCAATCACCGCATAGCGCTTAGTGTTTGTTTTCAATTCACTCACTGTATTCTCATAAAAAAGTTGGTCATTAATACATTACTATTCATTCCGTTTCTTAACGGACTCTATTATACATTCAACAATCCATCACCGGTGTAGTACAAAAGATAAATACGCTGTTAACAGTATGAAGCGCAAAAATATTTTTTGTTACGTTTTGCTCACAGATTTACACTTTTAATGGTTTAATCTGAACAATCGGTGTGACTTTATACGCCTTAATTTAATAAGCTCTGCTTTACGTTTAAACTTTGACTTATACTCAATTTCTAAATCTTTAAATGGAATCTATCAGGAAACCCAACAATATGAACAATAAACTTACCCGCGCAATAGCCTTAAGCGCAACCATTGCTGTTTTATCCGGCTGTGTCATCACGGTACACGACGATAAAGATTCAGACAGCTCATCAAGCTGGAAAGTTCGTCAAACCGAAAACCGCAGTATTATCACAGAGCTGTCGATTGGAACAGACATCAATCAGGTTACCGACCTGCTGGGTCCGGCCGATGACTCTGAGGGCTTCGAAAAACAGGGAAAAACCTACATTGTGCTGTTTTATCGCACCCACCACCGTCACGATGATGGCAAAACCTCACGCGATGAAACCACACCACTGGTCTTTAAAGAAGGTAAGCTACTCGGCTGGGGACAATCGGTACTGTTAAAGCACCAACCTTAGATTCGGTAATCCAGAATAGATTACTCACAAGAATAGTCTTCTCACAAAAATACATTACTCCAGCAAACGATTAGCTCATTAGAACCATTGCCTCGAATACTCGTAAATCGTCGGGTATTCGAGTGTTCAGCCCCCTTTTCTATTGCCCTCATATCTTTTGCATTCAACTTGTTTACCCGATTTAATTATCGAACAGGAATTATTGTCGCCTCTGCATTACACTGAGAGATGAACCAACCATAATAATAAGGAATCATCATGTCTCTATTAGCACTCTGGCTGCCAGTATTACTGTCCGCCATCGCCGTATTTATCATCAGTTCCGTTATTCATATGGCACTTACCTATCACCGCTCCAATATGTCGAAACTGCCAAATGAAGACAAGTTTCGAGAAGCCACCGCAGCGCTAAACATACCGCCTGGCGATTACACCACCCCTTACGCTGGCAGTATGAAAGCAATGGGCACCCCGGAGTTTCAACAAAAGATGGATCAGGGACCGGTAATGATGATGACCGTGATGCCAAATGGCCCTTATGCCATGGGTAAGAGCTTGCTGTTCTGGTTTATCTATTCTTTGCTGGTGGGATTATTCACCGCTTATGTCGCCACTCAGGCTCAAACGGTTCTTGTGGATTTTGCCAGCGTTATGAGGCTTACAGCTACCACAGCCTTTATGGGTTATGGCCTGGCATTAATACAGGACTCCATCTGGTGGAATCGAAAATGGTCTACAACCTTTAAGTTTTTATTTGATGCGCTGGTTTATGCGTTATTGACGGGTGCAATGTTTGCCTGGCTTTGGCCACATGGTGTCTGATGATTTAAATCGCATTTGAATCGCATTTAAATCAGAATTGATTAGAATATGCCGTTATATCACTTAAGCATTATCGAAAAACCTTCATACTTAAGGGTATAACGGCTGTACTGCGAATAATTTCAAAGTTACTTCTAAAAGTTAATACTAGAAGCTATCTCAAAAATACTGTACTTGATGATACAGCGTTAAATCATTTTAAAAATACAGCCCCCGTTCCTCGTGAATGAGCTTCATCATTTGGATTCCGTAACGAGCAGGCTTTTAACGATAAACAACCACAGCCAATACAACCGTCCAGTTGGTCCCTTAATTTCTCCAGTTGATCGATGCGTTGCTGCAAACTGTCTCGCCATTTTACCGATAATTTTTGCCAGTCTTCGGTGGTTGGCGTGCGACGATTTGGCAACTCATTTAATGCCTGCTTGATTTCACTTAACGCAACACCTAGCTTTTGTGCCGTTTTAATTACCGCAATACGACGCAAAATGCTCGGCTTGTATCGTCGCTGATTACCCGCATTGCGATAACACTGTATTAAGCCTTCGGCTTCGTAGTAATGCAATGTCGACACAGATACACCGGCACGTTTTGCCACCTGCCCCACACTCCAATACACCGTTGCTTTTGCCATATCGATTTCTCCATAAAAAATCCTTGACCTCAAGCTTACTTGAGGTTTTAGACTCTGCAAAGTCAAAAACATTCATGGAGAAAAATCATGACCTTATTTATTCAGGCAAACCCTGTAATTTCTACTAAAAAGCAAACCAATCCTCACGCCGAAATAAAACATTCGCCTTCTAGAGTGATTCACCAACCGAAGGAACAAGCGATCACTTTTTCTCGGGATTTTTACAAAGTGTTTAATGGCACTATGGCTAATAAATAACAAACTATTTTCGTTAAAAAACACTAAATCAATTTAAGGAATAACTTTATGCTGCCTAAATTAAACGGTATCGATCATATCCACTTAAATGTACCTAACAAATCCAAAGCCGCTGATTGGTATAAAGAAATATTAGGTCTATCGGTGGATCAACAATATGACAACTGGAATACCAATAAAGGGCCACTGATGTTAAAAAATGATGACGACAACATTCATCTGGCCCTGTTTGAAAGTGACAACTTTACGCCAACAGATGCCCTTGCCTTAAATGCATCCGGCAAAGATTTTTTACTCTGGAAACAACATTTGCAACAGCACAACCTGCTTAATCGCTATAGTGATCATCAACTTAGTCTGTCGTTGTATTTTAATGATCCCTTTGGCCACCAACATGAAATCACCACCAAAGAGACCGATTATGTGCGCACGAAACTGAATGAGCAGTAATGTAAACGTATTGTTTAATGAAACAGACCGTTATTTAAATTTTGCTGTGTGATATTTACATTCGAGTTTTTGATTTTGCCGACTATACTGAATACTGGCAATTCTGAATAAAAACTCATCCACAAAGGTCAATTATGCTGCAAGGTTTAACAGGCTCGGTCTATCGGTGCCTGCTTATCGGTCTTTCCTTAACCTGTGTGACTGTTTACGCTGACACGGAACACGACGGTAAATTATTCGACTACACGCTCGAGCAATTACTGAATACCAAGGTCAGCGTTGCCTCTTATGAACAACAAAAAATTGTTGAAGCACCATTAATTGTGTCGCGATATAGCCGCAAAACCTTGGAAAAGATGGGCGTTCAATCGCTAGAAGAGATGATTGGCTTTGTCCCCGGACTGTTACTTCAACATACCCAGTCGAATAATAGCGCCATTATGAGCCGGGGACTGGTCGACAGCTTTAATCAAAAAATTCTATTCTTACTTGATGGAGTGCCTTATTGGGCACCCAGTCACTCAGCCATTCCTTTGCATGGTATCCCTTTTAATGCCATCAGCCATATAGAAGTGATTCGTGGACCCGCTGCAGTCTATTACGGCACCAATGCTTCCGCGGGTGTCATCAATATTATCACCTATCAATCAACCAACAGTCAGCTACGCGGGCAGTTTGGCGAAGCAATTTCTAATGCTCAGCTGGTGTTTAATAAAAACAGTGACGCCTACTGGTTAACCTTATCCGCAGAAAAACAGAATGACTCCGGACAACAAGCCTATATAGAAAATATTTCACCCAACTTTGGTTTACCCGATGAAACAGAGTTTATTCAATCCATGGATAAACAATCGGTTCTGCTGCGTGCAGGCTTCGATCACTTCAGTTTTATGTTGCAAGCTTTTGAGTCGATCAGCAATGACCTGGATAATACTATTTCAGTTCCAGCATTATTAACCGAAGGACTGACCTATCGTGGCAAACTGGCACATGTGGATTATTCTTCCGAAATCGGTAATACAGAATTCACCTTGTCGGCGGATTACAATCAGTTTTCACTAAAATTTCCGATTCGTAATTCGCTGGTGTCTTTAGGTCAATCCGGTAACGGTGGATTCCGTTTTCAGGACGAGTCCGATAATTATCGCTGGCGAACTGCTGCAAAAGCCAATACTCATATCAATCATCATTATTCTATTCTCTGGGGATACGAGTACGAATTTAGACAAACCTCGGAGTACCAGGTTTATAATCAGCAAAATAACGCAACGCTTGTTCCTATTATGCAGGCAAGAGATTTAAACGAACAGGCGCTGTTTTTTCAAAACGATTTAACTTTCAATAATTGGCGATTTATTTTAGGCGGCCGTTATGTCAGCAATCAGAACAGTCGAGAACATTTTTCGCCACAGGCGTCGGCTATTTACCAATTAAATCACCATCAATCGATCAAACTTTTATTTGCCGAAGGATTTAATTCTCCTAATTTTGTTCAACAGGGCATTAACTTTGGTCCGGCATTGCAGGGCAACCCTGATTTAACGGCCGAAAAAATTCGCACCTTTGATTTGGCTTATACTTACTCGTCCAATCATCAGTTATTTGTCGCCAATCTGTTTTATGTAAAAGCGGATGATTTAATTCAACGAAATATTTCATCAGGTATTATTCAATTTGATAATACTGGCGAGATAAAACGTTCCGGTTTTGAACTGGACTATCAATGGGAAGGCGAAGCTTTGACGTTATTTGCCAATGCCAGTTACTTGCATCAGGGGGATTCCATTCAGGATGATATGGCGGCCGGTGTATCACCTAAAACTATGTTATCCATAGGCGTGCTTTATCCTGTCAATGACTCTCACTCGCTTGGCTTGTCCGATCAATTTGTGTCATCGAGAGCCATGGCCAACAGTCATCAATTACTAAATATTCATTATCAGTACCAACACGAAAACATTGATGTGTTTTTGACGGCTAAAAACCTACTGGATGAAGATTTAATATCCACCGATATTCAAAATTTTACTCAAGATCAGCTCATTACCAACCAACAAGGCTTCTACTGGCTGGCTGGCATAAGATTCAATTTCTGATTAATATCCAATTGATTGATATCCAATACTAGAGCGTGTTTATCTTTCGCTCTTTGAGATGTAGACGAAAAATAAATACACTCTAGGCCATGACCGGCTCAAGTTTGGCATAAGCCAACACCAGAGTCTTAGGGCCCACCGATTCAAAGTTGATTTGTATTCTGGCCTGGGGGCCGGAGCCTTCAAAATTTAAAATCACGCCGTGACCAAACTTTGGGTGTTCAACCATTTGCCCAAGCTGGAAACCTTCTGGCCCCTGATCACTGTCCATCAATGAACTAGTACCAAACATAGGTTGCGAGACCTGAGCGTTTAATCGGACTTCTTCAATTAAAGAACTGGGAATTTCACGAACAAAGCGAGAAATCGATGGGTAGGTTTCTTTGCCCCAGAGTCGGCGTTTTTCGGCGTGCAATAAATAAAGTTTTTTCATCGCCCGTGTAATACCGACGTAACACAAGCGCCGCTCCTCAGCTAGGCCATCAATATCATCCATCGACATTTGATGAGGAAATAATTTTTCTTCCAGCCCGGTTAAAAACACCACCGGAAACTCAAGCCCTTTGGCCGAATGCAAGGTCATCAGTTGTACCGAATCTTCGTACTTTTCCGCTTGCGCTTCGCCAGCTTCTAACGAAGCATGAGACAGAAAAGCAACCAGAGGTGGCATTTCGTCTTCCATCACTGGCAAACCACTTTCACCGTCTGCCGACTCAGGTAACCCAGCTTCTTCAGCCTCAAGTTCCGTGTCATACAGGTATTGATCAATATCAAATTCACGCGCAGCCGATACCAGTTCCTGTAAGTTTTCTTTTCGGGCTAATCCTTTTTCGCCTTTTTCTTTTAAATACATCTCCAGCAAACCCGACGCTTCAATAACAAAATCGATCAGCTCGTGTAAGTCGGCTTCGCCGGTTTCCGATTCCATGTTCGCCACCAACTCCTGAAACGTCATCAGTCCGTTGCGGGCACGCGCCGGTAACAGGTTTTCTTCAACCACTTTACTGGCGGCTTGCCAAAGGGTAATTTTATGGTTGCGTGCAATATCGCGCACCACTTCAATCGACTTTTGACCGAGCCCTCGCGTGGGAGTGTTCACTACCCGTTCAAAAGCCGCATCGTCATCACGATTGGCAATCAGACGACAATACGCCAGAGTATCTTTAATTTCGGCGCGTTCGAAAAAGCGCAGTCCGCCATAAATTCGATATGGCATACCCCGTTGTAATAAGGCTTCTTCCAGCACACGTGATTGCGCATTGGAACGATATAAAATGGCGCACTCCCGGTAGTTGTTGCCCTGATTAACGTAGTCTTGAATGCGCGAAGCGATAAAGCGGGCTTCTTCCTGTTCATTAAATGCCGCGTACAAAGAAATCGGTTCGCCCTGATCACCACTGGTCCATAAATTTTTTCCGAGCCGATCATTGTTGTTGGCGATCACCGCATTGGCGGCCTGCAAAATGGTTGAGGTGGAACGGTAATTTTGTTCCAGTCGAATGGTTTCGCTGTCGTTGTACTCTTGCTGAAAACGATGGATGTTTTCGATTTTTGCGCCACGCCAACCATAAATGGACTGATCATCGTCACCAACGATGGTGATGGCACTGGTGTTGCCGGAAATCAATTTTATCCATCGATACTGAATAGCATTGGTGTCCTGAAACTCATCGACCAACACATGGCGAAAACGATTCTGGTAATGGGTTCGCAAATGTTCGTTATCACGCAGCAGTTCATACGCGCGCAATAATAACTCCGCAAAGTCCACCAATGACGATTGCCGACAGGCCTGCTCATAATGGGAGTAGATGCTAGTCATGGTGGCGGTAAATAAATCACCATTGTGTTTGATATCTTGTGGTCTTTGGCCATCGTCTTTTCGGGCACTGATAAACCACTGCGCCTGTTTTGGCTGCCACTCGTTTTCGTCCAGCCCCATTTCACGCACTACACGTTTGACGATCCGTAATTGATCGTCGCTGTCGAGGATCTGAAAATTTTCATCCAGCCCGGCATCACGGGCATGGGCTCTGAGTAATCGATGAGCCAGGCCGTGGAAAGTACCGACCCACATGGCTCCCGCCGGGCGACCCAGTAAATCTTCAATTCGGCCACGCATTTCGTGAGCCGCTTTATTGGTAAAGGTCACCGCCAGCAATGCATGGGGGGATAGCCCACACTCACTGATCAACCATGCCATTCGATGCACCAAAACCCGTGTTTTTCCAGAACCGGCTCCGGCAAGAACCAACAGTGCCGGGGCGTCACAAGTCACCGCATTTTGCTGCGCTTCGTTTAAAAATTGTAAAATAGGATGCGTATTCATGAGCGGCATTCTACCAGTTAAATGAGTAGCATGCAGGCTTTAGTGTCATCGCTTATTCGGGTATGCTGAAGTTTCACTCAGCCCGTTGTCATCACAACATCAACCATCATTAATTTTTTAGGCCATGACTTATGATCCACTCTGCACTGAGCTATGTTCATTTTCGATTAATGGCACCTGTGTGTCGTGCATTTGTTCGACTTATGACCCTGATGATCAGCGTTTCTGTTGCCGTGTCGATAAACGCCCAGTCTATGGTTGATGACACTGACAGTCAGACCCTTACTCAACCCGAAATCAGTAAAGAAACAGGTACTAGTGACGGTGAAGGTACTGGTAAAAATGCAGATAATGAGAACGATAAACAATCTAACTCAACAGCCCATGCAAAATTCGCCCAGATGCTTTTGCAGCACAAGCAACAGGGCAAACCGATCCCACTATTCAGTCAGTTTTATCACCAATCATCCGCTACCAGCCAGTCGTTAATCAATGAAGCTTATGGTGTACAGAAACATTATGTTGAACTGCGTCAGAATAACGATAAGCACAATCATAAAATCAATGAGCGAATTATTGGCTACAAAGCCGGATTAACCTCGGCCGCCGGCCAGGCCAAGTTTGCCGTATCGGAGCCTTTGTCCGGTGTTTTATTCAACAGTGGCGCTCAGCCGTTAAGCGCTGATTTGCACAGGTCTCAGTTTGGCCAATTAATGGTTGAGACAGAGCTAGGCTTTCGATTAAATACCAGCGTAACAACGCCTATAACATCCGTGACGGAACTAAAATCGTTGGTGGCGTTTGTGTTACCGGTGATTGAGTTACCCGATCTAGGGTTTGCTAAGCCTGATATTAGTCAATCCGCAAAATTGACTGGCGCCGATATCATTGCAGCCAATGTGGCGGCTCATAGTTTTATTTTTGGCTCAGAAATACCAATTAATCACACGCCCGATCTCAATCAACTGTCGGTGAGTCTTACGCGCGATGGCAAAACCATCAATCAGGGCAAGGGCTCAGACGCACTGGGCGATCAATGGCAGGCGCTGTTGTGGCTTGTGAACCAATTGATCGCTCAGGGCTATTCAATAACCGATGAACAGGTGTTAATCACTGGCGCGTTAGGGCAAATGTTGCCAGCTAAGGTTGGCCAATATCGAGCCGAATTTGGCCCACTTGGTCATGTAAACTTCTCTGTTAAGGAGTGATTTTCAGTCATGAATGCCGTCCCTTTAAACACTGTTTTTTTAGATGCCGCGACACTGACGCCGGAATCCCATTACTCGGTGAAGGATGTGTTCGGCGACGACAGCCAGCTGGATATGTCTCCGGGCTCGAATGACTGGGACATCGATCCGCAATCTTTGGTTAAGGCATGCCAAAATTTGACCTGTTATGCCGGCACCCGTACCGATCAAATTATTCAGCGTTGTCAGTCAGCCGACGTTATCATCACCAATAAAGTGGTGCTTGATCAAACCATCCTTCAACAATTACCGAATTTAAAACTTATTTGCATCGCAGCCACCGGCACCAATAATGTCGATTTAGCGGCAGCAAAAGCTCAAGGGATCGCCGTCACCAATGTGGCCGGTTATTCCACTCAATCGGTGGTGCAAATCTGTTTCAGCTTGCTGCTGTATTTATCTTCGGGCTTATCGTCACTGCAAGCTGCCACTGAAAACGCCGGATGGGCCAGTCATCACCAGTTTGTTATGCTGCCACAGGCGTTTCAGCAACTGGCGGGCAAAACCCTGGGCATTCTCGGATACGGTGCCATTGGTAAAGCGGTTGCTGATGTTGCCCGTGCATTTGAAATGAAAGTTATTGTCGCGCAATTGCCAGGGCGCCCTGCCGGCTATAATCGCATGGCTTTGCCGCAACTTTTACCCAAGTGCGATGTGGTCAGCCTGCACTGCCCGCTAAATGACAACACCAATAAACTGGTTGGCGATGAGTTTTTATCGCTTATGAAGCCTTCATCCTTGTTGCTCAATACGGCACGCGGTGGATTAATTGACGAGCAGGCTCTGGCCAATGCCCTGCTAAACGGCTCTATTGCTGGTGCAGGGCTCGATGTACTCTCCACCGAGCCACCGGATAAAAATAATCCGTTACTCAACGCCGAAATTCGCAATATAATCGTCACTCCCCATGTGGGGTGGGCCAGTCAGCAAGCTCGGCAAACTCTGATTAACGAGCTTGCAAAAAACCTGACGGCGTTCGAACACAAAAACCCTCGTAACCGTATTGTTTAACCCGGGATCCTCTATGACAACGCAGCAAACCACACACACCAGTGACAGCAAGGTGTTTATGCAGGATATTTTTGAGCAGCAAAAGCACGCCTTTTTGTCGCACCCTTATCCGCAAAAAAAAGAACGCAAAGAAATGCTGCGCGCGTTAAAAAAGAGTCTGTTAAAAAACAAGGCGCGCCTATTAAAGTGTTTAAGTGCGGACTATTCTCATCGCTCCGATGACGACTCCTTAATCGCGGATATACTGCCATCGGTCATGACAATCAACCACACACTGAGCCACCTGAAGCAATGGATGAAACCTGAAAAGCGTCGGGTCAGTATGGTATTTCAACCGGCAAAAGCCTGGATCGAACACCAGCCTTTGGGCGTGGTGGGTATTATAGTGCCCTGGAATTACCCCATTTATCTGACCATTGGTCCTTTAGTGGCGGCCATTGCCGCTGGTAACCGGGTTATGATCAAGCTGTCGGAATTTACCCCTTATACCAACCGTATTTTGCGAGAAGTACTGGAAGAAGTATTTGATCAAACCGAAGTGGCTGTTATTGAAGGCAATGCTGATATTGCTGCCAGCTTCTCGGCTCTGGCGTTCGATCACCTGCTATTTACCGGATCCACTCAGGTTGGTAAACACGTTATGCGCGCGGCAGCAAATAACCTGACACCGGTCACTCTGGAACTGGGCGGAAAATCACCGGTATTTATTGGTCAGGATGCTCCCATGGAATTGGCGGTCGAGCGCATGTTGTATGGCAAATGCTTGAATGCCGGGCAAACCTGTGTCGCACCCGACTATGTTCTTTGCCCGCAGGATAAAGTGGCAACCCTTATAGAACTGATCGACAACCGATTTAAAAGCCTTTACCCAAGTCTGGATGACAATCCTGATTACAGCGCCATGATTAACGAGTCTCAATACGGCCGATTAAAAGCCTGGTTATCGGAAGCGGAATCCGCAGGCTGCGATATAATAGAATTGAACCCGGCTGGTGAATCCTTTACACCCTCAAGCAGAAAAATTCCGCTCACTTTGGTAGTAAACCCACCTGAGCATATTAACCTGTCACAGCAGGAAATTTTTGGCCCAGTGCTGCCCATCGTTGCCTACGAAACCGAGCACGATGCTATTCGCTATATTCAAAACCGTCCGCGCCCGTTGGCCTTATACCTGATGAGCTTTAACAGTCGCTTACAAAAACAGGTATTGTCTTTGACCCATTCAGGCGGTGTTTGCATTAATGATTCGATATCCCATGTGGTTCAGGATGATTTACCATTTGGCGGTGTTGGTCATTCGGGCATGGGGCATTATCATGGCAAAGAAGGCTTTTTAACCTTCTCTAAAACCAAGGCGATTTTTAAGAAAGGGCGCTTTAACAGTGCAAAGCTGGCTTTTCCGCCCTATGGCCGCTGGATACATAAGCTCATTTATAAGCTTTACCTTCGTTAGGCTACCAGACGGAGCAAAGCGGCTAGCCGTCATCTTAATGATTGGCTTTTTATTGCCTTTCGGCTATATTTTAAACACGATAAAACAATAATCGCCGGGATATTAATTTTTTGGACGGATAGTCTGTTTTGAAACATCAAAATAATTCTATTATCCAGACTTATCAGTATTACTAATCCGGTGATCTAAAAACTCGCATACCAAGTACGGGAGCATCACGTGAAAACTTTTAAATTAATGGTGATAAGCCTGCTTTCCTTAAGCGCAATCAATCTTTCCGCCAACGAAAAACCACAAGAATTATCCAGTACCGTCAACAGCTTTATGATCGAAAGCTACAACTATGTGTTAAATATTAATTTGTTGATTGAGCTTTGCGCAATGGAGCGTTATCTGGATGTTAATGTTGATTCAAAAGAGTTTAATGAGAATTTACAAAACAATATCAAACGATTTGCCGGTTTTGCCAAACTGGAATCCTATGATGAAGCGCAAATAGCATCAGATGTAAAGGTTAAATTTCAATCGTTTTTGCAAGGTGTTCGTTACGGCGGATTTATTGCTGATAACTTTTTAAAAACTCAATACCCTCAAGGTTTATGCACCGATGAAATCCGCAAGGATCTGCAAGACAAAATAGCAGAGCTGACGAAAAATAATGAGTTTCAATTATCCGAAGAGTACTAACATTTAAAGAGTTCTAATATCTAAAGAGTTTTAACACGAGAATTAATCCCAATATAAAAAGCCGACCAATGAGTCGGCTTTTTAATATCTTGGTTTCAAGTATTACCAAAATTTTGAATACAAGATTAATACAGGCTAATTGCTTCAATCGAACTTAACAACTCTGAGATAGAACGAAACACCAGTTGCCCGTCGGTTGAGTGCTGCTTCTCTGAGATAAGATCACTGAGTAACCAGCAAAAACTGTTAGCCCGATGCGCGGCCGCACCGTCAATATCCAGACTGTCACCGACATAAATAAATTCTTTGCTGGACACCTGGCAGTCTGCCATGGCCTTGAACAACATATCCGGATCGGGCTTGGCCTTACCATCAACCCCTGCGCGCCAGTGAAATAAAAAGTAATCATTCAGTTCGCTATGCTCAAGACTGGCGTTACCGTTACTGATCGCCACCAAGCGAAACTTTTTTGCCAATAACTCAAGCAATTTTTTTGCTTCCGGAAAAGAAATAAATTGTTGTCGCGCCTGATAAAAAACATCATAGGTTTGATGCGCAATAGCTTCATCTAAATGGTGGCTTTCGCAAAATGACTTTAAGGCCATTTGCCGAAGCAAGCTCATATCATGACAACGCTTATCGTCACCACTGTCTTCAATATGTGTCAGTGCCTGCTTGACCATTGTGGCATATTCTTGCTCAATAACGTCGCGGGAAAGATCAGGTAACTGTTTCTGCAAAAAGTCGAACTGCAAGGTAATAGCACGTTTAATAACGGGTTTGTTATCCCAAAGGGTATCATCGAGATCAAACCCAATCACTTTGCTTTGCGTTAACATCTGTTGCAGCGTGGATAACTTATTCATATCCCTCTCATTACTTTTTTCATAATAGCTTAAAGCTGTCTTATAATTTTCAAATCACCATCAAATAAAAATCGAATAACTATTTTTTCTTTTTAGCTCTGGGGTGCGCAGAGTCGTATACATTGGCCAGATGTTGAAAATCCAGATGGGTATAAATTTGCGTGGTCGATAAATCGGCATGGCCTAATAGCTCTTGCACCGCCCGAAGATCCGATGAAGACTCCAAAAAATGTGACGCACAGGAATGCCGGAGTTTATGCGGATGAAGACGCGCGGGTAACGCCAGTTGTTTACCCCAATATTCGAGCCTGGCCTGAATACTTCGTTGCTTTAAAACATTACCGGATGAAGTAATAAACATGGCTGTTTGATCGTCAGTAGCATGCAGCTTTCGAAAAGTTAACCATACTTTTAGCGATGCCATGGCTTTTTGACCAATTGGCGCAATACGTGTTTTATTGCCTTTACCGGTGACACGAATAAAAGCGTCATTTAAATCAAAATCATCCAGTGTAAGCCCCTGTAATTCACTAAGCCGTATGCCAGACGAATAAAACAATTCCATAATGGCTTTGTCGCGACTGGAAATAAAATCCACGGCTTGAATTTGATCAAGAAAAATGGAGACTTCATCAACATCCAATGTTTTCGGTAAATGCTTTTCGATTTTTGGCGTTCTTAGTCCTTTGGCGGGATTTATGTCGATAAGCTTTTGTTGCGCAAGAAAACTAAAAAAACTGCGGATGGATGACATTTTTTGCGCGATGGATTTCGACTTTAATCCCTGCTTATGCAGTTGAGCCAGATAACCTCGAAGCGTATGCACGGAAACATCTTTACTATTATCGATATTACGTGCGGATAAAAAATTAATAAACGCTTGTAACGTCACCGCGTAACTGTTGATGGTTTTTTCCGATAAGTTTTTCTCGACAGCGATATAAGCTAAATAGCGCTCAAGGTTATGCTCTATTCTGGTTTCGCTTGTATCTGCCACAGTCAGTGTTAAAAGTCTTTGAATTTCTGCAGCATCTGGCTGGTCACCGATGATATTAGCTGCAAAAACAAATCACCCATTTCAGGTGAAAATCGTGTCGCATCATGACTGAGTAATGCCAGAATTCCCATGTTACCAGAATGACCCAGCGGCAATATCGCTACCGAGCCGGGCGCTTCTGATGTTGAGGGAAACAACACACTGCGAGTTTTTTTATCAATGCGACCACATATCGGCTGGTTGTCCGGAAACTGACAGTCGAGCGATTGCAATAATCCCTTTGCGTCACTGTAAACCCGGGCATTATCATGACGCGGCCAACGCCCGACTAAATTAATCGATACCAGATCCAGATCGAACTCGCGCTTTAATAAATCGTTTAAAGTATTGGTCAATTGCTGCAGCGACTGACAATCAATCAGACAAAGCACTAAACGAATGCACTTTTCCAGAAGCTGCTCATTGTCTTGAGCGGAGCGCAACATTTCGATTAGCTTGCCCTGTAACTCCCGGTTTTTATCCCGCAACACTTTTACCTGTCGTTCAACCAGCGAAACGCCGCCTTCAACTTGATGGCTGATAGTAATGTGCGACAGCAATTTTGGATGACATTCTAAAAAGTCTGGATGAGTTGCCAGAAAATCAAACACCTGTTGCTCAGTTACAGCGTTTGCCTGTTTCGCTTCAGTCATAATTCTATCTGCCCTTCAAAAACAAATTCGGCTGGTCCGGTCATATATAAAGGTTGACCATCGCCTTCCCAGTCAATGGTTAATCGCCCACCGGGTAATTGCACTTTAACGCGTTTATCAAGTTTGTCCTGCAACTGACCGATAGCAGCGGCAGCACAAGCACCGGTACCACAGGCCAGCGTTTCACCAACCCCCCGCTCATAAACGCGTAACTTGATATGGTTGCGCTCGACCACCTGCATAAAGCCAACATTCACCTGTTCGGGAAAAATATTATGCTGACAAATGGCACTGCCCCAATCATCAACCGATGCCCGGCTGACATCTTCAACGGTCATAACACAATGAGGATTGCCCAATGACAAAGCGCCAACCTTATGACGGATACCGTGCGTCTCGACACTGTACTCTGTATTTTGTTCGGCGTAACGCATGGGGATCCGTTGAGGTGACAACACCGGCACACCCATTTCAACGGTGACATTACCATCTTTGTGCATTCGACTGCTGATCACGCCTTTCAGGGTGCTAATGCGCAACTTGTACTTCCAGGTCAATCCCATCATTTTGACAAATTTGGCGAGACAGCGAGCACCATTACCGCATTGCTCAACTTCTTTGCCATCAGCATTAAAAATTCGATAATGAAAATCCACATCAGGTTGTTGCGGCGCTTCTACCAACAGCAACTGATCAAAGCCAATGCCGTAATGGCGATCCGCCAGCCGCCTGATTTGGGCTTCATTAAAATAAATGGGCTGAGATATGGTATCGACCACCATAAAATCATTACCCAGTCCCTGCATCTTGGCAAAACTGATCAGCATCAATATTATCCGGAAAAGAAGGTTAAGTCGGTTGATTTTTGTTCATCGGCGGGCCTCAAAGGTCCTTTTTGACCGCAACCAGCCAAACACGCCACTACAAATATCAAACCTAATAATCGTTTATATTTCATAGGGCAAGTATAACCAGATCGCGCGGCTGACATAAAGCTCCCAAAGTCATTAATAATGCCAAAGCTGAATTCTGGTTATTTAAAGACTGGCAAAAAGCGACTGGAACAAAAGGTTTCGCTCTAACAATAACTTTGCTTCGCTGAGTAATTCTTCTGGTGTTGACAAAGTAAGCTTGGAAATAGTGACCTGCTCGGGTGTTAATTGTAACCGGTCAAGCCAGGCAATAAATTTATTCGATAGCTCGGGATCATGCTGTTCAAAGGTGAAACTTTGTTGATGGCAGGTGACATTGAAGGTTTCTGGCTTTGAGTCAGCATTGAATGAAATACTGATGTCACCATGAGTCTGAGCATCTAGTGTATTAATGTCATAACGTGACAGACTTTGATCCTGATTCAACAAGTAACAACGAAACTCGGTTTCATCAAAACCCGCACAGCTGTTGGTTAAAAACTGATGCAGACAGCCAATATCTTCCTGATAATTATGTGGATTAAAAAAGCCATAAACCACGCCACCGTATTGATCAACAAAACAATAGGATGTCGAATACTCAGATTTAGGATTAACAATTAAAAAATGTTCGCCGGGTTTACTGCGTTGCAATGCCGTGCGGATTACCGGATCGGGAAAACACCTGGAATCAAATTCTATTAACTGATATTGATTGAATTGATTAATAATTAATTGCGACAATTGATCTTCTGTCGCTGCGTTATGCACAATAAATTTTTCATTTTGTTTTTCTATCACGCAATATCGCGTGCCTAAACGAAAAATATATTTCTTAACATGGGCATCTCGTCCCTGATAGCTCAATATCAAATGTCGATAAAAGTTTTTAAGCCGGGTGACTACTTCATCGGCTCGCATGGATGAAAAACTGTAGTAGTTAAGTTCTGGTTCAACCGATTGTCTGTCAATCAACTCGAGTAAAGCAATTGCCGCTTCAGAGACTGCCTGCTCACCTTTAAAGTGCACAACAAATTGCTCACCCCAGCTGTTTACGTAATATAGATCGATGGTTTCAATTAAATTATGGCAGTCATTACCAAAACAAAAAGGATCGTTCTTTTTGGTAATAATGTGCATACCCTGCTTGGCAACTCCGGTTAACTTATCTTGCGCAATATTAATAAAGCAGCTGATATGTTTGATAGTAGGTGAATTTAAATAAGCACTGTCACTCACCTGTATTTTTTCATACTGAATGGAAAGTAATACCTGAATAATGCGTTCCAACTCATCGTATTGCAGGAGCTGCTTGCTGTCCCGATACTGAATAGAAGAGCCTTCATTTAGTACGCCATTGACTTTTGCCCAAACCAATAGCTCAAGTAATGAGCTGCACTGATAGACAGGCTCCACTGACTGGGCTTCCTGCTGGCTTACAGCGCGATCATAAAAACTCCATAACTCGAGGTTTTTCGCTTTGCTTTGTCTGACAAGTGATAAATGCTTATCCAGCATTTGTGCAACAAAATTAATATTGACGCGTTCGATCTTGCCATGGGTTAATTCAAGATTTGCACTGATTTTTCGACTTAAACACAAGAGATCGTTTTTGTACTTTTCAAAAAAACTTTCATTTAACTTGATAAACTGACCAATGGCTCTAAACGATGAAATCAGTTGTTTAATGTACAACCGCTTTTCGTTGCCTATCTGATTAATATCCCACTTGTTTTTATGATCAAACAACTCACGTTTTTCAGCACTCCAGTTCCATTCTTTAACCAGCTCATCGATCACTGCTTTAGCGGGTGAGTCGGGAGCCTGCTGACGAGTCAGTCGCGTGTGAATTTTGTGGTACAGACAACGGCGAACAAACTCCAGCCGATCACTTTGTTCATTTGCGGTTAAATATTCCTCCACTTTTCGATGCATAAGCAGATAGGCATCGGATACGGTGGCATTATCCATCATGCTGTGAACATAAGATTTGTAATCAAAGCTGAGCGGCGTCACATCGGGGTATTCGCTCAAGTAAGATTCCATCAACACCAATTTAAGCGCTGTTTTATAAGGTGACTCCAGCGCTTTGTTAATGTACCAGAGCGCGTTAGAAATAAACTCGTTCAGTGGAATTTGTTCTATGGCACCAAAATCGATAAAGTCTTCCTGCTGAACATGCCGCTCTTTAATTAACCGCTCCACATATGCCGAGTAATGCTGCTCCTGCTCACAGGGCACTACCCACCATAATAAATATCGTCCGGCCAAATGAATTTGTGTGCGATAAAACTCATCCAGTAACAGCCGAGTTTCTATGGTAGAGGATTCATTTTCCGCAGCGCTATCAACAATATTATCTTGTGTGACCAGATAGATGCTGCAATCGATTGATTGTTGTCTGGCCCAGTTCTGAATGTTTTGCCGTTTTTGTTGCAATAATTCATGTTGCTTCGGCGATAAATCACTGCTCACACAGACCCAGACATCCAGATCACTTTGTAACGAATGAGCCACCGAACCGGCACTGCCCATTAAATACAATGCTTCAATTTGAATTTGCCGGGCTGCTCGCGGTTGATAATCAAAACTACGAGCAAACTTTTTAGCGACTTGCAGTGTAGTTTTGTCGGGCTGGTAGTTGGCAACCCCACATGGCGCTTCGGATCCCACATAACCGGGTAACATGGGATGGTTGGAATGAAACAGCAGCGGCAACAACTGAATAAAATTATTGTCTTTTTCATCCAAATTATGACTCAGCAAAGCCTTGCGTTTGTCATTGATCTCCAAAAATCGACGCAGCAATTGCTTTAACTGCTTTCGGTCAATGTCTGAAGACACTGCTTCGGATGAAATGTTTTGCCCCATGAATACTCTTACTGCCTGGTTATTTTTCCACAAACCGCTGATTATATTGGCATTAATGCAGGAATGATTTAAGGTTAAGATTGTAAGTAAGCGATCACGTTAAATCGACTTTTAACCGGCTAGTTTAACCATTCAATCCAGAATATGCATAATACGACACTGTTTGATTACCAAAAATCTGTATTTGAGATACTCAATGTCTCAGAACTTGGTTTAGTAATTCTAGACGATAATCGCCAAGTTATTTGGTGTAATGGTGAATTTGCCACCTGGTTGCATGATGAGGCAGAAAACCTCACCGGCAAAAACTGGCTGAGCCTGCCCTTTGAACCCACCGATGACGACGACCAGCTGTATTGTCTGGTCAGTAAAGAACGCAATCAGCCGCTGCATCTGCAACACTGGAAGGCATTACTCCCCAGCAACCCTAAGCTCACTGTACATTATTTCAAAGTGATCCACAGTGAAAATCCACAGCAGAAAGGTTCACTTAAGTTTACTGGTTTACCCAAACGACCAAACTGGGTGCAATTTCTTGATTACGAAGTCAGCCGTAGCCGACGGTACGATAATCCACTGGCGGTATTAAAAGTAAAGCTGGTGATGTTTGGTGATCCCGACTCGGTTTCCCTGAATAACCGGATGAATCAATTAATGTCTGAAGTGCTGAAAGATGAGTTACGCTGGGCGGATATGATTGGCCATTCTCACTCCGGTGAGTATTTGCTGGTTTTGCCAGAAACAACGGTTGAGTCCAGTGATGCGTTAAAGCAAAAAATACGCAAAGCCATCGACAAACGAATGCAGCGTCAATTTCCTGAACAAGAGTTTGATCTGGTATTTGGTGAAGCGCACTGGAGTAAAGGCGATTCCAGCGGCTTGTTGCTGGATCGTGTAAGAGACGATTTATTAATTCAAATGCAGCATCTGATGGAAAAATACCAGTAACCGCCCTATGGAGCAGGCCAACCATTCAAACACCGAACGGGGCATTATTCCGGACTTTTGTCAGCTCCCGCGCGTCTTTATGCTGGTGTTATTATCTGAACTGCTGGCCATACTGTTCACTATTTTAACGTTTAACTTACAGCAATCGGCCTGGTACTTGCTGGGTCTTCACAGTGTGTTTGTGCTCTGGATCAGCCTGTTTTCTGGTGCCTTCTTTTGCTTAACACGCCGCTGGCTTAACCGTTGCTCCATTGTCACAGTAACAGTACTTTCTACAGCAGCCATTGCGCTGATTACACTACTCTCCAGCTTGCTGGCGCTGAGCCTGTTTTTTAACACCACCATTACCCTGTCTCCCGAGCAAATGTGGTTTTTAATTCGCAATACCACCGCAGCGGTATTGATCACTTTGGTGTGGATGCGTTATCTGTATCTTCGCCAGCAGGTATTGAATGGCATTATTGCCGAAGGCGAAGCCAGGTTCCGCTCATTGCAGGCAAAAATCCAGCCGCACTTTTTATTCAACACGCTCAACACCATCGCCAGCCTTATTGCTATCAGCCCAACCAAGGCCGAAAACACACTGGAGCATCTGGCAACGTTACTTCGCTCCAGTTTAAAACCCGGTGACGATCTTGTATCACTGCAAACCGAACTTGACCTCTGTCGGCACTATCTGGAGATCGAGCAGCAGCGTCTGGGCGATAAATTGATAATTGAGTGGCAAATTGATGTTGATCCGGAAGCCTATACACTGCCACCTTTTACACTACAGCCCTTGGTGGAAAATGCCGTTTACCACGGTATTCAACTGCTGGTGGATGGCGGTGTGGTGAGCATTAAAGCCGAACAAGTAGCAGGAAAATCATTATCGTCACAAGCCTCTAGTCATGCTGAACCATTGTTGCGCCTCGAGGTTTCCAACCCTTTACCGGCATCGCGCAGTAAACCCGGCAACCAGACCGCCCAGTCAAACATTCAACAGCGTTTATCGATCCGCTATGGATCACAGGCTAAAATGATCACTCATCACAACAACGATCATTACATTACCGAATTACTTATTCCGGGAGCACAGTCGTGAATATATTAATAACCGACGATGAGCCATTAGCACGACAGCGGTTGCGTCGCCTGCTGGAAGATCAATCCTCCGAACACCAACTGTTCGAAGCCAACACCGGCATAGAAGCGGTGAAGATTTGCGATAACAATCGGATTGATCTGGCATTTCTGGATATTCGGATGCCACAAATGGATGGCCTCGAAGCAGCACATCACCTGACACAGATGAAAGTGCCGCCTGCGGTGGTATTTGTTACCGCTTACGACGATTATGCCTTGGATGCGTTTTCGGTCAATGCCATTGATTACCTGCTGAAACCCATTAAACGCGATAAGCTTGAGCAAGCCATCAACAAAGCGACCCAGCTGAATCCTTTGCAGTTGAATAAAGTCACCGAACACAGTCCCGAACGCCCGCAACGCAATCATATTTCAGCGCGACTGCGCGGTGAAATTCAATTGATCCCGATTCATGAAATCTATTTTTTTCAGGCCGATCAAAAGTACGTGTGTGTTAAACACAAAGAAGGTGAGGCGCTTATTGAAGAACCATTAAAACAACTGGAGCAGGAACTCAGCGATGGCTTTGTTCGAATTCACCGCAACGCATTAGTCAATAAACGCTATATAACCGGTCTTACCAAGGACAACGCCGGGCACTTATTTATGACCATCAAACATTATGACGAACCACTGGAAGTCAGCAGAAGGCATGCCTCCCATATTCGAAAGCTGATAAAATCCCTGTAAGCCTTTTCACATAACCATAATTCTTCACTTCAAATAACCATGATTTCAGTGGGCTATTTGTGTTCGATTGAACCGGATAAATCCAGCTGAAACAACAGTACCATCGGTATTAGAGCATGTTTATCTTTCGCTCTAACAAAACCTGAAATTTGATCGTCCGTTAATGCATTAGTCGTCTTACAAGCCACCCGCAATATGCTAAGATCACCTTTGAATCTTTAATTATTTGCGTCCCCATCATGTCACTTATCAGAATAGCCACACGCCGAAGCCCACTTGCCCTATGGCAGGCTGAATTTGTTCAGTCGGAACTGAAAAAACATCATCCGGATATTACGGTTGAACTGGTCCCTATGGTGACCAAAGGCGATAAAATTCTCGACACACCACTGGCTAAAATTGGCGGCAAGGGTCTATTTGTTAAAGAACTTGAACTGGCAATGCTGGAGGATCGCGCCGATATTGCGGTTCACTCCATGAAAGATGTGCCTGCCGGATTTCCTGATGGGCTTGAATTATCGGTCATTTGCGATCGTGAAAACCCAACCGATGCCTTTGTATCCAATGTATACGCCAATCTGGATGAAGTACCATCTGGTGCCATTATTGGCACCTCCAGTTTACGCCGCCAGTGTCAGCTCAAAGCATTACGTCCGGATTTGACGATCAAAAGTTTACGCGGCAATGTCGGCACCCGATTACAAAAACTCGACGACGATGAATACGACGCGATTATTCTGGCTACCGCAGGATTAATGAGACTGGATCTTCAATATCGCATCAAAGATGAAATCCCAACCAGCGTACTATTACCGTCTGCCGGACAGGGTGCCGTGGGCATTGAATGTCGCAGCGATGATCATCAAACCAAACAATTACTCGAACCGCTGAATCACAGCTTGACGGCTGCGCGAGTCACTGCCGAACGCGCCATGAACCATCATCTGGAAGGCGGTTGTCAGGTACCCATTGGAGCCTTTGCTGAGCTGAAAGATGATGAATTACTGTTGCGCGGACTGGTTGGTGAAGTGGACGGCTCACGGCTTTTAACCTTTCATCATCAGGCTCCTATTAGCGAAGCAAAACAGTTAGGCATTCTGGTTGGCGAGGCATTAAAAGAGCAGGGTGCCGATAAAATCATTCAAGCATTGTTGCAACAGCAAGCCTGATCCCACCGATGGTCAAACCGGAACACTTTATTGTCACCCGGCCAGCTCATCAGGCTGAACCGCTTGTCAGTTTACTGGAAAGTAATGGATTGACTGTTAGTGCTATTGCACTGCTCACCATTCACCCGGCAGAACCGGATTTACCCGAAGAGCAATTCAATCAAGCACTGCAGGACTCTAACAGTCTGTGGTTGTTTATCAGCCCGAATGCCGTGTCGTTTGCCCGGCAACGAATGTCCAGCGCACAATGGCAGCAATTGCTGCAACACAAGTTAATTGCTGTGGGCCAATCCACCGCTGCCGCTCTGCAACAAGCTGGCGCGTCCGATGTTACTGTGCCGCAGCAAGCAAACAGCGAAGGCCTGCTACAACTTTCCCTGTTACAACAGGTGACTGGCCAGACGATTATTCTGGTAAATGGTCAGGGCGGCCGTCCGCTGCTTCAGCAAACATTGCAAGCACGCCAGGCAAAGCTTGCCAGTTACACCGTCTATCGCCGCGAACCCATTGATTGCACCACACTTTTAAAACAGTTAACGGAGCATCAGCTATGGATGAAAACAAATAAGACTCTTTCGCCCAATGTCGCCTGGATTGTATCCAGTGAAGTGGCGTTAGAGGCTCTGTCGAATTGTTTCAATCATCCGGTCTCGGTTATTGTGACCAGCGACAGGTTGGCGAAGGTTGCTTTAAAATACCAACATAATATTATAGGACAGAGCGCCAGCGCCCATAATGACGATATCTTGCGCTGTCTCGCCCATTTAAATCAGGATACGGTTAATGACTAAAGACAGTTCATCAGACAATAAGCCAACATCTAGCCCTGAGCCAGAGAATAACAAGACTGCGCCGAGCAAGGATAAATCAGCTCCTGAAAAGCAGGATAAGACATCGGCTAAAGCTCCTTCCGAAACTTCAGCTTCTGAGAAATCCGAGAAAAACAAATCATCAGCCAAGTCGACAGCTAAAAAACAGATGTCGAATGCCGAGCCAGATAAGGATTTGAATACTTCTGCCGAACACAAAAACAAAACAACTAAAACAGAAGAAGCAAATCAACCTAAAGCTACTGATTTTCCCGAACGTCCTGCCGATAATCATACTATTGAGAAAGCACGTAAACCCATTAGCATTGGTTTGGTACTTTGTTTATTACTGGCGCTGTCTGCCGTCATTCTCAGTGGCTGGATCGGTTACTCACAATGGAACAATCAACAGCAACAGGCGCAACAATTATCGCAACAAAATTCGGATATCGATGATCAAAAACAACGCTTAGCCCGGTTGCAAAATAATATAAGCCAACAGTCGCAGGCAACCCAGCAAACCAACCAATCGCTGGAACAACTAAAAGCTCAGTCGAATCTTTTGCGTCAACAATTGGCAGTGACTCAAGACAAGCTGCGGATTATATCCAGTCAGGGTAAACAGGAATGGTTGTTGGAACAGGCTCACTACTATTTAACTCTGGCTCAGGAAAAATTATTGTTTGAAAATAACCGCTCTACTGCCATGGCTCTGTTGGCTCAAGCCGATGATACCCTTAAACAAACCAGTGATCTTAATTTGACCCACATTCGTCAGGCCATCAGTGATGACTTAACCTATCTTGACGGACTAACGGATAACAACAATACCGATTTACTGTTACAGCTGGCGTCATTACAAAAACAGATCCCACAACTTGCACCGGTGGCCTATCAGCTACCGGAAAATCAAAACTTTGAACCTGAGCAGCACAAAGCCTGGTTCGATAGACTAATGCAAACACTGGATCAATTTGGTGAAGACGCGTTTAAATACCGAACACACGATGAAAAAGTTCAGCCTTTACTGACCGAGCAGCAATTAACCATTTTACAGTCGGCTTTGCAGCTCACTCTATCTCATGCACAAACAGCTGTACTGGAAAACAACCAGCCCTATTATGTCAGCCGTTTGCAATCGGCCCAGGAAACCATTCAGCAATATTTTCAACTGAATCAACAGGGCACTGCCATTGTCAGTCAATTACAGCAATTGTCGCAACAAACTCTCGGACAAAAAATTGATTATTCATTGCAATCGCTGCCTTTATTAATGGAAGAAAAAGAACAACGCCGATTAAAGTGGTACAGCGAACAGCAACAAGATTTACAACAAGGTGATCAACCATGAAGCTACGTCATCTTGCGCTACTGGCAATTATCATCGGTGCGTTACTTGCCTGGTTTATAAAAGATCAAAGAGGTTTTGTTTTAATAGCCTGGGATAACCATTCATTAGAAATGCGCCTCTGGATCGCTGCGGTACTTGCGCTTGGTTTAATCTTTGTAACTTTTATCAGCAGCTGGTTGGTCCTTACCGTTAAACGTACCGGCAAGTTTGTCAGTTTATGGTCAAAAAATCGTGGCAGCCGACGTTCAAGAAACCAAACACTTAACGGCTTAATTGCTCTGACCGAAGGACACTGGGAAAAAGCCGAACACTTATTTATTAAAGCTTCGGAAAAATCAGACAGTCGCTTGATCAATTATTTATTAGCCGCCAAATCGGCACAAGAACAAAAAGACTACACCAGACGCGATAATTATTTACAAAAAGCCGCTGAATATCAGCCCAATGCCAGCATTGCCGTCAGTTTGACCCAAGCCGAATTACAGTACGAAAGTGGTCAGTATGAATTGGCTCTAGCGTCCTTGTCGCAACTTTGGGATCAACGCAAAAAACACCCTTACGTGTTAAAGTTGTTAGCAAAATGTTATTACCGCTTAAAAGATTGGCAGCGGTTATTTGATTTATTACCCGCGTTAAAACAAAAGCAGGCGCTTGAGCGCAGTCAATTTGAATCCATCGAAATGGAATGTGTGACCAAGTTGCTAATATCACAAGCCAATAAAGGCTGCGAACAATTACAACATTGCTGGCAAAAAATGTCCGGTGATTACCAAAAAAATCCTCAACTCGTCATCTGTTTTTCTCGTTTATTAATTGAGCTTGGTGCATTCACCGAAGCCGAAGCGGTATTACGTTCAGCCCTTAAAAAAGGCTATAAGTCACAACTTATCTATTGGTATGGCAAAGCGGCCGGACGTGACAATCAAACACAACTGAGTTTTGCAGAATCTTTTCGACAAGATGGTCAAAGTGACTGGGAAATGTTTTATGCTCTTGGACAGTTAAGTTTTAATAATGAACTCTGGGGCAGAGCACGTGACTATCTGTTGCAATCGCTGCAATTAAAAAATACCCTGGAAGCATCACAGCTGCTCATTATGACCTATGAACAACTGGATGAGCCCGTAACCACCATAACAAGAACCCTTAAAAAAGCGCTGGCATCTGCTGCGAATGCTTCATCACCTTCTTTAATTGATAAATCCACCTCTCACTTTATCGAACAGTAAACTCTGGAAACCTTTATGAACTCATCCAATCCAAGCGTTGGCTTTATTACTCTTGGCTGTCCAAAAAATACCGTCGACTCAGAACGTATCGTTACACAGCTTCGCGCTGAAGGTTATCAGCTAACCAACAGTTATGATGACTCCGATCTTGTGGTGGTGAATACCTGTGGATTTATTGACGACGCCGTTCAGCAGTCGCTCGACACCATAGGCGATGCATTGAATGAAAATGGTAAAGTGATCGTAACCGGCTGCCTTGGGATCAAAGAAGATTCCATTCGAGAAGTTCATCCAAATGTACTCGCCGTTACAGGCCCACATGCCTATAAAGAAGTAATGGAACAGATACATCAGCATTTGCCGCCACAACACGATCCCTTTATGGACCTGGTGCCACCTGCCGGCTTAAAACTTACGCCACAGCATTACGCTTATTTAAAAATTTCGGAAGGCTGTAATCACAACTGCACCTTTTGTATTATTCCATCAATGCGCGGCAAACTGGTTAGTCGCGATATAGGCAGTGTGTTACAAGAAGCAGAAAATCTGATTAACAATGGCACGCAAGAATTACTGGTGGTGTCTCAAGACACCAGTGCTTATGGAATTGATACAAAATATCGAACCGGCTTCTGGAATGGTGCACCCGTCAAAACCCGTTTTCAGGAACTGTGTCAGGAACTGGGCAAACTCGACGCCTGGGTAAGGCTGCATTATGTTTATCCCTACCCACATGTGGATCATGTCATTCCGCTTATGGCAGAGAATAAAATTCTGCCTTATCTGGATATTCCGTTTCAACACGCCAGTCATCGAATACTAAAAGATATGAAACGCCCTGCGGCCAGTGAAAAAGTATTAACCCGCATCAAAAGCTGGCGTGAAACCTGTCCGGATATTGCTTTACGCAGCACCTTTATTGTTGGCTTCCCCGGAGAAACCGATGACGACTTTAAAGAACTTATCGACTTTCTATATGAAGCGCAACTTGATCGTGCTGGTGCATTTAAATATTCGCCCGTCGATGGTGCAACTGCCAATGATTTACCGAACCATATCGATCCCGATACTCAGCAAGAACGATGGGAAACCTTTATGGCCGTTCAACAAGAAATAAGCGCCAATAAACTGCAAAAGAAAGTTGGCCAGCGAATGGAAGTTCTAATTGATGAAATAACGAAGAATGGCGCTACTGGCCGTACTCGCTATGACGCACCAGAAATTGATGGTCAAGTACATATAACAACCGATGAAAAATTAGAATCTGGCGACTTGGTGGAGGTAACTATTCAATCAGCCGATGATTATGATTTGTTTGCTTAGTATTTAAAACGAATCGCACTAGAGCGTGTTGATCTTTGTTTATAAAATAAGCAGGCATGATATTCAGGTATAATTTGTTTCGCCAAAAACCAACCACACCTGACTTATCATGCCAAGACTCATGCTAACAGATAACACCTGGAAACAACTAAAAATTTTAATGACTCATAGTGGTCGAGTGTACAATAAATACGAGCATAGGATGACACCAGAAGGCATTCTATACCGCATGAGAAC